>NZ_JAKKCJ010000002.1 GCF_021726515.1 Vibrio sp. CK2-1 | reverse complement strand
TATCGTTTACGACTACATGGTCAAGTGCATGCAGGAGTTAGCGAAAGCGGAACCTGATATCGATGCACTCCTGCCTTGGAACTTCAAACACTAACAATATCGCCCCGTGGGTTCATGGCGCGGATACTGTTGTTTAGCTCGTAGTCTTCAGAGAAGTTAACAAGTTTCTTATCTTTTGGCATTTGGGAATCTCGCTATATGATGATTGAGTAAATATTATGCCACTAACTGTACTGATAGAGTTGTGATAAGTGCCTCATAACATCTATCCTCAACTTTCTCTCCAGAGTTGTTGTTTTAAACCTTATCGGTAAACACCACTAGAAATCATGCAGGTTATCTTGTGATTAAATTTTGCGAAGAGGTTTGGCTGAAAGTCGTATAGTGTTGATTACCGATCTTCGCTTACAATTTCTACATTATGGCTGGATAAATGAATAACAAGTTGCTGTACTCGGGTAAATTACTTACTGCGCTGATTTTCCTGTGAGCAAAGCGTTAAAAACCTAGAAACCTAAAGAGAACTTAATGAAAATTTTTTACACAGCAATCATGTTAATAAGCGTCACAAGCTTTTGTGATGCAAAAGAACTGTATCGCGAGCCCACTGCTAGAGATAGCGGCACATATTATGTTTTAACTCATGAAAAAATGGAGCCAAATGTAAGCAAAGTTCTAACCAACCGTATAGGAAAAGGCAATGAATATACAAGTTTTACTGAATTGAAAATTAACTGTGCATCAAAACAGTATTTTGAACTTGCTGGTAGCATTGAAGACGGGGTGCAGGAAAAACCAACTAAACCACTTAAAGATTGGTCTAGTAAATCCAAGTGGACTTCTCTTGTATCTGGAAGCAGTAAATATGACTTGGTTCAATTTGTGTGCAAGAAAAATAAAGCCTAACAAGCTGCTGTTGAGCACAGCGTTAGTATAAAAATCTAGGTTTGGAGTTTTTATGGACAAAAAGGATTATTATTCATCATTAAAAAATGATGCAAAGGAGTGGGTTAACTGTCAGCAATTGGAGATATACAGAGCGTTAAAAGAATGGTTTGCATGTGTTTTTCTAGCTCTTTTATTTCCATTCTTATCTATTTTTGTAGCTGATACTACAACAAATATGGATCAATGGTTTCAACGAAGCGGAACACTCTTATTAGTTTTTTCGTTACTTGCTGAGATTAAAGCTCAAGCTGTTAGAAAAAATATATTTGTAGTAAATGGAAACCTTCTTTTTTGTCACCTTCACATAGAACAAAAAAATAAAAGTTGGATGCCGTTTGTCCAATACTTCACATATATTTTAGTAGCCATTGGAACATTAATAACTGGTTACGGAGATATTCTTTTTAATAGAGTTTATGGGGCTTAACATGCTCAAGCCCCTTAAAATATGGACGAAAAATACTGGCTTGCACCCATTCTTCGCTAATTTTAGCTAAGCATTTTTATGTGTAGTGGATAAGATAATTTGCTCAGCCGCATGTAGGCTACGGCAAAACTAGCGATACTAGAAGTTATGCGAAAAGTCTGAGTGTTCTACGGATCGTAACTCAGAATTGTCCAAAAGCGAGTTACGGGGAGGCTCTTATACGAGTGGTACCGATGGTCAAGGAAAATCATAAATGCCTAGCGAGTAGTGAGCTGTGCGAGCGTCAGGAGTGGCTTTATTATTTTACTTTACCATCATTCCCCTAAATACCCTTTTAGCAGGGTGATGGTTTCACGCAGTGAGGCCATCGCCTTACAAAGCCTTGTGGAAAGAAATTTCATAGAGCAGTCGTTTTTAATTTGCTACTATTTTTGTAAAGAATAATGGAGGTAATTTTGAACAGAATTCATCCATTAAAGCACTAGGCTTACAAAGCCTTCTATTTTCGTAAAGGAAAGTCTAGATAGAAAAGCCCTGTGAGCCCTTGTATACTTGGAAAGTCACTCACTCACTCACTAAGTGAGATTATTTTTTAGTAGATATAAGTAGAGTTTAAAGAAAAAGTTTATCCTGAAGAGTAATCATGCTGTTTGATTACTTTACATTCTAATAAGGAGCACACAATGTCGAATGGAAGAGTTTTGCATACTATGGTTCGTGTTGGCGATCTTGATCGTTCAATCGAGTTCTACACCAAAGTTCTTGGCATGCAGCTAATACGTAAAAATGAAAACGCGGAATATAAATATACTCTCGCTTTCGTGGGCTACGGTGACGAATCTCAAGGTGCAGTGATCGAACTGACCTACAACTGGGATACTTCTGAATACGATCTAGGCACTGGCTACGGTCACATTGCGATTGGTTTTGATGATATCTACACCGCATGTGATGCCATTAAAGCAGCTGGCGGTACGGTTACTCGTGAGCCGGGCCCAGTAAAAGGCGGCAGCACGCATATCGCGT
Organism: Vibrio sp. CK2-1; assembly: GCF_021726515.1. Taxonomy (GTDB): domain Bacteria; phylum Pseudomonadota; class Gammaproteobacteria; order Enterobacterales; family Vibrionaceae; genus Vibrio. The sequence continues at coordinate 807,502 of NZ_JAKKCJ010000002.1, read as the reverse complement.
TTGTTAAAGATCCTGATGGCTACATGATTGAGCTTATTCAACGCAGCCAAATGTCTGCTGGCCTAGAAGGGTAATTCCCCTCTCATTCTCCCGCAAAATATAGAAGAGCCCGACAATCGGGTTCTTTTTTGTCCTATAGATTTCATTAATCAAACAATGCCCACTCTTTTGTAGTAGCAATAAAAAATCATTTATTCTAAATAAAACCGCATATTTTCCTGTGCACATGTCACATTAATGAGTGAAGTTAAATTCCTAATCTGCAATAATACGCGCCTAAATTCATGGATCTGAAAGCATATGACTGACAAAAATGAAGCCTTGACACTAAAACAGCGATTTCGCGGCTATTTTCCCGTCGTTATCGATGTAGAGACCGCGGGTTTTAATGCTCAAACTGATGCATTACTCGAAATCTGTGCTGTAACCTTGGCCATGGACGAAAACGGCGATTTATATCCAGCCTCCACCATTCAATTCAATGTTGAGCCATTTGAAGGCGCTAACCTTGAAAAAGAAGCCTTAGAGTTTACCGGCATTCGTGATCCATACAGCCCATTAAGAGGTGCTGTCACAGAAGCGGAAGCGCTCAAAGAAATTTTCAAATTAGTTCGTAAAGAACAAAAAGCAGCCGATTGCAGCAGAGCGATCATGGTGGCTCATAATGCGAACTTTGATTTGAGTTTTGTCATGGCAGCAGCGGAACGTAGCAAGCTGAAACGTATTCCATTTCACCCTTTTGCCACATTCGATACCGCTGCATTAAGTGGCCTAGCCTACGGTCAAACCGTACTAGCGAAAGCTTGCCGAGCCGCCGGTTTTGAATTTGATAATCAAGCTGCACACTCAGCTCTCTATGATACTCAAATTACCGCTAAGTTATTTTGCAACATCGTTAACAAATGGAAAGCCTTAGGTGGCTGGCCATTAGTTGATACAACCGAAGAACAACAATAATACCAACTCAGATTGGTAACACACTTATACAACATTAATTTATACAAAGAGAATTACAATGAATCCTGTCGTTATATCCGTTTGCTTAATGCTCGCGCTATCGGTTTTCCGAGTCAATGTCGTGATAGCTCTAACCTTGAGTGCCATTACCGGTGGTTTACTCGCTAACATGTCACTTGATCAAACTATCTCAGCCTTTCAATCAGGTTTAGGTGACGGTGCAGAAATCGCTTTAAGTTATGCTTTATTAGGTGCTTTTGCGGTTGCACTATCTCAAACTGGTATTACTGACATTTTGTCTAATGCAGTGATTAAACGCGTGCATGGTAAAGAAAATGAAAAAGCTTCAAGCATGGTGAAATACGCCATCTTCGGCGCGTTATTCATCATGGCTATTTTCTCTCAAAACGTAATCCCTGTTCATATTGCGTTTATTCCAATTATTGTTCCGCCACTACTATCGGCTTTCAATAAAATGAACATCGACCGTCGTATGGTTGCATGTATCTTAACCTTTGGCTTAGTGACTCCATACATGACTATGCCTATCGGTTTTGGTGGCATCTTCTTAAATGACATTTTATTACCAGCGCTACAAAGCAATGGACTAACAAGTGCTACTGCCGCTCAAATTCCTGCTGCTATGGTTATTCCGGCTTGTGGCATGATCTTTGGTTTATTAGTGAGTATTTTCATCAGTTACCGTAAGCCGCGCACTTATACTGAGAAACAAAATGAAGCCACTGAAGTAAAACAAAAAGGCATTGATAAAAAAGCCGTGATTGTTGCAGTAATCAGTATCATTGCGACTTTGTCTGCTCAGCTATATTCAGGTTCAATGATTGTAGGCGCACTCGTTGGTTTCATCATTTTATCATTCGGTAAGCCATTCCAAGCTAGCCAAGATAGCTTCACTCGTGGCGTACAAATGATGGCGATGATTGGCTTTATCATGATTTCTGCCAACGGCTTTGCAAGTGTAATGAAAGCAACGGGTGGCGTTGAAACACTAGTGACCTTCTTACAAACTAGCATGAGTGGTCACCAAGCTTTAGCCGCGCTAATGATGCTAATTGTTGGTCTATTGATCACTATGGGTATCGGTTCGTCTTTCTCAACCATTCCAATCATCGCAACCATCTATGTTCCTCTTGCGATTTCATTTGGTTTCTCACCAGCGGCAACCATTGCACTGGTTGGTACTGCAGCTGCGCTGGGTGATGCCGGTTCTCCAGCGTCAGATTCAACCTTAGGTCCAACATCGGGCTTAAATGCAGACGGACAGCACGATCACATTAAAGACTCTGTGATCCCAACATTCCTACACTACAACCTACCGCTTATCGTGTTTGGTTGGATTGCGGCAATGGTTCTGTAATCATTACCTCAAGTTAAATAAAAAGCGCATGCTTCGTTTAATCGAAACATGCGCTTTTTTGTAGCTGAAGCTAAATACTCTTAGTCTTTCGGTTTTAATCCAACCCAACGTTTCGTGGTTTCAATACTATTCGCCCACTTCATACGTTGCTCGATATCTTTCAAGCTGGTGAGTTCAGAAGCATAATCCAATTTCACTACGTAATATTTTTCGCCAAGTTGTAACACTAAACTTGGGAAAGAATGAACTCCGAGCAACTGACAAAACTCACGTTGACGATCAAACTCCTGCTCTACTTCAGCGCTTTTACGGTCATGAGTAAATCGTTCAACATCAAGATTAAGCTCCTCGGCTAATTGAACGTGAGTTGACTCGGTATGCGGCGTCATCGCTCGTAAATAATAAGCCTGTTGAATGGCCTGATTCATCGCCTCTCCTGCTCCTTGCTGTTGAGCGGCAATCACAGCACGACAAGCGGGATAGGTTGTTCTCACAGGCTTGGCTAATGTCCAATAATCATAATTAAATTGAGTCCCTAACTGGCTTTCAATTCGCTTCCACGTTTGCTGCAACATTACTCGCATCTCTTGTGGCATAGGCTCATGATTATCTGGAGCAAGCCCACCAAGCAAATATTCCACTTGGATATCTTCAGGTAACGCCGATTTTAATTTATCCCATGTCGGTTTGTAGCCCCAGCACCAACTGCACATAGGATCGTGAATATAATACAAAATCCCTTTCATCATTAACTCTCTCTATTTCAGGTATAAAAAAAGAGCCGCAATTGGCTCTTTTTCTTTCAGTAAAAAATAATTTTATTCTTCACTAGCCGGCGCACGGGCTGCCGCTTCTTTGATCAAGGTTTGCAATTCACCCTTTTGGAACATCTCGATGATGATGTCACAACCACCAACTAGCTCGCCTTCAACCCATAATTGTGGGAATGTTGGCCATTGAGCGTATTTTGGTAATTCAGCACGGATGTCTGGGTTTTGTAGAATATCTACATAAGCAAACTTCTCACCACATGACATCAAAGCTTGTGAAGCTTGAGAAGAGAAACCACAGCTTGGTAGTTTCGGTGAACCTTTCATGTATAACAGAATTGTGTTTTCAGAAATCTGTTGTTTAATTTTATCGATAGTTTCCATTACTTCCTCTCTAGGATTTAAGCATCGCTCTAAGTTGTTAGTCCATTCTACTTGTATCTATAACAGAATAAAAAGGCATTATTTGTAAGGGTATTCTAATTGCCGTATTTATGCACCGTATTGTTGCGCGATTTGGAACATTCACTAGCCTAACGCTCATGTACAAATAAGTGATGCATAAGAAATTTTTGGATCCAAGTCTTTTAATAAAGTAAAAACTTGCTAAACTGAGCTTAGTCGTTAATGGCTCAAACTGATGCTTAACAATTGTCACTTAATCATTTCATTGTTTAAACAAGACGATTGATGTTTCACTGTCATGGAAATGGCATCATCAGTTAGTATGATTACAAAAAATCGGAAGCTGTTCTATTTAGAACACAAGAAAGTCCCTTTCTAACACATGGAGATTTGAGCAATGGCATTTGAATTACCAGCCCTGCCTTACGAAAAAGATGCACTAGAACCACACATCTCAGCAGAAACTTTAGATTACCACCACGGCAAACACCACAACACATACGTGGTTAAGCTGAATGGTCTAATCCCTGGTACTGAGTTTGAAGGTAAGTCTCTTGAAGAAATCGTTAAGACTTCAACAGGTGGCATCTTTAACAACGCAGCACAAATCTGGAACCACACTTTCTACTGGCACTGCCTAGCTCCAAACGCTGGCGGCGAACCAACAGGTGCTGTTGCAGAAGCAATCAAACAACAATTTGGCTCATTCGATGAGTTCAAAGCAAAATTCACTGATTCTGCAATCAACAACTTCGGTTCTTCTTGGACTTGGTTAGTGAAAAAAGCAGATGGCTCTCTAGACATCATCAACACGTCTAATGCAGCGACTCCACTAACAGAAGAAGGCGTTACTCCACTTCTTACTGTTGACCTGTGGGAACACGCATACTACATCGATTACCGTAACGTTCGTCCAGATTACATGAATGGTTTCTGGGCACTAGTTAACTGGTCTTTCGTAGAAGAAAACCTAATCAAATAATTCCCGATCCGTCGAGAAATCATTTGATACTAAAAAGACTGGCTTCGGCTGGTCTTTTTTATGTTCTGGCCTTCCTGTTTAATCATTTGGTGTGGTTATACACAGAAAATAAAAAATATTTTATTCACACCTCTTTCCCTTATAGATTAGTAGTTTTCATTATTTCATTTCAGTTCTTTGATGTTATTCACAGGATCTTTACACGTTTTACTACCATTATTAGTATCTAAGGCCCATAGACACCTTGGAGGTAATCGGTAACGCCATTCATGGCTTTGTGTTTAAGGGCATTAGGTATTTTTTATTTGATACCAATGAGGTGCTATATGAACATACAAAACTCCGTCGTGGTAATCACATCAGCAGGCTCTCATTTAGGTCAAAATTTAGCTCAACACTTTCTTTCTCTAAATGCTAACGTCATTCTCGTTGATAACAACGAAGCATCGCTAAATCAAGCTTTACATCATTGTCAGCCGTACTCTTCCAATGTGTTCCAATATCTTCTCGATGATGAAAGTTTTGAAAGTGTCCAACCTTTGTTTTCTTCTATTAACCAACAATTTGACAAAGGTATTGATGTCTTAATTAACCTATACCCTAGCCTACCATCCCCCTCACTCATCAAGGACGAACAGATCGACAGCTACAGCCGTCAATACTCAAAACTGGCAACGACTATGCTTTGCTTTAGTAAATTGGCCGCCAGACAAATGCTGCATAATCAGAAACGTGGTGTGATTGTTAACTTATCAAGTCAAGAGCAAGATAGTTTTTCCCAACCCTCTTCTTTAATCTCCGAGTTTACTCAGAATTGGGCTAAAGAATTAATGCCCTTTAATATTCGGGTGGGAGGAATTCTACCAAGCCGCGCTGAGCGACACACTAAACATCGTGGCTGGGCAAAGAGCCATGATGAGCTGATCAGAAACACTGAGTACATTGTGGAAAATGAGTACTTTAATGGTCGTATTTTAGATTCATATTAATCGAAGTAGAACGCCCAATTTAGTCGCCTATCATTAAAACTTCAAAATCAAAAAGCTTCAAACCAAAGGCTTCAAAACGTAAAAAAGCCCTGCTTACATCAATAAGCAGGGCTTTCATTATTTCAGACTAAGGTTATTTTTTCTTAGCTGCTTTTTTTACTGGCTCTTCAGTTTTTTTGATAACTGTTGTGCCTTCGAACGTTTCACCTTCGATGTAAGCTGTACCGTAGTAAGCCGCTTTCAGAACTTCTTTAAGCTCAGAAATTAGAGGGTAACGTGGGTTAGCACCTGTACATTGGTCATCAAACGCATCTACCGCTAAGTCATCTAGTTTCGCTAGGAAATCAGCTTCGTTAACACCAGCCGCTTGGATAGACATTGGGATATCCAAGTCTTTCTTCACTTCATCTAACCAAGTTAATAGACGCTCAATTTTCTGTGCAGTGCGGTCACCTTCTTGGCTTAGGCCTAGGTGGTCAGCAACTTCAGCATAACGACGACGTGCTTGTGGGCGGTCGTATTGAGAGAATGCAGTTTGTTTAGTTGGGTTATCGTTAGCGTTGAAACGGATAACGTTAGAGATCATTAATGCGTTAGCAAGACCGTGTGGGATGTGGAACTCTGCACCAATTTTGTGTGCAATTGAGTGACATACACCTAGGAATGCGTTCGCAAATGACATACCAGCGATAGTGGCAGCGTTATGTACTTTCTCACGAGCGATTGGGTCGGCTGCGCCATTTTGGTAGCTAGATGGTAGGTACTCTTTAAGCATCTTAAGAGCTTGTAGAGCGTGGCCATCTGAGTACTCGTTAGCAAGAACTGAAACGTAAGCTTCTAGTGCGTGAGTAATCGCATCGTAACCACCAAATGCCGTTAGAGACTTAGGCATGTTCATAACAAGGTTCGCATCAACGATAGCCATGTTAGGCGTTAGCTCGTAATCCGCTAATGGGTATTTCGCGCCAGTACGGTCATCAGTTACAACCGCGAATGGTGTTACTTCAGAACCTGTACCAGAAGTTGTTGTTACACATACTAGTTCAGCTTTTGCACCCATTTTAGGGAACTTGTAGATACGTTTACGGATATCCATGAAGCGCATTGATAGTTCTTCAAAGTGCGTTTCTGGGTGCTCGTACATAACCCACATGATTTTCGCTGCATCCATTGGTGAACCACCGCCTAGAGCAATGATGACATCTGGTTGGTAGCTTTGCATTTGTGCTGCGCCTTTTTCAACAACAGATAGCGTTGGATCCGCTTCTACGTCAAAGAAAGTTTGAACTTCCATACCTTGAGATTTCAATAGGCTTACGATTTCATCAGCGTAACCGTTGTTGAATAGGAAACGGTCAGTGACTAGGAATGCACGTTTTTTGCCTTCTAGGTCAGTCAATGCAACAGGTAGGCTGCCACGACGGAAGTAGATTGATTTTGGAAGTTTATGCCACAACATATTCTCAGCTCGCTTAGCAACAGTTTTCTTGTTGATTAAGTGTTTAGGACCTACGTTTTCAGAGATAGAGTTACCACCCCATGAACCACAACCTAGTGTTAGTGATGGTGCAACGTTGAAGTTGTACAAGTCACCGATACCACCGTGAGTCGTTGGGATATTCACAAGAATACGAGCTGTTTTTAGTTTGTCGCCGAAGTATTTGATACGGTCAGCGTTAGTATCTTGGTTAGTGTAAAGACCAGAGGTATGACCGATACCACCGATTTCAACCATAGTTACCGCTTGCTCTACTGCATTTTCAAAAGAAGATGCGCGGAACATACCTAGCGTTGGAGATAGTTTCTCGTGAGCGAACTCGTCGTCATGGCTTACAACGCCACCTTCACCGATTAATACTTTCGTATCTGCAGGAACTTTAACACCCGCTAACTCAGCAATTTTAACCGCAGGTTGACCTACGATATCAGCGTTTAGGTTGCCGTTGATTAACAGAACTTTACGTACTTTATCTGCTTCAGCTTTTGATAAAACGTAACCTTTGTGAGAAGCAAAACGCTCTTTCACTTCTTCGTATACTTCATCCATAACGATTACAGCTTGCTCTGATGCACAAACTACACCGTTATCGAATGTTTTAGACATAAGAACAGAAGCAACTGCACGCTTGATGTCAGCCGTTTCATCGATAACAACAGGAACGTTACCTGCACCTACACCGATAGCTGGCTTACCTGAAGAGTATGCTGCTTTAACCATGCCTGGACCACCAGTTGCAAGGATAAGGTTGATACCGTCATGCTTCATCAGTGCATTAGATAGTTCAACTGAAGGTTGGTCAATCCAGCCGATGATGTCTTTAGGAGCACCCGCAGCAACTGCAGCGTCTAGTACTAGTTTTGCAGCATCGTTAGTTGAGTTTTTCGCACGTGGGTGTGGAGAGAAGATGATACCGTTACGAGTTTTCAAAGAAATAAGAGATTTGAAAATCGCAGTTGATGTTGGGTTAGTCGTTGGAACGATACCACAGATGATACCAACTGGTTCAGCGATAGTGATTGTGTCAGTGCCTTCTTCAAGGATGCCACATGTTTTTTCATCGCGGTATTTGTTGTAGATAAATTCTGAAGCGAAGTGGTTTTTGATAACCTTATCTTCAATGATACCCATGCCAGATTCCGCTACCGCTTGTTGTGCTAGAGGAATACGTGCTTGGTTAGCTGCTAAAGATGCTGCGCGGAAAATTTTATCTACTTGTTCTTGAGAAAAAGTAGCAAATTCCTGTTGTGCTGCTTGAACGCGTGCGACAAGAGCATCTAGTTCAGCTAAGTTAGTTACAGGCATAATGAATCTCCTAAGATTTAAAAATTAAAAACTATTTAGTAAGACTATTTGGTATCCGTAAAGCGTGCCAACCGAACCTAAAATCCACCTTAGTAAATCGCTTTCAAAACTGAGTATATGCTTTCAAATATTAAAAATATTGATGTAGATCAGTTCCTGAAGCCTAAATACCACCAAAGCAGTAGTACAACAAAGTCAAACACAGTAAGATACTGTTTTAAAAAGAAATTTAAATTATTTCATTAAGTGAAAAATATCCAAGATAGTATTTTAAACTCACCCCAAAAGCACAATACTCGTAAATTTATTTCAGTAATTCACCTACAAAACAAGTACGTGAGTATTGTGCTACAACGAGTATACGCAATCTCACAAAGAACGTAATACTTTGGAGTTAAGTTTTATACCCAAGTAACTTCAAGATCCGAGTTTCAGCAAGAATAAAACAAGCTTTAGGCAAGACAAATTGAATATGATCATAGTTATTCTATCTCTATTCGATTTAACGCAGCATAAAGCTTGTTTTAACTTGCCCTTCGGGAGCTTCATTCAAACCTTTATGCCGCGTCAGATTGGTTTGAAAGGTGCCTACATTCCTTCGACAATCTTCCTTGCTTAAAGGTTTGGATGATAGATCTGAATTCTGCATCTTGAAGTCACTTGGGTATACCTTATTTTCTATAGAGTTAACCAACAATTAGCCTAGCTCAAGTCAGTTAAAGTGCCACTTTTACCTATAAAGTAATTTAGCCTCGAAAGATGCAGTGCCCCTAGGTATACTCACCTTCTATTTACTATCTGAGATCACACTATGGCTTCCATTGAATTTGCCATCTATTTACAATTCTTCCTCGGGCTTGTCGCTGCGGTTAACCCGATTGGAATCATGCCAGTCTTTGTTTCACTGACAGGTCACATGTCTCCAGAAGAAAAAAGTAAAACGGCTAAAACGGCCAATATTGCTGTAGGTGTCATCTTGGTTGTCTCACTACTCTGTGGGCAACTTCTACTTGATATGTTTACTATCTCTCTTGATTCATTCCGCATTGCAGGTGGCCTACTGCTGATGAGCATCGCTTTTTCAATGATGAGCGGTAAACTTGGTGAGGATAAACAAAATAAGCAAGAACGCACAGAGTCGATAAGCCGTGAACAAATTGGTGTTGTACCTTTAGCCATGCCTCTTATGGCTGGCCCCGGAGCAATCAGTTCAACTATTGTCTATGGATCTCGCTACCCCACTCTGATAGAAACGGCTGGAATTATTGCGACCATTGGTGTTTTTTGTTTTTGTTCATGGTTACTATTTCGCTCAGCACCACTCATTGTTCGGTTCTTAGGGCAAACAGGGATTAACGTTATCACTCGTATTATGGGTTTAATATTAGCGGCATTAGGTGTCGAATTTATTGCAAATGGCGTACGAAACCTCTTCCCTGGTTTAATGGGATAGGAAATAAAGGAATCTATTTATGAGCGAAGAGACGTTTAAGCATAAGCTTTATGTCATCATTTTTGGCACGCACACTCCGGCAGGACGCCGTTTTGATATATTGCTGATCGTAGCAATCATTAGTTCACTCGCGGTGTTGATCTTAGACTCGGTTCCTATCTTCGCTGCAAAGTGGCAACAAGAATTCGATATTCTGGAATATTTTTTTACTGGCCTATTTACCATTGAATATCTATTGCGCTTATATTGCTCACCAAAACCTAAAGCCTATGCCAAAAGCTTTTATGGCATCATAGATTTACTCGCGATACTTCCAACTTACCTTGCATTCCTCTTCCCTTCAGCAAGCTTCATCGGAATTATTCGTTTATTACGAGTCATGCGAATTTTCCGAATTCTCAAACTGGTACGTTTTTTACAAGATTCCAACCTACTCGTTCGTACGCTGGCAATGTCTCAACGTAAAATTTTGATATTTTTCAGCGCCGTTGCCATTCTTGTGACGATTTTTGGCGCGCTAATGTATGTGATAGAAGGACCTGAAAATGGCTTTACTAGTATTCCTCGCGGGATTTACTGGGCAATCATCACGATTACGACGGTAGGTTATGGCGATGTGGTTCCGAAGACGCCACTAGGGCAAGGTGTCGCGGCGCTGACAATGCTACTCGGTTATTCAATTTTAGCGGTTCCCACCGGGATCATTACCGCCGAACTCAATCAAGAAATGAAAGCCCACCGTACTCTAGTATTATGTCCAAACTGTACCAAAGGTGGCCATGAAACCGACGCGCTTTACTGCAAACATTGCGGTGGTGAATTAGCTGAGCCAGATAAACGTGTCGTGCCGGTTCCTAAACCGGATGAACCAACTTAAGAACACATCGTTATTTGATAAGGCTGGTCATTTAATAAAGCTATGCAATAAATCTATACCCACAAAAAAGTCCGCATTAAATAATGCGGACTTTTTAGTATTAGCTGTAAGCTTTTATTTTATCGAAATAAGCTTAGCGGTTTTCTAGAATGATTCGTAATGTACGACGTAGCGGCTCTGCGGCACCCCACAATAGCTGATCACCAACAGTGAAAGCATTCAAGAAAGTATCACCCATCGCCATCTTACGTAAGCGACCTACTGGTACAGAAAGCGTGCCTGTTACTTTAGCTGGAGAAAGTTCTTGAGTGGTAATATCACGCTCATTCGGGATCACTTTCACCCAATCATTATGAGTTGCGATGATCTCTTCAATTTCATCCATTGGCACATTTTGCTTCAATTTAATCGTTAGAGCTTGTGAGTGACAACGCATTGCACCAATTCGTACACAAGTACCATCGATTGGAACTGCGTTAGCGCCATCAAGACCTAAGATCTTGTTAGTTTCTACCGTGCCTTTCCATTCTTCTTTACTCTGACCATTATCACGCTTCACATCAATCCAAGGGATCAACGAACCCGCTAGTGGTGAACCAAACTCACTGGTTGGGTAGTCACTTGAACGAATCGTTTCCGCTACTTTACGGTCAATATCGAGAATTGAACTTGCAGGATCGGCCATTTCAGCACTAACCGATTGATTAATTACACCCATTTGGGAAATTAATTCACGCATATTTTTCGCGCCAGCACCAGAAGCTGCTTGATAAGTCATCGCGCTCATCCATTCAATCATGCCTTTTTCATATAGACCACCAAGGCCCATCAGCATAAGGCTAACCGTACAGTTACCACCCACGAATGTGTTGGTACCAGAATGGATACCTTGTTGAATTTGGTTCAGGTTAACTGGGTCTAGAGCAATGATGGCATCATCTTTCATACGCAATGTTGAAGCGGCATCAATCCAGTAGCCTTTCCAGCCTGCTTGACGAAGTGCTGGGTAAACTTTTTCAGTATATGAACCACCCTGACAAGTAATAATCGCATCAAGCTGCTTTAGGCTTTCAAGATCAAAGGCATCTTGTAGCATGCCTGCATCTTTACCTAGGTTGGGAGCGGGAATACCCACTTGTGAAGTGCTGTAAAATACTGGTTCAATAAGGTCGAAGTCCTTCTCTTCCACCATGCGTTGCATCAGTACAGAACCAACCATGCCACGCCATCCGACTAAACCTACTCTCATTCTTTCATCCTCTCCATGAATTAAAATTATAAACAGGTGGTCAATACCGACCACCAATCATTATTCTTCCTCTACTATCTCATTGCTGCCGTCAATCTTCAAATCCGATTTAGAATTTATCCCCAAGTGACTGAGGTATATTCAAAGACAATGGATAGGCTAACGCTTATGAATGGCGCGTTAATTGATCTTTCAGATTTGGCGGGATCCCTTTGATAGTCAACGTATCGGTTTCCGGATCATAAAAGACTCGCTCACCTAATAACATGCTATCAAAGTTAATCGACAAGCCGCCGCCAGCCCCTACATACTTGGCAAGCTTACGGATGGTTGAGCGATCAACAGGGAAGCTATCTTCTAACTCATAACCTTGCTTTTGGGTAAACTCAGCAAAATTATCATGGTGTCCTGCACCACTTAACTCACCCGATAATTCCTGAATGGTCACTTCATCGCCAGACTTTAACTGTTCGTTACAAAAATCATGAACCTGCTTGCGGCATGCAACGGTTTCTTCTTTATTAAGTTGCGCATCGACACAATAATCATCGACCGCTTGCATTAACACTTGGTTTTGCTTTTTAGTATCTAATCCGACTTCTGCTTGTAAGAAATCTAGGAAGAAATCCGCCACTTTACGACCAACACGACCTTTGATGTAGCTTAAATAGCGGTTAGAGTCTGGATCGGTTTCATAACGAGACAAGTCAATACGCACCGCAATATCCATTTTATTAATATCGAGATAATCGGTGCCGCTGATGTCCAACGCCTCATTGACTTTTAGACTTTGATTCGATGGCAGTAAAGCGATGAAAAGGTAGTCGGTCGCTAAAGATTGATACTCAGCTAACACCAGCACACCTTCTTCTGCAAAAGGATATTTAGATAATTCTGATTTTAATCGTTCAGCCGATTGTTGCGAAAAGTCATAAAAATTCAACTCACCTTGACGCAACTGCTTCATCCAAGATTGAAATTCACTGTCTTCTTTATAAACACCAAAGCCTTTGCCTGCTTTAGCACTGAAAGTACGATGTAACTCTGCTACCAATTGTTCCGTTACTTCATCATTGGATAACGCGGAATCTCTCAAGCTGACAACGAGTTCATCTTGATTATTTTTGGTCAATTTATGCAGTATAACGTTGGAAATATCTAAGCTCATGGTAAATTAGTTTCAGTTGATGTTTCAGTTGTGAGGAAGACTAGGTTATCATAAGCCGCTTTATATACCCAAGTGACTTAAAAATTCTCTGAAACAACATGTTAATTAGTAATAACACAGAGCAATTAAGCATTATCATTTATTGAATCTAGGAAGTTATTTAAAACCGTTATGCCTATTAATTCTAAATACAGCGACCAAAAAATTGAACAAATCCTGGCAGAAATTGCTGCCGTATTAAAAAAGCATGATGCAAATCCTGATTTAAGCTTAATGATTGCGGGTAATATGGTTACTAACATATTGAACTCAAATGTGCCAAAATCTCAACGTAAACTCATTGCAGATAAATTTTCTCAGGCTCTTTTATCATCAATTGATGACTAAAATGTATTCTTAAACCAAATTGAGTTAGAACGATATTTTAAATGGTTGATAGCGGAAATTCATACGGAGAGCGTGTCTCTCGACTGGTAAGTTGGGGGCATTGGTTCTCCTTCTTTAATATCATCTTGGCCATGCTAATTGGTACGAGCTTTGTCACCCAATCGCCATGGCCAGAGACTTTCCTTGGGCAAGCCTACCTCATTGTGTCTTGGGTAGGTCACTTTAGCTTTCTAGTGTTCGCGCTTTATATTCTTATTTTATTTCCGCTCACCTTCATTATACCTTCTCGAAAGTTATTACGTTTATTAAGCGTATGTTTTGCAACCATTTGTTTAACTCTGCTTTTGTTAGATACTCAAGCCTATGAACGACTACACCTCCATTTAAACCCCGTCGTCTGGGAGTTATTACTCAGCAAAGAAAAAACTTCATTCAATGCAGAGTGGCAATACCTGTTTGCAGCAGTACCGGTTATTTTCCTGCTACAAATAGCCATTTCAGAATGGATTTGGAAAAAGCAGCGTAAATTATCGCGCAAGCGCATTGGTAAACCTGCCACCATTGTTTTCTTCTTATGTTTTGTAAGTAGTCACCTGGTTTATATCTGGGCGGATGCCTTTTTCTATAATCCAATTACTAGCCAGAAAGCCAACTTCCCATTGTCTTATCCAATGACGGCAAAATCTTTCATGGAAAAGCATGGCTTACTGGATAAAGATGAATACCTTGAACGCCTAGAGCAAAATGGTGAAGCAAGTGAAGTCGTTAACTACCCGCTTGAAACACTTAAATTTGATGGTCGTGGTAAAAAGTACAATGTATTGATGGTAATGGTTGATAACTTACGCAGTGATATGCTGACAGAAGAAGTCATGCCGATGACCTATCAGTTTGCCAAAAACAATCAGAACTTTATTAATCATTACAGTGCGAGCAATAACACCTATGGTGTATTTGGATTGTTCTATGGTTTACCAAGCAGTTACTCCGCAAGTATAAAGTCACAAGACACTCCGCCTCTATTCATTTCAACTATGAATGATCGCGACTACTCTATGGCTGCATTTGGCAGTCAACGATTTAGTGATACGGCATTTTATGATGAAATTTTTGCACCGATTGATGCCGCAAATTCTGAGCAAAGCCAGAACAGCCCAGATCAAAGTGCCGTTTCAGAATGGACTCAATGGATAAGCGAGTCACCAAATCAACCTTGGTTCAGTTATATTGAACTTTCAGAAGTAGAACAATTTGAAGAGACTCCAAATGTTTTACCTCGCTTTAAAACTGACTCAAAAGCTCCTTTTGAGAAGTTAATTGCACAATATAAATCAGCTTCGTTTTCTGCTGACCAGAAAGTGAATAAGATTCTCACTCAGTTAGAAAGTAAGCAATTGCTAGACAATACCATTGTGGTAATCACGTCGAATCATGGTACTGAGTTTAATGAAACCAAAAACAATAGCTGGGGCTCAAACAGCAACTTTAGCCGTTACCAGTTACAAGTACCTATGGTGATTCATTGGCCGGGTAAAGCTCCTGAACTGTATCAGCATAAAACCAGCCACTTAGATTTCTCAGCGACTATAATGCAAGATCTTTTCCAGTCATCCTCTAACCCGTATGACTACGGTAGTGGTAAAAACTTATTTAATGCCTCATCTCGTCCATGGATTTTAGCGGGTGATAGTGACAACATCGCTTTAATCACCAATGAGACAACCACGGTGGTCGATGAGTTTGGTAACTACAAGGTATATGATAAAAACTATCAACGTAATAACGATGCAAAACCTAAACTTTCCATCGTATTACAAGGGCTTTCAGAGCTGAAACGCTTCTATCGTCAAAGTGACTAATCACGAAAACAACAAAAATTAAGGGAGCTTCGGCTTCCTTTTTTATATTTGAATTTCAACCCTGTTTATTTGCTCAAAAAGCAGACAAATAATTAAAATTAAGGGTTTACAAAAACTTAAGCTGTATATATCATTTATCGCAATTCGGAGGGATGGCTGAGTGGTCGAAAGCACCGGTCTTGAAAACCGGCAAGGGTTAATAGCTCTTCTAGGGTTCAAATCCCTATCCCTCCGCCACTTTTAAACGCCTGACTTGTCAGGCGTTTTTTCTTTTATAGGGTACAGCAGATCACCGAATCAAACAGGTGAGACAATGTACTTAATCAAGCAAGCCAACTCCGTTTACTATACCCGCATTTGTTGTCCCAAAGCCTTGGTACGCCTAGGTTATCCCTTCGATATCAAAGCCTGTTTACTCACCAAAGATCGCCATACGGCCTCGCTTCGTAACCTGCATATTTCCGCCCTAATTAAGCAATTATTGCATGAGCAATTGCCGCGCATTAATGATTCCCCTCTACCCTTCCGCCAATTTAACAGCGGACTCGATAGTCGTGTCGAAAATGTGCGCCAGAATGGTTATTTTTCAGGTAGGAAGTCAGTTAATGTCGCTTACCAAAAACAATATTCCCTTTATACACCTTTGATTTTTAATATCTCGCTAATCATCCATTTCGCTGAATCATGGTAATCGTAGAGCTTGTGTGCAAGGATGCTCAAGCTTAAGTGAGGTACATCGTCTGGTAATTCAACGATCTTGAGAGGCAGCATTTCGACCAGTTGCTTCGCAACGTTGTAAGGCGTACAAAATAAGAGACCACTTTTAGCACTAATCAACCCACCCACGGCATAGCTTTGCGCGATCATTTGTATATTACGGTACAGCTTTTGATCTTGTAACCAGTTATCGATCACATCAGAACCACTGCTGGTGATCGGCAGGTGGACTTGGCTTTGCGCCGCAAACTCGATAACAGATAATTTGTTCGGAAGTTCTCGCCATTTAGGAACGACGGCGACGTATTTATCCTTAATCCATGGATACTTATTAAAGTTTTGCGGCACTTTTTGAATGTCATCGACCCCCACGTACAAATCAAGTCGACCACTTTCAACACGTTCCATTTTCACATGTTCAGAGTTGATATCAATAGAAATTCGAATATTCGGAGCGTGTGTCTTAAACCGTGTAGCGAGTTCAGGCATCGCTATGAACTCAAAATAGTCGCAAGCACCAATATAGAATGTGTGCGAATCAGAACTAGGGTTGAACTTTTTTTCTGTTCTAACTGATCTCTCAATAGTCGACATACCTTGTCTAAGTACAGGTAGCATATTGCTAGTGAATTGGGTGGGGATCATGCCACCACTAGTACGAAGAAAAAGAGGGTCATTGAAACGTTCCCTAAGTTTCGCCAACGCATGACTTGCCGCTGACTGACTAATAAACAGTTTTTTCGCTGCTCGGGTGATGTTCCTTTCATCATCTAATGCAATCAAGATCTTAAGTTGATTTAAGTCGATATTCACTTACCCACCATTATGAATTTAGCTCATGATTTAATGATGATATAGCATTTTTAAAATAATGGTAACTGGCGTAGATTGAACTCAACGCAAGGAGTGTCAATATGAACAATAAGATTAAGGTAGCCATTACCCAAATGGCGTGCAGTTGGGATGCACAAAATAATATCCATAAAGCAGAACAGCTGGTTCGCGCTGCAGCAAGCGAAGGCGCACAGGTGATTTTGCTACAAGAGTTATTTGAAACCCCATATTTTTGTATCGACATCAACCTAGAGCATTTCAGCCTCGCCACTGATGTTGCCACTAACCCAGCTATTCAGCACTTTCGCAATGTGGCTAAAGAATTGGAAGTGGTGCTACCGATCAGTTTCTATGAGCGTGCTGGCACGGTTCGATTTAATTCAATCGCGATTATTGACGCAGATGGTGAGGTATTAGGTGTCTATCGTAAAACTCACATCCCTGATACCGATGGTTATTTAGAAAAATACTATTTCAGCCCAGGCGATACTGGATTTAAGGTGTGGAATACCAAGTACGCTAAGATTGGTGTGGGTATTTGTTGGGATCAGTGGTTCCCAGAAGCTGCTCGTGACATGACGCTGCAAGGAGCAGAGTTACTTCTTTATCCTACCGCGATTGGCAGTGAGCCTAAACAACCTGAAATGGACTCAATGCCACATTGGCAACGAGTTATGCAAGGTCACTCAGCCGCAAACCAGATCCCTGTGATTGCCTCTAACCGAGTTGGTTTAGAGAAAGGTACTTCATCGGAGACTGAGATCACCTTTTTTGGTTCGTCGTTTATTACAGACAATACGGGTGAAAAAGTACAAGAACTTGATCGTTCATCTGAAGGATATGCGTGCCATGTGTTTGATCTTAAAGCCATTGATGCTGAACGTGGCAGTTGGGGTATTTTCCGTGATCGAGTGCCGAACGCTTATCGCAGAGTGATGACGATGGATGGTGTTGTTGAGGAGGGTCGATAATGCTTACGATACCTAAAAATGATGGATTTTATATGCCCGGAGAGCACGAGCCACAAGAAGAAGTCTGGCTAGGTTGGCCAGAACGAACCGACACGTGGCCTTGGGGTGCAAAACCTGCGCAAATGGCATTCGCTAATGTCGCTAACACCATCGTTGAGTTTACCAAAGTGACGGTATGTGTATCCGCTCAGCAATACGATAACGCTCGGCAGCAGTTGAATAATAATGTCCGTGTATTAGAAATGAGTATGAATGACTCATGGTTTAGAGATACAGGACCTACCTATCTAGTAAATGGTCAGGGAGAGCGTCGTGGGGTTGATTGGCAATTTAATGCTTGGGGTGGTTTGCTAGATGGCCTTTACTTTCCATGGGATAAAGACGACGCCGTGGCGGGAAAAATCACGAACTCGTACCGTGATAGTATTTATCGAGCGCCATTTGTCTTAGAAGGTGGCTCTATTCACAGCGATGGTGAAGGCACGATCTATACAACCAAAGAGTGTCTGTTACACCCTAGTCGCAACCCTGACTTAAGCCAAGATCAAATTGAAGATTATCTCAAGCAGTTTCTTGGTGCTGAGAAGGTGATCTGGCTTGAGCTAGGTCTATATGCCGATGATGACACCAATGGTCATGTAGATAACATTATGCATGTTGCAAGACCGGGTGAGATTGTATTGAGTTGGACTGAAGATAAGAATGATCCTCAGTATGCTATATCTCAACACGCACTGGAACTGCTACAAAGTAGTACTGATGCCAAAGGGCGTAATATCGAAGTCCATAAGTTGACATTACCAAAGCCCCTGCATATTGCACCATCTGAAGGACTAGGTTTTGATGCATGTGAAGGTATGGTTCGTGAAACAGGTACCCGCATGGCGGCAAGCTATGCCAACTTCCTAATCACTAATGGATTGGTGCTATTCCCGATGCTTTGTGAACAATCGGATACACAAGCACAGCGTGAATTACAAGCGATATTCCCAGAGCATAAAATTGTGGGGATCCCTGCTCGCGATATTTTATTAGGTGGTGGCAATATTCACTGCATCACTCAACAAATCCCATTAATTTAGAGATGTGCATATGGACATGAAAGAGAAAAAGCTCGGTTTATTTGAAACAGTATTGTTTGGGGTGTGTACAGTTCTTGTGATTGACACAGTGGCAGCATCGGCGGCGGCCGGGCCCGGTGGTTTTGTGTGGTGGGGTATTATTTTATTGTGCTTCTTCTTACCTTATGGCCTTGTTACGGCAGAGCTGTCGACAACCTTCCCGCAAGATGGCGGTATCTATGACTGGGTCAAACGAGCATTTGGTCGTAACTGGGGGGCGAGAACCGCATGGATCTACTGGATTAACTTCGCATTATGGATCCCAGCGGTTTACTATCTCTTTGCAGTGGTATTTGGTCAATTGATTGGTGTCGAATTTAGCCCAATTGAAATCGCCGCGATCTCTATCGTAATGAGTTGGGTGGCAGTGTACCTTTCTCTAAAGCCTGTTGCAGATGCAAACTGGGTATCCACGGCTGGCGCGATTTGCAAAGTGACAGTAATGGGGACTGTAGGCTTTGCCGGTATTTATCACATCGCCACTGGCAATGTCAGCGCAAATCCAATCACCTTATCTGATTTTGTACCTGATATTAATACTGGTTTGACCTTGATCTCTGTAGCCCTGTTTGGTTTGGTTGGTTTTGAAGTGGTTGGCGGTGCAGCTGGTGCCTTGAAAAACCCGTCAAAAGACATTCCAAGAGCGACTATGTTAGGCGGCGTGCTGATCGCGTTTTTCTACCTAATTTCAAGCTTTGGCATTCTGGCAGTGATCCCAATGGATGAGATAAACCCAAGTGCCGGCTTATATGAATCACTGGCGATTCTGTTTGGAACGGAAGGTACTCTTGGACTATTAGTGAAAGCATTAGCTGTACTGTTTTTATTCACTCTAGTGTCTAATATTGTTAACTGGTCGGTAGGCGTTAATTACGTCGCTCGTTATGCCGCTTTAAACAATGATATGCCAGCCAGCTTTAAATCTGAGAACAAACATGGCGTTGCTAAAGGCGCAGCCTTGTGGAACGGTGTTGTCTCTACTGTTGTAATGATTGGCTACGCTGTAATTGCAACAGTTGGTGGTAACGAAGATCTATTCTGGAACGTATTCAGCCTTGGTGCGATTACCTTACTATTGTCTTACATCATTATGTTCCCAGCTTTCTTGAAGCTACGTCAGGTGGATAAAACACCACGTGTATATAAAATGAAAGGCGGTAATGCTGTGGTGCGATTAGCATGTTACGTACCAACACTATTCCTTGTCCTAGGCGTGGTCACCTTCTTCTGGCATCCTTTAGATGGTGTAGATAGCGAGTTCTTAGCTCAAGTTGGGACTGGGGTCTTTATTGCCTTAGTTCTAGGTGAATGGGGAATCTATCGCAGAAACAAATCGCAAGTAACAGAGTTACCATCTGAACAACAAGTAATTTAAAATTAGTAAAACTGTTTAGACTTGAAGTGTATGGTATCACTAGTCCATGCTAGTGATACCTACTCTACTTGAAGAAGAGGTCTTTAATAGAAAATAATCATTTTGTAGTTTTCAAATTCCTCCGCCACATTAGAAAGCCCGCTAACTCAGCTGGCTTTTTTTACACCTATCGTTTATCTCTGAGACAGTTAACCGACTTACGAATAATCATCTAAATGAATTTTCGGTGCTCTTGCAGCATTCATTACCGTAATAAATGCAATTGCAGCAGCGACTAAATAGCCAGTTTGGAACGCTTCAATAATTATATCTTTTGGGCCTGTCATTAAGTCAGTGATAGTGCTATCTGCCGTAAAGCCTGGGATTAACGAATACGTTAATGTACCAAATAATGCGGTTCCCACTGATGCGCCTAATGAGCGACATAAACTTGCCATTGCGGTAACTCGCCCTAGATTTGGTTTTCCACCTACCGTTTGAATCAACACTTGTGTCGATGGCATCACTGTACCTAGACCTAAGCCACAGATTAACCCAAACATGCCTGTCATATACTTTGAGGGTTCTAATAATCCTAACAATAAGAACCCACAAGTGGTTATCGACATGCCAATCACAGGTATCCACTTTGGTACGCCGGTTTTTGCGATGGTTTTACCTGTAATGTAGGAACCCGTGATGATCCCGGCGGTTAATGGCAATAATAATAGCCCTGACATAGCCGCATTAGCCCCTAATCCTAATTGCAAATAAATTGGCAAAAAGAAAACTAGAGCGAACATACAAGCCGCAAATAAGAATGATGACAATAATGGGATGTGAATTTCTTTACGGGCTAATAAGGCCAATGGTAGAAACGAATCTTTGGTTCTCGATTGTTGGAAAATAAAGACCACAGACAAAATTGCCATCGAAATTAATAACTGAATACTGGTCACTGACTCCCAAGCAAACTCATGACCTCCTGAAGATAACCAGTAAATGATAATAGTCGTTGTCGTTGGGAACAGTAATAACCCCCACCAATCGACTTTACGCGTTGATTTAACTAACTCTGGTGACTCTAAAGCCAATAATTTATAGATAGCAAATATCGCAATCGGTAAGTTTGCCCAAAAGAGCCAATGCCAGGTAAAGTAACTCACCACTAAACCGCCCACAACAGGGCCTGACACACTCGCCAATGCAAACATGGAAGCAAAATAGCCTTGGAATTTAGCCCGTTGACGTGGTGGAACTAGTTCACCTATTAAGGCTTGCGATAAGCTCATCAAGCCACCACCACCGATACCTTGAATGACCCGCCCAGCAATTAGCATTCCCATTGATGGTGCTAATGCAGCGACAACAGAACCAATAGAAAAGATGATTAAGGCAACAATGAGAACATTACGTCGACCATATAAATCGCCTAACCAACCATGAATAGGTACTGAGGCAGCACCGGCTAATAGGTAACCTATCGCGATCCAAGAAGCTGTTTGAATACCGCCAAGATCACGGGCGATGGCTGGAGTTGCAGCGGCAAGTAAAGTTTGATCTATCGCGGCCAAAAACATAGGTAAAAACACGATAGTAAAAATTCGAATGAAATCTTTTTTATTTACTTCTTGAGCCGAAAAGTGAGTTGCAGCATTAAGATTAGACATAAGTATTGAATAGGGTCTTTTACATTAAAGTTTGAATAAGCATTCGACGATTATTCAATAATTAATCGCCGATGCCGAGCAAACTGACAAACCTTTACAACAAAGCGTTAATTTTCACAATATGACTGCCAGAAACGACAAGCAGTCGCATAAGCTGATGTATAGTCTTTGTTTTCTGCAAATAACGCGGCTGTCATACTAGTCACTACAGCGTGGCTCATTAGTTGGAGCATATTGTGCTCTGACACATCAAACGGGTTATTCTGTAATAGCGGCAAGTCATTGTTCACATTAGCAGACCAATAATGTTCACTCACCCCCTTTTCATCACTAAGCCATACAGTTTGACTAACCTTAGGGTTATATTCAGATTCACCATTTTGGCCTTTATAAGAGACTACCGATAAACTTTTACGATCAATTTGCTGATCGATTTCAGCATGCAATTGTTGAAAGCCTGGATGAAAACTGCCTCTGACACCAATACGTGCAGCACCCGGATTTAACGCACGAACGACGGTATTAATTGGTGTACGCAAACCATAACGGTTTTTCCAACTCATCATGGATTTCGCAATCGGTGCAAAGGTATCTAATGAAAGATAGGTAATATTATTTCGTTGTAGAAAGGATTGAGCTTGCTCAAGATCATTAGCCTGAGAAATGTCTAATTGAGATAAGTAATCTTGAATATGTATACGGCCACTTGCATCATCCTTGTAGCCATGTAACAAGACTTTATAACCGTTAAGCGACAATATCTTCGCTGCTAAGCCATGCCAAGGTAAGCCTGTGCCTTCTTCGTTTTTACGTTTACCAGCATAGCAAGGCCAGTCAATATCAGCGCCTAACGATGGCATGCGTGATTGAAACGCTTTCACGAAACCGGCAATTTCTTCATTGGTTTCATTTTGCACACGGATCAACATCAATAGCATTGCCATTTGATCATCACCTACCGAATCATCGCCAGTTTCCTTACTGGTTAAATATGCATCCATCACCTCAAAAGCTTGTTGCTCTGAAAGTGGTTTTCGACCGCGTTCTCCACGTCCAACGGTGCGAATGCATTCTAAAATAATACTCATATCCATCCTTGTTACTTATGCTCAATCATTTAATACCAACCATTACTAATAATAGTTATATCAGAACGCTTTACTTCCCGCTTGGCTTTTTCGAAGCCGTTTTCTTGGTGGGTGATTTTCTAAAACTACGCTTTTTAAATGGTTTCCGCTCGACTTGTGGTAGATCTCGCAATGAAGATGGCACGCCAGAGTTTTGAACTTTATTGATAATCGTGCTGATCTGCTGCTCTAAACTTTGCATAAAAGGCGCATAAGGTTGCTGTTTTTCAGCCATCGCTTGGAGTTGGTGCTCCCAATGAGCGGTCATATCAGGATAAGTCGACTCTGATGGCAAAGCATGGATTAACCCTCTACCCGCCTCACTGCTTAGAATATTTCGCCCTTGACGTACTAACAACTGCCTTTTAAATAAGGTATCTAATATGCCAGCTCGTGTGGCTTCCGTTCCTAGGCCATCCGTTTCACGCAGTATTTTCTTTAAGTTTTTATCCGCGACAAAGCGCGCTATTCCAGTCATTGCTTGTAGTAATGTGGATTCGGTGAAATGACGAGGCGGCTCGGTTTTATGATCTTTTATTTCACCTTCACGACAAGTGAGTACTTCACCTTGTTGTAATGCAGGTACAAGGTCGGCCTCATCCTCTTCAACTTGAGCAGCTTTCCCCGCGGGCAGTAGGCTTTTCCAGCCTGCGGAGACGAGTACTCGACCTTTTGCGATAAATAAACCACCAGCAATATCAAACTCTAGTTTTGATTCAGCATAGACGGCAGCAGGATAAAACTGCATTAAATATTGCCTTGCGATCAATTGGTAGATTTTCGCTTCATGCCCGGATAAACCATTGCTCGACATCTTTTTCGGTGTCGGAATAATCGCGTGGTGAGCATCCACTTTACTGTCATTCCATGCTTTAGATTTTAGGGTTAAATCCGCATTATCAACGGCACTTGCCAACTGCTTATCATTTTGACTAATCGCAGCTGTTACCGCCGGAGCTTGCGCGAAATGCTCTTTCGGTAAGTATCGGCTATCTGAACGTGGATACGTGATCAGTTTGTGCTTTTCATACAAAGACTGACATACATTCAAGACATCTTGAGCACTCATTTGAAAGCGACGAGCGGCATCTATTTGCAATGCGGATAACGAATAAGGCAAAGGAGGCGCTTGTTTGGTTTGTTTTTGCTCGGAGTTTTTTACGGTTGCTGGCTGACCTTTTATTCGCTCAGCAACATTTTCGACCAACTTACGATTAAGCACTCGGCCTTCTTCATCTTGCCAAGGTTTAATTGCTTCACTTGGCTTCCACTTGGCGCGAATATCAAATGAATCTGCTCCATTTTGATATGGAATTAAAGCATGCAGAGAGAAATAATCTCGTGGAATAAAATTCTCAATTTCTTCATCTCGACGCACTACTAAACCCAAGACTGGCGTTTGTACTCGACCAACCGATAATACGCCTTGATAGCCGGCTTTTTGCCCAAGTAAGGTATAAGCGCGAGACATATTCATGCCATATAGCCAATCGGCACGAGAGCGCGCCAAAGCAGAAATGGAAAGTGGAATGAATTCTTGGTTAGAACGCATTTGAGTTAATGCGCGTTTTACCGCGGGTAAGTTCAAATCATTAACCAATAAGCGTTGCGCGGTTTGTTTTTGTGCTTTGCTGGCTTTGAGGTAGTCAATTACTTCATCCACCAGTAATTGCCCTTCTCGATCCGGATCGCCCGCATTGACTAAATCTGGCTTTTGCTTAAAGAGTTGTTTGATAACCGAGAGTTGTTTTTTAGCTGCTGCACGAGGACGCAGTTGCCACTGTTCAGGAATTATCGGTAAATCGGCAAGGTTCCATTTTTTATAGCGGTCATCGTAGGCATCCGGCTCAACTTGTTCGAGCAAGTGACCAATACACCAAGTGACAATATCACCATTGCCGCAGCGGATATAACCTTGCTCATTTTTATGAGGTTTAGGTAACGCTGAGGCTATCGCTCGCCCTAGGCTTGGTTTTTCCGCAATAAATAAACGCACAATTTTTCCGTATCACCAAAAACAAAGGGCCACATTATCGAATGTCGCCCTTAAAAATCAACCAAAAACTGTTAATTTATACAGTATTTAACCTATGGTGCGTTTATAGGTATGAAACATAATCACCGATGTTGCGCTCTGGCACTTTCATCGCAGAGCAACCTGGCGTACCTAAGTATAAAAAACCAACGATTTGATCTTCACCTTCTAAACCAAATGCTTGATGAACTTCTTGGTGGAACATCCATTCGCCCGAACGCCAAAATCCTTGAAAGCCTTGTGCAACAGCAGCCATTTGCATTGCTTGTGCAGCGCAACCTGCCGATAAATATTGTTCTAACGCTGGCACTTTTTCATGCTCTTTCACTTTAGCGATCACAGTGATCACCATAGGTGCACGAAATGGCGCTTTCTTTAATTTTTCAATCACCGCATCAGAGCTTTGATTCACTTCAGCAGCATGAACCAGAATATCGGCTAATTTACGTAAACCTTCACCTTGAGCAATCACAAAACGCCAAGGTGTCAGGTTGCCATGATCCGGCGCTCTCAGCCCTGCTTTAATAATGTTTTCTAACGCTTTCCCTTCCGGTGCTGGTTCTACGAGATTAGCAATTGAACGGCGCTCTAATAATAAATCCAATGCTTGCATAACTATCCCTACGGCTTGATATAAAGAATGAGAATCATAATCAAATCGTCATGACTTGGCTATGATTCTCATTACAATTTCAACAATTCATGTAGGCAGAAAAACTAAATTATAATGACATCGCAACCTTAGTCCCTTGACGAATCGCGCGTACCGCATCTAATTCACCTGCAACGTCTGCGCCACCAATTACATGTAATTTACCATTGAGTAATTGCCACTGTTCTTCAAATGGGCGTACCGAGACTTGCCCTGCGCAAACAATAATATTATCTGCATCAAGTAAGGTTTCTTTTTCATTTAGCGTAATGTGCAAGCCTTGCTCACTGACTTTTTGATAAGCAACGCCCCCCATCAAGTTAACGCCGCGTTTTTGCAACGTAGCACGGTGGATCCAACCTGTGGTTTTCCCCGGCCCCTTGCCGACACGGCCTTGACGACGTTGCATTAACCACACTTCTTTATCACTAAGGCTTTCTGGTAATGGCATTAAACCACCCGCCATTTTAAGATTTTGATCAATGCCCCAATCATCCAACCAATCGCTGATGCTATGCTGCTCTGGCTCGGTGATCATGCTCGCGACATCCACGCCAATACCACCAGCACCAATGATCGCCACTTTATCGCCTAGTGCTGTTTTTTCACGGATCAAGGTTTGGTAGTCGATAACTTTTGGATTATCTTTCATCCCTTCTAAATCCAGCACTCTTGGTTTAACGCCAGAGGCCATAACCACTTCATCGTAGTCGGCAATATCATCAAAACTTACTTCAGTATCGAGCTTTAAGTTCACGCCGGTTTCTTCTATTCGGTTGGCAAAATAACGAATCGTTTCTCGAAATTCTTCTTTACCGGGAATTTGCATCGCCAGACGGAACTGGCCACCAATTCGATCATTTTTCTCAAATAAATCCACTTGATGACCACGCTCTGCCGCAATGGTTGCACATGCTAAACCGGCAGGCCCTGCACCAATCACCGCGACACGCTTTTGGGTTGTGGTCGCTATAATTGGCATTTCAGTTTCATGGCAAGCTCTTGGGTTAACTAGGCAGCTCGCCGTTTTTCCTTTGAAAATATTATCAAGACAGGCTTGGTTACAGCCAATACAGGTATTAATCAGCTTGGATTTCTGCTCAGCAGCTTTATTTACAAAGTCAGGATCGGCTAAGAAAGGACGTGCCATCGACACCATATCGGCATGCCCTTGAGACAGAATATTCTCCGCCACTTCTGGGGTATTAATCCGGTTACAGGTGATCACTGGAATCGATAAATGCGGTTTAACTTTTTCAGTTACCCAGCTAAATGCCGCGCGAGGTACCTGAGTTGCAATAGTTGGAATACGAGCTTCATGCCAACCAATGCCGGTATTAATTAAAGTAACGCCCGCTTGTTCTAATGCCTTGGCAAGCTCGACAACTTCATCAAACGTACTGCCTTGCTCAACTAAATCCAGCATGGATAAACGAAAGATGATAATGAATTCACTACCGACTTTTTCTCTAATCGATTTCACAATTTCCAAAGCGAAACGAATACGGTTTTGGTAACTGCCGCCCCATTCATCACCACGTTGGTTTGTTCTCTGGCAAATGAACTGATTGATTAAATAGCCTTCCGAACCCATAACTTCCACGCCATCATAACCAGCGGTTTGGGCTAGATAGGCGGTGTTAGCAAAATCATCAATGGTATTACGAATTTGCCTAGCGCTCATTTTACACGGAGTAAATTTAGAGATAGGCGCACGAGTAGCTGTAGCACTTTGTGAAAACGGGTGCATTGCATAACGACCCGCATGAAGAATTTGCAGCGCGATTTTACCACCGTGCTTATGAACGGCTTCGGTAACAACACGGTGTTTTTTAGCATGAGACGAGGTGCTTAATTGGGCACTAAACGGTGCTAAGCGACCTCTTAAGTTTGGTGAGAACCCACCAGTCACAATTAAACCCACACCACCTTTCGCACGTTCTTCATAGAAGGCCGCGAGTTTTTTTAGCTCGCCACGCTCTTCTTCTAAGCCAGTATGCATTGAGCCCATTAATACGCGATTACGTAATTGAGTAAATCCAAGGTCTAGTGGCGCTAATAAATGTGGGTACATGCTCTCACCTGTGAGTCTAGTTGTTATTATATGGTCCGACCACACTATCGCCTCTAACACCAGCATTCAAACATCTGTTTACATTTTTGCAACCTAGCTCAATTTTCCGCATCTTATTTCTTAAAATAGATGTAGCTACGAAAAAACTGATGATGCTCAGAAAAATTTTAGATGAATCTTGTGTTTAACAAATGATGAGACAACACTCTTAGTTCAGCTTATGGTACATTGCTCCGATAAGTTATTGATCATGTTTAACTGGACAGAAATATGAAAAAACTATTTTGCTTTATTGCGGCGATCTTTAAAGGCTTATGGAAGTTTATCTCCTTCCTACGTGTCGCCTTACTCAACCTTTTATTTATTGGTGTTTTGGTTCTTGCCTACTTCTCTTTTTTCCCACAACAAGATCCAACTTCAGAGCAAGCAGACACGCCTAAAAAAGAGGCATTGGTGCTCAATTTAGAAGGGCCGATTGTCGAACAACGTTCTTACGTTAACCCTTTTGATTCCTTATCGGGCACTTTGTTTGATAAAGACCTACCGAAAGAGAACGTACTCTACGATATCGTTTCAACCATTCGCTTTGCTGCTGCGGACAATTCTGTGCCTGGCTTAGTGCTGAACCTAAAACAAATGCCAGAAACCAATCTCACCAAGCTTAGGTACATCGCCAAAGCGATTAGCGAATTTAAAGCAACTGGCAAGCCTATTTATGCTTATGGTGACTTTTACAATCAAAGCCAGTACTACCTAGCGAGCTATGCCGATAAAGTGTTCCTTTCTCCAGACGGTGCGGTTCTTCTTAAAGGCTATGGCGCTTATACGCTTTATTATAAAGATCTATTAGAAAAGCTGGATGTCACCACCCATGTTTTCCGCGTAGGGACTTACAAATCGGCGGTAGAACCTTTCATTCGTAATGATATGTCACCGGCAGCCAAAGAATCAGCAACTGCATGGTTAACCCAATTATGGGGGGCTTATATTGATGATGTTTCGCACAATAGAAAAATCGATGCTAAAGCTATAACTCCAAGCATGGATGAGTTTTTGGCGAAGATGAAAAGTGTTGATGGCGATTTAGCGAAACTATCGAAACAAGTCGGCTTAGTCGATCAATTGATGACTCGCCAACAAGCGATGAGCTTCATGCGTTCTAAATTCGGTGGCACAGAGAAAAATGGCTATAACGGCATTAGCTATTATCGCTATAAAGAAAAAGTCACACAGCCTATCGTCACTACCGCTGATAAAGTGGCAGTCGTGGTCGCAAGCGGCACGATTTTAGATGGCGACCAACCTAAAGGTAGTGTTGGTGGAGATTCCATGGCGCGCCTATTACGACAAGCTCGCCTAGACGACAATATTAAAGCGGTTGTATTACGTGTAGACAGCCCAGGTGGTAGCGCCTTTGCCTCTGAGATTATTCGTAATGAAATTGAAGCGTTAAAGCAAGCGGGTAAACCGGTTGTGGTTTCTATGTCTAGCCTTGCAGCTTCTGGCGGTTACTGGATCTCAATGAGCGCAGATAAAATCATTGCCCAGCCAACTACCCTTACCGGTTCCATTGGTATTTTTGGCATTATCACTACCTTTGAAAAAGGCTTAAGTAAACTTGGCGTCAATACAGATGGTATCGGCACGAGTCCATTCTCTGGTGTTGGCCTGACCAATGGTTTATCGAAAGGCGCTTCTGAAGCCATGCAAATGGGAATTGAACATGGTTACCATCGCTTTATTTCACTCGTTGGTAAGAACCGCGGTATTAAAGTTGCCGATGTCGATAAAATTGCTCAAGGCCGAGTATGGACTGGGCAAGATGCGATGAAACGTGGCTTAGTCGATCAAATGGGCGATTTTGATGATGCCATTAATGAAGCCGCAAAACTGGCGAAGATTGATAGCTATAAATTAACTTGGATAGATAAGCCTCTAACGCCAACACAGCAAATGTTGCAAGATCTGTTTAGCTCAATGGATGCATCAATTGGTAACCCATTAAACAAATGGCTGCCAGATTCACTCAAACCAGCGGCAGCACAAATGGCGCAAAGTGCTGACCTGCTAAATAGCTTAAACGATCCGAAAGGTTACTATTCGTTTTGTTTAACTTGCCAAGCTAACTAACGACTTTTAAAGTACTCATCAACCCAAAACCAGCGATGACCTATCGCTGGTTTTTTCATTTCTCTATATACAATTTCTAATTCTCGACCAATGGAAGTCGCTTGGGTATGCAGTGAATTATCGCTATAATCCGCCACCTGTCTGTTCCTACAAACGATACCCTAAAATTATGACTAGAAAACATATCTACATCGCCTACACTGGCGGCACAATCGGCATGAAGCGTTCTTCTCATGGCTATATTCCTGCCGATGGCTTTATGACTCAACAGCTACAAGCCATGCCAGAGTTCCACCGCGAAGAAATGCCGCTTTTCACCGTACATGAATATTCTCCACTAATGGATTCTTCGGATATGACGCCAAATGACTGGCAACATATCGCTGATGACATTAAAGCCAACTATGACAAATACGATGGTTTCGTGATTCTGCACGGCACCGATACCATGGCATACACGGCTTCGGCTTTATCTTTCATGTTTGAAAACCTTGGCAAGCCAGTCATTGTCACCGGCTCTCAAATTCCATTAGCAGAGCTGCGTTCAGATGGCCAAGCCAACTTATTAAATGCCCTGCACATTGCGGCAAACTACCCAATCAATGAAGTGACGTTATTCTTTAATAACCAGTTGATGCGCGGTAACCGCAGTACTAAATCGCGTGCTGATGGCTTTAATGCTTTCACATCACCGAATATGCCGCATTTGCTTGAGGCAGGGATCAACATTCAAGTCAGTAATCCAGACTTAATTGATAAAAAACCAGAAGGTGAATTTAGAGTGCACACCATCACGCCACAGCCGATTGGCGTGATCACCATGTACCCTGGGATCTCGCATGAAGTGATTCGCAACACGTTGCGTCAACCTGTTAATGCGATGATCTTATTAACCTTCGGTGTGGGCAACGCTCCACAAAACAAAGAAATGCTCGGTCATCTAAAAGAAGCATCAGAGCGTGGTGTGATAGTCGTGAACCTAACTCAGTGTTTAACTGGCAAAGTAAATATGGATGGTTACGCGACTGGTGTATCTTTAGCGGAAGCAGGTGTGATTAGTGGTTATGACATGACACATGAAGCAGCTCTAGCGAAACTACACTACCTACTGAGTAAAGAACTAAGCTACGAAGAAATTAAATCTCAGATGAAGCAAGTATTGCGTGGTGAGATGAGTTTATAAGCGTCACTCGGGTTCTCGTTACTCGTTGCTCGGAAAAGATAATTCGAGCAACGAGAAGTAAAGCGCCCGAGAAACGAGCCCCGGCTCCTTCAAAACTAGGAACTTATACTAATTCTCCACCTTCACTCGCAAAATATCTTCTTCCGCTTCTGAAAACTGCTTTTTAAGTTCGGCTTTCGATTTGAACGTCACTTCACCGCCTGCGGCGACCGACATATGTTGGGAATCATGGTTGTGCTTTGATTGATATAGCATCACCGCTTGCATACATGAATCGCGCTGCTCTTTGGTGATTGGCGAGCCGTCTAACCAGCGGCCTGTTTCAATGGCATAGTTTAAACGCTCGAACACTTCCGGTGTCATCGCATTCAGCAACTGTTCAACATTCATATTCTTATTCCTTTCGAATTGTAGCGACAACATATCTAGTGCCTTCGCTTAAATACAGCTTAACGATTAAAAACCAACGATACCGAATTCACACAAAAACGCTGACCGGTTGTTTCTTGAGGACCATCTAAAAACACATGTCCTAAATGACTATCACATTGCGCACAACGGATTTCAGTTCGAATCATTCCATGACTATTGTCTTTTAAATATTTAATCGCGTTTTTTGAGATAGGTTTATCAAAACTTGGCCAACCACAGCCAGAATCAAATTTATCATCCGAGGCAAATAAATCGGCTTGGCAACAAGTACACTGATAAGTGCCTGTTTCTTTATTATGAAGCAAAGTACCTGAGTATGGCGCTTCCGTTCCCCCAAGACGACAGACTCTATATTGTTCTTCTGTTAGGGATGTTTTCCATTCTTTATCCGTCTTTTTCACAACGACCTCATTATTATTCACTGCAAAAGTCAATCATCATTAAAGCAAAATTATTACACTACTTTACCATTGATTGTTTTGAACAAAAACTTGCCAATTACCCATAATGTGGCACATACTTTCCCACAGTTTAAAATAGTGACTTGAATCACGGGAAACTATGGTTCATAGTCTCAATGTTTCCAAATTGGTCGTAATGGAATCAGAAACATACCTACTGGGTATGAATTAATCGATTTACGAGAATTCAGAAAGAAAGTAACTCTTTTTTTTGACTTTAAACAAGTAAACACCGATTATGCCTTGCAGGATGTAACTGGCTTCTGTAATTTTACTACCAGTTATCTTTAATCTGAAATTAAGTTGTGGAGCAACTACAATGACTATCAAAGTAGGTATTAACGGTTTTGGCCGTATTGGACGTTTCGTTTTCCGTGCTTCTGTTGAGCGTGACAACATCGAAGTTGTTGGCATCAACGACCTTATCGATGTTGAGTACATGGCATACATGCTTAAGTACGATTCAACTCACGGTCGTTTCAACGGTACTGTTGAAGTAAAAGACGGTAACCTAATCGTTAACGGTAAAACTGTACGTGTTACAGCTGAACGTAACCCAGAAGATCTTAAGTGGAACGAAATCAACGTTGACGTTGTAGCTGAAGCAACTGGTCTTTTCCTAACTGACGAGACTGCACGTAAGCACATCACTGCTGGTGCTAAGAAAGTTGTTCTTACAGGTCCTTCTAAAGACGCAACTCCAATGTTCGTAATGGGCGTTAACCACGCTACTTACGCTGGTCAAGATATCGTTTCTAACGCTTCTTGTACTACTAACTGTCTTGCGCCTATCGCTAAAGTACTTAACGACAAGTGGGGCATTGACTCTGGTCTTATGACTACTGTTCACGCAACTACAGCGACTCAAAAAACTGTAGATGGTCCTTCTGCGAAAGACTGGCGTGGTGGTCGTGGTGCTTCTCAAAACATCATCCCATCTTCAACTGGTGCTGCTAAAGCAGTAGGCGTTGTACTTCCTGAAGTACAAGGCAAACTAACTGGTATGGCTTTCCGCGTACCAACTGCTAACGTTTCTGTAGTTGACCTAACAGTTAACCTAGAAAAAGCTGCTTCTTACGCAGACATCTGTGCTGAAATGAAGCGTGCTTCTGAAAACGAACTAGCTGGCGTTCTTGGTTACACTGAAGATGCTGTTGTTTCTCAAGATTTCATCGGCGAAACTAACACTTCTGTATTCGATGCAGCTGCTGGTATCGCACTTAACGACAAATTCGTTAAAGTTGTATCTTGGTACGACAACGAAATCGGCTACTCAAACAAAGTTCTTGACCTAATCGCTCACATCTCTAAGTAAGCATTAAGCAAGATCTTCTTTTGAAGATAAGCTAATAAAAAAGGCGGCCATTGTGTCGCCTTTTTTGATTTTACGTTGCTCGGAATATCGAAAGCTCGTATCTCGAGCTGTGTTAACTGCCCATTCGAGAAACGAAACCCTAGTTACGAGGACCAGATTCATGAACCTAACCCATTTACCTATCATCAGTACTCTCTCAGACTGCGTCACTGTAGTCCAAAAAGACCAAGCAAAAATCATCCGCATTCAACATGCTAAAGCGGAAGCGGCAATTTCTTTGTTTGGTGGTCATGTTATTTCATTTAAACCTCTGAATTCAGAAGAGCTGATTTGGACTAGCGAAGATGCTGTTTTTGATGGCAAAACCCCTCTACGTGGCGGCATTCCTGTTTGTTGGCCATGGTTTGCTCGCATTGCTAAACCTGCACATGGTTTTTGTCGCACATCGGAATGGGAACTAGTTGAACACCGTGAAAATGAGCAAGGCGTCATATTAAGACTCGGTCTTCGTCCTTCTAAAGAAACATTGGCGATTTGGCCTCATCAATTTGCTGCCTTTCTTGATGTAGAAGTATCAGAGCAACTTAAAGTTACTCTGGAAATTAAAAATACCGATGATCATGCATGGGCATTTTCTGGTGCTCTGCACAGCTACTTCAACATTGCCAATATCTTAGACACACAAATCACTGGTATGGGTGAGCATTACATCGACAAACTACAAGATGGAAAAATGTGCTTAGGTGGGGATACACTAGCTATCACTTCCGGTGTCGACCGCGTTTACACCCACCCAACCGAACAAGTTTGTATTTCAGATCCTCAGAATCAACGTACTATCAGCGTTGAGAATCAAGGTGATACTGCTGCCGTCATCTGGAACCCGTGGGAACTTGCCCAAGGCATGACAGACATGAAAGATGAGGCTTATGCCAATATGGTATGTGTAGAGTCAACTTTATATGCTGAAACGCTTGAAGATGGCCACACGCTTGAGCCCGGTGAAAGTTATTTGCTAAGTACTAAGATAGGCTTGAAAGCGTAGGACTCTATCTAGTAACTAAAAACTAGGGACTAGGAACTTTTTCAGCCTAGTCCTTTTTTCCCCATTCACTCCATGCCATACTCCGCATCCAAATTACAAACAAGACTGACCCTGTATGACCTATCAATGCCCTCTTTGCCATCACACTCTAAACGCTACTCAGAATGGGTTTACTTGCACTAATAACCATCAGTTTGATCGTGCGAAGGAAGGCTACGTAAATCTAATGCCGGTACAGCATAAACGTTCTAAGCAGCCGGGTGATAATGCAGAAATGATGCAAGCCAGACGTCGCTTTTTAGCATCTGAGCAATACCACCCGATGCGTGAAGCGGTCGCTGCATTGTGTCAAAAGCACCTAGTCGAGACTTCTCATCAATTACTAGACATAGGTTGCGGTGAAGGCTATTACACTCATTACATTGCACAACAGCTTCAGCAACAAAACTCAGCAGCGACTTGTTATGGGTTAGATATTTCTAAAGTGGCCATTCGCTACGCTGCAAAACGCTACAGCAATCAAACAATGCAATTTTGTGTTGCCTCTAGCCATCGATTACCCTTTGCGGATCACTCTCTCGATGCCATTTTACGTATCTACGCGCCATGTGATCATCAAGAGCTGCAACGAACGACGACAGACCGTGGATTAGTCATTACCGTTACCCCCGCTGCTCGCCATTTATATCAGTTGCGAGAACTGGTTTATCAAGACGTGAGATTGCATGATGAGTCACCAGAAAACATTGCAGGCTTTACGCTACTAGAAGAGCAAAAGCTGCATTATGAAATGGCAATGACAGGTAGTGAAGCGGAAGATTTACTCCAGATGACACCGTTTGCTTGGAAGGCTTCAGAAGAAATAAAAGCACAATTAAAAAATGCCCCACAGTTTGGCTGTGAGGCCGATTTTATTTTACGAGTTTACCGCAAACAAGATTAACTAGCGTCAATAACGTTAAGGCCTACAAAGCAGCACAACGCTCTTCTAATATAGGGTTACTGTTGTGCTGATAGCTTTTTACTATTTCAGCTTTTTGACATTCAAACACACTCACCGGATATTGCTTATCCCAAGCGGTAAATAACTGCTTTTGTTGCTTACTCAAACGAAACTGTGAGTAGGTCACATCAAAATATAAATAAGTACGAGCGATTAAACCGCGAGCTTGTTGCGGTGGCTGAGCCTTTCTATCTTCAACATGAAAATCACACGATCCAAAATCACTTTGGGTGCCAGACATCATCTGAAAATTATAATTAGAACGGTAGGCGTTAACACTGCCGATTGCCGCAAATAGGTTATAGCCATCGGCCTGCATTAAGCGATATTCATGGTTCACTTTTTCTGCACATTTACGGCCTTTATACTGCTTGCCTTTACTACTCACGCACTGACCATCCCCTTCTCGCCATTCTTTAAATGCACGGCCAAAGTTTTCAGCCGGTACGATATGCTCGAATTCAACTCGCTTAGATCGTGAGGTATACAAGGAATCATTAAATCCTTGGGGTAGTGTTACTTGCTTTTTTTCATCAAACTTTGCGTCACAGTAAACCGTATTACGCATATCTGTCTTGTTATAAACGTTTTGCATCAGCAAGCGCTTTGCTTTTGAAAACGAATCTATTTGCGTGTTCTGCGTTGCAGAGGCCACATTGGTAAACAATATCGGCGAAAACAACACACACGCTACTAATGGCCATTTTTTCATTTGAGACTTCCTAATTGAAGCCCCTATTCTACGTCTCTTCTAATACTTTTTTCATACTATTTATCATTAAATTGCTCAATAAAAACGCGGCCGTAGTTACGAATAATTATCATTAATATTGATGAGAGGTAAATTGTCCGATACTATGCGGAATCAATTGGAGATCATCATGTTACCTAAACGATTAAAGACATCCGCATTCAGCTTACTTACTCTGGCACTCATCAGTGGTTGCAGCTCACTCACCGCTTCACAAAATGATTCAACTAGTGTCAGCAGTTTTTACGATTATCAGCTCTATACTCCACAAGGTGACAACATTTCACTGTCACAATGGGCTGAAAATATCCAAACAGCCGATGTGCTCTTAATTGGTGAATGGCATACACATGCCGGGATCCACAGGTTTCAGACCGATACGCTCAAGCAACTCATTCAAGATAAACAAAGTGTCGCACTATCAATGGAGCAATTTAGTCGTGATAGCCAGTTAGTTGTTAATTCGTACTTAAATGATGAAATAGGCGAACAAACACTGATCAAGCAAGCCACAGCATGGCCAAATTATGAGAGTGACTACCGCCCATTAGTCGAACTGGCGAAAAGTAATCAATTAGATATTATTGCCGCCAATGCACCTAAACCAATGGTTCGTTGCATTAGCAAACATGGCTTAGACTACTTAGCGAAACTACCTCAAGATAAGCGAACCTATGTGGCAACCAATATCGACTTAGGTGATTCGCCTTATAAACAAAAATTTATGGCTTCGATGCATCATGGTGAGCCAAGTCAGCATTTAAATATGTATGCCTCTCAGCTAACGTGGGATGCCACCATGGCCGAAAGTATCGTCAGCTATAAACATGCTCATCCTCAAATGACCGTTGTGCATATCGCTGGGAAATTTCATACCGAAGGTGGCCTAGGTACTGCCGCGCAAATAAAGCAGCTTGATCCTAGTTTAAATATCGTCATTGTGACTCCGGTAGATGCTATCGTAAAAGACAGCCACGATTACCAACTCGAAGTACTCAGCCCGCCAGTGAGATATATCAAACCTGAAAACCAACAAGCTGCATTTAGCGAACTCTTTAAAAATAGATCTGAACCGGACTGTTCGTAACAAGCAAAAAAATACCCCTGCTTTCGGGCAGAGGTATTGATGTTTTAATCGTTAGCTTAATAAATTAGCTTTTCTTAAGATCTTCAGCAGTCAACATGCTTGCATCAAAGAATTTCGCTTGCTGCTTACGCTCACGCTTGGAGTGATACATTGCAGTATCAGCATACCTAATCAAAGTTTCCGGATCGGTAGCTTGCTCTGGTGATAATGCATAACCAAGACTAAAGTTAACTGGCAGCTTTTCACCTTGATATAGGAAAGGCTGAGAAACGGTTTCCATTAATCTTGCGACCACCTGGTGAGCGGTTGCTACACTCGTCACCCCTTTCATGAGTACGATAAACTCATCACCACCATAGCGGTAAATAGCATCTGTGGTTCTAAGCGCGTCTTTTAAACGATTTGCGACTACTTTAAGCATTTCATCACCGCAATCATGACCTAGACGATCGTTCATCTGCTTAAATTCATCTAAATCGATAAAGCATAAAACCAAGCTTGCATTTTCGACATTCGATTCCGCAATGGATAATTCAATATCTTTATATAAACCAAGGCGGTTATTTACTTTAGTGAGTTCATCGGTATTGGCTTTTTCTTCTAACTGCTCATGTCTATCAATGATCACTTCACTCATTTCATAAAAGCTTGACATTAAATAGCCAATTTCATCTTTTGGTAGAAAATCAGAAATAACTTGGCGCTCGCCTGATTCAATTTTCTTAGTAGCATTCACTAATTTAATTAATGGATCAAATAAGCTCTTGTTTACTACAGAGAAAGTCGCAATCGCAAAAAATACCAGTACTAAAAACTCAACAATCATAATGGTATTAATATAAGCATTAGCTTCACGGTGATCCGCTTTATGCTGCTCAAGAATTAAAGTTTCTTGTGTAGATAAACGCGTTAAATAAGTACGAATATCATCCATAAGATCTTTTGCTTCGTTACCATTGATTAAAACCAATGCTTGCTTAGGATCAGATTGAGCTAAATCGACCGATTGCTTTGTGAGTTCTAGTTTTCTATTAATCGCTGTACGTAGGTTTTCAAGTAACTTTACTTGCCCGACTCCTACACCAGTTGTGACATTCTTTTCTAAGGTAGTTAAATGCTCATTTACCTGTTTTACCGCTCTAAAGTACGGGGCTAAGTAGAGCTTATTTTTCGTTACTAGAAATCCACGCTCGCCCGTTTCGACATCAAGTAAGGAAATCATTAGATCTTGAGTTGTAGATAATACCTTGTTGGTATGCGTAACCGCTTCTGATGCTTGTGCGTTTTTACCTTCTAATAAATAAACCACACCAAGGTTTAAGAAGGAAAATAAGAATATAACGCTGAGCAATAATGTCAGCTTCTTTTTAATTGTCACAAATGTATACCTACAATTTTTTAATATAACGCATGAAATCTGCACGACTAAAAATCTAACAACCAGTTAGTATTAGCAAGCAAACCTTGAATATAAATAAGGGGACGGGATTATAACAGAAATCGCTATTGCTCTCAGGTGAATTAATTTATTTTAAAATAAACTCAACATTTAATGATCTAAAGCAATATTAACCTATACAAAGATGTGAAATATAAATGTATAGGTGAAATTGATATGTGGTAGCTATCTATTAGGATGATTCAAAATGTGGTCTTCCCAGTCCACTACATCAATTTCATAAACCACTTTATTACGTACACTTTCCCCTGCTGCATGCATGGCAGACTTCGAGCCGGTAATAAGTGGATGCCACTCAGGTAGAGGTTTATTTTCTGCGAGTAAGCGATATGAACAGGTTTCTGGTAACCAGTTAAACTCATCGATTTTGTCACGAGTCAGCTTTAAGCATTCCTCTCCAGACTCAAAACGATTTGGGTAATCTTTGCAACCACATGTTTTACTATTGAGCCAGCTGCAAGCAACGTTGGTGTAATAAACTTCATCACTATCTTCATCCATCAACTTATGCAGGCAACATTTACCGCAACCATCACATAGTGACTCCCATTCTTGCTCACTCATTTGTTGTAGTGACTTAGTTTGCCAAAATGGAGTTGTCATAATATGCCTGCTTAAACTTGTATAGAATCTAGGCTGCGTTTTATACGCTGATCACCGACAAAATTCAAGTTATGCTATTTTCTGTATGGGTATTTTGCTACTATCTGCGACCAATTTTTGAACTACAGAGATGTATTTTATGGAATGTCGTCTTGGATGTGGTGCTTGTTGCATTGCACCTAGCATATCATCACCTATCCCGGGTATGCCGAAAGGTAAACCTGCTGGTGTTCGGTGTATTCAATTAAATGAAGATAATTTATGCAAGCTGTTTGGTAAACCTGAAAGACCTAAGGTATGTCATGCATTTAAAGCTGAGATATCGATTTGTGGCAATGATAATCAAGAAGCACTTCAGATTATCACTGAATTAGAACATCAGACGTAACTCGAAACTCGAAACTCGAAACTCGAAACTCGAAACTCGAAACTCGAAACTCGAAAAATATTGATATCACCAACATTAAAATCAAGCTTCGAATTTAAGTATTACATTTAATCTATAACTTTTGTCGACCAAGTAATGAGTGAGATAGCGTGGTGCCATCGACTAACTCTAGTTCACCGCCCATAGGCACACCATGAGCAATGCGGCTAGCATTAACGCCATGAGCCCTACACAACTGAGCAATATAATGTGCGGTCGCTTCCCCTTCTACAGTCGGGTTAGTCGCAAGAATCACTTCTTCAACATCACCGATACTTAAGCGGTAGTCGAGCAAATCTAAACCAATATCACTAGGTCCAATTCCATCAAGTGGCGATAAGTGCCCCATCAGAACAAAATAACGACCAGAATATTGTCCAGTTGCTTCAATTGCAGCAATATCAGCAGGCGTTTCTACTACACAGATCTGCCCATTTGCTTGACGCTTAGGATTGGTACAGACATGGCAGGTATCTTGCTCGGTAAAAGTTCGGCATTGATCGCAGTGACCGATCTCTGTCATTGCTTGAGATAAAGCTTCGGCTAATTGCAAACCGCCCTTTCTATTACGCTGCAATAAATGAAAGGCCATACGCTGAGCCGACTTGGGGCCAACCCCAGGTAAGCAACGTAAGGCCTCCATTAATTGTTCCAGCATACTGCTTGTGCGCATGTATGTCTCTCTACTGGTTCAATTAAAATGGCATTTTCATACCTGGTGGTAATTGCATACCGCCAGTCACTGAAGCCATTTTTTCTTTTTGTGTTTCTTCGACACGACGAGCAGCATCATTAAATGCAGCTGCGATCAAATCTTCTAGCATTTCTTTATCGTCTTCCATCAAGCTTTCATCGATTTCCACACGACGCACGCTGTGGCTACCAGTAATGGTCACTTTTACAAGGCCTGCACCAGATTCACCAGTGATTTCCATATTTGCGATTTCTTCTTGAAGCTTTTGCATACGCTCTTGCATCTGCTGGGCTTGCTTCATCATGTTGCCCATTCCGCCTTTACCAAACATGCTTATTCTCGCTTGTTATCTAAATAGAATGATTGTGGATATTATTAGTTTATTGGGTCGAACCGATAAAAAATCAACTCGCTATTCTAGCTAATAATGTGTTTTGTTAATTAATTGCACATGATTTGACCGCTAAATCGGCCTAACGCTGTCTTTATCTATTTCTGCTGCGAAACGCTTTTGCAAGAATTGGATATTAGGATCAGTATCTAGACTTTCAAATGCTTGCTGTAGCTTTTCTTGATAAAGCTTTTCCCTTAGTTCAAGCGGCGTAATACCGTCAGCGCTATTTTGGATAACTAATTCGCAACTTTGCTGAAAATGTTGCGACAAGACTTCCGTCAACTCCTCTTGCGCCTTTGGGGTATTCAAATGTGCTTGCTCAGCACGTAAGCCTAACGTAATGACATGATCATTTTTGCTATAAGTGGAGTTTAATGCCAGCTGCTGTACCAATTTCGCCGTATTGAGTTGATCGATGATCGCCGCCCACTCATTTTGCTCAATACTTTCATGCAATAGTTTTTCTGCCATCTCTGGCGTTTTAATATGCTCTAGCGCTTTCTTAACTTGAGTCGGCGTTAGCTCTTGGCCTTCTTGCTGCGATGACTGAGGTTGAGTTGGCTTCCACTGATAGGGTTCATTCGAATCGTCTGGTTTTGCAGCTCCAGAGATTGGCGTACCATTTGGTGATATTGGCGACCCCTGCACAGCTTCAACCGCGGCGGCCGTATGCTTACTTGCAATACGGTCAAGTACCGATGTTTTCACTGGTTTAACAGACGTCGCTTCAGTCTTTTTTGTTGGGACATTCCCAGTTGTAGGCGTAGTGCGTAAGTTTTCACGTTTACTACGCAGCTGATGTCTCAATCCGGTTAACGGTGAAGCGGATGCGGATGCTGCTGACTGCTGCTGAGTTTGAGGTGCTTGCTGTGATGCCTCAGTATTGTCAACGGCTGATTGTGGATGTCCTGATGGTTGGTATCTTGGTTGTTCCGCTGCTGGTTGGCTGGCAGCGGAGTGATCACTATCCCCCATTTGATTTGCTACAGGGACACTTGATGCTGCTGGTGGGCTTACTGGCTGACTACGCGCAGACTGATCCGTTGTCGATTGAGGTATAGAGTGTTGTGCTCCACTCACATTTCTAGGTGCAGATTCAACCACCGGAATGCTTTTCGCTTGCGCAGCTGGAGCCACAATCGAATTACCAGATGCCGCTTGTACCGGCCTAAAAGCCAGCATTCTCAACACTAACATTTCCGCAGCCATTTTCTCGCTCGGAGACAATGGTAAATCTTGACGACCTTTCAAAGTCATCTGGTAGTAAAGTTGTACATCTTGAGGCGTTAAAGATTGGCTCAAAAGCTCAACTCTTTCCGCATCAGGTTGCTCTTTATTTAAGCTTGCTGGTAATGCTTGATACATAGCAATGCGGTGTAACTGACTACTTAACTCTTTAAATAAGCCATCCCAATCAATACCATTTTCGGCCAGTTGCTCAAGGCAGTTCATCGCTGTTTGTGGTTGCTTACTGCTGATCGCCTCAAGTAAATAGATCGCTTGTTCAGTATCCAGTGTGCCTAGCATGTTCGAAACGGTCGCACTATCAATATGCCCATTTCCTAAGGCAATCGCCTGATCAGATAAACTTAATGCATCACGCATACTTCCATCAGCCGCATGAGCAATCAAACTTAATGCTCTAGGTTCTGAGGTGATGTTTTCTTCACCTAACACAAAATCTAATTGTTCATGAATTTGATCTGAACTAATCGGTTTTAAATGGAACTGCAAACAACGAGAAAGAATCGTCACTGGTAGCTTCTGAGGATCGGTCGTTGCTAATAAGAATTTAACGTACTCTGGCGGCTCTTCCAGTGTTTTTAATAATGCATTGAAACTATGACGAGATAACATGTGTACTTCATCAATCAGGTACACTTTAAAGCGCCCACGTGCTGGCTTATATTGAACGTTATCGAGTAACTCACGGGTATCTTCTACCTTAGTACGAGATGCCGCATCAATTTCCAATAGGTCAACATAACGACCTTGATCGATTTCAACACA
This sequence comes from Vibrio sp. CK2-1, assembly GCF_021726515.1. Classification (GTDB taxonomy): domain Bacteria; phylum Pseudomonadota; class Gammaproteobacteria; order Enterobacterales; family Vibrionaceae; genus Vibrio. The sequence continues at coordinate 764,676 of NZ_JAKKCJ010000002.1, read as the reverse complement.
GCTATCACACACACCACATGGGTTGTCGGTAATACCGGTTTCACAATTCAAGCCTTTGGCAAACAGTCGGCCGATCGATGTTTTACCAACACCACGAGTTCCGCTGAATAAATAGGCGTGATGCAGTCGGTTCTGCTTTAAGGCATTCTCTAAAGCAGTAATTACATGACCTTGGCCAACCACATTTTCAAACTTAGTTGGTCGCCACTTTCTTGCTAACGCTAAATAACTCATCAAATCTTCCGGTTCAATCATTCCGACTGTTAAATAGTGGGTTTATTAAGAATATTCCCCACTCAGGTTTTAGTGACCTGCAAACTCACAAATGCTATACACATTTAAGCCTAGTGCTTTCAATTTTTCTTCACCGCCGATTTCCGGCAAATTAATCACAAAAGCTGCATCAGTTACTTCACCACCTAATTGGCGAATCAGTTTAACGGTCGCCTCAATGGTTCCGCCAGTTGCAAGCAAATCATCAACCACTAATACTTTATCGCCGGCTTTAATCGCATCGGTATGAATTTCAAGAACATCTGTTCCATACTCTAACTCATAAGATTGAGAAACGGTTTCACGTGGCAATTTACCTGGTTTGCGAACAGGCACAAAACCAAGACCTAACTCCAACGCTAATGGGGCGCCAAATAAAAATCCTCGAGCTTCCGTACCTACTACTTTGGTAAAACCCATTGATTGATATTTTTCAACCAACAACTGGATCGTAGCTTGATAAGCTTGCGGGTCTTCCATCAAACTCGTTACGTCACGAAATAATATCCCTTTTTTAGGGTAGTCAGGAATGGTTTTAATGCTCGCTTGAATAAGTGATTGAGTATCAGTAGTCATTATAGAATTCTTATCTTAGGTAAACTTTAGCTTGATAATAACATCACTAAAGCTTGGGGTAATTATTAATATAACTTCAGCAGAAAAAGTCGTTGCTGGATATGGCAAGTATGTTAGTGATTTTCACTAGGATCAGCAACATTTGAAGTTGGCTCATGAACCGGTAAGCGGTGGAAGCAAAAAAACAAAATCGCAAAGCCAAACACCAGTCCTAGCTTGAGCCACCAGTGTGGAACCATCACAAATGAGAAAGTAAAACTCATTGCTAATAGCACATAGCCTCTTTTTTTCATAGCAGCACTCACTGCTCGATGCTGATTCCAGTTATCAATAATTGGACCTAAATGCGGATGGTGATGGATCCAGTAATGAAATTTCTCATTACTACGCATAAAACATGCACTAGCAAGCAGAAGAAATGGGGTGGTTGGAAGTAAAGGAAGAAAGATCCCAAGCACACCGAGCACCAGAGATAAACCACCAACGGCATTGAGTAACATTTTACGGATGATGGTTTGGATTCCTTACAACAGACGGTTAAGCGCTAATTTTGGCTTAAAAGATTAATCCATGTAAGTGTTGCAGGAAGAGTAGGTAAAAGTAAAGCGACAATCACGCCTAAAAAGTAAAATAGATTGAATGGTTCATTAAAGTTTTCATCTGCCATTTTCGGTCCCTCGTATAAAATTGAGGGCAAAATATAGGAGAAAGTCGGACAAACAAAAACCGACAAAACTCAAGGTTATTACAAAGCTGTCAGGTAGCTCACAGAATTCACATCAAAGAGCTGAACTTTATTGCGTCACATTTTTAATCGTTAATTTAAAACTGCGCACCCCTAGTTCGCTTAATACAAGCTCACCACCTTTCTTCATTGGTAGGTGACTAGTTACAAAGTTTTTAGTACAACCTTCACCTAGCTTAATGCCCTTCTCGATGGCTTGAGTTGAGTGATTTTTAGTCGAGCGGTCAAATAGCCAATTGCTTTTCAGGCCAGCCGGCAAAATAGAGATCGTCCCTTCTACCATATCGGCAATACCAAATAACGCATTAATCGGCTCTGAACATTTTGTGCAGCTAATGCCTTTCTCTACTGCGTCCGCTAAGTCTTTCAAATCAGAGTGGCAACGCTTGCGGGTTCTTAAAAAGTCATTAAACAAGGCTCGGATCAACAAAGCGGTCCCGACACCGTTCTCGCCTCCATCCGATGAATCGACAAGATAAAAAGCAAAACGACCGTCCATCAACCAAGCATAATCGAATACCAGTGGCATCATTTCTGATGGTTGCAGAACATGGTAACTGCATTTCCAGTCCCCTTGCTGAGTATCTCGCTCAGGTTGTAGGGCGTGCAGTAAATCTCGTGAGGTTACGACGTTATCTTTGAGGTGATTTAAGTGCCAGTATAATTCCTTCTCTTCATCAACTTGACCGGAATGATCTAACTGAAACCATTGGCTGGAAAAATCACGCACGACACTCGGGTTCGCCTGCGACTCTTCCAAGGTACTTTTTATAGCGGAAGTAAAGTGGTCTAAATGGGTAATCGGTTTGGTGAGAAAGTCTTTAATGCCAAAGCGTAGTACTCGCGCGACATCTCCCATATCCTCAGTGGCAGACACCACAATCATTGGCAACATAGGGAACTGCCAGCTGACTTCTTCAACCAGTTCAATGCCACTCATGATCGGCATGTTTAAGTCGCAAATCATCAGATCAGGCACTTGATGACGTAGTAGTCGTAGCGCATCAAGCCCGTCTTCCGCTTCGGTGACTTCAAAATTAAGTTTTTTGAGATATGAGGCAATCATGCTGCGAAAAATAGGATCATCATCCACCAACATAATGGTTTGTCTTGCACTTTCGAGTGCCATTTTTACGTTCTGCACTTGAGAAACAGATTTATGCATATTGGGAACCTCTTAATACGACTCAGTGCAAGAATTCAACGTGACTTATCATAAAACCATTTAAAAGGTAGTTATTAAAAGTTTTAAATTCAAATTACTGTGATGAATATTATGCCTTGATCCCAAAACGCCATCTCCGGGTGAACTTTCACAAGGTTCCGATGACTCAGCTATATTCTTTGTAAAAACAATTACAAACCATCAATATAGATAGCTCTCTCCCCTCAAGAAAGAAGACAAATTTACTGAAATTGACATGAATACAAGTTATGGTGATATCAAATAACAATAATGTTTGATGTTAAACAACCATCTTACTTAATGTTCCGCTACACTACCCTCTACTCGTAGTATAAATAAGTGCTCGTACAATGAAACTTGATGATTTGAATTTATTCCGACTGGTTGTGGATAATGGTAGCTACACGGCTACTTCCCGTAAAACAGCTATACCTGTGGCAACAATTACTCGTCGTATCCAAGCTTTGGAAGAAGGATTAAATCTACGCCTACTTAACCGTAATGCTCGTAAGCTCTCTTTAACCGAAGCTGGGCAGCGATTTTACGATGAATGTTCTCCACTGCTGAAACACTTAACAGAAACCACAGAGACCATTTCTGATGAATGCCGAGGCGCATCAGGCAAGCTACGTATTTCAGCGCCAGCCAATACCGCCAAACGCATTATCATGCCAATGCTTAATGAGTTCATGGCAAAGTACCCTGATATTCGTATTGAGTTATTAATGACCAACTACGCTGATCGACTGGACCCAACTGAATGGGATGTTATTTTCCGTGTTGGCCCTCAGCGTGATTCAACCTTAATTGCTCGCAAAATCAACGAAGTCAAAGATGTGCTCGTCGCCAGCCCTAAATACTTGGCAGACTGTGGCGATCTACACCATGCTGATGATTTACGCCACCATGCTTTGTTGAAAGGTTTACCACTGGTGAAGTGGCAATTAACCAACTCACAAGGTGAAACGGTCACTATCAATGAAAAAGGCCGCTTAGAGGCGAGTGAGTTAAATGTAGTGCGTAAAGCTTGTACCCATGGCTTAGGTATCAGTTTAATGCCGGATGTGATGATTGAGGCTTATTTACGTGAGGGTCGTTTAGTCCGTGTACTTGATGATTGGAGTGCCAATTCTCGCGATATCTACATGCTTTATAATCACAAGAACCATCAGCCAGAAAAAGTCCGTTTATTAATCGACTTTATCGCGCAACATGAAGTGCTTTAACTCCGCACTATCAGCCACTCAATAACACTAGTCGTAAAAAAGCCAGAGTTGATTAAAACTCTGGCTTTTCAATTTCAACAGCGAATAAAAGCTTACGCGCCTTCGTTATGCATTTCTAAGTTAGCTAAATCAACCTGCATATCACGCTCTAATTTTGCGTCATCATTACGTAAAGAATCGATATGATCTAGGTATGCTTGGTCAATATCACCAGTCACATACTGGCCACTAAACACAGAGGTTTCAAACTCAGTAATGCTAGGATTACCTAGGCCAACGGCAGCTACCAAATCTTCAAGGTCTTGGAACATCAAAGCATCAGCGCCAATCATCTTACAAATTTCATCGGTTTCACGGCCATGCGCAATTAACTCATTGGCGCTTGGCATGTCGATACCATAAACATTCGGGAATCGAACTTCAGGCGCTGCCGACACCATATAAACATTTTTAGCACCAGAATCACGAGCCATTTCGATGATTTGTTCAGACGTAGTACCACGAACAATTGAATCATCAACCAGCAGTACGTTTTTGCCTTTAAATTCAGAACGAATCGCATTCAGTTTACGACGTACTGATTTCTTACGTTGTTGCTGACCTGGCATGATAAAGGTACGGCCAACGTAACGGTTTTTCACAAACCCTTGACGATATGGCTTATCAATCAACTGAGCGATTTCTAAGGCGATATCACACGAGGTTTCAGGAATTGGGATCACGACATCGATATCAAGATCATCCCATTCACGTTTAATTTTTTCACCTAGCTTTTTACCCATTTCAACACGCGCACTGTAAACCGAAATTTTATCGATAAATGAATCTGGGCGAGCAAAATAAACAAACTCAAAAATACATGGATTCAACGTTGGCTGCTCAGCACATTGTTCACTGAATAGCTGTCCATCAAAAGTGGCATAAATTGCTTCACCGGGAGCAACGTCACGTACAAAATCAAAACCAACTGCATCCAAAGCGACGGATTCCGATGCCACCATATATTCGGTACGACCTTCGACTTCACGCTTACCTAAACATAATGGACGAATACCGTTTGGATCACGGAATGCCACCATGCCATGACCGATAATCATCGCAGCAACCGCATAGGCACCTTTAACGATCTTGTGCACTTTTTTAATTGCGCCAAACACATCAGCTTGAGTCAGTGGATAGTTTTCAGAAAGGTCAATTTCTTGGGCAAGAATGTTGAGTAATACTTCAGAATCGGAGGTGGTGTTAATATGGCGACGACCTTGCTCAAACAGCCATTGGCGAATGTCGTGAGCATTAGTCAAGTTACCGTTGTGCGCCAAGGTAATCCCATAAGGTGAGTTTACATAAAATGGCTGAGCCTCTGAAGCGCTAGAACTGCCTGCTGTTGGGTAACGAACATGGCCGATACCAACGTTACCTTGTAGTCGTTTCATGTGTTTAATTTCAAACACATCCTTCACTAAACCATTGGCTTTACGCAGACGAAAACGATTGCTATCTATGGTAATAATACCTGCGGCATCTTGGCCACGATGCTGCAATACCGTTAAAGCATCATAAATCGATTGATTGACAGGCGTTACACCTACGATTCCAACAATACCACACATGTCTTAATCCTCGGTTGGTGGAGAACTGGCGCCTCCAGTTCAATTACAAAGGCGCGCCAGATAAAAAGCTTGAAGTCTGTTTTAAGTGATCAAAAAACGGGGCAATGATTCGGCTAAATTGCGGGATCAACTGCGACGATTTCCACCACTCTGAATTTGGAAACGCGGTAAACGCATCCATAAAAAATAACACGACTGCAATGATCAACACGCCACGCAATGCCCCAAAAACCACACCTAATACCCTATCAGTACCAGATAAACCGGTTTTCACCACAAGTTGGCTAATAACATAGTTCACTACCGCTCCGACAATCAGTGTCGCAACAAACAAAGCCCCTAGAGCGGCTCCATTTCGAACCATGTCATTTTCAATATTGGTAAAGTACGCAGCAAGCTTTAGGTAATAATGGGTGGAGATATAAAATGCACCACACCAAATCACTAAAGACAGAGCTTCTTTAACGAAACCACGAACTAAGCTGATCAAAGCGGAAAAGCCGATCACCCCTAAAATGACAAAATCTATCCAAATCATAAAATTTACATCTTAAGTTGGCGCGCATTTTACCAGAAAAATGCGCGACGCAAACGTTTTCTTATTGGTTAAGTGGCTTAAAAGTCTGCAATTGACCTTTTAAACTTGTAATTTCTTGCAGCTTATCAATCTGTTGTTCCATCTTTTCTTTAGAAACATCAGGACCAATAATCACTCGAGATAGCTTACCATCTTGTTTTAGATGTGCTTGAAATCCGCGTTTTTGTAAATCAGCCACCAACTTTTGGGCATTATCTTTATTACTAAGCGCCACCAGCTGAATGATCCATGCGCTATCGCTATATTGGTTTTTCTCGCGAACTGGCGCAGGCTTGGTGACTACCGGCTTAGGTTGCGGTTTTACTTCTGGCTGTGGCTTAGTTTCAGGCTCAGCTTGTACAGTGACAGATTTGATTGGTTCTGATTTTGGCGCTTCATCGACGGTGACCGTCACGGGCTCTTCCGGCAAAGCGACATCAAGTTCAACCGGCTTTTTCACATCTTGCGAAGCTGAAGCCTGACTTACATCATCAGTAGGTTTAATCGGAATTGCCGCAAACTCTTCTTTATAATGTTCTTTCTGCCCATCAAAAACATCAGGCAAAACAATGACACCAATCGCGACAAGAATCACGGTACCAATCAAACGGCTTTGAAATTTACTCGCCATTTTGACTTCCTCTTATTTGTTTAGTTATCATTTTTTTGTTGCCAGTAATTAAGAACTTCCCCTACCGTATGGAAAGAGCCGACTACAAGCAATACTTCATCTTCTGTAACGTGTTCATACGCTTGAATAAAAGCGTCTACAGGCGTTTCATAGCGGCCTTCATAACAAGCTAAATGCTCAATAAGTTCATCTACGGTTGCGGCACGAGGACCTTGCAATGAAGCCGGATACCAATGTTTTACCACAGGTGCCAGCGTCTGCAATGTGCTAGTAATATCTTTATCGTGTAGCATCGCTACGACTGCTCGTACCGATTTAGCTGGATACTGTTTTGCTAGCTGCTCTACTAGATACTGTGCAGAATGCGGATTATGCGCAACATCCAATAAAACGGTTGGCTGCGAAGACAATAATTGCATGCGACCTGCTAGACGGGCAGCCTTTAATCCATTAACGACATTGATATCCGTTAATTCTAATCCCGATGCGCTCAGCGCCATTAACGCGGTCGCCGCATTGGCTAACGGCAAAGAAGGAACAGGCAACTCATCCAAATCAAAGCCACCCGATTGCCAACGCCATAATTGACGAGCTTCATCGGTAACTTGGTAGTTAAACTGTAATCCAACTTGATAAAACTCTGCACCAATATCATCAGCATGCGCGGCAACCGTCGGAGGTGATTTTGGCTGGCCACAAATTGCCGGTTTACCAGAACGGAAGATACCTGCTTTCTCAAAGCCGATAACGTTAATATCACTACCTAACCAATCAACATGATCGATGGCTAAGCTAGTGATCACCGATACATCATGCTCAACCACATTAGTGGCATCTAATCGACCACCGAGTCCTACCTCAAGCAAGACAACATCGACCTGTTCAGTTTGAAAAACTCGCAAAGCGGCAAGTGTTCCAAACTCAAAAAAGCTCAAGCTGATATCTTTGCGGCTGCGCTCAATAAAATCAAAGGATTGAGTTAAGAGATCATCACTCACATCATGGCCGTTAATGCGTACACGTTCATTATAATTGATGAGATGAGGAGAACTGTAGACGCCAACACGATAGCCTGCATCAAGTAAGATCGCTTCCATCAATGCACAGGTCGACCCTTTGCCATTGGTTCCAGCAACGGTGATAACTTTAGGAGCAGGTTTGGTTAAATTTGCAGATTGAGCGACTTTGCTTACTCGATCTAGGCCAAGATCGATAGCACTGGTGTGGATATTTTCTAAATAATGAAGCCACATCGACAAAGGTGATGTGGCTTCTGGAGAATTATGTTTACTCATTAAACGCATGACTCATTACATCTTCACTTAAGTAAAGATAAGGTATCATTTATTTGCTGCCTTGGCACTAAACCTATCGGCAGCAATCCATTTAATTGCACCTTGACGTTACTTGGGTATAGACCAGTAACCTTAATGAGGATTATTTCTTATCGGCAACGGGTACTTCGTAAGATGGTTCATCATCAACCGAAACCACTAATGGCGATTGATAATTTGTCATCTTAGCAACAAGACCTGCGATGCGCTGACGCATTTCACGGCGATCAACAATCATATCAATTGCGCCATGATCGAGTAAGAACTCACTCGTTTGGAAGTCTTGAGGTAAGTTTTCACGAACAGTTTGCTCGATAACACGACGACCAGCAAAACCAATAATGGCTTTTGGCTCACCGATATTAATATCACCTAGCATGGCTAAACTTGCTGATACGCCACCATAAGTCGGGTCAGTCATTACCGAAATAAACGGTAAGCCTTTTTGCGATAAACGCTCAAGTGCTGCACTGGTTTTTGCCATTTGCATCAAAGACATTAATGCCTCTTGCATGCGGGCACCACCACTGGCAGAAAAACACACTAAACCACAGTTATTCGCAATCGCTTCATCAACCGCACGAACAAAACGCGCACCGACAACCGAACCCATTGAGCCGCCCATAAACGAGAACTCAAACGCACAAGCAACCAAAGGCATACCTAAAAGCTCACCTTTCATGGCAATTAACGCTTCAGTTTCGCCACTTGATTTTTGAGCGGCAGTGATACGGTCTTTATAACGCTTAGAATCTTTAAACTTCAGTTTATCTTTCGGCTCAAATTCCTGGCCGATTTCAACTGTTGTACCTTGATCTAAAAATGTCTCTAAACGACGGCGACCTTTCATACGCATATGATGGTCACACTTCGGGCAAACTTCTAAATTACGTTCTACTTCCGCTTGATATAATACTTGCTCACAAGAAGTACATTTGGTCCAGATCCCTTCAGGAATAGACGCTTTACGTGTATTAACAATATTTGTAGTTGTAAAAATTTTTTCAAGCCAACTCATGGGAAGACCTTTTAGCTAGATCCCTCGCTGTATGCAAAGGATGAGAATTTGAGAAATAAATGCGGGGGAGATTAAAACACATAATACCCGCACTGTAGATAAAAAACTGGTTGTACCTATATTTAGCCGCCGAAATAAGCATCAACTTTTGATGAAAATTAAAGCATTCAAGCTTTTGTGCACTAAAGATATCAATATATAAGTACTGATTAACGCTAGTGTAATAATAATGTGAAAAAAATCCACCCTAATCTATATGAGGTTACTTGGTATATACCCCAGTATAGTTAGTCAGCCGGTAAAAATAGCGGACCAATGGCAACATTAGGTAAGTTAAAGCTTTCAGGGTAGTCGACATCGACCAGATACAAACCTTCCGCTTTAGCGGTTGCCCCTGCTAGGCTGCGATCTTTTTGTTCAAGTAGCCAAGCGATCCATTCAGGATTCTCATCACCAGTTCCCACTTTGATTAAGCTACCCACAATATTACGTACCATGTGGTGAACAAAAGCATTGGCTTTAATATCGACGATCACATATTGGCCCATTCTAGATACATTCAAATGCATCACGTTTCGCCAAGGACTTCGTGACTGGCAATGAACTGCTCTAAAAGAAGTGAAGTCATTTTCGCCCAGCAGAAACTGACCGGCTTGATGCATTTTTTCTTCATCTAGAGGATTGTGATAATGGCTTACTCCAGAATGTAAGATTCCAGGTCGAAAGGCGTTATTAAAGATAATGTAGCGGTAACGACGTGCCGTAGCGCTAAAACGCGCATGAAAGTCATCAGACACTTCATGAGCCCATCTCACCGCAATATTACTAGGTAGATTGGCATTAACGCCCATCGTCCAAGCGACCAGCTTTCTTGAAGCTGTAGTATCAAAGTGGACAACTTGCCCTGTACCATGAACACCAGCATCGGTACGGCCAGCACATTGGACTTCTACAGGATGATTCGCGACAACCGAAAGCGCTTTTTCCAAATGCTCTTGCACACTAGGCACATCTTTTTGTCTTTGCCAGCCGAATAACTTGCTGCCATCGTATTCAACACCTAACGCAATACGCATCTGAAATCACTCTTAATCCACAAATAAAACGGCCGCAAAGTATATACCCTAGCCTATTACCGGTGCAATTTATCACTTTACTTAAATTGAAGATAACAGCTTATTTGCCTCAGCCTTCAATGCTTCATCACCTTTTGAAATCACCGTTTTTAATAACTTAATCGCGGTGCGCTCATCACCCATTTCAAGAAAGACTTTGGCTAAATCAAGGTTACTATTCATTTCTGCATTGATATCAACATCAAAATCATTCACATCGCCGAGTACATCAGGGAAATCATCCAGCCCAACATCAAGATCTGGCTCTTCTTGTTGGTCTATATTTTCTGAATCGATATGTTCAAGATCTTGTGCGGGTTGGTGTTCTGCATGAGAAGAAACTGCCGCTTCAACAGGGTTATTTTCAGTTACGTCAGCGTCATCTTCACTAGTGGTCGCTTCAGCGCTATTAAGGTCAAACACCAGTACATCGTCGAACTTATGGTTAGCGATGTCATCTTCAATAATACGGTCATCTACGGTCGGGATATCCGCTTCAAAAGCTTGGGGCTCTGTATCTGCATCGTGACGTGCTTCTTCCTCACCATATTCAGGTAATTCATCATCAGAAAACTCAAACGTTTCTGTTTCTGTTTCTGTTTCTGTTTCTGTTTCTGTTTCTGTTTCTGTTTCTGTTTCTGTTTCTGTTTCTGAGGAAACTTGTGGTTGTATCGGTGCTGTGTCAACCACTAGCCTTGCTGGTTCAATTTTTTCTTGCGGTGCGACTAGACGCTCTAATTCCTCGCTACGCTTAGGCTGGCGAGTAAACAATAGACGAATAATAAATAGGATTAACACTAGTGGTAATAAAATAATGAACCACAACCACGGATGCTGATTGGCTATACGTATAAATGCTTGAGGAGTATCAATGGACGTAGATTGCGCTTCTGCTTCATTAATTTGCAGACGATTTTGCTCATCTGCTTTCAACGAGGTTTTCAGTTCATTGAGCTGTTGCTGTATTTTATCTAACTCTGAAGTGAGGCGGTCATTCATCGCTTCAACTTGAGTCAGTTCAACCTGCTCAGCATCCGTTTGAATATCCAATGTCTGTTGTGAGTTAATAGCCTGCTGTGATTCAGTGCCCTGTTGAGATTCAGTGCTCGCTTGAGCATCAACCGGAGCAGTCGATTCTGATTGTTCATCAGAGGTTACTTGCTTATTCTCATTCAACGTTTTCGCATTATCGCTATTAGATAAATCTGAAGAAGGTTGTGCTGATGGGTAGTCTGCTAATGTTGCCGGTTTTGGAGGTTGGATCGATTCATCTACTTGTGATGGAACTGGTCGCAACTTATCACGCTGAATAATATCGACTGCTTCTTGAGTTGACTCTTTTTCTATCAGCTCAAGTGTCGGTAAACGCAATACACTGCCAGGGATTAAGCCATGTATATTTTGGTCTTCAAACGCTTTCTGGTTCAGCTTATACGTCGCTAATACGGTTTGGGCGACCGAAACAGTTTTGCTAGGACGATAACCTTTGGCAATTGACCATAAGGTTTCATCTTCGCCTGTCGGGCCATAGATTGATGCGATATCTTCCGTCGATTCAAATGCCGCTACATCCGAAGTGGATTGCGCAGGTACATGATTTGATGGCTCCATTGTGACTCTGCTGTCATCAGCACAAGCAACCGAAATTGGGGTTACCAAAAGTAGCGTGACGGGAGCGATGAAATGTTTGAATGTACGGCGCATAAAAATTCGGCTAATCCAAAGGTTTAATCAATAAATTTAAATATATAGGATAATAACCCCATTCGGGTAGTGTTGCTGATAAAAATCCTTCATTTCTTACTGTTTTTTATCGAATAAAATGATCTCACGGTCAAATTCAAGCATTAAAGGAACATTACTGATAGCGAGATCAAAAAAGCCCTACACTTCTCAGCATAGGGCTCAATTCAATGTTGTGCCTTGATATTACTTGAGTATCACTCTTAGAAGTAATCTCGAATCAGCACTTCAGCAATTTGTACTGCGTTGGTTGCCGCACCTTTACGTACGTTATCGGCAACAACCCACATATTAATACCACTGTGGTGGCTGATATCATTGCGCACACGTCCAATCATTACCGTGTCTTTACCACCTGCATCACGAACTTGAGTTGGGTAGTCGATCCCGCGGAATACTTCTACGCCTTCCATTTGCTCTAGCATATCCATCACTTGCTCAGCATCAATTGGTGCTTGAGTTTCAATATGTAGAGATTCAGCATGACCATAAAATACAGGTACGCGAACACAAGTTGGGTTCACTTGAATAGATGGATCATTAAAGATTTTTTGCGTTTCCCACACCATTTTCATTTCTTCTTTGGTGTAGCCATTTTCCATCATCACATCAATTTGCGGGATACAGTTAAACGCGATTTGTTGAGTGAAGGCATCTTTCTCAACGGGTAAACCATTTAATAATTTAGCGGTTTGGCCTGCCAATTCATCGATACCTTTTTTACCTGCACCAGAAACTGACTGATAGGTTGCAACATTAATACGCTCAATGCCAACTGCATCATGTATTGGCTTTAACGCCACTAACATTTGGATAGTAGAGCAGTTCGGGTTGGCAATAATATTACGGTTTCTAAATTCCGCAATCGCTTCAGGGTTCACTTCTGGCACAACAAGTGGTACATCAAATTCATAACGGAACTCAGAAGTGTTATCAATCACAACAACCCCTTCATCAGCTGCGATAGGTGCCCATTTTGCTGATAACTCACCACCGGCTGAAAATAAAGCGATATGCACTTGTGACCAATCAAAGTCTTCGACATTTTGAACGCGAATCGTTTTACCATTGAAGCGATAAGTTTTCCCTTCACTACGCTCACTGGCGAGTAAATAAAGATCACCTACTGGAAACTTACGCTCTTGTAATACTTCAAGCATAGCTTCGCCAACGGCACCAGTTGCACCAAAGATAGCAACGTTAAATTCTTGACTCATGAAAACCTCAATTTAAATATGGAGCATATTGAAGGCTTAATACACTCAATTAAGCGTGTTTAAACCCTAAATGATAAAAAGGCGTCAGTTCGACGTTCGATTCTTGATGCATAGCTAACGTTATCGCGCTGTATTCGCGGCGATCCCAGTAGTCTTTTCTCATGGCATCAAAGGCTTGAGCCTGTATTGCTGGATCGGCTTGAGCAATCTCTCGACGAAAAACCGCATCATCATGGCGCACATCATAAATCAACTGAGTTAAATTGTGCAGTAATGCTTGGTTTTTCTTACCCTCTTCTGTCCAGCCCGCTGATAAATTCACCATAGGCACTGGAGCAGTTGGTAATAACTCATCTGGATTGGCTCGGTTATTTAGCCCAAGAAACTCGCAAAAACGATTAAAGATCATCGTGGTGCCACGCGCTTTCCCTTCCAGCCCATAGCCTGCAATGTGTGGGGTCGCAAAAGTCAGCAAAGGCAACAGCTCTAGATCTACATTCGGCTCTGGTTCAAACACATCCAAAACCGCGGTAAAACCATCGGCTTGTTGCAAGCGTACTTTTAAAGCTTGGTTATCCACCACGGGGCCACGAGCAGCATTAATTAAAATTTGATCGCCACGTAATTGGTTTAATTCTAGCTCACCAAGAAGATGATGTGTTGGCCACGGCCCCGTTTGAGTGATCGGGGTATGAAGTGAAATAACATCAGATTGTTCGAGTATAGTATCTAAATCAACAAACTCACGCGCATCACCTTGGGCTTGTTTTGGTGGATCATTGAGTAGCACTTTAATGCCAATAGCCTGCAGACATTGCGCCAGATAACTGCCCACTTGACCTGCACCGATGATTCCTACCGTTTTATCGAATACAGAGAAACCTTGTTGCTGAGCAATCACCAATAAAGAACTAATGACATATTCTGCCACCCCAACTTTATTGCAACCGGGTGCCGCGCTGAACGTAATGCCTTTGCTAGCTAGCAATTCTTGGTCTACATGATCCATACCAGCAGTCGCGGTGCCGACAAACTTCAAACGATCCGCTTTGGCTAATAATGCAGCATTCACTTTGGTCACAGAGCGAATCATTAATGCGTCTACCCCGATTAAATCATCAGCGCTTATATTGCGCCCAGATTTCATCTCAACCTCCCCTAGTTGGCTAAACAAGGCTTCGGCGTAAGGCATATTCTCATCAATGACTATTTTCATTTTTTACACTCATAAACAACTAATTTCTTTAATGATAAAAAAATCCCCGACCTAAGCCGAGGATTATTTATTCTTTGATTAAAAATAACGAATTAAGCTTCGTATTTTTTAATCACTAGCGTTGCGTTAGTACCACCGAAACCAAAGCTGTTTGACATGACTGTCTTCAACTCTTGCTCACGTGGTGCAGTTACGATATCTAGACCTTCCGCTGCTGGATCTAACGTTTCTACGTTAATGCTTGGTGCAATGAAGTTATTCTCAAGCATTAGCGTTGAGTAGATTGCTTCATGAACGCCTGCCGCACCTAGTGCGTGACCCGTCATTGCTTTGGTTGCAGAAATCGCAGGGCATTTGCCGCCGCTGTCTTTACCAAATACTTCTTGGATTGCGCCAAGTTCTTTCACATCACCAACTGGCGTTGAAGTGCCGTGCGTATTTACGTAATCGATAGCATCTACATTTTGCATTGCCATTTTCATACAACGTACAGCGCCTTCACCTGATGGTGCTACCATGTCGTAGCCATCAGAAGTCGCACCGTAACCTACGATTTCGCCGTAGATTTTTGCGCCACGAGCAAGTGCATGCTCTAATTCTTCGATAACGACCATACCGCCGCCACCAGAGATAACAAAACCATCGCGGTCTGCATCATAAGTACGAGAAGCACGATCTGGTGTTTCATTATACTTAGTAGAAAGTGCGCCCATCGCATCAAACATCATTGCAGATGACCAGTGAAGCTCTTCACCACCACCAGCAAACACAACATCTTGTTTGCCCAATTGAATAAGCTCCATCGCGTGA
This sequence comes from Vibrio sp. CK2-1, assembly GCF_021726515.1. GTDB lineage: Bacteria > Pseudomonadota > Gammaproteobacteria > Enterobacterales > Vibrionaceae > Vibrio. The sequence goes on along the minus strand of NZ_JAKKCJ010000002.1, from coordinate 749,399 downwards.
CCGATACAGTGTGCTGATGTCGCACAAGCAGAACTGATGCTGTAGTTAACACCGCGAATTTTAAATGGTGTAGCAAGACATGCAGAAACTGATGATGCCATGGTGCGTGGAACCATGTATGGACCAATACGCTTAACGCCTTTTTCACGCAGAGTATCGACAGAAACCACTTGGTTTTGAGAAGAAATACCACCAGAACCAGCAACTAGACCAGTGCGGTCATTTGAGACTTGCTCTTCTGTTAGCTTAGAATCTTCAATCGCTTGCTGCATAGCTAGGTAGGCGAATGAGGCTGTATCACCCATAAAGCGCATTTGTTTACGATCGATATGCTCACTTGGATTGATTTTTAATTCACCCCAAACTTGAGAGCGTAGACCCGCTTCTTTAAATTGCTCTGAACCTGTGATGCCAGATTTACCTGTTTTTAAAGAGGCTAAAACTTCTTCTACGTTATTACCAATACTAGATACAATGCCTAGGCCAGTGATGACGGCTCGTTTCATGTGACGTTCCTATAATTCAAAAATCGCTTAATGATAACTGACTTAACAAAATAAGTGGTCAGCTTTCCTTGATACCCTAACTCTCGTGAGTAAATTTATTCACTATCGGTTAAATTACTTTCAGCTTATCGAACCGATTCAAGGTGTATATTGATCTTGATCGCCATGCTAACGAAAAGCGTGACATGATGAAAGCTGAGTTTAACTCAACGCTTCATTGCTTATATCAATAGAACACCAACTACTCTGCATTTTAAGCTCACTTGGGTATATAATAGCCCCAAATTGATACAAAATGACAGGTAATATCCGCGTGATCAAAAATGCCCAACTGGATTGGAATGAATCCGGTACTCCCGTTTCCCACCAATTTGATGATGTTTATTTCTCTAATGCCAATGGATTAGAAGAAAGCCGCTATGTATTCATCCAGCAAAATCATCTACCTACGCGCTGGCAGCAAGCATCGCAATCTCGTTTTGTGATTGCTGAAACCGGATTTGGTACTGGGCTGAATTTTCTCGCGGTTTGGAAAGAGTTTGAAACATTTAAACAAAGCCAGCCTGACTCGCCATTAACTCAATTGCACTTTATTAGTTTCGAAAAGTTTCCTGTGCATATTGATGATCTCATTAAAGCACATGCCGCTTGGCCAGAACTGGCTGATTACGCAAAACAACTCCAAGCACACTACCCGATTGCGGTACCAGAATGTCATCGTTTAGTCCTCGCCGATGGCATGATCACATTAGATTTATGGTTTGGTGATATTCATAACAGCTTGCCGAAACTGGCGCAAACCGAAGCAGGTCTTGTGGATGCTTGGTTCTTAGATGGCTTCGCGCCCAGTAAAAACCAAGACATGTGGAATGATGCCTTATTTCAACACATGGCACGCTTAACTAAAGCGGAAGGGACTTGTGCAACCTTTACGGCGGCAGGATTTGTTCGTCGTGGGTTAATTGAAGCTGGATTTGACATGAAAAAAGTCAAAGGCTTTGGCACCAAACGTGAAATGATTGCTGGTACATTACAGCCGTCATTAGCCAAACAACAGTCGTTAACCAAAAACTCTTTTGCTCCTTGGTTTCAACGCTACCCTATTGAGCAATTTGATCGCCAGAAACCAACCGCAATTATCGGTGGTGGGGTCGCTAGTGCCACGTTAGCGTTAGCCTTATATCGCCGTGGTCATAGCATCACTCTTTATTGTGAAGATGATAAGCCGGCATTGGGCGCATCCGGTAATCGACAAGGTGCGCTTTACCCACTGATTGCAGAGCCTGAATCGCCGCTCAATCGTTTCTTTGCGCCAGCTTTTCTGTTTGCGCGCCAATTGGTTAAGCAAGCCGCCCAACAACTTGAATTTGATTACGACTTATGTGGTGTCACTCAACTAGCTTGGAGTGATAAAGCCAAGAAAAAACTCGATAAAATGCTGCTTAATGACTACCCACAGGAATTACTGCATAGCCTAACCGCAGAACAAACTGAGCAAGTCATCGGTTTAGATATCGACCAAGAAAGTATTCACTATCCGCTTGGTGGCTGGTTATGCCCACAGCAGCTCACGCAAGCAATTATTTATGAGTTATCGCAGCAAAAAAGCAGGCAGCAACCCAACGTTGAGGTTCATTTTAATACTCAAATTGAATCGCTTTCTTATGATAAGGCTGAGCAAAATTGGACGCTTCATCATTCGCAGAAGAGTTTCAAGCACCAAGCCGTTGTGGTTGCCAATGGTCACCAGTTTTCTCGCTTTGAACAATTAAAACCGATTGCAGCAACATCGGTGAAAGGCCAAGTCAGTCATATTCCAACGACAGAATCGCTAAGCAAACTCAAAACCGTCTTATGCTATGACGGCTATATGACTCCGCAAAATCCAAACAATGCTCATCATTGTATTGGCGCAAGCTATGATAGAAATAATATCGACCAAGAATTTGATCCTATGGCACAAGTCAGCAACGGCGAGCGTTTGAAGCAATGTTTGCCGAATCAATCCTGGCCGAATGAAGTGGATACCAGTGAAAACCTTTCTCGACAAGGTATTCGCAGCGTCACCCGCGACCATCTACCTTTTGTTGGCAATGTGTTTAAATTCGAACCTGTGGTCGAAAGCTACGCTAAACTCGACCCACAAATTCTGCGGAAACGTCCCGATTTAATGCCAGAGATCCCGCATTATCCGAATCTGTTTTGTATGGTAGGACTAGGCGCGCGTGGATTGTGCTCGGCACCATTATTAGCCGAAGTACTGGCTTCGCAAATATCCGGTGATCCACTTCCCCTGCCGCTCGAAGTATTAGAAAAAATTCATCCGGCAAGAATGTGGGTTCGTAAAATGCTAAAAGGTCGACCGATCACCGAAGAGTAAAGATTGAAATATTTATAATAGATAAATCAAAACGGGATGAACCATCACAGTTCATCCCGTTTTTAATAATTTATCCAGATTCAAATAAGCGTACTACGCTTTTAGACTTGCCGCGGCATCCGCTAGTTGCTTAGCAATGTCAGCATCCGTCACTTCGCCTTTTTCCATATCAAACACATCATAAAAGCTTGGTACTGAAACCGATGCTTTCACTTCCGCGTGGAAGAAAGCTGCTGAACCAACTGCTTGGGCTAAAACGCTTTGTGCGCCACCAGGGCCAGGGCTAGTTGAAAGATACACAACTGGCTTGTGAGCAAACATTTGTTGATTAATGCGCGATGCCCAATCAAACAAGTTTTTATAAGCGGCGGTATAAGTACCGTTATGTTCAGCGAAAGAAATTACGAATGCATCGGCACTTTCTAATTTTGCGAAATAAGCCTGCGCACCGTCTGGGCGACCGACTTCTTTCTCTGTGTTTTCACTAAATAGTGGCACAGGGAAATCATTAAGATCTAACACTTCAACTTCTGCACCATCAACAAGGTTAGCGGTATAAGTTGCTAATGCTTTGTTGATTGAATTAAAACTTGTACTTGCACCGAATGCGATAATTTTCATAACTATTCCCTATCAAAACTGGCTGTTGTTTACGATGGATATTACTTTACGATATTACTCATCACTTACCAGACAACTTCCTATATCAACTTGTTCAAAAAATCAGAACGACTACATTTTGGCAACCAATGATTGCCACATGTCCGCTACGATCACTTGATCCGCTGGCGTTAATTCATTACGAGCTTGGTCTAAACTAGCTTGAATACGTTGCTTAAACACTTCAACATCTTGCACACCTTCTGCTTCACAATCAGCGGCAGAAAGAGAGATGTGTCCTCGTAAATAACCACCTGCAAACAACTCATCGTCAGATGCCGTTGCCACAGTTTGGTCAATGGCTTCCAGAAGTTTTTCTTCCAATTCTATAATCATCTTGCTCTCTACTTTCATTAAACCACTATTTTTTGAATTCTTATTTATTAACTCACAATAAACTGCTCAGGTGTTAGCGGCGGTGTTTGATAATGCGATTGTAACGCATTCGATAACATAGCAACACGTACCGGTAACCCTTGTTGTAAAATTTGTAGCACTTCTTGATGCACTTTCGCCATAAACCCTAAACGGTCTGGCTCAAAATCACCATTTAAATTGTCACAGCTCACTGAAAATGGAAAACCAGCACTGACTGATAATATCCATTCATACGCTTGAGGACGTATTTCGACTTTTTCAAACTCAGCCTGCACTTCTGCGGTTCGACCATCGGGTTCATACCAGTAGCCAAAATCTTCTAATAAGCGACGTTCAGGCCCTGCGACACACCAATGGGCGGCTTCATGCATGGCTGAAGCAAAAAAGCCATGAGCAAAAATAATGCGGTGGTAGTCTAGCGTTTCATCTGCTGGCAGATAAATAGGCTCATCATCACCACGAATCAACTTGGTGTTATAAGAAGGGTAAAAAGTCTGATTAAAAATAGAAATAATCGCCTCTGGAGTGTGGAGATGTTTATTATGGTGTTGCTTATTAGCGCTCATTAGAAATTATGACAACATACAGGGAACATGTCGGCTATTGTCCTTACTTTTGACTATAAGGTAAAGCCTCCCCCCCCTAACTTAACGACTCAAATATCACTCATCTATCCATCTGCGATAACAAAATTGCAAAACCATTATTTTTTCTAATCAATTAAGCCCAAAAATCACGATAATTCTCATTCGTCAGCATGTTATAGAACGCATACAATCACGCCCTTATTTCAGACCTAACAACAGTGAGAATGCCATGTTATTAAGCATTATTTATATTATTGGTATTACAGCAGAAGCCATGACTGGCGCATTAAGTGCTGGTCGTAAAAACATGGATTGGTTTGGCGTGATGTTGGTGGCAAGTGCCACGGCAATAGGCGGCGGTAGCGTACGTGACATTTTATTAGGTCACTACCCTTTAACTTGGGTTAAACATCCAGAATATTTGCTAATCACTTGCTTAGCGGGGATCTTAACTACCTGGCTGGCTAAATGGGTAGTCAAATTTAAAGGCGTGTTCATCCGCTTAGATGCACTAGGGCTTGCGGCTTTTAGTGTTATTGGTTGCCAGGTCGGTATCAATATGGGACTGCATTTTGGTATTTGTATCGTAGCCGCCATTGTTACCGGTGTCTTTGGTGGACTATTACGTGACTTAATTTGTCGACAAGCACCATTGGTATTACACCAAGAGCTATACGCTTCTGTTTCAATGATCGTTGCGGGGTTGTATTTATTGCTACAACATTATGGTGTGGATGAAAACCTGACCATTATTGTGAGCCTAGTTTCAGGCTACTTACTGCGTATGGCTTCGGTTCGCTTCAATTGGCGTTTACCAGTATTTCAACTCAAGGTTGAAGGCTCGGTTCATTAATTGGTTCACTAAGTGATCTAATCATTTAAGGTATGAAAAAGCCCACACGATCAATAATCATGTGGGCTAAACTCTATTCTACTTATTGAAGCTTAAATAGTCGGAGTCTCTGTCACTACTCCGTGGTTTTGACCGCGATGTCTTAATAAATGATCCATCAACACAATTGCCAACATGGCTTCGGCAATCGGGACGGCACGAATACCAACACATGGATCATGGCGACCTTTTGTAATCAATGACGTGGATTCACCTTGACGATTAATGGTTTCACCCGGTACGGTAATACTTGAGGTTGGCTTCAATGCAATGCTAGCAACGATATCTTGCCCAGAAGAAATGCCGCCTAATATGCCACCAGCATGGTTCGATTTAAAACCTTGTGGTGTCATTTCATCACGGTGTTGACTGCCTTTTTGATTGGCAACCGCAAAGCCATCGCCAATCTCAACGCCTTTAACCGCATTAATCCCCATTAAAGCATGTGCAATATCAGCATCCAGACGGTCAAAAATAGGCTCACCTAGACCAACCGGTACATTGGTTGCGACGACAGAAAGTTTCGCACCAATAGAATCGCCCTGCTTTTTCAAGTCACGAATTAATTCATCGAGCGCATCAACTTTATCAACATCTGGGCAGAAAAATGGGTTATTTTCAATTTCATCCCAATCGACTTTATCGATCGTCACATCACCCATTTGTGATAAATAAGCGCGAACTTCAATACCAAATTCTTGCTTTAGGTACTTTTTAGCAATACCGCCTGCCGCAACACGCATCGCCGTTTCACGAGCAGAAGAACGACCACCGCCACGATAATCACGTACGCCATATTTTTGATGATAAGTGTAGTCAGCGTGACCGGGACGGAATTTATCCATGATTTCAGAATAATCTTTCGAACGCTGATCGGTATTTTTAATCATCAAACCGATAGAAGTTCCGGTGGTTTGTCCTTCAAACACGCCTGAAAGGATTTCCACTTCATCAGGTTCGCGACGAGCGGTGGTATAACGCGAAGTTCCTGGACGACGACGATCGAGATCTTTTTGTAAATCTTCTTCTGTAATTTGTAATCCCGGAGGACAACCGTCAACAATACAACCTAAGGCTTTACCGTGGCTTTCACCAAATGTAGTCACTCGAAAGTGCTGACCAATACTATTCCCTGCCATGAATCCCTCTTAATCAATCTTTTGCTTTTATTTGCTATATCTTTAGATAGTGTCGTCAAGCCTTAAACTTGTAAACCCTATTTTTAAAAATAATCGCTACATTCGCCAGAAATCACCCAATAAAAATGCCAACCCCAGAAAAAGGTTGGCATTACAAAGCTCATCTATCGTTAATCAAGACTACTTTTTATAAATCGCAAATTCACTCGCATGTTCAACTAGCTGCTCACGAGTTAATAGAAATACTCCGTGACCGCCATTTTCAAACTCTAACCAAGTAAACGGAACTTGCGGGTATTGCTCCACCACATGAACCATTGAATTACCTACTTCACAGATCAAAATACCATTGTCGGTTAGGTAGTCTGGGGCATCGGCTAGAATACGGCGCATCAATTTCAAACCATCGCTACCCGCTGCTAAGCCTAATTCAGGCTCATGCTTAAATTCTTCCGGTAGGCTGTCCATATCTTCTTGGTCAACATACGGAGGATTGGTCACGATGATGTTGTATTTATCTTGCGGAATATCATTAAACAGATCCGAACGCAGTGGGTATACTTGCTGCTCTAAACCATGGTCGTGAATATTTTGCTCAGCCACTTCTAACGCTTCAAGTGAAATATCAACCGCATCCACTTCTGCATCTTCAAAAGCATAAGCACAAGCAATCGCAATACAGCCACTACCTGTACACAGATCCATAATGCGCGTTGGTTCTTCGGTTAACCAAGGCTGGAATTGCTGTTGAATAAGCTCACCGATTGGCGAACGTGGCACAAGTACGCGCTCATCCACATAAAACTCAAGACCACAGAACCATGCTTTGTTGGTTAAGTATGCCGTTGGCGTGCGCTCGTTAATACGCTGAATAACACGCTCAACAATGCGCATACGCTCACTGGTAATTAAACGAGAGTTCAATACATGCGGCGGAACATCAATTGGCAAATATAAAGTTGGAAGAATTAATTGCACAGCCTCATCCCAAGAGTTATCTGTGCCATGACCATAAAACAGTCCTGCCGCATTGAATCGACTCACTGTCCAACGAATCATGTCTTGAAGGGTATGCAGTTCTGATACCGCTTCATCTATAAAAATTTTATCCAAGAGTGCCTCCGCATGGCTCTTAACTTATCGTGATTAAGATAGCTTTCGCTTTCACTTTTGATCCATTCGCATCAAAAGTGAAGCTCGCATCTTAGTTAAGCTTAAGGTTACAATACCGCCCCTTACAGTAAAGGACTTGTCATGAGCGAAAAAGACACCAACATTGATGACGATTTTGCGCTATTTCAACAAGAAATGAAGGGCGTAAAAAAGTTGTCACAGGATACCATAATCCAACAACCGAAAAAGAACTTACAACAAAAAGAAATTCGCCGAACATTCCGTGAAGCGAAAGATAATGAGTTTTATTTTTCTGATGAGTTCGTACCGCTATTAAATGAAGATGGCCCGACTCGTTACGCTCGTGATGATGTGTCTAAGTATGAGTTGAAGCGCTTACGTCGTGGTGTGTATGTGCCTGATGTGTTTTTAGATTTACACGGCATGACGCAAATAGAAGCCAAACGTGAACTTGGCGCGATGATTGCCCACTGTGTGAAGGAAGGGATTGATTGTGCCAGTGTGATGCACGGCATTGGTAAACACATCTTAAAGCAAAAAGTTCCACTATGGCTGGCACAGCATCCTGATGTAATGGCTTACCACCAAGCACCATTAGAGTTTGGCGGCAATGGGGCATTATTAGTATTGCTCAGTGTTCCTGAAAAATAATAAAGGAGACACATTGGCCTCCTTGATTAAAGTCTTTAATTCACTACAGCAACTATTAATTATCTATAACTATGGCTGAGCTTGCCATAATAACTGCCCTTTACGTGTATCGACATCAAAATCAATACAAGCCATGCCGGAAGTAGGAAACATTGGGGGCGGAATGTCAGTGACAAAATCTGCGGTTAAATACCCGACAAGAGGTAGGTGAGAAACCAACAAGATATTTTGCAAAAATTGCGTTTCCGCTAAAGCACACACGTACTCTACGACAGATTCAGAATCCCCATACGGCGTAATATCCGCGCAATCTTCTACCTTTTCCGCTTTCAATAAAGGCTCAATGGTTTGCCATGTTTGTTGAGCACGTAAATATGGGCTAACCAACACCAGATCAAATTCATCATGACCTTGCTCTTTGCAATACTGCGCCATTTGATAAGAGCCATCTCGCCCCATTGAACTCAATGGACGCTCAGCATCCGATGCCGCAAAAGTTTCCGCATCACCGTGGCGCATAATAAAAATTTGCATACTCAATCCTACATAACAGCTTAAATATTGATCGAACTAGGTAGACTTTAGTATAACAACTCCAAGGTAGATGTTATCTAAAATCGTAATGTTAAGACGAAAAAATTGTAGAAATGTACAGTTGACCACAATAATCGAGACTATTATTTGATTTCATCTTAATAACTCGCATAAATCGTTTGCAGCCAAACGGCTAGGCGTCATACTTAATATTATAAATAAGAGCTTAAAAGCGTTATCAAATTCAAAAGTCATATATCAAAGATGCACTAAGTCTTCTAACGACTCATCGTTATTAGTGCTCTAAACGGCTCATTTCAAGGAGTGTATCGTGCACATCAGCCCAAACGATCAAAAACAGTATCGACATATTACACTCAACAACCAATTGCGCGTCTTGCTCGTCCACGATGAACATGCGCAAAAATCTGCTGCGGCTCTAGCGGTCAACGTTGGCCATTTCGATGATCCTTACCATCGTGAAGGCTTAGCCCATTATTTAGAACACATGCTATTTCTAGGAACAGAAAAGTACCCTGCCATCGGTGAGTTTCAAGCCTTTATCAGCCAAAACGGTGGCAAAAATAACGCATGGACAGGCACCGAACACACCTGTTTCTTTTTTGATGTGGTTCCCGAAGCCTACCCAGAAGCACTCGATCGCTTCAGTCAGTTTTTTATCGCCCCTCTTTTCAATCAAGAAGCCTTAGAAAAAGAGCGTCAAGCCGTCGAATCAGAGTTTCGCTTAAAACTTAAAGACGACATGAGACGCTTATACCAAGTACATAAAGAAGTGGTGAATCCTGAACACCCATTCGCTAAGTTTTCAGTCGGTAATGTGGAAACACTGAGTGATTTATTTGATGAGAACGGCGAACCAACGACCTCCATTCGTGATGAAATTATCGACTTTTACCGCCAGCAATACTCGGCGGATTTAATGACCGTCACTTTAGTTGGCCCTCACTCTCTCGATCAATTAGAAGAAGCGGCGCACAACTACTTTGCCCCCATCATTAACAACCAACACGCAGGCAAAAGCATTAATATCCCACTGGTTCGTGAACAAGATACTGCTAAGTTTGTTTGTGTCGAGCCAGAAAAAGACTCTCGTAAATTGATGATGACGTTTAACTTTCCAAGTATGGACAAGTTCTACCAATCCAAGCCTTTATCGTATTTTGCCCATTTGCTGGGTGATGAAAGTGAAGGTAGCCTACTTCAGCATCTTAAAACCAAAGAACTGATTACCTCACTGACTGCCGGTGGTGGTATTAGTGGCAGTAATTTCCGAGAGTTCTCGATCAGTTGCAGCCTAACCAAACAGGGTTTAACTGAAGTTGAATATATCGTTCAACGTATCTTTGAATTTATTGAGTTAATTCGCCAACAAGGGCTTGCTGAATGGCGCTATAGTGAAAAACAAGCGGTACTGGAATCTGCCTTCCGTTTCCAAGAAGCATCGCGCCCTATTGATATTGCCAGCCACCTAGTCATCAATTTACAGAACTACCAACCTGATGATGTGATCTATGGCGACTACATGATGAGTCATTACGATGAAGATCATCTACGCCAACTATTACGCCATTTTACCCCCTACAATATGCGCGTTATGTTGATCGCAAAAGGTTTGCAATACGACCGACAAGCGAAGTGGTACAACACGCCTTATTCGATTCGCTCGATTGCTCAACATGAGCTTGACGTTTGGACACAACCTGAGATCACAGGTGAGCTTAAACTTCCTGAGCCCAACCCTTATATTTGCTATGAGCTTGATCCTGCGCCGTTAGAAAGTGAATCAGCCCTACCCGAGCTTATTGAAGATAAACCGGGCTTTCGTTTGTGGCATCTACAAGAGCCAGAATTTCGCGTGCCAAAAGGGCTGGCCTTTATCGCCATTGATAGCCCGCATGCCGTTTCAACAGCACGAACCATAGTCAAAACTCGCTTGTGTGTTGAGATGTTCCTCGACTCACTAGCGAAAGAAACCTACCAAGCTGAAATTGCGGGGATGGGTTACAACCTCTATGCACACCAAGGCGGCGTGACATTGATGCTGTCTGGCTTTACGCAAAAACAAGCTCAATTACTGGATGTGATTATTGAGCGCTTTGCGTCACGTGAATTTAGCCAATCACGTTTTGATTCCATTAAACGACAAATGCTGCGTAACTGGAAAAATACCGCGAAAGATCGCCCCGTTTCTCAGCTATTTAATGCGATGACCGGCATTTTGCAGCCAAACAATCCACCCTACCCAGTACTGATTGAAGCATTGGAATCAATTGAAGTTGATGAACTGCCTTCTTTTGTCAGTGCGATGTTGGCTGAGTTGCATATTGAAATGTTTGTCTACGGTGATTGGACAAGGCAAGCGGCAACAAATTTGGCCACTAGCTTAAAGTCAGCGTTGCGTATGAAAGATCAACAATACGAGGAATCTCTGCGCCCATTAGTGATGTTAGGTGATAGCGGAACCTTCCAGCGAGAAATTCATTGTGATCAAGCCGATTCAGCTTTGGTGGTGTACTACCAATCACCAGAAATCTCGCCTGAAAATGTTGCGCTTTATACGCTCGCCAACCATTTAATGTCTGCCGGATTCTTCCATGAAATTCGCACTAAACAACAACTCGGTTATATGGTGGGTACAGGTAATATGCCACTTAATCGTCATCCCGGCTTGGCGCTGTATGTACAATCACCGAATGCCGCACCTAGTGAATTAGTCGCCTCTGTCGATGAGTTCTTAAATGCCTTTTATATGGTGTTACTAGAACTCAACGAACAACAATGGCAAAACAGTAAGCAAGGTTTGCTCAATCAAATCATGTCGCCAGACAGTAATCTACGTGCACGAGGTCAACGCTTATGGGTTGCAATAGGTAACAAAGATTATGAGTTTAATAACCGAGAAACGGTAGTCGAAGAAATTTTGAAACTAGACCGAAGTGAAATGATTCGCTTTGTCGTTAATACCTTAAAACCAAGAACTGCCAACCGCTTAATCATGCATTCAAAAGGCACCGAACATGCTGATGCACCAGATTTAGAGGCAGGCTTAGAAATCGGTTCTATTGATGAGTTTCAATTGCGACCAAAAGATGTCGATCTAGGTTAAGAGCCGAGCCACGAAATAGTAAAAAAGCTTTGCACTCAACATGCAAAGCTTTTTGTTTATTAGCGGTAGTTCAACAAATAGGCTTATGGGTAGAACTTATCTCCGGTTCCGGCGCGAGTTAATAACCCATCACACGGAGCAAAACGACTACCGTATTTCTCAGCATACTCGTTCATGATATCGACTAATTTCACTGCGCCGATTTGATCAATATAACGGAATGGGCCACCTAGGAATGGTGGGAAACCAATACCGAAAATGGCACCAATATCCCCATCTCTCGGGCTAGCAATAATACCATCATCTAATGCTCGCACTGCTTCATTGATCATTAGAAGTACGCAGCGCATCGCGACCACTTCTTCATTAAGAATCGATTCAGGCGTCAGTTTAAGTAAGCGATAAACCGATTTATCGACTTCTTTCTTCTTACCTTTATAAGTGTAGAAACCTTTGCCGCTCTTACGCCCTTTACGGCCATCTTTTAGCAAGGTATCAAACACATCTGGCGCTTTAAAACGCTCACCAAGTTCCTCAACTAGAATTGGGGTGATTTTCGCCCCGATATCAACGCCGACTTCATCTAGCAGCGCAATTGGCCCTACTGGAAAACCAAAGTTGAGTAATGACTCGTCAATATGTTCAATCGGCTCACCAGACAGGAGAATTTTTGCCGCTTCATTCATATAAGGCGCCAAAATACGGTTCACATAGAAACCCGCTTTATCTTTAACCACGATCGGTGTTTTACCTTGCTTACGAGCAAATTTCACCGTGGTGGCAATCACTTCCTCAGAAGTTCCTTGATGCGGGATCACTTCCACTAATGGCATTTTATCTACTGGGCTGAAGTAATGCAGACCAATCACATTTTCAGGTTTTGCTGCACCTTGAGCAATTTTACTAATCGGTAATGATGAGGTATTGGTAGCAAAGATAACGCCTTTTTTAGCCTGAGCTTCAATATCACGCACCATGCTTTGTTTTAGTGACAAGTCTTCAAACACCGCCTCAATCACCATGTCTTTTTGGCTAAAACCGGTAAAGTCTGTACCACCAGAAATCGACTGCATCTGCTTTTGTAATTGGGCTTTACTAATGGCGCGACGTTTCAGCAGCTTAGTTAACAGGTTATAGCTGTAGTTCATGGCATGTAACACACCATCATTCGATACATCTTTAAAGCGTACTGGCACATTTGCTTTAGTAGCCGAAACATAACCAATCCCTGCGCCCATCAAGCCACCGCCAAGAACGCCAACACCTTGAACATTTTTAGGTTGTGCAGAGCTACCAAAGTCTTTTTTCATTTCGGTAGTGGCAAAGAAAATCGAACGTAAAGCACGAGATTCAGAAGTCATAACCAACTTACCAAACTCTTGAGCTTCTTTAGCGAGTCCTTCTTTGATGCCTTTCTCAAGACCATATTGAATCACTTGTAAAATAGCCTTAATCGCCGGGTAGTTGCCACGGCTCTTTTGGTTGGCTTTTTTCGCGGCTTGTTCAAAAATTACTTTACGACCAAAGCCCGTATTAGCCATTAATGATTCTTTAATATCTTTTTTCGCTTTACGCTTTGATTTACTAATAAACTGTTGAGCAGCTTGCAACAAGATAGATTGCGGCACACAAGCGTCCGCTAAGCCTAATTTTAATGCTTTCTTCGCGCGTAGCTGCTTGCCAGTTAAAATCATATCTAGGCTATCAAGCAAACCTACAAGACGAGGTAAACGTTGAGTGCCGCCCGATCCTGGTAACAAACCTAATTGAACTTCAGGTAAACCTAAACGCGTTGCATCACTATCACTACAAACACGGTAGTCACAAGCAAGTGCTAACTCTAAACCGCCCCCTAAACAAGGGCCATGAATCGCCGCCACAACGGTAAAAGGTAGTGATGAAAGACGATTAAACATCTCTTGGCCTTGGGTGGCTAAGCTTTCCGCTTCTTGCGCAGATTGACAAGCATCCAGCATGCGAACATCGGCACCGGCAATAAAGTTATCCGGCTTTAAGGAATGAACGATCATGCCCTTGATGTCTGATTTCTTTTGCTCTAATTGCTCAAAAATCGCCTGCATTTGTTCAGCAAATTCTGCCTGAAGAGTATTCATTTTTTCATTAGGTACATCCACCGCAAGCCAAGCAACTTGGTTATCATCCACGGTTAAGGTAAACGCATTATTGGTTGAAGCATGCTCTGCTGAAAGTTGATTATCCATTGTCATTATTCCGCTCCTTCCATCTGTGCTTCATCTTTATCAGCTTCTAATTTATCAACTTCTAAAATGACGGCTGCCCCTAATCCGCCGGCCGCACATGCGGTAGTTAATGCTAAGCCGCCACCTCGACGTTTTAACTCCCGTAAGGTTTGAGTCATTAAACGTGCGCCAGTCGCAGCAAATGGGTGGCCGTAAGCTAATGAGCCACCAAGTACATTAAACTTCTCCATATCAATCACGCCAATGGCTTTATCTCGGCCAAGCTTTTCTTTGGCAAAGGTTTCTGAGGCAAACATTTTCACATTGGCAAGAGTTTGAGCGGCGAAGGCTTCATGCATCTCAATCAAGTCAAGATCGTCTAGCTCAATTCCGGCTCTATCAAGTGCAATTGGGGTGGCATAAGATGGCCCCATTAACATGTCTTCTTCTACTTGAATTGCTGAGAAAGCATAAGAACGAATATAGCCAAGCACTTCTAAACCAAGCTCTTTCGCTTTACTTTCACTCATCATCAATACTGCCGCGGCACCATCGGTTAACGGTGTACTGGTTGCTGCCGTCACGCTACCAAAATTACGGTCAAAGGCTGGGCGAAGTTTGGCATATTGCTCAATCTGTGAATCTTGACGAATATTGTTATCCTGATGAATCCACTCTTTATAAGGTTCAGGATAAGCCGTCATTACTTCATCTTGGATTAAACCATCTTCCCAAGCTTGCGCAGCTAGGGTATGAGAACGGTGCGCTAACGCATCTTGATCTTCACGGGCGATTTGGTGAGATTTCGCCATCTGTTCTGCCGTTTGCCCCATGGATAATCCAGTCGAGTATTCAGCAACCGCAGGTGGCACTGGCATGAGATCTTTGAAAGATAATTTACGCAAAATCGATAATTTTTGAGGCAGTGTTTTAGCTTTGCTGAGTTCTAGTAAGCCTTGAGCAAGCGATTTCGACACACCAATAGGAAGAACGGAGGAAGAATCTGCCCCCCCAGCAATCCCGATTTCAATATTGCCCGCCATAATGCTTTCCGCGACATTAACTGCTGATTGAAAACTAGTCGCACAAGCACGTGTAACACTGTAGGCATCGGTTGAGACATTCATACCTGTGCCAAGCACAATTTCACGAGCGATATTTGGCGCAGCCGGCATTTGCACTACCTGACCAAATACCACTTGGTCGACAAGTTTAGGGTCGATTTGAGTACGAGCAAGTAATTCACTCACCACCATTTTACCAAGATCTACCGCGGGTACTTCTTTGAAAGCAGTGCCTTGACGAGCAAATGGGGTTCGAAGACCGGAAACAATAGCGATGCGGTCACCATTGCGAGTTTTTACTTCCTGATGAGTCATATTCTTTCCTTTTTAATGTCCATGTCTTTACGAAACGAATTGCTTAACCGTAAAGAAAAATCATGTGGTCAGACCTCTGATTGTATACAAAGCTTTTTAAACATCAAACTAAAGAGGTCAGTTTACTAAAGTACAAATAAAAACTTGTGACATAAACAATCAAATACAGAATTAACAGTAAAACAACACCGCGCACTCAGAAACACCACAAATGATTAGCAATTTTTACCTTTTCCTCTTCCTTTCTACAGTAAAAGCAAACACACTAATTATATTAGAGGCAATTTTAAGGATTTAGATGGCCATTTCTAAAATATTTGGAAAGAAAACAGACCATAGCGCGGTCAATAAGGATATGAATAAACAAAAACGTTATGAGTCCCTAGTGAGGGCATACCATCGCGATTTATATCGTTATGCGTATTGGTTATGTAAAGACCAACATATTGCCGAAGATCTAGTGCAAGAAACTTGCCTGCGTGCTTGGAAAGCTATCGATAGCCTAAAAGATGAGAAAGCCGCAAAGCCATGGTTAATCACAATTTTACGGCGTGAAAATGCCAGGCGATTTGAACGTAAACAATTCGATTTAGTGGATATTGATGAACCAGGCAATAGTGGTAAAACCGATGATAGTGAGCATCATCAGCAAAAATGGTTACAAAAGCAGATCATGAATTTAGATATTGAATATCGAGAGCCATTATTCTTGCAAGTGATTGGAGGATTCACCGGTGATGAAATTAGCCAAATCCTTGACCTCAATAAAAACACCGTGATGACTCGTTTATTCCGTGCTCGTAATCAAATCAAAGAGCAACTTGATGCAACTTCACCATCTCAGGGGGCCAACCATGGATGATTTAGAATTTAGACGTCGTTTACTCTCTGATCCAAATGATAAGAGTGATGATATTTTGGCTGAACTTGGTACTAATCCGCAAAATAAAAAATATGCCGAAAGCCTACAAGAACTGGATAAGAAAATTGAGCAAGCATTCAAAGTCGAAGTGCCTGACGATTTGGCAGATAAAATTATTTTCCAAAATGCACCAATCAAGCCTACATTGCATTTAACCAGCAAAGTTTGGGCTTTAGCGGCTTCGATTATTTTCACTTTCGGTTTATTAATAGGCCAAGTCAATTGGGGTAACTTGTTGGTAAAACCCGCCTATGCCCAACTCGATAAAATGGCAATCAATCACATTCTTGATGAAGAACCCTTTATTGCCAATATGAATGAGGGAAGCACTAAACAAGAGATACAATCAAAGCTCAATGTATATTCTTATCAGCTTGATGGTGATTTTCCCTATCATATCTATTATTTGAATCATTGTGGTTTTAGCCAAGAACACCATGCACTACACATGGTATTCCAAGGTAAACAAGGCCGTGTTACTGCCTTTGTTTCCAACATTGAAGCGAAGCAAACTAGTCAGTTTACGCAAGATAATATGCAAGGTGAGATCATACCGCTGACTCAAGGTAGCTTAATACTGGTTGGTGAAAAAGGTGAAGATATTGCCTCTTTATCGCAAAAAATCGCGCCAATGTTTCACTTTAACCAATAAAATTTAATAAAAAGTCGCCATCAATAATATAGTAACTACTGTCTCATAAAGTAGATGAGTAGTTACTATTATTGAAAAACATCCCAAATCATATAAATCAATACCTTACCTGAAAACACCCTCCGAAACCCATTCACCAAACAAATAGCAATACTCAAAATGCAGCCACAAGAAAATAAAAACACCAAATTCATTAACACGAAAATACATAGGAATTCGCCGACATTGACGTCAGATTAACGACTTTTAACCGATTTTATTCAATGGTCGGATATGTTAAATACCTTGTTACTCCCATAATGCGCCTCCTTTATAAGCTCCACCCCATTTTCAAACGCAACACGAAAATAAAACAAATCATAAAGTAGGTATTATCCAATGAAAAAGTTGAATGTGTTCACCACATCCACTCTTGCAAGCGCCTTATTAATTGCATCGCCATCTGTTTTTGCTGCAGGCTTTCAAATAGCTGCTCAGTCTGCAACAGGTGTCGGTCGTGCATACGCGGGTGACGGTATCATTGCGGATAATGCCTCTGTAATGGCAATTAACCCAGCAGCCATGGCGTTGTTTGATAAAACATCATTTACCATGGGTGCGGCTGGAATTCGCCCAAATATTGAAGTTAAAAATGGCCAATACCAAAGCGATGTGAATAGCAATGATGGTGATGTTAGTTATGACGATGCCGGTGCATGGGCTGTCGCTCCTAACATGTTTTTAATCGTACCGCTAAATGATAAGTGGGCGGTAGGTGCAGGCATGTATTCCAACTTTGGTACTGCATCTGAATTTGATTCTTCTTTCCCGGAAGAATACGGCGGTAAATCAAGCATTATTAGTGCCGAACTTGCTCTTGCTGCTTCTTATCGCCTAAATGATCAATGGAGCTTTGGTGCCGGTTTAGACATTATCTATGGTCATGGTGAGTTTAAGCGCGGTTTAGCGGTTGATGGTAGTAAAGACATCAATATCGATCTGATAGGAAATCAGTTCGATATCAATACTACAATTCCTTTCGACAGAACTATCAATGCAGTTGACGTAGATGCAACTGGCGCTGGTCTTGGTTGGAACATCGGTACCACGTACGAGCTAAACGAAAATAACCGCTGGGGTATTTCTTACCACGCTAGTCCGGAAATTCATGCTAAAGGCAAAATTGATGGCCCTGGTGGCATCACGTTAGCGGATGAAGTTGTAGTACCACTACCTGGCTTTGCACAATTTTCTGGTTATAACCGTTTTGAAGGCACTAAGTTTGCTATCAGCTATACCGTACAATGGACCGACTGGAGTCAATTTGACGAATTAGCAACCGCAGATCCTGATATCACACTACAAAAGTTTGAATGGAAAGACACTTGGAGTTACGCGGTCGGTGGTACTTACTACCTAAACGATAAGTGGACGCTACGTGCCGGTTATATGTTTGACCAAGGCGCACAAGATGAAGTGACTACCATTGCAGTACCCGATTCAAACCGTAACTGGTTATCTGCAGGTTTCTCTTATGCACCAACTAAAGACTCAACCATCGACTTTGGCTTTACTTACCTATTAGGTGTAGACATGGATATCCATGAAGAGCACGAAGGGATTTCGAGTATTGATGCCGTGACACATACTGATGCCATCATCACAGGTGTTCAGTACAGCAAAACATTCTAATTCGAATTTAAACTCGAAAAATTAAGCCTTACTGCAAATATGTAGTAAGGCTTTTTTGTTTAGTTGCTCAGTTGAATTTTTCTTGAGACAGGTCTTTTCTTGAAATAGCTAGCTAGTAATCATGCCCTAGGTACTCTTCTAATAGGTCTTCATCTAGAGCAGCTTCTGGCTGTTTGGTAATTTCAGCTTTAAAGTCTTGATGTTGTATATAGATACTTTTGCTTAGCTGATAAGGATCGGGGGAATTACGCAACTGCCCTTCTTGGCTTATCAATTCATAGCGCGACTCTAGCCCTTGAAATGCCCACTTGCCAGCCTTTTGCCAGAAGGTTAGCCAGTTTAAAGGGATGTACAAGCCATCGATGGTATCAGCAGCGTCACGCACGGTAACAGGCCCGTATGCTGGCAACATCAAGTAGGCTCCATTGCCAACTCCGTAATGCCCTATTACATCACCAAACTCGCGATTAGTGCTGGATATATTGGCCATTGATGCCACATCAATTAAACCAAGTAAGCCAATCGTGCTGTTAATCCAAAAACGGCTAAAATTCTCCACCGCTTGATCGCCATTGCCCATCAGTAAGTTATTCACTGCATTGGCTGGCTCATCAAGGTTATTTAGAAAATTATTCAGCCCAGTATGTATTGGCCACGGCGTCCATTCCATATAGGCAATAGAGAGCGGTCGAACAACATAAGGGTCGAGCACCTCAAAGTTAAAATCCCACATCAAACGGTTGAAGCCTTCAAAGAAGTCATCATCGTCATGATCTGTGGTCGATTTTTCCGAGGAAGTGGCAGTATTACTTTGAGTTGTGGAGGCTTGTTCTTCAGGCGTAGAGCTACACCCTAGCATCAGCGTTGATGAGAGGAAGATAAGTGAAAATGAATAGTTGATTTTTATATCAGCCAAGCCACTACATCCTGTGTAAGCTCAAAAATTTATTCATTTATACCCGAGGCCATTAGCATTGTAGTCAGCATCATTAATAGAGCGGCCACTTCAAATGTCGTGGGTATAAAAAAAGGCAACGTAATTCAATACATTGCCTTTCTATAATTAAACAAGAATATGCAATAACGTTAATTGTATTGCATCTTAATGTTAATTATCAATATTTCTTATCAATTGAAATTACCACATCATCACCAAGATGAATCGGCAAACTTTCACCATGCCAATCGCCTTCACGAGTAGCCACGTTACCATCGCTATCAATACGTGCTTTCACCATGATGTCAGACAAGCTCGATAACTTACGGCTTTCAATCATGCTGTTACTATCATCTAGAACCACTGTCACAGGGAATTGTGAGATTGGGTAACGTGCAGCCGCAATCGGCATTGGCGCACCATCGGCAGTATGAACAGAAACAATCAACACGCCAGATTCTGGTAGTTTCACTTCTGGTGACAATGAAACCGTGACCTTAACCGGTGTGCCTTGGTAAGTTTTTTGTTCAGGATGATTAATCGCATCTAACTCACGCTGAGCCGTTTTAATACTACGAGAAAGCATGTCGTAGCGATCATCATCTTTACCGATTTTAGCTTGAAGCTGTTTCCAGTAATCGATAGCTTTAGCGTAATCACCACTTTCATAGGCACTAAATGCCAGCAAAGAGTAGACTCGCAAATCGACATCAGGCTGTTTCATTAATTGCGCTAAAATCGAATCGGCTTTTTGTAAATCAGTTTGATCCGATGAGAACATTAACGCTTGAGCTAGGCTTAATTGCACATCTTGATTATTCGGCATCAAGTTATCAGCTTTGGTTAATGCACCAATCGCAGTTTCAATATCACGATTCGCCAAACCAATACGACCAAGTAATACCCAACCCGTCGCATCGTCCGCATTATATTGCAGGCGAGAACGCAGAGCTAACGTCAGATCCGTCATCTCTTGCTCAGTTAATTCAACACCTTGAGGGTTCATCAACTTTTGCGATAAAACAGGGAGATTATTTTCAACTTGCTTCCAATGAGCAACCTTACTATGCGCACCATATAAGGCATATACCCCATAAGAAGCTACCGCCATAAAGATCACTAAAGGTATTGCCATCCACTTAACCGCGGCAGAATCTTTCTTTTGCTGCTCGGCAACCGGAATGTCATCTAATAAAGACTGTTTTAAATCTAAAACCAGATCATCTTTATTGCCGACGATACCCGCTTGATCTTCAGATTCTAATTCGGCTAAACGATCACGGAAAAACGCTTTGTTTAAATCATCGCGTTGGGCCGCTTCATCCACCTCTTTCGGCTTTAGTAGTGGGTATAAAACAAACACGCAAGAGATGGCGAGTAAGATTATTGTTCCAATCCAAAATGCTATCATGAATCACTGCCCTTCTTGTCGTTTGAATCAGATTCTTCTAAAAGCTCTTTTAAACGTTGCTCTTGTTCTTTATCCAATGATGTTGAACTTTTCACTTGAGCAGCGGCTGATTTTCGGCGGCTACGTATCACAATAAAACCGAATCCAAAGATCACTATGCCTAGCGGCGCAAGCCACAAGACTGCCGTTGATGGTGTTAATGGTGGATTGTAAGTTACGAAATTACCGTAGCGAGCCACCATGTAATCAACGATCTCTTGCTTCGACTTACCGTCTTTAGTCATTTGATATACTTTCAAACGTAGGTCTTTTGCCAATTCCGCATTGGAATCGGAAATTGAGTTATTTTGACACTTAGGACAACGCAGCGTATGACTGAGCTCTTGAAATTGCGCCTCTTGCTCTGGTGTATCAAAGTCGAACACTTCAATCGCAGACATCGCTGGCACTGCAAATAACATGCATAGCAGCATTAATAGTGAAGATTTTTTCATCATTGGGCACGCTCCATCGGAATTGGCGGCAATGCTGTTTTTTGACCTTCTAGCTTGTTATACAAAGGCAATAAGGTTTCGTTCCAGTTTTCAACATTCACATCACCCACATGGCGGTACTGAATATGGCCATTGGCATCAATCAAGAACGTTT
This sequence comes from Vibrio sp. CK2-1, assembly GCF_021726515.1. Classification (GTDB taxonomy): domain Bacteria; phylum Pseudomonadota; class Gammaproteobacteria; order Enterobacterales; family Vibrionaceae; genus Vibrio. Next base: position 727,590 of record NZ_JAKKCJ010000002.1, on the reverse strand, counting down.
CTGGTGCGCCGTAGACCCCAAGATCTAAGCCAAACATGCCACTACCATCAAATAACACGACCTGATATGGGTTACCAAGATCTCTTAACCATTTTTTGGCTTTCTCACGGTCATCTTTGTAATTCAAACCAACGATTTTTACACCTTGCTCTGAAAGCTTATTCAAGAACTGATGCTCGGCATAACACGTTGGACACCAAGTCGCCCACACGTTAAGCAGTAAAGGCTGGCCTTGAAATAAGCTTTGATCATAAGTTTTATTTTCTTGGAATAAATCTTCTAGCTTAAATTCAGGTACTGGTTTACCTACCAATACTGATTCTAATTTAGTGGGATCATCACCATCAGCATTACGAGTAAGCTGCGTGGCAAATACCACAACCAAGATGGCAAATAACGCCAAAGGTGCAAACAAGATTTTACGGTTCATGATTACGCCTCCTTCTCGGCTGATTCCGTTGATTTTTCGGCTTTTTTACGGAAGCGATAACGTTTATCACTGATCGCTAACGCACCACCAATCGACATTAAAATCGCACCAAACCAAATCCAGCGAATAAACGGTTTATAGTAGATGCGAACTGCCCAGGCATCGGTACCTTCTAAGCGCTCACCCATTGCAACATACAAGTCACGAGTGAAACCGCGGTCAATTGCCGCTTCGGTCATCATAGAACGAGCGGTATGGTAGAAACGTTTTTCAGCATGCAGTTCGTTTACATAGTTACCATCTTCACTAATGATGAAATCAGCAATAAAGCCTTCATAGTTCGGGCCGTCATGGTCACGTACACCAGCAAAGTCAAACTGATAACCATGAATTTCAAACTTATCACCCGGCGCTAAACGCACATCACGTTCAACACTGTAGTTTTGCACCATCGCAATACCAATGATGGTTACTGCCAAGCCAATGTGGCCTAGCATCATCGCCCAATGGCTACGTTGCAGCTTAGTTAAACCTTTAAAGAAAGTATGGCGGTGTGTCGCGCGTTGGTGTAGCTCAAAGCCATGCATCGCAAAGATCCAAATCGCCATGAACCAACCTAGTGTTGCAAGTGGCATAAATTGCTTAGAAGAAATTAAAGCAATCGCGGTTGCGCCAACTACTGAAACCACCAATGACACTAGCATCGGTACTTTCACTTCAGCTAAGTTATCACGCTTCCAACGCACCATTGGGCCAACACCTAAAATCAAGGTAAATGGCACAATTAACCAAGTGAACAAGGTATTAAAGAATGGTGCACCAATCGATACAGAGCCCATACCAATTTGCTTATGAACAAGCGGTAATAAAGTACCAATCAGAACCACTACTAATGCTGCTATTAACAAAATATTGTTAGATAACAAGGCGTTTTCACGTGAGATAAGTGAGTAGTTACCACGCACACGGACTGACGCGCCTTTGAGTGCAAACAGTAACAGCGAGCCACCAATCACTAACGCAAGGAAAGCCAGAATAAACATACCGCGAGCAGGATCCGATGCGAATGAATGCACCGATACCAAAATACCCGAACGAACTAAGAAGGTCCCTAGCAAGCTCAATGAGAATGCGCTGATCGCTAGCAATACGGTCCATGCTTTAAAGGTGCCGCGTTTTTCGGTTACAGCCAATGAGTGCATTAATGCGGTACCGGCTAGCCAAGGCATGAAAGATGCGTTTTCAACAGGATCCCAGAACCACCAGCCGCCCCAGCCGAGTTCGTAATATGCCCACCATGAACCTAGTGCGATACCAATAGTCAAAAATACCCATGCAGCTGTCGTCCAAGGACGAGACCAACGAGCCCAAGCAGTATCTAAACGACCGGTCATTAATGATGCAATAGCAAATGAGAACGCTACAGAGAAGCCTACATAACCCATGTACAGCATTGGTGGGTGAATAATTAAGCCCGGATCTTGTAGTAGTGGGTTTAAGTCGCGACCATCAATTGGGAAGTAAGGCAAGGTACGTAAGAATGGGTTTGATGTCAGAATGATAAATAGCAAGAAGCCAATCGAAATCATCCCCATTACCGCCAATACGCGTGATACCGACTCTTGTGGCATTCCGCGACTAAAGGTTGCCACCGCAACTGTCCAGATAGCTTGAATAAGCACCCAAAGTAGTAGAGAGCCTTCGTGAGCGCCCCATACAGCAGTTAAGCGATAGTACCAAGGCAGTAAACTGTTCGAGTTACTCGCCACATACTGCAAAGTAAAGTCGTTACTATAGAATGCCCAAAGTAGCGTCCCGAATGAAAACGCTAGCGTTAAAAACATCCCCCAAGACAGAGGACGCGCCATGCCCATTAAAGTGCGGTTATTAACACTCGCACCATACATAGGCAATGCACTTAGTAAAATAGAAAACCCTAATGCAAGAATTAAGGCAAAATGTCCAAGTTCAGCAATCATTGCACTTATTCCTGATTTTTCATGGTGTGAGTTTCGTAGTCATAATCAGCATTATGGCCTTTGTTCATTGCATCTTCGATTTCTGAAGGCATGTAGTTTTCATCATGCTTAGCCAGTACTTCAAATGCTTCAATGGTAGTTGCATCAACCAATGTACCTTGAGCCACGATGCCCTGACCTTCACGGAATAAATCAGGCAAAATACCTTCATAAGTCACGGTAACCGTAGGACCAATATCTTTTAGATCAAAGCTCACTTTCAAAGAATCCGGATCACGCTTCACCGAGCCTTCAACCACCATACCACCGATACGTAAACGCTCACCGACATGAGGCATAGTGCCATCTGGTTTGCCATTTACTAGCTCAGATGGGGTATAAAATAAATTCATATTCTGATTAAGTGCATACATGGTTAAACCAACCGTTCCGGCTACACCGATCAGAATAGCTAAAATGATTGCGAGTCTTTTTTTGCGTCTAGGTGTCATAATGTGTTTTCCATCTTTTTCGCCGCTTGACGACGTTCTTCACGGTCAATTTTTTGTTGGATTTCTTTCAATAAAGCTTTGCCATCTGAAACACTTTTCCAGTACACAACAAACATACTAAAAAATGTGATTCCAAAAGAAGCCCAAACATAAGCGGCATAACCCCCCATATTTAAGAAATCACTAAATGAGTCAAAATACATTTATTTCACCTCTGCTGATTTTGAGCCTTTGGCTGCATTTTGTTTGACCAATTGCAAAACCCAAGGACGGTGACTTTCACGGCGAATAATTTCAGTACGGAAACGAACCATAGTGACCGCACCAAAGAAGAAGGCAAAACCAAAAATGTTACACAATAAAGGCCATAGCATGTCTGGAGCAATCGAAGGCTTACCAATCTTAGTAATGGTGGCACCTTGATGTAGGGTATTCCACCACTCTACTGAATAGTGAATGATAGGAATATTGACGACACCCACAATGGCCAGAATACCGGCGGCTTTTGCTGCGGTTTTTTGATCGTCAAAGGCGTGATAAAGCGCAATCACACCTAGGTAGAGAAACAATAAAATCAGTTCAGAGGTTAAGCGAGCATCCCATACCCACCAAGCGCCCCACATTGGCTTGCCCCAAACCGCACCAGTAATAAGAGCAATAAAGGTATAAACCGCACCAATGGGAGCCATCGCAGAAGCGGCCATATTCGACAACTTAAGCTGCCAAACTAAGCCAATAAATGCCGCGATCGCCATCGACATATAAATGCCCATCGACCAGATAGCAGAAGGTACGTGAATATAAATAATGCGAAAGCTATCGCCCTGTTGGTAATCGGCAGGCGCAAAAGCAAGCCCCCAAATCGTACCTACTAGCAATAGCCCAAATGCCAAGACAGAAAACCAAGGCAATAACGTTCCGCATAGCTGATAGGTTTTTTCAGCTTTTGCGTATGGATGTAACCATTTCCACATTTTGCTTCTCACTTTGTTTTGTAGGCTATTTTTGCTCTACTTTATAATTTTTAACTTAAATCGTATTCGCTTGTCGTTGCTCACCATAAACAGTCCAACCACAAGCTTATATAGTTTATTAATTCACACTGATGCGTAACGACGCGCTAATCGCAAATGGCGTCAAGGTTGCTGCGCCAAGTAACATCGCCCCTAGAATTGCGAGTTGGCCTGAATAGCCAAAACCACTAGTCGCGGCTTCAATCGCAGAAGTAGCAAAAATAAGTACCGGAATATACAAAGGTAAAACCAGCAAACTTAACAGTACGCCACCTTTTTGCAGCCCCACCGTTAACCCAACACCAATCGCACCAATAAAACTCAAGGTCGGCGTACCAAGTAGTAAGGTAATCACCACCGCCAACCAAGTCTGAAAATCTAGCGATAGTAGTACCGCAAGTAACGGGCTAATTAAAATTAACGGCAAGCCAGTTAACAACCAATGGGCAATCACTTTAGAGATCACCACCAATGGTAAAGGAATTGGCAATAGCATTAATTGCTCTAATGCCCCATCGTTAAAGTCATCTCGAAATAAGCGCTCTAAAGATAACAGAGCCGAAAGCAATGCTGCTACCCAAATGATGCCAGCTGCAATACGTGCTAACAAATTCGGCTCTGGGCCAATACTTAAAGGAAACAACGTAATAACAATGATAAAGAACCACAAAGGGTTAAATACATCAGCTTGACGACGATAAGCAATTAACAACTCGCGGCGAACAATGCTCAGCATGCTTGAAATCATGACTTACTCTCCCAACCGAATGGTTTTAAGTTGATCCATTTCGGTAAACATATCTTGGTGAGTGGTAAACAGCACCATTCCGCCATTTTGTGTATGTTCGACAAACAAAGCTTCAATCACTTTAATGCCTTGCTTATCAATGGCCGTCAGCGGCTCATCTAAAATCCAAAGTGGGTGACGACTTAACCATAAACGCGCGAGTGCGACACGTCGTTGCTGCCCTGCCGATAACTTACCGGCTGGAATATCTTCTTTACCTGCCAAGCCAACTTTGGCTAACGCCATCCAAATATCATCTTCTGTGACGCCTGTTGAGCCATTTAGTTTCTGATAAAAGGAAAGATTTTCAAATGCAGTCAGTTCTTTTTTAACGCCAGTTTGATGTCCGATAAACAACAAATCCTGATGAAAGGCATCGCGGTCTTTACGAGTTTCAACGCCTTTCCAAAGTATTTTTCCGGCTTCACTATCGCCTAAACCGGTAATAATTCGCAGCATCGTCGTTTTGCCCGAACCATTACGTCCCTCAACTTGAACGAGATCACCAGCCGAAACAGAAAAGCTTACTGACTCAAATAATTCTCTGTCATCACGAATCGCTGTTAAATCACGCACTTCCAGCATAAATCTTCATCTATAGTTAAAGTTAAGGGGCGTTTATGTTACCACAGGAAAACTCACTCGGAAGCGTTAACGTGTAAAGCATCTAATGAATGTTCAGATAATCACAAAAATAACCAAAATACGGCTTATTCGGTGAATAAAAGCTCAACGTCAGGTTACATTACGAGTATAAATCTCTACTCGATAATAACGGACTGACATAGCATACCCATAACCCCAAAGGGGTATAGTGGTTGTCAACTGAGATTTTAATGATTTGAGTCAAAATTGACTATGTTGGTTAACAATACCAAGCATTAAAAATAAAAGTGATCCCATTACTAATCACGCGCGTAATACAGGTATCAATTGTCATTAGGTATTTGTCATTATGTATCCAGTCACTCAGCCACTAGGTGTTCAAAAGCACACCGGCAAGAAGATAACAATGAGAACGGAAATCAACGACGATAATGAAGTGACACCACCGTTAGAACAGTGGTTATGCGATATTGCCAACCAACGAGATAAGCAGGCTTTTCAACGTCTGTTCATCTGGTTTGCGCCTAAAATACAGCGTTTTGGCATCAAACAATTTAACAACCCAGAAACCGCTAAAGAATTACTGCAAGACACCATGACGAATGTGTGGCGTAAAGCTCATTTATTCGATATGGAAAAAGGCGCAGCCACCACTTGGGTGTACACCATAATGCGTAATACTTCTTTCGACATGCTACGTAAAATGCGTACTCATAAAGAAGATCAATTAAGTGATGACATTTGGCCACTGGTTGAAGCGGAGGCGACCGAAACCCTCAGTTTTGATGACCACCTGATGAGCAAAAAAATTGACCGTCACCTTAGTCGTCTTTCTCACGATCAACGCCAATTGATTGAAGGCGTGTACTTTAAAGATTTATCGCAAGAGCAACTAGCCGCCCAGTTTAATATTCCTTTAGGCACTGTGAAATCACGTTTAAGACTGGCAATCGCTAAATTGAAACATCTTATGGGAGAGAATTCATGAGACACCATCCAACACATGAATTGATGAGCGTTTTTGCAAGTGGCGAGCTACCTGCATCGTTGAGCATCGCCGTCGCTGCCCATCTTGAATTATGCCGCGACTGCCAAACGGTTGTCGATCGCATTACTCAACAAGCCGCTCAGCAAGAATTCACAACATCATCGACTTCTTGTCAGCAAGATCATGAAGAAGATTTCGCAGATATGATCGCGCAAATCACCCAAGATGATGCCTTGTTTGATGCCCAAATTGATTCCGACAAGGCAGTCGAACAAACCATCGAATTTAAAGGCCAGCGCTACACCTTGCCAAGGGCGCTGCAATCTCTAGTACTGCAAAAACCACAAAAGCTCGGCAAACTCACTCGTTCTCGAATTGATTTACAAGAAGGTAGTCTCAAAACCAGCTTATTGCATATCGAACCCGGTGGTAGTGTTCCCATGCATACTCATAAAGGGTTTGAGCTAACGTTATTACTCGATGGAGAATTTGAAGATCAAATGGGTAAATACCAAAAAGGTGACTTCATTTGGCTAACTGGAGAACATGAGCACACTCCAACCACTACCACGGGGTGTTTATGTTTCACCGTATCCAATGATGCGCTGCAATTTACCCAAGGGATCTCAAAGCTATTAAACCCTATCGGGCAATTTATTTATTAGATTCAGCTAATCTTGGGCAGCAAGGAGTCGCCGTAGTATGAAACTACCAGAGCAAAAACCGAAAATTGGTATCAGTGCCTGTGTCGCCGGAGAGCAAGTGCGCTTTGATAAAGGACACAAACGCTCTGATTTCTGTATGAGCCAACTCGCCCCTTTTGTTGACTACCAAGCCTTTTGCCCAGAAGTGGCGATTGGCTTGCCGGTCCCTCGCCCTACTATTCGTCAAGTTCAACTCAATGATGGAATACATGTCAGTCGTCCTGATGGCGATGGTGATGTCACGCAAGACTTAACCGAATATGGTCAAACCGTCGCCAGTAAAATCGATCACCTTAGCGGCTTTATTTTTTGTCAAAAAAGCCCGAGCTGTGGCATGGAAAGAGTTAAGGTTTATCAAGAAGACGGTAAAGGCAGCACCGCCTCTGGCATAGGCTTATTCGCCAAACAAATCATGGCGCAGAATCCAAACCTACCTTGTGAAGAAAATGGTCGTTTAATGGACCCTGCTTTACGCGAGAATTTCATGATCCGTGTGTTTACCTACCGCCACTGGCAAGATTTGTTAGCTTCTGGCCTGACTAAGCACAAATTAATTGAGTTTCATAGCGAACGTAAGTACTTACTAATGAGCCACCATCTGATTAGTTATAAAGAAACTGGCCGTCTCCTTGCTCGTGCCGATCTCAAACTAGAAGAGATGGCGCAACAATACATCACGTTGTTAATGTCGGGTTTAAAGCATGTGGCAACGCATAAAAGCCACACCAATACGCTGCAACACCTACAAGGCTACTTCAAAAAGGTGCTCACTAAACAGCAAAAAAATGAACTATCTACTCATATTAATGACTTCCGAGCGGGGTTAGTTCCCCTACTGGTGCCGCTAACTTTGATCAATCACTACCTAAAAGAATTTCCCCAACAATATTTAGCGGCTCAAGTGTATCTATCTCCCTACCCACAAGAGCTTAAATTACGTTACATCTAAAACTGTTGTTCTTCTCTATATAAAATTCATAAGCAAAAGGTAAGCCATGAATCTTGTTTGGTTTCGCAATGATCTGAGAATCGACGATAACCCAGCCTTATACCACGCGATAACCGCGGAGCAGCCATTTCACGCTTTGTTTATTTCTACGCCTTCGCAATGGCAAGCGCATGATATGGCACCAATAAAAATTGATTTAATTGAAAGACATGTCAACTTGCTGTCTGAGCAACTCGGCCAGCACGGCATTCATTTCAAACACATTGAAGTTAGCGATTTTGCCGAGCAAGCACAAGCGCTCATCGCCTATTGTCAGCAGCAAAACATCGAGACCATTTTTGCCAACCAAGAAGTTGAATTCAACGAGCAGCAGCGCGACCAAGCCTTGTTGGATCACGGCCTACCCTTAACTTTGTTTGAAGCTGACGTAATTGTATCTAAAGGGGCGGTTCTCAATGGTCAAAATGAAATGTACAAGGTATTCACGCCATTTAAAAAAGCGTGGGCAAGTTCATTGGCAAGAACCCATGCCGCGCCTTTGCAGGTTTGTTTGCCATCATTAAAACCGGTTAGCAACCCTGCCATTATATTTAACGCCACCAAGCAAGATTCTACCAAGTGGCCTTTGGCAGATACTATTTTAGAACAAGTGATTCCGAATTTTCTAACTACGAAGTATCAAGACTACCATCAAGACCGAGACTACCCTGCGATAAAAGGAACCTCAGGTTTATCTCCCTACTTAGCGATTGGGGCAATCAGTGCAAAACGCGTGTTTGCTGAACTTTCTCACCATTACCCCAATGCTCTGGAAATGATTTCACAGCCGCAAGGGAGTTGGCTCAATGAATTGGCGTGGCGTGATTTTTATCGTCATTTATTGCACCACTTTCCAAAGCTCAATAAGCATCATAACTTCAATGACAAATACGACCATTTGCCTTGGCCCAATCCGCCTGAATTATTAGCCGCCTGGCAACAAGCCAAAACCGGTTATCCAATTGTCGATGCCGCAATGAGGCAGTTAGTGCAAACTGGCTGGATGCATAATCGCTTAAGAATGATTGTCGCGAGCTTTCTCACCAAGCATTGCCTTGTGGATTGGCGACTAGGTGAAAAGTTTTTCATGCAGCACTTGATTGATGGCGATCTCAGTGCCAATAACGGCGGTTGGCAATGGGCGGCGGGCACAGGTTGTGATGCTCAGCCCTACTTTCGAATATTTAATCCCATCACTCAAAGTGAAAAATATGATCCAGATGGCAGCTTCATCCGTAAGTATTTACCAGAGCTAGAAAATGTACCTTTGAAACATCTGCATTTTCCACACGAGTATATAAAACAAAACGATATTGATACTTATTGGCCTGCCATTGTCGACCACCCAACCGCAAGACAACAGGCGTTAAGTTTCTATAAAGCAGGGTTTTTATAAAGCAGAATAAATCGATAAGGAGACAAGACATGATGCAGGCTTCGGAACGGATTTCCAGCTTTATTGAAACTTACCAAACACTCAATAAAGACAATTTGCATTTATTGGCGGAGATCTATGATTCGTCAATCGAATTTCAAGATCCACTACACCAAATTAGTGGCCTCGATAGCCTTCATCGCTACTTTGAAAAACTGTATGCCAATGTTATTCACTGTCATTTTGATATTCACGACGCTTTCTGCCAAGACCAACAAGCCGCTATTTACTGGACCATGCACTTACAGCATCCCAAGCTCAAATCCGGCGAATTGATTCTAGTCGATGGTCATTCTCACCTTACCTTTGATGAGCAAAAAATCACTCACCACCGAGATTACTTTGATATTGGCAGCATGCTGTATGAACAGCTGCCAGTGATTGGTGCAGGCATCAAATACATCAAACAAAGAGCAACCTCATGAGCAACCAACCAAGTATTTTGATTACCGGTGCATCGTCTGGTATTGGCCGTGCTTTAGCGCAGCATTACGCTAATGCAGGTTATCAAGTCTGGGCGGGAGGACGCAGCAGTGAAAAGCTACAACAGCTATGCGAACAACACCAAAATATCTTGCCACTGCTGTGCGACATCACTGATTTCGATGCGGTTAAAGCCAGCGTAAGGCAATTACCTGCATTAGATATATTACTGCTCAATGCCGGGACTTGTGAATATATCGATGATGCAAAACAGTTTGATGGCGCGCTTTTTGAAAGGGTTATCACTGCCAATCTCATTGCGATTGGTTACTGCTTGGAAGCTTGGCTGCCGCTGATTAAACAAGGTGGCAACTTGGCAATAACGAGCTCCAGCGCTTCTTTTTTACCGCTGCCTAGAGCTGAAGCTTATGGCGCATCCAAAGCTGGCGCGACGTATTTGGCACGTACTTTGAGCGTCGATCTGAAAAAACACGATATTCATGTCAGCGTGATCAATCCCGGTTTTGTTAAAACGCCGCTCACCGATAAGAACGATTTCTCAATGCCATTTTTGACTACCCCCGAAAAAGCGGCAGATATCATTTTCAAAGGCATCAATAACAATAAAAACGAAATTCATTTCCCGAGAATATTTACTTGGTTACTCAAAGCATTCGCTTTATTACCGTTTCCAGTATGGAAGACACTAGCTGTAAGGATCACTAAATAATGAAGAATATTGCGATCATTGGTTCCGGTATTTCAGGCTTAACCTCTGCTTATCTTTTAAGCCGAGAGCATAACGTCACCGTTTTTGAAAAGAATGACTACATCGGTGGTCATACTGCAACTAAAGACATTGAAGTTGATGGTAAATACTATGCCATCGACACCGGTTTTATTGTCTATAACGAACGCACCTACCCAAATTTCATTAAGCTATTAAACCAATTGGGCATCACTGAACAAAAGACCGAAATGAGTTTTAGCGTGATGAACTCTAGCGCTAACTTGGAATATAACGGCAGTACTCTTAATACCTTATTTGCTCAACGTTCAAACCTACTCAAACCAAGCTTCTGGCGTTTAATCTTAGAAATTCTACGCTTCAATAAATTGTGCAAAGCTTTATATGAACAAGACGAAATCGATGTCGAATTAACCCTAGGTGACTTTCTCAAGCAACATAAGTTTAATCGGGCATTTAGCCAAAACTACATCCTACCAATGGGCGCGGCTATTTGGTCAAGCAGCCTAGTAGAAATGACTCAATTTCAACTCAAGTTCTTTGTGCGATTTTTCTATAACCACGGACTACTTGATATTCAAAACCGTCCGCAGTGGTTTGTGATCCCAGGTGGCTCAAAACAATATATCTACCCACTGATCCAATCATTCGAAAACAATATTGAATTGAATAGCCAAATAAAGTCGGTCTCTCGAACCGATTCTGGTGTCACATTACGGTTTGCAGATGGTCAATCTAGGCAATTCGATGAAGTGGTGTTTGCTTGCCATTCTGATCAAGCTTTACAGTTATTGAGTGATGCCAATGCCCAAGAGCAAGAAATCTTATCGAGCATGCCCTACCGAGATAACCAAGTGGTGCTGCATACCGACACTAATTTATTGCCGAAACGTCGCTTGGCATGGGCAAGTTGGAATTATCACTTAGATTCAAACCAAAACCGCCCAGCTTGCGTCACCTACAATATGAATATTCTGCAAGGGCTTGAGTCGGACACTACCTTCTGCGTGACACTCAACAACACAGACCGAATTGATGCCAACAAAATCCTCCAAACTTTTCACTACTCGCATCCGGTTTTTAATCAAAATAGCCTAGCCGCTCAGCAGCGCCGCTTAGAAATATGTGGCAAAAACCACACTCATTTTGCCGGCGCCTATTGGCATAACGGTTTCCATGAAGATGGCGTGCGCAGTGCGGTTGAAGTCGCGCAACGCTTTGGTATTTCGTTATGACGACCAAAGCGCAACCTTTCGATTTTCAGCATGGTATCTACAAAGGTAAGGTGCGGCATCGTCGTTTTTCTCCGGTCCTACATAGTTTTAACTACCCGATTACTATGCTGGGCATTAATGTTGCTGAGCTCGATAGTTTGAATGATCAACATTGGGCGTTTGGCACTCAATGGTACAAACCGGTTCGCTTTGCGCAAAAAGATTACATTAAAAGTGAACCAGGTGAATTGCTGCAACGTATTAAAAGCAAAGTCGCCAATTTAGGTGGTGATTGGGACGGTTCGAATGCAGTGATGCTGGCACAATGTCGCTGTTTGGGTGTGTATTTTAGCCCGGTTAATTTTTACTTTTGTTTTGAAAAATCAGGTAATTGTAAGTACATGCTCGCCGAAGTCAGTAATACCCCGTGGAACCAACGGCACTATTACTTGGTAGACATGAATGTAGTGAACATGCAAAGCGACCAAATGACAGATAAAGCATTTCATGTTTCACCCTTTATGCAGATGAATATGAAATATAAATGGCGAGTTAATGCACCTGAAGACAAAGCCTTTGTTCATATCGAAAACCATGACAAAGACCAACCAGGTAAAAAAGTATTTGATGCCACGATTGCACTGAGCAAGCTAGATATGAAAGGCAAACGGGATATGAAAGCCAGTCACCCAAACACCAAGCGACCCAACACAAGTCAATCTGCCACCAAACTAGATTGGCTAGCACTACCTTTTATGAACTTTAAAGTTTTGCAGGGTATTTATTGGCAAGCACTAAAGCTATTTCGCAAAAAAGTCCCGTTTGTGCCTTATAGCAAAACATAAAATATAGATCTTAAAAAATATAGGTCTTAAAAATAACAATGGAGTGTTGATGATGGAACAGACTCAATCCCTACAAAACAATAAGAGCAAAAGTGGTTGGTTCGGCAATCAATGTCGTCACCTAGTGTTTAACCTACTCAACAAAATGGATGATGCCTATATTGAAATCGATGAAGGCAGCCAAGCAACTTTCGTAGGTAACCCTAACGCGCAATTAAAAGGCCATATTACGATCCATGATGACAATGTGTTTCGTGATCTCATCAAAGGTGGAAGCATTGCCGCCGCCGAAGCCTATATCGCACAACGTTGGAGCACACCAGATCTCACCTCTTTGATTCGTATTTTTGCACGTCATCAAACTCAACTTGATCAGATCGAAAAGAAAACCAGTTGGATTTATACCTTCAAAAATCTCTTAACCAATCGATTGAATGCCAACACATTGTCCGGCTCTAAAAAGAACATTCTGGCACACTATGATTTAGGTAATGAACTCTACACTCGATTCCTTGATGATCGCATGATGTACTCTTGCGCGATCTACAACCAACCCAGTGATACTTTGGCCGAAGCGCAAACCAATAAGCTCAAATCGATTTGCGATAAGCTTGATTTACAACCAAGCGATCAACTACTGGAAATCGGTACTGGTTGGGGTGGACTAGCGATTTATGCCGCTCAACACTACGGTTGCCACGTTACAACTACCACCATCTCTGACGAACAATTTGCTTATGCACAACAGCAAGTTAAGCAACTTGGCCTTGAAGATAAAATTACGCTACTCAAGCAAGATTATCGCCACCTAGAAGGTCAATACGACAAACTGGTTTCAGTTGAGATGATTGAAGCAGTCGGCCACCAATTTTTACCGACCTTTTTTAAGCAATGTAATGACTTATTAAAACCAAGCGGCAAATTATTGATACAAGCGATTACCATTGCCGATCAACGTTATGATCAGTATCGAAAAAGCACCGACTTTATTCAAAAGTACATCTTCCCCGGAGGTTGCTTGCCGTCATTAAATGTCATTAATCAGCAAGTAGCACAAGCCACCGATATGATGATCGATAACATTGAAGATATCGGCCTACACTACGCTAGAACCTTGGCTGACTGGCGCAGCAACTTTGAACGCAATTGGCACAGCATTCAGCCATTTGGCTATGACGAGCAATTCAAACGCTTGTGGCATTACTACTTCTGTTATTGCGAAGGGGCATTTATGGAAAGAGTGATCAGCACCCACCATATTGTGATGCGTAAACCTAATTATCTAGATAATCACGATGCATCGATTCTCAATTATTAATTTCATAATATTCCAATCCTGTTGGGCGTTAGCAGCTTCGTTTCCTGCTAGCGCTCCTTTTTTTATGCTTGGACTATTAGGAGTGCACTTTGCCCTAACACCAACGCGTAAAGCTGACGGTTTTTTATTAATCGCAGCACTAATTGGTATTTTGGTAGATCAATTGATGGTGTGGATTGGCATATTAGATGTGGCTCAGCAATGGATCCCAATCTGGTTAATTCTACTGTGGTGCCATTTTATATTATGTCTTAACCACAGCTTATTGTGGTTGAGTAAATTGGCTTGGTATTGGGTGGCGTTTTTAGGCGAAGTGTTCGGCACTTTAAGTTACTGGAGCGGGCTGAAACTCGGCGTGTTTAGCTCTGAATTTACTCAGCCCTCCTTTATTCTTAGTTACGCAATTGCTTGGACGATTTTATTACCCATCCTAGGTTACTGGGCGAAAAGAAGTCGTGAGCGATATGCTTAAACTGATTAATCTTGCCCAAGCATACTGGCGCTTTTAACGGCTTGTAGATCTTCGTCTAACGGTAACGCTATCTGACTACGTTTTAATGAAAGTTCAGCATGACGTTTCGCTGCCGCTTTCATTTTATCATCGCCGACCATACACAACGCAGTCAGTGCTTTTTGTAAATGAATGCCCACTTCGACACAGCCTGCCCCATCACGAGCAATCGCAGTAAAAGCATCATCAAACATATCCTCAATACTCACTTCCGGCACTTGCACACGGTCATAATACGATTGTTGCTCATCCTCTTCAGGAACCGGTTCACTCCAACACACGAACAATCTCACTAAACTACCAATGACTTTAATCGCCGAACCGGGATCATTAACCGCTGGTGATAACGCTTTACCCGCAATTTCAGATAGCACGATAAAACCAAAGCGAGGATCATCATCAAACAAGCGATCAGCCCCTATTTGATAGGCCGCTAATACACTTTTGTAATCAAATTCTTGTTCTGATTTCTCAGAGATCACCTTAGCAATCACCGTACCGGGTGCGACAAATTTGCCGGGTAATGCGGATAACACGACTACTGCATCATTGTCTTCAGCCCAGTGATGCAAGCGACTAATATCAATATGTTGGATGTAACCAACCGACGTTGCTACCACCGCTTCACCTTGCTCCGCATCGACACAAGGCGCACCAGAACGATTAGGGGCATTACGTAAGCGAATTAATGACTGCATTGCCACATGCTCGACCCGATCAACCGTATTCCCCACTCGACCAAGCCTAGCTAAGCGATCAACCCAACGAATAAACGTCAAAATAACTAACGCAAAAACCAAGCAAGTTAAAATAAACAGTACAAATAAGCCGGTGATTTCAAAGACATCATTTTTGATTGCGGTCAGAGCTACAATGCTAAAAATAAATGAACCAATAAATCGTGATAAAGCATTTTTAGACACGTCATCAGACACCACAACACTAAAAGCCCGTGGCGTAGCGGAAGTACTCGCGGAAGTGTAAGCGGCTATCATCGAGCCTACGGAAAAGGTGGCAATCACCAACATGCTCGATGACATAATTTCAAGCAAGGCCACAATAGAATCGAGACTGACCGGAGGGACAAATAACCCCGCATTATAATGGTCGGCAAGCTTAGCAATAAAGACTGCACATATAGAACAAAAGCACATCCATAATGGCTTCACCCACAGTTTATCTTTGAGGCGATTATATAAAAAACGCAGGTGATCTCGAGAATAGCTAGCCGCCATAAATTATCCTTAACTCATTATTGGTGCTAATAAAATAAGCACCAATTAATTAAAGAGTTAAGGAGGACATTAAGCAATTAAAATTCATCAAGAATTGAACTTATGAACAAAAAAACAACGCTTGTGCAGCATTCAGAGGTGGAAAGCTATCTGAGTATTGGATTATCTAACTAAAATCCGTATTATTCTCAAGGTTAGTCTTTTGGTCCCCATAGCTCAGCTGGATAGAGCGTCCCCCTCCTAAGGGGAAGGCCGTAGGTTCGACTCCTACTGGGGACGCCATTAGACATGAAAAACCACAAAAAAAAGACCTGCCACCGAAGCAACAAGCCTTTCATTTAACCAGTCAGTTTATCTAGAGTAATAAACTACGATACTTTTGCATCTTCAAGTGAATCCTCTTCATCGCTTCCTAAGAACCCGCCAGTTTGGTGTGCCCAAAGTTGTGCGTAGATTCCACCTTGTGACAATAGCTCTTGGTGCGAGCCTTGCTCCAAAATTTCACCTTGATCAAGTACGATTAAGCGATCCATTGCTGCAATGGTTGATAAACGGTGTGCAATCGCGATAACTGTTTTACCTTCCATCAATTCATATAAGCTTTCTTGAATCGCGGCTTCGACTTCTGAATCAAGTGCTGATGTCGCTTCATCCATAATCAAGATTGGCGCATCTTTTAACAACACACGAGAAATCGCGATACGTTGACGCTGACCACCAGACAATTTCACCCCACGTTCACCCACTTGCGCATCGTAGCCTACGTTGCCAAAAGTATCGGTTAGGCTTTCAATAAACTCATGCGCATGAGCTTGCTTAGTTGCCGCAAGAAGATCTTCTTCTGTTGCATCAGGGCGACCGTATAGAATGTTCTCACGAATCGTGCGGTGTAATAACGAGGTATCTTGCGTGATCATACCGATCTTGCCGCGCAGCGAGTCTTGTTGAACTTTAGAAATATCTTGGCCATCAATACGAATCGTGCCACTTTCCAAGTCATAAAAACGCAGCAGTAGGTTAACCAGTGTTGATTTACCCGCACCTGAACGCCCGACTAGACCAACCTTTTCACCCGGCTTAATATTCAGATTCAAATCGGTGATCACAGCTTTGTTTGATTCACCATAGTGGAAGCTGATCTTATCGAATTCGATTTGGCCTTTATCTACTTTAAGTGCTGGCGCATTTTCAACATCTTGAGTGACTACTGGTTTAGAAAGCGTATTCATGCCATCTACCACGGTACCGATGTTTTCGAAAATAGCGCTAATTTCCCACATGATCCATTTCGACATGCCTTGAATACGCAATGCCAAGCTGATCGCCACCGCAATCGCACCCACAGTGATCATGCTATTCATCCATAAGCCAATAGACAAAGCGGCTACCGAGAAAAGCAGCATGTAGTTAAGCATATCAATACTAAATAAGAACACGGTTGCGAGACGCATTTGCGCGTAAACCGTTTTTAAAAATGACTTCATGCCTTTTTCTGCATATTCCGTTTCGCGGTTAGTGTGCGAGAACAGTTTCACCGTCGCGATATTGGTATAGCTATCAACGATACGGCCAGTCATTAATGAACGTGCATCAGCCTGTTCAGTGGCAATGCGCTTCATTTTTGGCACAAAGTAAACTTGAGTCAGAACATAAGCCACCAACCAAACAAATACCGGAACCATCAGCCATAAATCAGCTTGCGCCATTAATACAAACATAGACACAAAATAGACTGTGATATAAACCAGCATATCGGCGAACTTCATCACTGTTTCTCGGATAGCGAGCGACGTTTGCATCACTTTAGTGGCAATTCGCCCTGCAAAATCATCTTGATAGAAAGTCACACTTTGATTAAGTAGGTAACGGTGTGCTAACCAACGAATCGACATTGGGAAGTTACCTAGTAACGTTTGGTGCATGATCATCGAATGGAAGAAGCCAATCACCGGGATCACGACAACAATCACTAAGCCCATGCCGATAATACGCGCGCCCTCTGCATCCCATAATGTTTCTGGCGTGTGAGTCGAAAGCATATCCACAATCGAGCCCATAAAGCCCATTAACGAGACTTCAATAATGGCGATACACGCGCTCAAAATCGACATCAATAGAATAGGTAATAAAAAATCACGGCTGTAATGCATGCAAAAAGCAAACAAAGTACTCGGCGGAGTATTGACCGTATCTTTTGGGAAAGGCTTAGTTAAACCTTCAAAAAACTTGAACATAAAGTGGTTCCATTCAGAAGTGAGGCGTTCAAAAGTTGAATCGAGTGAGACTCAATAAAGACATGTGCTACCGACTAATCTCGCAGTAGAAATGTGCCGCTATCATAAAGGGAAAATGGTTAATTTCCCACCCCCCATTGATATCGATCATGATCTTCTTTCCTTTATTAATAATTTTGCAAATAAACTCTAGGCAGAGCCTGTAAAAATGAATACAATTCGAAACAATAATGATTCTCAATTAATAAAACAATGGATTGATTTATGTCTTTCGCTTTGCACCCTGTTTCACAAGCAGTTTCTCGCATTATGAAACCTGCTCTTGGACTTTCTTTAGCCCTTATTGCTCTACCCTCTTTTGCTGAAGAAGAAGCTTCAACTGAAAACTTAGACACCATTACAGTAACCGCTTCAGCGTTGAAGGTTGAGACGCCGCTCGCCGAAACTCCACGCAGTGTATCGGTGATCGATGAAGAACAGTTATCTGTACAGCAGCCGCAAAAATTGGATGAAGCGCTGCGTTATCAACCGGGTGTAATGACCCAACCTTATGGTTCGGATAATGACACCGATTGGTTTAAAGTTCGTGGCTTTGATGCTGCAACATATTTAGATGGTAATCTCTTAACAACTAATGGTTACTATGTTTGGACACTTGAGCCTTACGGCTTAGAACAAGTTGAAGTATTAAAAGGGCCGTCAGCTATATTATATGGTGAAGCCCCTCCTGGAGGCGTAATTAATGCCGTAAGTAAACGTCCAGGCTACACTGAAGGTGGAGAATTTAAGCTTCAAGCTGGCACAAATAACCAACAGCAAATAGGTGTAGATACAACAAGCTTTATCGATGATGACGGTGATGTTCGCTTCCGACTCGTCGGGATGATGAGTCAGCGTGATGGAATGCTTGATGATACCGATACCGACCGTGTTTACCTAGCCCCTAGTCTTGCTTGGGATATAAGCCCTGATACATCAATAACTTTCCTTGCTTCATATAAAAAAGATGATGGAGTTCCAACTAACCCATTTAAACCCGCTTATGGGACGTTAATTGATACACCTAACGGTAAAATAGATCCAAGTACAAACCTTGGCGAACCAGGGTATGATGAAAATAAGAATGAGCAAATTTCATTAGCTTATGAGCTAGAGCACCACTTCAATGACGTATGGTCATTTAAACAAAACACTAGATATGCATATACAGATTTGAAGCTTATTAGTACATACGCAAATGGAAGTGAATCTAGTCCAGATTTAACCAGAGGACTTGTTTACCGTGATGGCAACACTCAAAACATTAGCACTGATAATCAATTAGTTGCTGAATATGACATAGCAAACACTGAGAACTTGACTCTTATTGGTATTGACCTTCAATACTATAGAAATGATGGAATCGGTAATTACTCCTTTTGGAATACGATGGGTTCAAATATAGGCAATATTAATATATTTAATCCTATATATGATAACTATACTCCAGCAGATCCTAGCCAAGCCGATGATGTAACTATTACCAAAAAACAAGCTGGAGTTTATTTACAACATCAACTTATTTTCAATGATAGATGGGTGACCAAAGCAGGTGTGCGTTATGACTTTGTCAATGTAGAAAATGATGTACACGCATCTGTTAATTCGCCAAATCTAAACAGCGACAAAGTTGATGAATCAAATGTTTCATTTAGTGGCGGATTAATGTATCTGTCGGATTACGGCATATCACCATATGTAAGTTATTCACAATCTTTTGAAGTATTAGCGAACATTGACTCCAATACTAACAGCTTGTACAAACCGGTTGAAGGTGAACAAACTGAAGTTGGTATTAAATATCAACCAGACTTTTTAAACGGATATATTAATATTGCGTATTACGATGTGAGTCAAACAAATAGCTTAGTATCTAGTGCTGATGGTGCCACCCAAACCCAAGCTGGTGAAAAAACATCTAAGGGTGTTGAAATTGAAACAACTATACAAGCTACAGATGACTTATTAGTCAGAGCGAATTATACCTACACGGACTCAACGGTTGTTGAGACAGAAGGTGCAAAAGCAATACAAACTCCACTGATTCCAAAAAATATGGCCTCAGCATGGTTAGAATATGATTTTACTTCGCTAGGCTTAGATAGTTTTGTACTTGGTGCTGGCGCTCGCTATATGGGCTCCTCATCCGGTCATGCATCTGATTACTATTTATCACAAAACTTGCTACATGTACCAAGTGTCACCTTATTTGACGCCATGGCTCGCTACGACATTACACCTAAATGGCGTGCGCAAGTTAATGTTAATAACTTGACTGATAAAGAGTACGTTTCTAGCTGTGATTACTACTGTTACTACGGTGAAGAATTGACCGCAACCGCAACTATTAACTATACGTGGTAAAGAAACACCTTAAACTAACTAGGGCCATTGAGTACAATGGCCCTAGTTTTTGTTTTCTAGTGCACAATAAATAACCCCAGAGAAAAATATGTTCAAACTCAACCAAGTTCGTGTTCACCGAGATAATCGCGATATTTTATCGATTGATGAACTTTCCATTCCAAGTGATGGATTGACGGTTGTGCTTGGTCATAATGGTAGTGGTAAATCGACACTGGTTAACCTTCTTTCAGGACAATCGGAAGCCGACTCTGGACAAGTGACGCTCAACCAGACTGAAATTTCAGATTTCTCCCAAAAACAACTAGCCAAAGAAATTGCTTTTTTGCCGCAAAAATTGCCAGATGTTGCAGGACTTACGGTACAAGAATTGGTTCGTTTAGGGCGTTTCCCTTGGCGTGGTGTGTTTGGTCGCTGGCAAAATGATGATGAGAAAATCATTGTCGAAGCGATGCAAAAAACCGGCGTTGAACAATATGCTGATAATCTTGCCGATAAACTTTCTGGTGGTGAACGTCAACGTACTTGGGTTGCCATGTTACTGGCGCAGCAATCTCCAGTGCTGATTCTCGATGAACCGACCTCAGCCCTCGATATCCATCATCAATACCATTTAATGGATTTGCTGCAAGAACTGAATCAGCAAACTGGCTGTGGCATTTTAGTTATTTTGCACGATCTGAATTTGGCGCTCCGTTATGCCACTCATATCGTAGCGCTAAAGCAAGGCAAGATCGCTTTTAGCGGCGCAAAAGAATTACTGCTCGATGATCAACGATTAACGGATTTATACGAAACCGATATCCAACTTTTAGATCACCCACAGCAAGATGATCAAAAAATAGCCGTCGTGATTTGAATCGGAAGCAAGTTCCTAGTTGCTAGTCACTAGGAAAAGATTATTCAGCAACCGCTCTTCCTAGAAACTAGGGACTAGGGCCCAGGAACGTATTTAACATGAAGAAACTCATTAAAATTCCAACTCTCTTAATAGCTTCAGTTTTAGCTTTGTTTATCGCCTCCCCAAGTTTCGCGTCGATTACCGTCACCGATAGCCTAGGCGAGCATCAATTAGATAGTCACCCGAAACGTATTGTCGCTTTAAACTGGGATCTCGCTGAGCAATTACTCGAACTTGATGTTACTCCCGTTGGCGTGCCAAATATCAAAGACTACACCACTTGGGTCGTCAAACCAGCCATTCCTGAATCAGTGCAAGATCTCGGCACTCGCGCTGAACCGAATATGCAAAAGCTAGCGGAATTAAAACCTGACCTCATTTTGGCGGCCTCTCCACAAAAAGATTTGATCCCTCGCCTGCAAACCATTGCACCAGTGTTGTATTACCAAACCTACAATGCGGATCAAGACAGCGCTAAAGCCGCCATTGAGAACTTCCGCAACATTGCAGCCGTTGTCGGTAAAAGTGATTTAGCCGAACAAAAACTCAATGCAATGAGCCAACGCTTTGCCGACTTAAAATCACAATTAGAAACCGCGTTTAATGGTGAAATGCCAAGTGTCGCGGCAATGCGTTTTGCTAACCAAACTTCTATCTATTTATACGCAAGCAATTCAACCACTGACTACGTGATCCATCAACTTGGTTTAACTACAGCGCTCCCACAACCGGCCAAAGAATGGGGAATCGTACAAAAACGAATTACTGACCTACAGCACATTAAAGATGGTTATGTGATCTACTTTGGCCCATTCACCGACGCACAAAAAGCTCAATTAAATAAATCTATGCTCTGGAAAGCGATGCCATTTGTTCGTAATGGCCATGTTAATGAAGCAGAATCGGTATGGAATTATGGTGGTGCAATGTCTATGCAGTATATTGCAGAATCAATTACTAAAAGTTTGTTAGAGATACAGGGTCCTTAGGTTCTAGTCCCTAGTTTCAAGTTCCTAGACTCTAGGAAAAGAAATAAGTCGCAAACACACCACTTCACGAAAAATCAAATATAAACACCTAGTTCTTAGCATGCACACCTAGGAACTAGGTACTAGAAACCCAGGAACTCTTGATGCTCCGCATTCCAACTATTATCACAATTGTCCTCACATTCGCGATTATCGCGGTCGCTAGCCTTCAAATCGCCAACCCACTATCCATTTCTCAACAATGGCATTTATTGATGGGTGCGGAAGCGCAAGAGTTTGCCGATTTCAATTTTGTTTATGCGCAACTACCTCGTGCGGTGATGGCGATTATCGTCGGCGCGATGCTTGGTTTAGTCGGTAGTTTGATGCAGCAATTAACTCAAAACTCGCTGACTTCCCCGCTTACGCTTGGTACTTCTTCTGGTGCTTGGCTGGCTCTCATCGTAGTCAACGTCTGGTTTCCTAACCTTGCTAGCGACTACATGGCGCTTTCCGCAATGGTGGGAGCAATGTTTGCGATGGGGCTTGTTATCACAATCGCTGGGCCGAAAAACATCACGGGTCTGCCGCTTATTTTATCCGGTATGGTCGTCAACATTTTGTTTGGCGCAATTGCCACTGCGATTATTTTGCTTAACGACCAATACGCTAAAAACGTGTTTATATGGGGTGCTGGCGATCTTGCGCAAAATGGCTGGGAAATGGTGCAATGGCTCCTCCCTAGACTCTCGGTTGCTCTTGTATTACTGGTTATCGCGCCACGTATTTTAAACTTAATGCGTTTAGGCCATCAGGGAGCAGCCGCTCGTGGGCTTAATGTTATTCCTTATTTCATTGTTCTGATCGCACTTGGGCTATGGGTAGTCTCAGCTTCAATTACTGCAGTTGGTGTGATCAGCTTTATTGGTTTATTGTCACCCAATATTGCCCGTGCTATTGGCGCGAGAACACCGAAAGCTGAGCTGTATACCAGTATGATCATTGGTAGTATCGCCCTTTTAGCCACTGACATACTGGCGCTGTTAATTAGCCAATTCACTCAAGAAATGATACCAAGTGGCACAACCGCCGCCGCAATCGGTGCTCCGGCTTTAGTGTGGTTTAGCCGCCGAGCATTAAAAGCACAAGACCAGATCTCCATTAAACTTCCGCCAAGTAAGGCACAGCTTTCAAACTTAGTGATACCAAGCCTAATTATCATGACAAGTGTGATGCTAATTATCAGCGCCACACTATCAATGACAGACAACGGCTTACTCTGGGCGATTCCCGATAGCTTTACGTGGGATCTACGCTGGCCTCGCTTTGTGACTGCACTGGCCGCAGGTGTTGCATTAGCCGCCGCTGGTACGGTATTACAACGCCTTATTTACAACCCATTGGCGAGTCCTGATATTCTTGGTATCTCCGCTGGTGCAACCTTCGCATTAGTAGGTGCTACTGTCTTTTTAGGCACTAATATTTTTGCTTCAGGTTCATTGATTGCCTTTGCTGGTAGCATGGTCGTGCTTGCCGTTCTACTACTTCTAGGGCGTAAAAATCAATTTGCGCCATCGAGTATGATCTTAATTGGTATCGCCATCAGTGCATTAATCGAATCTTTGGTTCAGTTTGCACTAGCAAAAGGTACTCAGGATAGTTACACCATTATTGGTTGGTTAGCCGGTTCGACATACCGAGTTTCAGGACAAAGTGCCATTGTATTAGCACTTAGCGTCACCGTTATTTTTACCGCTTTAGTTAGCGTTTCTCGTTGGTTAACACTTATTTCTGCAGGCCGCCAATTTGCTTCCGCTCGCGGGTTAAATGTACAAGCCACCAGCGTCATTCTACTTTGCAGCGTCGCTCTACTCTGTGCTTTGGTTACCACTACCATGGGCCCGGTTGCATTTGTAGGTTTATTAGCACCCCATATGGCAGTGATGCTTGGCGCGAAACAAGCACGATCTCAATTATTAGTCGCAGGGCTTACTGGTGGGTTACTTATGTTAATTGCGGATTGGATTGGGCAAAGCATTTTATTCCCAATGCAAGTGGCCGCTGGTACCGTTGTTTCGATTGTTGGCGGGAGCTACTTTTTGCTCTTATTAATCCGAGGGCAAAAGGGACATTAATATTTAATCTTCCCGTGATGTTTTTTTAAACAAGCAATCAGGATAAGGTAACTATCTCAACCTAAATATCACTCTTTTTATGAAAAATAACATACATTTAACAGGGTTTAATTGGTAAATGCTTGTTTTTCATTTATTATTACCCATACTGTAAGTGGACGTTGAAGCCATACATAAATTAAATACAAGCAGTTGTAATTAAATGTAATCTTCAACTATATTTAGAATCACTAATTAAGTTCTCATTGATGGCTCTAAAGGAATCTGCTTAGCTGAAGGGCTACAAAACGACAACGTTTTATAGTTAAAATCGGAGTAACAATAATGGAAAAAAGTATGAAAAAGAATGTTTTAGGAATGGCTTGTGCTCTAGGTCTAATGGCAACACTAGCAGGTTGTAGCTCAAGTGATGAAGTTGCTGAACCAGCAGCTGAAACAACCACTCAAACTGAAGCTCCAGCACCAGTAATGGCTCCTGTAAGCCTAAGC
The DNA here is from genome assembly GCF_021726515.1 of Vibrio sp. CK2-1. Taxonomy (GTDB): domain Bacteria; phylum Pseudomonadota; class Gammaproteobacteria; order Enterobacterales; family Vibrionaceae; genus Vibrio. The sequence continues at coordinate 702,745 of NZ_JAKKCJ010000002.1, read as the reverse complement.
GCTGATCTACTATTTGATTTCGATTCTGCAGAACTAAAAACAACTGATGAGATTGATCAAGCTGTTAGCCAAGCAACTGCTGCTAACCTAAAATCAATCACTATCGTTGGTCACACTGACAGCGTTGGTACTGATGAATACAACCAAAAGCTATCAGAAGAACGTGCTCAAGCAGTTGCTGATTACCTAACAAGCAAAGGCTTTGATTCTAGCTTAATTACTGTTAGCGCTGAAGGTGAAGCATCTCCAGTTGCAGATAACGACACAGATGAAGGCCGTGCTCAAAACCGCCGCGCTGACGTTAGCGTAACAGTTGAAGTTGAGCAACCAGCAGAAGCTGCTCCAGAAGCAACTGAAACTGAAGAACCAGCTGCAGAATAATAGTCTACTACCACTACTCACCTTACTGGTGAAGTTAGCTGAGTAAGTACTTTAAGAGAGTGGAGTCGATTACGGCTTCACTCTTTTTTATTTAACCGATTCTTTTTTATTTCTTATACCAAACCAAAATAAAGTTATTAGCAGGCATAGGGTGAACCTCAGTTAACGTCATTCCTGCTACCCATTCTTTTAGCTCTTCAATATCACGAATACCGCCACGCCCTTCACTGCGAATCTTTTGGTCGAACGCTTGATTACTTTCGCTGGTAAATTCACCGTTTACTTTCATCGGGCCATACTGACAAAAAACGCCTCCTTTCGGTAAATGCTTGGCGACCAACTCCATCATCGTCTTGGCTTCTTGCGGTTGCATGATATGCGTAGTATTGGCGGTAAATACTGCATCGACATTGATAGATGGCCACTGATCACGGCCGAGCATAAACTCTACAGGCGATTGAATATTGGATAGCGTGCTCTCTGTTATCCATGCATTAATACTGTCATGGTTGTCAGCAACATCACTGGTTTGCCAAATTAAATGCGGCAGATGTTTAGCGAAAAATACTGCATGCTGCCCAGTGCCTGAACCAATTTCTAGCACTTGAGATGCTTTGGAAAAGTGCGGAGTGATTACATCTAAAATCGGTTGTTTATTTCTCTCACACGATGGTGCATTTTGCTTAGCCATTTATAATCCCTTCAATACGGTTACATCCGAATCAGCATAACATCTGTTTACCATCACTCTTAATATTTATTGTCTGTTCTTTAGACGATAAGTCTGTATAATCCGCCGCCTATTTACACTTCAATTTTGATGCGTTCTACCTGCTATTCAGTGCTACCCATCACCTAAGGATATTTCTTTGATTTCAACCGCAAACATCACCATGCAATTTGGTGCTGAACCTTTATTCGAAAACATCTCAGCCAAGTTTGGCAACGGCAATCGTTATGGCTTAATTGGCGCTAATGGCTGCGGCAAATCAACTTTCATGAAAATCCTTAGCGGTGCGCTTACCCCAAGCTCTGGCAATGTCTCTATCACGCCAGGACTAAAACTTGGCGTACTAAGCCAGGATCAATTTGCCTTTGAGCAACACAACGTTATTGATGTTGTGATCATGGGCGATCGCAAATTATGGGAAATCAAGCAAGAGCGTGACCGCATTTATTCTTTACCTGAAATGAGTGAAGAAGACGGCATGAAAGTCGCGGAACTTGAAAGCGAATTTGCCGAGATGGATGGCTACACAGCCGAAAGCCGCGCGGGTGATATTCTGATCCAAGCGGGTATCGAAGAAGAATTCCATTTTGACTTAATGCAGCGTGTTGCACCGGGTTGGAAATTACGTGTGTTGCTAGCTCAAGCGCTATTTGCTAACCCAGATATTTTGTTGCTCGATGAACCAACCAACAACTTGGACATCCACACCATCAACTGGCTGGCAGAAGAATTGAACCAGCGTAAGTGTACTATGATCATCATCTCGCATGACCGCCACTTCTTAAACTCAGTGTGTACTCACATGGCGGATATCGACTACGGTGAACTGCGCATCTACCCGGGTAACTACGAATATTTCCTTGAAGCATCGAGCTTGATACGTGAGCAACTACTTTCAAGTAACGCTAAGAAAGAAGCCGAAATTAACGAACTACAAGACTTCGTAAACCGTTTTGGTGCCAACGCCTCAAAAGCCAAACAAGCTAGCTCTCGTGCTAAGAAGATGGATAAAATCAAACTGGATGAAGTAAAGTCATCAAGCCGTATTAGCCCGTCAATTGACTTTGGCGAAGGTAAAAAACTGCACCGTTTAGCATTAGAGCTTCAAGAACTCGGTCACGCTTTTGAAGATGAATTACTATTTGAAGGCGGTAATCTCCTGCTTGAAGCTGGTACTCGCCTTGCAGTGATTGGTGAGAACGGTGTGGGTAAAACCACCTTACTACGTTGCCTAGTGAAAGATTTAGAGCAAAACCAAGGTGTGGTGAAATGGTCGGAAAATGCCTCTATCGGTTACTGCCCGCAAGACAGCACCAAAGATTTCGATAACGACTTGAGCATCTTTGACTGGATTTCACAATGGCGTACCACCAAGCATGATGACTTAATGGTGCGTGGCATTTTAGGTCGCCTACTGTTCACTGCGGATGACGCGAATAAAAAAGCGCGTAACTGCTCTGGTGGTGAAAAGAACCGTCTATTGTTTGGCAAGCTAATGATGCAAGACATCAACGTATTAGTGATGGATGAGCCTACCAACCACATGGATATGGAAGCGATTGAAGCTTTAAACTCAGCGCTTAAAGTCTACAAAGGTACTTTGATTTTTGTTAGCCACGACCGAGAGTTTGTTTCATCACTTGCAACCTCAATCATTGATGTGAAAGACAAAAAATTAGTCAACTTCCAAGGTACTTATGATGAGTACTTAGATCATCAGAAGAAAATGATGGCTGTGGCTTAATACCAAAAGCCTAGCAACAAAGACTTAACCACAAAATCAAAACAAATAAATAAAGGCAGTAATCTTAGCGATCACTGCCTTTTTTATTGATACGGTTAACTAATCAAAATTCAGATCAAGCAAACACCGTCTGCGCCCAACGAGCTAACCCTGCGGTCACCGAACCAAAATAGTTACCACTGACAATCGGTACATTCGGCAGTTGTTGCTCTAGTGCTTGGCGTAAAAATGGCGAACGAGCACTACCGCCAGTCATAAAGATCACATCCGGTTTTTTAGTGGCTTGCTTCATCACTTCGGTGACCAAACCCATCATCTTTTGCACTGGCGTATCTACCGCTTCCACCATTTGCTCTAGGCTGATATCAAGCTCTAACACCTCTGAAGCTACAGGCATCATCAATGAATGTTTCTGAGCATCTGATAAGCCAATCTTAGCTTCTTCTGCTTTACGCACAATTTGATAGCCTAGTGTATGTTGGTAAGCAGCTAATAAACGCGCTAACTTCTCTGGCTCTTTGGCCTCTTTTTGTAATAACTTTAACGACTTCAAATTTACAGTTTCGTAGAAGTCTTTTTGCGCCACCACGTTGTTAATCGCGATGGGGTTCCAAAACTGAGTGATCGGCATTTCAATCCCGCTATTCATTTGAGAGCCAAATCCAAACAAAGGCATGATTTGTTTAAATGCCAGATAAATATCTAAATCATTCCCACCCACACGCTGTCCACTATGCCCTAGTAAGCTCTCTGTTCGGTCGGTTTTTTGTTGCCAATCTGGGCCCATTTCAATCAACGAGCAATCGGTCGTACCACCGCCGATATCCACCACGAGTACGGTTTGATTTTGGCTCAAGGTACTTTCGTATTCTAAACCAGCAGCAACTGGTTCAAATTGAAATTCAATGTCTTTAAAACCTGCCCGAGTAGCGGCATGTAATAGAATGCTTTCGGCTTGACGGTTGGCATCGATACCACCACGTCCGTGAAAGTTAATCGGACGCCCAATCACCGCTTGAGTAATATCTTGTTGGCTAGAAAACTCGGCTTGGCTCTTGATGTTCTTCATCATGCTACAAACTAGATCTTCAAAAAACACCAGTTGAGTGGCATGCAAACCGCTCGCCCCTAAAAAGGATTTCGGCGATTTTACGTAGTAGACTTCTTGCGGGTCGGAAAGGTAAGTATCCAGCGCCTGCTGACCAAATTGAACATCGCCCAATTGCAGCTCTATATCTTCTTCACGGTTGAGATTAATTGCGCGTCGTAAGGCTTGATCACCGGCGGTATCTTTCGGCTGAACTTGCATAAAGCGATACAGATATTCAGCGACCGATTCCCGTGTGGGAGCGCAAATAGTCGAGGGGATAAAATGACTGTCACCTTCTAATGGCAATAAGCGAGGCTTGCCATTTTCCATCATTGCGACAGAACAGTTCGCCGTCCCATAGTCAAAGCCAATAAACATACATACCTCTGCGACACTCAAAAAAGGGGCGCTGATGGTAGCCTATTTGTTATACCAGATCCAATAAGTCAGAGGGCTAAATTAGCGTGGGAAGTTATTTTGCTCTTGGGCAGTTATCGCACAGGTTACGACCTTCGCAGCGATACACCATACAACAGGTGGTGCGAACGTAATGCCATTTGCTTTCTACTAAATCGTAATGCAGTGAATCCATCGCTTTTGTCGATAATCCAAATGCTTCTAACCAGCGTTTAGCATGTTGAGGAATGTACTCTTGTGGTAGGTCTTTGTGTAAATCTTGTAAGCGTAGCAATGCCATTACCAATAAATCAGCAAGAACATGTTTGGTAAAGCCCGGACGGATACGAACATTCTCATCAAGCTGAGTACGATAATCTTCAAATAACGGTAATAACTCGTTAGCAGCAATCTTAATCAGCTCTTCAGGTTCGCCATCATGCATCGGCACATCTTGCAGCGTAAAGCCTGCCACAAAATTCGCATCCCCTCGCCATTGTTGACTAATGGTCGACATCGCAGGCAAAGCACTAATACCATAAATACTGATAAAGCTTACATAGACAGGCTGCCAAACTAACAAAGTCCAGGTACGGTTTAACCAATAGGCATGACCCGCTTCAGGATGAGAAAGCTGAAGTTTTGCATAGATGTCTTGTAGCAGTTCTTGATTGTTATGCTCTGAGAGTAACCAATCATCACCTAGCGGCGCTTGCACTAGTTCGCCGTCAAATAATTCACCTCGGAGATAAGGCGTCACATGATCGGCATAATGGAATAATTGTTGGTATCTAGGATCAGTCACAGCAAGGCTCATCAAACTTAATTACATTAAACGCAATGATACTAATTTTCATTTAGATTTAAAAGATAAAGTTGTGTGATTCGGGTCGCGGGGACGTTTCACTCGGGAGCCGAAGAGCCAGGTTAATTCCAGGTTATCTGCTAATTTTACTCGCAACACGGAGAGAAGCGTTCACGTTACACGCAACATAAAGGTCGCGAGTAGCGTGTTTCGAGTTACGTGAAAAAGCAAAAAGCGATCTTTACCTGCTTCTCGTGTCTCGAGTAAAGCGTCCTCGGATCTCGTCACGCATCTCACAACAAAAAAGAGCCAACCAACGGCTAGCTCTTTACAGTGATTTGCTAAGTGATGCTATACGCTAGAACTTATAATCAAACTTAAATTCTACGGTACGCTCTTCGCCATACCAGCAGTTTGCTGAGTCATAACAAGTGAACGTATCTTCATCAAATAGGTTATTAACGCTTAAGTTAACCGCTGCGCCTTGTAGGCTGTTGGTTAAATATGCCAAATCATAACCTAGAGACAAATCGACTACCGTGTAATCTGGCACTGTGTCGGTATTCGCAGCATCCATTTGACGCTCGCCAATATAACGTGCACCGGCACCAAAGCGAGAACCACCTAAGATACCGTTATACACGTAGTAGTTAGTCCATAACGTAGCTGCGTGTTCAGGTACGTAAATCGGTGTTTTGCCCTCAAGCCCTGTCGTGTCTTTGGTGATTTCCATATCGGTATAGGTGTAGCTTGCCGATACATCCCAGTTGTCTGTCAGCATAGTACGGCCTTCAAACTCAGCACCTTGTGAGCGAATTTCACCCACTTGGATTTTATCTTGGAATGTTGGGTCATTAGGATCTGCAACCACTACATCACTTTTCACAATATGGAACAACGAAGCCGTCATTGATGTTGCATAATCAGCCGATAAATACTTCACACCACCTTCAATTTGTTGGCCTGTCGATGGGTCAAATTTATCACCATTTGTATCAACACCGGCTACCGGCTCAAAGCTGGTTGCATAGTTGATATATGGAGACCAACCAGAATCAAATTCATACATGGCACCAACACGGTATGAGAAATTGTTTTGATTAATTTCACTATCGATAACAGCATAAGCATCTGAATAATTGCTTTTTGATTGATAGTTATCATAACGACCACCAGCCATAAGTACTACGCGATCGATGCGCATTTGATCTTGAAAATAAACACCGATTTGCTCAACTCTTACATCATCTAAACCTTGATAAACAGAGGTTAGGCTTGATGGATTGATTTGATTATTATTCGGTGCAAAGACATTAAAACTTGGTGCTGCACCATATTCTTGATAATCAGATTCACCTGTCAAATATTGATAATCCACGCCGAACAGTAAGTTATGTTCAACAACACCAGTATGGACTAAACCAGACAATTGGTTATCAATAGTGAAACCTTTTGAATCTTCATCAGTACTGTATATATTTCGAGCTAAATCGCCTGTAGAAGCATCCCAACCAGTGGTTAAGTGATAAGTATTTTTCTGACTTAAATCGGCTTTCATAAAGCGAGCATTCTGCAAGAACGACCAGTTTTCATTGAATGAGTGATCGATCTTATAACCAGCCATCCAGAATTCACGTTCAAACTTGCTCCAGTTTTTATCCCCCATGGAAGCATTTTTATCTATGCTGCCGTTCGGGTTATCCCATACCGAACCAGAAGCAGGCATCGCCGAGTTCATGCCCATATTAGGATCGTTCTGATAATAAAAATTGAAATTTACAAGGGTATTATCAGTCACGTACCAATCGATAGACGGTGCAATAACGTAGCGTTCTTCTTCGGTGTAATCGACTTGTCCATCACGATGAGAAGCAGAACCGATCAAGCGATAATAAACATTTGAATCACCAAACTGACCCGTTGTATCAATCGAAGCTTTGACTAGGTTACGAGAACCTGTCGCAATTGAAACATCGGTATTACGTTCTTTTTGAGGAGATTTGGCAATTAGGTTAACCATACCGCCCGGTGGCATCGCACCATATAATACGGAACTTGGCCCTTTGAAGATTTCGACGCGCTCTAAAGCAATTGGGTCAATTTGTGGCTGTAAGTTCCAACCAACTAGGTATTGTAGAACCAGCCCATCATAGTACATCTGGTTGTTTTCAAAACCACGGATGTTGTAGTTGTCATACATGGTGACACTACCACCTTTCAGCTCAGCATTAACACCCGGAGCATAACGCAGTGCTTGCTGAACCGATGACACGCCACGGTTTTCAAAGTCATCAGAATTGATCACTGAAATAGCCTGAGGCGTTTCTTCTGGTTCAAGTGACGTTTTGGTCGCAGTATTACGATAGGTTTGGCCGAGTACTGTAATAGTCTCTTGTTCTGTCGCCGCCGTATCAGCTTCTTCAGCCATCAAATTAGGGGCAAATAGGATACTGGTAATCGCTAGAGCCAGTGGGCTAGCGGTAAGTAACTTTGATGTGTGAAAAGCGGATTTTGTATTTTTCAAGCGAGGCATTTTCCCTTCCTACAAATGGTTGCTCATTATTCAACGATAATCATTATCATTTCTAAATGATATCTATTTGCAACAAAGGAAAGTTAACAATTTGGTGCATCTTTGAGTTTGGAGGGAACTTTTTGTGGTATCAATTCTCGCGCTTCAAAGTGAGATCATTAGAGCACAAAGAAACATTACGATTTATGGCTCTCAATCGGTAGCCAGTACTCCATATAAGCATCCGGTGAGTTCAACTGATAGTTAGCTGAATAGATTTCCAATTCAAAACCGTCTACCCCACTGTATCCACTTTGAGGTAACCAATCGCTAAATAACCATTCCAATTTTGATTTCAGCTGCGCAATCTCACCACGATGAGGTAGAACCACATATTGCTGCTCGGGAATGTGTAACTGCTTTAAATTTTCCGGTAAATGATCACTACACTCTTCCGATGCCCAATAAGTTAAGCGGTCATCATGGAGTGATAAAGTATCGATAACCCCATAACGAAGAACGGGTGTGTTATTAACTTCTGAGGAATGGTTTACTCGGTTATCCATTGCTGCGTGACCAATAGCATCTTGTGATTTTAAACGTTCAAATTCATGCCAAATAGTAGGCACTAATTGCTGAAAATCAGGCTGAGAAGAAAATAGCCCTCCGATCTCTCCTTGATAACCAGCTAAACAAAATGCGGGCTTATGTTCAATTCTGATTTGGGTAAAATCATGATGGCCAATCCCCAAGGGTAATGCTTGAACATTCGGGCTTGAAGAAATATGACTACTTGAAGGGGCAATATAAGTAATAGGCTGGCGTAATCCAGTGCGAATACCACGCTTGCGGTACTCTCTTGGTGAGCAACCAAAGAATTGTTTGAAGGAACGACTAAAGCTAATTTCAGAGTTAAAACCAAAGCTCAGTGCAATATCCAACACTCGCTCTGTAGGTGAATCCAAAAGGCTTTCAGCGGCACCACTGAGTTTTAGCTCTCGGATATATTGCGCGACGTTGACCCCTGTTTTGGCAGTAAATACGCGTTGTAGTTGCCAACGAGACCAACAACTTTTTTGCGCAATATCATCCAAAGATAAAGGCAGAAATAGATGATGGTGAATAAACTCTAATACCTTTTCAATTCGAGTAAATTGTGCTGATTGCACACTACACCTTACTACCTCGGTCTCTGCCATTAAGAAGACATTCCTTGAGGTTCATCTTGTGGCTGACTTTGCAGTTTATTATTTAGAAATACAATCCAGGTTTGTGCAGAAGCCGATGGCTGTACTTCATTAAGACGCTTGGCCTCTGCCAGTGCATCGTTGTATTTTTCTAAGCGATACAATAGTTGGATCTTCGCTAAACCAAATTCAGATTTTTTGGCATAAGGTTGCGCTTTGTCGATCACTTGGCTGGCTTTATTGTAATCTTTTTGCTGAATATACAACTGAGTTAGCGGCCAGTAGTACTGAGCATCACGTTTGGCTAATGCTTCCCAGCTTGCAATTGCTTGCGGCCATTCACGTGCCATTTGATAGTAATAAGCTTGCGCCTTTTGATTATCTATCGTCTTGCTCTCTGGGTAGGCGTTAAACATTTCTTGTAAGATTCTCGCGCCACGCTCTGGGATCTTATTTTGTGCATACAGTTGAGATAACGACTTATAGTCATTGGCGGTAAATTCAAGATTATGCTTTTTAGCCAAAGAATAGGTTTCAAGTGCCGATTGGTTTTTATGCTGTTGCAACTGAGTAGAAATTTGCTGTTGCCACCATGCTTTATTATCAGGCTCAAGACGGATCAAATTCGTTAATGTTCTTTCCGCATTTCCCCATTGCTTTAATCTAAATTCAGCAATGACTTGCATGCGTAATGCTTGTAAACGTTTTTTGGCATCGGGCGCTTGATACTTAATGACGGCACTACGAACTTGTGCCCATTGCTGCTGCTGGTAATAAGCAACGGCTAAACGAAAGTACACTTCATTGGTGTCTTTTTTAAATTGCGCTTTATCTGCACTGCTTGGGGTATATTTTACCGCTAGCGTATTGCGATACTCTTTGGCTGCATTGGCAAAGTCTTGCTCAGAATACAAAATATCCCCTAACATGCGATTGGCTTGCCATTGCACTTTAGGCTCTAACACCTTTAAACCTACCGAGGTTCTTAGTGCTGAAATAGATGATTTTGGTTGTTCGGCTTGCCAGTAGTAGATCGCTAAAACTCGATTGACGAACGCTTTGTCATAATCCGCTTTAGGATCATAGGACGTTAATACTCGAATCGCTTTATCAAGATGATCATTTTGTGCCAACTCACTCGCTTGAGTCAGTTTTTTACCGGTATAAGGCGTTACCCCTGCGGCACTACTATTGAATGACACAGCAAGTAGGCTGGTTACTAGACACACCAATATTGCCTTCTTATTTAACAAAGAAAGCGAAAGATTGTGAAATAACTTATCCATACTCAACATCATAAGTTTGACCATCATTTTCTTAAGCCATAAATCATTAGTTACAGGCTATTGGTTTATCTTAAATTCAATTTTCACTTGCTGCCCTGGTTGCTTCACTGCACTACCACCTTCAATTTGAGGTTGATATTTCCAGTTACGCAACGCTTGTATTGCAGGACGAACAAACGCTTTCGAAGGCTCAGCTTCAACCACTTCAATATCTTCGGGGCGACCTTGTTCATTGATGGTAAATGACATCACCACATAGCCTTCAACTCGGCGCTTCAACATTCGTTGTGGGTAGGTTGGTTGAGCACGATATAACGGCATCGCTTGTTGTTGCTGGCCTACCCCTTGGGAGATATTGTTGCTGACATTAATGTTAGGCATATTGATCGCCACACCGACATCCGAGAATGCCATGCTAGTATCAAGAGCCACTTGAGGCGCTTGTACTGACGGCATTGAAGCCGCTGGCGTCGCTGGTGTTGATAATGCTTGTGGCTGCTCTGGTACTTTTGGTGGCTCAGGCAGTCGGCGCTGACGGCGTTGTGAATCGGAATCTTGTTCTTGCATCACGACATCAAACGCCAGTGGCCCTTGGTCATCAGTCACGCCAGTTTTAACACTGCCGACCATCCAAGACATAAATGCAAATAACGCCACCGCCGTGACTAGGCCAAGCGGAATAGCAATCAATAAACGTATCCATGCATTACTCACGGCGTTATTCATATTGTGAGCTGTACTGCTGTCACTCATCATCCATTCTCGCTTAAGACTTATCAGCCGTGGCTAAAGCAATTTTTGAAATCCCTGCACCTTTGGCAGCATCCATCACTTCAACTACTGTACCGTTATAAGCATGCTTATCCGCTTGGATCACTAAGCTTGCATCCGGTTTATCAATCGCGATTTTTTCTAATGCAGCTTCTACGCGTTCAACATCGACACGACGCTTATCGATATACACATCGTTGGCGGCTGTTACGGCAATAAAAATACCTGCATCTTTTTGCGCTGTCGCATGAGAGGCTTGAGGTCGATTGACTTCAACACCTGATTCATTAACAAATGAGCTGGTTACGATGAAGAAAATCAACATGATAAACACGATATCAAGCATCGAAGTTAAATCGACTTGCGCTTCTTCTTTTGCTTTTGTGGGACGAACTAATCTCATTCGCCGCTCCTTAATTGTTGTTCTAAGTGCATCTCTTTACGAGTCGCAACTTTCACTAAACGAGAGTGGGCAAACATTCCTGCTAATGCGGCAACCATGCCAGCCATTGTTGGTAATGTTGCCATTGAAATACCTGAAGCCATTAATTTAGGGTCGTTGCTGCCTGAAATCGACATCAAATCAAATACGGTGATCATGCCGGTTACTGTACCGAGTAGGCCGAGCATTGGGCATAGGCTAACCAGTACTTTGATAAGGTCTAGGTTTTGAGTCAGCATCACATGCGCTTGCTGCAACATACCTTGCTTTTGTGCCAATGCGTACCAAGAATCATGTTCGTGACGCTGCTTCCATTGCCCTACCCAGCCTGCTTTTGCATGACGGTAAGACACACTCAAAAACAGAATACGCTCAATAATCAATACCCAGCATAAAAGTACAACCGCACCTAGCCACCACAACACTTGCCCACCACGCGCCATGAACTCTAAAAGATGAGAGTCCATCAGCTCAGGGAATTGAGTGGAAATCCAAGCCAACATTACGCATTAGCTCCGGCTAGATTGGCTTTATCTGATTCAATTTCCGCACGGCGAGCCACTAAACTTACACCTTGTTTTTCAAGCGTATTGCGGATCACTTCTGCGCGGTTTGAAAGGATATTATGTGCTAGCAACAACGGCATCGCGGCGACTAAACCAAGTACCGTAGTGATCAAGGCCATCGAAATACCCCCCGCCATCACTTTCGGATCGCCATTACCAAATTGAGTAATCACTTGGAAGGTTTCGATCATGCCGGTTACTGTACCTAGTAAGCCCAACATTGGCGCAAGTGCAGCGAATAACTTCAGCATCGACAGACCACGCTCTAAGCCTTGTTGCTCATCAAGAATACTTTCTAGTAGACGCAGTTCTAATGATTCCACTGATTGCTTTTTCTCTTTGTTGTACACATTAAGAATGCGGCCTAGTGGGTTATCGTCGGTTGGATTTTCAGGTTGTTTTAACTGCTTTGAAATTTGTTGCTGCGTCATCATTAAGCGAACACCGCGAACCAACGCAATAATTAAACCAATCACTAAAATCGCAATGATGATCTTACCAACTACCCCAGCTTGATCGATGCGTTGCATTAAGGTTGGTTGATGGGCATATTGCTCAAGCATCACGCCACGAGTAGGATCGATAAGCATGGCTTGATTCGCATCTTGCTTAAAGCTTGCTAGAGTTGGTGCATCCGATGGTAATGCTAAATAGTTGGAAGCTTGCTGACGAGCAAAGTCCCACTTCACATAACCTTGATCGGTGAGTAGTGCCATGTCGCCAATACGTAGCGCATTCACTTGCTGTGTTTTACCATCACCTTGCACGAAAGGAAGTGTCACAGAAGCCACTTCACTACCTGTCGCCACTTTGTATTGCATCGCTTGCCATAGGCCATTCAGCAATTTTAAAGATGGTAGCGTATCGGTACTGATAACTTTATCTAATGTGGTATTAAACGCTTTACCTTGTTCGCCAAGTAGTGAGGTTTCATAGCTTAGCTGAACATCTTTGGCGGCTTGACGAACTACGCCAAACAATTCGCCTAAACTCCCCGTCGCTAACTGAAGCTCTTTTTCTTTCTCTGCCAGAATTTCTTCGTTGGCAGAAAAAGTATCGCTCAATTGGGCATTTTCTTGTTCAATTTGGGCTAATTGTTTAGCAAGTTGATCGCGCTTAGCTTGCAGCGCAGCACGTTGTTCAGCACTTAACGCCACACGTTGTTGATTATGCGCATTTTCCGTTTGTTGTTCTGCTTTCGCTTTGTTATCTAGGGTTGCAAGATCATCGGCTGACGCGCTAACACTCACAATCGCTAAACTAATTGAAGTAATAAGAAGAGACAGTAACTTCATTATTTTGTCTCCTGAGTTGAAGAATTAGATGCGGATGCTTGAGTCACAGAAAGCGGTAAATGCAATAAACTTGGTGCTTGTTGCTTATTAGCCAATGCATAGGCTTGATTGATATCCGGCTTTTGATCTGCTGCGACTTCTTGCCACTGTTTTTGAGATTGTGACCACAACCATGCATGTTGCGCATCTTTGCTACGAGCCAGTAATACAACCTTACCGACATACAACAAGTCTACTTGGCGTGTATCATCTTGGCCGTCATTATCTTGGCTTAGGTTTATCTGACCTTCATAGACGCCAAGCTTTGAGCCGTAGTCCATTTCGATTTGGTAGGCTTCTAAAATTCTGCGGTATTTTTCTGCATCAGAAATATCTGAACGTCCCATCAAGGTTTTTAATTCATCGAGACGTTTTTCACGACTTGCAAAACGAACCGGAGCGCCTTGCTCTAATGAGAATTGCAAACCATCAATCATGTGATACATCAAAGGCACTACCCCTTGACGAGTTTCTTCGATATTAGTCAATTGCTCATCAATACTGACTTTTTCCGCTTCTTGGCTTTCCACCAGCTTTTTCAAGTGAGTTTGATATAAAGATAAGTTATCAACTTGATCTTGCAGGCGCTCTACCTCGGCTTGCAATTGGAAACTCTGGTCGGAATTAGCATCAATCTTTTGCTGTGAATTTTTCGCCACTTGATTGGTCTGACGCTCAATACTGCGTGCATTATCTAAAGAATCTGCCTGAGTTGAAAAACTAGAAATGGCCAATAGAGCTAACGTAATACCTTTAAGCTTGGTACTCGATTGTGCATAACGAGGAAGTGTTATTGATGATGGAAACTGCATGATTAAGTCCGTTCAATATAAGACGTCAGGTAAACCAACGGAATTCAGTGAAGCCAACATTCTATATGATAAAAACGGAAAAGTTAATGATAATAGTTACCATTAAGAATAAATATTAAAAATAACCTTGATATAAGTCAGGTTTATATAATTTTTATAGAAAAACTCGGGATGTTTAAAACAAAAAAAGCCGATCAATCGATCGACTTTTCATAAGGTGTTTTATCGAAAAAGATAATTATTGAGCGTTAGCTTCACGTTCTTCGATAAAAGCTAATGCCATCTTGATACGAGCAATTACGCGCTCTTGACCAATTAATTGCATGACTGCATCAACAGACGGAGATTGACCACCACCGGTTACTGCAACGCGAAGTGGCATGCCGATTTTACCCATGCCGATTTCTAGCTCTTCACATACTTGTGCAATAACGCCGTGTAAGTTTTCTGTCGTCCAATCGCTCAAAGCTTCTACTTTGCTTAACGCTAGTTCAAGAGGACCTTTCGCTACGCCACGTAAGTGTTTCTTCGCTGCGCCCGCTTCAAACTCTGAGAAATCTTCATAGAAGTAGCGAGATTGCTCTGCTAATTCAATAAGAGTATTACAACGTTCACCAACCAGTTTGATTACATCAGTAATCGCAGGGCCATTTTCGATGTTGATGTTTTGGTTATCTAGGTGCCATTGTAGGTGCTCTGCTACGTACTCAGGCTCAGACGTTTTGATGTAGTGGTTGTTCAACCAAAGTAGTTTATCCGTGTTAAATGCTGATGCAGATTTGCTGATTGCATTTAAGCTGAAGAACTCAATCATCTCTTCGCGAGAGAAGATTTCTTGGTCGCCATGAGACCAACCTAGACGCACTAGGTAGTTATTTAGCGCGTTCGGCAAGTAACCTTCATCACGGTATTGCATTACGCTTACTGCGCCATGACGTTTTGAAAGCTTGGCACCATCATCACCTAAGATCATTGCACAGTGAGCGAAAGTTGGAACTGGCGCGCCTAGTGCTTCATAGATGTTGATTTGGCGAGGCGTGTTGTTGATATGATCTTCACCACGAACCACGTGCGTAATGCCCATATCCCAATCATCAACTACGACACAGAAGTTGTAAGTTGGAGAGCCGTCAGTACGACGAATGATTAAGTCATCCAATTGGCTATTTGAAATTTCGATACGGCCACGGATTTGGTCTTCAAATACTACCGAACCTTCTTTCGGGTTACGGAAACGAATTACGCATGGGTCACCGTCTTTTGCTGCTTGGTTTACGGCAACAATTTTTGGGTGATTGGCATCGTAACGCGCCATTTCTTTATTCGCTTCTTGTTCAGCGCGAATTTCATCAAGAAGTTCTTTTGATGCGTAGCATTTATAAGCTTTGTCTTCGGCAAGCAGTTTATCAACCATTTCATTGTAACGATCAAAGCGCTTAGTTTGGTAGTAAGGACCTTCATCCCAATCCAAACCCATCCATTGCATGCCTTCTAAAATTGCATCAACTGCTTCTTGGGTTGAACGTTCAATGTCGGTATCTTCGATACGTAAAACAAATTCACCGCCTTGGCTTTTTGCGTATAACCAAGAATAAAGAGCAGTACGAGCACCGCCTACGTGAAGATAGCCTGTTGGGCTAGGAGCAAAACGTGTTTTAACCGTCATCAAAATTACCTTATCGAGTGTTTTACAAAACAGGTTTTTGACTCACTGCGTGGTGAAACCAATACAGTGGCAAAATGTTGGGCACATTCTAGCACCCAATGCTAGGCACTAAAATAGCCAACCAATAAATTGGCTCGAACTAATCTCATCTGCAGTAACTAAAACAAGAAAAAGGAAACATCGATAAGACATTTCCTTTTATTCGCTATATCAGTTTAGGATTTTGAATGAATGGCGGCCACCTTCATTCGGCAAGTGGCTCACAACATAACGCCATGAGACCACTTGGTGTTGCTGTTAACTCAAGACTTCCGTGATTATTTCACTGTGAAAGGAATGGTTAAGGTTACTTTCAAGTCATTTTCATCTTGGAAGGCATTTGAGTATGGTGCCCAGTCATTAGCATTTGAGTCATTAACATAATGGGTGTAGTAGATCCCGAAGTTAGCCCCTTTTAATGCGCCATCTTGGATTGAGTAGTATGCAAACGCACTACCTGAGTATTCCACTAGGTCATCAATACCTTGTTGGTCAGAATCTGCACCGAAGGCATACACACCATTTAGACCGACAGTAAAGCCTGGAGCACCTAGGTCAGAGAAGTCACGTTTTAGTTCGGCGAAGAAGCCTAGCTCGCCATCGTGGTTGAAATCCGAACGGTTGTTCCACCAGATATCATAAGCACCGTTTGAACCACCGTATGCTTCTGTTAAGCGATATGCCATGTTACCTACATTACCGCGAGTATCTTCTGAATCTGCTGAAGTATAGGTACTTTCTAAACGTAGGCCGTATTGACCAAAGGTTTTAGAGGTTAATAACGCTGCTTGGAAAGCCGTTTTGTCGTATTGGTTATCATCATCGACCACATACACTTGTGGAGAGATGTACCAACCGCCATCCGTCGTCATTTTAAATTTGGCGTGGGCGTTTTTACGGTCGCCATCGGTTAAGCCTGCGTAAGCCACATCAACCAGCATTTGATCGTTAATGGTATAACGCATACCTACTGAGTAAGCATCACCCGCATCTTCAGCATTTGGACCAGTACCTGTGCGGAAGCTGTAATCATGTTTATACCAAGGCGCTTTATAAGCATCAGCATAGACAAAGCCTAACGCAACAGGGCCAAAGTTCAGACCAATTTCACCACCTTCATAAGTACCAGCGGCGTAAGACCAGTTCACACCCATTGCAGTTGGCACGGTTGGTTGGAAGTAACCACCACGCGCGAAACCATATTCACCAAGCTTCACTTTCACTGCGGCAGTTTGGAACGCAGCACCATTATCGGTACATGAAGAATCCCATGTGCCATTACAACCTGTGTTGGTGCCTGGGCTCATTTCATAAGGATTGTTAACATTCCAGAAGTTCATTTCATGGTCTGGAGAGCCGTTATTCCACATATCAAATGTGCCATATACGTTCAAATCCAGACCAATAATATCTTTTGCGTAACCGGATTTAATATCTAAGCCGGCATAAATTGAACCATGATCTAAGTTTGTATATTTAGAAGTGTCATGACCATTAGCATCAACTTTGGCTCGTGTACGGTCGCGCATCCAAACATTAATCGCACCATTTACTGTTGCGTCTTCAAAAAAGCCGCCTTCGTATGGTTTTTCTGCAACACCTTCACCTGCCACTGCAGGGTCATTTGGCGCAACGTCATCTGCAGCATAAATTGCGCTAGAGTAAGCGGAAGCACCAAGTAGTAAAGATGTAACAATACTGCTGATTACTGTTTTCTTAAGTACAGTCCTTTGAGATGTGGTTTTCATATTTTTCCCCTATGTTTTTATATTGTTCCTTAACAAGCTCTAGCTGGTGAACTTGTCTAGAAATGTTTCCACGGGGTAATAATCCCATCTTTTTTTGAGGTGGAAATTAAATGGAAGTTAAAATATGAACCAGCTCAAACCGAACACAAGATAAAAAACTATTATTCATTAAAAACAACAATATAGGATAAAATCAAAAAACATAAAGCAAATATAAATGCGACACAGATCAAATCACTTTAGCTATTATTAGAACTATCAAGATCGAGTTCACACACTTTTTATAGCTTCATTATATTAATCAGTAGGCGTCCATCAGAAAGTTTGAGTCCAAACACACTTTTTCTAACGTTAAAAACGTTAATATCAATTAAATTCATAAACTTAAGCAATAAACACCTAATTATAGATAGAAATAAAGTTTAGCTAACTTGCCCTCAGAACCCCATAACACACTAAAACCACCCGCCAATTCGCCTGAACAAGCTAATATATTGTGCTCATTTTCTTGACCCTACCCTTGTGGGAAGGTTTATAGTGCAGTTAATTCCTAGATAACCAGTGCTTAAGAGGCCGTTATGAATCATTATCAACTAACTTTGCATGGGCTAAATTGTATGGGCTGTGCTAAAAAAGCGCGCACTAAATTAGAAACGCTCACCAATACCCTAGTTGAGTCGATAAGCCCTACTCAAGCAGAGCTACATACCGAAGCAACATTAGGCGAGATTAATCAAGCGCTAAGTGAGTTTGGTTATCGCGCAGAGCAAACCTTGAATTTTGAACTGACCGGCTTAAATTGCGGACGCTGTGTAGCAAAACTAGAAACCGCTTTAGGTGAACTTCCTGACATTAGCCAAATGGAAGTTAGTAAGCATTCACTACAGATCACGAGTAACCATGAAGCTTCTGATATTACGGATGTTATTGAACAGCTTGGTTATCAAGCCAAACAAATAGAGAGCGCAGTATTTGAGACAGAAAAACCCGTAACTTCTACTGAAAAAACAGCTGCGCCACAGGTAGAACAGCCAGCGCCTCAACAATTAGAAGAGGCCAGTGATTCATCAACCGCTTTGCATTTCTTGATTTCTGGTATGACATGCGCCAGTTGCGTTTCATCCGTTGAAAAAGCCATCGCTTCCCATCCGAAAGTGACTCGCGCTCAAGTTAATTTGGCCGAGCAAACCGCATGGGCTTATCTTGAAAGCAGAAGTATTGATCAAGCCAATGAAAACGTTGCTGAACAAGTTATCCAACAAGTAAAAGCTGCTGGTTACCAAGCCGAACGCATTCAAAATGACGACCAAATGCGTGAGCAACAACAAGCACAATTTAGCAAAACTCAAAAATCGCATCGTAACAGTGCGGTGGCAGGTATTGTGATTGGCGTTCCTTTAATGCTGTGGGGCGTACTTGGTGGCAGCATGATGATCACTAATCCTCAATCTCAATGGGCTTGGGGGATCATTGGCATCATTTGTTTCGCCCTACTGGCAACTGCTGGTAAACCGTTTTTCATTAATGCTTGGCAGGCGCTAACTCACAAACGTGCCACTATGGATACCTTAGTTGCCCTTGGTACGGGCGCCGCTTGGTTATATTCCATGTTGGTAGTCATTGCGCCAAATTGGTTTCCTGAACAAGCGCGTCATGTGTATTTTGAAGCCAGTGCTATGATCATTGGTTTAATCTCGCTCGGCCATTATATAGAAGCAAAAGCCAAAGCCAGAACTACCGATGCGCTGCAAGGTTTAATCAATCTACAACCTAAAACCGCTACGCTGTATCAAGATGGTGAAGAAAAACAAATTGCCGTAAAAGATATTCAAACTGGTATGGTAGTACGAGTCAAACCCGGTGAACGCATTCCCATTGATGGTGTGGTTGTTGACGGTTCATCTTATCTTGATGAAGCCATGCTCACCGGTGAACCGATTGCTGCGCTTAAACAAAAAGAAGACAAAGTATTTACTGGCACCATCAACCAAGACGGCAGCTTATTGATTAAAGCCACTATGGTTGGCGAACAGACTACCCTAGCGCGCATCATTCAGTTAGTTCGCCAGGCTCAAAGTAGTAAGCCTGCGCTGGCTCGTTTAGCGGATCAAATCTCATCAGTATTTGTGCCAGTGGTGATCATGATCGCCATCATTGCTGCGGCAGCTTGGTATCTATTTGGCCCAACCCCACAAGCCAGTTATATGTTGGTCGTCGTCACTACAGTTCTGATTATTGCTTGCCCTTGTGCGCTTGGCCTTGCCACTCCACTATCGATTACGGTTGGAGTCGGCAAAGCAGCAGAGCTCGGAATATTAATTAAAGATGCCGAAG
Source organism: Vibrio sp. CK2-1 (assembly GCF_021726515.1). Lineage (GTDB taxonomy): Bacteria > Pseudomonadota > Gammaproteobacteria > Enterobacterales > Vibrionaceae > Vibrio. The sequence goes on along the minus strand of NZ_JAKKCJ010000002.1, from coordinate 682,902 downwards.
TGCTGCAAACGGCCAGCCAAATTCAAACTATCGTATTTGATAAAACCGGCACGCTGACCCAAGGTAAACCGAGTGTGCAGAGTGAAACTTGCCTAGTTTCAAATCCGACTAGTTTATGGAGTGATGTTTATCAGCTAGAAGCACAATCTGAGCATCCATTGGCTCAAGCGGTATGTCAGTATATTAAGCAAACCTATACCGAAATTGATATTGCAAATACTAAGGTAGATCACTACCAAACCGAACGTGGCCTAGGGGTGCAAGGTAACGTAAGCGGTCATCAATATTGGATTGGTAGCCCGCGTTACTTAGAGGAAAACCAAGTATCGCTAACTGAGCATCGCGATGCACTCGCACAGCTTGAACAAAATGCTGAAACGCCTATCCTGATTGCTCAAGATGGTGAACTCGCTGCCATCATTGGAGTATCGGATCCATTGCGTGAAGAATCGAAACACACCGTTAAGCAATTGCACAAAATGGGTATCGAAGTGGTTCTACTTTCGGGCGATCATCCATCAGTAGCCAATGCGATTGGTCAACAACTTGGAATTGATAAAGTCATTGCTGGTGTATTGCCGGATCAAAAAGCGCAGCATATTACAGAACTCCAAAACAGCAGCACAGGTAAGCGTATAGTAGCGATGGTAGGCGATGGCATTAATGATGCGCCGGCATTAGCTCAAGCCGATGTTGGTATTGCAATGGGAAGCGGGTCTGATATTGCAATCGAAAATGCCAATATGACACTACTTAAATCGTCACCACTCGCGGTAGTACATGGCATCGAACTATCGAAAGCGACGGTGAAAAACATCAAGCAGAATTTGCTCGGAGCCTTTCTATATAACAGTTTAGGGATTCCGGTGGCGGCAGGTGTGCTGTATCCGTTTTTTGGTATTATGCTCAGCCCAGTCGTCGCGGGCGCGGCAATGGCGCTATCATCAATTACCGTGGTGAGTAATGCCAATCGCTTAAGACTATTTAAACCAAAACAATAACCAGAACGGAATAGCATGATGCCACTTTCATCATGCTATTCTATCTTTAAGACAAGACAAAACTGACCTTCAAGGCTGATATGAAAAACTGGCGTCCTCTTCTACTTTCTTTATTGTCACTGCCCTCTTTATTGTTTGCCACAACAAGCCATGCCGAACCATTGGCTTGGAAAGCGACTAAAGGACAGCAGCAATTAATGCTGATCGGTACGATTCATTTGGGGCATAAAAGCATGTACCCATTGCCGGAAGTGTTAGAGCAATTTTTGAAAACCAGTGATGGATTAGTATTAGAAGCCAATCTTGAAGAAGGCATGCCACAAATAAACTTTGATGGCGTGACACTCACCAAGCAAGTGCTAACTTCAGAGCAAAGAAAGCAACTTGAGAAAACTGCCAAACAGCTCAAGCTAGATCCAATCACCTTGCTCAATTTACCGCCCTGGTTAACCGCAATCAGCATTGAGAATCAAACGTTTGAATCGCTTGGTTATGATGCCAGTGAAGGCGTTGATCAAACCATACAAAAACAAGCTCAAGCCTTAAAAGTCCCATTACTGACTTTTGAAACACTTGCCCAACAACTAGATGTATTGCAAAACCTACCAGATAACGGCAAAAGCTTATTACTTGATGCGATCAGTGATGAAGAGCAACAGCAAACTGAAGAGGTTTATTCATGCGTGATTCAAAGCTGGCAAGATGGCGATCAAGACAACTTACTCGAACTACTAGAAACATCAGAATGGGATCAACAAACCAGCGATGATCTACTGTATAGCCGTAACCGAGATTGGATAAACAAAATTACTGACCCATCATTTTTATCTCCGACAGGTCAATATGTGATTGCGGTAGGTGCTTTGCATTTAATCGCAGAACAAAACTTGATTCAAGCACTGTCAGAGCATGGTTATCAGGTTACTCAGGTCTCCACCAGCAGCGACAGTTATTGCCCGCTTTAACCTATTTTGAAAAATTAAACGACTTGCAAATGATTGCGGTTATCGCGACTTTTACGAATTAACTCATCGCCTTGTTCAACGTTTGATGATTTCGCTAATCGGTCATACAACAAGACATTGACCGTGGCAGCTAGGTTCATACACCCTACCGTTGGCACATACACCACAGCATCGGCTTTCGATACTACCGACTGCTCGATGCTGCCATCTTCAGGGCCAAACACGTATAACGCTTTTTCTGGATGTTCAAATTCAGGCAGCGCAATCGCCCCTTCCGCTAATTCAACACACACGATCTTGGTATCCGCATCTAAGCCTTGCAGCATGTCATCTACTCTATCAAGTGGAATATGACGGGCAACGCTTTTGGTATCGGTATGAAACTTGGCAGCTTTTTCATATCGCACGCCAGTATAACGAACCGCATCCGCGCGATAACAACCAGCAGCACGCATCACCGCACCAACATTAGACGGACTTTTTGGGTTGGTTAAACCAATAGTAATATGAGAATTTGAACTAGGCATGGAAAGTATCTGGTAGAAAAAAGAGACCGAATAATAGCAGAAGCTCGAGTTTCCTGTCACTCAAATGCAAAAAAGCTCCGCATTTCTACAGAGCTTTTTTTGAAAGTGATCGGTGAAGAGCCAAATTCTAACATCAAGCGAACCCCCGACCCGTCGGGATTAAAACGAAAAAAGGCTCCGCATTTCTGCAGAGCCTTTTTCTTAATATGGTCGGTGAAGAGGGATTCGAACCCCCGACCCTCTGGTCCCAAACCAGATGCGCTACCAAGCTGCGCTATTCACCGAGATTCATATCAGCAATGTGTCGCTGAATGAGCTGCGTATAATACGGATTTTATTAGTAAGCGCAAGGGGTTTTAGGCAATTATTTTACGATTTTAAAAAATAACGTTCGTTTGCTGATTTTATAAGCAGATACGATTCCCATATCCCTCTCCACCGTTATAATTTTCCTATAACAGCTTTCCATCAAGTGGTGATGATTATGACAGACGATAACGACTTAGACTTATTTCAACAAATGATGGGTGATGTTAAACCGATAAAACAAGATACGACCATTCGCACCAAAGAGCGCACTCTCACTGAAGCTCACCTTGCCAGACGCAAAGCAGCAGTATCTTTAGCGGAAGAGTATGACGAATATCTATCATTGGATAATGCCCCGATGCTAAAACCTGATGATATTTTGGAGTACAAAAAAGATGGCGTTCAAGACGGCGTATTCCGCAAACTACGTTTAGGTAAGTACCCGATTACCGCCAAGTTAGATTTACACCGTCGTACTTTAGAGCAAGCTCGTGAAGATGTAGTGTCGTTTTTACGTCAAGCACAACGCCTTGATACTCGCAGTGTACTTATTGTGCATGGTAAAGGTGAGCGTTCTAATCCACCAGCCTTGATGAAAAGTTATGTTGCCGCATGGCTTGAGCAAATTTCTGATGTGATGTGTTTTCATAGCGCCCAACCTTTTCATGGTGGCAGCGGTGCGGTGTATGTCCTGATTAAGAAAAGCCCCGAAATGAAACTGGATAACCGCGAGCGTCACCAAAAACGAATGAGTTAAATCAGCAAATCTGCTAAACTCTGCCACCTTCATCGCTCAAGCTATCTTTTAATCTATAGTTGAGCATTTCCGTTGTGAAACGTCAAAAGAGATCACTATGACTAATCAAACTTCTGCTATTCGTCTTAATAAATTCATCAGCGATTCGGGCTTTTGCTCACGCCGTGAAGCCGACAAACTTATCGACCAAGGCCGTGTTACCATCAATGGCATAGTGCCTGAAATGGGTACTAAGGTGCTGCCGGGCGATGATGTTCAGGTTGATAACAAGCCAATTAAGACCAAAGAAAAGCCTATCTATATTGCGCTCAATAAACCAACGGGAATTACTTGTACTACCGAACGTCACGTTGAAGGCAATATTGTTGATTTTATTGGTCACCGTAAACGTATATTCCCAATTGGTCGCCTAGATAAACCTTCTGATGGTTTGATTTTCTTAACCAATGACGGCGATATCGTAAACAAGATCTTACGTGCGGGTAATGCCCATGAAAAAGAATATGTAGTACGTGTTGATAAGCCAATCACCGAAGAGTTTATTGCCAAGATGGGATCGGGTGTCGATATTTTGGATACCACTACCCTACCTTGTAAAGTAAGTAAGGAAACAGACTTTTCTTTCCGCATCACTTTAACCCAAGGTCTAAACCGCCAAATTCGTCGTATGTGTGAAGCCTTAGGCTACGATGTTTATAAATTGCGTCGCGTTCGCATTATGAACATCACGATTGATGGCCTACCAAACGGTAAATGGCGTTACTTAACCGATGCTGAAATCACTGAAATTCATAATATGATTGAAGGCTCAGTTGGTACGGAAGAAGCCTCTAAAGTGGCTGCCGATGGTCATAGCATTGCTAAAGCGACAGACGCTAAATTGCACGATGCGCGCAAGCAAGCACAAGCGGAAAAAGAGCGCGAAACTCAATTTAAAACTTACCGTGGCAAAGGTGAATTTGAACGTAAACCGCGTGCCAAAGGCAAAGAAAATGACCGTACTGGTGGTAACCGCAGCCGCAATCAAGACAAGCCAAAAGCAGCGACACCTGGAAAACCTGCTAGCAAAGGCTCTCGTTTTGGTAACTCAAATAGCAGTACCATCAAAAAATGGACGCCGAAGAAATAGCCAAGCAACGCACCTTTGCTTATAAACAAAACAAAAAGCCCAAAAAGCAGGCACTTAAACTCACTTTTTGAAAATAATTGTTTACCTCTGAGCTGAATCCTATAAAGTATGCATCGTCTTCAAGCGAAGACGATGGTGTTCTAACTTTTCAGTTAAGTGCCCTGTAATTTAGATTACATGTGCCCTGGTGGTGGAATTGGTAGACACAAGGGATTTAAAATCCCTCGGCGTTCGCGCTGTGCCGGTTCAAGTCCGGCCCGGGGCACCATCTAAAAGATTATCGATAAACACTTCAAAAGTTTCTCTTCAAAAACACCCAATACAAAAATGGCGCCTTGGCAGAGTGGCTATGCAGCGGATTGCAAATCCGTGGACCTCGGTTCGACTCCGGGAGGCGCCTCCAGATTTAGAAAGCCTGACTAGAAGTAGTCAGGCTTTTTTACAAATATAGAATACCTCACTAACGGTATGAATAAGCTCTACGGATACAACGTGCTATTTCTGGCGAGAATCAGTGAGAAAAGCTCACGTCAGAGCACATAAATAAATACGCAGTTTTGCAAAAGATCATCAGATGCTTATTTTTTCAAATTCGAGAGAAAACATGCCTCGTGTCATTCGGGCTTGCCAAAGATCAGGAGTAAACGGTCCACTCTTGATTGATTCAATCAGTAAATCCCTATTCTCTTCAGGCATATTGCAACCAAAATAGACGTTACGAATTTCATGCCCCTCTAAGATAAGACACTCCCCGTTATTGTTTAACTGAGCAATCGCATCAGGTTTTAAAATCGAGCGGTATTCTTCTTCATACTTCCAATCAATCGATTTATTTAAGATTGGCTTAATTAAATCATTGTTCATCGATGTGTTAAATCTATCGATCGTCTGTCCTTCCGCTAGTTGCTTTGCTAAAACAGTTAACGCTCTCAGATCGTTTAACAGAGGGAATTTCAGATATGGAAATTTTGTACCGTATTTCACCTTATAAGCCGCACCTATGATGCTACTCGACGTACTGTAATCTACACAATACCCACGATGTGAATCCGCATAGTGCGACCAAAACAGTAGATTTTCTTTGCGCTTAGTGAAGCAACAAATTCTGAATGCTTGAAACTGTTGGTTTAGTATATCCTCAACTTGTTTTTTTATATTCGAATCTAAATTTACGTCTTTAGCCTTAGCCTCTGCATGAATCTCCTCATATCCATGAAAAATCAGCAGGGAGGCCAAATCTCTCCTTAATCCGTCCTCTTCCTTCTTTGACTCTGGCCACTGAATAGCAGGACGACATTCAAAAGGGTCATTAAAGTTTACTGGTAAATTATGAAACAAAAGTCGTTCTTCAAATAAAGCCTGATGATATTTAATCGTATCCGGATCAAAGCTGGAAAACCGATAAAGACTCTTTATGTTTTCATCTTTTGGCCATTTGTATGTATTGCGAAAACTCTTTGAGCGAACGTCCAACATTCATTTTCTCCAGGTTGATTAATTTAGTACCCTGTAGTGGCCAATTTATATTGGTCACTACTTTAGACGTTATCCATACATCTTTTATCCGAATTTCATAACTTCAGACTTAATCTTTAGCTGATCCCTTGTCCAAAAACCCTTTACCCCAAACACAAATCCACAAACTTCCCTCTCGTCAAACTCGCCAAATCCTGTGGCGCAAGTTCAATCTCCAAGCCTCGTTTACCTGCTGACACACAGATGGTTTCAAAGTTGGTGGCGGATTGATGAATAAAGGTTGGTAAGGCTTTCTTTTGGCCTAGCGGACTAATTCCCCCTACTACATAACCTGTGGTTTTTTGTGCAATGTCAGGATCGGCCATTTCAGTTTTTTTGGCACCGGCGGCTTTGGCTGCTTGTTTTAGGTTTAACTTGTTTTCAACTGGAATGATCGCCACTGCAAGATTCTTCGCTTCGCCATTAAGGCAAAATAATAAGGTTTTAAATACTTGAGCAGGATTTTGTCCAAGGACTTCTGCCGCCTCTAGCCCATAACTGGCTGAGTTAGGATCGTGTTTGTATTGATGAACCGTATGCGGGATTTTTTTCTTTTTAGCGAGATTAATTGCCGGTGTCATGATTTTTCCTTAACAACCGATTACCTTAACAAACAAAAACAGCGCTTGATTCAGCGCTGTTTTATACCTAAGTTGCTCGAATATATTCTTAAATAAACTGACTTTCAGTTCAATGCTTTAGATTAGTTAAGGTATTTAATTTCAGCATTCGGCTCGTAATCGGCAACATTGATTGGGTTGTGTTTTTCTAGGTAGTCTTTTAATACTTCGGCATCAACAAAGCCGGTATTCACAAAACCCGGTTTATCATCAATTTTTGGATAGCCATCGCCACCCGCGGCATTAAAGCTTGGGATAGAGAAGCGGTAGACTTTGTTTGCATCAAGCGGCTTACCGTCAATGACAACATTGCTCACTTTGTCTTTGCCAACTGTCATTGATATACCCGAAAACTGCACGTAGGCACCTGAATCAACTGGCTTAGTCGCTACGACATTGAGGTAATCTAGCAAGTCGCTGCCTTTCATATCCATGTAGGTAACGATATTGCCAAATGGCTGCACTTTAAGCACGTCTTTGTAAGTGATATCACCTGCGGCAATGGAATCACGCACACCGCCAGAGTTCATCACCGCAAAGTCGGCATTCACTCGCTCCATGTGTGACATACCAATTAGGCGACCTAGGTTCGTCTGCTTATAACGCACTACGTTACGATCCCCTTCGAGCTTGCCGTTTGCATAAGAGATTTGCACGTTTAGTTGCTCTTGGCCTTTATCTTGATATGGCTGTAGGAAAGCTTTTAACTCTGGATCTTGTGGGATTTCAGCTTGAACTAACTCTTTTTTCTTCTCACCATTTACGTTGATGGTTTTCTTTAAATTTACTGGAATAAGATTATAGCTCACCATGTTGAGTTCACCATTTTTGAACTCAAAATCGGCGCGACCGACATATTTACCCCATTCGTGAGCTTGTACAATCCAAGTGCCATTTTGCTTATCTGGCGCACATTCATCACCCGGCTTGTAGTCTTGTTTTCTGTGGTTTTCAGACTCCATACACACTGGCTCTTGTGAGTGTCCACCGACAATCATATCCAGCTCACCTTGTGGCAAATAACGCGCGAGAGTGACATCACCCGGCGCATTGGCACCACTTAAACCATTATCATAGTGGCCCATGTGCGTCACTGCGAAAATCAGATCGGGCTTTTCATTAGCTTGTAGCTGTTCAATCACTTTCTTAGCTTCAGATTTCGGATCTCGAAATTCAACATCGCCAATATATTCAGGGTTACCAATCTTGGCAGTATCTTCGGTCGTTAAACCAATGACCGCAATTTTGATCCCTTGTTCATCGAAAATTTTATAAGGCTGGAATAAACGCTCACCGGTTTTTTTATCGTAGATATTGGCAGAAAGCATTGGGAAATTAACCCAATCACGTTGCTTCATTAGTACCGATAATGGATTATCAAATTCATGGTTCCCCACTGCCATTGCATCGTAGCCAATTTTATCCATGCCTTTAAAATCAGGCTCAGCATCTTGCAAGTCCGATTCCGGCACACCGGTATTAATATCACCGCCAGAGAACAGTAAAACATTGCCCCCTTCCGCTTGTACTTGCTTACGAATGCTATCAATTAAGGTTTTACGTGCCGCCATGCCATATTCACCATCTTGGTTATGCCAGAAGCGACCATGGTTATCATTGGTATGCAGTACGGTAAGCTTATAGGTTTTATCCGCTTGCCATTCATGCCCTGATTGATTAGAACAAGCGACAACTGAAGCTAAAGCAATCGCGACGACTGACGTTTTAAGTACAAAATGTTTCATCGGTGAATACCTGTAGAGTGAGAAATTAAAAGAGAAGAAACAATAAACAACACTAATGTGAAAGTATGAATACACAAAGTGTAATAGATTGATTAACTTTAAGAATAATTAGCAAAAAGAATTGATGTCACGATCACAAGAAAACGATTGTATAAATTATAGGTAATAAAAAACCAGCCACATAACTGACTGGTTTTTAACGTTTATCGGCAAACTCTATGCGAATTATCGAATATCGATATGCTCAAAACCTTTGATTAAATCATCAAGATCTTTCATTTGCTTCAAGAATGGTTCTAGCTTATCGAGTGGCAATGCAGACGGACCATCACATTTCGCTTGATCTGGGTTTGGATGCGCTTCGATGAATAGACCCGCAATACCTGTAGCTAAGCCTGCTTTTGCTAGTTCTACTGTTTGCTCACGACGACCACCAGAAGCGGCACCAGAAGGATCACGCATTTGTAGCGAGTGCGTCACATCAAAGATGATTGGGCTACCGTTTGATGCATTTTTCATAACACCAAAACCAAGCATATCAACCACTAGGTTGTCGTAACCCATGCATGAACCGCGCTCACATAAGATGATTTTATCGTTACCGCATTCTGCGAATTTATCCACGATATTACCCACTTGGTTCGGGCTCATAAATTGTGGTTTCTTCACGTTAATGACTGCGCCAGTTTTTGCCATCGCTTCAACGAGATCAGTTTGACGAGCTAAGAAAGCTGGCAATTGAATAACATCAACCACATCAGCAACGGGTTGTGCTTGCGCTTCCGTATGCACGTCAGTAATGATTTTCACACCGAAAGTATCTTTCAGCTCTTGGAAGATTTTCATGCCTTCTTCCAAGCCTGGACCACGGTAAGAATGCACTGAAGAACGGTTAGCTTTATCAAAAGACGCTTTAAATACGTATGGAATACCAAGCTTTTCAGTGACTTTTACATAGTGCTCACAGATTTGCATCGCAAGGTCACGAGACTCAAGTACGTTCATGCCAGCAAAAAGAGTAAAAGGTTTATCATTAGCAACTGGGATGTTGCCGATATTAACGGTTTTCTGTTGCATACTGTTCGCTCCGTCCTTCAAACGCTATGTTTGAAATTAATGAATAAGTTACTAGTGAATCTCTATTAATGAATCGTTACTTGATGCCCGCTTAATGCGTTCACCTGAATTTTAAGCATTTCAGAAGAGGGATCTTCCGGGCAGCTATCAATAAAAAACTGGAAATCTTCCATTGCTAATTGCTGACAATCTAACTGTTGGTAAATAAAACCGCGGTCGCGAATTTCATAAGGATCGTCTGGTACAAAGCTTAGCGCAATATCTGTGCACATTAATGCTTGAGCAAAATTATCTTCACGTATCAAAGCACCTTTGATGACCGCAAGCCAACGACCTAAAACACTTGGATTATCACAAGCGGCAAGATCTTGAGGTTTTACTTTAGCTAATGGGCCTTCATAACCAATCAACCAAGCACGTAAAATAGACTTAGACACATACTCGCCATTAAACGGATTAATGTACAGCGGCGCCTCATGCGGCCAATTCACTTTAACAATAAATTGACTCGGAAAGCTGACGCCTACAATTGGAAAGCCTAAACGCTCACCAAAGTAGACTAATAATGCGCCTAAACTAACAGGAATCCCTTTACGACGCTTTAATACCAGCTCCACTCGCGCATTAGATGAATCAAAAAACTGCTCGCTGTCACCAGAAAAATTCCAATCGTGGTAGAAAAAGCGTAGGAAAGATTCGAACTTTTGCTTTTCATCCGTTTCATGCACTAACGCATGTTCAAGCTCTTCAAACATGGCATTTAATGTATGCATCACCCACGGCTTATCGGTCTCAGGGAAAATTAACGCATTTAACGCTAACGCTCCTTCCACCAAGCTGCATTCATCAATTTCTTGTTCAAATAATTCTAAATCAGTCATTACGTCAAACTACTCAAGTTAAAGCTATTGGTTTCGCATTACAACAATGCTTTTGAAACACTATTTATAACGTCGGAACTTTGGTCATCGCAAGGTGTGCGGCCCAATACAACCAACCTAAAGCACCAAAGAATGCCACGCTGCGAATCACTTTATTTTTACCCAGTTTCAGAGCGACAAAGCCAAGTGCGATATACACTAAAACGCAGCTAATTTTTTCGGTCAGCCAAGCGCCCGCAGCGGTAAACGGCATAAAGCCTGTGATGAAAATAAGTGAAATACCCGATAGTAATAAAACGGTATCTACAATATGAGGCGTGACTTTGAAGAACTTTTTCTGAAGTAATGGAGAATCCATCATCATTAAAATATAACGAACCGTTAAGAATAAAACACTGAGTGCAATAGCCAATAAATGTACGTGCTTCATTGAGGTATATAACATTGTTTATCTCTTCCTTTGATAGTCAGCATCATGCCAACTGTTGTCTTTATTCGATAGTTAAGCGCTTAACCAGCAACCTAGTGTTACACGGTCATTGTGGCCATAATCTTGTTCGGTTGTGACTTGCTGATAACCTGCACCCATTAGAATTTGGCGAACATCAGCGCCTTGGTCGTAACCATGTTCCATTAATAGCCAACCACCGGATTTCAAATATTGACGCGCATTGGCAGCAATATAATTAAGATCAGCTAGACCTTTTTCTTCAGCGACTAACGCCGTCAGAGGTTCAAAACGAACATCACCTTGTGCAAGGTGAGGATCCATCTTATCAATATAAGGAGGGTTACTCACAATACAGGCAAATTCAGCCTTATCATCTAATGGTTCAAACCAACTACCTTGCAAGAACGATGCATTAGCTAGGTTGAGTTTTTGTCCATTACAAGTGGCAAGTTGTTGTGCTTGTGGTTGTAAATCGATGCCAATCACGCGACGCTCAGGAAATTCAGAAGCGAGTGCCAAAGCAATGGCTCCCGTACCAGTACCTAAATCAAGAATATCCCCGTCAATGGCAGGAATTTTGTCTAGCGCTAATTCCACTAGTCTTTCAGTATCAGCGCGCGGAATTAAAGTAGCAGGCGCAACTTCCAATGGTAATGACCAGAACTCTCGCTCACCGACAATATAAGCTACCGGTTGACCTTCGATACGCTTAGCTAACAATTCATCAAATTGAATCTGCTGAGCTGCATCAAGCTCGCGCTCTGGCCAAGTAAGCAAATAGCTGCGCGGTTTATCCAATACGTGACACAACAGTACTGCCGCATCCAGCGCTGGCGTATCGGAACCACTGGCGATCAATGCTTCAATCGCCGTTTGTAGGTTAGCTTCAATGCTGATCATTGAGATTAATATTGCTCTGATAGCGCGGCTAGTTGATCGGCTTGGTATTCTTGAATAACTGGATCCACCAAGCTTTGTAGATCACCTTCCATCACTTCACTTAAACGGTACAAGGTTAAGTTAATGCGGTGATCGGACACGCGGCCTTGTGGGTAGTTATAAGTACGAATACGGTCACTACGATCACCAGAACCTAATAAGTTACGACGAGTATCTGACTCTGCCGCCGCGCGTTTTTCTTCTTCTGCTTTGATAATACGTGCAGCAAGTACCGCCATCGCTTTGGCTTTGTTTTTATGCTGTGAACGCTCATCCTGACATTCAACCACAGTACCGGTTGGTAAGTGGGTAATACGAATCGCAGAATCGGTGGTGTTAACGTGCTGACCACCCGCGCCTGATGAACGGAAAGTATCAATTTTCAGATCAGAGGCTTTAATTTCTGGAATTTCCGCTTCTGGGATTTCCGCCATAACCGCAACGGTACAAGCAGAAGTATGAACGCGACCTTGTGATTCGGTAGCAGGAACACGTTGTACACGGTGACCGCCTGATTCGAATTTCAATACGCCATACGCGCCATCGCCATTCACTTTAGCGATCATTTCTTTATAACCACCGTGCTCAGCTTCGTTGCTGCTGATCACTTCAATGCGCCAACCTTTTTTCTCTGCAAAACGGCTATACATGCGGAATAAATCACCGGCAAAAATGCCCGCTTCATCACCACCCGCACCAGCACGAATTTCTAAGAAACAGTTACGCTCATCATTTGGATCTTTTGGAATCAATAAGATTTGCAGTTCGTCAGATAGACGTTCAATCGCCACTTTTGATTCTTTGATTTCTTCTTGCGCCATTTCACGCATTTCAGCGTCATCTTCTTGCGCCATTTCTTCAGCCGCGACTAAATCTTCTTGCGCTTGCTGATAAGCTTGGAAGCATTTAGTCACTTCTTCTAACTGAGAATATTCTTTAGATAAAGTGCGGAATTTATTTTGGTCGCCAATAACATCAGGGTCACCAAGTAAGTGTTGAACTTCTTCATAGCGTTCAACCAGTGTTTCTAATTTAATCAAAATTGACGATTTCATAATTTAATTCTTTTTTAGTATCAATAAAATGGGAGGCATAAATCATAGCAAGGCTAAAAATAAGCGTCGCTACAACTCTTCTAAACCTAAACTTTGGCGGATAACGGTCAGCTTTTCAGGCTCACCTTGCTCTGCAACAATTTGCATCGCGCGTGTTGGGGTATGAATTAAACGGTTAGTTAGTTTATTACTTAATTCTCGTAATACTTTCTCTGGATCGCCACCAGCAGCGAGTGCATTAAGGCTTTTTTCTAGTAAATCATTTTTAATGTCATTGGCTTGTTCGCGGTAATCACGGATGCTATCAACCGCTTGCAATGAACGCAGCCAAGTCATAAAGGCCGCACTTTCTTCAGAAACAATCGCTTCGGCTTGAATGGCTTCGACTTTTCTTTGTTCCATATTTTTATTAACGATGCCTTGCAGATCATCCACACTATACAAATAAGCATCATCTAAATCGCCGACTTGGGATTCGATGTCGCGAGGAACTGCAATATCAACCAATAACATCGGCTGGTGTTTACGTTTCTTCAAAGCGGATTCAACCATACCTTTGCCGATAATCGGTAATGGGCTAGCGGTCGAACTGATCACAATATCAGCCTCGGCGAGATGCTCTGGGATTTCCGATAAGGTAATGGTTTCGCCACCGAATTGATCGGCTAAGGTTTTCGCGCGTTCTAGCGTACGGTTGGCGACAATGATTTTTTTACATTCTGTCGATGATATGTGTTTGGCGACTAGCTCAATCGTCTCACCCGCGCCAACTAGTAGTACGGTAACATTTTTCATCGATTCAAAAATTTGTTTGGCTAAAATGCACGCTGCGTAAGCTACGGATACTGCACTACCGCCAATTGCGGTTTCCGTACGGACTCGTTTCGCCACTGAAAATGCTTTGTGAAAGAGCTTTTCTGTCATGCCATTAACCGCGTTAAGCTCGGTAGATTCAGCATAAGCTTGCTTAACTTGACCGAGAATTTGCGGCTCGCCAAGAACCAAAGAATCTAAGCCGCATGCCACACGCATTAAATGACGCACGGCCGCTTGTTCTTCGTAAGTATAAATACTCGACATCAATTCATCGGAATCTAACTGATGGAAATTCATCAACCAATCAATGACATAACCTTTAGCTGTGCCTTTTTTTACATCGCAATAAATTTCAGTTCGATTACATGTAGAAACTATCACACCGCTTTTTATGGTGTCACTAATCGCTATCTGCGCTAAAGCTTCAGACAGTTTTTCCGGTGAAAATGCAATTTTTTCTCGCAACTCAACCGACGCTGTATTGTGATTGATACCAATAGCAAGCAAGGACATCTAGTGAGGACACTCTGAAATTTATTATAAAAGGGACGCAATTTTACTTGATGGGACTTATTAATGAAAGAGGCATCCGTTTTTATTAGTACTTTTCTACCGCCAGTAATTAAAAACGCTCAATTTCAACGCTGATCTTCATGCTGATGTTAAATATTTCATTACTAATGCTCTCACCACAAATAGAATGGTATAGTTGATACTCAATTACGAACTGCCAAAGGAAGCCGCTTTGTTTTCTCATTTCGCTTTTATTCGCACCACATTGAGTGCTCGTTCTCCTGTTCAACGCCTAACCACAACAATATTGGCTACATTGGTACTTATTTTATCAGGTTGTAGCAGCGTACCGCCGAGCCAAGAAAATTACTCTGTCGATTGGCAGAACCAGAAAGCCGTCCTTGAGCAGCTCGACACCTTTAAAGCGACCGGTAAGATTGGCTATAAAGATCCAGAGCACCGTCAGTCGCTAAATTTCATTCTTAAACAGGCTAATTCTTTTAGCGAGCTCAAACTATTGTCCGTTTTTGGACAAACTATTCTCACTGTTCAAATGACCCCAACAGGCGCGATGGTAACCAATTCCGATGGCAAAGTTCAAACCGCGCAACAAGCCAATGCCCTCATCCAAAACTTAACCGGCTTAGCTATTCCGGTGAGCCAGTTACCCGACTGGATTAAAGGTCTACCAACCCAAGCGGATAACGTCACATTCAATCAATCGAATACGGTGGAAAGTTTAAATAAGATGATCGATGGGCGCGACTGGACACTGTCTTACTTAAATTATCAAAGCGTGATGAATCAACAACAAAGCATCACTTTGCCAAAACAAATGCTGTTACACCAAAGCGACACCGAAATTAAAATCTTGATCAGTAAATGGATTCTATAATGTCTCAACACTCAACGCTTACTCAGATTGAATGGCCTTCACCTGCAAAACTGAATTTATTTTTATACATCACTGGCCGCCTCGAAAACGGCTACCATGAATTGCAGACCTTATTTCAATTCATTGATTTTGGTGACACCTTAAAGTTCTCCCCTAACGTCTCTGGGAACGTCACGATCACACCGGAAATTTCTGGGGTGCCACTGCAAAGCAATTTAATTTGGAAAGCGGCGCAAGCTCTGAAAGATGAAGCTGAACGACAAGGCATATCGAATGCGCAAGCTTTAGGTGCTGAGATTAATCTACACAAGGTACTGCCTATGGGCGGAGGATTGGGCGGAGGTTCTTCAAATGCGGCAACGGCCTTAGTGGTATTAAATACTGCATGGAACTTAAATTTCTCACTCGACAAACTTGCTGAACTCGGCCTTAAACTCGGTGCGGATGTTCCGGTATTTGTTCGCGGTCAAGCAGCATTTGCAGAAGGTGTAGGTGAAAAACTCACCGCAGCGACACCAAATGAGAAGTGGTATCTTGTGATCAAGCCTGAAGAAAATATTGCAACAGCAGAAATTTTCACTCACCCAGATTTAACCAGAAATACGCCAAAGCAAGCCCTTACAACACTTTTGCAGCAGCCTTACGGAAACGATTGCGAAAAAATCGTCACTTTGCTCTATCCGGAGGTTGCTAAGCAACTTTCATGGCTGCTACAATACGCGCCGTCGAGATTGACCGGAACGGGTTCATGTCTTTTCGCTGAGTTTGATACTCAAGAGGAAGCTGAAAGTGTTCTTGCGAAATTAAACGACCAAACAGAATCAACCCAAACTAAGTTAAATACCCAAACTCAGTTAGGTAATAGTGTCTTCGGCTTTATCGCCAAAGGGGTGAATACTTCACCACTTCATAAGACTTTGGCTGACTACAAACGAGCCAACCACAACTCAATTTAAAACTGGACGCAACCCGAGGTTTCCACCGTGCCTGATATGAAGCTATTTGCTGGTAACGCCACACCTGAACTAGCCCAACGTATTGCAGATCGTCTTTACATTTCCCTTGGTGACGCAACTGTTAACCGTTTTTCCGACGGCGAAGTCGCTGTACAAATCAATGAAAATGTTCGTGGTAGTGATGTATTCATCATCCAATCTACCTGTGCCCCAACCAACGACAACTTAATGGAATTAGTCGTAATGATCGATGCAATGCGCCGCGCTTCTGCGGGTCGTATTACAGCGGTAATTCCTTACTTTGGTTACGCACGTCAAGACCGTCGTGTCCGTTCAGCTCGTGTTCCAATCACTGCAAAAGTAGTTGCAGACTTCCTTTCTAACGTTGGTGTAGACCGCGTTCTAACTATCGACTTACACGCAGAGCAAATTCAAGGCTTCTTCGATGTTCCTGTTGATAACATCTTCGGTACACCAGTACTAATGGAAGATATGAAGTCTCGTAACCTTGAAGATCCTGTTGTTGTATCACCTGACCTAGGCGGTGTTGTACGTGCTCGTGCAACAGCAAAAATGTTAGACGATACTGACATCGCGATTGTTGATAAGCGTCGCCCACGTGCTAACGTTTCTGAAGTGATGAACTTAATTGGTGATGTTAAAGGTCGTGACTGTGTGATCGTTGATGACATGATCGATACCGGTGGCACACTATGTAAAGCAGCTGAAGCGTTGAAAGAACGTGGCGCGAAACGTGTATTCGCATACGCAACGCACGCCGTATTCTCTGGCAAAGCCGCTGAAAACATCAAAAACTCTGTACTTGACCAAGTGATCATTACTGACTCAATCAAGTTATCAGAAGAAATGAAAGCAACGGGTAAAGTAACGCAGCTAACGCTTTCAAGCATGCTTGCTGAAGCTATTCGTCGTATTAGCAACGAAGAATCAATTTCTGCGATGTTTAACTAATACTCGAAACTCAAAATTTTAAATAAATGAAACCACTTTGCTTTACGGTAAAGTGGTTTTTTATTGTTTCCAGCTTTGCCCATCCATGAAAAAAATATGCTATCATGCCGCGCTTTTTAAATTTGAAAAGAGAACTAGACTTTGACTCAACCTATCAAATTACTTGTTGGTCTGGCGAATCCCGGGCCTGAATATGCAAAAACACGCCATAATGCAGGTGCATGGGTGGTTGAAGAATTAGCTCGCGTCCATAACGTGACGCTAAAAGATGAAAGTAAGTTCTATGGCTACACCGGACGCATTATGGTTAATGGTCAAGATCTACGATTACTGATCCCGACGACCTTCATGAACCTGTCTGGTAAATCCGTTTCTGCACTTGCGAAATTTTACCAAATAAAACCTGAGGAAATCATGGTTGCTCATGATGAACTGGATCTTCCTCCCGGTGTTGCTAAATTCAAAAAAGGCGGCGGACATGGTGGCCATAACGGCTTAAAAGATATTATTGCCAAGCAAGCCAACAACAAAGATTTTTACCGCCTTAGAATTGGTATTGGTCACCCAGGACATAAAGACCGCGTGGCAGGTTATGTACTCGGTAAAGCCCCTACCAAAGAACAAGAATTACTCGATGCAGTGGTCGATGAGTCAGTAAGAAGTTTAGACATCCTACTCAAAGACGGCTTAGCAAAAGCTCAAAATAGATTACATACTTTTAAAGCCGAATAAGTCGCTTTAAGAGTTATCAAATTACAACATAAGTCGGCTAACGATGCCGAATGAAAGAAGGTTAATATCATGGGTTTCAAATGTGGAATCGTCGGTTTACCAAACGTAGGTAAATCAACTCTATTTAATGCACTAACTAAAGCTGGTATTGAAGCGGCTAACTTCCCTTTCTGTACGATTGAGCCAAATACGGGTGTCGTACCGGTGCCAGATCTACGTCTAGATGCGTTAGCTGAAATTGTTAACCCTAAACGTATTCTGCCAACCACGATGGAATTCGTTGATATTGCAGGTCTAGTTGCCGGCGCATCAAAAGGTGAAGGCTTAGGTAACAAATTCCTAGCTAACATCCGTGAAACTGATGCGATTGGTCACGTTGTTCGCTGTTTTGAAAATGAAAACATCGTTCACGTTGCAGGTCGTATTTCACCGATTGAAGATATCGAAATTATTAACCTTGAGCTTGCTCTAGCCGATTTAGATAGCTGTGAACGTGCAATTCAACGCCAAGCGAAAAAAGCAAAAGGCGGCGATAAAGACGCAAAATATGAAATCACAGTACTAGAGAAACTACTTCCAGTATTCACTGAAGGTGGCATGGCTCGTTCTGTTGAGCTAAGTAAAGAAGAGCTTGCTGCGGTAGGTTACTTAAACTTCCTTACCTTAAAACCAACTATGTACATTGCTAACGTAAACGAAGATGGTTTTGAAAATAACCCATTCTTAGACCAAGTTCGTGAATACGCAAAAGGCGAAAATGCCGTTGTGGTACCGGTATGTGCTGCGATTGAATCTGAAATGTCTGAACTAGACGAAGAAGATCGTAACGAATTTTTGGCTGATTTAGGGATTGAAGAGCCAGGTCTAAACCGTGTAATTCGTTCAGGCTATGAATTACTCGACCTACAAACCTACTTCACAGCGGGCGTACAAGAAGTTCGTGCTTGGACTATCCCTGTTGGTGCAACGGCTCCTCAATCAGCGGGTAAAATCCATACCGATTTCGAAAAAGGATTTATCCGTGCCGAAGTGGTTGCTTATGAAGACTTCATCCAGTTTAAAGGTGAAAGTGGCGCTAAAGAAGCCGGCAAATGGCGCTTAGAAGGTAAAGATTACATCGTAAAAGATGGTGATGTTGTCCATTTCCGCTTTAACGTATAAATAACAAACATTATTTTTTTAAAGTTTGTATAAAGCCAGCCATTTGCTGGCTTTTTTATTATTTGAATTAAGTCTTTGAAAGACGGTTCTTTTGAGAAAAGTTCGCTTTAAGTACTAGTATTTGCTCACAAACAACGCTTTTTGTTTAAAAAAAAGTCGAACGATTCAAGAATGCCAATTTATTAAAAAAAACTGTTGACGCTTGCGGCCCAGATACGCATAATGCGCTCCGTCCTTGAGACACAGGGACAACACAGTTTAGGCTACGTAGCTCAGTTGGTTAGAGCACATCACTCATAATGATGGGGTCACAGGTTCGAATCCCGTCGTAGCCACCATATTTTAAACGATGCTTTTATAAAGGGTCGTTATTCGATAAGTAAGTTTAACCAATCAACTTACCATTAATATCGAAAGCTAGGATTTATCCTAGTCACGAATTTGCGGTCGTGGCGGAATTGGTAGACGCACCAGATTTAGGTTCTGGCGCCGCAAGGTGTGAGAGTTCAAGTCTCTCCGACCGCACCATATTTAAACGTTTCTCGTTATCGAGTTCCGTCAACTGGGCTATCGCCAAGCGGTAAGGCACCGGCTTTTGATGCCGGCATTCCCTGGTTCGAATCCAGGTAGCCCAGCCATATTTTAATGAATCTCGGTTATCGAGGCTCGTGTCTCGAAAAGATAACTTTGAGACTAGATGTTGAGTTTGTATTTCGTTATACTTCTCGGCTCACAACGTTACTCAGTAACGCATGGCTACGTAGCTCAGTTGGTTAGAGCACATCACTCATAATGATGGGGTCACAGGTTCGAATCCCGTCGTAGCCACCATATTTTAAACGATGCTTCTATAAAGGGTCGTAATTCGATAAGCAAACTTAACCAATCAGTTTGCCATTAATATCGAAAAGCTAGGATTTATCCTAGTCACGAATTTGCGGTCGTGGCGGAATTGGTAGACGCACCAGATTTAGGTTCTGGCGCCGCAAGGTGTGAGAGTTCAAGTCTCTCCGACCGCACCATATTTAAACGTTTCTCGGTTATCGAGGCTCGTATATCGAAATAAACATCGAGTTACGAGCCTCGAAAATTCGAGTTCCGTCAACTGGGCTATCGCCAAGCGGTAAGGCACCGGCTTTTGATGCCGGCATTCCCTGGTTCGAATCCAGGTAGCCCAGCCACTTTATTACGAATCTCGATTTTCGAGGCTCGTATCTCGAAGAGCATATTTCATCAATTGATGTGCTCGTAAAATTCGAGAAACTAGAAACGAGTTTTCTAGACACGTATATGCGGACGTGGCGGAATTGGTAGACGCACCAGATTTAGGTTCTGGCGCCGCAAGGTGTGAGAGTTCAAGTCTCTCCGTCCGCACCATATTAAAACGTTTCTCGGTTATCGAGTCTCGTCGACTGGGCTATCGCCAAGCGGTAAGGCACCGGCTTTTGATGCCGGCATTCCCTGGTTCGAATCCAGGTAGCCCAGCCATATATTAGTTCCTAGTCCCTAGTTTTCTAGTTACTAGGAATGTACTTCAAAAAATTGAGGTACATCTCGAAAGCAAGCTTAACCAATCAGCTTGCTTTTTTTATCGAGAAAATTGAGAGAACTACTCTCAAACACGAACATGCGGTCGTGGCGGAATTGGTAGACGCACCAGATTTAGGTTCTGGCGCCGCAAGGTGTGAGAGTTCAAGTCTCTCCGACCGCACCATATTTAAACGTTTCTCGTTATCGAGTCTCGTATATCGAAATAAACATCGAGTTACGAGCCTCGAAAATTCGAGTTCCGTCAACTGGGCTATCGCCAAGCGGTAAGGCACCGGCTTTTGATGCCGGCATTCCCTGGTTCGAATCCAGGTAGCCCAGCCACTTTATTACGAATCTCGATTTTCGAGGCTCGTATCTCGAAGAGCATATTTCATCAATTGATGTGCTCGTAAAATTCGAGAAACTAGAAACGAGTTTTCTAGACACGTATATGCGGACGTGGCGGAATTGGTAGACGCACCAGATTTAGGTTCTGGCGCCGCAAGGTGTGAGAGTTCAAGTCTCTCCGTCCGCACCATCATTTAACAAAGCCCACTTAATTGTGGGCTTTGTTGTTTCTGAAGGTCTTGATTTCTATTTTTTGCAATCCATATCACTCTATCTCTTTGAATATTATTTTTCTTATCGGCTAAAACCTCGCAAAATGCTATTCGATATTTTCAACGAGAGATGGCAGGAAAGTAATGACAGATTTATCGCTTATCATTGGTGGTTATACCGATAAACATGAAGCTACAGGGCTGTACTTTGCACAAATAGAGACCACAACTGGGCATCTATCCCTTAAGCCATCATCTATAGCTTTACGTCACCCTTCTTATTTCGATGTTCATAATCAAACGCTGACTGTTATTTCTGAAGTGCTAGAAACTCAAAAGCCCACTATTCAGCAGCACAGCTTACAAAACAATCAAAGCGAACTAGCAACAGAATTCTCATTATCCGGCAGCGCGCCTTGTTATGTTCAACATCATCTTCAGCATCATCTAGTCACCACCGCTCAATATGGTTCAGGTCATATTGATATTTTTACTACTGATATCAATCACCAAATCACTCAGCACCTACAAACGATCGATAGTCAATCTTTGTGCACATCAGAAAATCAAGAATCACACGCTCATCAATCTCTGATTCTCAATGAGACAAAAACCTTAGTCACCGTTGATTTAGGTTGTGACTGTATCGGCTTTTTCCCATTTGATACCACAGAACAAAAATTCTCAATTGAGCAGCATTACTCCATCGAACTTCCCGATGAAAGTGGTCCAAGACATATGGTGTTTGATAAGCAAGAACGCTTTGGACTGGTCCTATGCGAGATCTCAGAACAGCTCATCACTCTATATAAGCCACAAGATAAGTGGCAGGTACTTTCCAACCAACCTGCTTTCCCTAATACTCAAAATGGGCAGGCTGCAGGCGCAATAAAATTTTCGCCAGATGAACGCTTTGTTTATCTAACAGGGCGAAGACAAAACCTGATCGCATGCTTTGAGTTTAATAAGCAAACCGGGGAAGCAAGTTATGTATTTTCGACTGATTGTGGTGGGGACTTTCCGCGAGACTTTGCTATTTCACCTTGTGGCCAGTGGCTAGTTATTGCCAATCAAAACAGCCATAACGTGGCAACCTACCGTAGAGATATTGCAACAGGGAAATTGGAAGATACGGGTTGTAGGCAGAAAATACCGTCACCTGTTTGTGTGAAGTTCAGCTGAGCCGAGACACGAGAATATATTATATGCAGCTTGAATAGAAACAAGCTGCACAACAACTTTATAGACCTAGTGCATACTTAAGCACTTGCTTCTTAACTTCACCAGAATGCTCGGCCGCTTTTAAGGCGACATTTCTAAGTAGCTTTAATGGTGGGATATCATTACTGAACGTCTTATAGAAAAAATCCATTCCGCTTTGCATCAATAGATTATCCGTACGTCTTTGCTTTTGATAATCCACAAAAGCCTGCTCAGAATCGAGCCCCTTATCCGCAATGGTATCGAGCAGAACTGCGACATCTTTAAATCCTAAGTTAACGCCCTGCCCTGCTAATGGATTAATCGTATGCGCCGAATCCCCAACCAGTACACAACGGTTAGCAAAATACGCTTGGGCATGACGACGAGTAAGAGGGAAAGATCCAGCTTGCAGAACCGTAACATCACCAAGTTCTTTAGGAAAATGTGTCAGCACTTCTTGGCGTAAAGCTTCCGGTGACAAGGATTGCAATTGTTTAATGCGCTTAGGGCTGTCGTACCACACCAATGAACCCTGCTGAACACCGTCACTCGTTGCAGCTAACGGCAAGAACGAGCGAGGGCCTGAAGGAGTAAACCGTTGCCATGTTACATCACGTTGAGTGCCATCAGCTAAGTTTGGCAGCGCAACATTAATTAGCATGCAACGTTGGCGATAATCCCACGCGGTGATTCCGATATTCGCCTGTTGACGTACTTTCGAATTGGCACCATCTGCCCCTACTACCCATAAAGCTTCTAAGCATTCGCCTGAATCCAAATAAACCTTGGTAGATTCAGCCAGAAACTCGAGTCTATCTAAGCTATTTGGGCATATGACCGTTAAATTAGGATAAGCATCAAATTGCTCCCACAAACCTAGCTGTAATAAGCGATTTTCAACCATATAGCCGAGTTTATCGAGATTAATATCATGGGCATGAAAGCGAGTTCGGCACTCAGGATGCTCCCAGGTTTCGAGACCTAAGTATGGCGTAACCCGTTTATCTGCTACTGATTGCCAAGCACCAAGCTGGGTTAGAAGATCAACCGAGGCTTTTGAAATGGCAGACACTCGTAAATCCATCGGCTGTGACGCTTCAAATGGCAATGGAGATTTACCTTCAATTAAAGCTACTGTCTTTTTTTGCTTAGCAAGCCCGACCGCAAGAGCCGCCCCTACCATGCCACCACCAATGATCACCACATCAAACTTAGACATACTTAACCTCAGTAAAAAATATCTTTGCCATTCTACCCCAAACGAGTTCTTTTTCAGCCATGCTATTCAAATTCTTGGACTTTCTTTCTTAATAAATCCCTACCCAAATTATGTCTATAATACAAACAAAGCTTTGTGCTCCTAAGATCTATACTTCAAGTACAAAGGGTATAGTCAGGTTGGATTTAAACCAGTACAATACGCGGCTTGCTAGATTTAAGCCTGATTTAAAATGGCACTCAACTAGCATAACGATGAGCAAAAGCTCAACCCAACACTGATTTAATACGAGCGAATGTGAAATGAGTAAGAAACTGCTAATTAAAACTTGGGGCTGTCAGATGAACGAATACGATTCATCGAAAATGGCCGACCTACTTAATGCCGCAAATGGATATGAGCTAACTGAAGATCCAGCGGAAGCAGATGTATTATTACTCAATACATGTTCGATTCGTGAGAAAGCACAAGAGAAAGTTTTCCACCAGCTGGGTCGTTGGAAAACCTTAAAAGACAAAAAAGAAGGTGTGGTGATTGGCGTGGGTGGCTGTGTAGCGACTCAAGAAGGTGACCATATCCGTCAACGTGCGCCATTTGTTGATGTTATCTTTGGACCACAAACGCTTCACCGTCTACCTGAAATGATCAAACAATCACAAGCCAACACTGGCCCTGTGATGGATATTTCATTCCCAGAGATCGAGAAATTCGATAGCTTACCTGAGCCTCGTGCTGACGGTGCAACTGCATTCGTTTCTATCATGGAAGGCTGCTCGAAGTACTGTACTTACTGTGTGGTACCTTATACTCGTGGTGAAGAAGTTAGCCGTCCTATGGACGATGTATTATTTGAAATCGCTCAACTGGCCGAGCAAGGCGTACGCGAAGTTAACCTACTAGGTCAAAACGTTAATGCGTACCGTGGCCCGATGCACGATGGCGATATCTGTACTTTTGCTGAATTGTTACGTTTAGTGGCATCTATCGATGGTATCGACCGTATTCGCTTTACCACCAGCCACCCATTAGAGTTTGGCGATGACATCATTGCGGTATACGAAGATACACCAGAGCTAGTGAGCTTCTTACACCTACCGGTACAAAGTGGTTCAGATCGCATTCTTACCATGATGAAGCGCCCACACACTGGCCTTGAGTATAAATCGATTATTCGCAAACTGCGCAAAGCTCGTCCTGATATTCAAATCAGTTCTGACTTTATCGTTGGCTTCCCTGGTGAGTCGAAGAAAGACTTTGAAGATACAATGAAGCTTATCAAAGATGTTGATTTTGATATGAGCTTTAGCTTTATTTTCTCTCCTCGTCCAGGTACGCCTGCGGCAGACTACCCATGCGATGTACCTGAGTCTGAGAAGAAAGAAAGATTGTATGAGCTTCAACAACAAATTAATGCACAAGCTATGCGATACTCTCGCTTAATGCTTGATACTGAACAACGCATTCTTGTTGAAGGCCCATCGAAGAGAAACTTGATGGAATTACGTGGCCGTACAGAGAATAACCGCGTCGTTAACTTTGAAGGTTCAGCAGACTTAATTGGTCAATTTGTTGACGTTCATATTACTGAAGTTCACCCTAACTCACTTCGTGGTACTTTAATTCGTACTGAAGCGGAAATGGGCTTACGCTCAGCAGTATCTCCGGCTGAAATGATGAAAAAAACACGCAAAGAAGATGAATTAGGGGTTGTTACTTTCACGCCCTAACACCATCTTAGAATTAAGATAAGTTCAATAAAGCGGTTCGAATAGCTGGTATTAAAGCACGAACCGCTTATAGCGAGGGAAAACGTGAGCAATAAAATCGTAACGCTTGAAGTAAACCTAGAACCTTCCGATAACCACAGACTTTCGAGTCTTTGTGGCCCTTTTGATGACAATATCAAACACCTTGAACGTCGCTTAGGCGTTGAAATTAACCACCGCAGTAACTTCTTCACTATTACTGGCAAGCCTCATACTGCCGCAGCTGCGTTAGATATTATCAAAGATTTGTATGTCGATACGGCCCCGGTACGTGGCACGATCCCTGATTTAGACCCCGAGCAAATTCACCTCGCGGTAAAAGAATCTGGCATTCTTGAGCAACACCAAGAGCAGCCGATGGAATACGGCAAAGAAGTCTTCATCAAAACCAAAAAAGGTGTGATTAAGCCTCGTACACCAAATCAAGGTCAATACCTAGTCAACATGGTGACCCATGACATTAGTTTTGGTATTGGGCCTGCTGGTACAGGTAAAACCTACCTTGCGGTTGCCGCAGCGGTTGATGCACTAGAGCGCCAAGAAATTCGTCGTATTTTATTAACTCGTCCAGCGGTTGAAGCGGGTGAAAAACTTGGTTTCTTGCCGGGTGATTTAAGCCAGAAAGTCGACCCTTATTTGCGTCCACTTTATGATGCCTTATTTGAAATGCTGGGCTTTGAACGCGTTGAAAAGTTAATTGAACGTAACGTCATTGAAGTGGCACCGCTTGCTTATATGCGTGGCCGTACTTTAAACGATGCCTTTATCATTCTTGATGAGAGCCAAAATACAACGGTAGAACAAATGAAAATGTTCTTAACCCGTATCGGCTTTAACTCACGTGCAGTGATCACTGGCGACGTTACCCAAATCGATTTGCCTCGTGGGGCTCGTTCAGGCTTACGTCATGCGATTGAAGTACTATCAGAAGTAGAAGACATCAGCTTTAATTTCTTCCTAGCCGATGACGTCGTTCGTCACCCAGTGGTTGCTCGTATCGTTAATGCCTACGAGAAATGGGAAGCGCAAGATCAAAAAGAAAAGAAAGCGATAGAAAAGCGTCGCCGAGAAGAAAGAGAACAACGTGAAGCTCAAGCAGCCGCGTTATTTTCGGCTGCTAATCCTCAGCAAGCCAGTCCTCAACAAGAGCAAGATGCGGAATAATACAAACTATGGCTATTGAACTCGATCTTCAAATTGCAGTCGAAGAAACAACAGGGCTTCCTACTGAGGCCCAGTTACAACAATGGTTGGAATCGGCGATTACCTTATTTCAGCCTCAAGCAGAAGTGACTATTCGCATTGTTGAAAACGAAGAAAGCCAACAATTAAATCGTGATTACCGAGGCAAAGATAAGCCAACTAACGTGCTATCATTCCCTTTCGAAGCGCCTCCAGGTATCGAAATCGACTTACTTGGTGATCTAATCATTTGCAAGCAAGTAGTTGAAGCGGAAGCAAAAGAGCAAAATAAACCGCTGTCAGCGCATTGGGCGCATATGGTTGTACACGGTAGTCTTCATCTGCTAGGTTATGACCATATCGAAGATGAAGAAGCTGAAGAAATGGAAAGCATTGAAACCGAAATCATGCAAAATCTCGGATTTGATGACCCGTACATTTCTGAAAAAGAATAATAGCCGTTACTTAATTTACTAAGTGAACGCATATGCGAGCTATCCGCTTTTGATAGCGTTAATGAAAGAGTAGACATGAACGACAGTACCTCGCCTTCACATAATGAAGGCAATAATGATAAATCTGAAGGTCCCAGTAGAAAATCCTTCTTCGAACGCCTAGCTCATCTATTTCAAGGTGATCCTAAAGATCGCCAAGAGCTCGTCGAAGTATTTCGTGATTCAGAAGAGAACGATCTGATCGATCCTGATACACGAGATATGCTTGAAGGAGTGATGGAAATATCGGAAATGCGAGTACGTGACATTATGATCCCACGCTCGCAAATGGTCACTATTAGCCGTGACTATGACCTAGATTCTTTAGCGACCTTAATCATTGATGCGACTCACTCTCGCTACCCTGTGATTAATGAAGATAAAGACCATATCGAAGGTATTTTACTTGCCAAGGACTTATTACGTTACTTGGTGTCAGACAGTACTGAATTCATCTTAAATGAAGTAGTACGTCCTGCGGTTGTTGTGCCGGAAAGTAAGCGGGTTGATCGCCTACTAAAAGAGTTCCGCGAAGAGCGTTACCACATGGCGATTGTGGTCGATGAGTTTGGTGGCGTTTCTGGCCTTGTCACCATCGAAGATATTCTCGAAGAAATCGTGGGTGAAATCGAAGATGAATTCGATGATGAAGAAGCCGCCGATATTCGCCAACTGAGCAAGCACACCTTCTCAGTTCGTGCATTGACCGATATTGATGATTTCAACGATGCCTTTAACACTAATTTCAGTGATGAAGAAGTCGATACTATTGGTGGACTGGTTACTCTGACCTTTGGTCACCTACCAGAGCGTGGTGAAGTGGTTGAACTGGATGGCTACAACTTTAAAGTGACGGCAGCAGACAACCGTAAAGTGATTCAACTACAAGTCACGATTCCAACCAACTCAGAAACCAATATCGAACCTGAAAGTAACGATTAGCAGCGAAGCTTCTCTAACCTAAAAAGCAATCTGAACCTATGAAAACAATTTGGATTCAGCGCATTGGGCGGCCTTTATTGGCCGCTTTTATTGGCGCGACAACTACCCTTGCGTTTGCGCCATTTTCTTACTGGCCCATTGCGATTTTAAGCCCTTTCATTCTACTGCTACTTCTTAATAAACAATCCACCAAGTTTGGTTTTTGGATTGCTTTTGCTTGGGGCTTAGGTCAATTTGGCACGGGCATCAATTGGGTACATGTCAGTATCGATACCTTTGGTGGCATGCCTAAGATTGCCAGCGTCACTCTAATGAGTTTGTTGGTGGCTTACTTAGCGCTCTACCCAGCGCTATTTGGCGCCCTGCTCAACCGTTTCTTCCCGAAGACAACGACCCAACGTTTAGTGATTGCCGCTCCGATCATTTGGCTCATCACCGATTGGTTACGTGGTTGGGTGATGACTGGTTTTCCGTGGCTATGGTTAGGGTACAGCCAAATTGATAGCCCACTGAATGCGTATGCGCCAGTATCTGGTGTTGAAGCAATTACCCTCATGCTATGGCTTATTGCGGGTAGTTTCGCTTTGGTCGCTATGACAAGAAAATGGGCTTACTTGGCGATACCTACTGCTGTTTTCGTGGTTGCTTTTGCTTTAAACCAGGTCTCATGGGTAAAACCGGATCCTTCAACCAAAACCTCATTTGCTCTTATCCAAGGCAATATCGATCAAAAAATGAAGTGGGTGCCGAGTCATCGCTGGCCTACCTTAATGAAATATACCGATATCAGCCGAGACAATTGGGGCACCGATATTATTATTTGGCCTGAAGCGGCAATTCCTGCTTTAGAATCTGATTTACCAGCATTTCTACATAATTTAGATACCGCGGCAAAAACCAATAACAGCGCTTTAATTACTGGCGTGTTATCGCAAGATGATATGGGACGTTTTTATAATAACGTTCTAACGCTCGGTCAAAATGGCTTAGGCCCGTACGATTACGATACGGCTAAACGCTATAGCAAACACCATTTATTACCTTTTGGTGAGTTTGTACCATTTGGTGACTTGCTGCGCCCTATCGCACCTTTCTTTAACTTGCCAATGTCTTCATTCCAGCGTGGTGATTTCATTCAGCCGAACCTCATTGCTAACGGCCGTCACCTAGTCGCCGCTTTGTGTTATGAAATCATTTTCAGCGAGCAAGTACGCCAAAATGTGACGCCTGATACCGATTTCATCTTAACGCTTTCTAATGATGCTTGGTTTGGCCATTCGATTGGTCCATTGCAACATATGGAAATTGCTCGTATGCGCGCCCTAGAGCTTGGTAAACCGCTTATTCGTGCTACCAACAATGGTGTAACGGCTGTCACCGATTACAAAGGCCGCATTACCAAACAAGTACCACAGTTCCAAACGGAAGTTTTAAAAGCTGAAGTGACGTCAACATCAGGCAATACGCCTTATAGAACGTTAGGATCTTGGTTGTTATACCTATGGTGTGCCGTGGGATTATTTGCGATTTGGTTTCAACAAAGAAAAGCGAATAAATAGCCTCAGCTACGAATAACGAAAATACTTTCTGATTCGTTTAAAACTGATTTGTGTAAAACAATAAAGCCGCGTAAGTCATTCAACTTACGCGGCTTTTTATCGTCAAAGAAATATTAAGTATTGGAGTGGTTATTAAGCAAAGCTCTTTAAAACACTGGCTAATAAATCAATACGAGGTTTGATCGAATCAATGAGTAGGTATTCTTTGTCAGAATGGAAACCAGCACCCATTGGGCCAAAACCATCTAACGTTGGTGTACCTACATTAGCTGTAAAGTTACCATCAGAGCCGCCACCAGCATCTTCCCAACCGTATTGAATACCTAGTTCATCCGCTTTTTCGCTGACAAGCTTGATCATTTCTTCCGTTGCATCAGTTGGCTGCATCGATGGTTTAAACGCTAAACGATTTACTTCAACGCTTGCACCTTTCTCAAACGGTGTTTTCGCCATTTCACGTAACTTAGCATCAATCGCTTCTGCTTCTTCATTACTCCAGAAACGTAAATCAACCGTCGCTTTAGCGTAATCAGGCACAACGTTCACCGCAAGGCCACCTTCGATAATACCAACATTCATGGTAGTGCCGGTTTCAAGGTTGACTAGATCTTTAATCGCTAGTGACCAATGACTCAACTCATAAATCGCTGATACACCGTCTTGCAATGCAGAACCAGCGTGAGAAGCAACGCCTTTAAATACCAATTCATATTTGGCATTACCTTTACGTGAGCGGATTAAATTACCGCTAACTCGGGCCGCTTCACACACCAACACTCGCTTACTCTTTCTCGCCATAGCTTCAATCCAAGGACGAGAATACATTGAACCAATTTCCTCATCGCAGTTTAATGCCACGACGATTGCCAGATTTTCTCTTTCTTCATCTGTCAGCTGTTGTAAGGCATACCAAGCACTTAAGATGCCTGATTTCATATCCGAGGTGCCTGGACCATAAATTTTTTCTTCATCAAAAGTTAATGGACGTTGTGCGACAGTACCTTCTGGGAAAACCGTATCCATATGGCCACTTAACATTACATCGTATTGTTCCGCACCGGGCTTATTGGTAATTTCCAAACATGGGCCAGCTTTATCATCAATATGATGACGAGTCACCGTAAAGCCAATTTGTTCAAACATTGGAGTCAGGATATCGGCAATTTTCGCGACACCTTGTGGAGTACGCGTACCGCAATCAACATTAACTAATGTTTCTAGCTGTTGAATATAAGTTTTAAGATCAAATGTATGAGACATAAACGCTCCTAAAAAAATAAAGCCCACAAACCTGTGAGCTTTTGAAAATCGATTTATTAAGCAGCCATCATTGGTACTAAGAACACAGTACCGATAATCACAGTTGCCAGACCACAAACAACTGGCACAAAGGTACGCTTCACCACATCAAATGGGTTTACTTGTCCCATACCTGACGTAGCAACAATAACCCCCGAAACTGGCGAAATGGTACGACCTAAGTTTGAAGCTTGTAGCATTGGAATAATCAAGAACGCTGGGTTGATACCCATTTTCGCAGCAAGTGACGGTGCTAATTCAACAAACGCATAGAAAGAGGCATTACCTGAGCCTGTTGCAATTGAAGCGGCAACCGTAATAGCCGTAAGAAGTAACATCAGTGCCACTGCGCCTGCACCTGCGTTATCCGCAAGACCAAGTAAAGTATCAATCGCACCAACCGACATTAAGCCTTGAGCAAATAAACCAGCACCAACTAATAGCATTACTACGCCTTTAAACGCATCCGCCATACCTTGGTAACATACTTCTAAATCTTCGACTGCTCTCTTACCATCAAAACGGTTAGAAACGTAATGAACCACAGCGCCAATAAAGATAGAAAGCACTACGATAGTATAAATGTCTAATGTCATGCCTGGGATGGTTTCGCCATTAAATAAGAACACACCCACAATTGGTAGGAATGGCAGAATAGAATAATAAGCAGGCGCACTAGTATCAATATGAGATATATCGACTTTTTCCATTGGCGTATTGTCTTTCTTATCTAGGTACTTGTTCCAGAAGAAAGCCGCAATCGCCATCACGATAATGGCTGAAATAGATACCGGTAGTACGGTTTCAACCGCAAAAACGTGTAGAGGAATACCAGATTTTTGTGCCGCGATAACCACATCACCAGACGTTGGCGATAAGATAATTGCCGCCGGAGAAGCACATACTGCCACTGCCGCAGGACGAGAAATCCCCATAGCTGTCATCATTGGGAACAATGTCGCCATTAACAGCACACCTAGTCCAGTTGCTGAGCTTACCGCTAGTGACATTAAACACGCAACAATATAAGCCGCCACCAAAAGAACATAAGGTGACTTAATAAAAGATAGTGGTTTAGAAAACTGCTTCACAACAATGTTGTTGGCACCAATATGTGTCATGTAAGAAGCAAAACCACACAACAACATGATTTGTAGACCTAAACCGCCATTATAACCTTGTAAGGTATTTTTTAAGAAAAACAGCGCATCGGTAAAAAAGCTACCGGTTGATTCCATGCCTTCAGGTAGTACTGAGTGACCTAATGGTTTGGCCAATAATAACAACACCGTACCGGCAGTTAAAAGCACACCAGTAGGCTTATAACCTTTTACAATAAAGTAGCCTACTGCAATGGTCACAACCAGACCAACTAATAGTTCTAACATAAATGTTTGCCTTTTATCTTTAGAAGTTTTTAGCTATATCCAACTGACTTGGAGATAAAACTTCAAATTTTTAGTAATTTTGATTGCAAGAAACTACCAAAAGGCATCACAACAAATATTAATCTCTATCAATTTTTAGTCTTGTAGCGCTGAAACAAGGTGCTTCAATTCACATTTTTTGATTTACCGCATGAAATAAACCGATCAATTGTGTGATCAAGGTTTTAATGGCACGCGAGTAAAGGCGCCATTACCACACTGAATACAAGGGGTAATTTCACAAGGGTGGCTGTACTCTTGTCGATGACCACATTTTTCACACACCAAAGCACCTAACCCGATCACATCGCCGACTTCATAAAGCCCTTTATGCTCAATATCTTGAAACACTTCCATCCACTCGATTTGTGTTTTATCGGTAATATCGAGTAAGCCTTGCCAAATAGATTCTGCAATAACGTCTCTAAATGGGTCATTAGCAATCGCTTCTTTGTCTTTTTCATAATTTTCCGCAAACTCTTTAAGATCCGACTTCACATATCGGCTAATAAGCGCGTACTCATCTTTAGTCATGTCTTTAGTCGCTTGCCACATCTTCTTGGGCGTATCGAGCGCTTTATTTAGCTCTTCTGGCGTATGCTTTAAGCTTTCAATAATCTCTTCTAATAGCTTTTTATAGTCTTGATTACGCTTTGACATATTGCTCTCCTTAACCATCTAGTTAACTACAGGGTCACATTGCCTATTGTTGTGCGCAACCCCTTTAAGGTATTCTATGCTGATCAAGTATTATCGGTTTTAACCGATCTCACAAATCTACGATTACCGGATATCATCGATGCAAGAGCATAAAGTGAAATTATCAGAACATTATAATCCTCAAGACATTGAGCCAAAGGTTCAACAGCACTGGGATGACAGCAAAATATTTGAAGTAACAGAAGATCCAAGCAAAGAAAAATTCTACTGCTTGTCTATGTTCCCTTACCCAAGTGGCCGCCTGCACATGGGGCACGTTCGTAATTACACTATCGGTGATGTGGTTTCTCGCTACCAGCGTCTACAGGGCAAAAACGTCATGCAACCTATTGGTTGGGATGCGTTTGGTCTACCTGCTGAAAATGCTGCAGTTAAAAACAAAACTGCGCCAGCACCTTGGACTTACGAAAACATCGAATACATGAAAAACCAGCTTAAACTATTAGGCTTTGGTTATGACTGGAACCGTGAGTTTGCGACTTGTACACCTGAATACTACCGTTGGGAACAAGAGTTCTTCACGAAATTATATGAAAAAGGCCTAGTCTACAAAAAAACCTCTTCTGTGAACTGGTGTCCAAACGACATGACGGTTCTTGCTAACGAACAAGTAGAAGACGGTTGCTGCTGGCGTTGTGATACCCCAGTTGAACAAAAAGAAATTCCACAGTGGTTTATTAAAATCACCGAGTACGCACAAGAGTTATTAGACGATCTAGATAACCTAGACGGTTGGCCTGAGATGGTAAAAACCATGCAGCGCAACTGGATCGGTCGCTCTGAAGGTGTTGAATTAACCTTTAAAGTGAAAGACCAAGCTGACCTTGAAGTGTATACCACACGTCCTGACACGCTAATGGGTGTAACTTACGTAGGTATTGCCGCTGGTCACCCACTGGCTACCATTGCTGCACAAAATAACCCAGAACTGGCTGCTTTCTGTGAAGAATGTAAAAACACCAAAGTTGCTGAAGCTGAACTTGCAACAATGGAAAAGAAAGGCATGGATACAGGCCTAACTGCCATTCATCCATTAAACGGCAAAGAAGTACCGGTTTATGTAGCTAACTTTGTATTAATGGATTACGGCACAGGCGCAGTAATGGCAGTTCCATCTCACGATCAACGTGACTTTGAATTCGCAACCAAATACGGCCTAAATATCGAAGCAGTCATTCTTGATGAAGAAGGTAACCAACCAGACGTTTCTGAAGCGGCTTACACTGAAAAAGGTAAGTTATTTAATTCAGGCGAATTCGATGGACTTGATTTCCAAGAGGCTTTTGATGCTATCGCTGCGAAATTAGAATCTGAAGATAAAGGTAAGAAAACCGTTAACTTCCGTCTACGTGACTGGGGCGTATCTCGTCAACGTTACTGGGGCGCACCAATTCCAATGGTGACTACAGATGACGGTGAAGTGCATCCTGTTCCTGCTGACCAACTTCCGGTTATCCTACCTGAAGATGTGGTAATGGACGGTGTAACTAGCCCAATTAAAGCCGATAAAGCATGGGCAGAAACCACTTTCAATGGCGAACATGCACTACGTGAAACGGATACCTTTGATACCTTTATGGAATCATCTTGGTACTACGCACGTTACTGTTCCCCACAAGCGGACGATATTCTAGACCCAGAAAAAGCCAACTACTGGCTACCAGTGGATCAATATGTGGGCGGTATTGAACACGCTTGTATGCACCTATTGTACTCACGCTTCTTCCACAAATTATTACGTGACGCAGGTTATGTAACGTCTGATGAACCGTTCAAGCAGCTGCTTTGTCAAGGTATGGTATTAGCCGATGCTTTCTACCACACCAATGAAAAAGGCACTAAAGAGTGGATAGCTCCAACAGATGTAACCGTTGAGCGTGATGGTAAAGGCCGCATTGAAACAGCGGTTGATAACCAAGGTCGTAACGTTGAGCACTCTGGCATGATCAAAATGTCTAAGTCGAAAAACAACGGTATTGATCCACAAGAAATGGTTGATAAATACGGTGCAGATACTGTTCGTTTATTCATGATGTTCGCTTCTCCTGCTGATATGACACTAGAATGGCAAGAATCAGGTGTAGAAGGTGCAAACCGTTTCTTACGTCGCGTATGGAAATTAGTTGGTGAGCATACGGCTAAAGGTAACGTTGAAGCACTAGATGTTGCAGCATTAACTGGCGACCAAAAAGCGCTACGTCGTGATGTTCATAAAACCATTGCTAAAGTAAGCGATGATGTTGGCCGTCGTCAGACTTTCAACACTGCTATCGCCGCTATCATGGAATTAATGAACAAGCTAGGCAAAGCACCACAAGAAAACGCACAAGATCGCGCGATTCTTGATGAAGCACTAAAAGCGGTTGTTCGCATGCTTTACCCTATCACTCCACATATTTGTCATGAATTATGGAACGCTTTAGGTGAATCAGATGTCGATAGCTGTGAGTGGCCAACATTTGATGAAAAAGCCTTAGTGGAAGATGAGAAACTTATCATCGTTCAGGTGAATGGTAAGCTTCGTGCAAAACTAACGGTTCCTGCTGATATCAGTAAAGATGATATTGAAGCGATGGGCCTAAGTGATGAAAATGTAACTAAGTTCACCGATGGTTTAACGGTTCGTAAAGTCATCTACGTACCAGGTAAACTATTGAACATCGTTGCTAGTTAATCATAAGCACAGATAAAAATTAAAAGCGTAGGCATCGAAAGGTGCTTACGCTTATCTTATAGGTTTTTAGCCAAAGAATTTATAAGATAAGCACCCAACATATTTAAACCGATTTGAGGTACTCCTTAGTGGCACATTTGTTTTCTCGTTCTCATGTACGTCTTCTTGCCATTATCGGCCTAGCCATGATGACCAGCGCATGTGGCTTCCACTTCAGAGGCAGCTATCTACTACCTGAAGAAGTTTCAACCATTTCCGTTACCAGTTTTGACTCTTATAACCAAATCACTCGTGATGTGAAAAACCAATTACGCCTTAACGGTGTGGATGTTGTTTCTCCTGGTGCCAATATCACAAACCTACACCTAGTCAGTGAAACCGCCAATGATGACAGTGATAATGGTCGCACCTTATCCTTGTACCAAAACTCACGAGCGGCGGAATATGAATTGTCTTACCGTGTGTCTTACCAAGTGTCGGTTCCGGGTTATGACAAAAAAACCTTTAACGTTAATATTACTCGTAGTTACCTAGATAACCCATTAGCCGCACTGGCAAAATCGGTTGAACGAGATCTGATTGTTGAAGAGATGCGTGAACAAGCCGCAGAGCAAATCATACGTCAAATGGCTCGTTTGAAAGCCCAGCTAGTCGTTACTCCAGCAGGAAGTGATGAGCTACAAGATTTCCCAACCAATATTGATGGTACTGAGAATCAACCAGAAACCATCACTATTGATGAAGGCGTAGAGCAAACGACTTCTACCAGTGAAGTATCTAGCGCTAGTAAAGTATCAAGTGATAGTGACGAGTCAGTCACCAGCGACTCTCCAACTGAAACGCCGTAATCACCATGCGTATATTTGCCGATAAACTGGCTGAAAACCTCGAGCGAAAATCCTTCCCTATTTATTTATTAATGGGGAACGAGCCTTTATTGCTGCAAGAAAGCAAAGATCTTTTGTATAAACATGCCAAAGATAAAGGCTTCTTAGACAAACAGCGATTTACTCTCGATAAACAAGTTGATTGGAATCAGATATTTGATTGCTGCCAAGCGTTGAGCTTATTTTCTAATCAGCAGATTATTGAGTTAGAGATTCCCGAAACTGGTGTC
Organism: Vibrio sp. CK2-1; assembly: GCF_021726515.1. GTDB lineage: Bacteria > Pseudomonadota > Gammaproteobacteria > Enterobacterales > Vibrionaceae > Vibrio. The sequence continues at coordinate 646,194 of NZ_JAKKCJ010000002.1, read as the reverse complement.
ACCGCTGCGAGCGCCAAAGAACTGGTTAACTTAGCAGGCATGTTAAATCCTGACATTTTATTGGTGGTGATTGGCAATAAGCTGTCGCGTGCTCAAGAAAATACCAAGTGGTTTAAAGCTCTGCATCAAAATGGTCTACTCGTTAGTTGCAATAGCCCGGAGCTGCGTCAGTTACCACAGTTTGTCCAACAACGTTGTCGTAAATTAAAGCTCACACCCGATGCCGAAGCGGTACAAATGCTAGCGCAATGGCATGAAGGTAACTTACTGGCACTGGCGCAAAGCTTAGAGAAATTAGCGCTATTGTACCCAGATGGTAATCTGACTCTGCCAAGAGTAGAGACATCACTAAGCCGACATAACCACTTTACTCCTTTTCAATGGACCGATGCCCTCCTTGCGGGCCAAGCCAAACGAGCTCAGCGAATCTTGCGTCAACTGCAAGCCGAAGGCCAAGAGGCTATTATATTACTGCGCACCATCCAAAAAGAACTCTTTCTACTTATCGAAATGAGACAAGCTTTTGATCATGGCGCGGTACTCGGTAAAATATTTGATCAACACCGAATCTGGCAAAACAAACGCCCACTCTATACATCGGCACTACAACGATTAAACTTAGCGTTTTTACAAAAACAAGTTCATCTATTGTGCCAATTAGAGTTGTCGGTCAAAACAACCTTTGATCAAGAACCTTGGCCAAAGCTCAGCCAACTATCCATCGAGCTATGCCAACCGACAGCGGCGTTATCTCGTTTAGATCAACCTATTTGACCACCCAATAGACTTTCAATTCGGTGGTTTCTTTCCAAACCCGGTATTTCCCCTTACCATTAAGAAGTACCATTAAATACCATATTAAAGAGGCAATACTTTGCAACTGAATGAGTTAAAAGATTTTCTTGCTGATAAAGCAGATGACATGAAAGCTGAAAACATCATCACACTAGATGTTAAAGGTAAATCAAGCGTAACTGACTACATGATCGTATGTACTGGCACCTCAAAACGCCACGTTGCTTCCATTGCAGATAATGTTGCGAAAGAAGCGAAAATCGCCGGCATTGAAGCTTTAGGTATTGATGGTGAAGATGAAGGCGAATGGGTCGTAGTCGATATGGGATCAGTCATGGTTCATATCATGCAAGAAGCATCTCGTGATTTATACCAATTGGAAAAACTGTGGGGTTAATACCCTACCACTCTGTTGGAGCCAGTAAGTGAAAATTCAACTTATTGCAGTCGGAACCAAGATGCCTAAATGGGTCGAAGACGGTTTTTACGAATATCAGCGTCGCTTCCCAAGTGATATGCCGTTTGATTTAGTCGAAATTCCAGCCGGAAAACGTGGCAAAAATGCTGATATTGCAAGGATTCTGCAAAAAGAAGGCGAAGCGATGCTAGCCGCTGTACCTAAAGGGAATCGCATTATAACATTAGACATTCCAGGCAAACGTTGGGATACCGGTCAATTGGCTTCTCAACTCGATGCTTGGAAACTAGATGGCCGTGATGTGTCGATTTTAATTGGTGGCCCTGAAGGACTTGCGCCAGCGTGTAAGGCTGCTGCCGATCAAAGTTGGTCATTATCACCACTGACTTTGCCACACCCAATGGTTCGCGTGATCATGGCTGAAAGCCTATACCGAGCTTGGAGCGTCACAGCTAATCACCCGTACCACCGAGAATAATAAAGAATGAGACGTAGACGTAGCCAAATACGCGATTACACTGCTGAAGCTAAATTGTTCGCACGACGCTCAATTGTTGCGTTTATGGGCATCATTGTGTTGGTTGGCATTTTGCTAGCCAACCTTTATTACATCCAAGTCGATCAATACCAAGACTATAAAACTCGTTCAAACGACAACCGAATTAAAATTGTCCCGATCGCGCCCAATCGCGGTCTTATTTACGATCGTAATGGTGAATTACTGGCGTCTAACCGCCCGGTATATAGCCTTGAAATTACGCCAGAAAAAGTCCCTGATATCGATAAGACCATCGAAGAGCTGCGTAAAATTTTAACCATTACTGATGAGCAAGTTGCTGCCTTCCAAAAAGAGCGACTGCACATTAGACACTACAAACCGGTTCCACTATTAACTCAGTTAACTAACGAACAAGTAGCTAAGTTTTCTGTCGACCAATATAAGTTTCCTGGGGTAGAAATCACTGCCGCCTTGAAACGTTATTATCCGTACGGTTCCTCCTTAACCCATGTTTTGGGCTATGTTTCTCGCATCAATGACCGCGATATTTTGCGCTTAACCGAAGAAGATAAAGTCTCTAATTATCAAGCAACTCGTGATATTGGTAAGTTAGGCATCGAACGTTATTACGAAGATGTTTTACACGGCACATCTGGCTATCAGGAAGTGGAAGTTAACAGCCGAGGCCGCATCATTCGTACTTTAAAATACGTGCCGCCTATTCCAGGCAAAGATATCGTTCTCAACTTAGATATTAAGCTACAGCAATACGCTTATAAATTAATGGATCACCGCCGTGGCTCGATCATTATTCTCGATCCTGCTGATAATGGCGTTCTCGCGATGGTATCTAGCCCAAGTTATGATCCCAATGCCTTTGTTCATGGCATCAGTGGTAAGGCCTATAGTAAATTATTAAATGATCCAGACCGCCCATTGGTAAACCGAGCAACTTTAGGGATCTACCCACCCGCTTCGACGGTGAAACCGTTTATTGCGGTATCGGCATTAACCGAAGGCGTGATCACCACCAAAACCACCCGTAATGATCCGGGAATTTGGTATATCCCGCATGCACGAAGCCATAAAGGTTATCGCGACTGGAGCCGCTGGGGACACGGTGTGGTTGATGTCAAAAAATCCATTGAAGAATCGGTTGATACTTTCTACTACCAAATCGCATTTGATCTCGGTATCGATCGCCTGTCTAAATGGATGAATAAATTCGGTTTTGGTGAATATACCGGTATTGATTTACATGAAGAAAGCAGCGCCAATATGCCGACTCGTGACTGGAAAATGGCTCGCCACCGCACGCCTTGGTATCAAGGTGACACTATACCTGTCGGTATTGGGCAAGGTTATTGGACAGCAACACCGATGCAAATTGCTAAAGCATTATCGGTATTAGTTTCACACGGTAAAGTGCGAGCGCCTCACCTTCTTCGTGCGACTATCGATAAATCCGAACCCGATCAAAAACCAGTATTGAGCCCAATCAAAACATTCCCGACCATTACTGGAGTTAAAGATTCTGATTGGGAAATCGCCAAAGAAGGCATGCACTTGGTTGCGACAGGTTCTCGAGGCACCGCACGCCGTTCTTTCTATGGTGCAAAATATGAAGCTGCCGTCAAATCCGGTACCGCACAGGTTTATGGATTAAAAGAAGGTGAGAAATATAACGCCGATGAAGTCGCAGAACACTTACGCGATCACGCATTATTAATGGGCTTCGCACCGTTGGAAGATCCTAAACTTATCGTCGCCATGGTGCTTGAAAATGCCGGTGGTGGCTCTGGCGTCGGCGGCCCAATCGCCCGTGAAATTTTTGACCATGTACTCGTTGAATCACCTGATGACGCGGATGCAGATAAAGAGGATAACAAGTAGTATGAAAATGGATCCTGCCACTGGGCAAAACCGTTCATTTTTCGAACGATTGCATATCGACCTACCTCTACTACTTGGTATCTTATTATTGATGGGAATTGGTCTAGTTATCATGTATAGCGCCAGTGGACAAAGCTATGAAATGATGGACAAGCAAGCCATGAGGATGTTGCTATCTCTAACCGTCATGTTTGCTGTCGCCCAAGTAAAGCCAAGAACAATGGAATCCTTAGCGCCAAGCTTATACTTCATCGGGATCATCTTATTGCTCGGTGTATTGTTCTTTGGCGAGACTTCTAAAGGCGCTCAACGTTGGTTAAGTCTAGGCTTTGGCCCACGCTTTCAGCCATCGGAAATTTTGAAGTTAGTTGTGCCTTTAATGATTGCAAGGTACATCGGTAAACAACCTCTACCCCCGACATTCCGTACCTTAGCGGTGTCATTAATTTTGGTCTGCTTACCGACTATTTTAATCGCTAAACAACCAGACTTAGGAACGTCAATACTGATTGCCGCTTCAGGTATTTTCGTTATTTTCCTCGCCGGTATCCGTTGGCGAATTATCATTGCCGCTGCTGCTGCAATCGGTGGATTCATTCCAATCCTCTGGTTCTTTTTAATGCACGAGTACCAGAAAACTCGGGTGAGAACATTATTTGATCCAGAATCCGATCCGCTTGGGGCGGGTTACCATATTATTCAAAGTAAAATCGCCATTGGCTCTGGCGGCTTGACTGGCAAAGGCTGGTTGCATGGAACCCAATCGCAACTTGAATTTGTTCCAGAGCGACATACTGACTTTATCTTTGCAGTTATCGCAGAAGAATGGGGTATTATCGGCGTGACATTTTTGCTCTCGGTATACTTATTCATCATCGCACGTGGTTTATATTTAGCGACACAAGCGCAAACTGCTTTCGGTCGAATGATGGCAGGCAGTGTTGTACTTAGCTTCTTTGTTTATGTTTTTGTAAATATTGGCATGGTAAGCGGCATTTTACCTGTAGTAGGTGTACCTTTGCCGCTAATCAGCTACGGTGGTACCTCGATGATCACTCTGTTGGTTGGTTTCGGTATTTTAATGTCAATTCACACTCATAGAAAAATGCTTTCAAAGGCGAATTAAATTAATGAAAAAATATTGCCGTTACGGCCTATGGATGGCCTTCACTCTTTTAGCGGGTTGCTCATCGTCTCCAGATGAGCGATACAAACTATCAGATGATGTCGCACCTGAAGATCCAATTTCTGTCGCCAATGTAGAAGATGCCCACCCTCGCTATGAGCCTTTTAGCCGTGGTGGTAACCGTGACTACACCCTACGTGGTAAAGATTATAAAATCGTAAAAGACACCAAAGACTTTACTCAATCAGGCTATGCTTCTTGGTACGGTAAGAAATTTCATGGTCATTTGACGTCAAACGGCGAAGTGTACGATATGTATTCCATGTCTGCGGCACACAAAACCTTGCCTATTCCTAGCTATGTCAAAGTCACCAACACCGCAAATGGTAAAACCGCTATCGTTCGAATTAACGACCGTGGACCTTTCCATGACGGTCGTATTATTGATTTAAGTTACGCCGCAGCTTACAAACTCGGTGTCTACCAAGCGGGTACTGCTCCAGTCAAAATTGACTATATTACGGTTCCTAAAAGCAAGGTCGATCATGCTTATTCAAAACAAGAATATCTGATCCAAGTCGCCGCCGTTTCTGATTCCGAAAAAGCGCGAACTTTAGCGAAAAATCTTGGTCAAAAATACGCATCACAATACAGTGTCGAAAATTCGAGCAGTATTAATCGCATCATGCTTGGCCCTTGGAAAGATCAAGACCAAGCGAATGAAGTGCTTCATAAACTTCAACAAAGCGGCTACCAATCCGCCTTTATGAAACACCGAACGCGTAAATAAAATCGACCAAACCTTAGCTCTTTATCGTCTAGCGGTTAAACGATCTTGCTAATTTCGTAGACTTTGATCCATATCTGATTTCTAGAAAAGTTTCTGTTAGAATACGAAAAATTTACTTCCACTAAAATATTGATAGCATTTATCTCATGAAAAATACGGCTAAATATCTAACATCATTGCTAGTACCTTCATTAGCACTTTCAGCATCTTTGGTTTCATTGAATGCTTCTGCATCCGACCCTATCGTAGTGCCTAATGCTCCAGAAATTGCAGCACAAAGCTTTGTGTTAATGGATTACCATTCAGGCAAAATCTTAGCTGAGAAAAATATGGATGAGCGTCGCCACCCTGCGAGCTTAACTAAAATGCTAACCAGCTACGTAATTGGTCAAGAACTTAAATCAGGTAGCATTTCACGCTCTGATGAAGTTGTGATCAGTGAAAAAGCTTGGGCGAAAAACTTCCCTGATTCTTCAAAAATGTTCATCGAAGTGGGCAAAACGGTAACGGTTGATAAATTAAACCAAGGCATCATCGTGACTTCAGGTAACGATGCTTGTGTTGCGATGGCTGAGCACATTGCCGGCTCTGAAGATTCATTTGTTGATTTAATGAACCAGTGGGCACAAAAAATCGGCATGGTGAATTCTCACTTTGTGAACGTTCACGGCCTAGACAACGATGAGCATTTCTCGACTGCACACGACTTTGCTATTTTAGGTGCTGCGTTAATTCGTGACGTACCAGAAGAATACAAACTCTACGCTCAAAAATCATTCACTTACAACGGCATTACTCAATACAACCGTAATGGTCTATTGTGGGATAAGAGCATGCACGTAGATGGCATTAAAACAGGCCATACAAGCGGTGCAGGTTATAACCTAGTGACTTCTGCAACAGAAGGCGATATGCGCCTAGTATCTGTTGTTATGGGTACTAAGAGTGAAAACGCTCGTAAAGCAGAGAGCAAAAAGCTTCTAAACTTTGGCTTCCGCTTCTTTGAAACCGTTGCGCCACACAAAGCGGGCGAAGAGTTCGTTAAAGAAAAAATCTGGATGGGCGATAAGAGCGAAATCTCTTTAGGTGTACAAGAGAATACTTTTGTTACCGTACCTCGTGGTCAAGCGAAAAACCTAGCGGCTAGCTTTGTGTTAGATAAAGAGCTTAAAGCTCCTATCAACAAAGGTGAAGTAGTTGGTAAACTGTTCTACCAATTAAATGGTAAAGACGTTGCTGAGTACCCACTTGTTGCTCAAGAAGATGTTAAAGAAGGGGGCATTTTCAGCCGCCTAATCGACTACATCATTCTACTATTTAAGAGCTGGTTCTAAGTCTCTTATAACAGTTAAGTAGAACTCGCTAACTTCAAAAGCCGCTTTCATTGCGGCTTTTTTTGTTTTTTTGATGCTCAACGCCTCGATATGATAAACCGTTAATTTTATTTATATTCCTAATCAATACCCCATCGACTTAAAACAAAAGCACATAATCTATGCGATATGGATAGTACGTGATAGTTGAGATCCTACGTCAATCCCATTACTATTCACGCTTTATCGCACCTTTCCCCTTTCAGGAGCACGGTATGCAAGAGCAACCAAAACTAAAAGATTTACTTGAATTCCCATGCCAATTTACCTACAAAGTGATGGGCTATGCGAAACCAGAATTACCGGATCTTGTTCTAAGCGTTATTCAAAAACACGCACCAGGTGATTACTCTCCAAGCGTCAAACCAAGCGGTAAAGGTACTTACAACTCAGTATCAGTAACCATTACTGCCACTTCAATTGAGCAAGTTGAAACTTTATATAAAGAGCTTGGTGAAATTGAAATCGTACGCATGGTTTTATAACGCATCTTTTATAGAGAACGTTTATAAAAACAAAGTTTGGATCAGTTCAAATAACGACAACAAACCGCTATACCCTTACTGCTTATCCGTAGTTAGTATTGATAAACAAGTTTATAATCGTTAGCTGATCCAGTTTTAGCCTCCTTCACTACACATCACTCTGCGTTAGGATTTTGCACATGGATAGTCAATCAGCTCAGGCCGAGACATTAGAATCCCCTACTGCGTCGCCAAATCATGTTGTGATTAGGCAACTCGGTCGTCAAGACTACCTTCCTGTTTGGCAAGCGATGCATCAATTTACTGATCAAAGAGATGCTCAGACAGTTGATGAAGTTTGGCTAGTTGAACACAATCCCGTCTTCACCCAAGGTCAGGCTGGTAAAGTTGAACACTTATTAAATACTGGAGATATTCCAGTGGTGCAGAGTGACCGTGGCGGACAGGTGACCTATCATGGGCCGGGGCAAATTGTCGCTTACTTCATGATAAACTTACGCCGTAAAAATATCGGTGTGCGTGAACTGGTAACAAATATCGAAAATATCGTCATTGCCACTCTCAATGAATTTGGCATCACATCCGCCGCACGACCAGATGCTCCGGGTGTGTATGTTGAACAGCGTAAAATCTGCTCATTAGGTTTACGCATTCGTAAAGGATGTTCTTTTCATGGCCTAGCCTTAAACGTCAATATGGATTTATCACCATTTTTACGTATTAACCCTTGTGGGTATGCAGGCATGGAAATGATACAAGTTAAAGATGTTAACGGACCAAACTCCGTTGCCAGTGTTGAAGCCGTGTTAATTGAAAAAATCACTCAGCAACTTGAATATACCCAAGTTGACGTTACGACAGAAAGCCGCTGAAAATCAGCACCCGCTTTAAAAAGTAAGTAGGAAGTTATGAGTAAACCAATCCAAATGGAAAAAGGCGTTAAGTATCGTGACGCTGATAAAATGGCACTAATTCCAACCAAGACGGTTGCAGTGGAAAAGACGGAGATCTTACGCAAGCCGGAATGGATGAAAATAAAACTGCCTGCTGATAGTCAGCGTATTCAAGATATCAAAGCTGCGATGCGTAAAAATGATCTTCACTCAGTTTGTGAAGAAGCATCTTGCCCTAACCTTGCCGAATGCTTTAATCACGGCACCGCGACCTTTATGATCTTAGGCGCGATTTGTACTCGTCGTTGTCCTTTCTGTGATGTGGCGCATGGTCGCCCTAATGCACCGGAAACCAATGAACCACAGAAACTGGCGCAAACTATTTCTGATATGAAACTAAAATACGTAGTGATCACCTCGGTTGACCGAGATGATCTACGTGATGGTGGCGCACAACACTTTGCTGAGTGTAATAAAGCGATTCGTGAAAAGAATCCAAATATTAAAATTGAAACGTTAGTGCCTGATTTCCGTGGTCGTATGGATGTCGCACTAGATCTAATGAAAGACAATCCGCCAGATGTGTTCAACCACAACCTAGAAACTGCGCCTCGCTTATACCGCCGAGCTCGCCCTGGTGCCAACTATAAATGGTCTCTGCAACTCCTGCAGAAATTTAAACAGCAACATCCGCATATTCCAACCAAGTCTGGCTTAATGATGGGCTTAGGTGAAACCAAAGAAGAGATTGTCGAAGTACTGAAAGATCTACGTGCTCACGGCGTGACGATGCTGACACTAGGACAATACTTAGCACCAAGCCGTCACCACTTGCCGGTTGAACGCTATGTACCGCCTTCTGAGTTTGATGAGCTAAAAGAAATCGCTCTAGAACTAGGCTTTACCCATGCCGCATGTGGCCCATTCGTACGTTCTTCGTACCATGCCGATATGCAAGCACAAGGGATTGAAATAAAGTAGGTTACGAGATCCGAGTACGCTTCGCTTCGAGTTCCGAAGAGAAATTAAGCGGCTATTTACAGCCTTAAGATACACGTAAGTTATTTCGAGTTAGACATAAAAAAAGATCGTGGTCCTCACCACGATCTTTTTTTATTTTGAACAATACGGAATTTAAAGGACAAAGACTGAATTTCAAACGGCCAATCTTTTTGAGCTTTTTCTCGCGACTCGAAGCGAAGCGCTCTCGAAACTCGCAACCTCCGCGCAGCGGATTAGCTTCGAATTAAATAATCCGCCTTACCCACCCACTTATAACTTGTCAGCTCTTCTAAGCCCATAGGGCCGCGTGCATGTAGCTTTTGAGTAGATACTGCCACTTCCGCACCCAAACCAAATTGAGCGCCATCAGTGAAGCGTGTAGAAGCATTAACGTATACTGCTGCTGAACCTGCCGAGTTAATGAATAATTCAGCATTACGGATTGATTCTGTCATGATGGCATCAGAGTGACTCGCATTATGCACTTGCATATGGTCAATCGCCTCCGCAATATCGCTAACGACTTTGATGCCTAAGGTGTAGCTTAACCATTCGGTATCAAAATCACCTTCTTGAGCATCACGTACTTGCTCATTTTCACCTAATATTGCTTTTGCTTTTGGTTCGGCCACTAAAGCTACTTTTTCACCGAGCTGTTTTGCCAGTTTAGGTAAAAACTCAGCAGCAACTTTTTCATGCACCAATAAGGTATCCAGAGAGTTACAAGCCGATGGACGCTGTACTTTCGCATTTTCAATCACATCGATTGATTTCACTAAGTCTGCCGTTTCATCGACAAAAATATGACTGATACCAAAGCCACCGATGATCACCGGAATCGTGCTATTTTCTTTACACATTTTGTGCAGACCCGCACCACCGCGAGGAATGATCATATCGACATAATCATCCAGTTTTAGCAATTGTGAAACCAATTCACGATCAGGCTTTTCAATGTATTGCACCGAAGCAGCAGGTAGGCCGACTTTTTCAAGCGCAATTTGAATCACTTTGACCAATTCCATATTAGAAAAGAAGGTCTCTTTGCCACCACGCAAAATGCTGGCATTACCGGTTTTCAAACACAAGGCGGCAATATCAATCGTCACATTAGGGCGTGCTTCGTAAATCACCCCGACAACCCCTAAAGGCACGCGACGGCGTGAAAGTGACATGCCACTTTCTAGAACTTTACTGTCAATCTCACTACCAACTGGATCATTAAGATTAATCACATTACGCACATCAGCCGCAATGCCCGCTAAACGAGATTCATTGAGCAACAAACGATCTAACAGCGCATCGGTTAAACCCGCTTGACGACCTAATTCAATGTCTTGGGCATTAGCCGCTAAAATCGTACTCGCATTTGCTTCAAGCTCATCTGCAATGATCGAGAGTGCTTTATTTTTTTGAGCAGTTGACGCTGTCGCTAATTGAAATGCGGCTTGCTTGGCCGCTTGACCCATTAATGTTAAATCCACAATCTTTTCCTTAAATTCTTTTGCCAAACTATTCTTGAATAACAACCAAATCATCGCGATGGATAATGGTGGCACCATACGCATAGCCTAGTGTTGCTTCAATCTCAGTACTGTGTTTACCGATCAATAGCGCTAACTCGGTATCTGAATAGCTCACAATACCTTTGGCTAACAATTGCCCTTGCTGATTACGCAAACGAACCACATCTCCGCGCGAGAAAGTGCCTTGAGTCTGCGTGATGCCTTTGGCTAATAAACTACTACCTCGCTCGATAACGGCTTTGGCGGCACCATCATCTAAAACCAAATCGCCCACAGAAGCAGGGCCCGCTAAGATCCAGCGTTTACGGTTTTCTAATGACTCTTCTAAAGCCAGAAAGCGTGTACCTTGAGGATTATCACTCAAAGTATCAACAATCACATTTGGACTGCTTCCTGCGGCAATCACTACTTCAATACCAGTACGTCTTGCAATATCCGCCGCCTGTAATTTCGTTGCCATGCCACCAGTACCTAAAGTCGTCCCACTGCCACCGGCGATTTTACGCAGTGTTTCATCAATGGTTTTCACTTCGCGGATTAATTCTGCATCAGGGTTCTTTCTAGGATCGGCTGTGAATAAACCCGACTGATCGGTCAATAGCAACAGTTTATCGGCGCCACATAAAATACCAACTAATGCCGAAAGGTTATCATTATCGCCAACTTTGATTTCAGTTGTTGCGACCGCATCATTTTCATTAACCACTGGCACAATGCCATGTTCAATTAAGGCATTAATGGTATCTCTCGCATTCAGAAAACGTTCACGGTCTTTCAAATCAGCACGGGTGAGCAGCATTTGTCCAATTTTAATTCCGTACAATTCAAATAATGACTCCCAAACTTGAATCAAGCGGCTTTGCCCAACGGCGGCTAATAATTGCTTACTTGCCATCGAGTTGGGTAATGCGGGGTAACCAAGATGCTCTCGCCCTGCAGCAATTGCGCCAGAAGAGACAATAACAATTTGATGGCCTTGATTTTTTAGCTCTGCACATTGGCGAACAAGGTCAACCATACGAGCTTTATTAATTTCTAAGGTTCCGCCGGTCAGCACGCTGGTTCCCAATTTTACCACTATGGTTTGAGATTCCACTTGGCTGTTGTTTCCGCTTTGATTTGAAGAGGCTTGAGTTGACATGTGTTTCCTGTCAAAAATGAAAATAATAAAAGGGTGTATCCAAGTAACTTGGGTATAAGATATCTTGATGTTGTATCAATACAAGCGCCATTTCACAAGTAAAAGATAAGGCGTGTTGCGGATAATCCACAAACACGCCCTACAATATTCTCTATTCAGATAATGTTGCGGCTAATTAAAGAGTATCAACCGAGTTTTTATGAAGACTAACCGTGTAGTTGTAATTTCCAGACAATACAGAAACAAGCTTTTTATGGAATTCTTCTAATGTCCTTTCCACTTCAAGTTGTGATTTTTTAGGGATCGCTATATCAACCCAATCGCCTTTTTCATCGTATTTACCCAAGGTGTAGTTGGCGACAAAGTTATCTTCTTGCTTGTTTAACTCTAACCACCAGCCCCAAAACTCTCTTAACTCCGGTGACTTTTTATCATCGACACAGACAGACAAGCAATCAAACAAGTAAGTACCCGACTCGTATTCACCTTCACGTAAATAAGGGCCAATCGCTTTCAAAGCGGTCATTAAACGATAGTGAGTTGGTGCAGAAGCGTCAGTCATTGAATTCTCCATACATTATTATTAAAGAAGATCAACAATCCATTGACCCTGGTTATCTATAGTTCACTATTCGATCACAAATGTCACTTTTTGAGTGCTACTTTCAACCAGTCGACTGCAGAAGTGAGCGCTTGATCATAACCTTGTGAAATTGACTTTGTTCTCAATTCAATCGCTTTTCCACCCTGACTAAAACTTGCCAGACTTTGATTATCCATCTTAGAACCTACCGGATCACCTTCTAACCCCAGCGCTAAAATTGGTACGGTGGTTTTTCTACCGGCAAGCAAGCCTTGTGATTTCAATGACCAAGCGCGAACTTGTTTAGAAAAGCTCGCAATATCCACGGCGTTTTTACCCATACGAGACGCCAAAGCGTCCAAGTACATCTTCGGCATTATGCTGAATTTATTCGCATCAGACAGTAGATCATGAATGGGAGCACCTAAAGCAACGCACGCTGCTATTTTGTCTTGCTCGATAAATGAAAGCCTTGCCATCACATTACCGGCAAATCGAAAACCAACTAAGCCCACTTTATAGTGATCAACCCAAGGGATATTTGGCAATTCATTGAGTACCGCTTGATGTAGGCAGCTTGAATCTTCGGTCATTGACCAATGGATATTGGCACCAACGCCCGGCATATCAACGGTAAGCATGCCTATCTCATGTTTGGCAAGAAAGTCTCGAAATAAACGCCACATGTCGGTTTGTAGGCTATCAATTCCAGCACTCACGATCACAACAGGTAGCGACTTTTCAGTGTGAGGTAGGTGAAGATTAGCCATGATCTTTTTGTTTTTATATGGGATTTTCAGTTGCTTTGTGACATAAGGGCTATGTTCCATCGCATCAGAATACGCTTTATTGGCAAGCACTTGAGCCTGAATAGAGAGATTATCCCCTTTAAGGTGTGGGTAACTGGCAACGCTAAAGCATAAGCTTGCGATAAAGTACTCATCTGAGGCGGCTTCACCTTTCAATAACGCTGCTTTTTTCTGATGAATCGCGCCTTGTTGGCTCCATTCATACGACCAATTTCCCGGGCGGTAGCCTGCTATCGTATCAAGCCAATCGGGATGATTATGTTTGTTCCCTGAACTGGCGATGCGAGCAAGGACTGATTCAATTTCAATCGGATCTAACCCCTGCCAAATCCACTGCATACGACGCAAAGCTCGATACCAGGCACTTTTGCTGCGTTTTTGGTTGGTATCTAACAAGTCCTGACTTTCTGATAGATAACTGATGAAACTCGACGTTTCTTTGGCATGCTGATGTTTTTTAAACAGTGATTCAGACAAATTCTTACTTGGTTCCAAGGGACATCTCCACTCGTTTTTCAATCATTACTTCGCCAGCAAATGCTGCCATTGAGCATGACGCTCTAGATATACCACCGCGTAACTACAAACCGGCCGGACTTTTAGATTATGCGCATCAATATCAGCCAACACGGTTTCCATTAAGATTTTGCCACAACCTTGTCCGCGCAATTCATCGGGCACGAAAGTATGGGTAATGGTTAAAACATCATTATGTTGGAGATAGTCTAAATGCGCCCAATAATTCGCTGCCACTTCAACTTCATAACGCTGCTTGGATTGATCATGTTTGAGTGCGGTCATATAAAATCCTTCAAATAAAAATCAATAGCTCGGATGGGAATAACTAGAATAACGCTTACCGCCTAGGTTATGCCAATCAATTCATCGCAAAACAAATAAAAAACCCCACACCGTAGTGCAGGGTTTAATCAATCAGTCAGTAAGGTGCTGAATTACTTTTGCTTGCGATTAACTGGTTCTTCAAATTGAAGCGTCATATCCCAAGGCTGCTCGATCCAAGTATCTTGAGCAATATCGACAATATAGTCATCGACAAGCTCTTGGCCGGCAGGTTTAGCACATACTGTAATAAGCTTAGCTTTAGGGTACATCTCGCGAATATGGCGAGCAGTATCACCGCTATCGACTAAATCATCGACGATTAGGAAACCTTCACCGTCACCTTCAATCGTTTTTAAGACTTTCATTTCACGCTGGTGATCGTGGTCGTAGCTAGAGATACAAATTGTATCAACGTAGCGAATACCAAGTTCACGAGCCAAAATAGCTGCAGGTACTAAACCACCACGGCTCACACCAACAATACCTTTCCACTGTTCAGCTGGCATTTGTTTGGCCGCTAATTGACGACAATACATTTGCATATTGTCCCAAGTGATAATGAATTTATTACTCATAAAATAAAACCTGCTTTGTTTTTGTTTCTAAGATGCAATTAAGCACCCGTAAGAATGAATTTCAACAAGAATACTAAGGCTAGAATCCAAACGCCAATGTTCACTTCACGCGCTTTACCGCTAAGTAGTTTAATCGCTGCATAGGTCACAAAACCCATTGCGATACCTTCAGCAATCGAGAAAGTTAATGGCATTAATAAGCAAACTACAGCCACTGGTGCCGCTTCACTTAAATCGTCCCACTCAATATTAACAAGGCCTGATAGCATCAAGATAGCTACATAAAATAAGGCGCCTGTTGTTGCATAGGCTGGAACCATTCCGGCTAATGGTGAGAAGAATAATGCAAGAAGGAATAAAATACCAACGACAACCGCAGTTAAACCTGTACGACCACCTACAGCAACACCAGCAGTACTCTCAACAAATGATGTAGTATTTGACGTACCTAATAATGCACCGATTGAAGTGGCAGTTGAATCAGATAAAAGCGCTTTATTCAAACGAGGGATCTTGCCATCTTTACCAATAAAGCCGGCTTTATTTGCTACACCGACTAATGTGCCAGCGGTATCAAATAAATCAACAAACAAGAAAGCAAACACAACTGAGATCATGCCTACATCTAAAATTGCAGAGAAATCAAGCTGCAAGAAAGTAGGTGCAATACTTGGTGGCATTGAAACAATCCCGCCATAAGCCACATCACCTAAAATCACACCAATTGCCGTAATCGCCAAAATAGCAATCATTACCGCCGCTTTGAAGCCACGATGAACTAATACGATGGTTAATATAAAACCTAGTGCGCCTAAAATAGCAGGGATTGAGGTTAAATCCCCCACGGTAACCAATGTTGCTGGACTACCGACTACGATACCTGCATTTTTTAATGCAATTAACGCTAAGAAAAGACCAATACCAGCAGAAATACCTAAACGTAATGACATCGGAATCGAATTAATAATAAGCTCACGAATTTTAAATAAGCTTAATATGATGAATAGGATACCCGAGCAAAATACTGCTGCCAAAGCGACCTGCCAAGTGTGTCCCATTCCTAGTACAACCGTGTAGGTAAAGAAAGCATTTAGCCCCATACCTGGCGCTTGAGCAATTGGGTAGTTTGCGTAAAAGCCCATAATGAAACAGCCAATTGCAGCAGCAAGACACGTAGCCACAAACACTGAGCCATGATCCATTCCAGCTTGAGATAAAATTGCAGGGTTAACAAAAATAATATAAGCCATCGTCAAGAACGTCGTAACGCCGGCTAAGACTTCGGTTTTCACGTTGGTACCGTGCTCCGATAACTTAAATAACTTTTCTAACATGTGATGTCCCTAAAGTGTGCGTAGCAGCAAAGTTTAAACGATTGCGCAATCGTTTGAATAAAAAGGCGTGTAGTTTTCCAAATAATGATAATGAAAGCAATCTGTATCTGATACAAATATCAATTTTAATGATTTTTGCTCGAGATGCCTCAACGATTTCCCCCAAAATGGCTTCAAGATGCAAATTACTTGGGTCTACGAATAAAAAAAAGCCACCTAAACAGTAGGTGGCGATAGAATTCTGTAACCTTAGCGATCCATCTATTCCAAACAATAAGGGGTAATACAAACAAACATCGGCTCTCTTTAATAACGAGTACCCTAAATAATGGATACCACTTGCTATCAGTCACTCAATATTTGCACACATCTAAGACAGCAATCACTCCGTGTTTACTATCATTAAATAAGTGACGAGATAATACACGATCGGTAATTAAATTACGAGTTATATTTACAGCCACAGTTATCGAGAAGAATACACAAGAGCGATCACTAAATTTAGTAATAAAATTACACAACAGTAAGAATGGCTAAGTTTCAAAGTTTGATACACCTCAATTGAAGGCATTTATCTTATCTCTATGCTGTACATCCCGCCTTTCAAGTAGCATTATTCTACTTATACTATGTATACCCACAGTAATTATCGCGCGGTAAACGAAAGTACGCAGTCAACAAAGCGGTAACTTCGAGTACCAAGGGTATAATTCTACTATCCTTTTTTAACACCATAAGGGTAGCAATATTCAGTTAGGAGTCTTTTGTGTCGAATCAACATTCTGAAATCAGTCAACTATCCCCTCAACCTGTCTGGCAATTTTTCGATAAAATCTGCTCCATTCCTCATCCTTCAAAACATGAGGCAGCGCTTGCTCAGTACATCGTTGAATGGGCAACCTCACAGAACTTACCTGTTAAACGTGATGATGCAGGTAATGTTTTTATTACTAAGCCTGCAACCGCGGGAATGGAAAACAAGAAGAAAGTCGTTCTTCAAGCGCATATTGATATGGTGCCGCAAAAAAATGAAGACACAGCACACGACTTCACTAAAGATCCTATCCAACCATATATTGATGGTGAGTGGGTAACCGCGAAAGGGACCACACTAGGTGCTGACAACGGTATGGGCATGGCTTCATGCTTAGCGGTTCTCGCTTCAACAGACATTAAACATGGCCCATTAGAAGTATTACTGACCATTGATGAAGAAGCGGGTATGACAGGTGCTTTTGCACTACAAGAAGGCTGGCTTGATGCGGATATCCTGCTGAACACCGATTCAGAGCAGGAAGGCGAAATCTACATGGGTTGTGCCGGTGGTGTAAACGCTTCAATCATTTTTGATCTAGAGCGTGACGCAATGCCAAGCGACCACACTACTCTAAAACTTGCCGTTAAAGGCTTGAAAGGTGGTCACTCTGGCTGTGATATTCACACTGGCCGCGGTAATGCCAATAAATTCCTTGCTCGCTTCCTAGCCAACCAAGCGAAAAATTTAGATTTACACGTGATTGAATTCCAAGGTGGTAGTCTTCGTAATGCCATTCCACGTGAAGCCGCTGCGATTATCGCCGTACCAACAGCAAAACAAGCTGAACTGACAGAGGCATTCAATCAATACACGGCTTTAGTTCAACAAGAACTAGGTCAAGTTGAGACTGCGCTGACTAGCCAAATTTCAGAAGCTAGCAGCCAATTCTCACCATTAACTCAATCTATTCAATCACGCTTTATTGCCGCATTAAATAGCTGTCCAAACGGCGTAATTCGTATGGATGACAATATTGAAGGTGTGGTGGAAACGTCATTAAACGTAGGCGTAATCACAACAGAAGAAAACAAAATCACCATTCTTTGCCTAGTCCGCTCCTTGATTGATTCTGGCCGCGAAATGGTTGAAGGTACTTTGGCATCGCTAGCGGAACTTGCTGGCGCAAATATTCAATTTGATGGTGCTTACCCTGGCTGGAAACCAGATCCGGATTCACAAATCATGCATATCTTCCGTGATGTTTATGAAGGTATTTATGGTCGTAAACCAAATATCATGGTGATCCACGCAGGTCTTGAGTGTGGTCTATTCAAAAAACCATACCCGAATATGGATATGATTTCGTTTGGCCCAACCATTAAGTTCCCACATTCTCCAGATGAAAAAGTAGAGATCGCCAGCGTGGCACTTTACTGGGAACAGATGATTGCCATTTTGGAAAATATTCCAGAAAAAGAGTAAATACGTTGCTCGGTTAGCGTGTCTCGTTTCTCGATTAGCCCTCGAGAAACGAGACTCGGCACTCGAGAGTCGTTAAATCAAACAAAGTTGCCTTTCCATTTCCTCTGGCTTTAGCATCACACTCACTCCAAGCAAACGTATTTCACGCCCCTTTTGTCGAGTCAGTACTTCTTGTAGCAATTGTTTATAATCTTCTAGCGTAAATAACTGAGCATTGTGCTCAATGGTCGTTTGTTGAAAATCGGCAAACTTCACTTTGATACCTTGCTTAGTGATTGCTTTTGATGGTGAGGCTTTAAGTAAGCGCTTATCTAATTCTGGGTAGAGCTTTTGTTCAATAACTTGCCAGCACTCATCAAAGCTTGAAATGTTCTCACTAAAGGTTCTTTCAACTCCTACCGATTTACGATTGCGTTCAACCACCACTTCACGATTATCAATGCCATTACTTTTCTTCCATAAAGAAGCGCCCAGCAAGCCAAACTGTCCTAATAAATCACGATAATTCGATTGCCTAACATCCAAGCAAGTATACAAACCAGCTTGATGTAGCTTCTCAATGGTTACCTTGCCAACTCCCGGAATTTTTTCTAGCGTTAGACCATCAATCGTTTGCTGAACTTTCTCAGGTGGAATAACAGCAATACCATTGGGTTTATTGAGATCAGAGGCGATCTTGGCTAAGAATTTGAGTGGAGCAACGCCTGCTGATGCGGTGAGATTGAGTTCACGCTCAATATCGGCCCGAATGGCTTCCGCAATTAAAGTTGCCGAACCATGGAGCATTTTACTATTGGTGACATCTAAATAAGCTTCATCTAGGGATAGCGGTTCAATCACTGAGGTATAACGGGAAAATATCTCTCGGATCTGCTTTGATACTTGGCGATAAACATCCATTCGTCCATGTACCAAAGTTAAACGGGGACATAGTTGATAAGCTTTTGCCGTGGGTAGTGCTGATCGCACACCGTATTGACGCGCTATGTAGTTACAAGTGCTGATCACGCCGCGCTGCTTACTGCTTCCCCCTACCGCAAGTGGGACATCACGATATTGAGGAAAATCTCTCATTTCCACCGCAGCAAAAAAGCAGTCCATATCAATATGAATAATTTTACGATCAGCCATCACTACAATCCGTCGCCACTATAATCAGAACAATCACTGTATAAAAACACAGTTAAATAATAGCTCTATTTCTCAAAAGTACCAAGCAATAAAAATGCCCCAACTCTTACAAGAAGGGGCATTAAAATAGAAATACGGCTTTTAAATCATTACATGATTCGCTCGTTTTCCCATTTCGCTAATTTTTCTGCTCTTAGGGCTGCTTTCGCTTCACGCTTTTTACGTGCGTCACACGGTTCAGGGCAATTGCAGACTTTATCGACGCCTACCGCACCTAAACCACCACAGCTGCCTTTTACCACTTTCTTTTGAAAGATGTAGCCGACAGACATTGCTGCAATGACAGCCAAAAATATTAAAAATGTAATTCCATAAGTTGCCATGAAGCACCTCGTTTATTGTGTGTCTTTCAAATACGGCTTAAACGCATCTGAGCTGAATTCTTTAAAACCATCTTCTGTTTTTACGATATATAAAACAGGGATATTATTTTGATTGGCAATGCGCAATCCGTCTACTTCACCCAAAACCATCAGGCCAGTCGACAAACCATCTGCAGTCATACAAGATGGATTCAGAACCGTCACTGACACCACTTTATTACTAATCGGGTTGCCTGTCTTCGGATTAATAATATGCGAGTAGCGAACACCGTCTTCTTCAAAGTAGTTACGGTAGTCACCTGACGTGGCAATCGCCATATCACCTGGTTCAATAATATTTTCCACTGAACGCTGGTTAGCAACTGGCTTTTCGACTGCGATACGCCATGATACACCATCACGGTTCTTACCTTTAACGCGAATTTCACCGCCCACTTCAACCATGTAATTATGAATGCCTACAGACTCTAAGTAGTCGGCAACTTCATCAGTACCACGACCTTTCGCAATACTTGATAAATCAACATACAACTCTGGAATATCTTTGATTAATGCATCACCGGTTTCGCTTAGATGCTCAATACCCGTTACTTTGCGACGCTCAGATAACATTTCAGGTGTTGGCACTACGTCAGGACGATCTTCTGGTCCAAAGCCCCAAAGGTTCACAATAGGCCCAACCGTGACATCCATCGCACCTTCAGTTAGCTTATTAATACGCAATGCTTCACGTACTACCGCTGCGGTATCACTAGAGACAGGAAAAGGTTCATTACTCGTATGTTGGTTAAAACGGCTTAATTCAGAGTCCTCTCTGTAGGTCGACATTTCATCGTTAACCTTTTCCAACACTTTGTCGATTTCTTTTTGTAAAACGTCAGGCTTTGGCTGCTCATCTTGAACAATGTACTTAACATTATAACCAGTCCCCATAGTAGGGCCTGATAAGTGCACTTGCTCTGCTGGCTTAGAACAACCAGTTAACAATAAACCAGAAACAATGATAAAAAGCCAAGTTTTCACTGACTTAGCAAGTTGAATCATTCGTAATTTCACTTGCTTACTCCTTTAAGAGGTATTGATAAAAACATTAGAAATCAGCGATAAATACGTTGCGGATCTACCCATTTCTAATGATTCTAAAAAACTATTCGCTTTAAAAAACAATGGCTGACTTAAGTAAGTCAGCCATTATTATCAGAGGCTTAGTGATTAGCCGCCGAAATCATCCAATAGAATGTTTTCGTCTTCTACACCAAGATCTTTCAACAATCCGATAACGGCTGCGTTCATCATTGGTGGACCACACATGTAGTATTCACAATCTTCTGGGGCTTCATGATCTCTCAAGTAGCTTTCATATAGAACATTGTGGATAAAGCCCGTCTTACCTTCCCAGTTATCTTCAGGAAGTGGATCAGACAATGCACAGTGCCATTCAAAGTTTTCATTCTCAGCAGCTAGACCATCAAAGTCTTCTACATAGAACATTTCACGCTTAGAACGAGCACCATACCAGAAGCTCATCTTGCGCTTAGACTTCAGACGCTTAAGCTGATCGAAGATATGTGAACGCATTGGTGCCATACCCGCACCACCGCCAACAAATACCATTTCAGCATCAGTATCTTTCGCGAAGAACTCACCAAATGGACCTGAAATCGTACACTTGTCACCTGGTTTCAGAGACCAAATGTAAGAAGACATGATACCTGGTGGTACATCAGGATTATTAGGCGGCGGCGTAGCGATACGCACGTTCAGCATAATAATACCTTCTTCTTCTGGGTAGTTCGCCATCGAGTATGCACGAATGGTTTCTTCTTCCACTTTTGATTCGTAGCGGAACAAGTTGAACTTTTCCCAATCTTCACGATATTCCTGAGGAATATCAAAGTCAGAGTACTTAATATGGTGCGCTGGCGCTTCAATTTGAATATAACCACCTGCACGGAATGGTACAGACTCACCATCAGGGATCGCAATCTTAAATTCTTTGATGAAGGTTGCTTCGTTATTGTTAGAAATAACTTCACATTCCCATTTTTTCACACCAAAGATTTCTTCCGGCAATTCAATATCCATGTCAGTTTTCACGTTAACTTGACAAGCTAAACGTTCACCTTCACGGGCTTCGCCTTTAGAGATGTGATCCAATTCTGTTGGTAGAATATCACCACCGCCAGATTTAATTTTAACGCGACACTGGCCACAAGAACCACCGCCACCACAAGCTGAAGACACGAAGATGCCAGAGCTTGATAGTGCGCCAAGTAGCTTGCTACCTGCTGTCGTAATAATGGCTTTCTCAGGATCGCCATTTACAGAAATCGTAATGTCACCATCTGGAACCAGTTTAGATTTAGCGAATAAAATCACTAAAACTAAAGCTAGAACGATCAGAGTAAACATCGCGACGCCAAGGAGAATAACATTAGTATCCATCGATTATTCCTTATGTTTGGGGGCGTTTACCCTAAAGTTGAATACCAGAGAAAGACATAAAGCCTAACGCCATAAGACCCGCAGTGATGAAAGTAATACCTAGGCCACGTAGACCAGGAGGTACATCTGAATATTTCATCTTCTCACGGATACCTGCTAACGCAACGATAGCTAACATCCAACCTAAACCTGAACCGAAGCCATATACGATTGACTCTGTGAAGTTATAGTCACGTTGAACCATGAACGACACACCACCAAAGATGGCACAGTTAACGGTAATTAACGGTAGGAAAATACCTAGTGCGTTGTACAAAGGTGGGAAAAAGCGGTCAAGCACCATTTCCAAGATTTGTACTAGTGCGGCAATAACACCGATGAAAGTGATGAAGTTAAGGAAGCTTAAATCCACTCCCTGAACCAAGGCATCTTCTTTCAGAATATAGGTATAAACTAGGTTGTTTACTGGTACCGCTACAGTTAGTACAACAACAACCGCAATACCAAGACCGATAGAGGTTTTTACTTTTTTCGATACCGCTAGGAACGTACACATGCCTAAGAAGAAAGACAGCGCCATGTTCTCAATGAAGATCGAACGAACGAGTAAGCTAATATAATGTTCCACTGCGATTACTCCTTAGCTTCTACTTGTTCTGGTTTCATTGTACGGATAACCCAAATTAAGAAACCAATGATGAAGAATGCAGAAGGCGCAAGTAACATCATACCGTTTGGCTGATACCAACCACCGTCTGAAATTAATGGCAACACTTGCATACCGAAGATACTACCTGAACCTAAAAGCTCACGGAAGAAGCCTACTACGATCAATACAAAGCCGTAGCCTAGACCATTCGCAATACCATCAATAAATGACGGGAATGGTGCTTCTTTCATTGCAAATGCTTCAGCGCGGCCCATTACGATACAGTTAGTAATGATCAAACCAACGAATACCGATAGCTGCTTCGAAATATCGAAGAAGTATGCGCGTAATACTTGGTCTACCACGATTACTAACGATGCGATGATCGCCATTTGTACAATAATACGAACACTATTAGGAATGTGATTACGCATTAGAGATACGAACAAGTTAGAAAATGCGGTTACAAACATTACAGCTAATGTCATAACAAATGCGGTTTCCAACTTAGTGGTTACTGCCAATGCAGAACAAACACCTAGCACTTGTAGTGCAATCGGGTTGTTATCTAACACTGGAGCAACAATAGATTTTCTTAAGTCTTTTGCACTCATTAGTTCAGTTCTCCTGCTCGTACTTTAGCTAGGAAAGGACCGTAGGCCTTATCACCTAACCAGAAGTCGAAAATGTGCTGAACACCATTACTTGTTAGCGTTGCGCCAGACAAACCATCAATACCGTGTTCAGATCCTTCAGGTGCTCCACCTTTTACGATCTTAATTGCAGGTTGATTGTTTTCATCAAACAATTTCTTACCTTCAAATTGAGCACGCCATTTAGGGTTTTCAACTTCACCACCAAGTCCCGGAGTTTCACCTTGCTCATAGAATGTGATGTCACTTACTGTGTTACCGTCCGTTTGAACAGCAACAAATGCATACATCATAGACCAAAGGCCACTACCATTAATTGGTAAAATAACTTCTTTAACTTGCTCGCCGTCTTTCACTAAGTAAACCAGGCCTTTATTCGGAAGACGCAAAATTTTTGCGATATCTTCATCAGCTGATAGCTTAGTCGATTGACTTGGATCTTTTGCTGCAGCACGCATGTCATATTGAGTTGCGTCACCTTCTGCAAATTCTCCAGTAGAGAAGTCAATTAAACGAGGTTCAATGCTTTCATGGTAGATAGATTGGATCTCGTCTGCATTTTTCGCATCAAAACCAGCAACCGCTACGATGTTACTTTGAACATCAAGTTTAGCATTTGCTACTTGTTTTGGTTTTAATAGTACCGCTGCCGTTGATACTACAACTGAACACACAAGGCTCAGAGCAATAACGGTAACTAGGGTACCTTTAATGGAGTCTTTATTTGCCATAGCGAGCTTGTCTCCTCTTGACGTTCTTCTCAACGACAAAGTAATCAAATAGAGGTGCAAATAGGTTAGCAAATAGGATCGCTAGCATCATACCCTCAGGGTAGGCAGGGTTAACTACACGGATAAGCACACACATCACACCGATCAATGCACCGTACGCCCACTTACCTTTATTAGTAAATGATGCTGATACAGGATCTGTCGCCATGAAGATCATACCGAATGCAAAACCACCTAGCACTAGGTGCCAGTACCAAGGCATAGCAAACATTGGGTTAGTGTCTGAACCGATAAGGTTAAACATTGTTGATACAGCAGCCATACCAATCATTACACCCGCAATGATGCGCCATGATGCAATTCTCATATAAACGATCATCAAACCGCCAAGGATTAGAGCTAAGGTAGAAACCTCACCCATAGAACCTGGGATATTACCGATGAATGCGTCCATCCAAGAAATTGAATGACCTGTTACTGTATTCACTAATGAACCGTGACCACCTTGTGCCCACTGGCTAAGCGCCGTAGCACCAGAGAAGCCATCAGCCGCTGTCCAAACTGCATCACCAGAAATTTGTGCTGGGTAGGCAAAGAATAGGAACGCACGGCCAGCCAATGCTGGGTTTAGGAAGTTACGGCCTGTACCACCAAAGATTTCTTTAGCGACAACAACACCGAAAGTAATACCTAACGCAGCTTGCCATAGTGGTAGTGTTGGCGGAACGATTAGCGCAAACAAGATAGAAGTAACAAAGAAACCTTCGTTAACTTCATGCTTACGAATCATACAGAACAATACTTCCCAGAAGCCACCTACAGCGAAAACAACTGCGTAGATAGGTAAGAAGTAAGTTGCACCAAGCAGCATCATACTGCCCCAACCGGCTTGGTCGGTCAGTGTGCCGCCGAGCATTTCAGTTAGCCAGTAGTGCCAATCACCAGAAATGATTGTGGCAAGTTGCTCACCAGAATACATGTGGTTAAGCGCGACAATTGCTTGATGGCCAGTATTGTACATACCCCAGAACATTGCTGGAAATACCGCTAGCCAAACCATGATCATAATACGTTTTAAATCAACGCTATCACGAACATGAGAACTGCGTTTTGTTACAGTACCTGGGGTGTAAAATAGCGTTGCTGCTGCTTCATACAAAGCAAACCAACGCTCATGTTTCCCGCCAGGTTCAAAATGCGGTTCAATATCTTCTATAAATTTCTTAAGGCCCATGAATTAACCTTCCTTCTCGATCTTGTCTAGGCAATCGCGAAGTAAATCGCCATATTCATATTTGCCAGGACATACAAAGGTACATAACGCCAAATCTTCTTCATCCAGCTCTAAAACGCCTAAACGTTGTGCGCTATCAGAATCCCCAGCACAGATATCACGAAGCAACAATGTTGGTTCGATATCTAATGGCATTACACGCTCATAGTTACCGATTGGCACCATAGAACGGTCACTACCATTTGTCGTAGTGGTCATATTGAACACACGGCTTGGGAATAAGTGGCTTAAGAAAGAACGAGTCACAGAGAACTTGTGCGCGCCAGGCATTGCCCAACCGAAGAGCTCTTTTTCACGACCTTCATGAAGAACAGATACTTGTGTATGGTAACGACCAAGGTAAGCATGAGGACCTGATGCTGTAGTACCAGATAATACTGAACCAGAAATCACACGAGCTTCGCCCGGTAAAATCTCACCTTCAGTTAAATCATCTAGGTTTGCACCAATGCTAGTGCGAACTAAGCGAGGCTCTTTGATTGCAGGACCAGCTAATGAAACCACACGATCAGTGTAAATCTCGCCAGTAAGGAATAGCTTACCGAACGCGATAACGTCTTGGTAGTTTAAGCTCCAAGCAACATTTTCTAGGCTCACTGGGTACAAGTGATGCATGTGAGTTCCCGCTAAACCAGCTGGGTGAACACCTGCAAACACATGCTCTTCTACATTAGATTGAGAAGATTGTGGCAATGTTGTTGACGCTTTACACACGTATACCTTTCCATCTGTTAATACAGATAGAAGATCAAGACCGGCTGTAAAGGCTTCTGCTTGCTCATTAATAATCACGGCAGGATCTGCTGCTAGTGGATTAGTATCCATTGCAGTAACAAAGATTGCCTGAGTGGTCGAATCGATTGCTGGTACCTTGCTGAACGGACGAGTTCGCAATGCAGTCCACACACCAGATTCAACAAGTTGAGTCTTAACCACTTCACGGTCAAGCTTCGCTAGTTGATCGGCAGTGTAGCTTTCGAAAGTCACTTGGTCATTACCTGAAACTTCAATCACAACAGATTGAAGAACACGTTTTGCACCACGATTCACTTCGATAACTTTACCGCTTGCAGGTGAAGTGTATTGAACGCCAGGATTCTTTTTATCTACAAAAAGAACTTGACCCTTTTTCACTTCATCATCAACGCGAACATGCATTGTTGGACGCATGCCCACGTACTCTTCGCCAAGCAAGGCGACTGTTTTGATGGACTTGCCATCATTAATCACCTGAGCAGGAACTCCAGCAATAGGAAGATCCAAGCCCTTTTTTATTGTAATCATACGCACTTGCACTACTTTATTTTAGGGAAATAAGATTCTTTTAATTGCGTAACTTAAAGACACGACTTTTTTGTGTCCGCCTCTGATTTTTAAGTAAAAAGCAGAGTCGCAACATCCATATAAAAAGGCCTAATTTTATCAATAAGCTCTTCTAGGTGGCGTATTCTAGCATCTTTTATGAATGCCTTGCCATTCTCATTAGGGGTATTCAGCTATTTTTTTGCTGCTAAGTTAACGGGATTAAATACAAAATTGTATATATTTGAAGCACACCACAATTATCGTTATTCGTTTATTCTGAATAATGTTCTCATCGAATGAAGTTAATCCTTAACAAAAGCAAGGATTAGCCTCAATCTTCGGCATTTACTTACCGCCACCTGCACATTTTGGTGACTCTGGTACTGCCCCACTCACCTGCTGCCATTCCAATTGAGTATAAGCATGAATCGATAAAGCATGGATATGATTCTCTAGCTCATCACTTAGCGCTGCATTAATCGCACGATGGCGAGCTATCAATTTTTTATCTTCAAATTGCTCACTGACCACTACCACTTTAAAATGACTTTCTGAGCCCGGTGGTACGTTATGCATGTAGCTTTCATTTTGAACGTCTAAATGAATAGGATTAAAAGTCGCTTGTAGTTTTCTTTCGATTAGATCTTGAATCATGTTACTCACCTTCTAATTATTTCTTTCAAGATGCCATGAAAACGGTTCAAAGCTCAATGGAATTAATGTAACCATGACATTCATAATTATGTTTCTACTATCTTGTTCAAACACCTTCTGCGACAATACAACACCTCAAGTGCCTTAAGACACAGAATAAAGATAAAGTATGAAGACTGAATTAATATTACATGATCGCACCTTAACCTTGTCCCGCTTTCCTAAACGTGCCAATGAAACATTACAAGCTTGGGATGCTGGCGATGAATACTTGATTAATCATGTAGAAGAAATGGCTCTCCCTGCGGGCCAAAACATCCTCATTCTCAACGACCACTTTGGTGCGCTCTCATGTTGGTTCTCAGCGCAACATAACGTCACCATGATGAGTGATTCATTTATTTCCCACAAAGGTACTCTGAGAAATTTACAGCGAAATAAATGCCCTAAAATCCAGTTTTTAAATTGCTTGCAAGCGATCCCTCAGCAAGTTGACTTGGTATTAATGCAACTACCTAAAAGTAATCGCTTACTCACTTGGCAGCTATCTCAATTACGTAATTCCATATCAGAAGATTGCCCGGTAATTGGGGTAAATAAAGCCAAAGAAATCCATACCTCTACCCTCAATTTATTTGAGAAACACTTAGGCGAAACCAAAACCTCACTAGCTTGGAAAAAGCATCGTTTAGTGTTCTCGAAAGCCAATTGCCAACCCATCATTCCAGTACCAGCAGAATGTGAATGGCAAGTAGACAATGAAGATATCGTCTTATCTAACTATGCCAATGTCTATTCAGGTGAAAGCTTAGATCTCGGCGCAAGGTTCATGCTGGAACATATTCCGGTCGATGAAGAATTACGGCACATCATTGATCTTGGTTGTGGTAACGGAGTGTTATCTATTAAAGCCGGTCAACTTAACCCTCAAGCAAGAATCACTAGTATTGATGAAAGCTTTATGGCGGTTGCCTCTGCACAAAAGAATTTAGAAAAGAACCTTGGCCCAGATAGAAACATTCAAGTTATCGCCAATAACTGTTTAGATGGAATGAAAGACAACAGTAGTTACCTTGTATTGTGTAACCCTCCTTTCCATCAAAACAACACCATTACCGATCATATCGCTTGGCAAATGTTTTGTGATGCTAAAGATGCATTGAACCATAATGGTAAATTGCTGGTCGTAGGGAATCGACACTTAGAATATCCAACCAAGTTATCGCGCTTGTTTGGCGATCAACAAGTGACAATCGTGGCGGAAAATAATAAATTCGTCATCATTGAAGCAATCAAAAACAACGATTTAAATAAAAAACCGAATACTAAATAAGGATATATAAGATGAAAAAGCTGATTATGTTGTGCGCCGCTTTGGTGTTAACGGCTTGTGCCAGTGTTTCTCAGACTGATTTGATTAACCTCACGCCATCTTCAACACTTAGCTCAAGTAAAGTGGCTGATGGTTTAGCCTTTACTCTCACTAGCCAAGATATCCGCAGTGCGCAATTTATTGCCGTAATCAAGCATGATGGCGAAGAACAAGCTCAACCTATGCATGCAAAACAAAATGTGCGTAAAGCCTATGAAGCAGCCGTTTATCAACAGTTCTTCTCGCAAGGCTTCACTATGACTAAAAACAGCAACAACATTGTTAATGTACAAGTTGTTGATGCACTCGCGACTGTTAACCAATCTCCAATGAAATACGATATCGAAGGTAAAGTAACACTGAAAATCACTGCCGAAACACCAAACGGTAAGTTTGTTCGTACCTATACCGGTTCAGGCACCAAATCAGGCTCATTTACTGCTGATAAAACCGATGTTGAAGAAGTGATTAACCGCGTATCAAGCCGTGTATTAACCACCATTGCCAAAGATTCAGAATTAACAAAATATATGAAAGGTAACTTTTAATGAAAAAGATCTTATTTGGATTACTGATGCTATTTAGTGCAACAAGCTTTGCCGCACCAAGCGTTGAGTTTGAAACCACCATTGGTAATTTCACTATTGAACTGAACCAAAAACAAGCGCCTATTACAGTAGAAAACTTTCTAAAGTACGTTAACGATGGCAGCTATGTGGGCACTCAATTTCACCGTGTAATTCCTGGCTTTATGGCGCAAGGTGGTGGTTTTGATAAAGACATGAATGAGCGTTCAAGCTATGCACCAATTCGTAATGAAGCCAGCAACGGACTTGAAAACTTAACAACAACTGTGGCGATGGCGCGTACTAATAACCCGAATTCAGCCACTCGTCAGTTTTTCATCAACCTGAACGATAACGACTTTTTAAACTTCTCACGTAACTCTGCAGGCTATGCCGTATTTGGTAAAGTCACGGAAGGTTTTGATGTTGTAAGAGCAATGGGTCAAAAACCAACTCGCTCACTAGGCATGATGAAAGACGTTCCTGTCACACCGATTTTCATCACTAAAGTCACGGTGAAGTAACCCTTATCCATAATAAATATAATAACCTATTCAGCCATCTTAACTTGATGGCTGATTTTTCTATGCTGCAGTAATTTATTTACTTTTTTTAGCATAGCCGAGTACAACCAAGGAGAAACTCATGGCCTCTATGACCTGGAAGGCAACCATACAAACCTACTTAGATAAACGTTTATTGTGGGTGTTCATGTTAGGTTGCTCTAGCGGCTTTCCTTGGGTATTAATTGGCTCAAACATGTCTGGTTGGCTAGCCGATGCGGGCCTCAACCGTGCAACCATTGGTTATTTTGGCGCAGTATTTGCGGTTTATGCGATTAACTTCTTATGGGCTCCGTTAATTGACCGAGTGAAAATCCCACTACTGCACAAATGGCTAGGCCAGCGACGTAGTTGGATCTTTTTATGCCAAGTCATCATGTTGGTTTGCACCTTCTTCTTAGCAGGTTTAAACCCTAGTAATAATTTAATTTTAATTTCAGCATTTGCACTGGCGATCTCAACCGCTTCCGCCACTCAAGATATTGCCATCGATGCTTTTCGTATCGATAGCTTTCCTAAGAGTAACAACAGTAAACTACCACAAGCCTCTGCAATGGCGGTGATTGGTTGGTGGACGGGCTACTCTCTTCCCGGTTACCTCGCCTTTTCCAATGCCGATGCTTATGGCTGGAACGCCGTCTACTATGGCATGACCTTAGTCATCATATTACTAATGCTGTTCACTTTACTGACTGGCGAACCGGAAACACAGCGTGATCAACTGCAACATCAAGCAGAAAAACGCCATGCAAAAGTAGTCAATTCAAAAGTGGCGGCTTGGCTTACGGTAACTGTGGTTGAACCTTTCTTGGATTTCTTCCGTCGTAATGGCGTGGGTGTTGCTGTCACTTTATTACTGTTCGTTTTCCTATTCAAAATCGGCGAAGCATTTCTTGGCCGCATGTCGATTGTCTTTTATAAAGAAATCGGCTTTAGCAACGAGCAAATTGGCGAATACTCCAAATTGATCGGCTGGGGCGCAACCATGCTGTTTACCTTTGTTGGCAGTATGTTCAACGTTCGCTTTGGTATCGTGAAAGGATTAATGATGGGCGGTATCGCCATGGCAAGCAGCAACTTAATGTTTGCATGGATTGCCTCGGTTGGCCCGAATGAGCACCTACTACTTGCGACGGTATTAGTCGACAATTTCACGACTGCATTTTCAACAGTGGCGTTTGTGTCTTTCTTAACGGTATTAACCGGACAAGCATTCTCAGCGACTCAATATGCATTACTGGCTTCATTGGGTAACTTTGGCCGCACAACTCTAGCCTCATTCAGTGGTGAACTGGCAGATAGCTTAAATAGCTGGCCGCTGTTTTTTGTTGTCACCGCAATAATGGTGATCCCAAGCTTAATTATGCTGTACACACTTCGTCATTATTTCCACGATTTACTGGAAAAGGCGCGTAATCAGCAATAACGCCCTCAACTAGAAAAGCATGAAAAAACGCCAAGGCAACCGCTTGCCTTGGCGTTTTTTTGTTCTAAACTCAAAAATCTGTACAGTTTTTAGTAACTAGTTCCATCAAAGATCCAATTAATGTGATTTATATCACAATAAATATTTAGGTTTGCAGGTTTTATCACTTACAAATGAGATTGAAACCGCTATTATCTGCGCCACTTGAAAAGCCCACACCATTAATCGGTGTACCTATAAATTTAACTTAGATTAAAAGAGAGCCCCCACTCATGCGTAAAACACTTTTAGCTCTTAGTCTTGTTGCTGCGTCAGCGCCAGTTTTAGCTGCAGACTACTCAGATGACATTCATAAGAATGACTATAAGTTTCTTCAATTTAACTTGATGTATGCGTTAAATGAAAAACCTCAAACATCGCTAGATACAACTACAGGTCATGATTATCTAGAAATGGAATTTGGTGGTCGCTCAGGTATCTTTGATCTATACGGCTACGTTGATGTATTTAACTTATTAAGTGGCGATGAAGACCATAATGATAAGAAAAATGGCGAAGCAGATAAAATATTCATGAAGTTTGCGCCTCGTATGTCTATCGATGCAATGACAGGTTACGACTTATCTTTCGGCCCAGTTCAAGAGCTATACGTAGCGACCTTAATGGAATGGGATGGTGGTCAAAATACAGATTTTGGCGTTAATACTCAAAAAGTCGGTCTAGGTTCTGATATTAATGTGCCTTGGTTCGGTAAAATGGGCTTAAACCTTTACGCAACTTATGATTCAAACAAAAATGATTGGAATGGTTACCAAGTTTCGACTAACTGGTTTAAACCTTTCATCAACTTTGAAAATGGTTCATTCATTTCTTACCAAGGTTACCTTGATTACCAATTTGGTATGAAAGATAAGTATGCGTCAGCAAGCAATGGCGGCGCAATGTTCAATGGTATCTATTGGCACAGTGAGCACTACGCGGTTGGTTATGGCTTAAAGGCTTACTACAATGTATATGGCCTTAAAGATGGCTCTGACGCTGGTAACGGTGGTAACTGGGAATCAAAAGGTGTAACGCACTTCTTCGATGTAACTTACAAGTTCTAATCACTGGCAACTTAGTTGCTTGATTTAAACTATTGCTAAGCTACTGATGGCGCAGATTGAATATTCAGTCTGCGCCATTTTGCTATTTGCGATAAACTAAAACTCCGATATACGAAATAGAAATGGAAAACGAATGAAGATTGGTATCGTTGGCATTGGCGCACTAGGTTCATTATGGGCAACTAAACTGCAGCAAGCTGGGCATGATGTACTCGCAATAACTCGCGATCACTCACAGCGTTCCATTTCGATTGGACTTGATGGGCAAGCGGAGTTCAAGATTCCCGCCAATGACCTAAATCAACTCAGCACTTGCCAAGCTATTATCATCACAGTGAAATCCACTCAGGTAAAACAAGCCATAGAACCTTTGGTTGACCACTTACCTTCCAACATACCGCTTATTTTTATTCACAATGGTATGGGCGCACTAGATCAACTTAGCGAGCAGTGGAATCAGCACCCTTTATTTTTAGCCACCACTACTCAAGCCGCTTTTAAGCCAAGCTCACAACAAGTAAAACATACCGGCATTGGCCAAACCTTGATTGGGCCATATAGAGAGACCGTGAAGTTAACAGCTCAACTAGATTCCATCATCCAAGTACTGGACTCTGCCCTACCTAAGGTCATGTGGCACAAGCATATTAATGACGCGCTATGGCAAAAATTAGCCATCAATTGTGTTATTAACCCCATGACCGCGATTTACCAGTGCAAGAATGGCGAATTACTGCAAGCGCAATATAAAACGGAAATCGATAACTTAATTAATGAATGCCATCAGGTAATGCAAGCAGCAGGGCAAAGCCAATCGTTAAATGAATTAACCACCACTATTAAACATGTGATGCTTGCCACTGGCGATAATTTTTCATCCATGCATCAGGATATTCACCACCAGCGCACCACAGAAATTGAGTTCATCACTGGCTTTCTACTCAAACAAGCGCAACGCTATAATATTGATGTTCCAAACCATCAACGTCTGTTTCAGAAAATGAAACAATTAGAAGCGTAAGGCGTAGCTGTTGCGTGTTGCGTGTTGCGTGTTGCGTGAAAAGTTTAAGCCCTCTATACTTCGCCCACTTCAATGACGTAACAGGTTTATTTAATGTCTTCTTCGACTCACTTTGACATTCAGGCGATTCGCAAGCAGTTCCCTTTTCTTATCAGTGACACGCCAATCGCTTATCTTGACAATGCGGCGACCACACAAAAGCCCCAATGTGTGATTGATGCGATTAATCACTATTACGCCAAGCAAACTGCCAATGTTCATCGTGGAAGCCATAGCTTAACCGCGCAAGCAACGACTCAATTTGAGCAAGCGCGTGAATGTGTGCAACACTTTCTCAATGCTAATTCGAGTAAAGAAATCATTTGGACTCGCGGTGCAACCGAAGCGATAAACTTAATCGCACAAACCTATGCTCGTAGCACTTTACAAGCAGGCGATGAGATTTTAGTTGGAGAAATGGAACACCACGCCAATATCGTACCGTGGCAGATCGTCGCACAGCAAACTGGTGCTAAAGTGGTAAAAGTGCCAATGACTTCAGATTGCCAATGGGATATGCAAGCCTACCAAGCGCTTTTAAGTGAGAGCACCAAAATCGTTGCTGCGGCACACATTACCAATGTCACCGCAACTCGTCAGCCCATTGAAAAAATCATTCAACTTGCTCACCAATTTAATGCGATATGCGTAATTGATGGCGCGCAAGGCATTGTGCATGAAAGCGTTGATGTTCAAGCACTAGGTTGTGATTTCTATGTTTT
Organism: Vibrio sp. CK2-1; assembly: GCF_021726515.1. GTDB lineage: Bacteria > Pseudomonadota > Gammaproteobacteria > Enterobacterales > Vibrionaceae > Vibrio. The sequence continues at coordinate 611,810 of NZ_JAKKCJ010000002.1, read as the reverse complement.
TTCTGGGCACAAACTCTACGCCCCGACTGGCATCGGCGCACTATATGGCAAGCAGTCTATTTTAGAATCAATGCCTGTGTGGCACGGTGGTGGCAAAATGGTGGAGAAGGTGAGTTTTGAGCAAACCTCCTACTCTGCACTACCAGGAAAATTTGAAGCCGGTACGCCAAATGTTATAGGCGCTATCGCTTTAGCCACCGCGCTTGAATGGTTAAATCAATTTGATAAACAACAAATAGAAGCTCACTATCAACAACTACTTAACCAACTCGTTTCAGGGTTAAACAACATTGATGGCCTAAATATTGTTGGCTTACAACCAAATGCCAGCGTGGTGAGTTTCACCTTACAGCTTGATGGTGAAGATATTCATCATAACGATATTGCGACACTACTCGATCAACAAGGTATTGCGGTACGTTCCGGTCATCATTGTGCGCACCCACTAATGGACGCACTAGGAATCAACGGAACGGTGAGAGTTTCTTTAGGGATTTATAACAACGACAAAGATATTGAAATGTTTTTGGCTGGCCTAAATAAAGCTATCGACCTGCTTTAATTTCGTCGATTTATTTACCCTACCAATTGCTGAATTTGCTCAACAATTGCTTTAAGCCCATTACCACGTGATGGGCTTAAATGATCAATCAGCCCCAGTTGTGAAAAATAGGCTGGTGTATCAAAAGCTTTAATCTCAGCGGTAGTTTTCAAATGAAAAGCCGCCAACACCAAAGCAATAAGACCACGTACAATTCGTGCGTCTGAATCAATTTGAAAGTGCCAACGCTCGCCATCAAATTCCGACACTAACCATACTTTACTCTCACAACCTGAAACGAGAAGCTGTTCTTGCTTTAACTCGTCATCCATTTTCGGCAGTAATTTCCCCCACATGATCACCTGACGATAGCGATCTTCCCAGCTTGAAAAGCCAGACATGGTTTCTATGATCGTCTCTGTAGTAATGGTGCTGCCAAATGGGTGAGTCATAATGGGTCTCGTTGCTCGTTGCTCGTTGCTCGTTGCTCGTTGCTCGTTGCTCGAAGTGAGTTTTAATGTGATTAGCGAACCTGTCAATTACCACGCTCGCTTTTTCGATATACGAGAAGCGAAGCGCCCGAGCCACGAGACTCGCTCTCCTAGAAACTATTTATATTTCTGAATCAACTTCTCAACAATCCTAGATACCGCAACAAATCCAAAAGTTGCAGTCACGACCGTCGCAGCGCCAAAACCGCTGGCACAATCCATACGTTTTGGACCTTCAGCGGTAGATTTGGTTGCACATACACTACCATCCGCTTGAGGGTATTTCAGATGCTCGGTTGAGAACACGCAATCTATCCCAAATTTGCGTTGCGGATTTTTGCTGAAATTATGATGACGGCGCAGCGTATCTTTTAATTTTTTAGCCAATGGGTCTTGAATCGTTTTAGTTAAATCCGCAATTTGAATTTGCGTCGGATCGACTTGTCCACCAGCGCCGCCAGTAGTGATCACTTTGATCTTGTTACTACGACAATAGGCTAATAATGCCGCTTTGGGTTTAATGCTATCAATCGCATCTAACACATAATCAAAGTCTTTACTGATGTACTGGCTAACATTTTCTGGCGTAATGAAATCATCTACTAAGTTAACTTTGCATTCAGGATTAATCAAAGCAACGCGCTCAGCCATCACTTCAATTTTGCTCTGTCCAACCGTGCCATTTAAAGCATGAATTTGACGGTTGATATTGGTAACGCAAACATCATCCATATCGATCAAGGTTAATTCACCGACACCAGTACGTGCCAATGCTTCGACCGCCCATGAACCCACACCACCAATACCCACCACACACACATGAGCGGCGCGCAGGATATCCACTTCACTATTACCATACAAACGACGGGTGCCGCCAAAGCGTTGGTTGTAGCTATCAGAAGCAGGAGGAAGAGTATTCATGGTGAACCTTACATTAACGCGATCAAAAAGAGCGCGTATTATAGTAGATCGGGTCTCGAGTTCCTAGTTCCTAGGCTCGCTTCGCTGCTAGAAAAACCAAAGAGAAAGGTTGCGAGATCCGGGAGCGCTTCGCTTCGTGTTGCGAAAAGATTGTTTCCAAGCAACACACATCACTCAACAAATTAAGCTTTTCGGCTCCCTAACGCAGTATCCTAGAAACTCGCTCCTAGGGACTAGGAACCTAATTTGCTGGAATCTGCAACGGTGGCGCAGTTAAATCTAACTTCCACACTCGGCCAAAGTGACGATAGTGACCAGCGGCAATACCTGAACGTGCGCCCATGCCGTGATATAAATCTAAGTGACCACCTTTCACTGCGCCGCCGGTATCAAGCACGATCAGCAGTTTGAGCACATGAACGCCTGTCCATTTTCCATTAGCATCCAGTAGAGGGACTTCGGCTAGAATTGGGGTTCCCATTGGGAAAATACTGCGGTCACCAGCAACTGATGCCATTGGTAACAAAGGAATGCCCGCCGCCCCTACTACATCAGCCGTCGCTTGACGCTCAAAGAATACATAAGATGGGTTTTGTTCTAATACTTCCTGTACGGTTTCACTGTCATTTTCCGCCACCCATTCTTTGATGGCTTTCATTGACATTTTTTCTTTCGGAATCAAGCCGCGCTCAATCAGAATGCGACCGATGCTCACATAAGGGTGGTTATTTTTTCCAGCATAAGCAAAGTAGTCCAGTTCATCGTTATCGGCATAATGCACAAAACCACTACCTTGTACTTCCATCAAAAATGGGTCGATCATGTTCGATGCATAGCCAAGCTCTAAACCTTTTCCTTCGAGCGCACCGTCATAGATTTGCGCGCGAGTAGGACACACTGAACCACATTGAGGTTTAGCATAAACTGGGTATTTGAATAAATGATCCGGGGTATGGCGCATTTCAATCACAGGAGAGAAATAGCCGGTAAACAGGATATTGCCCTTTTTATCTGCGCCCGCTAACTGTTCAACATTAACGCCATATTTAGCTAACTCAGTCGTATCACCACTTTCTTGCGCCCATACTTTTAATTGCGCATATAAGTTTTGGTATTTAGCCTTCAGTGATGGTGAGGTTTCTTCTACTTTTTTAGCTTGTGCAGCAAAAGTATTAAAATCTCGTGGTGCATCGGTTTCAATCTTATCAACATGCTCTAAGGTGGTATCTAATTTACCATCCAAGTATTGCTGGCCGCGCTCGGTCGGTTGGGCACAACCAAATAAGATTAACGCTGAAGTCAGCATCAAAGTACGAGTCAAAATAGGCTTTGCCTGAAAAGAAAAAAATGGGCGAGAAACAGCAAGCGAGTTAAACACGAAAAATCACCAATTAGATAAAATAAACGGATTGAAGAATGACAAAAATCCCCTCACCATACAAGCAAGAAACGATAGATTGATACACATTCATTTAACACCAGAGTAGCGTGGGATTTGAAGCGGTTGTCAGAGCGATAACAAATTCACAATTTAATCTCTCTTAATAAAAATAACCATTGCCACCAATTGAATTATTAGTCATTATTTCAGCATAACAAATCAAGGAGTAGGTGTTGTGAAGTTACGTAGTACAGCTTTAGTTAAAGGATTCCGTCAATCTGCCCCCTACCTGAATGCCCACCGCGGCAAAACCATGGTCTTTATGCTCGGTGGCGAAGTGTTTACCGATGCTAATTTCGATAACATCATTAATGACATCGCTCTACTGCACAGCCTAGGTGTGCGTATTGTTTTGGTTTATGGCGCGCGTCCGCAAATCAATGACAACTTACAAAATAACCATTGTGAATCGCAATATCATAAAGGCATTCGAGTCACTAATGAGTCTGCACTTAACCTTGCGATGCAAGCCGCAGGTCGATTACAGCTCGCTTTAACCGCTCGTCTTTCTATGAGCTTGAACAATACGCCGATGCAAGGTACTCAACTCAACGTGGTTAGTGGTAATTTCGTGATCGCCCAACCATTAGGCATTGATGATGGGGTTGATTATTGTCACAGCGGTAAAGTAAGACGTATCGATACTGATGCGATTAATCGTATGTTGGATATGGGTTCCATTGTAGTAGTCGGCCCAATTGCCAGTTCAGTAACCGGCGAAAGCTTCAATTTGATGTATGAAGATGTCGCCACTCAAACCGCGATTCGATTGAAAGCTTATAAGCTGATTGGCTTTTGTTCTGAGCAAGGGATTTTAGCGCAAGATGGTCGAGTGATACCTGAACTATTTCCTAGCTGCGCAGAAAAACTATTGCAAGAAATAGAACAAAAACAGGATACCGAAAGTGGCTACACCAGTGGTACTTTCCGATTTTTACGTGGTGCATTAACCGCTTGCCGCGCAGGCGTACCGCGTTGTCATTTGGTTAGTTACAAAGAAGATGGTGCATTACTGCAAGAGCTATTTTCTTTTGATGGTATAGGTACTCAAGTCGTGATGGCCAGTGCCGAACAAACTCGCAATGCACAGATCCATGATATTGGCGGCATTCTTGATTTGATTCAGCCTTTGGAAGAACAAGGAATTTTGGTGCGCCGCTCACGTGAGCAATTAGAGCAAGAGATCCACAAGTTCACCATTATTGAGAAAGATCGCTTAGTCATCGGCTGCGCGGCGCTTTATCCTTATATCGAAGACAAAATGGCAGAGATGGCTTGTGTAGCGGTTCACCCTGATTATCGCGATGGCGACCGTGGCGTGATGCTATTAAAACATATGAGCCAAGAAGCCAAAAACATGGGCATCAATAAGCTGTTTGTTTTAACTACCCACAGCCTACACTGGTTTCGTGAGCAAGGTTTTGAAGAAGTCGGCGTAGATTCACTGCCAATGGAAAAGCGTGGTTTATATAACTACCAGCGTAAGTCGAAGATATTGGTGTTGAAGATATAAAAAGGTTTCTAGGGGCTAGTTCCTAGATTCGCTGCACTGCTAGAAAAAACAAGAGCCGAGTCTAGGCTTCTCGTAGCTCGTTACTCGAATGTTAACTGGAATCATCGAGTAACGAGACACGTATTTTCCGAGTAACCTGCTATATCAAATCCCTATGCACTTTCACTACTGCTTTTCTTACCGCCATAGGCTCACGTGTCGCACATTGTGGACGATGAGATTCACCTGGGTAGAAGATAATAAAATCACCCTTTCTTAACGAAATAAAGCTTTCATTGCTCACTTCATTAAACAGCAGTACATCATTGGTATAGTCTGGCTTATCAAGTAAAGCTTGTGGGGTTTCAATCGAATAACCGAAAGTTTCCTCCCCCTCTAAAAGAATTTGAATATCCAAATAATCACGATGAATTTCAGTTTTACGCTCTTCACGCGCTTCTGTTTCAGGTGTCATTAGAAAACAAAAAACTTTATCGCCATCAATATCATAACGGCCATTTTCTTGGTTATCTTGTGCGATTTTCAAAGCTTGGTGGATATAATTTAAAAATGTGTCTGGGAGAATAGAACTCCACTCCAAGCGTTCAACGTTGCCAAAAAACATGCTTCACCTTCACTATTCTGTTTATTGTTTATATTTTGTTTTTTATTAGTTTATCACTTAACCCGCTAGAACGTAGGGTTTTTACGCTAACACCTTGCGCTAAGATCGCTGGATTGGCAAATAAATCTAAGCGCGATTTGGCTCGCGTCACACCAGTGTAAATCAGCTCTCGAGTTAATATTTGATTCATCTTATTCGGCAGTAACATCACGGTATGAGTGAATTCACTACCCTGTGATTTATGAATCGTCATTGCAAACGCCAGTTCATGTTTAGGGACTCGACTAGGCAATACGCCTTTAATTCGTCCATCGGGCATTTCAAAAAACACTCGTAGGCGTGGGGTCGTCTCGCTTTCATCCAATAGACAAATACCAATATCACCATTATGCAACCCTAGTGCGCTATCATTTTGGCTAATCATCACCGGCCTACCGACATACCAATGTTCATTTTCAACTGGGTTGATTAACTTATTGCGAGCCAAAGCGCCTTCGACTAATTGGTTCATACGCTCTACGCCAAATTCCCCTTCTCGCACCGCGCATAATAATCTCGCTTGAGAAAAGGCTTTTAACACCGCTTGAGCTTTTTGCTCCATCATTGCTTTGCTTGGCGCTTCAACCGAGGCAAACAAATCTCCTTGAATGACAGAACTACCATCTGAATTGACAGCTTGATTGAGTTGCTGGCAATAAGGTGAATAAGCTTCTGTCATCATCTGACATAGCGCGCTTTGTGCTTGAGCAAGATCGAGACTTTCTGGAGAGCTGTCTGTCGATGAATTTGCTTTGATGACATGCAAATGAATATCATCAAAACCTTGCTGCCATACCTTTTCTACTTGTTTCGTAGAACCTGCATTAATCGCTTTTGCCAGTTGTCCTACCCCAGATCTCGCATGGAAACGGTAGCTTTTTTGCAGCATGCATAAACTATCCGAAATAGCATTAGCTTTAATTGCGGACTGAGGTTCAGCTAAAGTTTGATAACCCGTTAGATCAGCAAGAAGATGACCAAACTCAGCTTGATAACCTGATGAAGTAAACTGACAGATATCACCTAAAATCGCTCCAGCTTCAACTGAGGCTAACTGGTCTTTATCCCCCAGTAAGATCAAACGCGCATGACTCGGTAACGCTTGCAGCAACCGGAACATCATAGGCAAATCGACCATAGAGGCTTCATCGACCACTAGGATATCCAAATGTAAGCGGTTCGATTGATTGTATTTATACTCAACCGTATTGGGTCTAGCGCCTAACAAGCGATGGATAGTACTAGAGTGCGCTGGCATCATCACTTTGATTTCATCGCTTACTGGTAATTGTTCAATCGCCAATCCGATAGATTCCGTTAAGCGTGCAGCCGCTTTACCAGTTGGCGCCACTAATTTAATGATTGGAACTTGTTTGCTAATCGCTGCTTGTGAAGCTGATTCTTGTGAAACTAATTGCTGCTGAGATTGAGTAATTAATGCAGCCAATAGTTTGGCAACCGTGGTGGTTTTACCGGTTCCTGGACCGCCAGAAATCACCGAAAACTGGCGAGTTAACGCCACAGCCGCCGCCACTTTTTGCCAGTTCAAACACACAGATAAAGGCACTAAGGTATCAAGTTCATTAAGCTGCTCGACTTGCTTTGCTTGGGTTAACACGCCATCAATGCGGCTCCAATCTAATCCATCGGTTTGCACTACATCGAGCATTTCGCATACCAAACGCTGGCGCTCAATTGAACTCGCATGCTCACCACTTTGTAAACCATCCCAAAGATAGCGGTAGTCACGAGCAAATAATTCATTAAGCGCTTGTTTCATCGCCGCAAACGCATCGGGCTCAGCGGTTAAAGTTTTCGCGCGCGCCATAAAACCATCTGCAACTTGTGACTCATAATGCCAATAACGAGTTAGGTACAAGCGGTCTTGTTCAAGCATTAATGGTAGTGGTGGCGGTAGTGACTGCAAACCAGCTTGGTTAATTTGTGCTAATCCCACCACGGCATTGGATTGGACAGCATAGTTTTCAACTAACGCTAACCAATCAACACTTTGTAATTGAGAAAATAGATCGGCAAAGCGGCTTGCCAATTCTGGATGTTGGCGAGTCAAAAAAGACAAAGATAAAGTTTGCTGAATATCGAGCTCATTTAAACGCAAACAAATATGACCACAACCAAACTCATAGCTAACAAGGCCAGCGAGTAACGCAATATGATCCGCTTGCTGGCGACAATCCAGACTAGCATCGTGATTTGCCAATAGGCATTGCTGGTGAATAAAGCGAGCAAACTGAGCATCAATCGCTCGAATTGTGCCAAGTTTTTCAAGAGATAGCAGCAAGTCTAGCGCTGAGTTACCTTCTATCGTCGACGAGTTGATAGTCTGGGTCATTATGCCGACTCTCCATCTAATAAGCGGTCAAATTGCTGCAAGAAAGCTTCGCTTGGTTTGGCTGAAAATACTCCGTACAGAGGAGCATTCTCCCCTTTTGAATCACCTTTTTGAGCGTCTGTAATATCACGTTCCTCAGCAGCAAAGCCACGTAAAAACAGATAGTACACGCCACCAAAGTGTTGCTGATAATCATAATCAGCGAGTCGACTTTGCAAGAAGCGGTGCAGCGCTAAAGCATAAATTTGATACTGGAAATCATAACGGTGATCGATCATTGCATGATTAAGGTTGTCAGGATGATAGTCTTCGATCGAATGACCAAGATGGTTAGATTTCCAATCTAAAATGTAATACTTACCTTGATGTTCAAACACCAAATCAATAAAGCCTTTCAGCATGCCTTTGGTTGGCATAAAGCCTAGATCACCGGCAACGTTTGATAGCTCATCATGATCTTTTACCAAGCGGTTAAGCTGGCTCGATAATAGAGATTCAACCGGTAGTAAGAACTCCATTTCCACCAATCTTTGAGTTGGGCCTTTCTCACCCAAAAGTAGCCCATTTCCATCTAAAGGCGTTTGCATCACTTGAGTGATCATTGCTTGAATCGCTGGCAGCCATTGCAGATCGTATTGTTCTTGTTGCAGTAAATCGGTAATGATCCGAGTGTTTTCCGGACTAGTTGCCGCCTCGGTAAATTCAATCTCTTCGAAAATCGTATGCAGAAAAGTACCCGGTCTTGCGCCTCGTGGAAATTCAAACATCGACCAAGGATCGACGCTGTTTTGCTCTTCAAGATCAATAGAGACACCAACTTCTACTGTGTTGTTATTTTCCGCCGCGTCCGAATCTATCGGTTTTTGCGCATCGATTGCCACATCAAAATCCGCCGTATCACCTTGACTCAGCGCCGCTTGATGACCTTGCTTAACTAGACTTGAATAGCTGGTCATGCGCCATTGGCGATCAATCGAGGCACTAAAGCGTTTGGCTTGTAAATTAGGTTGTTGGGTTTGAATCGGTGCAAAACGTTCGCTTGGCGGTTGCGGGAAATCCAACATTTCAACACTCGTCACATCGTTAACCAATTGCTGGCACGCCGCCATTAATCCGGCGCTTTCTTTAGCTTGATGATGTTGCAAGATCGCCCCAAGCGCACTTAAATGAGCGGTTGATTCATCCTTTTTACTGTTGCCTTTTTTCAGTGGTGCAAGGCCAATAATACAACCATACACCGCGCGAGTAAGGGCGACATAAAGCAAACGCAGATCTTCGGCTAAGCGTTCTTTTTCGGCCAACGCTAAACCTTCATCGGGTTTGGATAAATCTAAAATAGTTTGCTGCTTATCGGCTTGATAATACTTGGCTACTTTGGCGGCTTTAAAGTTATTGGCAAACGGTAGGAACACTAAGTCGTATTCCAACCCTTTTGATTTATGAATGGTGATGATTTGCACCAAGTTACGCTCAGATTCTAAACGCTGCGTTTGCTCGCTAATTTCGCCATCATGCTGTTCAATATTTTCGGCCAACCAACGAATCAGCGCACTTTCACCTTCTAGCGATAAACTGGCTTGTTGAACCAATTCGGATAAATGCAGCAAGTCGGTTAATTTGCGTTCGCCATGCGTTTCCAATAACCAACGCTCAGCTATTTTCCGCTGGCTGATCACCGCGCGCATCATAGGTAGAACGCCACGCTTTAACCACAGCTGATGATACTGCTCAAACTCATTAACCACATTCTCCCAAGCAGTTTCATCATGGTTAAACTGATCGAGCTGCGCCATATTCAAGGCAAACAAATCACTGGCAAGAATGGCGCGCAGTGAATATTCATCACTCGGACTTGCCACCGCCATCAATAAACGCAATACATCTTGCGCCACTTCACTATCAAACACGCTGTCACGATTGGAAAGGTAAACACTGGCAATGCCCTGATTCGCCAATGCTTCTTTAATTAATTTACCTTCTCGACCGGTACGCACTAACACCGCAATATCACCGGCTTGAATAGGGTGTGCTTGGGATTTTTTATCAATAAATTGCGCTTGTTGTTGCTGGGATGCGCTCAAAATATGATGGATTTGATGGGCTGTATGGTCTGCCATCTGATGATTATAATCTTGCGCCGCGACAGGTTGCCCAGCCTCGGGTTGATGTAACCATAAGCCAATAGCCGGTTGCGCTTTGCCATTTATCGTCCAATGCATATTGTCGGCTTTCGGGCTGGCTTTGACTGGCAGGAACGGAATGTCGTCATCGTAGAGAAACGGCCTGTCATCAAAACTGAAAATGCCATTTACCCCTTGGATCACCGCTTCACTTGAGCGCCAGTTGGTATCCAGAGTGTAGTGTTCGGTCACTTCATTACGCGCTTGAATATAAGTAAAAATATCTGCGCCACGGAAGCCATAAATCGCCTGCTTCGGATCGCCAATCATAAACCAACCGCTTTGTGGCGAGTCTAAGTAGATTTGACGAAAGATTTGATATTGCTGTGGATCGGTATCTTGGAATTCATCGATCATCGCCACCGGATAAAGCTGACGAATACGACTCGTCAATAAACCTTCTTCGTCTTGTACTATCGCTTGCTCAAGCTGGCTGAGTAGATCATCAAAAGAAAGTTGTGCCTGACGCTGTTTGGCTTGTGCCAATAACTGACGACAACCTTCAATCGCTTGGTATTTAAAAATCAGCTCAAATTCCGGCTGGTTATCGAGTAGCTCATCAATTGCCACAAACGCAGCATGCTCTGCAACTGGGCCTTTTTTGGCATCGGTGGCAGAGGTTAATGTACTTTGAGAAAAACGAATTAACTTATCGCATATTTGACCATCGTTTCGCTCACTTGCCGTCCATTCATGCACTTCATCTAGCCAGGCTGGCAGACGCGTTTTATTGTATGGATTGCGCTTAATGCCTGAACTATCAATCAAACTAAACAGATCATTGCGACTGGCATGCCAAAGCGATTTCACTTTTTCGATGCGATCTAGGTGCTGCTGATAAAGCGCTGGCAAATCGACATCCAACTTAATGCTCGGAAAACTTAACGCTGGGCCAGAAAGGTAGTTGCCAATTTCACGCAATAGCTGCTCAGGGCTACTCCATAAGGATTGAATTTGCGCGGCTAATACCGTTGGCAATGGGTAAAAATGACGACGCCAGTAATCACTCACCACTTGCAGTTTTAGCTGACTTTCATCGGTAATAAATTCATTTTGAAAACGACTACCCGATTCAAAAGCGTTTTGAGTCAGCATACGTTGGCAAAAGCCGTGAATCGTGAAGATCGCCGCTTCGTCCATTTGACGCTCGGCTTGCAGTAATATTTCAATCGCCGATTGTTTATTTGTCGTTTCAGCTAGCAACGGCTCAAGTACTGGATCAGTAGTTTCGCCACGAGCAAACGCAATTCGCGCTTCATGAATACGTTGACGAATTCGACCACGTAGCTCCGCGGTGGCAGCTTCGGTAAAAGTCACCACAAGAATTTGATCAACCGTTAATGGCGTTTGATGCGCTGCGCCCTCTTTACCGTGCCCAAGCAACAAGCGTAGATACAGCGCCGCAATGGTGAAAGTCTTGCCAGTACCAGCAGACGCTTCAATTAAGCGAGCACCGTGCAGTGGAAAAGTCATACTGTTGAGAGATTGCGCCATTAACTTTGTCCTAATTAGAATTCTTATGTTTCGTGAGGAATTTCTCACTTTGCGCCATGAATTGTCTTGAACCGCAAAACAAAACAGATTGTGAGAATTTACTCACATTTTTTATTCCATGATCGGCTTACTATTCCTGCCATATCGAGCCACGGCCAATGGCTTGTAAACCAACATTAATCTAATAACGATCTACTTACGTTACCGACATTGTTCCTAACTCAGTGTTGCTAATGATAAAAAAAGTAGACAGAAACAAAACGATTACCTCGACTCTCCGCCGCCCAGCAAGCGCCCTACACTATAATGACTTGCTGGCGGCGTTTCTTTTTCTAAGCCGTTCATCTGTTTATTCATCCGCTTATTCATTACGACTCATCTTCACTACGATCTTGGCAATGTTCCATTAATGGATATAACCACTGCTGCGATTTTTCGAGTAATGTATCAGCAAGCTCGCTATTCCACTCTTTCCAAACTCGTTGAATATAGTGATCACTACCTTCACCTACCGAAACAAAGCTATCGTTAAAGGTATTTTCCATTGCTTGATACGCTTTTTGTTTGAGTTCGTCATCCTCAAAACCAAGCCACTGCCCTTGCTTATCATAACCTTGCTCGATACCAGCAAAGGCGCACTTTGGAGCAAACCATAATGGCTCATCCATACCTTGATAGTAGGCTTCGAGTAAAGATTGCAAATATTGTTTGGCTTGCTGTGAACTTAAAGCTTGCAATTCAAGTTGCTGAACTTGGCCTTTACGAACACCGAATAAATGAGTAGCAAGTGAGTGCCCACTCGCGTTTAAACACAAGTGCTCAATCCAGTAGCCCAATAAGTTCGCGCTGTGAATTCCGCCGCTACGATAACGCAACATGCCTTGTTGATATTGACCGCCAAGCCAACCGGCTAGGTGATGTGTTTGCTTGTAACCACCTAGGGTTAATTCAAACTCAAGCGCGATCTCGACATCCGCTTTAGGCTCTGCAAGATAAGGCAATAAGCTGGCCGCTAAAGGTTGGATATTCTCCAGTAAACTTTGTGCAGCCAATTCACCAAAGCCCGACAATGGCAATTGCCCTTTGGCTTGATGCTGCTGCAAATACACTTTGGCGCAATCTTCAAAGCTTTCTAAGGTAGGCATTTCTGATTGCAGCCATTGCTCTAGTAAGTTTTCGCCAAACCAGTAGTTATCTAGCCCATTAATCGCAAAAGGCTCATCATCAATTTGATTGACCGATAACGGGCTTATATCTAAATAACTTTTTAAACGTTGATTGAAGAAGTACTTCACTGGCAAGCGCCAAAAACGCAGCAACTCTTGCAGTTCTAACCAATATTGCCCGTTGGCTTCTTTATCCAACTGCAAATAATACGGCTCTAATGGCTGAATAAATGGCAGCGGCTGGGTCTGAGTTGGCTGCTGGCTAACTTGTTGCGCTGCTGGCAACCATTCTTTGGCATAACTGGCGAGCGCGGCATCACTGCCATCAAACGCTTTAATACTGAAAGGCACTAAAGGATGAACATGAGTTAAATGCGCAACTAATGCTTGGCCGGATTGATCGCTCGGCAACTCTTGATGCTGAGCAAGCGTGTAGTTTTGCTGGCAATATTCCAATAACTCAGCCACCAGCACCGATGGTTCTTTATCACTGTTATCTTGAATCGAGCGTCCCACGTAACTGATATACAAATACTGCTGCGCTGATAACAAGGCTTCCAAGAATAAGTAACGGTCATCATCACGGCGAGAACGGTCACCATGACGAGTGCGCCCGTTGATCAAATCAAAACCTTCTGGCGCGACACTACGCGGATACAAGCCATCGTTCATTCCTAGTAAGCACACCGCTTTAAAAGGAATCGAACGCATTGGCATCAAGGTACAGAAGTTGACTTGTCCGGCTAAGAAACGCTGACTGACTCTGGCATTCGAAAGATGATTTTGCAGGTATTGTTCGAGAACTTGCGGCGAAATCTCTTCATCTTGAGTAATTCCAGCATCGTGCAATTGTTGGCTGAGCTGTTGAATGCATTCTCGAATTGATCCAAGTACCACTTCGCCTTCTAGTTCCACCGCAAAAAAGTCATCCAACATCGATAACAAGTACAGCTGCCAGCTAGAAAACTGCTGCGCTTGAGATAAACGGTCGCGATATTGCTGCAATAAGCTAACAAAACTCGCTAACTTACCGGCAAGTTCTGCCTCTAGCCCTTGAACTTCATCAAAGGCGGCAATCTGCTGTCCACCGATTTGATACAAACCGGCTGACTCTGGCATTGCATAGCCGAGTAACATTCGCTCAATACCAAATAGCCAAGTGTTTTGCTTATGACTCGGCAGTTCAAATTGTGGCGCAGTTTTCTCATCTAGCCCCCAACGAATGCCCACTTGCTGGATCCATTGTGCAACTCGTTCAAACTCATCATCACTGATTGCAAAACGCTGCATCACCGCAGGTACTTCTAATAACTCAAGCAACTCGGTCGCCTGACAACGGCGCATAGGCAGCGACATCAAACGCATAAAGGCTTGTAGAATTGGGTTTTCTTGGTCAACGCTACGGTCGGAAATCGAATAAGGAATAAAGCGTTCGCCAGCAGCATTACCAAAGACGGCCTGAATCGCATGACTGTAGGCATTAATATCCGCCACCATAACAATAATATCGCGTGGGTTTAGATTCGGATCAGCATCAAACATCGCCAATAAACGGTCGTGTAGTACTTCCACTTCACGCATTGGACTATGGCAAGCATGCAATTGTATTGAAGTGTCATCAGGTGAAACGACCGGCTTATAACGACTTGTCGTCGCAGATAGATCGTCATCTTGATGCTCGCGCAGCTCTAAAATATCTTGCTGAATTGCATGCAATAAACTGTCAGGCTCACTTTCAACAAACGCATCAATTTCATTGGCTTCCAGCTGAGATAATAAATACAGATTATCGCGCCCTAGCTTACCCATTGAGGCAAGCAGGCTATTTCCCACCGCATCTTTGGTGTGCAAGGTTTCAGATTCAGTTAACTCATTTTGCTCAATTGAACCTTTGAGCCAAGCCGATGATTGTTGGGTATGTACTATTTGACGAGATTTAGCGGCCAGTTTGGCGAGGTATTTACGATCGCGCACTTCGCCCCAGTAGTAACGACAAGGGTTGGTAAACATTAAATGCACATCAATATGTTCGCCCAGAGCACGCAACGCATCCATATAACGAGGCGGCAATGCGGTAATGCCAAACACAAATAAGCGCTTCGGCAAATTCGCTTGCTGACTTAAATCACCAACGCTTAAATCACCAACATAGTTCTCCAGCATATCAATAAAGTGTTCATACAAATTGGCGCGATGATAAGGCGATTGACCCAGCGAGACCGTTTGATCGTATAACGCTTGCCATAAAATAGGCTGCCACGGGTGTTCGCCATTAAGCTCTTTTACCGTTTCTCCTGCTTCCCACGCAGCGATCCATTCAGGGCGATACACTAAATAACCATCAAAAATATCGGCAATTTTTTCAGCTAATTGATAGCGCTTAGATTGGTCATCGTCATACTCTAAATAGCGCTTTAAGGGTGAGAATTCTTCACGTTCGAGTTGAGTCGGCAGGATTTGCATTAACTTCCAAGTCATCGCATCTTTATTAAATGCACTACGCTTGGGTACATCAGGCAAAACTTGGGTAAACAAATTCCAAATGAAAGTCGCAGGAAGAGGAAATTCGAGATTAGCCGCCACACCAAATTCTTTGGCAAGCTCCATTTTCAGCCATTGCGACATACCGGGGCTTTGCACCAAAATTTGTTCAGCTTGGAATGGATTGTCTAACGGTTTTAAACGGATAAGTTCAACCAGTAAAGACTTTAAAACATCGACTTGATTGGAATGGTAAACAGTAAACACAAGGCACTCACGCTACGGGGTTTAGATACCCACAGGTTAGCATAAGTGCTTTGTTTATCTGAAATATTTAGCTGAAATTATTCTTTCAATTATAAGCTTTCTAGAGGGTGAGTATTATTCGCTGAAACGAATACTTTATGTGGGGTATAAAACATCCAGTAACGCAGCGCTACATAACTCACAATCAAGGTAGCGACCACTAGCTCAATCACCGCAAGGATCTGAATTTGATGGGCATATTGAGTTAATACTTCCATAGTTGACATCCAATGTGATGTTTTAAAGAGCGCAGTAGCACCAATCACCATTGGGAAGGTAAATGCTGCATAGCCTGGGCTAAATGGTAGTTTAAGCAAAGTAAAAAATGAAAGATAAATTAGAATCGTCATCAAGATAGCAATCGACATTAGTACCATCACCAACAGTAATGATGGATCAGAGGTAAATGTTAGATAGCCAGCCAGTGATAGGCTTGCGGGTGCCGCCATAATTGCTAATGTTGGTTTTGCGGCATCCGGTACTTCTTGGCAGAAAATAAAACGATAAATCATCGCTGGTAACATTACGGCGTAGCATGCGATACCAAAAACCAATACCGAATAAGCAATCCAAGAAAGTGCAGGGTTACCTGAGTACGAAACGTCTGCCACAATAATGCCAATGGGTGGAACAAACCAGCTTGGCACCATATGATGAACTTCAAACTCTTTTGCTCTATGGTAGATAAACGCAGCTAAGAAAATAATATGCAGCGCTACCGCCAATAACCACAAACTGTCACCTAAGACTGAGTTAAAATGACCAACTGAGCTTGATACCACCATGGTTGCCATTGAGAATGTCGGAACAACACTACCGACAACTGGATGAGCAAGATCATTGGCAATCAATTTCGGGTGAAAGATAAACTTAACCGTTAAAATAAGTAATAAAACGGCCGCAATCCCTGCGCTCCAATGTTGAGCATGACCGTTAAGTGTTAGGGCATTTTCCCAACACCAACCTAAACTAGCGATGCCGAGCGCCAAGCCTGCCATTGGGGTTGGAGCACCACTTACTAAGTTTTTAAATGTCTGATTCATGATTACCTCACGGGGTATATGTTACCGATGCAGTAATAATAAACTTGCAGATTGTTTAAATATATCTAATTATACTTAACGCGCGTTAATAAAAACAAAACGAGATAAACTTTTATGGCCAGTAATGTCACCCTCAAACAGCTCAAAGTTTTCACGGCGTTAACTCAACATGAAACCTTGACCGCAGCGGCTGAAAAATTGTTCTTATCAAAAGCGGCAGTAAGCTTGTCACTCGGTGAACTTGAAAAGCAACTCGGCCATGTATTGTTTGATCGCGTAAATAACCGTTTGGTATTAAATCAAGAAGGTAAACGCCTACTGCCTTTAGCGGATGAGCTGCTACATCGAAGTGAAGATATTCAACATATGTTTACCTTTGATCAAGCGCTGCACGGGCAATTAAAAATCGGCGCCAGTGATACCGTTGGTAACCAAGTTGTACCTTATCTACTGCGTGATTTTCGTCAGCATTCACAGCATCAGCAACAAAGCTTATTGATTTCCAATACCAGCTTAATTTGTGACAAGTTAACTGATTACGAACTCGATCTAGGTTTAGTGGAAGGTAAGGTGCAATCGGATCAGCTGTTAATGCAGCCTTGGAACCAAGATGAAATGTGCATCATCTGCGCGCCTACTCATCCTTTAGCGCAACAAGATTCGGTATTGGCAAGAGATTTTGAGAATACTCAATGGCTACTGCGTGAAGCAGGCTCCGGATCTCGCGAATTCTTCTTACGCACTGTCGCACCGCGCATTGAAGTCTGGACTGAATCATTTCAATTAAATACTACCGAAGCCATTATTAATGCTACCGCGGCCAACCTTGGTTTAGCTTGTCTATCTCGTTTAGCGGCTCAATCTGCTCTTGAACATCATCGTGTGGTAGAGCTTAAAGTTCCCCTTGATATGACGCGCCGTTTTTGGCTGTTAGTGCATAAAGAAAAATACCAAAGCCCACTACTTAAAACCTTCATGCAATTTTGCACTGATTGGAAAATGCTCGAATCATTGAAAACCAGCGCCAAATAGCAGATAACTGCTGGACATTAGCCACAAATAACTGTATAAAAAACCAGTTAAATTCATTCAAAAATTGCATACGAGGATAACCATGGCTGTAATCGTCAAGTACGTGGTGGAACGCAACGGAGAAGAAAAGATGACTTTTACTTCCAAGGCTGAAGCTGACGCTTATGACAAAATGTTGGATATGGCGGACGAGCTTTTCACTTTGTTAGAAAACAGCAAGATTATTGAAGATGATAACCAAAAAGAAGAGTTATCTATGTTCCTTGCTCAAAACAAAGATGAAGTACTCTTTGCACTAGGTGCGAAACGTCGCCCTACTGAGAAAAAAGCCAAAGCGCCAAAAGCAACTGAAGATAAAGATAGCGAAGCCGCTTAATCTCACTATCTCATCCCAAAATTTTAATACCCAAATATGAGTGAAGAGTATCTAGGTTCTTTTACATATTTGGGTATTTTTGTTATCACTTTTCACAACTCTTACAATTCTTTACAAAGCCACAATTCCTTTATGGATAAAGCCTAGCGGCTGTCACACTACTCTCATTTTCAAACTGCTATTGTAATCCCCTAATTCGCCCACATAAATAAACTAAGCGATCAGACAATAACTTTTAGTTCTCCTATTTTTAGTCAGACTGAGGTTGCTTATGAAGTTTCTTTTACGCACATCAACCCTTATGTTGTTGTTGCTGACACGTACACCTGCGGTAGCTATCGCGGCTCAATTGACGCAGTCGTCTTCTCAATCGCGTCCGCAAATTAATGAAGCTTGCCCACAAGCCTTTAAACATTCCTTAAGTGGCTTATACAGCATTCCTGATGTAACTCCTCAGCACTTCCAGCAATTTAGTAACGATTTCGAGACTCTGTATCAACGAGCACCAATTGCTCAAAATGAATTGGAAGTTCTATGTAAAAGTATCGCGCTGAACACCCAAACTACACCTCTATTCTCAGGGGTGAAATCAAAAGAACGCGCCAGCATAAAAATAGACAAAGAGTTAAATGGTGAAGCTAATAGAATCACTGATTTAGCAAGAGCGACGATTGTTTCCAAAGATGTGCCGAGCTTAGTGACCGCTTTTGAACAACTGCAACAGCAAGCGACTATTATTGAAGTGAAAAACCGATTTAAAAATCCTAACCCTTCTGGGTATCGTGATTTAAAAGTGCTCGTCCAACTGCCTAAATCACAACTCATCACCGAAGTGCAATTTCACTTAGAAGAGATAGCCAAAATAAAGAATGGTGAAGAGCATGTTCTCTACGAACAAATCCAGCATATTGAACGTGCTGCTAACTTAGAAAATCGTCCAATGAATGATATCGAACTTGCCCAAGTTCAGCGTTTAAGAAATCAATCTATCGCCCTGTATCAAGAGGTTTGGCAATACTACTTAACACCACAACCCTAAGCGAATATCGCCTAATAACCATCCAATTCATTCAGGTATCGGTTTGTCCAAGCCATACCTGAATAAATTAAGCTTTGTTTTCAACTCGTAATCATTATACTTTCTTACCATTGGACTTATTTTTTATCTTATACCAATCACATGATTCGCGTGATTTGTATTAACCCCCTATAAATGGAGATTATTCAGTAATGGCACATTTCGCACTTGCCTTTGGTACGGCTACCAAAAACCGTGATGGTAAAATCATCGAAGCATTTTTCCCAAGCCCTGTATTAACCCCATCAGACGCTCTTGTTGCGGCAATTGCGCAAGTTTCAGGATATTCAGAAGGCAACCAAGCGATTGAAATCAGCAATGAGCTTGCTGGTGAACTATCGAATGCATTTGCAGCAAACGGCGACATTGCTAATGCTGATTTTGCAGAAAAAGCCGCTCAATCTTCTCAACCATTAGTATTAGTAGTTTTAGCAAGCGATGAGCAACCAAGCTCTGTGGCGGAAGGTTTCCTAAAACTACAACTGATCTCGCATCGTTTAGCAAAGCCACATGGCATCGTACTTGATGGTATTTTTGGTCTACTGCACAACATCGCATGGACTAACCAAGGCCCAATCGATCTACCTGAATTAGCAAGCCGTCAAATTGAAGCTCGCTTAAACGGCGAAACACTCACTGTCGATTGCGTTGATAAATTCCCGAAAATGGTGGATTACATTGTTCCTACTGGTGTTCGTATTGCTGATACATCACGCGTACGTCTTGGCGCACACGTGGGTGAAGGCACGACTGTGATGCACGAAGGTTTCATCAACTTCAATGCGGGCACAACCGGTGTGAGCATGGTTGAAGGTCGTATCTCTGCTGGCGTTATGGTTGGCGAAGGTTCTGATATCGGTGGTGGTGCTTCTATCATGGGTACGCTATCTGGCGGCGGTAAAGTAGTGATCTCAATTGGTGAGAACAGCCTACTAGGTGCCAACGCAGGTCTTGGTTTCCCACTAGGGGATCGTTGTACTATTGAGTCAGGTCTTTACATCACAGCTGGTACTAAAGTGACTATGCTTGACGTTTCAGGTAATGAAGTAGAAGTAGCCAAAGCGCGCGATCTCGCTGGCAAACCAGACCTACTATTCCGTCGTAACTCAGTAACCGGCAAGATTGAATGCTTGACCAATAAATCTGCGGTTGAGTTAAACAGCGAGCTGCATTCAAACAACTAATTATATTGGTGTTTGATAATAGCAAAATAGCTTTAGGGTTATACTAGGTTAAATGCCTATCAACCTGGGCGCTATAAAAAGCTGTACATCTTAACCAATTGAAATCCCGTCACTTTGGCGGGATTTTTTATACCCAAGACAAGGGAGGGTTACTATGATCTAAAAGCTTTTGGATCATCATAGGCCAAATACTCCAGTCGCTGTACAAACTCTATTTTTATGCGCGACTTTTTCAATTGAAGCGAGATCGAGTACACTACTCTGATAATCTCCTCATTAAATATTGTCTATGACCATTTCTTCTCGTACACCTCGCTCGCAACCGTTCATTACATCACTACTCGATACCGATGCTTATAAATTGCATATGCAGCAAGCAGTATTTCACCAGTATCCTGATGCTGAAGTGGTTGCTGAATTTCATTGCCGAAGCCAAGAAGATTTGCGTCCATATTTCGATGAAGTGTTGCAGCAAATCGATCACTTATGCCAACTGCGCTTTCAACCGGAAGAACTAGACTACCTTGCGCAACTCCCTTTCTTTGAAACCGACTACCTTGAGTACTTAGCGACATTTCGTTTTCAGCAAAGTAACGTTGAAGTCCGTAAAGATGGAGAACAGCTACAAATAACACTGCGTGGTAAATGGTTAGATGTGATTTTATGGGAAGTACCATTGCTGGCGATTATCAGTGAAATTAGAGGACGTAATCGTTACCCACAAGCCAGTGTTGAGCAAGCTTGTCAGCATTTACATCACAAGCTGAAATTACTCAAACAAGATCACCCAACCTTAGATATGTCTGGCTTCTCTTTAATCGACTTTGGTACGCGTCGTCGTTTCTCTAAAGCGTTGCAGGCTAATATTGTCGACCAATTAATCGAACACTTCCCTCAGTTTGATGGCACGTCCAATTACTACCTCGCCTTTAGCAAAGGATTAAACCCCGTTGGCACTCAAGCCCATGAGTGGTTTCAAGCGCATCAGCAATTAGCAGGAGAACTTGCCGACTCGCAACAATTAGCATTACATAATTGGATAAAGGAATACCCGGACACACTAGGCATTGCGCTGACCGATTGCATAAACATGGATGCCTTTTTACGCGATTTCACGCCAAGCCTTGCCAATACCTTTCTTGGACTACGCCATGACAGCGGTGACCCAATTGAATGGGGAGAAAAAGCGATTGCTCACTATAAGAAACTGGGGATTGATCCTAAATCGAAAGTGTTGGTGTTTTCAGATGGCTTATCACTTGCCAAAGCCATAGAGATCTACCAACATTTTGCCCAGCGTATTCAAACCAGTTTTGGTATCGGAACTAAATTAACCTGCGATATCCCGAATGTGGATAGCCTCAACATCGTACTTAAACTCACCGCTTGCCAAGGCAAACCCGTGGCGAAGATTTCCGATGAGCCAGGTAAAAGCATGTGTCGGGATGAAGCATATTTACAAGCATTGAAGCAGGCTTTTCATTTAGCAAGCTGAGCCATTATTTGTGCACATTCACAAATTTATCACTCCATCATGACGAAATAAGCCGACTAGGTTAGTGTTTTATTATACGCACTTTCCTATCGGCTTTTTTATGTACCTAGATACCCAACTCGCCCAGCAAATCGTTGATCGCACCATGGCAATCATCGATACCAACATCAACGTTATGAATGATCGTGGCATCATAATCAGCAGCGGAGAACCTGAGCGAATTGGGCAGTTGCACGATGGCGCTCTACTGGCAATCCAACATGGTGACACTACTGAGATTACTCAACAAACCAGTCAGAATTTAAAAGGCGTAAAACCGGGTATCAACCTAGTCTTAAAACATGATGACACTATTATTGGTGTGGTAGGCATCACCGGAAACCCTGATGAGATCCGCAACTATGCGGCTTTGGTCAAAATGACTTCAGAGATGATTATCGAACGGTCACTTTTGATTGAACAATTGCAATGGGATAAACGCCATATTGAGGAATTTATTTCTTCTTGGGTAAATAATGAATTAACCAAAGAAGCACTAGAAAGCTGGGCACAACGCTTGTCGATTGATATAGAACAACCGCGAGTTGCGGTATTAATTGAAATCAGCGAGAGCTCTAATCGCAACCAGCTCGATACCATCAGAAAAATCGTGGAACTGCTTGAATATCCTGAGCGTAGTAATCTAGTCGCCGTCGTTGCGATGAATCAAATCCTCGTTCTCAAACCATGCCAACAAGCCGCTGAACGTTGGGACTACACCATTGAAAGTAAGCGTATTGATCAGCTCATTCATAAGCTGCAACAACACGATATACACCAACTGCATATTGCACTAGGCGAATACTTTCCATCTGTCATGGACATGCCGCTATCGTTTCAAAGTGCTCAGCAAGTACTCACGCTAGGCAAACACTACCAACCGAAACAAACTAAGTACCTGTTTGAAGATCTCCGCATGCCAGTGCTGCTTTCACCATTAAAAGAAAACTGGCAAGGTGCACAATTATGTAATGCGATTGTTAAACTGAAAAGCCAAGATCGTTCTGGTCAATTAATCAAAACCTTATACAGCTTATTTGAACATCAAGGCAATCTATCCCAATGCGCTAATAGCCTGTATATCCATAGAAACACCCTACGCTATCGCTTAAATAAAATTGAAAGCATCACTCAAATATCGCCACATAACTTCACCGGATTAGTCGAACTCTATATTGCCTGTCAGATCACACAATGATCGAAAAACTAGTCAAACGAACAAAACCAGTGCAATTTATCGACATATAATTTGGTTAACTGTCTAAAGTAATTTTTGAAAACTTCATTGATAATAATAAAACTACGAGATCCCAACCCAAAATCGGAGAAACCGATCCTCTCGTAGCATAATAATTAAAACATGGAGTTGCCCTACGATGAGTCTGATATTAATCCTCTTAGCCGTAATAGCGTTTATCGTCATTACGACTACAAAATTTAAAATCCACCCTTTCTTAGCACTATTAATGTCTGCATTTATCGCAGCATTTGCCTACGGTCTACCCCCTGAATCCATTGCAAAAACCATAGCTTCCGGCTTTGGTGGCATCTTAGGTTACATTGGTTTAGTCATTGTGCTTGGTACTATTATTGGCGTTATTTTAGAGAAAAGTGGCGCAGCAATTACGATGGCAGATAGTGTCATAAAGTGTTTAGGACAAAAATTTCCAACTTTAACTATGTCTATTATTGGCTATTTAGTATCGATTCCCGTTTTTTGTGATTCGGGGTTTGTTATTTTAAACTCCTTAAAAGAATCATTAGCCAAACGCATGCAAACCTCTAGTGTTGCAATGAGTGTCGCGCTGGCTACCGGTTTGTATGCAACTCATACCTTTGTGCCACCAACTCCTGGCCCAATTGCAGCAGCTGGTAATCTAGGCTTAGAATCAAATTTAGGCTTAGTGATTGGTGTCGGTGTGTTTGTCGCGGCAGTGGCTGCCATTGCCGGTATGCTTTGGGCTAGCCGTTTCTCAGATGTAGAACCCGATGGTATTGAAAATGACGAACTAGCTCCGGCTGAAAATCAAGACTGGCAAGCGCTAAAAGCGTCATACGGAACGCTTCCATCACCAACTCAAGCTTTTGCACCTATTTTTGTTCCTATTGTATTAATCTGTTTTGCTTCTATTGCAAACTTCCCGAGTCAGCCATTTGGTAGCGGAAGTTTTCAAGCAACTCTAGCCTTTCTAGGCCAGCCTTTAACCGCATTGTTTATTGGCCTTTTATTAGCGACTCGCCTTCTAAAGTCAGAACAAAAAATCACTGAATTTAGCGAAAGAATTAGCCAAGGTATTGTGGCTGCTGCACCTATCCTACTCATCACAGGTGCTGGCGGTGCATTTGGTGCAGTTTTAAAAGCGACACCACTTGGCGAATATTTAGGGACTACACTCTCTACTTTAGGTGTGGGTATTTTCATGCCATTTATCGTGGCGGCTGCGCTTAAATCGGCGCAAGGTTCTTCAACCGTTGCCCTAGTCACGACCTCTGCACTTGTTGCTCCTTTGCTTGCTCAATTAGGCTTGGATTCAGAAATGGGTAGAGTGTTAACGGTAATGGCTATCGGTGCTGGTGCGATGACAGTATCTCATGCTAATGACAGCTTCTTCTGGGTCGTATCTCAATTCAGCCGCATGAGTGTAGGCTTGGCTTATCGCGCTCAAACCATGGCAACCCTAGTCCAAGGTGTAACGGCTATGTTGTTGGTTTACCTATTAAGCTTAGTGTTACTTTAACTTTTACTTTGAGGTCCTAGTATGAAAATCATTATTGCTCCTGATTCGTTTAAAGAAAGCTTAACGGCCAAGCAAGTTTGCCAAGCGATTGAAAGCGGGTTGAAACGAGTTTGGCAAGACGCTGAATATGTACATATCCCACTGGCGGATGGCGGTGAAGGGACTGTGCAATCTTTAGTCGATGCGACACAAGGTGAGATAATTGATTGTGCAGTAACAGGACCTCTTGGCCATCAAGTTGACGCTTTTTATGGTCGACTAGGTGGAGAGTTAAGCCACACCGCTGTGATTGAAATGGCAGCGGCAAGTGGTTTACATCATGTACCGAGTGCACAGCGTGACCCGAAAATCACCACCAGCTTTGGTACTGGCGAGCTGATTGCACACGCGCTAGAAAATGGGGCTAAGAAGTTGATCATTGGTCTAGGCGGCAGTGCCACTAATGATGGCGGTATGGGCATGTTGGAAGCGTTAGGCGTTAAGTTTCTCGACAGTAATAGCCATCTAATTTCAGGTAATGGTATTGGTCTTACGCAAATTAAATCGATCAATATTGATGGTCTACACCCTAAACTGGCCGATTGTGAAATCGTGATTGCCAGTGATGTGGATAATCCATTATGTGGAGAGCATGGGGCGACGGCGACCTTTGGCAAGCAAAAAGGCGCAACAGCAGAAGATACCAAATTGCTCGATAACGCTTTAAGTGATTATGCAGACTTAATTGCTTCTCAACTTGATCGACAAGTGAAAGATAAACCGGGAGCAGGTGCAGCCGGTGGGCTTGGTGCGGCTTTCTTAGGATTTACCTCTGCCACTTTAAAGCCGGGTATCGCGATTGTATTAGAAACACTATCGATTGAAGATCACCTACAAGATGCCGATCTGGTGATTACCGGTGAAGGTAGAATTGATTGGCAAAGCGCCCACGGCAAAACCCCAGTTGGCATTGCTCAAGTGGCGAAGAAGTTTGATCTTCCTGTAATCGCACTAGCGGGTTGTGTCGGCGATAACTACCAAGCGGTTTACGATCATGGTATTGATGCGGTGTTTGCTGCGATTCCAAGACCCTTTGATTTAGAAACCGCTTTTGCCGAAGCGGAAGTGAACATGGCTAACCTTGCCGAAAATGTAGCTAGAACAATCAAGATAGGAATGACAAGATAGAACAGGCAAAGCGGTTTTCGTTTCTCGATCCGCGCTTTTGGTTTATTCGAGCCACTAGCAGCGAAGCGCCCGAGATTCGAGTAACGATAAAACCCTTCATCCTACTGTCATAAACTATAGTCAATATACCCAAATATTTTCTTTATCATTTGTCTTCATGTTCGATTTATTCAAAACCTTCTTCCTACTCGGCTGGGTGAGCTTCGGCGGCCCAGCTGCTCATATTGGTTACTTTCGTACTGCGTTTGTTGAAAAGCGACAATGGCTCACCGAATCTGAATACGCTCAACTCATTGCCTTAAGTCAGTTTTTACCGGGCCCGGGATCTAGCCAAATTGGATTCTCAATTGGTTATCAGCGTGGTGGGCTTTTAGGCGGAATTGTCGCTTTTCTTGGCTTCACTACACCTTCTATCCTGTTAATGATCGCCATTGCTGCATTTAGCCAACAGTGGCTAGACAACGCTTGGATGCAAGGCGTTATTCATGGGCTTAAATTGTTAGCCGTGGTAGTAGTATTTGATGCAACTTACACCATGTTCAAGCAATTTTGCCAGCAAAGGCAACATCAAGCTTTATGTGTGATCACTGTCTGTGTGTGCTTACTTTGGCCCTCTGCCATTAGCCAAATTATTTGTTTAATTATCGCCGCTGGCATTGGTTATTTTTTCAATGTCACTTGTTCCCAAAATGCAGCGACTAAGCCCCCAGTAAGTAACACCTCAACAGCCGGATCAATAAACCTAACGCTATCAGCAAAATTGGCGTTAACACTGTTCGCTAGCTTATTCTTATTCGCCATTTTTTGGCCAACGACCAATGTGTTCACAAGCATGCTGCAAGACTTCTTTTCAGCTGGCAGCCTAGTATTTGGTGGTGGTCATGTAGTGTTGCCACTATTGCAATCGACCGTAGGTAGTCAATTAGCCAACGATACCTTTATGACAGGCTATGCCGCTGCTCAAGCGATGCCCGGCCCAATGTTTACCTTTGCCACTTATCTTGGTTATATGTTGCTACCTAGCATGCCGATTATGGGTGCGTTATGCGCCACTCTAATGATCTTTCTGCCGGGATTTTTATTGGTGATTGGATTATTAAAACAATGGCAGAACTTTAGCCAGCGTAGTCATGTACTACCTATGATCGCCGGCGTGAATGCTGCGGTGGTGGGTTTATTAATGGCTGCGTTGTACCAACCTATCTTTGTTTCAGCGGTTCACCACTCACTTGATATGGTGGCAGTAGTGATTGGTATTTTTGTACTACGTAGTCTCAAAGTTCCGATTATTGCTCTTGTTACTTCATTTGCGATTGTCGGCTGTGGCATCTCATTTTTAATAAATTAAATCCAGAATAAGAGCAAAAACATCACCTTAATAGGCTAGCCTTTCTATACTCAAAATAAAGCATAATCATCATGAGGCTCTATGAAAACGAGTGTGGTCTCCCCTTCATACATCAATATCGGCTATTACCCGCAATTTCTGCTGTCTTTGATTTTAGGAGGCAGCATCCTATTAAGCTTTACCCCCTATTGGCTCGATCCCACGACCTTATTTGATGCAAAACGCTTTTTCATTGTATTTTATTTATTACTCAGTGCACTGATGATCCTGTGCTCTTCCAGCCTACGAGAAGACATCATCCATTCATTGAGTAACCAATCTAGGTTAAGCAAATGGCTACTGTTATTGGCGGTAACATGCGCGCTCTTTGCCAACCTCACCAGTTTGTATTGGGTCAAATCTCAGGCCGTCTTTAGTTATGGATTGATGTTAATCACCGTGACCGCGTTACTGCGCAATGTCGTGATTCAAAACCGAGATGTCATTTTGCGTCTGTATATTTGGCTGACTTGCAGCATTTTCATGTCAGTGCTGCTATTTCATGGCATTGCGACCTGGCAAGGTGACATTCCTAACTACCGATACATTTTCAGTTTTGTAAACCCAAGAAACATCAACCACATTCAAGTTTGGTTGATTCTGCCTTTACTGTATTGGGCTTACCTACATAAAGAAAAGCAGCACCGAAAGCTGCCAAGATCTTGGATCTATTCCATTCCCGCGGTCATGCATTTCAGCTTATTGTTTGCCTTAGATGCTCGCGGCGCGTTTATTGCCAGTATGGGCGGGATCGTGCTTTGGATTATCCTCTCTCCCAATAAGATCGAGCATTTAAAATGGCTGGGCACATTACTCGCGCTAGGGCTATTAATTAAGTGGCTACTGTTTACCCCTTTACCCCAATTTTTTGTACAAGGCGTATGGCCAGAAGGACAAGGTGACATTCGATTAAGTGATTCAAACCGCTTAGCATTATGGAGCAATGCCAGCGCAATGATTTCTTTCTGGGGACATGGTGGTGATACCTTCGTTTGCAATAATGATGTGATTGCCCATACGACTCACAATTCAGTGCTGAATATTGCAATCGAATGGGGAGTTGTCGCGACACTATGTTACATCAGCCTACTACTACTGACCTTTTATCGTGTTTGCACCTGCGCTAATGAAAAGCTACAAGTTTTAGGGATTACGGTACTATCTGGCTTTGCTTACAGCTTAATTTCAGGAGTACTCAACACGCCGCTTAGCCAAGGCTTGGCGGTCATTTCCGTGGCTTCATTTTGGGCAATGAGCGCTGCTACACCGTTAACAACATCATCTACAGCCCCAAACCAGCAAGCTGCACAACCTTTCTCCAAGAGATTGACCATCATTAGCCATGGCGCATTAATTCTCTTATCAATTTGGGCTATCGTTTTTATCGGTTACAAAACCTACCAACGCATCGACAATAATCAATATCGCCATTTAAGCGTGGAATACTACATGCCGCAATTTTGGATAGAACATAACTGCATGGATGCCGAACCCAAATTGAAATCCCTTTCCTCTAAATAAAAAAATGCCTCTGGAAACATCGCAGAGGCTACTCAATGAATAAACAGCAATAAGGAATTAGGTAGTGCTTTTTACGCGGAAACTTCTATGCAGCACCCTTAGCGCGAATTTCCGCTAATGCGCGCGATAAATTATCATTCGCGAGTGGGTAGTAAGACGGCTTTTTATTAATAGCTTGCTTAAAGTAAGGAACTGATTGTTCTTGTTGTTGATTGAGCATAAGCAAATAGCCTACGTTATTTAACGCTTGGTAGTCTGGCATCACTCTCATAAACACATTCAATGCATTGGTCACTTGCCCCTGACGAATATAAATCAAAGCTAAATTATTCACCGCTCTTTGATTATCCGGCTGCATGGCAACCACTTGCTTGGTATAGAAAAGCGCTTGTTTGTACTCTCCCGCCATATAGTAGGAATAACCTAGATTAAGCTTGGCAAGACTCGATGAGGGTTCAATCGCTAATGCCTTTTGATAGTACGCCTGAGCAACCTCAACTTCTTGGTTTACATCAGCGAGGATCCCTAAACCAATGTAGGCTTGTAGTGGTGATTCGGTATCAAACTTCAATGATTCGACTTGTTCGACACTAACAGCATCTTTCCCGCGAGCAAAAGGTTCGGTTTGTTTTAAGCGAATTTGATCGGCATTAATCGAGCGATAGAAATACACTTGGCCGTCAGGTAAGTTGCCATTTCGGCTATATAAAACACCTAGTCTTTCAAGCGCAGCGGCATTGTTCGGATTCTCTTCCACCGCTCTTGTGTAGGCTTTTTCAGCTAACGGTATATTTCCTCTCGCCTGATGAATGTCACCAATAGTCATTAAGGTCTTATCGGCGAACTCTAAATCGTCAAACTCAAGCGAACGAATATATTCATACAAAGCTAAGTCCATTTTTTGATTGGCTAGCGCTCTGTCACCTCGGGTAATCGCTTCTGTTTCGGTTTTTGGCGCTTCACTAGAAGACAAGCTATCCACTGGCTTACCAGAATACAAAGAGTCATCAAAAGCACTCACAGGATCTTGCGAGCTGCAGCCTTGTAGTGCCACAACAATCATCATCACTATCCATTTATTCATGTTGCTCTCCTTAAATTGACGACTTAGATTTATCCCCAAAGTAGCTTCTATTTGAATTCACTTAGGTGTGGTTATTTATAGGTATAGTTATTTATAGATGTAGTTATTTAAATGCAGCCATTAAAGATAAAATTGCAGGGCCAACCGCGACAATAAAGAAGCATGGCCAGATAAATATCAGCATAGGAAATAACATTTGAGTCGGGATCTTGGCGGCAATTTCTTCCGCAGCTTGATTGCGCTTATCACGATAATCATCGGCATAATCTCGTAATGTTTTGGCAATACTACCGCCCACTTTATTGGCATGAGCCAGCATCGCCACTAAGCCACGGAACTCTTCCAGCCCAGTACGAGTGATCAGGCCATGAAAAGCATCCGGCATTTCCACCCCTGCTTTGATTTTGACGCACACGGTATCCAACTCATCCGCCAATTCTGGGTGAGAGATATAAAGCTCATCACTCACGCGGCGCAGCGATGCCACGAAGCCTAGTCCAGATTCAGTACAGACCACCAATAAATCCAACATATCGGCAATACCATTACGAATTTCTCTCTGCCTACGTTTAATTAAGCGATTCAAGGCGATATTAGGTAGAAAAACACCGGCTGCTAGTGCCGCAATCAATAGGGTAGGAATCGAAACATCCCCCCCCATAAAGATATAAACAAGTGCCGCGATAAATAAGAAGAAAAGAGAAGCGAATAGCTTGATGGCATAAAAATTAGCAACCGCCGTCTTTTGATAAAACCCAGCGTGCATAAGTTGATGGCGAACGCCTTCTTTTTCTTTCTCATTGGTAGGCAAAATGTAAGAAGATAAACTTTCTAATGTGTTGGAAACCTTAGGTGAATAACGAGCACTCGAACTCGCCGAATCTTGACCATTCACCGAAGCTAAACGTCGTTTGACGGAATTATGATGACCAAAAATCAGCATGCCACACGCCATCACTGCCATTATGGTCGCGAGCATAATAGCCAATAAAACCAACCATTCTCTTGAGGTATTATTGAGTTGTGAAAAATCAAAAACATTCAATAAGCTGTCCATAATCACACCTCGAAGTTAATGATTTTTTTAATCCATATTGAGCCAAGAAATAAGCTCACTACCCCAATGCTGACCATTTTGATTCCCGCTGGATCATCATAAAGAGGGTCAAGGTATTCTGGATTTAGAAAGGTTAAGCCGAGAAACAAGCCAAAAGGAGCTAGCACTAAGATCCAGGCAGATAAACGACTCTCGGCGGATAAAGTACGAATTTTTCGCGCCAATTTAAAACGAGAACGTAATACGATAGAGACTTTTTCAAGGTTTTCGGAAAGGTTACCGCCAGTCTCTTTTTGCAGCATTACCGCAGAAGAAAACGCCAGCATAGAGACGGTGGGTACTCTATCGGCCATTTGTAAGATCGCTAAGCGTAAGTCGTAGCCGTAGTTAAGTAGGTTAAAGGTATTTTCGAATTCTTCACTGATCGGCGCATCCATTTCGATGCCGACTTCATGAAAGGTTTGATTAAGCGGCTTACCGGCTTGCAGCATGCGACGAATAATATCTAAGGCTTCTGGTAGTTGCTCTTCAAATTTATTCAGTCTTTTGATGATTTTTTGTTGTAAATGAAAGTGCAGAACCACCCAAACACTGGCCATTGCCGCAATAATCAAATACCACTGAGCACCAACCAGTAGCAAAAATAAACCGAAGGCAATACTGATAATTAAGGTAACGATAAAAAGGTTACCAAAGCTTGAATTGATCCCCGCTAGCTCAACGCTTTTTTGTAAGCGAGCGATAAGAGGGAATTTAACTAAAGTGCGCTCAAATGGCGTTAAGCCTTTCAAGTATTGTTCGTTCAATAACGAGCGGCTTTTACTATCTAGTTTACTGCGACTCTCTTCCAGCCTTTTCACTAACTCAGAGTGTTTTGCTTTGCGACCAGCCGCAGGCAAGATCAGAGCTTGAGAAATAAAGAACACCGATAAAAATAGCAGTATAAAAAACATCCATAAATCTTGCATACCGCCTCCTCAACTAGTCGTTAAAAGTATCAATCGGTAGATCAATACCCCGTTTAACCAGTGCATCATGGCATTCAGGAATGATCCCCGTTGCCATATAACGTCCCTGCACATCACCTTTGTCATTCACCCCGGTTCGTACAAAGCGGAAAATTTCCGACATGGTGATAATTTCCCCTTCCATGCCATTAATTTCCTGAATACTGGTCATGCGACGCTTACCATCTTCTTGACGCTCCATCTGCACCACAATGTGAATGGCCGAAGCAATTTGCGAACGTAAGTTTTTGGTGGAAATCGTCCAGCCAGCCATAGCGAACATATTCTCAATTCGGCTTAATGCATCTCTAGGCGTATTGGCGTGAATGGTAGCAAGCGAACCATCATGACCTGTGTTCATCGCCGAAAGCATATCGACCGCTTCACTGCCACGCACCTCCCCGACGACGATTCGGTCAGGTCGCATACGCAGCGCATTTTTAACTAACTCACGCTGGGTAATTTCACCCTTGCCCTCTAGGTTAGAAGGTCGTGTTTCAAGGCGAATAACATGTGGCTGTTGCAGTTGTAATTCGGCGGAATCTTCAATGGTAATGATTCGTTGCGTTTCGGGAATAAAGCCAGACAGAATATTCAAGGTGGTGGTTTTTCCTGAGCCGGTTCCGCCCGAGATCAATACATTCAATTCACCTTTTACCGCGGCTTGAATAAATTTTGCCATTGGTGGTGATATCGAACCAAAGCTTAGTAAGTTATCCATCACTAAACGATCAACCGCAAAGCGACGGATAGAGACAGAAGGCCCATCAATCGCCAGTGGTGGAATAATCGCATTAACCCTTGAACCATCGGCAAGGCGAGCATCTACCATAGGTGACGACTCATCAATCCGTCGGCCAACCTGACTAACAATGCGGTCGATGATATTGCGTAGATGTTGATCATCTAAAAAGGTGTAAGGCGTTTGTTCTAGACGTCCATGTCGCTCCACATAAACACTCTTGGCGCCATTGACTAAAATATCCGACACCGTGTGATCATGCAGTAAAGGCTCTAGTGGCCCAAGTCCAAACACTTCATCTTCAATTTGTTTAATCACTCGTTTGCGCATTTCACTCGACATCGGGTGTGAATTATCGCTTGCCATCAACTGCGCTATCGCTTCTTGCAATTGCTGTTTACCTTGCTTTTCATCTAGGCTAGAAAGCAACGCTAAATCGAGGGTTTCGAGTAGTTTTTTATGGAAGTAGTGCTTAATTGCCAACTCTTTCTCAAGCTGCTTGCGCGTATGCAACATAGAGTCATCCGGCTCGACCGCAACACTCGGCGCTTCATCGACTTCAATATTTAACGCTATAGAAGGTTCGATGCGCTCATCTTCAACCGCGTTTATTTGCTGAGTCGCTTTATGTTTAAAATCTTGATTCACCTGGCTACGTTTAAAGAACATACCCACCTCCTAAGACAATAGTTTCTCAAACCAACTTTGCGATTTATGTTCAATCGGCACTAAGCTGGCTGAGAATTCATGAAATGCTTTAGACAATGCGCTAGAGGGCTTACTCAGCACTAAAGGACTACCTAGATTGTTGCTTTCCGTTATATTTTTAAAATCATTAGGAATACAAAAACACGCCACATTGGGCAGGGTATTCTGAATATCTTTAAGCGCAATTTGATGGCGTTTTTCATAGCGGTTAATCAGCAAGACTTGTTGCTCGCTCGATACCCCATAGTCAAAGGTCAAGGTTTTGGCCATTAAACTGGCGTTACGAATAGAAGTAATATTTTGCTGAACCACTAAAACCACTTTGGTGAAGTGAGAGACCGCCTCAGACATAAAAGGCTCTACCCCACGAGAAAAATCCACCACGATATAATCGTAATAACGACGTAGTACCGAGAAGAACTGATCCACATTCATGTCTCTATCAATATCATTAAATACACTGTTTTGGCATAAGCTAAGAAAGTGCAGCCCTGACTCTAGTTGCGTCACTAACGCACTCAGAGAGGATTCATCTAAGCCATCTAGTTCATCGTAAACATCTTGAATATTGTATTTGGGGTAGACATCCATATAAGAAGCCGCCACGCCAAACTGATTATCCATATCAAGAAACAGTACTTTTCCGGGATGATACTCAGCTAAAACCAGAGCGGTATTCATTGAGACAGTCGTGGTTCCGGTGCCGCCTTTGGTATTAATAAAAGCAAAGCTTTCACCTTGAGCCGCATTGGTCAGTTTTTCTTGCGCCGTGTGTACTAATAGTTCAGATAGTTGCTCAATGCTGCTGTTATGAGATAAGAAATCAGACGCACCAAGTTTGAGTGCTGACTTTAACGCCATAGGATCATGCTCATCCCCAAACACAATTAATGCTGCTGCAATTTCTTTGAATGGATACGATAAAGACTGCAATTCATTAATGGTTTGCATCCAGTTGTCTTGTGCTTCAACAAAAATAAGATCCGGCGCGATTGAATCTTTTTTGGTTAGTGGCGTTAAATCGACAGCATTCACAAACACACCTTTCAGCTTACTGTGTGTCTCTAGTTGGTTCTGAATATGAGTCTTAAAACCTTCACTTTGGTAAATTACCCAAATGATTAAGGTTGTCTTAATTGAAAGCTCGCCCACTTCTTGTAAGTGTTTTTTAACTTCATGCATTGGTACACCCCTCACCATTGTCACTGACCTCTTCCGTTGGCAAACCACTAAATTCATCAATTGTTATTTTTTTACTGATCCCTAAACTCTCGCGCGGTAACACGGTTTCAAAACTTGGCATAGTCAGCGCGCCGCTATTGCCAATAAAATTTAACAGTGGAATAAATTGGTATTGATAATTGTCGACCCTTGCGCGCACAAAATAGATGCTGCCCTGATTATTGGTCGGATCTACCACCACTTGCCCGTTATCGCGTAGGTAATCGATCACCAGTTTTTCCGGCTGAAAGTTCGGTGGGTAGTTTTGTTGTACTCTGGGTAGATTGGGAATATTGCTATCGACAGCACACACACTCGCCAATCGCGCCGCTTTGCGGGTCATTTCATTCATCATTTGATAAGTAAAAACATAACGCCCCACTTCAAAGGCACCGAATAAGGTCAACATTAAAGCGGAAGCAATTAGGGTAAATTCCACAATAGTGAGGCCAAGTTGGCGTTTGATTGTTGTTGTTTTCATCTTCGCCTCCTTAGTTGCGGTACAGTACATCAGCCGATGCGGTTAAATTTTTTCCTACCTCAATATCGGTAAAGGGTAGAGGTGAAAAAAATGCGTTGTACTGATAGCTAGCGCTAACCGATATGGTTTTGGCTGCATCATCAATAGCCACATTGACATCATCCGTCCCCATCCCTGTCATAACGGTGGGTTGACTCGTATCTGGACTGCCATAAACCACGACTGTTTTAGTATCATTAGAGACACTATCAATATTCGGTGTAGGCTCTAACAAGGTTGCCTCCTGCATACGAATCGCTGCGTAATTTGCGCCATTTTGTACTGTTTTGTTTAGTACATTGTATTGAATAAATAAGTGCCCAATATCGGCCATTGCCGCCATCAGTAACAACAACACAGGCAGAGCAATAATAAACTCGATAGCGGCCAAGCCTTGTTGTTGCGCTCTGATCTTCATTAGGATTCTCCACTCAGTGGATCTTTATAAAGTTGGACTTTGTCTTCGGTCACAATAGTCGTTTCACCGCCGAGCTCGCCGTAGTCACCTAGTCCAGCGGTGCAATCATCGATGTACTCCATTGTGATAATCGCATCGGTACCATTCCCTTGAATCTTTTCTGTTAAAAAGAAGCAACCTAGGCCGACCACATCCACCGATTTACGCCCACTGACTTGACAGTCGAGTACCGGTAAAGCCGCAATACGCTGTTTGTACTCTGCAACTAAGCTAGCTTTACAAGCATCGGTATCGCAGTTGTTTAATGCCGCAAGGTAGTCTTCATAAGAATTAATCGTCGAATCGTCACCAAATCGGCTATTGTAGTCATCATTCACTGAGTTTTTATTGCCCGGCTCTGTCGTTACGGTACAACCGACTTCTTCTCCCTCAGTATTAACATCACACACAGTGACATCTTCAGGCTGTCCAATAGTTAAGCAGCCTTCATAATCATCCCTTAAGTTATCTCCCAAATTACTCGCCCCTCGGCCATCAAACGCCAAAAAGCCAAAGTTACCTGGGCCTATTGCATCATCGTTACCTGAGAATTTTTTGGACTTCACTTCATAATTACTGCCGCCGGTATAGCCAAAATCACTGCTGGTATCACCTGCCGATCGCAAATCACATACCCCAATTGGCATAATGTCATTACATACTTGATTAACTACCTTCACCGCCGGCCCTGCCAATGCGGAAGCCGAGACTTGCTTACCAACACCAAAAATTTGTGTGAAATAGCTTTCTAAATTCACATCCGATACGGCAACTCGGACATAGGTTTGAGTTATAGAAGGAGAAGAAGATCTACCTACTTCTTCGGTTGGTGAAGTCAGGTATTCAATTAGCACCGTGCTATTATCCGGTTCTACCATCTTGCTCAATCTAGTATTAATTGCTTGTTCGACTTCATTTTGATCAATCGAGGCTTCTTCATTAATTAATGCTTGATTGATTTCCGATGCGCCAGCAAGTGCGGCTGCATCCACTACATTTTGCAGTTGGGTTTTATTGGAAATAGCATGGTTGTAATCAATCGCTAAGGCAGAAAAAAACAGCATCACAATCATCATGAAAGTCACTAAAATCAGCGTTAAGCCTTGTTGCTTATTCCTGAGTTTTAAATTATTGCGATTCGTATAATGATGGTTCATCCTGACCTCCTACCCTGCTATACCTAGTCAATAAGTAATTACTACACTTCTAGAATTGGTATAACAGACAATCGCTATTCATCTGTTGTAAGTGACTCAAGTAATGTGCCACTTATTCCTTGTTCGGTTTGCCCGCTGTACACATCGTATGCCACTTGTGAACGAGCTCCTGTTCCCGTTGGGATCACATCTTTGTTTTCCTCGCTAGCATTCGGGTTATACACTTGCTGTTGCTGTACTTGCGCAACTGACACCCCAAGTGGCTTATCATTGGCGCAGCCCACCAGCATCAAACACGATGCCGCCCACAGGCTCATAAAAACTGATTGCGTCGTTTTCATCGTGCTCTCCTTATAAATCATGTCCGAACTCACCTTCACTACCCCCAAGGGCGGCAACTTCAGTGTTATCAGCATTGTTCGTATTTGAATCTTCTAACTCGCGATCTTGAATTCTGGCTCCCATACCTAGGATGTAGAACTCCAAGTCATTGGGCTCAATAAAGGCATCAGTGGGTAAGGTAACTTTACTGCGGTCAATCGGCTTAGCTAAACGCGGGGTCACCAAAATAACCAACTCTGTTTCACCTTTGATAAATTCTTCACTATTAAACAATTGGCCTAACACTGGAATATCACCAAAACCGGGCATTTTGCTGGCGTTATCTCTTACGTTTTCACTAAGTAACCCAGCGATACCAATAGTCTGACCATCTGCAAGTTCAAGGGTAGAAGCGGCACTACGACGAGTGATCGGCGGAATAATGTAAGTTCCGTTGGTGCCAGATGGGTTGAGTACCAGTGAGCTTGAATTGGCTATTTCACTCACATCGACCACTAGCTCTAGATTGATTTTTTGATCGCTTAAAATGGTTGGAATGAATTTAAGCCCAACCCCGTATTCTTTATATTCAATCGTCACGCCATCATCGCCATCGGGCACTGGAATTGGGAATTCACCACCCGCTAGGAACTCAGCCTTTGAGCCACTTAATGCGGTTAAGTTAGGTTCGGCTAATACTTTGGCCATGCCGTTTTGTTTAGCGATATCTAAAGCCACTTCAAAAATAGTATTGCTATCGGCAAACGCGCCTAGTAGCCCATAGTCATTAGTACTTGGTGCCGGTAATACCCCACCGACATTAGGAATAGAGGTCGCGCCCCAACTGATTTTCGAACCACTCAGTTGTAGAAAGTTAAAGTTGGCATCAAATTTACGCACGAGATTGCGCTGCACTTCCGCGACTGATACTTCAAGAGTCACTTGCTGCGCCCCACCAATCGACATTAGGTTCACTACCCCAGTGTTGGCAATTTGCTCATCGGAAGATCCTTTGCTTTGATCTGCCGCTTGGCCTGCGGTGTAAGTCTCGGCAATTTTCAGAACCTTGTTCATTTGCTCCTGACTACTCACTTGCCCACTCAGTACCAGACGGTCTTGCGCGCTATGGACTTCAATTTTTTCATTAGGCATAAACTCATAGATTTTTTGCTTTAATGAGTTCAAGTCATGTGTCACTTCAACATTTATTGACTCCATCAGTTGGCCGCTTCTGTCCCATACCATTAAGTTGGTTGAGCCGAGTTTCTTACCAATCAGAAACAACTCATTGGAGTTAAGCATCACAATATCCAGCACATCCGGGTCCCCTAAGGACACCCGCTGAGCATTGCCCGATAACAGCACATGCTCCGATTTATGATGAGGCACCGTCAGTGTCTTACCCGTTTGAGTCAGTGCCGCAACATTCCAGCTCGATAACAGCAGAACAAGAAAGCTTATTTTTAGTATTAATCCCTTCATACTTGCCCCCTAATTTCGAACTTTAATGCTCGATGATTCAGTACCTTTAATAATCGTCACTCGCGGTTGTGACACGGTGCGACGAACCACTTCAGGCTTATCTTCTTGGTGTGGATTACGCAGTGCCAGCTGAATGTCACCTTTACTTTTCGCGGTGAGTAATTTTTCTGCGTCTTTCGGACTCACTTCCAACGTGACGGCGCGAACAATGATCGGTTTGTTATCACTAGTCTTAGCCGTTTGATCCACCGCGAGAACTTTAATATCTCTTAAAATGGTGTCGGTATTGGCACTATTGCGTCCGTAAGACACTGTGTTCATTACGTCCACTTTATTACCCGGAAGTAGAAAGCCACCCACCCCGATCACATCATTCACTCGAATAGTGACGGCGCGTTTATCTTCCGAAATTAACGCCGCCAAGGTAGACCCTTCGCCCGGTAGTGAAACACGCTGTTGGGTAATCGGTTCATCTTGATAGATCATTGAGGTCGTCACTTTCCCGATCACTAATTCCGGCTTATCAAATTGAAATTCGTTACGCCATGAATCTTCAATCAACTTCAGTTTTAGATCGGTGTCTTTAATGATTCTTCCCGGCTCAA
The DNA here is from genome assembly GCF_021726515.1 of Vibrio sp. CK2-1. GTDB lineage: Bacteria > Pseudomonadota > Gammaproteobacteria > Enterobacterales > Vibrionaceae > Vibrio. The sequence goes on along the minus strand of NZ_JAKKCJ010000002.1, from coordinate 572,859 downwards.
GCTCTAATGCCGCGACCACAATCGGTTGACGATCCACTTGTTCAACTTTCACTTCTGGCTGAACTTGTTCGCTCATCCATTGTTGGGCGAAATAGACTGCGCCAAGCCCAAGTAAAATGGAGAGTATAAATAGCAACACCACTTGTATCCGACTCATAGCGCTATCCTCTTAAGTTGTTCATCACTAAAGTAAATTTGCCACGCTGACTCAACTAACACTGGGGTTAAGCGTGTCTCTAGTTTTTTATACACCATCAAATCGTGGCAAATTCTCGTGATGTCTTTCGGTATGCAGGGGTAATACGCCACCTGATCTCGCTTGTGCAATAGCAATAAATGCTGCAGCGGCGCTTCATCAAAAAGGAAGTTTTGTAAATCACACTGTGCTTGCCACAAGGCTTGGTAGTCGTGAGCCTCTAAAGGTGGAAAATGCACTTTGTAGCCTAAGCGACGTAAAAAAGCAGGGTCGCCTATTTCTCTAGGGGTTAAATTGGTTGAGAAAATAAGTGTGGTCACAAATGGAATAGTGGCTTGTTGTCCATTCGGCAGCGATAAGTAGTCTATTTGATATTCCATTGGCACAATCCAACGATTGAGTAGGCGGTCGGTCGGCATGGCTTGGCGACCAAAATCATCGATAATAAAAATGCCGTTATTGGCCATCATTTGTAACGGTGCCAGCCATGCATCAGTCGCTTCACACTTTGACACTTCCAACATATTCATGGTGAGTTCGCCGCCAACTTGCACTAAAGGACGAGAACAAAGTACCCAGCGTCGGTCATGGTGTTGATTAAAAAAGATTTCGGCTTGTTCTGATGAAGGAGCTAATTCATGGTGATGTTGCGGAGTAAATAAACGCACGATATTGCCAGAAATAAACACCGCATACGGAATATAAATAGGAGTATTCAAAGAACGAATAATCCGATTGGCGATATAACTTTTTCCAGTGCCTGGGTCGCCATAAAATAAAATCGCACGGCCAGAATTAATCGCAGGACCAATTAAATCAACATATTGGTTCGCGCCATAGACATCTTTAAGCGCTTCACGTAGTAAATCTTGGGTGATCGGCGAATGACGCAAACTTTGTTGCTTCGCCATATATTGATAATCACGTAATGGCACAGGAACCGGCCCAACATACCCATCTTTTTTTAAGGCCGCTTTGGCTTGCTCTTCACCGGATGAGGTTAATTGATAGCGTAAAATAGAACTGTTGAGCCCTTGCGCGCCATTGACGGGTGTTTTTAAACTATCCGGTTGGAGAACTTCAATATAACCATGCTCTCTCATTTGATTAATTAACAATTGAATCAAGTTGCTGCTAATTGCCAGTTTTTGAGTTAGCTGTAATAAATTAATCTTAGGCTCAACGTTTAATAATTTGAGAAGTAGCGCTTCGGCAACATAAGTTGGCACGCCGAGTCCGTCTAGTGAAGTCGCCATTTGCGGAGGATTAACAGGGGCATGGCCATGTGTTTCAGGCGTCTTTGAGAGCTGCATAACTTCCCCTTATCTTTGTTATCAATCCATGATTCTTGGCTGTGATATATCACTCACAACACATTTCGTTATTTTTTATAAACTCAGTGGTTACTACTTTTACATTCCCCAATCTCTAATAACTAAGCACTAAATATTGTAGTGATACCAAGCCAGCGCACAGACTATTGCAGGGGCAAACGGAACATAGGTTTTGGTAATGACCCCGGCTTGCATTTTTTGTCCATAGGTTATTCGCATATAAGCTTGTTGAGTCAGCAGTTTTAGCGAGCGATTAGACTGTGTTTTACTGGCAAAACCGCTTAGCCAGTAAAACACGCTAAACACCGCACCAAACATTAATAACGCTTGGGTAAAAGGCCACAAACCATTCCAGCCTATGAGCAATCCCACTACCCCTAATAACTTGACATCCCCCGCAGCCATAGCGCCGCAAAAATATAACCCTAAACACACAACAAACATGATTAAACCGGCTTGGGTGTGCTCCAACCATTGATCGATAGTGAAATGTTGCACGCTGCCTTCAAGTAAAAAGGCCAACAACAAATAACCGACCCAACGGTTGGGGATTTTATTTTCACGAGCATCCGATATGGCAATGACTAGCAAGATGCTCCAAGTTAAAATGGTCATATATTAAGCACTTGTAATTATTCCATTTAATTTGGTTTGCAGAGTTGAGCCCCAATTAGTGAATATAACCGTAATTGCAGCGGCCAATGCAGCAGCACCTAACACATACTCCACAATGGTTAGCCCTTCTTCATCATCAATAAAATCTTTGGTTAATTGCATAAATTTGTTCATATTGAACTCCTTATCTATATGTTTTTTATAACGCAACTTTTATCTACAACGTCATTTATGCGCATCAAACAAACTATATTTGACACAACTTTAGATTAGGATTTGTTTTTTTAATGTGATAGGACTTTATTGCCAGGCTATTGCACTTTGTTGTCAATTGATAAAAATATCTTTCCAACACTTCTTATTTTTCACACTATACTGACATTAATATTGATTAGAAAATGGACTTTCTATAGGTAAATTATGTTTGGCGATTGTGAATCACTCCCACCCAAAAAGCTTGATATCCCGTGGTTAGGTGGAGACTTCTCTGAGCTTCCACAAAGCATTCAGCGAGGGTTCCAAAATCACTTTGATTTGTTAGACATTCCAAACAACGTATCTATGTTAACGGAAGGTCAAATACAAACCGCTATTTATTATTTAAACTCAAATAAACACCTACAAATTGAGTGCGCATTAATTATTTGCAAAAACTTAAATAAAAAATTAATCGTTATTCATCACCATCAAGTTATGGACTATATCGCTAATTCACCCTGTGTTTTATTTTGCCTTGATATCGAATCTAAACCGGTCAATATTTTAGTTGAGCAGCTACAAACCCATTTTTATCATGAATATAGTAATCAAGTAGATAGCCAAGACACTTCCGACGCCCCTAGTAGTCAGCAACCATTCGAACAAGCCCCATTAAACAATGACTTTACACGCAAGTTAATGGTTTGCTTGGATCATATTCAGATCAACCTGCATGAACCGATAAAGATCGAGACTCTTGCTGCAATGTGCCACTGCTCGACTTATTACTTTTCACGCCAGTTTCACAGTGTGGTAGGCATGTCATTTCGTAACTATGTGTCTTTAAAACGCACCGAAATGGCCAAACATATGTTGCTCACTCAACCTAGCGAAAAAATTTCTAGCATCGCTTTTCAATGTGGATTTCGTGATGAAGCTTACTTTACTCGTCACTTCAAAAAGAAAGTTGGTATAACCCCATCGAGTTACCGACAAAAATATTTACAATCAAATTGATGCTTCAGTTCACAACATTTTACTGGTTGGACCTTTGTCTTATTGTGGTTTGATCGTTAATAGCCTAAAAGTGTTAATAACTTGTTATATAAGGCGGAAATGATGACTGAACTCAACCAACAACCAACATCAACCACGCAATTTCCCCATGAGATGATTTTAAAATGGGCAGAAGAGCGACCTAATGATGTTTATCTCACTCAGCCGATTAACCGTGAAATTAAAGAATTCACTTTCTTTGAAGTGGCCGATCAAGCATTAAGCCTAGTGTCGGCTTTAAGAGGTTTAGGTCTAGAGCCTAAAGATAAAGTTGCCTTGCTTTCGAAAAACTGTGCGGAGTGGTTTATTTGTGATTTAGCCTTAATGCTAGGTGACTACGTAAGCGTACCGATTTTCCCAACGGCAGGCAGTGACACTATCGAACATTGCCTAACCCACAGTGAAGCCAAAGCGATTATTGTCGGTAAACTCGATGATGATGTAGCCACGCTAGAAGTATTAGGCAAACACCAACAACTCATCTCTATTTCTTTACCCTACGACAGTGCACCAAGCTGCCAATATGAGTTCAATACTTTAATCGACAGCCATGAACCTAGTACAGAACGCCCTCAGCACAACGATGATACGCTGATGTCTTTGGTCTACACCTCGGGCACCTCTGGCCTACCTAAAGGTGCAATGCTGACTTATGGCGGCTTTGCGTGGTGTGCATCAAAAATTGTTGAGCATATTGGTTTACAAGAAAATGACCGATTATTCTCTTATTTGCCACTCGCCCATATTACCGAACGCGTCTATGTTTTCGGCTCCTCTGTATTAGGTGGCGTGCCAACCAGTTTTGCCGAAAGTCTTGATACCTTTATTGATGATGTGAAAGCTCACAAGCCTACCTTATTTATCTCTGTGCCTCGTTTATGGACGGTTTTCCAACAACGTATTTTGGATAAAATGCCGCAGAAGAAACTCAACATTCTACTTGCGATCCCTTTCTTAAATAGCATTGTGAAGAAAAAGATCATCGCAGGCTTAGGGCTAGAAAATGCTCGCGTATTAGGTTGTGGCTCTGCACCGATTTCGCCATCATTATTGCAGTGGTATCGCAGTGTTGGGATGAATATTACTGAAGCATGGGGCATGACAGAAACCTTCGCTTATAGCACCATCAACTACCCATACCGCGCCGATAAAATTGGAACCGTTGGCGCAGTAGGCCCAGGAGTTGATGTTCGCATTGCCGAGGATCAGGAAATCATGGTGCGCGGTAAAGGTTTATTCGCTGGCTATTATAAAAATGATGAAGCGACAAAGGAGTCATTTGATGATGAAGGCTGGCTGCATACTGGTGATATCGGTAGCCTAGATGATGAAGGTTATTTATCGATTGAAGGGCGTAAAAAAGACACCTTCAAAACCGCCAAAGGCAAGTTCGTCTCACCCGTGCCAATTGAGAAAAAAATCTTTGAGCACTCTCGAGTCGAAATGATGTGCTTAATTGGCTTGGGCTTACCGGCACCTATTTTGCTGGTTATTCCGCATTCATTTAAGAATTTCGATCGTGAGCGCTATGAGCGTAAAACAGTTAAGATCATCAATCAGATCAACGATGGTTTAGAGTCTCACGCCAAGATCAAAGGGGTTCTGATGATTAAAGAGCCGTGGAGTATCGAGAATGGAATTCTAACGCCTACCCTAAAAATCAAGCGTCATATACTAGAGAAAAAATATCACGACGTTGGAGCCAATTGGCCAAGTGATAAGTTTATTGTTTGGGAAGAGTAAGTTTCGGGGTCTCGGGTCTCGGGTCTCGGGTCTCGGGTCTCGGGTCTCGGGTCTCGGGTCTCGGGTCTCGGGTCTCGGGTCTCGGGTCTCGGGTCTCGGGTCTCGGGTCTCGGGTCTCGGGTCTCGGGTCTCGGGTCAAGTTTTTCCAACATGCCACTTACTGTCAATATCTTATTGTTCAATAATATACTTATATTCGCTCCCCTACTTGCTATACTCGGCGCATCTTATTTTATAGCAGGTTCCCCCTAACATGACTCAAAACAACGATCCTCTACATGGAATCACACTTCAAAAATTACTCACCGATCTAGTTGAGCATTACGGCTGGGAACAACTCAGTCAAATGGTAAACATTAACTGCTTCAAAAAAGATCCAAGCATTAAATCAAGCTTAAAGTTTTTACGCCGCACACCTTGGGCAAGAGAAAAAGTTGAACAGATCTATATTGATTTGAAAGGATAGTTGCGAACATCTTGCTTTTCGGCTCTCGAACAAAGCGTCCTCGCACCCCGAACCCGCTTTTCCTAGGAACTAGAAACTAGCTACCTTCATTATTCCGACATAAAAAAACCCGCTATCAATAGCGGGTTTTTATTAAGCTTTAATCAGCGAAAAAGAATTACTTCTTCTCAGCTTCTTTACGTGCTTTAACGTCAGCAATTACTTGCTCTGCTACGTTTGCAGGACATGGTGCGTAGTGTGCGAACTCCATAGAGAACTGACCACGACCAGAAGTCATTGTACGTAGAGAACCGATGTAACCGAACATTTCTGAAAGCGGTACGTCAGCCTTGATGCGAACGCCTGTAACGCCTGCTTCTTGGTCTTTGATCATACCACGACGACGGTTAAGGTCACCGATTACATCACCAACGTGATCTTCTGGAGTGAACACGTCTACAGCCATGATAGGCTCAAGAAGTTGAGCGCCAGCTTTAGGCATAGATTGACGGAATGCACCTTTCGCTGCGATTTCAAATGCTACTGCAGATGAATCGACTGCGTGGAAACCACCGTCAAATAGTTCAACTTCAACGTCTAACGTAGGGAAGCCAGCTAGAACACCGTGATCCATCATGCCAGCGAAGCCTTTTTCAATTGCAGGCCAGAACTCTTTAGGTACGTTACCACCAACAACTGTTGATTTGAACGTAAAGCCAGAATTTTGTTCGCCAGGCTTGATACGGTAGTCGATCTTACCGAATTGACCAGAACCACCAGACTGTTTCTTATGTGTGTAGCTATCTTCAATTTCTTTAGTGATAGTTTCACGGTAAGCAACCTGAGGTTGACCAACGATTAGGTCTACGCCGTATGTACGCTTCAAGATGTCTACTTTGATGTCTAAGTGAAGCTCACCCATACCTTTAAGGATGGTTTCGCCTGAATCTTCATCAGTTTCAACTTGGAAAGATGGATCTTCTGCAACCATTTTACCGATAGCAATACCCATTTTCTCAGAACCGCCTTTATCTTTAGGCTGTACAGCAATCGAGATTACTGGAGTTGGGAATACCATTGGCTCTAGAGTAACTTGATGTTTAGGATCACATAGCGTGTGACCAGTTTGAACATTCTTCATACCAACGATAGCGATGATGTCGCCCGCTTGTGCGAAAGAAAGTTCTTTACGCTCATCGGCTTGCATCTCAACCATACGACCAACACGCTCAGTTTTACCTGTGAACGAGTTCAAGATGGTGTCACCTTTGTTCAATTTACCAGAGTAAATACGAACGAAAGTTAGAGCGCCAAAACGGTCATCCATTATTTTGAATGCTAGTGCTTTGAAAGTCTCATCAGCAGAAACGATAGCGTGTTCGCCAGTTTCGTTGCCTTCTTCATCCATAAGAGGTTGAGGATCAACTTCAGTTGGAGATGGTAGGTAATCAACAACAGCATCAAGTACTAGTTGCATACCTTTGTTTTTAAACGCTGAACCACAGTATGTTGGGAAGAACGCTAGGTCACGAGTACCTTTACGGATACAACGTTTGATTTCTTCAACAGAAGGCTCTTCACCTTCCATGTAAGCCATCATTAGTTCGTCGTCTTGCTCAACAGCCGTTTCGATCATTTCTTCACGGTATTGCTCAACATCGTCAACCATGTCCGCAGGAACATCTTCAACAGTGTAGTTTTCTGGAAGACCAGTTTCGTCCCAGATGTACGCTTTACGAGAAAGAACGTCTACAACACCTTTGAAATCATCTTCGATACCGATTGGTAGAGTCATGATTAATGGAGTTGCGCCAAGTACTTTACGTACTTGCTCAGTTACACGGTAGAAATCTGCACCCATACGGTCCAGTTTGTTTACGAAAATGATACGTGCTACTTCAGATTCGTTCGCGTAACGCCAGTTAGTTTCTGATTGTGGTTCAACACCACCAGAACCACAGAATACACCGATACCGCCGTCAAGAACTTTAAGAGAACGATATACTTCTACTGTAAAGTCAACGTGTCCCGGGGTGTCGATAACGTTGAAACGGTGGTCTTTCCAGAAACAACTTACCGCTGCTGATTGGATTGTAATACCGCGCTCAGCTTCCTGCTCCATGAAGTCAGTAGTTGATTCGCCATCATGTACTTCACCAGTTTTATGGATAGTACCAGTCAGCTTAAGGATACGCTCAGTCGTGGTAGTTTTACCCGCATCAACGTGCGCAAAAATACCAATGTTTCTGTATTTTGATAAGTCAGTCATTGTCTTACTCTATTAATAGGATATAAAGTTCGCGCAGAGTATAACACAATCTGTCAAGACTGATATCCCCTGCGTGCATTTGGATAAAAAATCTTTTTTCATGCGATTAATTAGTGATTATTTCGTCATTAATCGGTTAGCTTTTTCTCAAACTCTCGCTATTCTAATTGCTTCACATTATTCTACTTTAAACATATTCAAGCAAAGGAAGCGCATGAGTCAGTGGTTTAAAAAATGGTTAATACGGATATTAATCTCTTTCTTCGTTGTTACCATCGTCATCACTTTGCCACTTAAATTCATCAACCCATTCGTATGGAGTTGGAAAGTGCAACGCGCTTGGTTTCCACCAGAGCAATACCGTCATTACTCCCCCACTGACTGGGTAAATTTAGACAATATTTCCCCATATATGCAACTAGCAGTGATCGCTTCAGAAGATCAACGCTTTCCAAAACACTACGGCATTGATTTTGTTTCCACTCAAAAAGCCATTGCAGATATGATTTCTGGCGAACGCTTTCGTGGTGCCAGTACCTTAACTCAACAAACCGTCAAAAACTTATATCTCTGGCCCGGTAAAGATATCTTCCGCAAAGCACTGGAAGCCTACCTCAGTTTATTGATTGAGTTGGAATGGGGTAAATCTAGAGTTCTAGAGATTTATCTCAATATAGTCGAATTTGGTCCGGGCATTTTTGGCGTACAAGCTGCCAGCCTACATTATTATGGCATCCCAGCCAGCCAACTATCTATGTCACAAGCCGCTCGATTAGCCGCCGTGCTTCCCAATCCCTATAAGTTTCACGTCCAAAGCCCAACGCCTTATGTCTGGCAGCGGATTGATTGGATTGAAACTCAGATGAATCAATTAGGATTAGGGTATTTGAGGGGGATGGATTAACGAAGCTCGTGTCTCGGACGCTACGCTGCTCGTTTATCGAAAGAACACATCGAGTACCGAGCAACGATAAGCGCAGCGTCCGAGCTTCGCTTTTACAACTCATCAAACGCATCTATCGCTTCCGATAACTTCTTCACTCCGTGGATCTGCATGCCTGCGATTCCACCTTTCGGCATATTGGCGGCTGGTACGATCGCTTTTTTAAAGCCGTGTTTATACGCTTCCATTAAACGCTCTTGGCCACTTGGCACTGGGCGAATTTCACCGGCTAGACCGACTTCGCCAAACACCACGACATCTTTTGGTAGTGGGCGATCTTTAAAGCTAGAGAGTAGCGCCATTAACAATGCTAAATCGGCACTGGTTTCTGCGACCTTGACCCCGCCGACGACGTTAACAAATACATCTTGATCCGCCATTTGCAAACCGCCGTGTTTATGCAGCACCGCAAGTAGCATAGATAAACGGTTTTGGTCGAGACCGACAGCCACGCGCCGTGGATTAGATAGCTGAGAATAATCCACCAGCGCTTGGATCTCGACCAACAAAGGTCTGGTACCTTCCCATACCACCATCACCGAACTGCCAGAAGTTTCTTCATCACCACGCGATAAGAAGATCGCCGAAGGATTACTGACTTCTTTTAATCCTTGGCCGGTCATGGCAAATACGCCTAATTCATTGACTGCGCCAAAACGGTTTTTATGACTACGTAGCGTTCTAAAGCGACTATCCGCACTACCATCCAGTAATACAGAACAGTCAATAATATGCTCTAGTACTTTCGGACCTGCTAGGGTGCCATCTTTAGTTACGTGGCCAACTAAAAATACTGCGACATTATTTTGCTTGGCATAACGAGTTAAGGTGGTTGCCGATTCACGAACTTGAGAAACACTTCCCGGTGATGATTGAACATCGGCAACATGCATTACCTGTATGGAATCGATCACCATGATTTTCGGTTGTTCTTTTTCCGCTATCTGGCAAATCTTATCGACATTGGTTTCCGACAGCATTTTTAAGTGCTCTTTTGGCAAACCAAGACGAGAGGCACGCATCGCCACTTGTTGTAGAGATTCTTCACCGGTGACATATAAGGTTGGCATTTGCGCGGCTAAACGACACACGGTTTGCAGCAATAGCGTACTTTTACCTGCGCCGGGGTTACCACCAATTAACACCGCGGCACCGGGAACTATCCCGCCACCTAGTACACGATCAAACTCTTTAAAGCCTGTCGAAAAACGCGGTACTTCTTGCAAATCAATTTCGGATAAGTTCTGAACTTGTGCATCCGACTGCGAACCGGCATAACCAGATAAACGTTCATTACGTGCCACTTGAGGCGAAGCCGCTAATCGAACTTCTGTAATAGTGTTCCATGCACCACAGGCATTACATTGCCCCTGCCAACGTGGAAAATCCGCACCACAGTCATTACAGACATACGCTCGTTTTGCTTTACTCGCCATGAAGAAAAGTACCTTAATTGAGTGAATATAAATGGTTAAACGTGTCTCGTGTCTCGAAAAAGATTAAAGAATTTATTTCGAGTAATGGAAACTCTCTTTTCCGAGCGACGAGCAGTGAAACGCCCGAAATTCGAATAACGAACCCGCTTTTCGGATCTCGAGCGAAGCGTCCTCGCAACTCGACACGCTGTTATGGAATCGCTTTCCAACTCACACGTTTTTGCTGTACTAATGCTGCAGACAAGATACACAGCACTCCGCCAAGGCCAGCGTAACGGATCGCGGTTTTAGCTTGTTGTTCAACTTTAGGTTTCGCATGATAAGCCACCCCTAAACCGGCAGTTGCCATCATGACCAGATCATTCGCTCCATCACCTACTGCAATTGTATTGTGTTGTTCGACGTCATATTCATCGGCAAGGGTTACTAAAATATCGGCTTTGGTTTCTGCTGAAACAATATCGCCAAGAACTTTGCCGGTTAATTTACCATCAACAATTTCTAAGGTATTTGATTGGGCGTAGTCTAACCCTAGTGTTTCTTTTAAGTAGTCTGAGAAATAGGTGAAACCGCCTGAAGCAATCGCGGTTTTCCAGCCTAGCTGTTTTAGGGTCGTCACGAGTTCCGCTAAATCTGGCATTAAAGGCAAATTCTCACGCACCTGAGCTAGAATCGATTCATCTGCGCCTTTTAATGCACCAACGCGTTCTCTTAAACTTTCTTCAAAATCTAACTCACCTTGCATTGCTCGCTCAGTGACTTCGGATACTTGTTCACCAACACCTGCTAGCTTGGCAATTTCGTCAATACATTCGATTTGAATTGCCGTGGAGTCCATATCCATCACAATTAAGCCCGGCTTGGTTAATTCAGGTAGTACGCTGATAGACGCACAATCCAAACCAAGCCCATGAATAAATTCAATCATTTCAGGAATAAGCTCACCGCCCATTAAAGCGACTTCATAATGCCCGACTTTCCATGAATCAAGCACAGGGTTGAAGCGTCCCGTAAACACGTCAATTCGATCAAAATGACCAATCGCTAAATGCTCACCAAAAATGATCCACTGAGCTTTTTGTTTATCTAAACTCGAATACAAACGAGATTCCGGCAAACGCTTCACCAACGACATACTTCGTTGAATTTTTAAACTACGTTGCGAAATGCTGAAAGATGCTGACACGTCCATGTTTTTGCCTTTTTTATCCAAATAATTAGAATTTATGTCATTGCGGTATTAATATTACCCAAACAGCAATGGTCAGGTTTACCCTCAAGTAACTGGGTTTATGCGTTATCTCACAATAATGCATAGCAACTTACCCTATTGCAATTTATTAACGCAAGTCCCAAACTAACAATTCACTTCTTTTCGTTAATTATTACGATATAAAGGAAACTCTTGATGCAAACTTCGCTGTTTTCTTGGCGTGTTTTTTTACGCTTTGTCGCGATCATCCTGCTAGGCGGAATGTTTGCTTATACCATCATCAATAGCTTTGTGATAAGCCGTGATAACGAACATATCCAAAGTCAGCAGCTTGAAACTCTAACCAACATTTTAATATCACAAGCCGCATTAACCGCAACTGATTTAATTGCCAATGATGACCAAGACAACTTGCTCAAACTGGCCAACCAAATAGCCTCAGACGAATTAGTGTTTGATGCCACGATTTACAATACAGAAGGGATCAAACTGGTTGCCAGCGATGATGCCAAAGATGTTCGAGAGATTCTTGGTTTAGATACACCACTAAAAACTGCTTCTATCGGTCGAGAGCAATTAGTTAAACCAATTTTTCATGAAGAGACGATCGTCGGCTTTATGCGTATCACCTTTGAAAAAGGCAAGGTTACAGCGATATCCGATCACCGCTACCGTAATAGTGATCACTTGATGTATATGATGCTGATATTAAGCTTTATTGGTGGCGTGCTATTGTGCTTACTACTGCTTTATAAGCCCAAAGATCAAGTAGAGAATATTTTACTTAAAGATTTATAGACGGGTTTCGAGTTTAAAAAATAAAACCTCTTGATGGTCGATCATCAAGAGGTTTTTTTATTACTAAGATTTAACTTCGTTGCTTACTTGTCGCCAAGTAGTACAGAATCTAGAGCAATGTGAATCATATCGTTGAAGGTAGTTGCACGCTCATCAGAGGTAGTTTGCTCACCGTGTTTAATATGATCAGATACCGTACAAATCGCTACTGATTTCGCGCCGTACTCTGCTGCAACACCGTAGATACCAGCAGCTTCCATTTCAACACCTAGAATGCCGTACTTATCCATTACTTTGAACATGTCTGGATCTGGCGTGTAGAATAAATCTGCAGAGAATAAGTTACCTACTTTCACATCAATACCGCGAGCTTTCGCTGCTTCTTCTGCATTTTTTACCATTTGGTAGTCAGCAATCGCTGCAAAGTCGTGATCTTTAAAACGTAGACGGTTTACTTTTGAATCAGTACATGCGCCCATACCAATCACAACATCACGTAATTTAATGCCGTCACTTACCGCACCACAGCTACCAACACGGATGATTTTCTTCACGCCGAAATCTTTGATTAGCTCAGTTACGTAGATAGAACAAGACGCAATACCCATACCGTGGCCCATTACAGACACTTTACGGCCTTGGTAAGTCCCTGTGTAACCAAACATATTACGTACATTACACACTTGAACTGCGTTATCTAAAAAGTTTTCTGCAATGTACTGCGCGCGAAGTGGGTCACCCGGCATAAGTACTACGTCTGCAAAATCACCCATTTCAGCATTAATATGTGGAGTTGCCATGTTTGTATATCCTTTATATGTATTTTTGTTTAATCGTTAATGAGGTACGTAGCTCGTGCGCTACGCTTCTCGTAACTAGAGCGCTTTGCTTCTCGAACAAAGCACTCGGACAATTAATTTTTAGAAGTTTGTTTAATCGAATGCCGTCGCTATCGAGTTACGAGCATTCGAGCAACGAGATTCGTCTATAAAAACGACTTACCGTATTCCATATCAGACGTACCGAAGTATTCTGCTAGGCTTTGGCCAATATCGGCAAAAGTATCACGGCGACCTAATGATCCGGCTGGGATTTTAGGGCCTGAAACCAATACTGGGATATGTTCGCGAGTATGGTCGCTTCCCGGCCACGTTGGATCGCAACCATGGTCAGCGGTCAGAATCAAAACGTCATCTTCTTGCAGCATCGCTTGGATTTCAGGTAAGCGCTTGTCGAAGTACTCTAGTGCCGCCGCATAGCCTGCTACATCACGACGGTGGCCGTAAGATGAGTCGAAATCCACAAAGTTAGTAAACACGATAGTGTTATCACCCGCGGTTTTCACTTGCTCTAGCGTTGCATCAAACAATGCTTCTAAGCCTGTTGCTTTTACTTTTTGGGTAATACCGCAACCGGCGTAGATATCTGAAATTTTACCAATTGAGATCACTTCGCCATTTTTCTCATCAACCAGTTTTTGCAGCACGGTTGCTGATGGCGGCTCAACGGATAAATCACGACGATTACCAGTACGAGCAAATTCGCCTGGCTTATTGCCAATAAATGGGCGCGCAATAACACGGCCAATATTATAAGGCTCAAGTTCTTCACGTACGATTTGGCATAGTTCTAGTAGGTTATCTAGGCCGTAGGTTTCTTCATGACAAGCAATTTGGAATACTGAGTCAGCAGAAGTGTAGAAGATAGGTTTTCCGCTCTTCATGTGCTCTTCGCCAAGCTCATCTAAAATCACCGTACCAGATGAATGACAGTTACCTAGGTAGCCTTTCAAGTTAGCGCGCTCAACAATCTTATCGAGTAGTTCTTGAGGGAAGCTGTTTTTCTCATCGGTAAAGTAGCCCCAATCAAACAGCACTGGCACACCAGCAATTTCCCAGTGACCCGACGGAGTATCTTTACCTGAAGATAGTTCCGCAGCGTGAGCATAAGCGCCAGTGATTTCGGCATTTTCATCAAGCCCAACTGGGAAAGTCCCTGTTGATTCTTGAGCGGTTTTACCTAGACCTAGTTTCGATAAGTTAGGTAGACGCAAAGGACCACTGCGGTTTTCATTATCCGCTAAACCTTTATTACATTGCTCGGCAATATGACCTAAGGTATCGGCACCTACATCACCAAATTTATCAGCATCTTGCGTTGCGCCAACACCGAAAGAATCCAATACTAAAATAATCGCACGTTTCATGGTTGATACTCCTGCCAAACAGTGATCGTTACAGATCTTCTGCTCGGATTTGACGATAAATCTCTGGTGTCGGTTGATAAGTTTCATCAGACACCGTGATCGCTTGTTGTAATTCGTTAGCCGCTTGCTGCCATTGCGCTTCACTTCTTGCGTGAATCATCGCTAATGGAGTATTGCTATCGGCTTGTTCACCTAGGCGAATAAATTGGTCAAAGCCAACCGCGTAATCAATGCTATCCGATGCCACTTTACGGCCACCGCCCATTGATACTACCGCCATACCTATCGCACGCGTATCCATAGCGGTTACTGTGCCCGCTTGCTCGGCGTAGACTGGCTTAACGATTTCAGCTTTAGGTAAGTAAGCATCGTAGTTTTGTACAAAATCTTTCGGACCACCAAGACTGGCTACCATTTTGCCAAAACATTCCGCTGCACGACCGTTATCTAAAACCGCCTGTAATTTAATTCGAGCATCTTCAGTACTATCAGCTAAATGGCCAAGCACCAACATTTCAGCGCATAGCGTCATGGTCACTTCAAGTAAGCGAGGGTTACGCACTTCACCGCGAGAGTTCTTTTCTCCCGTTAAAAACTGCACCGCTTCTTTCACTTCTAAAGCGTTACCTGCTGATGAAGCCAATACTTGATTCATATCAGTAAGAATAGCAGTGGTCTTAGTGCCTGCGCCATTTGCCACCGCAACAATAGACTGAGCGAGCTCTTCTGACGCTTCATAAGTTGGCATAAATGCGCCAGAACCTACTTTAACGTCCATAACCAGTGAATCTAAACCGGCTGCCAACTTCTTAGATAAGATAGAAGCAGTAATCAGAGAAATATTATCGACCGTTGCCGTGATATCTCGCGTGGCATAAACACGTTTGTCAGCCGGTGCTAAATCGCCTGTTTGGCCAATAATCGCCACACCCGCCTCTTTGGTTACATCACCGAAAACCTCATTAGAAGGCATGATGTTATAACCTGGGATTGATTCTAATTTATCCAGTGTACCGCCAGTATGCCCTAGGCCACGGCCTGAGATCATAGGAACAAAGCCACCACAAGCGGCGATCATCGCACCTAACATTAATGAGGTCACATCCCCAACACCGCCAGTTGAATGCTTATCGACGATTGGGCCTGGGAAGTTCATGTGTGACCAATCGATCACCATGCCGGAATCTCGCATCGCACACGTTAATGCAATACGCTCATCCATATTCATTTCATTGAAGAAAATGGTCATTGCGAATGCAGCAATTTGACCTTCAGAAATCGTGTCCTTGGCGACGCCTTGGATAAAGAAGTTAATTTCTTCAGCCGTCAGTACTTCACCATCACGTTTTTTTCGAATAATTTCTTGAGGAAGATACATAGCTATCACCCATTCAGATACGAGAGGAAAAGGTAATACTTTGGCTATTCTGGTAACCAAAGCATTACTATCAATTAGGTAGGATTAGTAGCCGCCTTCCGCCGCTTTTTCACCTTTGCCTAACGTATTTAAAAGGTTTGCTAGTAGGCTAGATGCACCAAAACGGTAGTGCATGTTGTCTGCCCAATCAGCGCCAAGAATCTCATCTGCCATTGCAAGATAAGCTTGAGCATCTTCAGCGGTACGTACGCCACCAGCAGGCTTAAAGCCAACGGTTTTAGCTACGCCCATATCGCGAATCACTTTCAGCATAATTTCAGCTGACTCTGGCGTTGCGTTAACTGGCACTTTACCGGTTGAGGTTTTGATGAAGTTTGCGCCTGCTTCGATTGAAATTTCTGAAGCACGTTTGATCAAGGCTTCTTCTTTAAGCTCGCCAGTTTCGATGATCACTTTCAGTAGTACATCGCCACACGCTGCTTTACATTGCTTAACCAGCTCAAAACCTGTTTTTTCGTCACCAGCAATTAATGTGCGGTATGGGAAAACCACATCCACTTCATCAGCACCGTAAGCAATAGCCGCTTTAGTTTCAGCAACTGCAACCTCAATGTCATCGTTACCGTGTGGGAAGTTAGTCACGGTTGCAATACGGATCTCAGGAGTACCTTGTTCACGCAGCGTTTTCTTCGCAATTGGAATAAAACGTGGGTAAATACAGATGGCAGCAGTATTGCCAACCGGTGATTTTGCATCCTTACAAAGGGCAATCACTTTCTCATCGGTATCGTCATCATTTAATGTGGTGAGATCCATTAATTTTAGTGCACGTAAAGCTGCTGCTTGTAAATCGCTCATTTCTATCTCCGATATCAAAAAATTATTATGACAACTGTTGTTTTCACACTACTTCAAATACAAATAACACGTTTAAAGTGTAGTGCGATTCTCTGTACTCTCCTCAAAAACAATCTGTTTTAGAAAGCAGCCAGAGCCAAGTTGTCAGAAATGAACGGACTTGGTTCCTTGAAGACTTAGCTCGTTAACTAATTCATTTGATTAGTGTAGCGCGCTAATTGCAATCCCTGTCACCGCACAACCAATTCACCAGTAAAGCCGGAGTTTGGCTGCAAACACATCATGTGTTGTGAACATATCTCACTAACAAACTTATTGAATCCTTAATAAGCTCGATGAACAAATTAAATGAACATACATTGCTAGTGTGAATTTACTGATGATTATACTGATTTATTCCGTGAGGTCAGTCACTATCCTGAACGCAAACGGTTTGTATCTCAAAAAGCCTTAATACCCATATAAAGACTATGACTTTAATCTGTAATACTAAGACGCAAAAAGCCGTAGCAAGTTCATGCTACGGCTTTGATTTACGTATAACGGCGTCTATATATAGTAACTCTTACTTATAGTGCTTGTAGAGTGATGAAGAAGCCTGCAATGGTTGCTGCCATTAAGTTAGATAATGTACCAGCAAGGATTGCTTTCATACCCATTTGCGCAATATCTGAACGGCGAGCTGGAGCAAGGCTACCAAGACCACCAAGTAGAATCGCAATCGATGATAGGTTCGCGAAACCACATAGAGCAAAAGAAATGATTGCTTTAGTTTTCTCAGAAAGAACCATAGTCGCGCCATCTGCTAGGTATGGTGCAAAGTTAGAGTAAGCAACAAACTCATTCAGGATAGTTTTCTGACCGATGAATGAACCCGCTAGAATTGCTTCGTTCCAAGGAACACCAATCAACCAAGCTACAGGTGCAAAAACATAACCTAGGATAAGTTCTAGTGTTAGATCCGGCATACCGAACCAACCACCAACGCCACCTAAGATGCCGTTAAGTAAAGCGATTAAGCCGATGAAAGCAAGTAGCATCGCACCAATGTTTAGTGCAAGTTGCAAACCAGATGATGCACCAACAGCGGCAGCGTCAATCACGTTTACAGGCTTGTCATCTTCATCAGATTGAGCGTCAGCAAGTTGCTCGATTGGCTCATCGGTTTCAGGCTTGATGATTTTTGCAAATAGTAGACCACCAGGTGCCGCCATGAAAGATGCTGCGATTAGGTAAGAAAGTGGTACACCCATAGCTGCGTAACCCGCCATTACACCACCAGCAACTGAAGCCAAACCACCACACATTACTGCGAAAAGTTCAGATTGAGTCATCTTAGGAACAAATGGACGAACTACTAATGGTGCTTCTGTTTGACCAACGAAGATGTTAGCCGTTGCAGACATTGATTCCGCACGAGAAGTACCTAGTGCTTTCTGCAAACCACCACCTAACAGTTTAATAACGATCTGCATTACGCCGATGTTGTATAAAACAGAGATAAGTGCAGAGAAGAAGATAACGGTCGGTAAAACTTTGAATGCAAAAATGAAGCCGATACCGTCAACAGAGAAGTTCACTAAGTTACCAAAAAGGAACCCAATACCTTCATTTCCGAAATCGTAAACGTGTTGAACACCGTTTGTCATTGACGCAAGTAGATCTTTACCCCAAGGGACGTAAAGAACGAATGCACCTAAACAGAATTGAATGGCAAATGCGCCACCTACAGTTCGTAAATTAATTGCTTTGCGGTTGTCAGAGAATAGTACTGCTACAGCAAGCAGAAAAATCATACCGACAATGCTCATAACCAGGCTCATGGTATATGGCTTCCTTATTTGTAGTGAATTGATTAAAAGTGTTTCAGGGCTCGAAAGCGGGGGCGATTATACTCTGACAATAGGTAACAAAGTAATACCGAAATCACACTTATTTATGAAAATTAAATGAAAAACATAATATCGCGTGATCTATATCACCAAACGTTTGCTTTTTTCATATTGACAGCAAAGCAAACGGTTGCTTTATATTCATCAAATTTATCACTCAATTTGAAATAACTGGCAACTGTTATACCAAAGTTGCTTGGCAATCTCGGATTTTTGCTCTTTGCGTAATACACATAATGAGTCAAATATGTCTAACAAATGTGCAGGATGATTCGGTTGACCTTGGTAACCAAAAACCGGCATATCTGGCGCATCGGTTTCAAGCACTAAACGGTTTAGTGGTAATTGAGCAATTGCTTGACGAGTTTTATTCGCCCGTTGGTAAGTAATTACCCCGCCCACTCCAATATAGAAGCCTAATTTCACATATTCCAATGCCTGCTGATAACTTCCTGAAAAAGCGTGAATGACACCACCTTTTTGTGGAGGGTTATTTCGCAAGCGTTGCAAGATCTTATCGTGAGATTTACGCGCATGAATAATAAGTGGCAAGTCGTGTTTAATCGCAAGTTGTAGTTGGCCATCAAAGAGCTGGTATTGCTTTTGAATATTCTGTTCAGTTAACAGTGGCGCATCGAGCATAAAATCTAAACCGCACTCTCCTACCGCAACACACTTAAGATCCCTTTGAGTTAACGCCTTATCAAGTTGCTCAAGCGAGGATTCGCTATTTTGGTTTAAAAAACGGTGTTGGTCTAAAAAACGGTGTTGATCTAGACAATTGTGCTGCTCTAGAAAATAAGGATGTAGGCCTAGGGAATAATAAAGTGAAGAGTGTTGTTCTGACAGCGATTGTAAATGTTCCCAACCGGATTGCTGAGTCGCTGGAATGACTATCTTGCACACTCCGGCTTCTTGCGCTTTAGCTAACTCTTTATTGAGATCTGAAAAAACAGGAAAGTCGAAATGGCAATGGGTATCGATAAAGGTGTGATTAGGCATTAAAGTCGTTTTTATCGGTCGGCTTGGTAGTATGCGCCGGATCAGGACGATAAGCACAGCAACTACGTTTATGCTCTGGCGTTAAACCGAGCTCTTCACACCATGCATCATAGCGTGCCAGCCAGTGTTTTAATTTTGCTAATAACATAACGTCCTCGTGTCTCGTGTCTCGTGTCTCGTGTCTCGTGTCTCGTGTCTCGTGTCTCGACACAATTAAAGCAAAAGGGCTGGCACTACGCCAACCCTTTTGGTTATAACTTCAATATTGCTCACTAAGTATGAATACTACTTAGTGCTCACGTGTCGCACGGAACTCAATATCAGGGAAACGTTCTTTGGCTAAGTTTAAGTTAACCATAGTCGGCGCAACGTAAGATAAGTTATCACCGCCATCCAACGCTAAGTTAGTTTGGTTCTTACGTTTAAACTCATCCAGTTTTTTCTCATCATCGCATTCAACCCAACGAGCGGTTGCCACATTCACGCTTTCATAAATCGCTTCTACGTTGTATTCCGATTTTAAACGCGCCACAACCACGTCAAACTGAAGCACACCGACCGCACCTACAATCAGATCGTTATTTTGTAGTGGACGGAATACCTGTACTGCGCCTTCTTCAGAAAGCTGTACTAAGCCTTTAAGCAATTGCTTTTGTTTTAGCGGATCACGTAGACGAATACGACGGAACAATTCTGGCGCAAAGTTAGGAATACCAGCAAACTTCAACGCCTCACCTTGAGTAAAGGTATCACCAATCTGAATCGTACCGTGGTTGTGCAAACCAATAATATCACCAGCATAAGCATGTTCTGCGCGAGAACGGTCACCGGCCATAAAGGTTACTGCATCAGAAATGTTAACCATTTTACCGGTACGAACATGATTCATTTTCATGCCCTGAGTATAAGTCCCCGATACGATACGCATGAAAGCGATACGGTCACGGTGCTTAGGATCCATGTTTGCTTGAATCTTAAATACAAAGCCTGAGAATTTTTCTTCTTTCGCTTCTACGGTACGTTCATTGGCTTCACGAGCAAGTGGCGCAGGAGCCCACTCGGTTAAACCGGTTAGCATGTGATCGACACCAAAGTTACCCAGAGCGGTACCGAAGAATACTGGTGTTAATTCGCCTTTCAGGAAAAGATCTTGGTCAAACTCGTGAGCCGCGCCAATCACTAGCTCTAGATCTTCGCGTAATTGCTCAGCCACTTCTTCACCAATCGCAGTATCAAGCTCAGGGTTATCAAGCCCTTTAATGGTACGAACTTCTTGAATCGTGTGACCTTGACCTGTTGCATAAAGGATCGTTTCATCACGGTGAATGTGATAAACGCCCTTAAATTCTTTACCGCTACCAATCGGCCATGAAACCGGTGCACAAGCCATTTTTAATTCGCTTTCTACTTCATCGAGCAAATCCATTGGATCACGCGTATCACGGTCACATTTGTTCATAAAGGTAACAATTGGCGTATCACGCAAACGGGTTACTTCCATCAATTTACGAGTACGGTCTTCGACACCTTTTGCCGCATCGATAACCATCAAGCAAGAATCCACTGCGGTTAACGTACGGTAAGTATCTTCCGAGAAATCTTCGTGTCCCGGAGTATCCAGTAGGTTTACTAGGCAATCGTTGTATGGGAACTGCATAACAGAAGTAGTAACCGAAATACCACGTTCTTTTTCCATTTCCATCCAGTCAGATTTGGCATGTTGGTTTGAACCACGACCTTTAACCGTACCTGCTTTTTGCAAAGCGTTTCCGAATAACAATACTTTTTCAGTGATGGTGGTTTTACCCGCATCCGGGTGAGAGATGATCGCAAACGTACGACGCTTGCCAACTTCAGAAAGGAAAGACATGAAGGAAACCTTATACTTTGTTCATACTCATACTGAGAACGTCAATATGATAGATAATAGGATCACAAATGTGAGATGGGCGAATTATACGCAAAATTTGTGATAACTCTAGTTGAAAGCCCAAACTCATCACAGTTTCAGGCTCAACCTATTTAATGGTTAGTTAAGCGAAGGGATTAAAATCATCATCCAAGATCAAATTCATGATGATGGCATCTTCTTTACCACTGCTGTTCTTTGTTGAAGGGTAGTAGTTGACGCGACGATCGATTTCATTAAAGCCAAGCGACTCGTACAAATGATACGCGCCACGATTACTTTCTCGAACTTCCAACCAAATACCCTCGGCATTGGCGTTTTCACTATGTTCGATTAAATGCTCAATCAGTGTTCGTCCATAGCCTTTACCTTGCTGGCTAGGATCCACCGCAATGGTCAGTAATGTCACTTCACCAACAATATTTTGGCTATACAGATAACCGACCAATTGCTCATCGGCCCACAACGCAAATTGATACTTACTAGAGTTGGCTGAATTTTGATGAGATAGATCGCGGATCATCGATTCCGACCAAGGATGGCTATGAGCAATTTGCTCAATTTGCCACACGGAATCTAGCTGCTCAGTTTGTAGCGGTGTAATACGAAGGTTATTAGTCATAAGAACAAATCTGCTGCCAAAGATCTCGGCGGTTTTGAGTATTACCATGAATCGCACTGAGTGCAGGAGAATGCAGCGACTTCACCGAGTCCCATTGAGGGAGATCATCATTGCTTGGGATTCCATCATCGCAGCCGGCAAACCACACCCAATTGAGACTATGCTGCTGCAATTGAGCTAATTGCCCGGGGGTTAAATGCAAGGCTTGCTCTGGCTGCAACTTCATACTGGCTAATACTTTAATAAACAGCGTAGCATCTTCACCTTGCGGGCACGTCTCTGCCACCAGCAATAAAGCGCAGTCATTTGGCAAGCTAATACTGGGAGATTGATAACCTTCTAGCTTATCAGGATGGGCGACTTCAAAGGTTGAAATGCCCATTTCCTTTAAATAGCTTTGTTGGCGTAGCTCT
The DNA here is from genome assembly GCF_021726515.1 of Vibrio sp. CK2-1. Taxonomy (GTDB): domain Bacteria; phylum Pseudomonadota; class Gammaproteobacteria; order Enterobacterales; family Vibrionaceae; genus Vibrio. Next base: position 550,333 of record NZ_JAKKCJ010000002.1, on the reverse strand, counting down.
GGTTGGTGTAGCTCTGAATTGGAATCGTCAAACATGATATTACTAACCTTGGAACTCAGGGCTATATTCTACCAAGCCTGACTTACCTTCTAAAGCGCCATCATCTAATGCGATAACCTGAAATGCACCTGGGGTAAATTCCGGCATTTGATTATAAATAGAAGCTAAACCGAACAATTCCGCATTCTTAAAACCAAAGCGTGAATAGTAGTTAGGTTCACCCAGTACCACACAAGCGGAATAACCAAATTCAAGTAACGAATCAAACCCCGAACGGATTAACTGCTCTGCAATACCTTGGCCGCGATGAGATTCTTTTATCGCAACCGGCGCTAAACCTTGCCAACCATAGTCTTCACCATCGACCGTCACTGGCGTAAATAGAGCATGGCCAATCACTTCACCTTCATCACTACAAGCGACTAGCGAAAGCGTAAAGCGGCTGTTTTCACGTAAAGCGCGAACGAGCTTAGCTTCTGCTGGCGTTGGAAAGGCCGCTTTTAGTAATGCATCTATCGTTAAAATATCAGCCGGAGCTTCGGTACGAATTTGCATGGTGACTCTCATTATGATTGTGAAAATAGGGAGTGAATTCTATACCGAATCACGCCATCATTCTCACTTTTCTCACATCAATTGTGGGCAAACTCAAAAAGCAGACATTTATACCCAAGTAGTTTCTATATACAAGGAACGTCAAGATTCGAGTTTACGCTACCGCTGTTTGTGAGGGTTGTTCCACTAGGCCTTGTTGAACAAAGCTTGCTAATTGCTGCATGGTTTGAGTGACTGGTTTAGGCAGTGAATCTAAATCTAAGCTATCCATTAAATTCTTCACTTCTAGCCCAAGCTCAGTATCCCCTTCAATTTTTAGGCGTCGTTGGAAGAATAAGGTATCGGGATCTTCTTTGCGGCCCGCAATCAAAACCATATCGTTCAAGCGACCAGAAAAACTGACATCTTGCTGTTGAGGTTTATCTGACACAATCAAATTGCCATCATCAAAGCTGATCATCCAACTTAAACCGATATCGCTAATCGATACCTTTAACCAACGGTCTTGCAAGAACTCAAAATCACCATCTTCTAGTGCTTCATGAAAAACACGCTTTAGCCCTTCTAATAGCACTTTATTATGAATGGATTGCGGAATGAGTTTACTAGGAATAGCGAGTAATGACGCGGCATTAGCCACAGCTTGAGTACGAAAACGTGAGAACATAATACCTCCATGATAAAGAGTCTTACTTTACATGGCTACACTACGACGAACCTGTGTTGAATCAAAAAAGCTCACATTTTTATAAAAAAACCACTTTATAGGTAGAGGTATCGAACTGAAACCTGCCTTACATCAATTCCCACGGTGATAGATCCCATAAAATGACGCCCATTCTACAATTTATAAGGGAAAAAAGGATGGAACTACTTTGCCCTGCGGGTAATTTACCGGCACTCAAAACGGCCATCGATTGTGGTGCGGATGCCGTTTACATTGGATTTAAAGATGACACCAACGCACGTCACTTTGCCGGACTTAATTTTAACGGTAAGAAGTTAGATAAAGCGGTTCAGTACGTACACGATCATAATAAAAAAATTCATGTTGCGTTAAACACATTTGCTCATCCAAATGGCTTTGAACGCTGGACCAATGCGGTCGATCAAGCAGTCGATCTTGGTGTCGATGCTCTGATCATCGCGGATATTGCTTTACTGGACTACGCCTCAAATAAATATCCAGACATGGAACTGCACTTATCGGTTCAAGCTTCAGCTACCAACAGCGCAGCGGTTAACTTCTACGCCAACAACTTTAATGTTAAACGTGTGGTACTGCCCCGCGTGCTTTCAATGCATCAAGTAAAACAACTCTCACGTAATATTCCACAAGGCGTTGAGCTTGAAGTGTTTGCATTTGGCAGCCTATGCATTATGGCGGAAGGCCGTTGCTACTTATCTTCATATCTAACGGGAGAATCACCAAACACCGTCGGCGCTTGTTCTCCTGCCAAATATGTTCGCTGGCAAGAAACCCAAGAAGGCTTAGAGTCTCGACTCAATGACATTCTTATCGACCGTTATGGCGAAGGTGAAAATGCAGGCTACCCAACCCTTTGCAAAGGTCGATTTGATATCAATATTACTGGTGAAGATCAGCGTTATCACGTGTTAGAAGAGCCAACCAGTCTTAATACATTATCCATGCTGCCTGAGCTTTTTGCTGCCAATGTCGCTTCGGTAAAAATTGAAGGTCGTCAACGTAGTCCAGCTTATGTGGAACAAGTCACTCGCACTTGGCGCGCCGCTATCGACCGCTATCTTGCGAATCCTGAAGCGTATCAAGTTGAACCTCAATGGAATGCCGCCTTGGCCAATGTATCCGAAGGCACACAAACCACGCTCGGTGCTTATCATCGTAAATGGCAGTAGATAGGACAAGATAATGACTCAAGCAAAAAACTTACAGTACTCACTTGGCCCTATTCTTTATTTTTGGCCCAAAGCCGATGTAGAAAGCTTTTACCAACAAGCGAAAAATAGCCAAGCCGATATTATCTACCTAGGCGAAACGGTGTGCTCAAAACGTCGAGAGATGAAACCTGCGCAATGGTTTGATATCGCCAAAGACTTAGCTCAATCTGGTAAACAAGTAGTATTGTCTACCATGGCGTTATTAGAAGCGCCGAGTGAAGTTAATGTAATGAAGAAATACATCGATAACGGTGATTTTGCGATTGAAGCTAACGATGTGTCTGGCATTCAACTGGCATACGAAGCGAAAGTGCCTTTCGTGGTCGGTGCTGCGGTCAATACTTATAATGCTCATACGCTTAAAGTCTTTGCCAAGCAAGGCATGATTCGCTGGTGTATGCCGGTGGAATTATCTCGCGACTGGCTACGCAATACTTTAGAACAATGTGATGAAATCGGTATTCGTGACCAATTTGAAGTGGAAGTGTTCAGCTACGGATACTTACCTTTAGCCTACTCTGCTCGTTGCTTTACTGCTCGCGCTGAAGATAAGGCCAAAGATGATTGTGAGACTTGCTGCATTAAGTACCCAACCGGAATTCAAGTCAGCAGCCAAGAAGGGCAAGAGGTCTTCAACTTAAATGGCATCCAAACTCAATCTGGCTATTGTTATAACCTAGGCAATGATCTGCAAAGCATGCAAGGATTGGTTGATGTGGTACGTTTAAGTCCACTAGGCATTGAAACCTTAACTACCCTATCTGATTTTAAAGCCAATCAAGATAATCAAAAACGCATTATTACCGATAACAAACAATGTAATGGCTACTGGCATCAATTGGCGGGATTAGTTCAAAGCTAACGTTAACTGCCTAGATCTTTAAATAAACTAGATCTTTAAATATAAAAAGGGCCTCAAAAAAATATGAGGCCCTTCTTCTATCTATTTCTTTAACCTACAAGCGTATTAAGCACTAAGCTTTGGGGCTTGATAAGTTTGTAGTGGTTGATTATTCGATTCTTGCTGTGGTGTTGGCTCGCCTTCTTGAATCTCATTCGCCTTGTTATCTTGATCTTGGCTATCTTCCCCTTGGTTATCTTTTTGGGCTTCTTCAGCGCGTTCAGCTTGAATAGACTTAAAGATACGACCTAGTTCTAAGAAAGCATAGCGGTGCTCAGAAAACTCATAGACGTTCAATGAAATCGACAGTTTATACAGTGCAATCGCGTTAGAATAATCACCTTTATATTGGTAATTCTTCGCTAAATAGAAATACACTTCCGTCAGTTTTTGCGCCAACTCGACATTATTTTGTGTGGTCATGGCAACCGACTCTAAGACTTCATTTTCACTCAGTTCACCCAGGGTCATACCGACAAGATCCCAACCCCATTGCTCATCTTTTTGTTGATAACGTTGTTTTAGATCTGCCGTTGCTTGCTCCGCATTGTCTTCACGCTGAATGTAGTACAACCATAGTGCGCGGTACGGATCAGAAGTATCTTTCTCGTAGTTACTGGTCATATCCTGTAATGCTAAAGGATTACGTCCTGCGTAATACAAAGCAATCGCACGGTTACGCTCAGCATATTGATTATTTGGATCTAGCTCTAAACTTGAATCAAAGGCATCAAAGGCAGAGTCATAATCACTCATTTGGGTAAAATACACCCCAAGCACATTAAAGACTTCCGATTGTGCAGGATTGAGTTTTAGAGAGCGTTCGTAGTCTAGGCGTGCTAAATCAGCTAAACCGACGCTATCTAAAAAGCGACCACGTTCAGCAAACATTTGAGCACGTACATTTTGGGTCACATCTTTGCGGGTTAGTAGTTGGTTTAAGCGAGCGATCTGAACTTCTTGTTGAATAGAAGGCTGCAATGGAATCGCCATCGGCGGATATGCCCATGAATTTGAAGAGTTACCTTGGTTTGCACAGCCCATTAAAAAGAAGGCAGCAATAAGGCTAAACCATTTAACATATTTCACGAATAACGTGCTCCTCTGCAGTATAACTGTTCTCGTATATTCGAATATCACTTTAGTGACATGGTGTTAGCCACCAATATACACGTTGTTTCTCCTAGTAACCACTTCTTATAAAGTAGAACAGGAATGAAGTAGGCCCAAACTTATACTCATACTAAAGAACCTTTTAAGTTCAAATGACCTTTTAAACGAGCATAAAAAAAGAGGAGCCGAAGCCCCTCTCTTTATCAGCGTCTAGATTAAGACAACTTACTCAGCTGATGGTTCAGCCGGTGCTTCAGTTGTTTCTACCGCTTCTTTCATACTTAGACGAACACGGCCTTGGCGGTCAATCTCAAGTACTTTAACTTGAACTTCTTGGCCTTCAGAAAGGTAGTCAGATACTTTCTCGATGCGCTTGTCAGCGATTTGAGAAATGTGTACTAGACCATCTTTACCAGGAAGAATCGTTACGAATGCCCCGAAGTCAGCAAGACGAGCAACTTTACCTGAGTAAATACGGCCTACTTCCACTTCTGCAGTGATTTCTTCGATACGACGAATCGCTTCTTTCGCAGCTTCACCTTCAGTCGCAGCAATCTTGATTGTACCGTCATCATCGATTTCAATTGTTGTGCCAGTTTCTTCCGTTAGAGCACGGATAACTGCACCACCTTTACCGATAACGTCTTTGATCTTCTCAGCAGAGATTTTCATAGTGTGGATACGTGGAGCAAATTCAGAGATCTCTTCACGAGCACCAGAAATCGCTTCGTCCATCACTTTAAGGATGTGCTTACGTGCGCCTTGTGCTTGGTTAAGCGCAATTTGCATGATTTCTTTAGTGATACCTTCGATTTTGATATCCATTTGAAGTGCTGTGATACCGTCGTTAGTACCCGCAACTTTAAAGTCCATGTCACCAAGGTGATCTTCGTCGCCTAGGATGTCAGAAAGAACAACAAAGTCGTCGCCTTCTTTCACTAGACCCATCGCGATACCCGCAACAGAAGACTTAATTGGTACACCAGCATCCATAAGCGCAAGAGAAGTACCACATACAGAAGCCATTGAAGATGAACCGTTTGATTCAGTGATTTCCGAAACAACACGAACTGTGTATGGGAATTCTTCAACAGAAGGCATAACCGCAGCAATACCACGTTTCGCTAGTTTACCGTGACCAATTTCACGACGCTTAGGAGAACCAACGAAACCAGTTTCACCTACACAGTATGGAGGGAAGTTGTAGTGTAGAAGGAAGTTATCTTTCTTCTCACCTAGTAGGCTATCGATGATTTGTGCATCACGTTGTGTACCAAGCGTTGCTGTTACAAGCGCCTGAGTTTCACCACGTGTGAATAGTGAAGAACCGTGAGTACGTGGAAGAACGCCAGTACGTACATCTAGTGCACGAACCATGTCTTTTTCACGACCGTCGATACGTGGGTTACCAGCAATAATGCGGCTACGTACTACGTTTTTCTCTAAATCGTGGAAGATCGCGTGGATTTCTTTTGGATTTAGCTCTTCGTTTTCAGCTAATAGTTTTTCTTTTACTTCGTCGCTAAGCTGATGGATACGGTCATAACGCGCCATCTTTTCAGTGATTTGGTAAGCTTCGATCAGTTGAGCTTCTGCTAATTCAGCAATCTTATTCTTAAGATCAGTGTTTTCAGCAGGCGCTTCCCAATTCCAAGAAGGGGTTGCTACTTCAGCTGCAAATTCGTTGATTGCAGAGATAACAACTTGTTGTTGGTCGTGACCGTAAACAACTGCTGCTAGCATTTCTTCTTCAGTTAGGTTGTCAGCTTCTGACTCAACCATTAATACTGCGCCTTCAGTACCGGCAACCACAAGGTCAAGCTTAGATTCTTTAAGCTCAGTTTCGCTTGGGTTAAGTACTAGCTCACCATTGATGTGACCAACACGCGCAGAACCGATTGGACCATTAAATGGAACACCAGAAATCGCTAGCGCTGCAGACGTACCAATCATAGTGATGATGTCTGGAGAGATATTAGGGTTAGCAGATACTACTGTCGCAATTACCTGAACTTCGTTTTTGAATGCATCAGGGAAAAGTGGACGGATTGGACGGTCAATCAGACGTGCAGTTAGTGTTTCGCCTTCAGAAGGACGGCCTTCACGCTTGAAGAAACCACCAGGAATTTTACCTGCAGCGTATGTACGCTCTTGGTAGTTTACTGTTAGTGGGAAGAAGTCTTGACCTTCAACCGCTTCTTTTTTCGCAACAACAGATACGAATACAGAAGTGTCATCCATGCTTGCCATTACAGCAGCAGTTGCTTGGCGAGCCATTACGCCAGTTTCTAGAGTAACGGTATGGTTACCGTACTGGAATTTTTTTACGATTGCTTTCACGTAAAGATCCTTAATTAAATAATTTCAAAGTATATCAATACCCTGTGACTACTTTACCAATCGCGACTAATAGCAGATTTTTCAAAAGGTCACTCGCTCAATAATGAGAAGAGGTACAGGAAAAGGCTGTTATTAGTCGCGACCTTCATGGTCGACATCGGTGACTGTAAAGTTAATCAACAGAGGTTTATTTTAAGTTAGACATGATGAACACGTTAACTAAAACAAACGAGTCGTAGTATAAACCACTTAGGGAGAAATGTCTTATTTCAGCACTAGATAAATGCTTAATCGCTGTGAGATTGGCTAGATTACACGCACAAAAAAAGGAGCCGGAGCTCCTTTTTTCAGTATCTGTTTAATTTATCTTTGCTTGTTGAGCAAGCAGCCATAGATAAAACAAATGCTTTCTAATCTTGGTATTAAACCAAACGACGAATTAACGACGTAGGCCAAGACGCTTGATTAGAGCGAAGTAACGATCTAGATCTTTACCTTTTAGGTAATCTAGAAGTTTACGACGACGAGAAACCATACGTAGTAGACCGCGACGGCTGTGGTGATCGTGTTTGTGATCAGCGAAGTGACCTTGTAGGTGGTTGATAGAAGCAGTAAGTAGTGCTACTTGTACTTCTGGTGAACCTGTATCGCCTTCAGCTTGTGCGTATTCTGCAACGATTGCTGCTTTAGTTTCTGCATTCAGAGACATAATGCTCTCCTAATAAGAGTGAGTGTATAAATGTGTCAGCCAATCTCTGATTCAGCCGACACGCGAAGCGCGGATTATAGGGGAATAAAATCGTAAAAGCAAAGAGTTTCATCTCTAAAAAAATATTGCTAGGCTCGAGTTTCGGGCGCTGCGCTGCTCGTGGCTCGACCCGAAATTCGAGAAGCGAAGCGCCCGAGCAACGAGACTCGATCTCCTAGGAACTAGCTACTCGTTCCCGCTTTTACCTAAACACCACCAATCTTTTCGGTGCGACACGTCCATCATCATCGATATTCGCCACACCAATAAAGGTACGTTCTTCACCCATAGTCATACGAACCACACCTTCCGTCGGTGCGCCAGAAATTTGCACCGGTTGGCCATGTTGGGCTAATTCGGCTAATTCAGGAATCATATTCACTTCAGGGAGATCTTCTACCGCAGTATCCATTGGCAATAGTAACGGATCAAGCAACTCACGAGGTTCAACCTCTTGCTCACGCGCCTGTTCTAACAAGGCTTCAAGCTGCTCAAGTGTCACCATTTTCTCATAAGGATAACGTGCAACACCAGTGCGACGAAGATAAGTCACATGCGCGCCACAACCTAGAATTTCGCCTAGATCATCAACGATAGTACGAATGTAAGTACCTTTTGAACAATGTACTTCCATCTCGACTTCATGACCTTCAAAGCGAATCAAGGTGATCTCAAATACGGTAATTTTACGAGATTCACGTGGCACTTCGATGCCTTGACGAGCATATTCATACAAAGGCTTACCTTGGTATTTTAATGCTGAAAACATCGATGGGATCTGGTCAGTCGTACCACGGAACTTGGCAATGCAACGCTCAAGCAAACCACGATCTATTTTCACTTCGCGAGTTTGTACCACTTCGCCATCAGAGTCAGAAGTATCGGTACGCTCACCTAGTTTGGCGATCACACGATAACGCTTATCTGAATCCAATAAGAATTGAGAGAACTTAGTCGCCTCTCCTAGGCAAATTGGCAGCATGCCTGTTGCTAAAGGATCGAGAGCACCAGTATGGCCAGCTTTTTCAGCAAAATAGATGCGCTTTACTTTTTGCAACGCATCATTTGAGCTAATACTGGTTGGTTTATCTAGTAATAAAACGCCATCAATAGGACGACCACGACGTCTACGAGCCATTACTCTTCTCCTTCGTCCTCACGACCAGCATCTTTCTTGCGTTTGTTATCTTTGCTAACTACTTCGCTTACCAGGTTAGACATACGCATACCTTCAACGAGAGTGTTGTCGTAAGTAAAACGAACTTCTGGCGTTAAACGCAGACGAATACGCTTACCAAGCGTCATACGAACAGCAACTTCGTGCTCTTTTAACGCTTCTAGGCTCGATTCTGGCGTTTGATCACCAACACATAGGAAGGTTACAAATACTTTGGCATAAGCTAGGTCACGCGATACTTCTACATCAGAAATGGTCACCATGCCGATACGTGAATCACGTACGTCACGTTGTAGGATAGAAGCTAGTTCTTTTTGTAGCTGTTGTGCAACACGTTGTGCACGGCTAAATTCTTTTGACATATCTTTTCTCACATCTGTTCACTCAAATTTTGAGTGTTTCTACAGAAAGAATGGGGAGCACATAATGCTCCCCATGGTGTATTAAACAACCGTTCGTCATATACCTTTGAAAGGTAACGAAACTTGATTAATCAAGAGTACGTTTAATCTCAACGATTTCGAATACTTCGATTTGGTCACCAGCACGAACATCATTATAGTTCTTAACGCCGATACCACACTCGTAGCCATTACGAACTTCTTGTACGTCATCTTTAAAGCGACGTAGTGATTCAAGCTCACCTTCGTAAATAACTACGTTTTCACGAAGTACACGGATTGGGTTATTACGCTTGATAACACCTTCAGTAACCATACAACCAGCGATAGCGCCTAGTTTAGGTGACTTGAAGACATCACGAACTTCTGCAAGACCAATGATCTCTTGCTTAAATTCAGGAGCAAGCATACCGCCCATAGCCATTTTCACTTCGTCAATCAATTGGTAAATGATTGAGTAGTAACGTAGGTCTAGGCTTTCATTTTCAACAGTACGACGAGCTGAAGCATCAGCACGAACGTTAAAGCCAAGGATGATAGCGTTAGATGCGGCTGCAAGTACTGCATCCGTTTCAGTAATACCACCAACACCAGAACCTACAATGTTCACTTTCACTTCTTCAGTTGAAAGTTTACGTAATGAATCAGCGATAGCTTCAACAGAACCTTGAACGTCTGCTTTCAGTACCACGTTAAGTTCAGCAACTTCACCCGCTTCCATGTTAGAGAACATGTTTTCAAGTTTCGATTTTTGCTGACGAGCAAGTTTCACATCACGGAATTTACCTTGACGGTAGTTCGCAACTTCACGCGCTTTACGCTCATCACGTACTACGGTAGCTTCATCACCAGAAGCTGGTACGCCTGATAGTCCAAGGATCTCAGCAGGAATAGAAGGACCCGCTTCAGTGATCTCTTGACCATTCTCATCACGCATCGCACGGATACGACCGTATTCTTGACCACAAAGTACGATATCGCCTTTACGTAGAGTACCAGCTTGAACCAGTACAGTTGCAACTGGACCACGGCCTTTATCAAGACGAGATTCAACAACCACACCTGAAGCCATACCATCTGTTACCGCTTTAAGTTCTAAAACTTCAGCTTGTAACAAGATAGCTTCTAGCAGGCCTTCAATGTTAGTTCCTTGCTTAGCAGAGATATGAACGAACATGTTCTCGCCGCCCCACTCTTCAGGAATAACATCGTATTGAGCAAGCTCATTTTTAACGTTATCTGGATTCGCATCTTCTTTATCGATTTTGTTAACCGCAACAATAAGAGGTACTTCTGCCGCTTTTGCGTGCTGAATCGCTTCAATTGTTTGTGGCATAACACCATCGTCTGCTGCAACAACAAGAACAACGATATCTGTCGCTTGAGCACCACGAGCACGCATTGAAGTAAATGCGGCGTGTCCTGGAGTATCCAAGAAGGTGATCATGCCATTATCAGTTTCAACGTGGTAAGCACCGATGTGCTGAGTAATACCACCCGCTTCACCTGATGCAACACGGCTACGACGAATGTAATCAAGCGTCGATGTTTTACCGTGGTCAACGTGACCCATGATAGTAACCACTGGCGCACGAGGTGTTGCTTCTGTGGTGTTATCACGATCAGATAGAATTGCTTCTTCTAATTCGTTTTCTTTACGAAGTACTACCTTGTGACCCATTTCTTCCGCAACTAGCGCTGCAGTTTCTTGGTCGATCACTTGGTTGATAGTCGCCATCGCGCCCATCTTCATCATGGTTTTGATGACTTCAGTACCTTTCACTGACATTTTGTTTGCCAGTTCAGAAACAACGATTGTTTCGCCAATCACAACTTCTGCTTTTGCAACAGTGGCATTTTTATCAAAGCCTTGTTGCATAGAAGTTGGTTTAGCCAATTTACCTTTACGGTTGCGTCCGCCACGAGCATTGCGACCACCAAAACGGTCATCTTCTTTTTTCGCTGGCTTTTTCTTCTTACGACGACTTGCTTCACTGCGACGGTCAGCTTCATCTTCCGCTGCGCGAGCATGTTTATTTGTCGTTACGTGGTAATCAGAGTTTTCAGATTCTTTTTTCTTCTTCTCTTCTTCCGACCAACGAGCTTCGTTTTCTTCTGCTAACTTACGTGCTTCTTCAACCAATTTTTGTGCTTCTTGTTCTGCTTTACGTTGAGCTTCTTCTTCCTGACGACGCTTCAATGCTTCTGCTTCTTTCTTAGCAGCGTCATGTTGCGCTTTTTCTTCAGGAGAACGTTTTGCGGCCGCTTTCGCTTCTTCAGCTTTTGCTTTTTCCGCAGCTTCACGTTTCGCGGCATCTGCTGCTTCACGCTTGGCTTTTGCTTCGGCGTCAGCTTTTGCTTTCGCTTCAGCCTCTAATTTTGCTTTTTCTTCTGCTTCACGCTTGGCCACTTCTGCTGCTTCACGTGCTGCTAGTTCTTCCGCTTCACGTTGGGCTTCTTCATCAACCGCAGAACGCTTCACGTAAGTACGCTTTTTACGCACTTCAACTTGTACTTCTTTGCTCTTACCGCCACCAGCAGACACGCTTAATGTGCTTTTAGTTTTGCGTTGCAAAGTTAGGCGAGTCGGTTCTGAGTCACTTGTTGAACCGTTGCCTTTTTTCAGATGAGCAAGAAGTTTTTGCTTCTCATCATCTGTAACACTGTCTGTACTGGTTTTTTTCATACCAGCATCAGCAAGTTGTTCTACTAAGTGCTCAACTGGAGTACCAATTTCTTCACTTAGCGCTTTCACTGTCAGTTCTGTCATACTGCTTTCTCCTTGCTGAAAATTATTCTTCGTCGCCAAACCAGCAAATGTTACGTGCGGCCATAATTAATTCGCCTGCACGTTCTTCACTTAGGCCTTCGATGCCTTCTAACTCATCAGTACCTTGGTCAGCTAAATCTTCTAAAGTCACTACCCCTTTAGCCGCGAGTTTAAACGCCATTTCGCGCTCTAAGCCGTCTAAAGCAAGTAGGTCTTCAGCAGGCTCTAAACCTTCAAATGATTCTTCTTGAGCAAGCGCTAACGTAGTCAGTGCATTTTTCGCACGGCCACGTAACTCTTCAACTAACTCTTCTTCAAGACCATCAATTTCAAGTAATTCGTTCACTGGAACGTAAGCGATTTCTTCAAGAGTAGAGAAACCTTCTTCAACCAGTAATTCGGCAAAATCTTGCTCGATATCTAAATGCTTCATGAAGCCTTCGATAGCCGCAACCGATTCTTCTTGGTGCTTACTATTCAACTCAGCTACCGTCATCACATTTAATTCCCAACCAGTAAGTTGAGAAGCAAGACGTACGTTTTGACCGCTACGGCCAATCGCTTGAGCTAGGTTATCCGCTTCAACTGCAATATCCATTGAGTGTGAATCTTCATCAACAATGATTGAAGCCACATCGGCCGGAGCCATTGCGTTAATCACGAATTGCGCTGGGTTATCATCCCAAAGAACGATATCGATACGCTCACCACCAAGCTCGCCAGATACAGCTTGCACACGTGCGCCACGCATACCAACACAAGCACCAACTGGGTCAATACGACGGTCGTTAGTTTTAACTGCAATCTTAGCGCGAGAACCAGGATCGCGAGCTGCCGCTTTCAATTCAATCAGTTCTTCACCAATTTCTGGCACTTCAATGCGGAAAAGTTCAATCAGCATTTCTGGCTTAGAACGTGTTAAGAATAGTTGGAAACCACGCGCTTCAGGTTTAACTGCATATAGAAGACCACGAATACGGTCACCTGAACGCAAGTTTTCACGTGGCAGCTGATCTTCACGTAAAATCACAGATTCTGCGTTATTACCAAGATCAACGATAACCGCATCACGTGTTGCTTTCTTCACAACACCTGTTACTAGCTCGCCTTCATTGTCGATGAATTGTTCAACGATTTGAGCGCGCTCAGCTTCACGTACCTTTTGTACGATAACTTGCTTAGCGGTTTGAGTCGTAATACGGTCAAACGTTACTGACTCCATATCATCTTCAATGTAGCCGCCAAGTTCAATTTCTTCGTTATCGTATTGAGCCGCTTCAATTGAAATTTCTTTAGTTGGGAATTCAACTTCTTCAACGACTAACCAACGACGGAATGTTTCAAAATCACCCGTTTTACGGTCGATTTCAACGCGCACTTCGATTTCGTGTGGGCTTTTCTTTTTTGTTGCCGTAGCTAAAGCAATTTCTAATGCTTCAAAAATACGCTCACGGGGAACAGCTTTTTCATTCGAAACTGCTTCAACAACCGCTAAAATTTCTCTGTTCATTGTTATCGCCTCTTCAGACTTAAAATTTTGGTATCAAGTTAGCTTTAGAAATATTACTTAAAGCAAATTGTTCTTCGTTGCCATCTAGGGTAATGGTAACAATTTCACCCTCAATAGCGGTAATCACGCCTTTCCACTTACGACGGTTATTGACCGCCATTTTCAATACCAAGTTTACATCGTGACCAATGAATTGTTGGTAGTGAGCAGGCTTGAACAGTGGACGTTCTAAACCTGGTGAGGAAACTTCTAAGTTGTATGCAACCGTAATTGGATCTTCAACATCCATCACCGCGCTTACTTGGCGGCTAACTTCTGCACAGTCATCAACATTGATGCCATTTTCATGATCAATAAAAATACGCAATGTGGAGTGTTCACCAGCTCGGATAAATTCCAAGCCAACTAATTCATAACCAGAAGCCGCCACTGGCGCTTCCAATAATTCGGTTAATTGTTTTTCTAAACCAGTCATACTCTCTCCGGAAATGAAGCCTTATCCACATTTTGTCGCTTTAACAAATAAAAAAGCTAACAAAACCAAGAAGCTAAGCTTAAAGCCGATCGTCCAGAAACAAAAAAAGGGCTTAAAGCCCAATTCAAACACCATGCATTATCTGCATAGTTAATAAGTTGATCGGCCAATTTTGACCAATCAAGTTATGCAGATAATAAAAAACCCCGATAAGTCGGGGTTTTTTATTGCTGGACCCTGATATTACTAAGCATATATTTTAGCTTAGCTGTGTCAAAAGTCAGACTTTTAACACGAAAACTTATAACAGCATATCCTGTAAAGGATTGGTTGCGGGGGCCGGATTTGAACCGACGACCTTCGGGTTATGAGCCCGACGAGCTACCAAGCTGCTCCACCCCGCGTCCGATTTTGCTTTCTATCTGAGCGCATTATACTCGCTGCAATAGACATTACAAGTTTTACAAACAATGGTGCCGAGAGGGGGACTTGAACCCCCACACCATAAGGCACTAGCACCTCATGCTAGCGTGTCTACCAATTTCACCATCTCGGCAATATTCTTATTAAGAATAACTGTTACCAGAGTAACAATTACTGAGGAATTTCGTCACCGCTCTTAGGCGCTGGAATTTCATCAGTAGCAACTTGTTCATTATCAGTCTTCTGCTCAACACTTAACTGTGGTGCAGCAAACTTAGATTCATGCTTCGCCGTTGACATATGGCCAAGAACCAAACTAATGATAAAGAAAATTGTTGCGAAAATCGCTGTTGAACGGGTAAGGAAATTACCTGAGCCACCAGAGCCAAATACTGTATTTGATGCTCCAGCCCCGAAAGAGGCTCCCATGTCTGCGCCTTTACCTTGCTGAATCAACACTAGGCCAATTACACCAAGCGCAACCAGTAGATAAATCACAAGTAGAACTGTTAACATTTTTCCACCTATGTTCTAAATTTCTGAGCTATTGCTTTTGATTAAAAACAATAACGCACCTCCCTAATGAGGCGCAGTGATACTAACCAAAGCAACACTAACTGACAAGTGAAAATTGCCAAAAAAGTATAACTTGCGGTTCAAACGATTAAAAAAGGGACAAAACAACAATAAACAGGCCAGCGGCGATTCACCACCAGCCTTAAGCTGTTTTAGCAATTCTCTTTTACTTTTTCAGCAATCGCATTCGCCGAAGATTCAACCAGCTGTGCATCTTCACCTTCAACCATGACTCGGATCAGTGGTTCAGTACCTGATTTGCGTAATAGTACTCGGCCTTTATCACCTAATTTAGATTCAACGTCTTTAACTGAATCTAGTACTGCTTGGTTTTGCAGTGGATCGCTATCACCCGCGAAACGTACATTCACTAAAACTTGCGGATATAGCGTCATTCCTGATGCTAAGGCACTAAGTGATAGTTTACTGCCTACAACTGAAGCGAGCACTTGTAGCGCGGCAACAATCGCATCACCCGTTGTCACTTTATCAAGCAAAATAACATGGCCCGAGTTCTCTGCGCCAATTTTCCAGCCTTTTTCTAATAACTGTTCCATCACGTAACGGTCGCCGACTTTTGAACGAACAAAAGGGATACCTAGCTGTTTCAAGCCGTTTTCCATGCCAAGGTTAGTCATCAAAGTACCGACTACCCCACCTTTCAGCTCACCACGACGCAGTGCATCACGAGCAATGATATAAGCGATCTGGTCACCATCAATTTTATTACCAAGCTCATCAACCATGATGATTCGGTCACCGTCGCCATCAAATGCTAAGCCTAGATCAGCTTTTTCATCAATAACACGTTGTTGTAGAGCACGAACATCTGTTGCACCAACTTGGTCATTAATATTCAAGCCATTTGGCTCACAGCCCATTGCAATAACATCAGCACCTAATTCGGTAAAGACACTCGGAGCAATGTGATAGGTCGCACCATGCGCACAATCGACAACAATTTTTAAGCCTTTCAAGCTTAATTCATTAGGGAAAGTACTCTTACAAAATTCAATATAACGACCTGCAGCATCGACCATACGCTTAGCTTTACCTAACATCGCAGATTCAACACATTCGATATCTTTTTCAAGTTCTGCTTCAATCGCCAGTTCAATATCATCCGGTAATTTAGTGCCTTCCGATGAAAAGAACTTAATGCCGTTATCATAATAAGGATTATGAGATGCCGAGATCACAATGCCCGCTTCTGCGCGGAATGTTTGTGTTAAATAAGCAACGGCTGGTGTTGGCATTGGGCCAGTTAAGATCGCTTTTAACCCTGCTGCAGCCAGACCCGCTTCTAATGCCGATTCCAGCATATAGCCAGAAATACGAGTATCTTTACCAATAATAACTTGCTTGGTGCCTTGTTTGGCTAATACGCGACCTGCTGCCCAACCTAGCTTTAATACAAAGTCAGGGGTAATTGGATAGTCACCAACTTTGCCACGTACACCATCGGTACCAAAATATTTTCTCGTTGACATGATTTGTCCTTATTCTTCAAACGGCTTATTAATGGCAAATATAAAAAATCACCATTAATTAAATTGAATTATTGATTAGTTTGGATCATTTCAAGAATACGCATCGCATCTTGAGTTTCTTGTACGTCATGGACTCGAATAATTTGAGCCCCTTGCTGAGCGGCGAGTGTCGCGCAAACCACACTGCCTGTAACGCATTCACTAGTTGGCTTATTCAAGGCTTTCGATACCATGGACTTTCTCGACATTCCAGCAAGAATCGGTAATTTATATTGATGAAAACGTTCAAGGTTTGCCAGTAAATGGTAATTATGCGCTAAAGTTTTACCAAAACCAAAACCTGGATCAATAATAATGTTCTCGCGCTTAATTCCTGCCGTAACACACTCATCGATACGCTGAATCAGAAAATCATCGACATCTTGTAATACGTCCTGATACTCAGGGTTATCTTGCATAGTTTTAGGCTCGCCTTGCATGTGCATAATACATACAGGGATATTTGCTTTGGCAACGACATCTAGTGCGCCTGGTAAGCTAAGAGAGCGCACATCATTGATAATATCTGCACCACATTCGATGCTTTGCTTCATCACTTCCGCTTTACTGGTATCAATAGAGATCCAAACATCAGATTTTTGACGAATCGCTTTCACTAGTGGAATGACACGATTTAATTCATCTTCTAATGATACTTCTTTTGCCCCAGGGCGCGTCGACTCACCGCCAATATCAATAATAGTCGCACCGGCAGCTATCATAGCGTCAACTTGTAAGAGCGCTTTATCAAGTTGATTAAACTTGCCACCATCAGAGAAAGAATCAGGCGTGGCATTTAAAATCCCCATGATTTGAGGACGGCTGAGATCAAGTTGTTTGTGATTAGAAATTAATTTCATAGCAAGAATATTACTCACGATTTACTTAGGAGAGGTAGGAGGCAAATAACCTCAGCTTCACTTAAATAAGATGTAGATTAATCTGGTATAGGATAGAAAGCAAAAAGCCCCGACTTTCATCAGGGCTTGAGTATGCTTATTAAAGCTTATGAATCTTTATTTTTTGATTCATTGTCATCTTGTGACTGTTCAGAATCAGGCTTCGCTTCACCTTTAGCTTCTTCAGACTTGGTTTCTTCTACCTTATCTTCTTCTACTTTGGCATCTGGTGCCTTAGCAGTCGGCTCTGCAGGTTTCACTTCGCTATCCGTCCAACCTTGAGGTGGGCGAACTGTCTCAGAGCGATTCATTAAGTCATCAATTTGACCAGCATCAATCGTTTCATATTTCATCAATGCATCTTTCATTGCATGCATGATATCCATATTGTCTTCTAAGATTTTCTTCGCGCGCTCATAGTTACGGTCAATCAACGCTCGAACTTCTTGGTCAATCAAACGAACAGTGTCATCAGACATATGCTTAGTTTGTGTAACCGAACGACCTAGGAATACTTCACCTTCATCTTCTGCATAAAGCAAAGGACCAAGTTTTTCAGAGAAGCCCCACTGAGTCACCATCTTACGAGCAATATCAGTCGCACGTTCAATATCGTTAGAAGCACCTGTCGATACTTTTTCTGAGCCATAAATAAGCTCTTCCGCCAAACGACCACCATAAAGGCTAGAAATCATAGACTCTAAATGCTGGCGAGACATACTTACACGATCTTGCTCTGGTAAGTACATGGTCACACCTAATGCACGGCCACGTGGAATAATTGAGACTTTATAAACTGGATCGTGCTCAGGAACTAAACGACCAACAATCGCATGACCCGCTTCGTGGTATGCAGTCGATGCTTTGGTTTCTTCAGTCAATACCATTGAACGACGCTCTGCGCCCATCATGATTTTGTCTTTAGCAAGCTCAAACTCAACCATAGAAACATTACGCTTGTTACCACGCGCAGCAAACAATGCAGCCTCGTTTACTAGGTTTGCAAGATCGGCACCTGAGAAGCCAGGTGTACCACGTGCAATCAGTGACGGCTCAACATTTTCAGCTAGCGGTACTTTACGCATGTGTACTTTCAGAATTTGTTCACGACCACGAACGTCTGGTAAACCAACCACAACTTGGCGGTCAAAACGACCAGGACGAAGTAATGCTGGGTCTAGTACGTCAGGGCGGTTAGTTGCCGCAATAACGATAATACCCTCGTTACCTTCAAAACCATCCATCTCAACTAGCATTTGGTTTAGTGTTTGTTCACGTTCATCATGACCACCACCCACACCAGCGCCACGTTGACGACCTACGGCATCGATTTCATCAATGAAGATGATACATGGTGATGCTTTTTTCGCTTGCTCGAACATGTCACGTACACGAGATGCACCAACACCAACGAACATTTCTACGAAATCAGAACCAGAAATAGTAAAGAATGGTACTTTCGCTTCACCGGCAATCGCTTTCGCCAATAAAGTTTTACCTGTACCTGGAGGACCAACCATCAATACGCCTGTTGGAATTTTACCACCAAGCTTTTGGAAACGGCTTGGGTCGCGTAAGTAATCAACCAGCTCTTTTACGTCTTCTTTTGCTTCATCACAACCAGCAACGTCTGCAAAAGTCGTTTTGATTTGCTCTTCACCCATCATGCGAGCTTTACTCTTACCAAACGACATAGCACCTTTGCCACCGCCGCCTTGCATTTGTCGCATGAAGAAAATCCACACCCCGATCAATAAGATCATAGGGAACCAAGAAATGAAGATAGTACCTAATAGGCTTTGTTGCTCAGGTGGTGTACCCGATACTTTCACATTTTGGTTAATAAGATCGTCGAGAAGCTTATCATCATAAACCGGCATATAAGTTACATTGCGAGAATTATCAGTTCGAACAAAGGTAATTTCTCTATCCTTGAACTTTGCCTCACGAACTTGGCCTTGACCAACGTCTTTTACAAAGGATGTGTAATCAATCGCTTTTCCGTTACTGTCCCCAGGCCCAAAGCTCTGGAAAACTGACATCAAAACTACGGCGATTACTAGCCATAAAATTAAATTTTTTGCCATGTCACTCAAGGTGTCAGCCTCTCGGTCACTATTAATTAAAAGTAGATTACTACAGTTTATATCCTGTAGCTACGATATATACCTCACGAGAACGCGCACGTGAAGAGTCTGGTTTACGAATTTTTACAGCTTTAAACATTTCTCGTACATCTTTGACGTACTGATCAAAGCCTTCGCCTTGGAATACCTTAACCACAAAACTACCATCAGGAGCTAGAACTTGTCGACACATATCCAACGCTAATTCAACTAAATACATAGCTCTTGGTTGGTCTACCGCAAGATTTCCACTCATATTAGGAGCCATGTCAGACATTACTACATCCACCATATCAGGTTGAATGCGTTCTAGTAAGGCTTCTAACACGGCTTCTTCACGAAAATCCCCTTGAAGAAAGCTAACGCCTACGATCGAATCCATAGATAAAATGTCACAAGCTATTACTTGCCCATCATCGCCTACAATTTCAGCAGCATATTGAGACCAGCCGCCAGGTGCAGCGCCTAAATCTACTACCGTCATTCCAGGTTTTAAGAGTTTATCTTTCTCTTGAATCTCTTCAATTTTGAAAATAGCACGTGAACGGTAGCCGCGCTTTTGGGCTTCCGCTACATATTTATCATCAAAATGCTCTTGTAACCAACGACCAGAACTGGCCGAGTGTTTTTTCTTACTCATTTTATTCCTACTGATTATTCAACACTTCCTACACAGTGTGGTGGGAAGCTTCAGCTACTGCAGAAAACATCACAAGAGCCGTTGCGATTAATAAAAACTATTACGGAAAATATAGTCTTCCACAATAGATGGCGCTAAAATAGATGTTTTCAACCCTTATACTATAAAAAAATGGCCGCACAATGAACCTAAGCACCAAACAAAAGCAGCACTTGAAAGGACTAGCTCACAGTTTAAAACCTGTCGTGCTAATGGGCGCAAATGGATTGACTGAAGCTGTTCTTGCGGAAATTGAGCTTGCACTTGACCATCACGAGCTGATTAAAGTCAAAGTCGCTTCTGAAGACCGTGAAACCAAGTCACTAATTATAGACGCCATTGTTCGTGAAACTAAAGCGGAAAAAGTACAAACCATTGGTAAAGTTTTGGTTTTATTCCGTCAAAGCGAGCAGCGTAAAATTGAGATCCCTCGTAAGTAATCACTTACTTGCTGTTTTCAATTGATTTCAAATAGAAGATCGCCTAGTGCGATCTTTTTTTTTCGTTTATCGATTCTCGTGCGCTCCGCTGCTCGTGGCTCGAGAAGAGCCGTTCCCTTGTAACGAGAGACTCGTATCGCTCGAGCAACAAAAAAGCCGCATCAACTGCGGCTTTTTCAATCACACACTTTACTCTAGATGCTTAAATATAATCTACCTGAGTAATTTCGAAGTCTTTATCTCCACCAGGAGTTGAGATAACTACTTCATCACCTTCCATTTTGCCAATTAAACCACGAGCAATCGGAGAGCTTACTGAAATTTTACCTGCTTTGATATCTGCTTCATCGTCACCGACAATTTTATATTTCACTTCTTTGTCAGTATCAATATCAAGCAAGGTTACCGTCGTTCCAAAAATAACTTTTCCGGTATTGTCCATTTTGGATACATCAATTACTTGAGCAACAGACAACTTATACTCAATATCGCGGATCTGAGCTTCACAAATGCCTTGTTCTTCACGGGCAGCATGGTATTCAGCATTTTCCTTTAAATCACCTAATTCTCGCGCTTCGGCAATTGCCGCCGAGATCAATGGGCGGCGCTTTAATAATGCTTCTAATTCTGTACGTAGTAATTGCTCACCACACACGGTCATTGGGACTTTATCCATTTTAAACCTCACTCCGACTTCAACTCCAAAGAGCGAACCTCAGACAAAAAATACCCACTCAACTTATTGCTGAGTAGGTGCCGTTAGAATATTTAATTGGCAACTAGTGTAATTAAACTTGGTTATTTCGTCACTATAAAAATAAGATCTCAATCACATTTCATTGAAAATACAGGCACTTTTAAAACTTTAACTTTTTTCTAAAACACAACTATTTTTAGCTAATTTCGCGGCGAAAATCTAAAAAAATCAAACTTGAGACCCCCATCACAAAACCAAAACCACCAACATAAGCCATTGAATAAAATAAAAAATACAACATTAAAAAACTAAAACCGAGGTGAAAGCTATGATTTTTAGGTATTTTGAGATCATTTGACTATCTTGAGCGGGAACTTACACGGTACAACACATGCAGCAATTATTTCTGCCAGCTATCAATATATGCACTATATATTAGTTGGATAAAATAAAACCCATGTATGCAACAAGCGTGTATACAAACAAAAGTTATAGAGTAGTCACTAAACTACCAACTTTAATCAATTAAACGATTAGGATTAATACAATGAATAAAAAACTTCTAGTTCTTGCAATTGCCGCTGCTGCAACCGCAACTTCTGCATCAGCAGCTAACGTATATAAAGATGGTACTACTACTCTAGACGTCGGTGGTCGCGCAGAGTTCCGTGGTGATTTTATCGGTACTGATTCTGGTGATGAAATTGATGGCACTATGCACAATGCTTCACGTTTTCGTCTAAACGTTGGCGGCGAAACTCAAATCACTGATGGTTTAACTGGTTTCGGTTTCTATGAAGCAGAGCAAGGCGTAAAATCTTCAGGTGACAATGATGCTAGCAGTGACTTCACTCAACGTTACATGTTTGCAGGTTTAGGCACTAAATTCGGTGATGTTTCATTCGGTCGTCAAGATACTGCAACTGTAATGATCTCTCAAATGTCGGATATCTCAACCTACTCTGGTGGCCAAAAAGGCTTTATCACAGCAGGTGATGAGCAAATCAATAACGCTATCCTGTACACAGGTAACTTCCTAAATGATGCTTTAGTTGTAAAAGCTGATGTTGTGCTTGGCGATTCAGATAACACTGATGGTTATGGTGTAGCGGCAAAATACACTCTTCCAATGGGGCTGGGGTTCGCTCTTGGTTATGCAGCTAACGAAGGTGATTCTTCTAATGCCACATCAGCAGGTGATGATGAGTACCAAATTATTGGTGGTGTAAACTACACTAATGAACATTTATACCTAGGTGCGACTTATACTGGTGGTGAAACCGCATCAATTGACCGTCTAATGATTGGTAACGATGCCGTTGATTTCCAAGGTGTAGAAGCGACTGGTCAATACAAATTTGACAACCAATTCCGCGTGATTGCCACTTACTCATACCAAGAAGTGGATGACGAAGATTACCAAAACTGGGCTGAATTAACCGGTGGTTATGACTTCACTAATAACCTATACGCTTACATGTCTTACCGCTTCAATCTGCTAGATGAAGATTCAGCATTCGCAGGTGTTGACGAAGAAGATTCAGTACGTCTAGGCCTACTATACCAATTCTAAAATAGACCATAACTATCTATTTTAACCTCTTAGCAACATTAAAAACGTCTGATTGATATAATCAGACGTTTTATTTATATAAATTTATAAATATTGTTTAAAATCAATACGAAATTTACTACGCTTAAAAAGCAAAATGCAGTAAAATGCGCCCCCATAGGATGGTTTTCATTCTATATATGGATAATTAAAAATCAGTTAGGATTAATACAATGAAAAAAACATTACTAGCTTTAGCAGTGGCCGCTGCTTCAGTATCAACTGCAGCTTCTGCAGCAACAATCTACAAAGATGACACTTCTACTCTAAACATGGGTGGCCGTGTTGAAGTTCGTGCTAACTTCTCTGATGCAAACAAAACTGATGCAGATGATAACCAATACAAAGATGCTTCACGTGTTCGTTTGAACATCGGTGGTGAACAAAAGCTAAATGAAGATATCTCTTTCATCGGTTTTACTGAGTTTGAAGTAACTGAAGATGATGCTCCTGTTGGCGACGATGCTGCATTCAACACTCGTTACCTATACGCTGGTGTAACTTCGCAAACTTACGGTGCGCTAACTTACGGTCACCAAGACAACGCATTCACTTACCTGACTAACTTCACCGATATGGCTGAAGTATTCTCTGGTTACATCAATGAATATAACGTTGCAACGTCTGACCGTGCTAACAACGTTCTACGTTATGCATACAACACTGAAAAGCTAACTATTCAAGCAAGTGTACAAGGTGATTCTGATTCAGATGGCACACCTGTAACTCAAAATGCTGATGGTTTCGGTGTTATTGCTGCATACAAACTAACTGACGCTATCGAGCTTGGTTTAGGTTATGCACAAACTGATGCAAATGGTACAGGTACAGACCTTGTAGACAGTGGCGACAATAACACTTACACAGCGGCTGCTCGTTACTCGAAAAACGGCATTTTAGTTGCTGCGACTTACGAAGGCGGTACAATTTCAACTGCTGACGTTCGTGGTACAGACACTGATTTCAGCGCTGCTGACCTTTACGCAGGTTACACTTTCGGTGATAACAACGTAAACCTAACCTACAACTACTTTGATGCTGATGAAGATCAATTCGATGCATTAAACATGAGCAATGTAAACTTTGAGTACGCTCGTTACTTTGGTGAACACGCGACTGTATACGGTGCATACCAGTTGAACCTTCTTTCTGATAGCGATGCTGCTACAGAAGCACAAACAGAAAACCAAATCCAAGTTGGCCTACGTTACGCATTCTAATCTAGCACCTCTTAGAGGTTAGATAAGAATCTTAAAACGCCTACTTATTTTAGTAGGCGTTTTTGTTTATACTTTGCGCTCCTCCACTTCATGGATTGAACTATGCGTTTCACCTCTGTTATTGCCCTAGCGACTTCTTTTTTATTCTCTGTTTCAAGCTACGCTGCGCCCATCAAACCACACTTCCCAAGTAGCGATATTCTACCGTCAGGGACTCGAGTGGGCTTAATCGCCAAGTCACCGAGCTCGACATTATTGGGACAAAACAATGATCAGCTATTTCCACCCGCTAGCACATTAAAGCTAGTGACCGCACTGGCAGCTAAAATCGAACTAGGTGATAATTTTCGCTACGCAACACAATTAGAGCAAAATGGTAAAGATCTGGTAATACGCTTTTCTGGCGATCCTAGCTTAACTTCCGCCGATATTAGCCAACTACTAAAAAATGCAAACATCTCAACGATTAGCGGTGATCTTATCTTAGATAACAGCGCTTTTACTGGTTATGAAAAAGCGGTCGGTTGGCCTTGGGATATTCTGGGTGTTTGTTACAGTACGCCTTCAAGCGCAATCACCTTAAATGGTAACTGTGTGATGGCATCCATCTATACCAATGCAGATGGTACCACTCGTGTATTCACGCCAAAGCATCAGCCTGTCAATGTCAGTACGACTGCGACGGCGATTACTCGCAAACAACAAAAAGAGCAGTACTGTGATTTAGAGCTGACTACCACTCCAGCCAACCATTACCGCTTATCAGGTTGCTTAGTGAAACGAGATCAGCCATTACCACTTAACTTTGCCGTACAAAATGCCTTTTTATACGCCTCGGCAACCTTGCATCAAATCTTAGATGAACAAGGTATAAAGCTTAAAGGCAGCATTAAATTAGCTACGGCTGTTACTACCAAAGAACAATCTACCAAAAAACAACCTCCCCAAGAACAGGCCAGAAATACAAAGGTACTGACTAAGCATCTATCTGTGCCATTGCCTGTTCTACTAGAGCACATGCTAAAAGACTCCGATAACCTCTACGCCAACAACCTAACTAAAACCTTAGGTAAGCATTACTTTAATCAAGCTGGCTCCTTTGCTAATGGCACAGAAGCCATTAAACAAATTTTAAAGAAGCAAGCCAAAGTCGATTTATCTAATGCAGTTTTAGAAGATGGTTCAGGGCTTTCTCGTAACAACCGAGTTACTCCAAATCAACTGTACTCGGTATTAAAATTCATTAAAGCCAATGATCATAAACTGGATTTCATTCGCTTAATGCCGACAGCAGGCATAGACGGCACATTAAAATACCGCTCTAGCATGAGAAAAGAGCCAATAAAAGGCAGCATAGTCGCGAAAAGTGGTTCTTTATTTGCCACTCACAATATGGCGGGTTTTGTGCTCAATGAGCAAGGTGAGTCAACGACTATGTTTGTTCAATTAGTGACGGATTATCACCCACAAAATAACACCAGCACCATTCCACCACTAACTCAATTTGAGCAAGCGTTTTATCAGAATTTGATTAAGGCGACGAAGGAATAGTCACGGTACTCGTAGCTAGGACGCTTTGCTGCTCGTGACTAGAAAAAGAAGAGTAGATACGAGTTACGGGGACGTTACGATCGGGAGCCGAGAAGACTAGTGAGTGATGAGTGATGAGTGATGAGTGAACAATTTAAAATCATCACATTCACATCAATGGCATTTATTTAATTTCTCGAACTTTCCGTATTGACTTCGAGTGACAAGAAGCAAAGCGCTCGAGCCCCGAGAAACGCAAATAAACAAAAACCCACTTTAGCTTCACAACTAAAGTGGGTTTATTTTTATTGCTTATTAACGCTTGTTTATTAACGTTAGCTTATTACGCCAAAGACTCTTTCACTTTCGCATGCAACTCTTGTACAGAGGTGACATTCGAACGGTTGTCTTCTTTATGAGCCATACAACTTGCGAAAGCCGCATTCAAGGTCGTGGTGTAGTTCACCTTCTCTTGAAGTGCGCCGCGACGTAGTACTTTTGAGTCTTCAATTGCTTGACGACCGGCTGCAGTGTTCACAATGTAGGTGTATTCATTGTTCTTGATACGGTCAAGAATATGAGGTCGGCCTTCATGTACTTTATTCACCAAGCGAGGGTTAATGCCCGCTTCGCCTAGCACGACTGCTGTACCGTGTGTTGCATCTAATTGGTAGCCTAGTTTGATTAACTGAGACGCCAACTCTACCACACGCTCTTTGTCTTCTTTACGAACAGAAAGTAATGCACGACCACCTTCAGGGTAAACATTACCGATGCCCAGTTCCGCTTTCGCAAACGCTTGAGCAAAAGTTTTGCCTACGCCCATCACTTCACCGGTTGAGCGCATTTCTGGGCCTAACAGTGGATCCACACCTAGGAACTTGTTAAACGGTAATACAACCTCTTTAACTGAGTAGTATGGTGGAATGATTTCTTTAGTGAAACCTTGCGATGCTAAAGATTGGCCTGCCATTACGCGTGCTGCAATTTTAGCTAAAGGCGCACCTGTTGCTTTTGATACAAATGGAACCGTACGTGCTGCACGTGGGTTCACTTCGATTAGATATACCTTGCCATCTTTAACCGCAAACTGGGTATTCATTAGACCGCGTACACCAAGCTCAAACGCTAGCTTTTCAACTTGCTCACGCATTACGTCTTGGATTTCCTGGCTTAAGGTATAAGCAGGTAATGAACATGCTGAGTCACCTGAGTGAACACCCGCTTGCTCAATGTGCTCCATGATACCGCCAATCACCACTTGCTCACCGTCACAAATCGCATCAACGTCCACTTCAACCGCATCATCTAAGAATAGGTCGAGAAGAACTGGTGATTCATTTGAAACGCTTACTGCTTCATTGAAGTAGCGACGTAAATCTTGCTCGTCATATACGATTTCCATCGCACGACCACCAAGAACGTATGAAGGACGAACGACCAGTGGGTAACCAATTTCACGTGATTTCTCAATCGCTTGTTCCATTGTGGTTACAGTAGCATTTTCAGGTTGTAATAAACCTAAACGATCGACTGCCGTTTGGAAACGCTCACGGTCTTCCGCGCGGTCAATGGCATCTGGGCTAGTACCAATAATTGGCACACCAGCCGCTTCTAATGCACGAGCTAGTTTCAGAGGCGTTTGACCACCGTACTGAACGATCACGCCTTTTGGCTTCTCGATACGTACGATTTCAAGCACATCTTCTAGTGTTACTGGTTCGAAGTATAAACGGTCTGACGTATCGTAATCGGTAGAAACAGTTTCAGGGTTACAGTTCACCATGATGGTTTCGTAACCGTCTTCACGTAATGCCAGTGATGCATGCACACAACAGTAGTCAAATTCGATACCTTGACCGATACGGTTTGGCCCACCGCCCAATACCATGATTTTATCGCGGTCAGTTGGGTTCGCTTCACATTCTTCATCGTATGATGAGTACATGTAAGCAGTATCTGAAGAGAACTCAGCAGCACAAGTATCAACACGTTTGTAAACAGGGTGGATATTGTATTGCTCACGAGCACGACGAATTTCGCTTTCTGCTACGCCAAGGAGTTTCGCTAAACGTGCATCACCGAAGCCTTTACGCTTCATTTTACGTAATACTTCTTCGTTTAGACCAGCGTAACCGCCCGCTTTAACTTCTTCTTCCAGTTTCACTAGCTCTTCGATTTGAACTAGGAACCAGCGATCTACATTGGTTAGGTTGAATACGCCATCCACAGACATACCAGCACGGAATGCATCAGCGATGTACCAGATACGATCACAACCCGCTTCTTTCAATTCTTGGCGGATCTTGGTCAATGCATCAGGTGCATCTAAATCGACCATTTCATCAAAGCCATCACGACCAACTTCTAGGCCACGTAATGCTTTTTGTAGTGATTCTTGTTGGTTACGACCAATCGCCATTACTTCACCAACCGACTTCATTTGAGTGGTTAGACGGTCATTGGCACCGGCAAATTTCTCAAAGTTAAAACGAGGGATCTTAGTCACAACGTAATCGATGGTTGGTTCAAATGATGCAGGCGTTGCGCCACCTGTGATGTCATTCATTAACTCATCAAGCGTATAACCAATCGCCAGTTTTGCTGCAATTTTAGCAATTGGGAAACCTGTTGCTTTAGAAGCTAGCGCTGATGAACGCGATACACGTGGGTTCATTTCGATGATAACCATACGGCCATCTTTCGGATTGATACCAAACTGTACGTTTGAACCACCTGTCTCAACACCAATCTCACGTAATACCGCTAAAGAAGCGTTACGCATTAATTGGTATTCTTTATCTGTTAGAGTTTGAGCTGGAGCCACAGTGATCGAGTCACCAGTGTGAATGCCCATTGCATCGAAGTTTTCAATCGCACATACGATGATACAGTTATCCGCCTTATCGCGAACCACTTCCATCTCGTACTCTTTCCAGCCAATCAATGATTCATCAATAAGAAGTTCATTGGTTGGAGAAAGGTCTAAGCCGCGACGACAAATTTCTTCAAATTCTTCTTTGTTATACGCGATACCACCACCAGAACCACCCATAGTAAATGAAGGACGGATGATACAAGGGAAGCCAACCATATTGAGAACTTTGTAAGCTTCTTCCATTGATTTCGCAGTATCCGCACGTGGACACTCAAGACCAATTGACTTCATCGCTTTATCAAAACGAGAACGGTCTTCTGCTTTATCAATTGCATCTGCTGTCGCACCGATCATTTCCACGCCAAACTCTTCAAGTACGCCGTTTTTTTCTAAATCAAGTGCACAGTTCAAAGCCGTTTGACCACCCATAGTAGGCAATACAGCATCTGGACGCTCTTTAGCAATAATATTACGAACCACTTCCCAGTGAATTGGCTCGATATAAGTTGCATCGGCCATCTCTGGGTCAGTCATGATAGTGGCTGGGTTAGAGTTAACTAAGATAACTCGGTAACCTTCTTCGCGCAGAGCTTTACATGCTTGAGCGCCAGAGTAGTCAAATTCACAAGCCTGACCGATAACAATTGGGCCAGCACCTAAAATCAGTACGCTTTTTATGTCAGTACGTTTTGGCATTTTCTACAACTCCCAATTATTTCTTATGTTCTTTGATTAATTCAATAAAGTGGTCAAACAATGGCGCAGCATCGTGAGGACCTGGGCTTGCTTCTGGGTGACCCTGGAAGCTAAATGCTGGCTTATCGGTACGATGAATACCTTGTAGAGAACCGTCAAATAATGATTTGTGAGTCGCACGTAAGTTGTCAGGTAAGGTTGCTTCGTCCGCCGCAAAACCGTGGTTCTGAGAAGTGATCATTACAACGTTACGATCAAGATCTTTTACTGGGTGGTTAGCACCGTGATGACCAAACTTCATTTTGATGGTTTGAGCACCAGAAGCTAATGCCAATATTTGATGTCCAAGACAGATACCAAAAATAGGTAAACCTTCATCTAGGAAAGTCTTAGTCGCTTCAATGGCGTAAGTACAAGGTTCTGGGTCGCCTGGGCCATTCGATAGGAATACACCATCTGGATTTAAGGCTAATACTTCTTCTGCTGAGGTTTCAGCTGGAACCACTGTTAGACGACAACCGCGGTCAACTAACATACGTAAGATGTTACGTTTCGCACCGAAATCGTAAGCCACAACATGGTAAGGCAATTCTGCGTCAGATTTTGCTTCTGGCAGTCCACCGGTTAAAGTCCATGAACCTTGTTTCCAAGAGTAAGACTCTTTGGTAGAAACCACTTTGGCTAAATCCATGCCTTTCAGGCCAGGGAATTCTTTAGCTTTAGCAAGTGCCAGTGCTTCATCCAGCGATTTTTCACCAAAAGAAGGGCCTGCTACGATACAACCATTCTGCGCGCCCTTTTCACGTAATACACGAGTTAATTTACGTGTATCAATATCAGCAATGCCGACGATATTTTGTGATTTTAAGTATTCTGAAAGGGTTTGTTCGCTGCGGAAGTTTGAAGCTATAAGAGGAAGATCACGGATAACTAAGCCTTGAGCATGGATTGAAGAGGACTCTTCATCTTCTGAGTTAGTACCGGTATTGCCAATATGAGGATAAGTTAGAGTAACGATTTGCTGTGAATAGGAAGGATCAGTGAGAATTTCTTGATACCCCGTCATCGAGGTATTAAAAACAACTTCTCCAACGGCGGACCCATCTGCTCCAATGGATTGACCGCGGAACACTGTCCCATCTTCTAGGACTAACAGTGCGGAATTACTCAAGATAACCTCCAGAATAAATATGCAAAATAAATGTATAAGCTCTCGCTCTTATCTTTCTAAATCACCATAATTATGGAATTTAGGTAAATTGGCGCTATTCTAGAGATGGCAGCCAAATGTGTCAATAGTGTTAGAAAAAGAAATCTATAATAAAAGACAACTTACCCAATTTGTTTCACTAAAGCCTCAAAAACAACAATCTATCTATCTCTTAGTGGCGTTAACCACACACTAAGATGTCAAAACCTTTACTTAGTATTATTTTTGTTCAATAAAAAATTAACTGACTACTTTTTGTCAAAAACAGCCAAGATAACTGCAAATTTCAGACATCAAACAAAGAGTAACATCATAAACCACAATAAAAACAACAAAACAATTTCACGTAATCGTTTCTTTACTCAAGCTAAAATACAAAAAAGCCGCTCATTATCTGAACGGCTTTTCGTTAAAAGTAACACTTTCGGGATATTTCGCTGATTCGAAACTGAATAGATACCCAAGTAACTAGCTATGAGTCGTTACAACTCATTTAACCCCAATACATCTTGCATGGTGTAAAAGCCCGACGGTTGCGTTTCTAACCAAACGGCTGCTTTAATTGCGCCATTGGCAAAAGTCATACGATCAGTGGCTTTATGGGTGATCTCAACTCGTTCACCAATATCTGCAAACATCGCAGTATGTTCACCGATAATGTCGCCAGCACGGATGGTTGCAAAACCAATTTCATCTTTGGTTCTTTCACCGGTAATGCCTTCTCGTGCATATACGGCCACATCACTTAACTTATTTCCCATGGCGCCAGCAATGGCTTCGCCCATACCTAAAGCGGTACCCGATGGTGCGTCTACTTTATGACGATGATGAGCTTCAATTACTTCAATATCGCAGTAATCTCCCATCACTTTGGCAGCTTTCTCTAAAAGCTTGAACATTAAGTTCACACCAACACTGTAATTGGGTGCCATCACGATAGAAATTTCCTGAGCAGCTTGATCGATAAGCTGCTTTTCTTCTTCAGAGAAGCCGGTGGTACCAATCACAATTTTTTTGCCATGTGATTTACAAAGTTCGATATTAGCTAACGTGCTGCTAGGAGCCGTAAAATCAACAATCACATCAAACTGTGAAATAACCTTTGATAAATCATCGACTAATGCAACGGAAAATTGCCCTTCGCCACAAAGCTCACCAATATCAACACCGACTAATGATGACTCAGGTCTTTCCGAACCTGCTCCTACTTGAGCGTTTGGATTTAAGTGGGTAGCTTTTACTAAGTTGCGGCCCATTCGACCTGCTGCGCCTGCAATTGCAATACGAACCATTGCATATCTCTCCTTTGATGATTTTGTTATTGGGAATGTAGCGTTTTTAGAAAAGAATGGGAAGAAGTGTTTTTTCGTTGCTCGTGTCTAGGGCACTTCGTTTCTCGTGGCTCGAAAGATGAATAAAAGGTTGCGAGTGGTGTGTTAAATGTTGCGTATAAATCGAAAAGCAGAAGCGAGGTTCGGGGATGTTGTAGCGAGTTACGTGTTTAGTGTAGCGTGTGAAAACAACAGCGATCAGGGATAATCTTTTCCTAGCAACTAGGAACGAGAAGCGTAGCGATCCAAGCAGCGCAGCGCCCCTAACCAAAAAAAACGGGTCCCAAATGGGACCCGTTTACTTTGAGAACGCAGCGTGCGTTACTTCTTAGCCAGCTTCTCTTTGATACGAGCTGACTTACCAGAACGCTCACGTAGGTAGTACAACTTGGCACGACGTACTGCACCACGACGCTTAACTTCAATGCTATCAACCATTGGAGAGTGAGTTTGGAAAGCACGCTCAACGCCTTCACCGTTCGAGATTTTACGAACTGTGAATGCTGAGTGAAGACCACGGTTACGCTTAGCGATAACTACGCCTTCGAATGCCTGTAGACGCTCACGGTCGCCTTCTTTAACTTTAACCTGAACTACAACAGTGTCACCTGGTGCAAATGCAGGGATGTCTTGTTTCATTTGCTCTTCTTCAAGAGCTTTGATGATATTACTCATGTGTCTATTTCCTAGATTAAACTGATACTAAATTTATTAGGCTAGTTGCTTCTATCTTTTTTCAAAGACCGCTGTTCACTAATGAACTGCGCCAGCAATTGTTCCTGTTCGTCAGTCAGAGCTAGGTTTTCCAGAAGCTCTGGTCTTCTAAGCCAAGTACGGCCTAGCGATTGTTTTAACCGCCAGCGACGAATGTCCTCGTGATTTCCAGAAGTCAGTACACTTGGCACCCTTTTCTGGTTTAACACTTCAGGACGTGTGTAGTGTGGACAATCCAACAAGCCATTAGCAAAAGAATCTTCTTCTGCCGACGCAAAATCCCCAAGTACACCCGGAACAAACCGAGATACTGAATCAATTAACGTCATGGCTGGGATTTCCCCACCCGTCATTACAAAATCCCCTATCGACCATTCTTCATCAACATAAGATTCAATAATGCGCTCATCTACTCCTTCGTAGCGACCACAAATCAGAATCAAGTTCTCATTAGTTGCCAACTCTTCAACTCCTTGCTGGTCGAGTTTACGACCTTGGGGAGATAAGTAGATTACTTTCGCCTTACCCGGTGAAGCTTGTTTGGCTGCATCAATGGCATCGCTCAAAGGCTGAACCATCATCAACATGCCAGGGCCACCACCGTAAGGTCTATCATCAACAGTGCGATGTTTATCATGAGTGAAATCACGAGGATTCCATGACTCTAATGATAAAAGACCTTTTTTAACCGCTTGACCAGTTACACCATAATCAGATACGGCTCGGAACATGTCGGGAAACAGGCTAATTATGCCAATCCACATTGTGTTTCTCGCTTATCTAGTTAGGTGTCTAGAATCCAGGATCCCAGTCAACTTCGATCCGTTGAGCTGTGCGATCAACGTTTTTGATCACTTGCTCTTCAAGGAACGGAATTAATCGTTCCTTTTGGCCAAAAGCATCTTTTAAATTCGCTTTTACTACTAGAACATCATTCGAGCCCGTTTCCATCAAATCAGTCACTTCACCTAGGTGATAGCCTTGAGTTGTGTAAACTTGCATACCGAATAACTCACGCCAGTAGAATTCTTCTTCTGACAGTTCAGGTAGTGCGATTGGATCAATCAAGATTTCCACATTAGCGTACAATTGTGCGTCTTCGCGAATATCGATGCCTTCAAGCTTACAAACATAACCATTATTATGGCGTTTCCAGCTTTCAACTTTATATTGAACCAATTGACCCTTTTGTTTAATAAACCAAGGGCTGTATTCAAAAATACTTTCAGCGTTGTCGGTATAGGAAAAAACTTTAAGCCAACCACGAATGCCGTAAGAAGAACCAAGCTTACCTACAACGATTTTTTCGTTTTGTTGTTCACTCATTGTTTTTACCTTTAACCTTTACAACTACTAATGTGCTAATAATTAAGCCGCTTTTTGAGCGTCTTTAACTAGTTTAGCAACACGGTCAGATACAGATGCGCCTTGACCAACCCAGTGGTTAACGCGATCTAGGTCTAAACGTAGACCTTCTTCTTGACCTTGAGCTGTAGGGTTAAAGAAACCTACGTTTTCAATGTAGCGACCAGTTGCTGCACAACGGCTGTCAGCTACAACGATTTGATAAAATGGACGCTTTTTAGCGCCGTGACGTGCCAAACGAATGGTTACCATGTCGTCCTCTTTTGCTTTCTCAATAATTAAATTAGCCCCAAACCTTGTTTCTTCACTCACAATGTGAGGATAAAAACGACTTGGGGCCTCGTGCCAAAATAAAGCCCCCGAATTTTACTCTTATTCAGAGTCAATGCAAGGGCTTTATACCCAAGTGACTTCAAAATGCAGAATTCAGAGCTATCATCCAAATCTTTAGGCAAAGAAGATTGGTGAAGGAATGTAGACACCTTTCAAATCAATCTGACGCAGCATAAAGGTTTGGATGAAGCTCCCGAAGGGCAAGTTAAAACAAGCTTTATGCTGCGTTAAATTGAACAGAGATAGAATGACTATGATCATGTCCAATTTGTCTTGCCTAAAGCTTGTTTTATTCTTGCTGAAACTCGCATCTTGGAGTTACTTGGGTATAGGTATTTTTGTAATCAATTCTGGTGAAGTTTCACTCAGTATTGGAGTGTGACAGAGTTAACACTTCATGTCACGGAACGCATTTGGATGAAATTGAATTAACGACCGAAGCCGCCCATTCCTCCCATACCACCGCCGCCCATCATGCCTTGCATGTTGCGCATCATGCCTTTCATTCCACCTTTCTGCATTTTTTTCATCATTTTCTGCATTTGGGTAAATTGTTTTAGCATGCGGTTAACGTCTTGAACTTGAGTACCCGAACCGGCAGCGATACGTTTTTTACGTGAGCCTTTAATCAGTTCAGGATGTTCACGCTCTTTCATGGTCATCGAATTAATCATCGCTTCCATTTGCGTGAACATTTTATCGTCAACTTGATCTTTAACATTAGCAGGTAAGTTACCCATGCCTGGCAGTTTGTTCATCATGCCTGCCATGCCGCCCATGTTTTTCATCTGGCCAAGTTGTTCGCGGAAATCTTCTAAGTCAAAGCCTTTCTTCTGCTTGAACTTCTTCGCCATTTTTTCGGCTTTGGCTTTATCAACATTCTTCTCTAGATCTTCAATAAGAGACAGAACATCGCCCATACCTAAAATTCGCGAAGCAACACGATCTGGGTGGAAAGCTTCTAATGCATCGGTTTTCTCACCAACACCTAAGAATTTGATTGGCTTACCTGTGATATGACGAACCGACAGAGCCGCACCACCACGCGCATCACCATCGACTTTGGTTAGGATCACACCGGTTAACGGTAGTGCATCACCAAATGCTTTTGCAGTGTTCGCCGCATCTTGACCTGTCATGGCATCAACCACAAACAGCGTTTCTACCGGTTTGATAGCTTGATGAAGGTCTTTAATTTCCGACATCATTTCTTCATCAACCGCTAAACGACCCGCGGTATCCAGAATCACAACGTCATAGAATTTTTTCTTCGCGTGATCGATGGCGGCATTAGCAATATCGATCGGCTTTTGGTCAGCACTAGATGGGAAGAAATCCGTACCAACTTCAGTTGCTAAGGTTTCAAGCTGTTTGATCGCGGCTGGACGATAAACGTCGGCAGACACCACTAACACTTTTTTCTTATCACGCTCGGTTAATAATTTCGATAATTTACCAACACTGGTGGTTTTACCCGCACCTTGTAAACCCGCCATCAAAATGACAGCCGGTGGTTGAGCGGCAAGATTTAGCGCTTCGTTCGACTCGCCCATCACTGACTCAAGTTCAGCTTGAACGATCTTGATGAACTCTTGGCCCGGAGTAAGAGATTTAGAAACCTCAATACCAACCGCACGCTCTTTTACTTGTTTTACGAAATCACGAACAACAGGAAGGGCAACATCCGCTTCAAGCAACGCCATACGTACTTCGCGTAAAGTATCTTTGATGTTATCTTCTGTTAAGCGCCCTTTACCACTGATATTTTTCAGCGTACCGGACAGTCTTTCGGTTAAATTATCAAACATGATTCTGCCTAATTAAACATAAGTTTTATTGAAAAAGCGGAATGAAGACACTGAAGATTCAGGGATATTTCAGCTTTTTACTCTAATTAAGTTGGGCCATTTGGCTCTCTAGTACTAGACAGTATAACGATGCAAGCTCGATGTTTCACTGACTTTCCTATTCTTGGCTATTTTTTCTTCTACGATGGGAGTAATTCTCCCGCTTAAAATGATAGTATCCTTGTGAATCTGGCTATATACCCGCACCACCCATAAGAGTTATAATCACCTATCTGATGGATTTTTTTAATGAGTAATATGGAAAACTTGCTTTCAATCATTGCTGTTATTTTATATTTCGCGGCGACTTGCATGATCGTCCCGGGGCTAGTGCACCGCTCTGGCATCAGAATTAAGCTGGTATTTAGTTTAGCCATTCTTGCCATCGCCACTCACGGTTGGCTAATTAGCGATCTCATTTTTAACCCTAATGGGCAAAACATGAGTATTCTGAATGTCGCTTCTTTAATTGGTTTTATTATTTGTTTAGTACTCACGGTTTCGATGTGGAAAACACGTCTTTGGTTTTTATTGCCAGTCGTTTATAGCTTT
Organism: Vibrio sp. CK2-1; assembly: GCF_021726515.1. GTDB lineage: Bacteria > Pseudomonadota > Gammaproteobacteria > Enterobacterales > Vibrionaceae > Vibrio. The sequence continues at coordinate 513,766 of NZ_JAKKCJ010000002.1, read as the reverse complement.
GCTGCGATTAACCTGTGCGCTGCTAACTTTTTGCCAAGCACCTTCATTACCCACTTTGAGGGTAAAATTGAATTACTGGTTCATATCACCATTGCGCTATTTGCTTATTCCACCCTTACCATCGGAGCTCTATTTGCTCTGCAATTGGCGTGGCTTGATCATCAACTAAAAAGCAAAAAGTCATTGGTCATTAACCCTAACCTCCCTCCTTTAATGATGGTGGAAAGGCATCTTTTCAAGGTCATACTAATTGGTACGGTTTTACTAACGGCAACACTAGTTACTGGAGCCATTTACACCGAAGGTATGTTCTCTTCACCCAATGCTCATAAAAGTGTTCTATCCTTTATTGCTTGGGTTTTATACTGCATTTTATTATGGGGTCACTACCAACAAGGCTGGCGAGGCAAGAGAGTGCTTTGGTTATCCATTAGCGGTACGAGCCTACTCACACTGGCCTACTTCGGCAGCCGTTTTGTTAGAGAAATAATTTTAAACTAATTTGTTCTCTGTTAATTATCCCCATCTATTGACAGGGTAATGAGATTTCGTCATAACTGCTAACTTCAAATTATCACGTAGATGGTTTGTATCTAATTATAATAATCAAAGGAAAACCTAAGTTTGGGTGAAATATCGACGGGGCTGTTGTTTGCCCTACTTGCAATACTTATCCTCATTTCTGCTTACTTCTCTAGCTCAGAAACAGGCATGATGTCTCTAAACCGCTACCGTTTGCGACATCTTGCTAATCAAGGGCATAAAGGGGCTAAGCGAGTTGAATCTCTCCTTGAACGCCCAGATCGCTTAATCGGTCTTATCTTAATTGGTAACAACCTAGTCAACATTCTTGCCTCAGCGATTGCTACCATCATAGGGATGCGTTTATACGGCGATTATGGGGTAGCGATTGCCACTGGTGCACTCACCTTAGTCATTCTAGTGTTTGCTGAAATCACACCAAAAACATTAGCAGCGCTTTATCCAGAACGAGTTTCTTATACCAGCAGTATTTTACTGCGCATATTGATGAAGGTGTTGTCACCGCTTGTTATTCTCGTCAACTTCATCACTAATGGCTTATTACGTTTATTAGGCGTAAGAGCGGAAGATTCAACGGGAGACCCTTTAAGTTCTGAAGAGCTCCGTACTGTGGTAAATGAAGCAGGTAGTCTTATCCCTCGTCGTCACCAAGACATGTTGATCTCAATTTTAGATTTAGAACATGTTACAGTGAACGATATTATGGTGCCTCGTAACGAAATAACCGGCATCGACATTAATGATGATTGGAAGTCGATTGTTCGTCAGTTAACTCACTCAGCCCATGGCCGAGTCGTGTTATACCGTGATCAGATTGATGAAGTGGTTGGTATGTTGCGTCTGCGTAAAGCATACCGCTTAATGCTTGAAAAGAATGAATTTAATAAAGAAACCTTACTGCGTTCTGCCGATGAAGTATATTTCATTCCAGAAGCGACACCGCTTAACGTTCAATTATTAAAGTTCCAACGCAATAAAGAACGCATTGGCATGATTGTCGATGAGTACGGCGATATTATCGGTTTAATTACCCTAGAAGATATTCTTGAAGAGATCGTTGGTGAGTTTACTACCTCAATGTCTCCAAGCCTTGCCGATGAAATCACGCCACAAAGCGATGGCAGTTACCTGATTGAAGGCAGTGCTAATATCCGTGATATCAACAAAGGTTTAAATTGGAAACTACCAACCGATGGCCCAAGAACATTAAACGGTTTAGTTTTGGAGCATTTAGAAGATATTCCTGAAAGTTACCTCAGTATTGAAGTGGCGAATCATAAGATGGAATTAATCGAAATCGCCGAGAACAAGATCAAGTTAGTGAAAGTGTATCCTTCGAAGAAGAAGCCGAAGAAGGTGCACTAGCGGAGCTCGAGTCTCGGGCGCCCAGCTTCTCGTTGCTCGATCCTATATGGAAAGTCATATTATTTAAAAGGGCCCTTAGCTTGTTGTAAGCTAAGGGCCCTTCTGTTTGTAACAGCTTATTCGAGATGCGAGCAGTGAAACGCCCGAGACTCGAAAACCGAGACTAGTCTACTTTTAGCTCTTGTAACATGCTTTCAGGTAGCGCTAGCTCATCATTTTTATTAACTTGAATGCCCGCTGCAATGATGTTTTTAGCAATCTCTTGTGCTTCAGTTAATGAATGCATTGAGTAAGTACCACATTGATATTCATTCAATTCAGGAATCTTGTTTTGGTCTTCTACCTTCAGCACATCATTCATCGCTGCAAGCCAAGCGTCTGCTACTTGTTGTTCAGTCGGAGTACCAATCAAACTCATATAGAAACCTGTGCGGCAACCCATAGGTGAAATGTCGATAATTTCCACTTCGCTGCTGTTTAAATTAGCACGCATAAAGCCTGCGTATAAATGCTCTAAAGTATGAATCCCTTTCTCAGATAAAATATCTTTGTTCGGGATACAAAAACGCAAATCAAATACCGTAATGGTATCGCCTTTTGGTGTTTGCATTGTCTTGGCAACACGAACTGCTGGTGCGCTCATACGAGTGTGATCGACGGTGAAGCTATCTAATAAAGGCATTGCTTATTCTCCTAATTCTTTGTAACACAATTGGTTCAATTAAAAAAACCAACTGCGGTTATCTTCCAGTTCAGCTTGGCACTTTTTCAACTGCCAGCCATAATTTTTTGCGGTTTGCTCTACTCGACGAGCGACTTTAATCAGTGAAGGTTTACTCGCGTATGTCTTTCGTTTAAAGCCGCCACGACCATCATGGTAAGCAAGGTACTGGCTATAAGCATCCCACTTAGAAATGCCTAGACTCTTTTGCGAACCATCCATATACCAGCCGATAAACATAATGGCATCGCCAAAATCATCCCTTGAAGACCAAGAACTCACTTCGTCTTGATATTCCGACCAAACAGGATCTTGGGCTTGCGCATAACCATACGCACTACTCACTCGCCCCCAAGGAATAAAGCCTAAAAAGTAGTAACGAGGTGGCTTAGCATCACCAACAAAAGAGCTTTCTTGTTTCATAAATGCCATGGAAATCTGAATAGGCACGCCATATTCATCATTCATATCTAAAGCATCTTCATACCAATCGGGGTATTGGCGAAAAATATCACATATATTATCTTGATTATCTGGCGGCGGCGTTGCACAACCAGACAATAGAAGACTAATACCAAGCATTACACTAGCGGATACTCTTCTCCCCCAAGCCATGTTATGACTGACCTAAATAAGAAAAGTAATCGGCAAGGAAATCATCAAAGCTTAATTGGTCAGCACTTTCTACTTCCTGCTGAGTCTCGCGAGAACGCACTACTTCGGCTTCCATCATCTGTTGATTATAGACTTGGTATTGATGCGCTAATAATTCATCGCGATATTGCTCACCAAGTTGGCAACCGACTTTACCAATACCGCCCGCTTGACGAATGTTATTCAGCAAACGACCAGAAATGGTTAACTCAGGATCGTCGATCCATGAACTTAACGTTTGGCACACCGATTGGTAAGCATTTCCACCATGCGCTTTATCCATTTCAATCGCAATTTCTTGTAACTGAGCAAACATTAATTTGCCCCAATGAACGAGAGTATTCGGCGCTTGATCACAGCATAGTTTAAATTCTAATCCTGGCTTACGACCTTCCAAGATGACATTGTTCCAGTTACTGCGCCAGCACTCTAAATCGCCTTCTTTCATTGGTGCTGATTCTTTTAAACCACACCAAGTCACGAATAAATCTAAAAATAGCACTTGCTCTTTATCCACCCCAACAGGGCTGAATGGGTTAACGTCTAGTGAGCGAACTTCAATATATTCGACTCCACCACGTTTTAACGCTTCCGATGGTTTCTCTCCATCTTTGGCAACACGCTTAGGTCGAATTGGTGCATAAAGTTCATTTTCGATTTGCAAAACATTACTGTTCAGTTGACGGTGTTCACCATCGACTTTCACACCGAGCTTAGCAAATCGCTCTGAAGGTTTATGCATCGCCGAGTTAAGCCCATCAAGGTACTCTTGCAAACTATTGAAGCCAATATGCAAATCACTTTGAGCGCTATTGGTATAGCCTAGGTCGCTCAAGCGTAGTGCTGTCGCATAAGGTAAATATAGCGTCTTGCCAATCTTTTCAAAATCTAGCCCAATTTCTCGGCCTTGTAAGAATGAAGGGCATAATGCCGGTGAAGCGCCAAATAGATATGGAATGATCCAGCCATAACGATAGTAGTTACGAATTAAGGCAAAGTAGTCTTCTGATTTAGTATCCGCTCTTTGCTGTTCGTTTTGTTCGCCATATAGACTATCCCAATAACTTTCTGGGAAAGAAAAGTTAAAGTGCACGCCAGAAATAATTTGCATCAAACTACCATAGCGGTGTTTCAAGCCTTGGCGATACAAGTTTTTCATTCGCCCAACATTCGATGTACCGTACTCTGCAAGCGGGATCTTATCTTCATCACTCACAAAACACGGCATCGACATCGGCCACAGCTTCTCATCACCCATTTTCGTCATGGTGAAGTGATGAACATCTTTCAATTGCTGTAGTAATACATCGACATCATGAGAAACCGGTGTAATGAATTCGAGTAAAGATTCAGAGAAGTCGGTGGTAATCCATTGGTTGGTTAACGCCGAACCTAAAGTTTGAGGATGAGGCGTTAAAGCAAGGTGATCATTAAGATCATAACGTAACGCTTCACGCTCAATTCCGCGTCCAAATTGCTTAAACGTGTTTGGGTTGCTAGCAACTTGCTCAAGGCGTGCAGAAAAGTCGGTCAAAATAGCACTCACTTATTGTGGTTTGCGATCCGAGTAGGATAATCATTCTGGAAGATAATTGCCATCAGGAAAACCTGACATCAAAGAAAATAAAGGCCCGTTATCGATAAAGTGAATTAACATCAATAACGGGCCAATCATTAACTTATGGGCGTTAATGCTTAACTTCAAGGTTTTGGATAGGAATTGCTAATTTTTTCAATTCAGGCGTTAGCTTTTTAGCATCTCCTACCACAATAATTTGAAAATCTTGTGGCTGGAACCAAGTAGCAGCGGCTTTATTGAGTGTTGGCTTATCAACCGTTTTTACTATTTCCGCTTTCTTATCGATGAAATCATCACTCAATGAATAATCTAAGATTGAATACAACAAGCTGGCTTTCTGCCCTGGGGTCTCATATTTCAAGGTATCTTGTTGACCAACGGCTAGACGCATAAACGCAAGTTCATCATCAGTCATTCCATCTTGGCTGTAGCTTTTCAACTCTTTCAATAATTCTTGAATAGAGGCGGCGGTAGAGTCTGCTCGCACTTGCGCGCTATATAGCACTAAACCGGTTTCTTTGGTCCCATAAACTGCACCACCCGCGCCATAGGTAAAACCTTTGTCTTCACGCAAGTTTAGGTTGATTCGGCTATTAAAGTTGCCACCTAAGTTATAGTTGGCTAACTGGGTCAAATACATCTCCCCTGTCGCATCATAAGGCATACCAATGCGCGCCAATCGAACAACACTTTGTGGAGAGTTCGGTTTATCTACTAAATAAATAGATTGCTTGCTAGGAGGAACAACCTTGCCGACAGCAGGCATTGCTACTTTCTCGCCAGACAATTTATTTAAAAAGGTCAACGCTTGCGATGCTTGTGATTGTTCAATCGCGCCAACGACTACCGCCTTTGCTTCTACTGGTGTGTAATGGCTGCGATAGAATTGCTGTACATCGTTTAAGGTTAAGTTCTTAAGTGAATCAACACTACCATCGGCACTGCGGCTAAATAAGCTTCCTTTGTACAGCACTTGTTTGGTTGCTTGTGAGGCAAGCCATGATGGCTGTTGATGTGAGTAAATTAGCCCCTGAATAGTTTGATTCTTCACGCGCTCAAAATCTTGCTGATTAAAGGCGGGTTTAAATAGCATTTCATCGGCAATGTTTAAGGTCGCATCCAGGTTTTTAGTCAATGAGGTAATCACAATACTCGATTGATAACCGCCAGCAGAGAAACTCACACTACTACCGAGCTTATCTAACTCTTGCTGCAGTTGCTCGCTAGTGCGCTCGGTGGTGCCCTCTTGCAGCATCGCGGCGGTTAAATCGGCTACCCCTTCCTTACCCGATGGCACATAACGGCTGCCGGCAGGAAAAGACACTTGAATAGCCACTGTTGGCGTTTCTGTAGTAGTGGTGCCAAGAACTTGAATACCATTATCTAAATTAAATCGGTATAACTCAGGCATAGTGCCGGAAACGGCTTGGCCGACTTCTGGTACTTGCGAGCGGTCGAAGTTGTCTTTCGGCTCACGAATATCAAGTTGATCATCCGTAATTTTTGGATAGTCAGGTAGATCGCGCTTCGGCGGCGTAAAGTTTGGCTTTTGCACCTCTAGCTGAGTTTGCTTTTTCGGCACCACACTAAGTACCACTTTGTGCTTACCATCGACGAATTGTTGATAAGCTTGCTCTACTGATTCTGGTGCCACGCTTCGGATCTGATCCAACTCAGTTTGTAATCGATCTGGCTGATTATAAAAAGTCTGGTTAGCAGCAAGTTGTGAAACTTTACCGCTGACACTTTGCAGTGCGTAAATCGTTCCCGCTTCGGCTTGACCGGTAATAGCATCCAGTTGCTCTTGCTTAACGCCTTCTGTTTTCACTTGCTCTAGTGCTTTATTCAATGCTTGATAGATTGGTGTGAGGTTGCCTTTATCACCTGAATCCCCCATCGCATACACATATAAAGTACAAGATAACTCGGCGCAATCTTGGAACGCCCCAGCATCTATAGCGACTTGGTTTTTCACTAAGTTTTGGTACAAGATACTATTTTTACCATCGCCTAGAATGGCCGCCAACGCATCAATCGACGCTTCTGATTTTGCGCCGCGGTATTGGGTTGGAAACGCCATCATTACCATTGGCTGACGAATTCGATCTTCTAGGGTAATAAAGCGATCATTGGGTAAGCTCACTGGTTGCTTATCGGCATCAGTCACTTCTGGCCCTTTAGGAATAGAACCGAAATACTTATTTACCCACGCAAGTGTTTGCGCTTCATCAATATCACCACCGATGGTTAATACTGCATTGTTAGGGCCATACCAACGTAAAAAGAATGCTTTTAAATCATTCACATCAACGCGGTCTAGGTCTTCAACATACCCTATGGTTTGCCATGAATAAGGATGATTTTTCGGATACAGCGCTTCGCCTATTCTTTCATACACTAGGCCATAAGGGCGGTTATCATAATTTTGACCGCGCTCGTTTTTCACCGTATCTCGCTGAATTTCGAATTTGCGCTGTGATACGGCATTAACTAAAAAGCCCATACGATCTGATTCTAACCACAACATTTTTTCTAGCTGATTAGATGGCACGGTTTCAAAGTAGTTGGTGCGATCTCGGTTAGTTGTACCATTTAAACTACCACCGGCTTCAGTAACAATCTTAAAGTGCTGCTGATCGCCAACATGCTCTGAACCTTGGAACATCATATGCTCAAAGAAATGCGCAAAACCAGAACGACCAATTTTCTCGCGAGCAGAACCAACATGATAAGTAACGTCAACATGGACAAGTGGATCGGAATGATCAGGAGAAAGAATAACGGTTAAGCCATTATCTAATTGATACTTGGAGTAAGGAATAGATGCTTTATCAGGATCAGCAGGTTGAGATTCAATGAGGTGGACACCTGGCGGCAAAGAGTTAGATGAACTGAGCTCTCCCCACAAAGAACAACCAGATAACGTAAGAAGAGTAAAAACTAATAACCAGTTTTTCATTTATATCAATCCCTTAAAAATCATCGCAAGACATGCATAGCGCACGCCTTTACCCAGCATAATTGCTATTAAGCATATCCATGGATTCATTCTGAGCCAACCTGCTGCGACACACAATGGGTCACCAATCACAGGTAGCCAGCTCATTAATAGAACCCAATAACCATAACGCTCAATCAAACGCTCTAGTTGTTGACCGCGTTTTTGCTTCAATGTTCTATTTGGCAGTAATAAGCCTAAATAATAATTGGTCATCCCCCCCAGTGTATTACCTATGGTTGCTACCATAATGACACTATAGAGGGAAATATTCTCTAATCTGAGCGCAGCATATAAGGTTACTTCCGAACTACCCGGCAGCAAGGTAGCACTTAAAAAGCCAGAGCTAAATAAAAACCATAACGGGTGCCCTGCAAGTAGGTCTTGCAGAGCTAAATAGAAATCTGACAACTAAAAGCCTAAGACTGCATATTCAATAAGATTTTGCCACGAGCTCGACCCGTTTCAATTTTTTGATGTGCTGTCACTACGTCTTGATAATTTATGACTTGCTCAATTTCAACCTTGATCATACCTGCGCTGATCAATTTCACTAATTCTTCAAGTTGAGTAACATCCGGTTCGACCAGCATCCCCATGCCAATAATGCCCATTTGAGAAGCGTGTTCACAAACGGTCGATGCTGTAATGGTTGGCACTGTGATCACTCTACTACCTGGGTGTAAGTGGTTCATCGCTTGTATCGCTGTGTCGCCACCCACCAAATCAATCAACACATCGATCTGACCGATACCTTTAAGACAATCTGCATTTGCGTAATCAAGACCAGTAGCACCTAAAGAATGAATATATTCCAAGTTATCCGCACTGCATGTCGCATAAACGGTAGTTTTTGCAGCAACTGCAATTTGCACCGCAATATGACCAACACCGCCAGCGCCCGCTAAGATCACCACGGTTTCGCCCGATTGAATCTGAGCCTTCTCTAACGCTTGTGCTGCAGTTTGACCGGCTAGAGGAATAGCAGCAGCCGCTTTTAAAGAAATATCTTCAGGTACTAAAGCCAGCTCACTTTCAGGCACACATACATATTGGCTATAACCGCCGCCGCGTAGTGGAAAGCCGATAAAGCCGGTAACCATATCATTAAGATTAAATTTACGGCTGCCTTCGCCCTGCTTTAACACAACGCCAGCGATGTCATAACCAGGAGTCCACGGTAGGTTATTTTTATTATGCTGAGCCGCCCAACCTAGCCCTGCTCGCGTTTTTACATCGATAGGGTTTACACCAGCATACGAAACCTTAACTAATACCTCACCTTCTTGTGGTGAAGGAATATCGCTATCTAAAATTTCAAGTTGCTCTGGAGCACCGAATTGAGAAATTACAATCTTTGCATTTGAAGGCATGGGTTGTTGTCCTTTACGTTATGCCATCATTGATGACATCCACATTATTTTTGCTTAACTGAAGTTATACCAAGCTGAGCCAGTTAACAAACTGACATTGGTATACGCACATTATATAGGGCTTGCATCGAGTAGCTTTGGTTAATTAGATGTAAATTACCCTACTATTCATTCGACTAAAAGCAACTTAGTGTGTCTTTAGTGCAAAATGCAAAAAAGCCCCACACAAATGTGCAGGGCTTCAAAATATGGCGCGCTCGGAAGGATTCGAACCTTCGACCGCCTGGTTCGTAGCCAGGTACTCTATCCAGCTGAGCTACGAGCGCGCAAATTTTTTATTACATCCAACATTGTGTTAATTGAAATGGCGCGCTCGGAAGGATTCGAACCTTCGACCGCCTGGTTCGTAGCCAGGTACTCTATCCAGCTGAGCTACGAGCGCGCAGTATTTTCAATTATTCACAACATTCAATGTTTTGAATGATGGCGCGCTCGGAAGGATTCGAACCTTCGACCGCCTGGTTCGTAGCCAGGTACTCTATCCAGCTGAGCTACGAGCGCGCAAAGAATTTTAAATTGTTCTACTTTTCAGTAGTTAAATCAAATGATGGCGCGCTCGGAAGGATTCGAACCTTCGACCGCCTGGTTCGTAGCCAGGTACTCTATCCAGCTGAGCTACGAGCGCGCAATGATTTGATCTCTAAAAGAGCATGTTGGGAAGATATTTCAGTTGCTAAGCCAAAACTTTCATCAACAAACAAATGGCGGTGAGGGAGGGATTCGAACCCTCGATGCGGCTACAAACCGCATACTCCCTTAGCAGGGGAGCGCCTTCGGCCTCTCGGCCACCTCACCACTTTTTTGTTCTTTTTCAGAATGGCGCGCTCGGAAGGATTCGAACCTTCGACCGCCTGGTTCGTAGCCAGGTACTCTATCCAGCTGAGCTACGAGCGCGCAATAATCTGATTCTCTATATTTAGAGCGTTTCCTAACTTAACATTCAGTTGCTAACCTAAATGGTTATAGAAACAATGCAAGAATGGCGGTGAGGGAGGGATTCGAACCCTCGATGCGGCTACAAACCGCATACTCCCTTAGCAGGGGAGCGCCTTCGGCCTCTCGGCCACCTCACCGTCTTGCGGAGGCACATATTACGTTTTACCCAAAATATGTCAAACACTTTCTTGGCAAAAAAACCGAAAAAACGTTCAATAGGATAGTATTCAATCAAATCCGATAAAATATGACCTATTTATTATTTTTTCGTGAATATGTAGCCGCAAACACAGCCTACTCATTTGCCTAATAAAAGTAAACAAAGCGAGATTTGGCAGTGACTTGCTAAATAAAACAACTTTACTTGATACTAAAAAACAAAGGCCAGCAATGCTGACCTTATCTGACACAATGCAAATTAAAAATTACCAGATGGTGCAGCAGCTGTACCTTTCTCTGCTTGAATTCGCATATAAATCTCTTCACGGTGAACAGATACTTCTTTTGGTGCATTAACACCAATACGTACCTGATTCCCCTTCACACCAAGAACGGTTACGGTGACTTCATCACCAATCATCAAAGTTTCACCAACTCGGCGAGTCAAAATTAGCATTATCTACTCCTTGAGTAATCTCTATTTATTATTTCAATCATGCCATTATCCATGAAAAGTCATATTTAGGTAAATAAACTTCATGGGAAAACATGTTTTTTAAAGTAATTTGATGCCAATGGTTGTCAAATGCTTCACTCTAGCAAGTTAAGTATAAGTAAAACCTATGTTGACGATCATTCCATTTACACAATCAATTAAAATTAAGGGCTTAGCGACCACTAAATCGCAATTTTATGATCCAACCGAAATTTTAATTTAGTATAAGCTGACTGAACAGTTTAAGCCACAGTCGTTACGTTTCTGTTTATTTCGATCATGTTATACCTTTCTTATTGAAAAGGTTTATCAAGATTGTCGCATATTTTGTCATCAAACAATAAAAAAGGCGACGTATTACCGTCGCCTTATATTTATAACTTATTTTTGTCGATTAAAGCTTTTCAGTGATCCAAGCTTCAGCAGCGCTCATCGCACCAGGTAGTGCAGCAGCATCTGTACCGCCCGCTTGTGCCATATCAGGACGGCCACCACCTTTACCACCAACTTGTTGAGCAACAAAGTTAACTAATTCACCCGCTTTAACTTGGCCGGTTAAATCTTTCGTCACACCTGCAATTAAACCAACTTTATCATCAGCCACATTACCTAATAAGATAATACCGCTGCCAATTTGGTTTTTAAGCTCATCGACCATGCCACGTAGTGCTTTGTTATCAGCACCATCTAGTTGGCTGATCAATACCTTAATACCTGCAATTTCTTTGACTTGGCTAATTAAGCTTGCGCCCGCTTGTGAAGCTAACTTGTCTTTAAGCTGTTGAATTTCTTTTTCTAACTGCTTCGCTTTAGCTTGGCTTTCAGAAATCTTCTGCTCATATTGACCATTTTGCACTTCAATTGCATCCAGTGCCGCTTCGCCAGTTACCGCTTCGATACGACGAATACCCGCAGCAATACCACTTTCTGATGTGATTTTGAATAAACCAATATCACCAGTATTTGAAGCGTGGATACCACCACAAAGTTCAGTTGAGAAGTCGCCCATTGATAATACGCGCACTTCATCATCGTACTTCTCACCAAACAAGGCCATTGCGCCTTTTTGTTTAGCAGATTCGATATCCATAACATTGGTTTCAACAGCATGGTTACGACGTACTTGTTGATTCACTAGACGCTCTACTTCACGCAATTCTGCCGCGGTTACCGCTTCAAGATGTGAGAAGTCAAAACGTAGGTTTTCAGCTCGTACTAAAGAACCTTTTTGCGTCACGTGCTCACCCAGTACTTTACGTAGTGCTGCGTGCAACAAGTGAGTTGCTGAGTGGTTTAAAGTGATAGCACTGCGGCGCTCTGCATCAACTTGAGCAGTAGTCTTATCCGATTTCGCCATCACACCTTCAAGCAATTTACCGTGATGCGCGATTGCATTACCCAATTTTTGAGTATCTTGTACTTCAAATAAACCTGAATCGGTTTTTAGCGTACCTGCATCACCACATTGGCCACCTGATTCTGCGTAGAAAGGTGTCTCAGCCAAAATAATGATCGCTTCAGTACCTGCGCTGATACTATCAACCGCTTCGCCTTCAACGAAAATTTCACTAATTGAGCTTTCACCTGTTACGCCGGTATAACCACAGAAGTCAGTGTCTGCATCCGTTTTAATTGCTTTGTTGTAATCAGTACCAAATTGACCCGCTTCACGAGCACGTTGACGCTGAGCTTCCATCGCTTTTTCAAAGCCATCTTCATCAATCGCTACATTACATTCACGTGCTACATCATTGGTTAAATCTGCTGGGAAACCGTAAGTATCGTAGAGTTTAAATACCGTTTCACCATCAAGCACTTTCTCACCTTGCAGTGAGTCCATTGCATCAATCGCTTCATTTAAGATTGCCATGCCGCGATCAAGAGTACGGGCAAAGTTTTCTTCTTCGATACGCAATACTTTTTCAACCACAGGCTGCTGTTTTTTCAGCTCATCACCAGCGGTTCCCATGACTTCTGCCAACTGGCCTACTAGTTTGTAGAAGAAAGTACCTTGAGCGCCAAGCTTGTTACCGTGACGTACTGCACGACGGATAATACGGCGAAGAACGTAACCACGCCCTTCATTTGACGGCATAACACCATCAACAATTAAGAATGAGCATGAACGAATATGATCCGCCACTACGCGTAGTGATTGATTATCTAAATCTTCAGTACCGATCACTTCTGCTGCCGCTTTGATTAGCGTTTGGAATACGTCGATTTCATAGTTCGAGTGCACGCCCTGCATGATGGCAGAGATACGCTCGATGCCCATACCAGTATCAACAGAAGGCTTCGGAAGCGGTTCCATTGTACCGTCAGCATGGCGGTTAAATTGCATGAATACGTTGTTCCAGATCTCGATAAAACGGTCACCATCTTCTTCTGGTGTACCCGGGCGTCCGCCCCAAATATGTTCACCGTGATCATAGAAAATTTCGGTACAAGGACCACAAGGACCCGTGTCACCCATTTGCCAGAAGTTATCTGACTCGTAAGCTTTACCGCCCTTCTTATCACCAATACGTACGATACGATCCGCAGGAATACCAACGTCTTTATTCCAAATTTCAAACGCTTCATCATCGGTTTCGTAAACAGTAACCAATAACTTTTCTTTCGGAAGTTGCAGTACTTCGGTTAAGAATTCCCACGCATAAGCAATCGCATCATGCTTGAAGTAGTCACCAAAACTGAAGTTACCTAGCATTTCAAAAAAGGTGTGGTGACGCGCAGTAAAACCAACATTTTCTAAATCGTTATGCTTACCACCAGCACGCACACAGCGTTGAGCTGTAGTCGCACGGGTATAGTTGCGTTTTTCAGCACCTAGAAAACAATCTTTAAATTGGTTCATCCCTGCATTGGTAAATAGCAAGGTTGGATCATTAGCAGGAACTAATGAAGAACTATCAACAATTTGGTGTCCTTTGCTTTCAAAGAACGATAGGAACGCGCGGCGTACCTCATCTGTGCTCATGTACATGCAATTCTTCCGGAAATATTCGAGATATAATTGTTGGCCATTGTAATGGATGACGACTCGTTAGTAAAACAAGTTGCTGTAGGGGCTTATTGATTATTTGAGAGTATTGGGTGGGTTTAAGCGGTTAGATACAAAAGCGATTAATCTTCATCCTCAAAACTCGATAAAGCATATTGTATTTGGTCAAAATCAAAGCCGCGATATTGCAAAAAACGGATCTGTTTCGCATAAGCTTTTTGGTCAACGGCTTTTTGGCCTTTAAACTTTTTTTGCGCGGTTTCTTTTGCCAATTCAAACCAATCTTGCGGCTCTTCATCAAACGCTTGCTCAATAATATAATCGGCAACTTGCTTCATTGATAACTCTTGTTGAATTCGACGTTTACCGTGACCTTTGTAAACATGCTGCCTGACTTGGCTTTTTGCGTAACGCAGGTCATCCATCCAGCCATTAGAGATGCAATACTCTAGTGCTTGATTAATTTCTTGCTCTTCAAACTCTTTTAAAGTTAGCTTTTGCTTTAATTCAAACTCTCCATGATCTCGTCGACTAAGCAATTGCACGGCGACTTCTCGAGCTGAAAGTTTCATCTTTTTTCGGTACATGGAAAACCATCTAAATTAAGAACTAGGATCTTTGTGGCAAAGATATATAGCAAAAAGCCCTACGCAATGGCAGGGCTCAATTTATATCTATCGGTTAAATCGGTAAATTAAAACTCATCACCAGATTCTACTTCAGCAGCTTCTACCGCATCAGTTTCTTCAACCACTGGTGCTAATAGCATTTCACGAAGCTTAGTATCGATTTCTTGTGCAATCGCTGGATGTTCACGTAAGTAGTTGCAAGAGTTTGCTTTACCTTGGCCAATCTTGTCGCCTTGGTAGCTGTACCATGCGCCTGCTTTCTCAACCAGTTTGTTCTTCACACCTAGGTCGATTAGCTCACCTTCACGGTTAAAACCTTTACCATAAAGAATTTGCGTTTCAGCTTGTTTAAACGGTGCCGCAATCTTGTTCTTAACAACTTTAATACGCGTTTCGTTACCGACTACTTCGTCACCATCTTTGATAGCACCAGTACGGCGAATATCAAGACGAACAGAAGCGTAGAATTTCAGTGCGTTACCACCAGTTGTGGTTTCTGGTGAACCAAACATCACACCAATCTTCATACGGATTTGGTTGATGAAGATACACATACAATTAGATTGTTTTAGGTTACCTGTAAGCTTACGCATTGCTTGAGAAAGCATACGTGCTTGAAGACCCATGTGGCTATCGCCCATTTCGCCTTCAATTTCCGCTTTCGGTGTTAAAGCTGCAACCGAATCGACAACTAATACATCAATCGCACCAGAACGTGCTAACGCATCACAGATTTCAAGCGCTTGCTCACCAGTGTCTGGCTGAGAAACTAGTAGCTCATCAATGTTTACGCCTAATTTTTTCGCGTAAATTGGGTCTAGTGCGTGCTCTGCATCTACGAATGCACAGGTTTTGCCTGAACGTTGCGCCGCTGCAATTAATTCTAATGTTAATGTTGTTTTACCTGAACTTTCAGGACCGTATACTTCTACGATACGTCCCATTGGTAAACCACCCGCACCCAATGCGATATCCAAAGCAAGAGAGCCTGTAGAAATAGTTTCTACGTCCATCGTGCGGTTGTCACCCAATTTCATAATTGAGCCTTTACCAAATTGTTTTTCGATTTGGCCAAGTGCCGCCGCTAGAGCCTTTTGTTTGTTCTCGTCCATTCTAATTCCACCTATCAGATGCGTTAAACTTGTTCTTGTAAAGATGGGTTCATTATACTGTTTGTTTGTACAGTGTCCACACCTGTATATGATTTTTTTACTTTTAAATTTTTTTCAGCCAATTTATTCCGTTTTGTCTAGCATATCTTCTAAGTGCTCTAATGCATGCCAACAAGCTTGTAGCCTCACTTCTTCACGATTACCACTAAAATTCATGGTTTCGATTTCGAGATCACCTTGTGAATTTGCCCAGCCAAAACAAACCGTGCCAACTGGCTTTTCATCGCTACCACCAGAAGGCCCTGCGATACCACTGACTGATATGGCAAATGTCCCTCTTGAATGTTGCAAAGCGCCAAGTGCCATTTCTTTTACTGTCTGTTCACTAACCGCGCCATGCTCTAGTAACGTCGTCTCGGAAACATCCAACATTTCCATTTTAGCTTCATTACTGTAAGTGACAAATGCACGATCAAACCAAGCAGAACTTCCTGAAGCATCGGTTATTGCCGTCGCGATTCCGCCACCGGTGCATGATTCAGCGGTTACCAATACTTGCGATTGCTGCTTTAGCTTAATGCCAACTCGTTTACTAAGAATATGTAATTCCGATAAATTCATGCTCAGCTCTCTTATTTGTCATTCATTTTTGTGACGTTACTTAACTTTTCGTTGTAATTCATTGTTAGAAATCACACCTAGATAATTTAACAACTCTTTCACAATAAATTTCACTCTATACTCAATCGGTTGTTATCTAGATTTACTTTATAACGAGAAAGGGAAGTGACCATGTTAAAGAAATTTGCTAAACAAACCCTAGTCGCCGTATCACTTGCGATTTCAATCCCCGTTTTTGCAGCTAGCTATACGATAGGAACTGGTAGCCAGAGCGGTACATACTACCCACTTGGAGGCATTTTAGCCAAAATCTGGAGTGAGAATATTGATGATTTTGATATGCGTGCCGAAGTGACCGCAGCATCAGTTGAAAACACCATCAAGGTTGCGACAGGTAAACAACTGGTTGGTATTGCACAAGGTAACGTAGTTCTGCAAGCCAATGAAGGAGTAAAGCCATTCCCAAGAAAGATGGATGTCTCGGTTCTGTTTGCGCTTTATCCAAATGCGGTTCAGTTTATGGTGCCAGCTAACTCTGATATTCACTCAATTGCCGACCTTAAAGGTAAACGTATTTCTCTAGGTGCGCCAGGTTCGGGTACGCGTGTTAGTGCGGTCAATATTTTAAGTACCCTAGGCATTAATGAAAGTGACGTGAAACCTCAGTCGCTTAACTACACTGCGACAACCAATGCGCTCGCCAATGGTCAAATTGATGCCGGCGTGATCGTAGGCAGTTTAGGCGTTGGTGCGATTACCGAATTAGCCCTGACTCGCGACATTCGTATTTTGTCTTTTAGCGAAGATGATATGCAAAAGATCATTGCTGCCAATCCATCTTATCAACCACTAGAAGCACCGGCTGAAACTTATAAAAACGTCCCAGCATTTACCACGCCAGCGGTATGGAATGTTCTGGTCGTAAATAAGAATATGCCACAAGAGCAAGCTTATGAAATGACTAAAGTAGCGTTTGATAACATGAAGAAAATTCGCCAAGTGGTTGGAGTAACTAAATTCACGACACTTGAGAATATGAACAAACTATCAGGCATTGCACTACACCCTGGTGCGCAACAATACCTTGATGAACAAATGAAGAAATAACTTCTTTATCTACCTAAGCGGCAATATGACTGTTGCCGCTTTCCCTTTAAACGTTTCAATAATGAATCTGGTTTTTTCATACGGAGTTTGAAATGACACAATCCAAACCGCTTAGTCAAACCGTCACTGATGGTTTTGTCTATTTTGCTGCGGCGGTCGCTGTTGGCTTATCTGTTTTTCAAGTATGGCAAGGTCTACAACCCACTTTATCCGCCCCTATTTTTCGACCTATTCACTTAGCTTGGATCCTAACTTTAGCTTTCTTACTCTACCCATTACTTAAACCAGAAAATAAACCAATTGGGCTTTATTTATGCTCACGCCTGATTGATATTGTGTTAATTGTGGCGACTTGCTGGGCGACTTATCAAATCAGTATTTTTGACTACGATGACATCAGCTTTTTACTCGATGGATTACAACCTATCGACCAACTTGCGGGCGTGATTTTGATCGTGGCATTACTAGAAGCCACTCGCCGCACCGTAGGCTTTGTCATGGTGTTTATCGCAGGGTTATTTTTAGCCTACGCTTTCTTTGGCGACGCCCTACCATCTGGTGTTGCCAGTAAAGGTTTCTCACTTGAAGAAGTGATCCGCTTTCATATTTTCTCTACCAACGGTGTATTCGGTGCCCCACTCGCGATTGCCGCTGGGGTAGTGTTTATGTTCGTGCTATTTGGCGCATTTTTACAAGTAACTGGCGCTGGCCAATTTTTTATTGATGCCGCGTTTGCGATTGCGGGCAAGTACCGCGGCGGCCCAGCCAAGGCGAGTGTTTTAGCTTCTGCTGCACTAGGTTCGATTTCTGGTTCAGCCATTGCCAATACAGTAACAACCGGCGCTTTAACCATTCCTATGATGAAAAAGCTCGGCTATAAACCAGAACAAGCGGCAGGCATAGAGGCGGCGGCATCAACCGGAGGGCAAATCATGCCACCAGTGATGGGAGCCGGCGCTTTTGTGATGGCGCAATTTACCGGCATTCCCTACAGCGACATTTTACTGGTGTCGATTGCCCCAGCGATTCTCTACTTTGTCAGTACCCTACTTTATGTGCATTTAATGGCTTGTAAGCTAGGTCTACAGGGCATGAGCGTGACAGATAAAATCGGCGTGGTAATGAAAAATGGCTGGCATTTCTTAGTGCCGCTAATCTTCATTACTACCTTGTTATTGATGAGCTACTCGCCGGTCTTGGTTGGTATTGCAGGATGCGCGGCAATTTTAGTGGCGGCGATGTTAAGAAAACACAGCCGTATTACTTTCCCTGTATTTCTACAAGGACTAAAAGAAGGCGCGATCTCGGCAGTACCGATTTCAATTGCCTGTGCCACCGCAGGTATCGTTGTTGGCGTGGTTGGTCAAACGGGGATAGGCTTGCAATTTACTCAGTTCTTAATTGCGCTCTCTGGCGGCTACTTGTGGTCTGCATTAGGTTTGATTGCAATTGCTGCGGTGATCTTAGGCATGGGGCTTCCTGTTACAGCGGCCTATATCGTACTGTCTGTGATGGCGGTGCCTGCGCTCAATGATTTTGGTTTAGGGCTATTAACTGCGCACATGATTGTGTTCTGGTTATCTCAAACCTCTAACGTCACTCCTCCTATTGCATTAGCTGCTTTTGCGGGAGCTGGAATTGCAGGAGCTTCACCAATGAAGTCTGCTATTCAAGCATTCAAACTGGCACAAGGCTTCTTCATTATTCCAGCCATGATGGCGTTCTCCGGCTTAATTTGGCTTGATGGTGAACTGACTCACTTCTTTATTGGCGTGATCAGCACATTAGGTCTGATTTTTGCCTTTGCCGGAGGAATCGAGGGTCGCTTAGTTAAACCATTAAATGCAATAGAACGTGGCTTACTACTGATCCTTGCACTAGGGATCTTATTTACAGACGATATTTATCGCTTAGTTTGCATTGCTATTGTCGCGGTGATTATTCTGCTTAATGCTAAGCGAGCAGAACCCGCATTAACTTAAATGAACGATTAAATCGTAAATATAAAACTTAACCCCGTATTAAAAATGGCCCACTTCACTTGAACTGGGCCATTTTCATTGCTTTCTACTGGTATGAAAAATATCATGTCGGGCTATATACCCAAGTGACTTCAAGATGCAGAATTCAGAGCTATCATCCAGACCTTTAGGCAAGGAAGATTGGCGAAGGAATGTAAGCACCTTTCAAACCAATCTGACGCGGCATAAAGGTTTGGATGAAGCTCCCGAAGGGCAAGTTAAAACAAGCTTTATGCTGCGTTAAATTGAACAGATATAGAATAACTATGATCATGTTCAATTTGCCTTGCCTAAAGCTTGTTTTATTCTTGCTGAAACTCGCATCTTGAAGTTACTTGGGTATATTAATAATTTTCAACACAACCTCGGGTGGTAAGCGTGGCCAAATCAGAAACTCATACTCCAATGATGCAGCAGTACTTGCGTTTAAAGGCAGAAAATCCAGATATTTTGCTGTTTTACCGTATGGGTGATTTCTATGAATTATTCTACGATGACGCCAAACGCGCTTCGCAATTATTGGATATTTCTTTAACTAAGCGTGGCGCTTCTGCTGGCGAACCGATTCCGATGGCTGGTGTTCCTTTTCACGCTGTCGAAGGCTACCTAGCCAAATTAGTTCAACTTGGTGAATCAGTGGCCATTTGTGAACAAGTTGGCGATCCTGCCACCAGCAAAGGCCCAGTTGAGCGTAAAGTAGTCCGCATTGTCACGCCGGGAACGGTGACCGATGAAGCGCTACTACCTGAGCGTATTGATAACCTAGTTGCCGCCATTTACCAGCAAGATGAAAAATTTGGCTATGCCACGTTAGATATGACATCTGGCCGCTTTCAATTGTGCGAGCCCGAAACCCTAGAAGCGATGCAAGCCGAGCTGCAACGAACCTCGCCGAAAGAGTTGTTATACCCAGAAGATTTACAAGCGATGTCTTTGCTTGAAAAATCAAAAGGTCAACGTCGCCGCCCGATTTGGGAATTTGAACTCAATACCGCGAAGCAACAACTTAATATGCAATTTGGCACCAAAGACCTAGTTGGTTTTGGGGTTGAAAATGCCAAGCTTGGTTTATGCGCTGCTGGATGTTTGATTCAGTATGTTAAAGATACTCAGCGTACCGCTTTACCACATATTCGTTCTTTAACGTTTGATCGCCAAGATGACTCAGTGATCTTAGATGCAGCCACTCGCCGTAACTTAGAAATTACCCACAATTTAGCCGGCGGCACTGATAATACTCTAGCGGAAGTACTCGATAAAACTGCCACGCCAATGGGTAGCCGCATGTTCAAACGTTGGTTACATCAGCCAATGCGTAATAACGACATGCTTAACCAACGCCTTGACGCTATTACTGAAATTAAAGACAACGCCTACTTTACCGAACTGCACCCTAGTCTAAAAAGCATTGGCGATATTGAACGTATTTTAGCGCGTTTAGCTCTACGTTCAGCTCGTCCACGTGACTTAGCTCGCTTACGTAATGCCATGCAACAATTGCCTGAATTAAGCAGTATTACCCAAAGCTTCCAGCACCATCATCTACAAAAACTGGCTAAAGCTTGCTTACCGGTGGATGAGATTTGTTCACTACTTGAACGTGCTATTAAAGAAAATCCGCCTGTGGTGATCCGCGATGGCGGTGTATTGGCGGAAGGGTATCATGCGGAATTGGATGAACTGCGTAACTTAGCCGATGGTGCGACCGAATACCTCGACAAGATGGAAGCAGAAGAACGCGAACGTCACGGTATCGATAGCTTAAAAGTTGGCTATAACAATGTGCATGGCTTTTTCATCCAAGTCAGTCGTGGGCAAAGTCACTTAGTACCGCCTCATTATGTTCGTCGCCAGACTTTAAAAAATGCTGAACGTTACATTATCCCTGAATTAAAAGAGCATGAAGACAAAGTGCTTAATTCAAAATCAAAGGCGCTAGCGTTAGAGAAACGTTTGTGGGAAGAACTCTTTGATTTATTAATGCCACATCTAGAACGTTTGCAAGAATTGGCAGCCTCTTTATCTCAATTAGACGTATTACAAAATCTCGCGGAACGTGCTGATTCGCTCAACTACTGCCGCCCAACACTGACCGATAATGCTGAGCTACATATTGATGCCGGTCGCCACCCGGTGGTTGAGCAAGTGCTAGATGTGCCATTTATTGCCAACCCAGTAGAGCTAAATGCTAAGCGCCAAATGTTGATCATTACCGGTCCAAACATGGGCGGTAAATCAACTTATATGCGTCAAACGGCATTGATTGCTTTATTGGCGCACATTGGCAGCTATGTGCCAGCGGAAGCGGCGACCATAGGTTCGATAGATCGCATCTTTACTCGAATTGGCGCGCAAGATGATCTGGCATCTGGTCGCTCAACCTTCATGGTAGAAATGACTGAAACCGCCAATATCTTACATAACGCTACTAAAAACAGCTTAGTTTTGATGGATGAAATTGGTCGCGGGACCAGTACTTATGATGGTCTGTCATTAGCGTGGGCCAGTGCCGATTGGTTAGCCACTAAAATTAACGCCATGACCTTATTTGCCACGCACTACTTTGAATTAACAGAGCTACCAAACCAAATCGCTCACCTAGCAAATGTGCATTTAGATGCGATTGAACACGGTGATAGCATTGCCTTTATGCACGCGGTTCAAGAAGGTGCTGCGAGTAAATCTTATGGGCTTGCGGTAGCCAGTTTAGCTGGCGTGCCAAAATCAGTGATTAAACAAGCTAAGGCTAAACTGCAACAATTAGAAGCGCTTGGTCACCAAAAAGCAGAACAAGGTAATTCAGCTCAGACGGCACTAAACATGCAAACTCAAACCGTTGAGCAGCAGCTAAGTTTGATTCCTGAAATCAGTGAAGTGGAACAAGCATTAACACAGATTAATCCAGATGATATGAGCCCAAGGGAAGCATTGGATGCCTTATACCGTCTTAAAAACTTAATGTCCTAGAAACTAGTAAAAAACGGGATCTCGTTTCTCGTGGCTCGGAAAAGAAAACGCTTTATCGAGAAACGAGCAGCGCAGCGGCCGAGATACGAGCCACGAACATGCTCCTTCTAGAAACTAGAAACTAAATTAACTCAAAAAATAAAAGGGAAGCCACCGTGGCTTCCCTTTATTTTATCTGCTCATCTTATAAATAAATGAATTATTCATACTCAGCATCGAATAATGATTCCATGCTCAAACCTTGCTTCATTAAAATCTCTCTTAAACGACGTAGGCCTTCCACTTGGATCTGACGAACACGTTCACGAGTTAAGTTAATCTCACGGCCAACCTCTTCCAAAGTTGATGGCTCATAGCCTAAAAGACCGAAGCGGCGTGCCAAGACTTCTTTTTGTTTCGGATTAAGCTCATCTAACCAATCAATCAACGACGACTTAATATCGTTATCTTGGGTCGAGACTTCAGGGTCTGAGTTGTTAATATCAGGAATGATATCCAACAGCGCTTTATCGCCATCGCCACCAATAGGAGTATCAACTGAGCTTACACGCTCATTCAAACGCAGCATTTTGCTGACATCTTCCACAGGCTTATCAAGTTGGAAAGCAATTTCTTCTGCGGTTGGTTCATGGTCTAGCTTTTGTGCTAACTCACGAGCCGTACGCAAATAGATATTCAGCTCTTTCACAACATGGATAGGCAATCTAATGGTGCGTGTTTGATTCATTAAAGCGCGTTCGATGGTCTGACGAATCCACCAAGTTGCATACGTAGAAAAACGGAAACCACGTTCTGGGTCGAATTTTTCTACCGCACGGATCAGACCTAAATTACCTTCTTCAATCAGGTCAAGTAGTGCTAAACCACGGCTGTTATAACGGCGAGAAATCTTAACGACTAGACGTAAGTTACTTTCGATCATACGCTTGCGTGCTGCTGCATCACCGCGAAGTGCTCGACGAGCATAAAGTACTTCTTCTTCAGCCGTTAAGAGTGGAGAAAAACCGATTTCACTTAGATAAAGCTGAGTCGCATCAAGGCTTTTGGCCGAAACTTCATACTCTTCTTTGGCTTCTGCTTTTTGTGAAACCGCTTCGGCTGCAAGAGCCTCAACATCAAATTCAGAATCATCGATGTCGTTTATTTTGGTTACTGCATTGCTGATACTCATAAGCGCCTCCCCTTGGCGAATAAAGTTTTAGCAAGACATAACAACTTAATATGTCATTATTGTAAGTCTCGTCATTCCCAAATAGGTCTACTCCAAGTAGTTTTCTGGATTGACTGACTTACCTTTGTATCGAATTTCGAAGTGTAGGCGAACACTATTGGTGCCCGTACTTCCCATCGATGCAATTTTCTGGCCAGTTTTTACAGACTGACCTTCTGTTATCAATAAACTATCGTTATGAGCATAAGCGCTGAGATACTCATCATTATGTTTAATAATAATCAGGTTCCCATAACCTCGAAGTGCATTGCCAGCATACACCACAACACCTGCTGCGGTTGATACTACGTCCTGTCCTCGTTGCCCTGCGATATCTATCCCTTTGTTACCTTGGTCACCGACTGAGAACTTGCTAATGACTCGTCCTCTTGTTGGCCACACCCAGCGTTCTACCTTGTCATTACTCGATGTCGATTGTGTGACAGGTTTATTATTATTTTGTGTTGCTTGAGGTTCAACATACTCCTTTGACTGTGATTGCACAACTGGGGAAGTGTTCTGTTTTTGTGCCACTTTAGTCGTAGAAGTTGAGGCTACTTGGCTATCTCCAGCGCCAGTACCATCAAATGCTGGCGGGATATAAACCGGACGCCATAAGTTTAATTTTTGACCTGGGTGAATGGTATAAGGGGGCTTTAGGTGGTTGAAGCTAATGATGTCATTAACATTTTTATCGGCGAGATAAGAAATTAAGTAAACCGAATCACCTTTTTCAACGACGTAGTAACTACCCTTATAGCTACCACGATCATTTTTAGCTGGGTTCAATGAACACGCTGCTAAAAAAGTGAGAAAAAACAAAGCAATTAGTGTATTTCTTATCGACAACAACCTGAGTACCTTTCGTTTATTAGGCTAAATCGCCCGCGATTAGAGGGACAAAACGAACGACTTCTACCAAAGTAGAAATACACTCCCCTGCTTTCTTTTCTATTTTTATCAATTCTTGATGTTCATCACCTATTGGCACCACCAAAACGCCGCCATCAGCTAATTGGTCAACTAACGCTTGCGGCAGATGAGAAGCCGCCGCCGTGACAATAATCGCATCAAATGGACCTTTCGATGGCCAACCTTGCCAGCCGTCACCATGCTTAGTTGAGACATTGTAAATATCTAAATGTTTCAAACGACGCTTGGCATCCCACTGTAAGGACTTAATGCGTTCTATTGAATAAACATGATCAACCATTTTTGACAGTACCGCGGTTTGATAACCCGATCCCGTGCCAACTTCTAGTACTCGACTATTGGGTTTTAAATTCAATAGTTCGGTCATTTTTGCCACGATATAAGGCTGAGAGATAGTCTGACCGGCCCCGATAGGCAGCGCATTATTATCATAGGCTTGATGACGCATTGCTTCAGATAAGAAGTACTCGCGGGGCAAGCTTCTCATTACCTCTAGAAGTTGAGGATCTTGAATGCCTTTGTGCTGCAAAATAGAGACGAGTTGATCTGCTTTGATATTCTTCATTATTGCCTGTGATGTTTATTTTGGGCTAACCCAGTGTTTCATTTTTTCTATCGCTTCATGTGCCGTAAGATCAACGCGTAATGGCGTAATCGACACCTCGCCTTTTTCTATGGCATAGAAATCGGTACCTTCACCCGCATCCGCTTCTTTTCCCGGAGGACCAAGCCAATAGATATCAGCACCGCGCGGATCTTTTTGTTTAATCATATCTTCCGCATGATGACGAGCACCAAGTCGAGTGACTCGAGTCGCCCCAAGCTGATCGAGTGCTAAATCCGGTACATTAACGCTGATCAAATGATTAGCCGGAACCGGGTTCTTCACATGCTGTAAAACCAGATCTTTAGCAATTTGTGCCGCAGTATCAAAATGGGTTTTCCCCACCAGCGAAATAGCTATCGATTGAACACCAAGAAAATGCCCTTCCATTGCCGCCGCAACCGTACCGGAATACAACACGTCATCACCTAGGTTTGCACCATGATTGATCCCTGAAACCACTAAATCGGGCATATCCGACTTTAATAATTCATTTAAAGCAAAGTGGACACAATCGGTCGGAGTCCCTTGCACAGAATATACATTCGGGCGAACTTGTGTCACGCGAAGTGGTGTTTCTAATGTTAATGAATTTGAAGCACCAGATCGATTACGATCCGGTGCCACAATGATGATCTCAGCGATCTCTGACAATACTTCGGCTAACGTATTGATCCCCTGAGCATTCACACCATCATCGTTACTTAATAATATTTTCATTGTTCTTCCTTGTTGAACCTGATGCTAGTCTGCGTAAACGCGCTCTACTTCAACCGCATCAGCCACTTCTCTTAAAATCGAGGTAGCAAAGCATCCTGCTGGTAGAGAAAATGACACTACAACATCGCTGCCATCAACTTGCCAATTCATGTTATCGGCTTTTAATCCCACTACACGGCGATCATGGCGCATACGGTTACCACGGATAAGCTTCATTAAATCTTCTTCGGCATCTAGAAATTGATTTTCAAGTTGTTGTGCTAAGCTCTGAGTTGGAAGCGCGTTATCCCCCGCCAATGCTGAAGTTAAAAATACGCTGCCTTGTTCAAGTTGAGATTGTAATGATTCTAGCGTATCCGCTTCTACGGTCAGTAATTCGCCTTGAGAGTTTTGAACTAAATCGCCTTCAACCAGTTGGTTAAACAAGCCATTTTCAATTCGATGAGACAAAATATGATTGAAGATCCAAGAACGTGCGGTCGATAGATACATGCTGCGTTTATTTTGATTGCGAGTGCGCACATTATCACGCCCCCAACGACGAGCTTCCGCCAAATTATTACCATCACGACCAAAACGTTGTGAACCGTAGTAGTTTGGCACGCCACTTTGTTTGATCTTTTCTAGACGCTCAATCACATCGTTAACATCCGTCACATCAACCAGACGAATCACGAATTGATTACCAATCAGATCACCCGGGCGCAGTTTTTTATTATGACGAGCGGTCTCAAGCACTTTAATACTTGGGTACTGTTGCTCCAAAGCTTTAGCATCAAAACTCATATCCGGCTTTGGTAGGTGAACGCTTAACCATTGCTCAGTCACGGCATGGCGATCTTTTAAACCTGCCCAACCGACATTTTTCGATGGCACGCCACACAATCTCGCGATTTCATTGGCAACGAAGGTCGTGTTTTCACCTTGCTTACGAATTCTCACCATCAAGTGTTCGCCGTCACCAGAAAATTCAAAACCAAGATCTTCAATGACTTGAAAATCCTCCGCTTGAGATTTCAGTTTGGCTTGAGCAACAGGTTTACCCAGTAAGTATGCAAATGGCGCTAGAATATCAGTCATGAATTAAGATCTTTTTTATTTATAAAATTTATTGGCGAACGATTAATGCAACCGCTTCACATGCAATGCCTTCTTTACGACCGGTAAAACCCAGTTTTTCGGTAGTGGTCGCTTTGACATTAATATTATCAATATCGGTTTCTAAATCAGCGGCGATGGCTTCGCGCATACTTTGAATAAATGGCAGCATTTTCGGTGCTTGAGCAATAATAGTGACATCTGCATTGCCCAATACATAACCTTTCTGCTTAACAAAGCGATACACTTCGCGTAGTAAAGCTCGGCTATCTGCGCCTTTCCATTTATCGTCGGTATCTGGAAAATGCTTACCGATATCTCCAGCCGCAATCGCACCTAGTAAAGCATCAGTTAATGCATGCAGCGCAACATCGCCATCAGAGTGAGCAATTAAACCTTGTTCATAAGGAATGGCGACACCACCAATAATAACTGGGCCTTCGCCACCAAATTTATGCACGTCAAAACCATGACCGATTCGAATCATTACATTACCTATTATTTATTTACGCTGAGATAGGAAAAATTCCGCTAGGGCCAAATCTTCAGGCTGGGTGACTTTAAGGTTATCGGAGCGACCTTGAACCAGTAAAGGTGGGTAGCCTGACAGCTCCATCGCGGAGGCTTCATCAGTAATAACCTTTTGATTAATTAATCCATCGACTAAAGCTGATTTTAGTTCAATAAGCGGAAAAAGCTGCGGCGTTAATGCGTGCCATAATTGACTACGATCGACAGTTTGCTCAATGGTATTCAAGCCATTTTGAACACAAGAACGTTTCATCGTGTCACGTACTGGCGCAGCTAAAATGCCACCGCGGTGCGCTTGTTGGCATTGATTAATTAATTTGTTGATATCGCCATGGGTTAGACAAGGACGCGCAGCATCATGCACCATTACCCATGAATATTGGTCGGCATGATTTTGAGATAGATATTCCAACCCTGAAAGAACGGAATCAACACGCTCTTGCCCACCAGCGACTCGGATAACATTGTCAGCTTTGGCTAAGGCAAGCTCTGAGAAATATTCATCGCCGTCGCTCACCGCAATCACTACCAATTCAATTTGCGGATGTGATAATAAGTTTTCGACCGTGTGCTCAAGAATGGTTTTATCGTGCAGAGATAAATACTGCTTAGGATGGTTAGCCTGCATACGTTTACCAACCCCGGCGGCTGGCACCACGACAGCAAACTGCTGTGGAAAGTCAGTCATGATTAATTATCATCAGAGTTGAATGTGGTATTGGCTTCTGAGTCATCACCAATAATTCGATAAAAAGTTTCACCGTTTTTGATCATGCCCAATTCATGGCGAGCACGCTCTTCAATCGCATCGAGCCCTTGGCGTAAATCATCAATTTCGGCAAACATCAGGTGATTGCGCTTTTTCAAACTATTATTCACCTCTTGCTGCACTGCAATATCAGAATGAACCGCTTGGTAATCAAGAACGCCGTTCTTACCAAAAAATAAGTCATATTGCAGGGTAGCCAAGATGGCAATCAGTACTAAAGTAAATATCCGCATCATCTACTCGCTATAAAATTCTTGCGCTAATGATACCTCATTCGAAGAATTGAAGCATAATAATACAGGTGAAAAGTTGGAAAGAAGATGAGAGCCGTAGTTCGTATCTCGGGCGCTACGCTGCTCGTTTCTCGAAAAAGCCAAAGCGATACCTTCGAGCCACGAGAAGTGAAACGGCCGAGTACCGAGTAACGTTTCTGTCTTTTCCATTTCCGTAAACAAAAAAATCCCCGCCGAAGCGAGGATTTCAAAGTATCAATCAAACTAATTCAATGATGAATTATTGACCTTTAACTTCTTTAAGACCGTTGAAAGGAGCTTTAGAACCTAGAGCTTCTTCGATACGGATAAGTTGGTTGTACTTAGCAACACGGTCAGAACGGCTCATAGAACCAGTTTTGATTTGGCCTGCAGCAGTACCTACCGCTAGGTCAGCGATAGTTGCATCTTCAGTTTCGCCAGAACGGTGAGAGATTACAGCTGTGTAACCTGCATCTTTAGCCATCTTGATTGCAGCTAGAGTCTCAGTTAGAGAACCGATTTGGTTGAATTTGATAAGGATAGAGTTAGCAACACCCATTTCGATACCTTTAGCAAGGATCTTAGTGTTAGTTACGAACAGGTCATCACCTACTAGTTGAAGTTTGTCACCTAGTAGTTCAGTTTGGTGCTTGAAGCCATCCCAATCTGATTCGTCAAGACCGTCTTCGATAGAAACGATTGGGTACTGGTTAGCTAGGTCAGCTAGGTAGTGGTTGAACTCTTCAGAAGTGAAGATTTTACCTTCGCCTTTCATGTTGTAGTTGCCAGCTTCTTTGTCGTAGAACTCAGATGCAGCACAGTCCATCGCTAGAGTTACGTCTTTACCAAGAACGTAGCCAGCTTGCTCAACGGCTTCTTTGATTGCAGCTAGTGCAGCAGCGTTTGATTCTAGGTTAGGAGCGAAACCACCTTCATCACCAACTGCAGTGCTTAGGCCTTTAGCTTTAAGTACTTTAGCTAGGTTGTGGAATACTTCTGCGCCGATGCGTAGAGCTTCTTTGATTGTTTTCGCGCCAACTGGTTGAATCATGAATTCTTGGATATCAACGTTGTTATCAGCGTGCTCACCACCGTTGATGATGTTCATCATTGGTAGAGGCATAGAGAATACGCCTGGAGTGCCGTTTAGTTCAGCGATGTGCTCGAACAAAGGCATACCTTTAGCAGCTGCAGCAGCTTTTGCGTTTGCTAGAGAAACAGCAAGGATTGCGTTAGCACCGAAGTTAGATTTGTTTTCTGTGCCGTCTAAATCGATCATTACTTGGTCGATTGCAGCTTGGTCTTTAGCGTCTTTACCAACTAGAGCAGTAGCGATTGCGCCGTTTACTGCTTCGATAGCTTTAAGAACACCTTTACCTAGGAAACGTGATTTGTCGCCGTCACGTAATTCAAGAGCTTCACGAGAACCAGTTGATGCGCCAGATGGTGCAGCAGCCATACCTACAAAGCCACCTTCTAGGTGTACTTCAGCTTCTACTGTTGGGTTACCACGTGAATCGATGATTTCGCGACCTAGAACTTTAACGATCTTAGACATTGATGTTTCCTCTCGTTCAATTTAAATATAAATGTCAATTTAATGGGTAGTCGCACAACTAAAGCCACTACCCGTATCCCTTTTACATCTTACTTTCAAATTATTTCTAATCAGAACTGTTGCTAATTAGATTAGTTGCCAAAGGCAATTATTCAAATTCACCGCGTTGGTTTTGACCAGCCGCTTTTACAAAACCTGCAAATAATGGGTGACCATCACGAGGCGTTGATGTGAATTCTGGGTGGAACTGAGCTGCCACAAACCAAGGGTGGTTCGGGTTTTCAATCACTTCCACTAATTTCTTATCCGCAGATAAACCAGACACTTTCAGACCTGCTTTCTCAATTTGAGGACGCAAGTTGTTGTTCACTTCGTAACGGTGACGGTGACGCTCATGAATTTGAGCATTGCCGTACAACTCGTACGCTTTCGTGCCTTTTTCTAGGTGACAAAGCTGAGAACCTAGACGCATAGTGCCGCCTAAATCTGATGCTTCAGTACGTTCTTCAACGTTACCTTCTTTGTCTACCCATTCAGTGATTAAACCAACCACTGGGAATTTCGTTTCTTTGTTAAACTCAGTTGAGTGTGCACCTTCCATACCCGCAACATTACGCGCATATTCAATCAGTGCCACTTGCATACCTAGGCAAATACCTAAGTAAGGAACTTTGTTTTCACGAGCATATTGAGCCGCAAGGATTTTACCTTCAACACCACGGTCACCAAAGCCACCTGGTACTAGAATCGCATCGATGCCTTCAAGTAGCTCAACACCTTTAGATTCAAGATCTTGAGAATCAATATACTTAATGTTAACGCTTAGGCGATTTTTCAAACCTGCGTGTTTTAATGCTTCGTTAACTGATTTGTATGCATCTGGTAATTCAGTGTATTTACCAACCATACCGATAGTCACTTCACCGGTTGGGTTTGCTTCTTCGTAAATCACTTGTTCCCACTCGGTCAGGTCAGCTTCAGGAGCGCTGATACCAAAACGAGTACACACTAGGTCATCTAAGCCTTGCGCACGAATCAGTTGTGGGATCTTATAGATAGAATCCACATCTTTCATTGAGATCACGGCTTTTTCTTGCACATTACAGAATAGTGCAATTTTCTTACGTTCGTTAGCCGGAATGATACGATCACTACGACAAACTAAAATATCTGGTTGAATACCAATAGAAAGTAATTCTTTTACCGAGTGCTGAGTTGGCTTAGTTTTCACTTCACCTGCCGCAGCAAGGTAAGGAACTAGAGTTAAGTGCATGAATAATGCATTCTCACGACCTACTTCAACCGCTAGCTGACGAATGGCTTCCATAAATGGTAGAGATTCGATATCACCTACCGTACCACCAATTTCAACGATCGCGATATCGTGACCTTCAGAGCCAGCAATGATGCGGTCTTTGATTGAATTTGTGATATGAGGAATAACCTGAATGGTTGCACCTAGGTAGTCACCACGACGCTCTTTACGTAGAACATCTTCGTAAACACGACCCGCCGTAAAGTTATTACGCTTGCTCATCTTGGTACGAATAAAACGTTCGTAGTGACCAAGATCGAGATCGGTTTCAGCGCCATCTTCAGTAACGAATACTTCACCATGCTGAATCGGGCTCATTGTGCCTGGATCCACGTTGATGTATGGGTCTAGTTTCATCATGGTCACTTTAAGACCACGAGCTTCTAAAATCGCTGCAAGTGATGCTGCTGCAATACCTTTACCTAGAGAGGATACGACCCCACCAGTAACAAAAATGTAATTTGTCGTCATGCTTAACCTGAAGTTGGTTGAATGAGGGAAATGGATTTCTTCTGGACGGGATGAAAATATACCAGAACCCCTTTTCCGCTACAACGTGAAATCTATCACACTCGATTAATTTATTTCTTGCTTCAAATCAATTTAGCTATCTCAGCAAGGAAAGCCACGTGTTACAGATAAACAATATCTATATAAAACAATCAATAAGCATCAAAAGTATTCGCTATATTCTTTTTTCTGCCAATTTTACATTTTCCCACTGAATATCAAGCTCTTGCAAAGAACAATCTGTCAATGCTTTACCTTGCCCAGAGATGATGGACTCTACTCCGCGAAAACGACGCTCGAATTTATGATTTGCTTTCGCCAAAGCCACTTCAGGATCTTTGCCTAAATGCCTAACTAAATTGACCGTCGCAAACATCAAATCGCCCAGTTCTTCTTCAATACGCTGCTCATTTTTATCAACCTGTAAGGCTTCTTCCATGACTTCATCAATTTCTTCATGAACCTTGTCTACGACTGGGCCTAATGTGCCCCAATCAAAGCCGTATTTAGCGCACTTTTTCTGTAACTTATTGGCTCGTGATAACGCTGGTAATGCTTTTGGTATAGAGTCTAGAATACTTTCTTCTACTTTGCCTTGCTGTAATTTCTCGTTTTGCTTTTCTTGTTCCCAACGCGCATTCAGCTCATCTTCTGTCTCAATATTTTCATCAGCAAACACATGAGGATGGCGACGTATGAGCTTCTCGTTTACCCCTTTCACCACATCATCAAAATCAAATAGTTGCTGCTCGCTGGCCATCTGGCTATAAAAAATCACTTGAAACAGCAAGTCACCTAACTCTTCTTGTAGGTTTTTCCAATCTTGGTTGTGAATTGCATCCACCACTTCATACGTTTCTTCTATGGTATGAGGCACAATCGAATCAAAAGTTTGTTTTTTATCCCAAGGACAACCATTTTCAGGATCGCGTAACTGCTGCATGATGGATTTAAGTTGTTCAATTGGTAATGTCATAACTTTCTCTTTTTATATTCTTTTAAATAACCTCAATAGAGATTAAATAGATACTGAATTCAGATAACAAAACACCGCTTATATACTCTAGTAAATTGGGCATATAAGCGGTGTTGATATTGGCACTGATTCGGTTATTTCAGACGTTTCACTCTTAATACATCTTTGAGCTGTTCAATCCTAGCGATAATCCGCGATAAGATTTCGACATTCTGCACTTCTAAATTAAAGTCCATGATCGCTATCTGACGTTTGTAATCAGTACGGCCATTCATACTACTGACTTTCAGCTTTTCATTGGCAAACAGTGCGGTGATATCTTTGAGTAGTCCACCGCGCTCTAGAGCTTCAATGCGAATGGTCAGAATGTACAGACCAGTAAAGCCACTTCCCCACACGGTTTCAATGATGCGCTCTGGTGCATGATGTCTTAGTTCTTCAAGCTGTTCACAGTCGGTACGGTGCACTGAAATGCCTCGACCTTGAGTGATATAACCACAAATGTGATCACCTGGGATCGGCTGACAACAGCGAGCCAAGTGGTTCATAAGGTTATCAACCCCTTGCACCACAACTGCATCTTTACGAGGACGACTTTGCTGAGATACTTGTGATTCTTGCAGTTTGGCCAGTGCTTGCTGATCTTCCTCTTCAGCGGTTGGCTTGTTCACCAAGGCATTTATGTGATTGACGACTTGGTTAATACGTAAATCGCCGCTACCTATTCCAGCATATAGCTCATCAGGGGAATTTACGTTAAAACGTTTTAACGCGTACTGCTGGGCATCTTTTAACGTTGCGCCAATTTTTTGCAGTTCCGCTTCAAGAATATCTTTACCCGCTTCTAGGTTTTTCTCGCGGCTTTGCTTTCTAAACCAAGCGTTAATTTTGGCGCGAGCACGGCCTGAATGAACAAATCCTAAATTAGGGTTGAGCCAATCACGAGATGGGTTCGGTTCTTTTTGAGTAATGATTTCAACTTGATCGCCCATCGCCAGTTTATGAGTAAACGGGACAATACGTCCGCCTACTTTCGCACCGATACAACGGTGACCGACTTCAGAGTGAATATGGTAGGCAAAATCCAATGGCGTGGCACCCATAGGTAGATCTACCACATCGCCGCGTGGCGTAAAGGCATACACGCGATCATCAAATACTTGACTGCGTAGTTCATCCAGCATTTCGCCAGAATCCGCCATCTCTTCTTGCCAATCGATCAGCTTACGTAGCCAGGTGATCTTTTCATCGTAACCACTACGGCCAGCCGAGCTGCCTTCTTTGTATTTCCAGTGCGCAGCAACCCCAAGCTCCGAATCTTCATGCATTTGCTTGGTACGAATTTGGATCTCAATGGTTTTGCCTTCGGGGCCAAGCACCACGGTATGAATCGATTGGTAACCATTGGGCTTTGGGTTAGCAACATAGTCATCAAACTCACTAGGTAGGTGCTTATATTTGGTATGCACCATGCCTAGAGCGGCGTAACAATCTTGCAATTGGTCTGCGATGATCCTTACCGCTCGCACGTCGAACAATTCATCAAATGCGAGATTCTTTTTCTGCATTTTGCGCCAAATACTGTAGATGTGTTTGGGCCTGCCACTCACCTCAGCATTAATATTGGCGGCATTCATGTCTTTAGATAAGTTGGTCACGAAGTCATGAATATATTGCTCTCTGACGATTCGACGCTCAGACAGCTGTTTGGCAATTTTTTTATAGATGTCAGATTGCTGATAACGGAAAGCGTAATCTTCAATTTCCCACTTAAGTTGACCGATACCTAAACGGTTGGCTAATGGGGCATAAATATTGGCACACTCTTTTGCCGCCGCCTGACGAATTTCATCTGGCTCATTTTTCACTTCACGTAAATTACAAATACGCTCAGCAAGTTTGATGACTACGCAGCGAAAATCATCGACCATCGCCAATAGCATGCGACGTACGTTATCCACTTGCTCTGAGGCTTCTGAATCATCAAGACTGACATTTAACTGACCAATCGCGGCCATTTCTTCCACGCCATCAATCAGTTTTACGATTTCTTTGCCATACTTTTCAACTAAGGCTTCACGCTCAAATAATCCAGCGGTGACGATCGGAAAAAGCTGCGCGGCCAATAAAGTCGGTCGGTCCATCGACAAGGTGATCAAAATTTCAATCATCTCGCGACCACGCCATAGCAGCAATGAACGCTCAGGATGATCTTTTAGTAAGCTTTCACACGCTTGATAGACCTGGGTCAATTTATTGCTGGTCTTGCCGTCTTGATGCAGACTTGCAATCCAAGATTCCAGTTCAAACTCTTCGTTCTTATTCAAATGCGCGCTTCTGACTGCGACCATTACACTATCCTGTTTATCTAATCTTTAAAGGTGATGCTGATGCATATCCGACAAATAGAGGCTTTCTTCGTTCAATCATAAAGCCCCTTTTCCTTACTTATAAAAAATAGCTATTAAACATAGTTATTAAAAAAGCTATTAAAATAATTTCAGTTTCGTCGGCTTTTTATTCTTAAGATTCTTCTTGTCTGCTTTGGCGACTTTTTCAAACAGCGCCATTGATTCTAAATGACTGGTATGCGGGAACATATCGATCATACCTAGCTTTTTCAGCTGATAACCTTGCTTTTGTAGACTATGACTATCTCTGGCTAATGTCGCTGGGTTACACGAAACATAAACCACGGTTTTAGCGCCGAGCTCAGACATTTTATCGATAATGCCGGATGCTCCAGCTCGAGCAGGATCGAGTAGCACTTTATCGAACGCCTTTTTAGCCCATGATGTTTGGGTGAAGTCTTGCTCTAGATCAGCTTGATAGAACTCTAGGTTATCGAGTTGATTGATTTGGGCGTTGGATCTCGCTCTATCTACCATGGCTTGAATACCTTCAACGCCGACAACCGACTGAGCCTGTTGAGCAAGCGCCAAACTAAAATTACCTAAACCGCAGAATAAATCCAGTATGCGATCATTTTTAGTGACCTCTAACCATGAAATCGCCTGAGCAACCATCGCTTGGTTTACTGCTTGGTTCACTTGAATAAAGTCTGTCGGCAGAAAATCAATTTTGTTACCTGTCTCGATGCATTGCAGAGGCTCACCCGTCAAACAGTCTAGTTCACCACTATTGCCTAACAAGTAGGTTGTCACCTCATGTTGCTGAGCAAACTCCAATAAGCTTTGCTGTTCTTGTTCAGTTAATGGCGCGGTGTGGCGCAATAGCAAGGCTTTACGCTGCCCATCAAACACTACTTCAACATGCCCTAGCGCTCTTGGATTATCAAAGGCTTGCAGCATAGATTTTATTTCAGGCAGCAGTTCGTTTAATACTGGTTCTAAAACCGGACAATCCGTGATGTTTGCAATTTGCTTACTGGCTTTTTGTCTAAAGCCAAATTGTAATTGTTGCTGCTTACTATCAAACAGCATACTAATGCGTGCTCGACGTCGATACCCAGTGCTTTTGGAGCGGATAGTCTCAGCCATCACAAGATTAGCTTGGCCGAATTTTGCCATTAAATGATGCAGTGATGTGGTCTTATGAGTAATTTGATCATCATGATCCAAATGCTGCATATTGCAGCCACCACAAATTTGATAATGCGGACAAAAAGGCTCAACTCGCTGACTACTCGGTTGCTGTATGCTGATAATTTTTGCGCGTGAATATTTGCTTTTCTCTTCAATCGGTTGAACCAGCACTTTTTCTTGCGGCAGTGCGCCTTCCACAAACATCGGTTTATTATTGTAATACGCAATACCGGCACCTTGATGATCGAGCTTATCAATGGTCACTGTTTGGTGTTTTTGATTATTGGTTGTATTTTTCTTGGCTTGGTAGAAATTGACCATTGGTGCAAGGTATCCATAAATATATAAAGGTCATCATGCCTTTATAGGTAAATATATTATCGGGCTTAATTCGTGTTTATTCATAACAATGATTGTCGAACTGCGCCTAGTTGATTAAGCTAAGTGCACATTGGCGATAATCAGAGTTATTGCTATTTTCCCATATCCAGACAGGCTTGTAATTAAAGAATCATGACAAGGTATGGCTTGCGCGCCCGCGTAATTACATTAACGTTAGCACCGACGCTGATCATTGGCTTATTATTAAGCACATTTTTCACTTTAAATCGCTATAACGATCTCGAGACTCAGCTTATCACGTCTGGTACGGATATTATCGAGCCTTTAGCCATCGCTAGTGAATATGGCATGACTCAGCAAAGCCGTGAGGCGGTACGTCGGCTGATCAGTTATGCCCATCGTAAGCACTCTGATATCGTGCGTAGTATTGCGGTGTTTGATACCCATCACGAACTATTCGTAACCTCTAACTTTCACCCAAACTTTCAGTCTCTCACTTTTGATAAAAGCAAACCGATCCCGCTGCTTAGCTCGATCACTCAATCTAAAACCAATCCAAATTTAATGATCTTACGCTCACCTATCTTGGCGGAAGGTCAGTTTACCAGCCCAAGTGGTAAAGAGATTGCACCCAATCAAGCTCTAGGCTACATCGCAATGGAGCTCGATTTATCGTCATTACGCTTACAGCAATATCAAGAAATCTTTGCCGCTTTAATTGTTTTACTACTTGGTATGGGCTTGTCGGGATTTTTTGCTTATCGACTCATGCGCGATGTTACCTTACCGATTTCCCACATGGTAAGCGTGGTTGACCGAATTCGCCGTGGTCATCTCGATGTGCGAATTGAAGGCAAGCTGCATGGTGAACTCGATACCTTAAAAAGTGGTATCAACGCCATGGCCATGTCACTGTCAGAATATCATGTTGAAATGCAGCATAGTATTGACCAAGCCACCTCAGATTTACGTGAAACACTAGAGCAGCTAGAAATTCAAAACATTGAGCTTGATATTGCCAAGAAACGCGCTCAAGAAGCGGCCAGAGTTAAATCTGAATTCTTAGCCAATATGTCGCATGAATTACGTACTCCACTAAATGGTGTGATTGGCTTTGCCAGACAAATGCTTAAAACTGAGCTCACCGCGAACCAAATTGACTACCTACAAACGATTGAGCGTTCTGCACAAAACTTGCTGTCTATCATCAATGACATCTTAGACTTCTCTAAATTGGAAGCCGGCAAATTACTGCTCGAAAACATTCCTTTCGATTTACAAGAAACCTTAGATGAAGTGGTCAGTTTGCAAGCCACCAGCGCCCATGAAAAAGGGTTAGAAATCACTTTAAATATTGATTCCAACATTCCTCAAGGCATGGTGGGCGACCCACTGCGCATTCAGCAAGTACTTACTAACCTAGTGGGCAATGCGATCAAGTTTACTGAACGTGGCAACATAGATATTGTTGCTGAGTTACGCTCAAGCCAAGATAAAAATGTCGAAGTGCAATTCATGGTGCGCGACACTGGCATTGGTATTTCAGAACGTCAGCAAGCGCAATTATTCCAAGCATTCAGTCAAGCTGATGCCAGCATTTCACGCCGTTATGGTGGTACGGGTCTAGGGTTAGTGATTACTCAAAACTTGGTAAATCAGATGGGTGGTGAAATCAGCTTAACCAGTCGCTTACACCAAGGTTCAACATTCTGGTTTAGTGTTACTTTCCAAGCCACAAATATGCCTATTGCACCGCAGATTGATACTTCTTCGCTACAAGATAAATCGGTTCTGCTAGTTGAACCTAACATGCCAGCGGCGGCCATTATTGAGCAGCAATTAACTCGCGTTGGCATGAAGGTTACTTATCAAGCGCAATTAGCAGATAACCCTGAGCGCTTTGATATTGTACTCCTCAACTTGCCAGCAAATATCCAGCACGACCAAAGCCTGTTATTTGCGATGATACAGCAAGGCTTATCTTTATCGCCGCAACTAATCCTTGGACTACCAAGTACCGAATTAGCGCTAGCTGAAAACTTAATCAAGCTCTACCCAATTCAATGTATCGCTAAACCCATCGTGCGCCGTAAGCTGATTCAACTTATGCTGCCAAACCAAGCTAAATCTACTTTACTGGCAGCACCTCAACCACCAACAGCAGCTTTACCACTTAAGGTGATGGCGGTCGATGATAACCCAGCAAACTTGAAGTTAATCTGCGCCTTACTTGAAGAACAAGTGGAAGATATTGTCACTTGTAGCAGCGGTTCACAAGCGGTTGAGCAAGCGCAATTACAGAAGTTTGATGTGATATTGATGGATATCCAAATGCCAGATATGGATGGGGTAACTGCTTGTCAAAATATCAAAAAGACCGAGTTCAACCATCAAACTCCAGTGATAGCGGTAACCGCTCATGCAATTGACGGTGAAAGAGAGCGTTTATTGCAAGCCGGCATGGATGACTACTTGTCTAAACCGATTGAAGAGCATGTACTGCATCAAGCACTGGTGCATTGGAACCCTTATGCAGAGCAAGGCACCATTGAAAAGCTGGATTTAAAGGAAAGCCAATTAGATAGCATCCCAGCCGTCTCGACTAGTCAGCAGGCAACTATTTCTGGTATTGGTGGGTCTAGTATTGATTGGTCTACCGCCTTAAAACAAGCGGCCAACAAAGAAGCCTTAGCCAAAGATATGCTACAAATGTTGATTGAGTTTTTACCTGAGGTAGATGAATCGATAGAAAAAGCATTGATAGAGCCCAATGAACAACAAAACCAACTACTGGCTACCATCCATAAACTACATGGCAGCTGTGCTTATAGTGGTGTGCCTAAACTACAAACCCTGTGCGCAACCATTGAAACCGCATTAAGAGCAGAGCAAGATCTCGCTGAAATAGAGCCTGAGTTATTTGAGCTGCAAGATGAAATGGAAAAAGTAAAAGAAGATTCGAAGCAGTACCTTGTTAGATAAAGATTAATACCCAACAATAAAAAACCGAGCTCACTTCACAGTGCACAGCTCGGTTTTTATTATTTAATCTATAGCTATTAGCCAAATTGGCACTAGGTAAATTGACTACTAGATAAATTAGCAATTAGGACTCTAAAATCACCGTCGCCATAGCGTAACGTTTTTCATCAGAAATCGATAAATGGATATGGCTAATGCCTTGCGTTTGAGCGATTTCTTTTGCTTTGCCATGTAGCGTTAAAATCGGTTTACCCAATTCATCATTTGCAATTTCAAAGTGTTGAAAACTCACGCCACAAGCAATGCCAGTACCGAGTGCTTTAGAGGCTGCTTCTTTGGCAGCAAAGCGCTTTGCTAAGTAACGACCTTGCTGTTTTAAACCATGAAAAATCGCCAGCTCAGTCGGATGAAGAATACGCTCAGCAAAAGCTTGCCCAGAACGCTGCAAGCTTTTTTCAATACGTTCAATATCGGCAATATCAGTGCCTAATCCAACAATAGCCATTATCGACGACGCGCTTCCTGCATGATGGCTTTCATATCAGCAACCGCTTTATCCAAACCATCAAACAAGGCGCGGCCAATGATTGAGTGACCGATATTCAATTCATAAATTTCAGGTAACGCGGCAATTGGCGCTACATTATGATACGTCAAACCATGGCCTGCATTTACTTTGATGCCAATGCTGTGCGCATAAGTGGCGCCCGCGGCAATACGCTTTAACTCAGCTTGTTGCTCGGCATCTGATTCAGCATCGGCATAATGACCAGTATGCAGTTCGATATAAGGCGCGCCACACGCTTTAGCTGCATCAATTTGTTCATGAG
Organism: Vibrio sp. CK2-1; assembly: GCF_021726515.1. Taxonomy (GTDB): domain Bacteria; phylum Pseudomonadota; class Gammaproteobacteria; order Enterobacterales; family Vibrionaceae; genus Vibrio. The sequence continues at coordinate 473,241 of NZ_JAKKCJ010000002.1, read as the reverse complement.
AAGCATCAATAAATAGTGACACTTTAATGCCCGCTTGAGTCAGTTTTTGCGTTGCCGCTTTAACTTTGTCTAACTGGCCGGCAACATCCAAACCACCTTCAGTGGTTAACTCTTCGCGTTTTTCTGGTACTAGACATACATATTCAGGTTTAGTTTGAATTGCGATTTCAACCATTTCATCGGTAACCGCCATTTCAAGGTTCATACGTGTTTGAATGGTTTCGCTTAAAATACGCACGTCACGATCTTTAATATGGCGACGATCTTCACGTAGGTGAACCGTAATGCCATCAGCTCCAGCACGCTCAGCAATTTCTGCTGCATGCACAGGATCGGGATACTTAGTGCCACGGGCATTTCTGACGGTTGCGATGTGGTCAATATTGACACCCAAGTAAATCTCACTCATGGTTAACTCCTTGTCTTCGGGATGGCTTTGTGCGGTGAAAGCGCCATAAATAGCTCCCGACTTTTTAATGGTTTACTGCCAAGATACGGCTTTAATGCCATTCGAGTAAAACGCTTAGCAGCTTGTAATTGTTGTTTGGTTAGGAAACGGCGCTCACTGATCGCAATCAATTCATCCCCAAGAAAGGTTAAGTTATCCTTTCTTACGCTCGCAATAAAGCCTTTTTGTTCTCGGTAACGGTAAGTCATGTTTTCAGACACAGGCTCGCCACTGCCGGCACAATGTAAGAAATCTACGCCATAGCCTAGCGAGGACAGCAAAGCTAACTCAAAACGACGTAAAGCCGGCTCAGGATTATCAGCCTGTGCCAGTTCCGTCAAAGAAGCTAGATAGTCATGGAATAATTCAGGATAAGCGGTTTCGCTTTCAATCACTCGGCTAATCAATTCATTGATGTACATAGCCGAATAAAGATTAATGCCATTGAGAGGGATACCTAAACTGATCGGTTCGGCTTGCCTGAGCGTGCGCATCGAGCCCTTGCCAAACCATTTAAGCAGTAGCGGTGTGAAGGGTTGTAACACCCCTTTTAGATTAGAACGTTTACTACGAGCACCTTTGGCTAAAATGCTGACGCGACCGTACTCTTCACTAAACACATCTAAGATGAGACTAGTTTCAGTATAAGGACGGCGATGTAGGATAAAACAGCGTTGAAGTCCTAAAGCGTCAGACATAATTTTTCCGTAGCTCGAATCTCGAATGCTCGTTTCTCGAAGTTAGCATATCGAGAAACGAGTCTCGAGATTCCGATTAACGATTAACGATTATAAATCATCAATATAGCCAAGAGAACGCAGTGCACGCTCATCATCAGCCCAACCGGATTTCACTTTCACCCAAGTTTCTAGATAAACTTTACGTTCAAATAGCTCTTCCATATCTAGGCGGGCTTCACGGCCGATGGTTTTGATTTTCTCACCACCTTTTCCGATCACCATTTTCTTCTGGCCGATACGCTCAACCAAAATCAAAGCGTTGATATGAAAACCATCGGTTTCTGGGTTGTAGTCGAAACGTTCGATTTCAACCGTCACTGAATAAGGCAATTCTTCACCGGTAAAACGCATCAGTTTTTCACGAATGATTTCCGATGCCATAAAGCGCTGTGAACGGTCTGTCACATACTCTTCAGGGAAATGGTGTACCGCTTGTGGCAAGGCTGCACGTACTCGTTCGCGAATCGCGTCAGTGTTGCGGCCTTGTTTCGCTGAGATTGGGATAATATCGACAAAATCCATTTTCTCAGACAAGGCTTGCATGTGCGTCATCACTTCGGTGCGATCTTTTACATTATCGACCTTGTTGATCAGCAATACGGTTGGGAAATTAGCAGTACGCAACTTATTGAGTACCATTTCATCATCCGCAGTCCACTGAGTACCATCAACCAAGAACAACACTAGGTTTACATCACTTAGTGAGCTATTGGCCGCGCGGTTCATCAAACGATTAATCGCACGCTTTTCTTCGATGTGTAATCCCGGAGTATCCACGTAGATAGCCTGAAACGCGCCTTCGGTATCCACACCCATGATGCGGTGACGGGTAGTCTGAGGTTTACGTGAGGTAATTGAAATTTTCTGACCAAGTAGATGGTTTAGCAGCGTTGATTTACCAACATTAGGACGACCAACAATCGCGATAAAACCACAGTGTTGTTCACTAGGATCGACATCTTCCGCGGCAACTTGGTTTGGCTGCGCTTCACCGGCAAAGTAAGCATCAAGATCGAACTCTTGCTCGTCTTGTGGATCGTTTTTATTTACCATTTGCTAATACTCCTAAAGCTAGCTCAGCAGCAGCTTGCTCGGCTTTGCGGCGGCTAGTGCCTTTACCTACGACAGGCTCAGCAACACCAGTGATCTCGCATGAAACGGTGAATTCTTGGTTGTGCGCTTCACCTTTAATTTTTGCCACAGTATAAACAGGCAACGGTTTACGACGACCTTGCAAGAATTCTTGTAGGCGAGTTTTAGGATCTTTTTGCGATACTCCCGGCTGGATTTCATCCAAACGAGTTTGATACCAAGCAAGTACGACTTTACGTACCATTTCAATATCACTATCAAGATAGCATGCACCAATGATAGCTTCGACGGCATCAGCTAGAATAGAGTCACGACGGAAGCCGCCACTTTTCAATTCACCTGGACCTAATTTTAAGTAGTCACCAAGCACAAACTCACGTCCTAACTCCGCTAAAGTATGACCTCTAACTAAAGTTGCACGCATGCGGCTCATATCCCCTTCGTTAATATTAGGGAAGCGATGATATAACTCATCAGCAATAACAAAACTTAAAATTGAATCGCCCAAAAACTCTAAGCGCTCATTGTGTTTGCTGTTCGCACTGCGGTGAGTCAGTGCGAGGTTTAAAAGATTGGCATCGTTAAATTGATAGCCAATCTTTTTTTGTAATCTAGGAATCTGAGAATTCATACTCTCTCAATTATATTAGTCCGCCGATACGATTAAATCGCACGTCGGAAGGGATCCAAGAAGGTAATACGCTGTCCGCATCACGATCAAATTCAAAGCTAATCCAAATGGCGGTGGCTTTACCCACAAAGTTTGCTTCTGGAACAAAGCCCCAGTAACGACTATCTGCACTGTTATCACGGTTATCACCCATCATAAAGTACTCACCTTCTGGCACGACCCATTCATTGTGATACGGGCGTGGCTGGTATGCCTGCACGTTATCGCGACGAATTGGGCTGACTAAAATATTATGTTCCACTTCACCAAGCTTTTCTTTTGCTTGAATCAACGGAATGCCATCTTGATAAAATGGACTTTCTTTCGCATCAAACTGTGCCACTGGCTTACAAGTATCAGTGCCGACAGCTTGAACACAAATTTGCTTATCTTCAGTATAGCGGATGGTGTCGCCAGGTAGGCCAACCACACGCTTAATGTAATCAATATTTGGCTGTGGTGGGTATTTAAATACCGCAATATCACCACGCTTAGGTTCACCAGTTTCAATCAATTTAGATTGGAATACTGGATCTTTAATGCCGTATGAGAATTTTTCTACCAAGATGAAGTCACCAACCAATAACGTTGGCATCATAGAGCCTGATGGGATTTGAAAGGGTTCGTAGATAAAGCTGCGCAATACCAAAACAAAGGCAATCACTGGGAAAATCGATACGCTATTTTCTACCCACCAAGGTTGCGGGTGAATTTTCGCAGCCGCTTCCTTAGTGAGTGGTTCTGTTGTTTTGGTCTCAACATCAGCAACCGCTTGTTGGCGCTTCTTGCCCCAAACAAACTTTTCTAATACCCATACCACACCAGTCACTAATGTCACTAGCACTAAGATTAATGAAAATGTATTCGCCATCCGATTCGGCTTCCCTATGATCTAATACTGATTGTACTAATATGTTTGCTATAAATAACAAAAGTGAAAAGGCATTATCGCCCTTTCACTTTATATCGTCATTTACCTATGACATAGCCATTTGCTTGTGCTCACGGAAACGAACAACGTCTATTACCGTGATTAATCTTTACCTACGTGCAAAATAGCTAAGAACGCTTCTTGCGGTAATTCAACATTACCGATTTGCTTCATGCGTTTCTTACCTTCTTTCTGCTTCTTCAATAGCTTTTTCTTACGGCTCACATCACCACCGTAACATTTAGCAATTACGTTTTTACGCAATTGCTTCACGGTTGAACGAGCAATAATGTGGTTACCAATTGCCGCTTGAATTGCAATATCAAACATTTGACGAGGAATGAATTCTTTCATTTTCTCAACCAACTGACGACCACGCGTTTGTGAGTTGTCTTTATGAGTGATGATAGCCAGTGCATCTACTGTGTCGCCGTTAAGTAGTACATCGACACGTACCATGCTTGAGCTTTCATAACGGTGGAAGTTGTAATCAAGTGATGCATAACCACGTGACGTCGACTTCAAGCGGTCAAAGAAGTCCAATACCACTTCTGCCATTGGCAAGTCATAAGTCAATGCAACTTGATTGCCATGGTAAACCATATCAACCTGAGTACCGCGTTTTTCAACACACAGTGTGATTACGTTACCTAGGTAATCTGAAGGTACTAAGATATTACAGCGAGCGATAGGCTCACGAATTTCTTCAATATCATTAATCGCCGGTAGCTTAGCTGGGCTATCAACGTAAATAATATCGCCATTGGTCTTTTCTACTTCATACACTACTGTTGGTGCCGTAGTGATCAGATCAAGATCGTATTCACGCTCTAGACGTTCTTGAATAATTTCCATGTGCAGCATACCAAGGAAGCCACAACGGAAACCAAAACCAAGTGCTGCTGAGCTTTCTGGCTCATAGAACAATGAAGCGTCGTTCAGGCTTAATTTACCTAACGCATCACGGAAGTTTTCATAATCATCAGATGATACAGGGAATAAACCTGCATATACCTGAGGCTTCACTTTCTGAAAACCAGGTAAACGCTCCTCACAGCCGCCTTTAGCATGTGTTAACGTATCACCAACCGGCGCGCCTAAAATGTCTTTGATACCACAAACAACCCAACCTACTTCGCCGGTATTCAAGCCATCTGTATCAATTTGTTTTGGTGTAAAAATACCAATGCGATCCACACCCCAAGTTTGGCCTGTGCTCATCACTTTAATTTTGTCGTTTTTCTTCAGTGAACCATTTTTGATTCGAACCAAAGAAACTACGCCTAAATAGTTATCAAACCATGAATCAATAATTAGAGCTTGTAGAGGACCGTCCGGATCACCTTCTGGTGCAGGAATTGATTTAACAATTTCTTCTAAAACCAGATCAACACCGATACCAGTTTTGGCAGAACAACGAACCGCCTCCATCGCGTCAATACCAACGATGTCTTCGATTTCTTCCGCCACACGCTCTGGATCAGCGGCTGGTAAGTCAATTTTATTTAAAATCGGAACCACTTCTAGGTCCATTTCGATCGCGGTATAACAGTTTGCTAGTGTTTGAGCTTCTACACCTTGACCTGCATCGACCACTAATAATGCACCTTCACACGCAGCTAGAGAGCGAGAAACTTCATAAGAGAAGTCAACGTGTCCTGGGGTATCGATGAAATTAAGTTGGTAAGTTTCACCATCATTAGCTTTATAATCCAATGTCACGCTTTGCGCTTTAATCGTGATACCACGCTCGCGCTCAAGATCCATTGAATCAAGTACTTGAGCTGCCATTTCACGCTCGGTCAGCCCTCCACATACTTGAATTAAGCGATCAGAAAGAGTCGACTTACCGTGGTCGATATGGGCGATAATCGAAAAGTTACGAATGTGCTTCATAGGCTGGAGACAATACTCAAATAAATGGTGGATTGGATATGAAATCCCTTTTGCTAGGTCAATTTCATTTTAGTGGCAGCGATTCTACCCAATTTCCTGCTGGGTAGCTATACCCAATATGCCTAGGAAAAAACCGAAAAGAAAACCGAGTCGAAATTCTCAAATAATAGGTTGACCTAAAACTCGGATCAAAGAGACTTCACTATCGACTTTTTTTTCTAACCATTGAGTCATGGGTTTGGCGAAATAGATGCCAAGGCCACCACAGATGAAGAACATCAAAATGACAATACCCTCACCAAGGTTTAGCCAAGGTCTTAAAACGAGCTGTGCAAACACACTACCCGCTATCATGGTTAGCAAAGGTAGTAAGTAAACAATCAGCGCAGAAAGCACTAAACTTTTTTCCGGCAAACCGATTTCAACCACTTGGCCATTTTGTAATGCTTGGCTAGTCCGTAGTTTCCAAAAGTGCGCTTTACTACCTAATGCTTTCGACACCATGCCAGTGCCGCAGCTTTTTTGTGACTTACAACTTTTGCAGCTGGTTTGCTGTTCACAACTCAGCTGCACGGTATTCATTCCTTGCTCTTGTTCAACCGCAATAACGGTCGCTAAAGCGGTCATCATGGGGTATTGCCTTTAGTGGTAAATGTCACTGAATCCGCAATGCGCTTCGCGGTAGATGGTGGAATATCACCAATCACCGAAATCTCACGGTTATCTTTGACAAAAGTTTGCAGCGTTCGACGGCCTTGACGATAAACCTGCGCCTTACTGTCTGAAGTTTTTATTTCCGACACGTAGACAGAAAAGTTGAACAAGCCATCACTGTAGAGTTGGCTTTCTACAATGGTATCCGTCACCGGCATACGGTAGCGATTGAGGTTATTGGCTTCAAACCCATTCGGCACCCAATTAACCTGCCAATTAGCTTCCATATCTTGTGATTTAGGTAAGGTTAATACATCCGGCAATTTCGCTGAATTAAGCCCATCTAAAATCGTCGCAATATGATCGCTCACCGCGTAAGAAATGGTTCGATATTGCTCTAGAACTTCACCATTACGCTCAACTAAATCCGCTCTTAATGGCAAGCTAGTACGCTCATCAATCCAGACAATATAAGAGTAACGTTGACCATCTTTAGGAACAACGCGAACCACCTGACATGCAGTGCCAGCTTCACGAGAGCGTCCAATCTTCACAAAATCATAAATATTGCTCAGTTCTTTAATATCACTATCAATCAGAGGAATCAGTGGTGCAACCATGTTGCCTGAGCGGATAGAAAAGGGATCGAGCCCAGGTTCGATATAACTGATCTCATCACCACGACGGATCACTTCACGCACCGGACCACTTAAATAAACCAGATGAGCTAAATTTTTGTCATTTTCAATTGCATGACGATAAAGTAATGGCTCAATACTATTCTTGCGAACCAAGATATAAGACAACTCATAATTGAGGGTCTTGCTGGCTTCACTCATTTTAAGCAATAAAGCCTCAGCAGAAGGCTTAACATCTTCGGCTGAGGCTGCTTGACTAAATAAGCTGAATAGCAACCAAGTACTAATCAGAATTTTTTTCATTTAAATACCGCTTCTATCGGGTTAATCGCCACGAAAGACATATTATTCGCTCGTGTGATTCAAACGCAGTTGTAATTCATAATCTTGCATCAATTCATTAGCACGACGATGTTGTTCCATCGCTTTGGCTTCAGATGATTGTGAACGTACAGAGTCGCGAGTCAGGCTAACAGGCTCTGCTGAACCAGCAAAAGGTATCGTTTGTAAAACTGGAAGCTGATCAGAATCAGAGGCAACATTCGCATCTGAACCCGAGTATTGCTGAACCCCAAGGATCACAACCAATGAGACACACGCTGCCACACCGACTTGAGTCAAGTTACTTAACCAGGCAGGCATTCTTGCGCGAGCTTTCTCTGGCTTAGGTTGAGCTTCTAAAATTGGCGTAACTTTGCTTGAAGACAAGTCGTTTCTCGAAGACAAACTGTTATGAGCGGGTTCATCTTCTAACGCTAAAGCGACTTTAGACGCAATATCCCAACTTGGGTTACTTGGCGTTTCACCACGAAGCGTATCTCCGATCAAATGATAGCGACTCCAAGACTGCAAAGATTCATCATCTTGCTCTATCTCAGAAATCAATGATTGATCAATAAGCTCTCCATCCATTAGAGCTGAGATCTGCTGTTTATTGGTCATTTTACTCACCATTATTAGTCATTGTTATCGCTGAATCAGTGGGCTTATTTTCTTTTCCACTGCATCGCGAGCTCGGAAAATCCGAGAACGAACCGTACCAACCGGACAGTCCATCACCTCCGCAATCTCCTCATAACTCAAACCATCCAGTTCTCGTAAGGTCATTGCGGTTTTTAAATCTTCTGGCAGGGCTTCAATTGCATGAAAAACGACCTGCTTTAATTCTTCTGACAACGTTAAGTTCTCAGGGTTCGATATTTCTTTTAATGCACTTCCAGATTCGTAATATTCTGCATCTTCAGCATCAACATCACTGGCTGGAGGGCGGCGTGATTGAGCGACGATATGATTCTTCGCAGTGTTAACCGCGATACGATAAAGCCATGTATAAAAAGCACTTTCACCACGAAAGTTGGGTAGCGCTCGGTAGGCTTTGATAAAGGCTTCTTGAGCCACGTCAGGCACATCGCCGGGATTCTTAATGTAGCGGGAAATCAAACTACAGACTTTATTTTGATACTTAGTGACCAAAAGATTGAATGCTTGTTTATCTCCGTTTTGAACCCGCTCAATTAAAACTTGATCAGTCAACTGCTCGCTCATTTCGAGCACCTACTCCTATTGTTTTACTTTTTGTCTCAACGACATAAGCATTTCTTATTATACTTAAATGACCTTTGGGCTACTTTTCTTATAAGTAAACAGCCTTTGGTGGTCACTAGGGTATATTGTAGTATTGATGTATCACCGACCACTATTGTGACATGTGGCGGCGAGAAAAGTTCATTAAAGAACAACTTTTTCCATTTTAACCATAAAATGTGCTGTAATCGTCATCGAACTTTCTCATTTTTTTCATGAGAAAGTAAAACAACACTTGAAACTCAGTTTGATATCTATGCATATTAGCTACTTATTTCAATGCTTCGTCAAGTGCGCGACCAGTCTCATTGCGCGCCAGCTGAGTGAATACAAATAAGTATCGAGCCCTATTTCTCGGTACTAGCTTAGGAACTGAAACGAACTTATGAACACAAATAGTGAACATCAATGTGATGTACTAGTCATTGGTAGTGGTGCTGCAGGTTTATCGTTAGCACTGAGAGTTGCCCCTCATGGCAAAGTCATAGTATTAAGCAAAGGCCCTCGAAATGAAGGCTCCACCTATTATGCTCAGGGCGGTATCGCAGCGGTATTTGATGAAGAAGACAGTGTCGAATCCCATATAGATGACACATTAATTGCTGGGGCGGGTATATGTGAGAAAGATGCGGTTAGCTTTATCACCGAAAACGCCAAAGAATGCGTGCAATGGTTAATTGATGGCGGCGTACCATTTGATCTTGATGAAAGCGATAAAAGTGAGCATCCTCGTCACCACTTAACACGTGAGGGTGGCCATAGTCACCGTAGGATCCTACATGCTGCTGATGCCACCGGCATGGCAATGCAAACCAATCTACAAGATAACGTTAATAACCACCCCAACATCCACTTCTTAGAACGCTACAACGCTTTAGATTTAATTACCGAAGACCGTATTGGTGGCGACGCTAAAAAAGTCGTTGGTGCTTATATTTGGAACCGTAACCAAGAGCACGTGGAATCGGTTAGAGCGAAATTTGTAGTATTAGCAACTGGCGGCGCTTCAAAAGTTTATCAATATACGTCCAACCCAGATGTTTCTTCTGGTGATGGTATTGCCATGGCTTGGCGCTCAGGTTGTCGTGTTGCTAATTTAGAGTTCAATCAGTTCCACCCCACTTGCCTATTTCACCCTGAAGCACGCAACTTCTTATTAACTGAAGCGTTGCGCGGCGAAGGCGCTTACCTAAAACGTCCTGATGGCAGTCGTTTTATGCCGGATTTTGATGAAAGAGGTGAACTCGCCCCTCGTGATATCGTGGCTCGCGCAATTGACTATGAAATGAAACGCCTTGGTGCGGATTGCATGTACTTAGATATCAGCCATAAGCCTGCTGATTTTATTGAAAAGCATTTCCCAACCATCAATATGCGGTTGCTCGATTTGGGCATCGATATGACCAAAGAGCCAATTCCAATTGTTCCTGCCGCTCATTACACTTGTGGTGGTGTGATGGTTAATCAACAAGGGCAAACCGATTTAGCTAACTTGTACGCGGTTGGTGAAGTGACCTATACCGGTCTGCATGGCGCTAACCGTCTGGCATCAAATTCATTATTAGAGTGCGTGGTTTATGCTTGGTCTGCCGCCAAAGACATCATCACAAACATAAATAAAGTAGAGCTACCACCAGCACTTCCATATTGGGATGAAAGTCAGGTAACCAACTCGGATGAAGAAGTCATCTTGCAGCATAACTGGCATGAATTACGTTTATTTATGTGGGACTACATGGGGATAGTGAGAACCGATAAACGCCTTGAGAGAGCTTTACGTCGTATACAGTTATTGCAGCAAGAAACCCATGAATACTATAGCCACTTTAGAGTATCCAATAACTTATTAGAATTGCGTAACTTACTACAAGTGGCCGAGTTAATGGTTCGCTGCGCGATGGCACGTAAAGAAAGCCGTGGTTTACACTACACTTTGGATTATCCAGAGCAATTAGAAAATAGCGGCCCGACTATTCTAGAACCTGAAACGTTCAGAACCAGTAATCCTTTGTTTTAATCAACAAATGTTTTAACCAGCAAAGCGAATAACAAATCTCTGGCCTCTCCTTTGTCAAAAGTAGAGGCCTATTTTTTATCTTGACGTTTCTTAGATGATAAAACGCAGATAGACAAATTATTTACCCCTTCATCCAATACCACATTGAATTTCTTATATTCATCACTCTCAAATTGATAACGCATTAAGCGCAGCACTTGGCCATTTTTTAAAAGCAATTGCAGACCAAACTCCGATAACTGCCGATCTATCCGTATTAAAGGATGAAATAACTCAGGTGAAATAGCTTGGTGACCAAAACGAAAAACAAGCTGGCTGAGAAGAGAAAAAGATAAAATTATCAATAGTATTGAAGCGGCAAGCGGAAGAGTAGAAACAGATATCGCCCAAATAGATAGGCTGTTTAGGACAACAAACCCAATTTGAGCGATATAGGTGTGACGATAATAAAAAACAGTCGTTGTATTATGGCGCTTAGCGCACTTTACTAAGATTGTGGGCAACGATTCGATCCACAAGTTTCGCGTGACCTAGATGTTCACTACGACCATGCCCCATGATCCAAGTAAACAGATCGGGATCATCGCATTCAAGCAAAGAAACAAATGACTTTTGATCATCTTCAGTTAAATCATCAAAACACTCTTCAAAAAAAGGCATGATAACTACATCAAGTTCTAGCATGCCACGGCGGCAAGCCCACTTTATACGTGCTTTTTGTTCTGGTGTGTACATAACGGTTCCATCTCATAATGCATATTGGTCGAGTTTATCAGCTCACCTGTCTAGCAACTAGTGCAGCAATCACAGACTCAGTAACAATCACAACAAATGCTGACAAATATCAATTACGCCAGTACCATGGTGAATAACTTTATTGAACCATCAACTAGGACATTATGATGAATTGGAATGATACTTTTACCGCTTATCCTCTCGCATCAACACAAGCCTTTCCCGATTTAGTCCTGTGTCACCTTGCCTCTTGGGGTGCGATCACCATGACCGGTGATGACAAAAAATCTTATCTACAAGGACAAATTACCAGTGATGTGGTATCGCTCGAAGCAGACCAATCAACCCTAGGCGCGCATTGTGATGCCAAAGGGAAAATGCTGAGTACTTTCCGTCTATTCCACCACAATGACGGCTATGCCATGTTTCAGCGTGCTTCTGCTATCGAAAAAGAATTAGTGGAAATAAAAAAGTACGCCATTTTTTCTAAGGTAGTCATCGAACAAAGCGCTGATGTTTTCCTTGGTCTTATGGGTAGCCAAGCAACTTCGTTTATCGCGCAACTATCTGGCCAATCTATTGATCAAGATAACCTACAAGTCATCGCACTAGAATCTGGTACCGCAGTGCCAATCAGCGCCAACCGTTGGTTATTGATGTTATCAAAGCAAAGTGCAGAACAACTTATTGAAAAAAATAGCGATCTCACTTTATCTGATGAGCGTTTATGGGATCACGCCGATGTGATGGACGCCCTACCGCGAATCGACCAACATGAACAACTCGAACACATTCCACAGGCAATGAACTTGCAAGCACTCGGTGGTATTTCGTTCCAAAAAGGTTGTTATACCGGACAGGAAACGGTCGCCCGAGCCAAATACCGCGGCATTAATAAGCGTGCATTATTCTGCTTACAAGGTGAACTTCATTCAGAGTTAAACGACAATCTTAAATTAGAGCGCCAAGTAGGTGAAAACTGGCGAGGTGCAGGTCAGCTCAATAATTACTATCAATTCAGTGATGGTAAATTGATCGCACTAGCGGTACTACCCAATAATTTAGAGCCTGATACTGTGTTTCGTTTAGAAGCATTCCCAGAGGCTCAATTAAGCTTTGCCGAACTCCCTTATTCACTTGAAGAAGAATAATTGAAATTATGCACTCTAATTGACTAGGTTAGTTAGAGTGCACATCTACCTACTCGACTCTCTAATCTCTCCCCCGCCTTTAGCCCAACTATCACTTAGCCCAAGCATTCGCTCGTTAATCTTTCGAGCCCCATCCTCAGAGCCTCAATATTCAGAGCAAAGCTTGATCGCTTATCAATACAATTTATTGCACTCGCATTCATTAAACATCGATCTTACTCACACAAGAAAAAACAAAATAAAGAATTTTTAATCATTTATTTTGAATAAATATTGATCTGACCTTTTTTAATGTATGATTTATTGGCAGGTTGATTCATGACTTCATTTGATTAAGTGAATTAACCAGTAAAGTGTTGTGCTGGTTCTTCCAGCCATATCCACTTTGTATAATGCATCTGTGACTATTCGCCCACGCTACTTTTTTCGTGGGCATTTTTTTGCCTAAATCATCACTCAAAACAATAAAGCATCAGCATCTATTTTATTGGCAGATACAAACACTATCATTTCAGATTAAAACAGCATTAAAATTTGATGGCCGCATCATTTTTCACATAAAAAATAAAAATTTAACAATATAGCTTCATAAAACCAGTATAATGACCTCAGTTACTATAAGGATGTTAGTATGAGATTATTTAATAAATATGTACCAAGAGCCGTCGCAAGGCATGTAAGCCGTTTTTTCAAAGGGCGTATTTATATCAATGGTGTGGGTAAGTTTGAATTCGATAATGCAAAGTTAATCATTCCATCACAGGCGCAAGTTCAACATTACAAAATGGTCAAAGAGATCAATCAAGAAATTAGCCGCATGCGCTGTGCTTAGATTAAAATGAATAGAATTGAAAAAGGTTGGCTTTGATAGCCAACCTTTTTTCGTTTATCAGTCGTGTATTTAATTAACCCCAACGGAAGTTATTTACAGTTGAGGAGATTTCGCTTGAGCTAAGCTTGGTAATTTTCCGGTAATACCTAGCGCTCTTTTCATCATTTCTTCTTTCATGCCTGGCAACTGACCAATAAATTGCATGCCAAGCCCACGGACTAACTTCTTAGCCGGGTTTTCCCCTTCAAATAAATCTTTAAAGCCTTGCATCGCCGCGATCATTTTTGCCGCTTCTGCTTTACGCCAGCGTTCATACGATCTCAAATTGCGCTGTAGACCAATATCTTCCCCTTGCTGCCACAAAGTCAATACTTCTTCTGCTAAGCTCGCCGCATCAAGAAAACCTAAGTTTACGCCTTGGCCAGCTAGTGGATGTATGGTGTGCGCCGCATCGCCGACTAACGCAACTCGCTCAACCACAAAGTTGCGTGCATAACGCATTTTCAACGGAAAAGCACAGCGCTCACCTTCAACACTACACAAGCCTAGTCTGGTATCGAACTCACTAGTCAAAACCTGATTAAACGTTGTCTCTGAGCGAGAAAGTAAAGTATCGGCACGGTTAGGATCGGTAGACCAAACTAGAGAACATAAATGAGGATCAGATAACGGCAAGAAAGCGATTGGCCCTTGTGGAGTAAAGATTTGTCTTGCCACACCTTGGTGAGGTTCGGTAGTTCGAATATTCGCAACAATCGCACTATGGCCGTAATCCCAATGCGTTAATGGGATATCTTGATGGGTTCTAACCCAAGAATTCGCTCCATCGGCACCCACGACTAGCTTACTTGAAATAGAGTCGCCATTATCTAGAGTTAACCACGCCTCACTTTCACCAATAGCCATCGTCGCGCAACGATTTGGCATAAATAATGAAACATTCGATAGCTGCTTGACTCGCTCGAGCAAGGCTAATTGAATAACACGATTCTCAACAATATGCCCTAAGTTAGACTGAGCTAAATCATTGGCTTTAAACTCTAAACGAGCAAAGCTGTCTTTTTCCCATACTTCCATCGCATGATAAGGCGCAATTCGACGGCGGGTGATGCCATCCCAAGCTTTAATATTTTTCAGGAAATTTTCACTGGCGCGACTCAATGCGGAAACTCGCGTATCCGGTGCATCATTTAATGATTCATCAGGCGTCTGCCCTTCGATAACCGCAATACGTAAATTACTCTCGGCAAACGAAGCAGCTAAGGCTAGACCTACCATGCCACCGCCAACGATGGTGATATCAAAACTCTGCATGTTATCGCTCCACTAATCCCATAGTACGCTTGACTATAGGTTGCTTAATATAAGGTAAATGATTGATAGCCAGTAAACCTAGGTTACGACCGATACGCATCGCCGGCCAATGATTGGAAAAGCAGTGCACTAAGCTCGCAGTCAATGACATGGTTTGATTACGGTCGCACTCACGTCGCTGTCGGTAACGAGACAGCATAGAATAACAGCCAATATCGCCATGCGATTGATAAGCAGATGAAACTTCTTCCGCTAAGCTGATCACATCACGAATCCCCAAGTTAAAGCCTTGACCGGCAATCGGGTGTAAGGTTTGCGCCGCATTCCCCACAATGGCAAAGCGATGTGATACCACCGAATCTCGATAGCGCAATAACAAGGGATAACAAGCTGGCTTGCCAACTTTGGTTACCTTGCCTAAACGCCAACCAAAATCTTTTTGTAAAGCCGCAATTAACGTTGCTTCATCGGCCTGCATAATCTGTTGTGCTCGCGCCTCTGGCATGCACCACACGACCGAACTACGTCCTTGTGACATAGGTAAAAAAGCCACAGGACCAGTTTCCGTAAAGCGCTCAAATGCTCTACCTTGAGGTGCTATTTCCGTACAAACATTCGCTATCACGGCAAATTGTTCAAAATCGATTTCTTGCAATGGAATATTAAGTTGCTGGCAGCTTTCCGATAACGCGCCATCAGCGGCCACCAGCAAACGAGTCTCGAACATTTGTCCATCATTTAATGAGACGGTAACTTTCTCAAGCGTGCGTTCGATATTCGAAACTTTGGCAGGACAAAAATAGTCAACCGCAGAACAATCACTCAATGCTTGCTGATAAATACGGCCAACATTTTCAAGCTCAACCACATAACCCAAAGCGTCTACGTTCTCTTGCTCTGCGGTAATATCAGCGAGACCAAGATGTCCGCGATCGGAGACTTCAATATCGGTAATCGCCGTCACTAAATCTTCAAAGTGATGCCATAACTCCAACCGCTGTAAAATACTTACCGTGCCATAAGATAGTGCAATCGCGCGCGAATCAAACCCCGGATGAGCTTGCTGCTGATTCATTTGATGGGCTTCAATCACCGCAATGCTCAACTGCCCGCGACACAAACGATCAACCGCTAGAGCTAAGGTTGCACCAGCCATTCCTGCGCCAATAATTGCAATATCGTAACACTTCATAAGATGACCTTAATGTAAGGTTTTAGACTCAGCAGGAGCCGCAGGTTTTGCTGCTAAATCGGCATGAATAGTCAGTACACATACTTTGACATGCTCAATCACTTGTTCTAACAAAATCGCCTGTTCAGAAAAATCATCATCTTCATCGATCCCTAGCTTAGAAATCTCTTCTAGATCGGCGAGTGCTTCTTTGGTTTCGGCAGATAATTTCGCTAAGCTTGAACCTGCAAGCCCTAAACCAGAAATAAAGTGGTTAACCCATTCTGAAACCGCATCGGCATAATTAAGTAATTCATCATCACTTGGCAACAACATGGTCAATTCCATGCTCGTGCCACTTAATTCTTTCATCGAAAATGCATAAAGCGTTTCAGCTAATGTCGCCGCACTTACAGGCCAACCCATTCCGTCATTGGTATAATCAAACAAGATAGTCTTCCAATTATCATTATCCGTTGGAATGCCACCGCTTAACATACCGGCAATTAAGCCCTGTAATTCTGCTGGTGTTACCGATAACGAAGCAGAAGTCAGTTCTGTTAAGGCTTGATTGTAATCAGGTAGGCGAATATCGCTCATGAGTCGTCTCACTTGGTTGGTCAATTTTATTTGAGTATATCAATTCAAAGCCAAGCCCGAAAATGTTAATCCCCAAATAACCGCCATCATCACCAATAAAATGAAGCAAATGACTCACTTTGTAAGCGAATCGGTCAACATTCAGCAAAATAAAAGCCCACACGTCTGAAATGCTTGAACATGTAAGGCAATTTAGCCTATAGTTTCCCCCTCAGTCGAACAATCTTAACCAAGGGTTTTATATTAAGATTGTACTTTTTCATCAGCTATTAAGAGTGCGCCCCAGTGGAAGTCGAAATATTAGGAAAACTCACTCGCGTCAATTGTCCACCGGGACAAGAAGAGGCCTTGCATGCTGCTGCTAATGAATTAAACCGACGCTTGAACCAAATGACTGAACGTACTAAAGTACACAACATTGAACAGCTACTGATTATCGCAGCTTTAAATGCTTGTTATGAAGTTCAAGAATTAAAAGATGAACTTAGTGATAGTCAGCAAATGGCACAGCGCATCGAGCAATTGTCAAAAGCATTAGACAAAGCGCTAGCCAAAAACTAACGCGATTGAATCCGTAAACTCTACATTCAATAACGTAGCCAAATTTACCCTGGAGTGTTTGTCAGAGGATTTAAGTCCCTGAGCCGATAAGCAACAACCCAGGATCGGTATTTGAGAACTATTGAGCAAGCTCGGCTCGTACCGAGAAGCCTACGGTTTTCATTGCGGATCCGCCTTGAACTCGCTGGTTCATAGGTCCATCAATTCTCAACGGCACTTTGGGGTATTCCTTACTATGAAATATCCAATTCAATCTGAACTTTCCCGTTCACAATTACGACAACTGATTCGTCAGCGACGCTCTAGCTTAACCTCTGCTGAACAAACCGCTGCTGGCATCGAACTTCTGGAACAAATCAAACAACTTCCCGCTATCCATGATGCCAACAATATCGCTATCTATCTTTCTTCTGATGGCGAAATAGATACTAAGCCAGTGATTGAGTGGTTATGGCAACAAAATAAAAAAGTCGTGCTACCTGTTTTACACCCGTTTTCTAAGGGACACTTACTTTTCCTTAATTATCATGCTGACAGCCCAATCACTCATAATAAATACGGAATCGCTGAACCTAAACTCGATCAAACTCAGATCTGCCTCATCAAAGACATCGATATTATCTTTACCCCACTGGTCGCCTTTGACCATACAGGACAACGCCTAGGAATGGGCGGAGGGTATTACGATCGCACTCTAGAGCAATGGTTTAATACCGGAATCGGCCCTCTTCCCATCGGCTTAGCTCATGATTGCCAACAAGTAGAACTGATTCCTATAGAGCATTGGGACATTCCATTACCAATATTTGTGACCCCAAGTAACATCTGGCATTGGGAAAAAGCAGAGAAGTCGCTATAATCACGCCGATTTAAACGGAATATCGATAACTACACACTTAAAAGCAATCGATTACTTATCTATTTAGGAGTTCTCATGACACAAGATGAAATGAAAAAAGCCGCTGGTTGGGCTGCTTTAAAATACGTAAAACCAGATACCATTGTGGGCGTGGGAACCGGTTCAACTGTTAATCACTTTATTGACGCGCTTGCGACCATGAAAAACGAAATTGAAGGGGCAGTATCCAGTTCTGTTGCTTCAACTGAAAGACTAAAAGAACTAGGTATTCACGTATTCGATTCGAATGAAGTGGATGGTCTGGACGTTTATATCGATGGTGCTGATGAAATCAACGCGCAAAAAGATATGATCAAAGGCGGTGGCGCAGCATTAACCCGTGAAAAAATTGTCGCGGCAATGTCGAAAACTTTTGTGTGTATTGTTGATGGTACTAAAGCGGTTGACGTTTTAGGTAAATTCCCACTACCGGTTGAAGTTATTCCGATGGCTCGCTCTTATGTGGCTCGTGAACTTGTTAAGCTTGGTGGTACTCCTGAATATCGCCAAGGCATCGTAACCGATAATGGCAATATCATCTTAGATGTTCATAACCTATCGATTGTCGCTCCAAAAGCTCTAGAAGATAAAATTAATAGCATTGCGGGTGTGGTAACGGTTGGTTTATTTGCTCACCGTGGCGCAGATGTAGTGATTACGGGTACACCTGAAGGTGCAAAAATCGAAGAATAATCAGCTATTTTTCTCTTTTTGAAAGTCAATTAAAAAACGGTGCTTAAAAGTGCCGTTTTTTTATACTTTATTCATTAAAAACCTTACCCAAGTTCACATTTTTTTGATATTTTAATTAAATAGTCGCACAAGGAATGTTCAGACAGCCACTAGACGTGGTGATGCCATTGCATGCGCAAGAATCATTATTATCTATTAAGGACGACGTTACATGGCTAAAGTTTCTCTCGGTAAAGATAAAATCAAAATTCTCCTTCTTGAAGGCCTTCACCCATCATCTGTAGAAGTTCTACAATCTGCTGGCTACACCAACATTGAATATCACAAAGGCTCACTTTCAGAAGAGGATCTTCTTGAAGCGGTAAAAGATGTTCACTTCATAGGTCTACGCTCTCGTACCCAACTGACACAAGAAGTATTTGATGCAGCAGAAAAACTTGTCGCAGTAGGTTGTTTTTGTATTGGTACCAATCAGGTCAATCTTAATGCCGCAGCAGCTCGTGGTATTCCTGTGTTTAACGCACCATTCTCGAATACTCGTAGTGTTGCAGAACTCGTTCTAGGCCAGATTTTACTATTACTTCGTGGTATCCCAGAGAAGAATGCACTGGCTCACCGTGGTATCTGGAAGAAGAGCGCCGATGCATCTTATGAAGCGCGCGGAAAACGTCTTGGTATTATCGGTTATGGGCACATCGGTACTCAGTTGAGTATTCTGGCTGAAAACTTAGGTATGCGCGTTTATTACTATGATATTGAAAACAAGTTATCACTTGGTAATGCCACTCAAGTCTCGACCATGAGTGAATTGCTCAATAAATCAGACATTATTTCTCTGCATGTGCCAGAAACCATGAGCACCAAAGAAATGATGGGCGCGGATGAGTTTGCACAAATGAAGCCGGGTGCGATCTTTATTAACGCCGCTCGCGGGACTGTCGTCGATATTCCTGCACTATGTGATGCTTTAGAGTCTGGTCACCTAGGTGGCGCAGCAATTGACGTATTCCCAGTAGAGCCAAAAACCAATAACGACCCATTTGAATCACCACTGATGAAGTTTGATAACGTGATTCTAACCCCTCACATTGGTGGTTCAACTCAGGAAGCTCAAGAAAACATTGGTATTGAAGTGGCTGGCAAGCTAGCTAAGTACTCA
Organism: Vibrio sp. CK2-1; assembly: GCF_021726515.1. GTDB lineage: Bacteria > Pseudomonadota > Gammaproteobacteria > Enterobacterales > Vibrionaceae > Vibrio. The sequence continues at coordinate 453,457 of NZ_JAKKCJ010000002.1, read as the reverse complement.
GATAATGGTTCGACGCTGTCTTGTGTTAACTTCCCAGAGGTATCACTACCTGAGCATATTGGCACCTCTCGCCTACTTCATATTCACGAAAACCGCCCGGGTATTCTGACTCAAATTAACACCATTTTTGCAGAAGCTGGAATTAACATTGCGGCGCAGTATCTACAAACGAACGCTGAGATGGGTTATGTGGTGATCGATATCGAAGCGGAACGCTCAGAAGAAGCACTAGATAAAATGAAAGCGGTACCAGGCACAATTCGCGCTCGTATTCTGCATTAATTTTTGTAGCTTCTATATTTTGTAGCTTCTATAAAAACAAAACAGCGACCTATTATAAGGTCGCTGTTTTTATTTGTGTTTACTCAACTACTTGCTAAGTAAATACCCATTAATTTTTCAATTTAAAAATCACATCCACTTGATCGCTGATTGTCATCTCTTCATCTTGATAACCTTGATCGGCAGCGCGAGATTCCATTGCCACCGCTTTTGCCATCATAACGGGGCGAATCGAGTTACTACGATACACAATCGACCATACGCCATCTAACTCACTATCAAAGCCTTTCGCTAACTGCTGAGCTTTTTGCTTAGCGTCTGCAATCGCAGCTTGGCGAGCTTGCTGCTTATACTGAGTTTCATCTTTCACTTTTAGATTAATGTTGTTAACTCGATTCACCCCACTTTGTAGCGCCAGATCGAGATAAGTATTCAGTTTATCTAATTGCTCCACCGTCACGGTAATGTCACGTACCGCTCGATAACCATTGAGAACAGGCTTACCATCTTTCGGGTAGTTATATTGAGGCGATAACTGTAAGTGACTACTTACAATCGATTTACGTGCCATGCCCGATTTTGTTAAAGAGGCGATAAAGGTTTCAACTACTTTATCGACTGCGGCTTTGGCTTGTTTCGCTTGGCTTCTATCCGCTTGAATCGCGACGGAAAACTCAGCTATATCAGGCTTTGCAATCACTTCCCCATAACCAGTTGTCGATAGTGTCGGCACATTAATATCATTAGCCATCGCGGCAGGTGTCGCCACCAGCAATGACAAACAAAGCGTAGTGAATGAAAGAAACTGTGTACTTACTCTTTTCATAACAACCTCTAAAATGTGGAATTCGTTATATATTCAATTCACAATACTCTAGCAATAAAAAAGGCGCACTAGGCGCCTTTTTTCAATAATTTACACTAAGCTGAAAATTAACCTTCTAGCTTGTTTAAGTGTACATCCATTTGTGGGAATGGGATTTCGATACCTTCAGCATCAAGCTCTTCTTTAATCGCTTGTAGCAAATCGAAATATACATCCCAGTAGTCTGCAGTTTTAACCCATGGACGTACCACGAAGTTTACTGATGAATCCGCTAATGCAACGACACCAACAGTTGGCGCTGGAGTTTGAAGTACGCGTTTCTCTGATTCTAATACACGAGTAATCACATCTTTGGTTTTCTTCAAATCAGCTTTGTAAGAAACACCGATAACATAGTCAATACGACGAGTTGCGTGGCGAGAGTAGTTGACAATCGCACCACCAATCACGCTGCCGTTTGGAACAACGATCATTTTGTTATCAGGAGTGGTTAATACGGTTTGGAAAATTTGGATAGACTCAACACTACCTGCAACACCACCAATTTCAACGTAGTCACCAGCTTTGAATGGGCGGAATGCCACAATCAATACACCTGCTGCAAAGTTAGCAAGAGAGCCTTGTAGAGCTAAACCAACCGCTAAACCAGCCGCACCTATAACCGCTACGACAGAAGCTGTTTGTACGCCAACTTTACCTAACGCTGCAATAAGAACAATAACGAATAGAACATAGCGAACTAGCGAACCAACGAAATGAACAACCGCTTGGTCCATTTTTTTCTTTTCAAGAACTTTAGATACGCTGTTGCTGATCATTTTAACGATAATATTACCGATAAAAAGAATAAGAATGGCGGAAATGATATTTACACCATACTGGATAAGAAGTTCTGAATGGCTTTCTAACCATTTACCAGCTTCAGGAACAATGTGTGCCGCTTGTTCTACTTGCTCTTTTACTACATCTTCTGCAGACATAATGATTTCCTTATAAATATAAAAGGTTATAACCAAAAAGGGACTTACTAAAACAGTGATAATTAACTGATAGTAACTCTGTAAATATATAAGAGTTTACCTACGAATGAAAATGATTTGTTAAGAACAATGCCACTTTCATAACTACATAATTTAATTAGATGAGACTTTTACTAATCCTTGATCCATAGATAAAAAAAACCTCGCATTTTTATGCGAGGTTTTTGTCAAACACTTATTAAAGACGAATTATAGTACGTCGATAGCGTTAAGGTCAGCGAACGCTTTTTCAAGACGTGCAACCATAGACGCTTGACCAGCACGTAGCCATACGCGAGGATCGTAGTATTTTTTGTTTGGCGCAGATTCGCCAGTTGGGTTACCGATTTGACCTTGTAGGTAATCGTGATTTTCAGCTTCGTATGCACGAACGCCATCCCAACATGCCCACTGAGTATCAGTATCGATGTTCATTTTGATAACACCGTAGCCGATTGACTCTTGGATTTCAGCTTCAGAAGAACCAGAACCACCGTGGAATACGAAGTTTAGAGAGTTAGCTGGTAGGCCAAATTTCTCAGAAACGTGCGCTTGTGAATCACGTAGGATAGTTGGAGTAAGAACAACGTTACCCGCTTGGTAAACACCGTGTACGTTACCGAAAGATGCAGCGATAGTGAAACGTGGGCTTACTGCGCTTAGTTTCTCGTATGCGTATGCAACGTCTTCTGGAGAAGTGTAAAGCTCAGATGCGTCCATATCAGAGTTATCAACGCCATCTTCTTCACCACCAGTACAACCTAGTTCGATTTCGATAGTCATGTTCATTTTAGCCATGCGCTCTAGGTACTTAGCACATGTTTCAACGTTCTCTTCTAGAGACTCTTCAGAAAGGTCTAGCATGTGAGAAGAGAATAGAGGCTTACCAGTTTCAGCGAAGTGTTTTTCACCTGCGTCTAGTAGACCGTCGATCCAAGGAAGAAGTTTCTTAGCAGCGTGGTCAGTGTGAAGGATCACAGGTACACCGTAAGTTTCAGCAACAGCGTGTACGTATTTCGCACCAGCAACTGCACCTAGGATTTGTGCACCTTGGCCTTCAAGCTTAACGCCTTTACCAGCAAAGAAAGCAGCGCCGCCGTTAGAGAACTGAACGATTACAGGAGCTTTTACTTTTGCTGCTGCTTCTAGTACTGCGTTTACAGAGTCAGTGTTAACAACGTTAACTGCAGGAAGAGCAAATTTGTTTTCTTTTGCTACTTCAAAAACTTTCTGTACGTCATCACCAGAGATAACACCAGGTTTTACAAAATCGAAGATCTTAGACATGGGTTTAGTCCTATTTTTCTATCGTTTAAAATCCCGTTCAAAGAACGAAATCGTTAATTAAATAAACGTTTGCTTGATAACGGGAGCATTGTAGCAACAAACCGCTTCAATTCACATAGTGTGATCTACGCAACAGATAAAAATCTACAAACGTAAAAAAGGCGAGAATTTTCTCCCGCCTTATTTTCAAACATTAAGCTTTTGCACGCTCTTCAAGCATTGCAACTGCAGGTAATACTTTACCTTCTACAAACTCAAGGAAAGCACCGCCACCCGTTGAGATGTAAGATACGTCAGCTTTAATGCCAAACTTGTCGATAGCCGCTAGCGTGTCACCGCCGCCTGCAACAGAGAAACCAGCTGATTCTGCAATTGCTTTAGAAATACCCGCTGTACCTGCTTCAAAGTTTTTGAATTCAAATACGCCAACAGGGCCATTCCAAAGAATTGTTTTTGCATTCATGATGATGTCTGCAAGTACTTTTGTTGATTCAGGGCCAAGGTCAAAAATCATGTCGTCGTCTTGAACGTCAGCAACATTCTTGATTTCAGCTTCCGCATTTTCATCAAACGCTTTTGCACAGGCAACATCAGTCGCAACTGGAATTGCACAATCTTTCATTAATTTTTTAGCAGTATCTACTAGATCAGCTTCGTATAGAGATTTACCAACATTGTGGCCTTCAGCTGCAATGAAAGTATTGGCAATACCACCACCAACTACTAGTTGGTCAGCGATTTTAGATAAAGACTCAAGTACGGTTAGTTTAGTAGAAACTTTAGAACCACCAACGATAGCAACTAGCGGACGCTCTGGGTTATCCATTGCTTTGCCTAGTGCTTCAAGTTCAGCAGCAAGTAAAGGACCCGCACAAGCGATTGGAGCATTCATACCAACACCGTGAGTCGATGCTTGAGCACGGTGAGCCGTACCAAATGCATCCATTACGAATACGTCACAAAGTGCTGCGTATTTTTTAGATAGCTCTTCTTCGTTTTTCTTCTCGCCTTTGTTAAAGCGAACGTTTTCAAGAACAACAAGCTCACCAGCATTTAATTCGATACCGTCTAGGTAATCTTTTGCTAGTTTAACGTCACAATCTAATGCGTCGTTTAAGTAGTTAACGACAGGAGCAAGAGAGAACTCTTCGTTGTATTCACCTTCAGTTGGGCGACCTAGGTGAGAAGTCACCATTACTTTTGCGCCAGCTTCTAGGCAAGTTTTGATCGTTGGTAAAGACGCTAAGATACGAGCATCTGAAGTTACTTTACCGTCTTTTACTGGCACGTTTAGGTCAGCACGAATGAATACACGTTTACCTGCAAGATCCAGGTCAGTCATCTTGATTACAGACATTATTTGTCCTCTCAATGTTAGTGAAATTAAAAATATTTAAACCATTACCATCCGGCATAGTGCCCAATGATCAAATTTCTTATCTAGCAATTTCTATCTAGCTTAGCGACTAAATCGCCTTCCTGTAAACCGAACAGGGCTAATCATTTCATTACCCAATATACTGGGGGCGACCATTTATTATTTCAAGCTAAAAAATAATAAATCGACTATTTATTCGTCACAACCGTAAATTTAGTCAATCTTATTTTGAGTCAAGCATTGAACCCATTGTTAATGCGGTATCGAGCATTCGGTTGGCAAAGCCCCACTCGTTATCACACCACACTAACATTTTTACTAAGCGATGATTACTGACGCGAGTTTGCGAACCATCCACAATCGCACTGTGCGAGTCATGATTGAAATCAATCGAAACCAAAGGCGCTTCGGTGTAATCCAATATGCCGTCCAATGTACAACGAGATGCTTCCACGATAGATTGATTTACGTCATTAACATCGACATTTTTGTGAACTGTGACACTTAAATCCATCGCTGTGACATTAATTGTAGGCACTCGAACTGAAATTGCTTCAAATTTATCAGCAAATTTTGGGTAAATTCTGGCGATGCCTAAATGAAGCTTAGTATCAACCGGAATGATAGATTGGCTGGCCGCTCGAGAACGGCGTAAATCCGAGTGATAAGCATCAATCACTTGCTGATCGTTCATTGATGAGTGAATGGTGGTAATGGTGCCCGATTCAATACCAAAGCTATCATCCAGCGCTTTGATCACCGGAATAATACAGTTAGTGGTACAAGAGCCATTTGATACCACATGATGCTCAGCCGTCAGTGTTTCGTGATTCACACCGTAGATAATGGTGTTATCGACATCATTACCGCCGGGGTGAGAAAACAACACTCGTTTTGCTCCAGCTTGAATATGCAATTGGCCATCGGCTTGAGAGCCAAACTTACCTGTACAATCTAAAACGATATCGGCATTTAAATCTTTCCAAGGCAGAAGCTTGGCATCTGAGAGGTGCAATATACGAATCGAGTCAAAACCCGGTTCGACCTTATCGTTGTGATGAATTAAAAGATGTTCTTGATCATGAGTCACTTTTTTGAAGAAACGACCATGGCTTGAATCATATTGCAGTAGGTGCGCCATGCCTTCCGGTTCGGCCAATTCATTAATTGCTACTACTTGAATCGACTGATTTTTGCCACTTTCATATAAAGCGCGCAATACACTGCGTCCAATTCGACCAAATCCATTAATAGCAATTCTGAGCATAATCATTCCGTGGCATCAATCTAAAGTGGCAGTATGTTACCTCATCGCCTTTTAATACGCATTAAAAAAGCCGAGCAATCATGCCCGGCTTTCATCTTGCAATTACTTTAATTCAAAAGGATTAAGCAATTAACTCTTTCGCAGTTTCTACTACGTTTTCAACCGTAAAGCCGAACATTTTAAATAGTTCACCTGCTGGTGCAGACTCACCAAATGTTGTCATACCGATGATACGACCATCTAGGCCAACGTACTTGAACCAGTAATCCGCAATACCCGCTTCAATAGCGATACGAGCCGTTACGTCAGATGGTAGTACAGATTCACGGTAAGCCGCGTCTTGCTTGTCGAATGCATCAGTCGATGGCATAGAAACCACACGTACTTGCTTACCTTCAGCAGAAAGTTGCGCTGCCGCTTCAACCGCTAGTTCAACTTCAGAACCCGTAGCAATCAAGATTAACTCTGGCTTACCAGAGCAATCTTTAAGAATGTAAGCACCTTTAGCAATGTTTGCTACTTGCTCAGCATTACGCTCTTGTTGTGCTAGGTTTTGACGAGAGAAAATCAGCGCCGAAGGTGCATCTTTACGCTCAATCGCAAGTTTCCATGCTACTGCAGATTCAACTTGGTCACATGGACGCCATGTGCTCATATTTGGAGTCATACGAAGTGATGCCATTTGCTCAACCGGTTGGTGAGTTGGACCATCTTCACCTAGGCCAATTGAATCGTGTGTGTAAACTTGAATGTTTTGCACTTTCATCAATGATGCCATACGCATTGCGTTACGAGCGTATTCCATAAACATTAGGAATGTTGCGCCGTAAGGAATGAAACCACCGTGTAGGGCGATACCATTAATGACCGCTGTCATACCAAATTCACGCACACCGTAATGAATGTAGTTACCTGAAGCATCTTCAGCCGTTAAAGACTTAGAGCCAGACCACATAGTTAGGTTTGAAGGTGCAAGGTCAGCAGAGCCGCCCATGAACTCAGGAAGCATTTGACCAAACGCTTCTAGTGCATTTTGAGATGCTTTACGTGAAGCGATGTTCGCAGGGTTTGCTTGAAGATCAGCAATAATTGCGTTTGCTTTTTCTTCCCATTCTTTAGGAAGATCACCCGCCATACGACGTTTGAATTCTGCCGCTAGCTCAGGGTAAGCCGCTTCATAAGCAGCCAGCTTTTCATTCCAAGCCGCTTCTTTTGCTGCGCCGGCTTCTTTGGCATCCCATTCAGCGTAGATATCTGAAGGAATTTCAAATGGACCGTGTTCCCAGCCTAGTTGAGCTTTAGTCGCTGTAATTTCGTCAGCACCTAGTGGAGCGCCGTGACAGTCGTGCGTGCCCGCTTTGTTTGGAGAACCAAAACCAATAACCGTTTTAGTACAGATAAGCGTTGGACGAGGATCCGCTTTCGCAGCTGTAATCGCCGCTTCAATCGCATCAGAATCGTGACCATCAACAGCAGGAATTACATGCCAGCCGTATGCTTCAAAACGCTTAGGTGTATCGTCTGCAAACCAACCTTCTACGTGACCATCGATAGAAATACCGTTGTCATCCCAGAATGCAACCAATTTACCTAGACCTAGCACACCTGCTAAAGAAGCCGCTTCGTGTGAAATACCTTCCATCAAGCAGCCATCGCCAAGGAATGTATAAGTAAAGTGATCAACGATATCGTGACCTTCACGGTTAAACTGAGCCGCTAATGCTTTTTCAGCTAACGCCATACCAACCGCATTGGTGATACCTTGGCCTAGTGGGCCAGTAGTCGTTTCAACACCAGGTGCATAACCATACTCAGGGTGACCTGGAGTTTTTGAATGCAATTGGCGGAAGTTTTTCAGCTCAGAAAGAGGAAGGTCATAACCAGAAAGGTGAAGCAAAGAGTAAATCAGCATCGAACCGTGGCCATTTGAAAGCACGAAACGGTCGCGATCAAACCACTCAGGGTTTTGTGGGTTGTGATTCAAGTGACCACGCCAAAGAACTTCAGCGATATCGGCCATGCCCATTGGGGCGCCTGGGTGGCCTGAATTAGCCTGTTGAACACCGTCCATGCTAAGTGCGCGGATTGCATTTGCTAGATCTTTACGAGACGTCATGTCTGCTCCTGATTTGTGCATTAAAAGTGCATAAGCGATTTATTAAAGGTTGGGAAAGCTCGCCGAATACATCAACTCACTTTAAATTCTGCGTGGTATTGTCGCAAAGCGACTGCATGACTGCAAACTTTAACCACTTGATATTTTCTCTTTTGGGGTTATTTTTTTTGCTTTTTTAGCATTGTCACATTATTTCCCCTCAATGCCCGACATTATGGGAACGCAATCGAATACGTCAATAGAGAGAAAGGTGAATTAATAGACATTTCCTCTCCCTCTACTATCTCACTTTTAAGACAGCTAAATAGCAAAAAGATAAAAAAGGCTTGTAATTCGACCAATCAAAACTAGAATAGACGTCTAGATGTAGAAACACCTACAGAATTTATTGTTTTTTAAAAGACGCGATTCATAGCATTGGCTATATAAGAACGCGTCTTTTCTAACTTAACCGCATTCATCAAGCGATGAATTGGCGTGATTCAAAGTGGAGCACTCACACATGGCTAAGCATTTATTTACTTCAGAATCTGTATCTGAAGGTCATCCTGATAAAATTGCTGATCAGATTTCTGATGCAGTATTGGATGCAATCCTAGAGCAAGATCCTAAAGCACGTGTGGCGTGTGAAACTTACGTAAAAACCGGCATGGTAATGGTTGGCGGCGAAGTTACCACTTCAGCTTGGGTTGATATTGAAGAAATTACTCGCGAAACCGTTCGTGAAATTGGTTATGTTCATTCTGATATGGGCTTTGATGCGGATTCTTGCGCAGTATTAAATACTATCGGTAAACAATCTCCAGACATCAACCAAGGGGTTGATAAAGCCGATCCTAAAGATCAAGGCGCTGGCGACCAAGGTATTATGTTTGGTTATGCATGTAACGAAACAGAAGTATTGATGCCTGCCCCAATTACTTACTCTCACCTACTTGTACAAAAGCAAGCTGAAGTACGTAAAAGCGGCAAACTTGATTTCTTACGCCCTGATGCAAAATCTCAAGTTACCTTCCAATACGATCAAGGCAAGATTGTAGGTATTGATGCAGTTGTACTATCAACTCAGCACTGTGATTCAATTACTACACCGGATCTACGTGAAGCGGTAATGGAAGAAATCATCAAACCTGTACTGCCTTCTGAGTGGCTAAATAAAGAAACTAAATTCTTTATCAACCCAACCGGTCGTTTTGTTATCGGTGGCCCAATGGGTGACTGTGGCCTTACCGGTCGTAAAATCATCGTTGATACCTACGGCGGCGCAGCTCGTCACGGTGGCGGTGCATTCTCTGGTAAAGATCCATCAAAAGTTGACCGTTCAGCGGCTTACGCAGCTCGTTACGTAGCAAAAAACATCGTAGCAGCTGGTCTTGCGGATCGTTGTGAGATTCAATTGTCTTACGCAATCGGCGTAGCAGAACCAACCTCTATCATGGTAGAAACATTTGGCACTGAAAAAGTACCATCTGACATCATCATTGAAGCGGTTCGTCAGCACTTCGACTTACGTCCATACGGCCTACAAGAAATGTTGAACCTACTTCAACCTATCTACAAGAAAACCGCTGCTTATGGTCACTTTGGTCGTGAAGAATTCCCATGGGAAGCAACGGACAAAGCAGAAGCACTACGTGGATTTGCTGGCTTATAATTAGCCTTTAGAACAAAACACTGTACTTTCAAACCCTTGCCATTCGGTGAGGGTTTTTTATTACCTATTAAATATTCCCTCTCATTATTCCTACCCGTTAAATTCGCACAAATTTTAATCATTAAATTTGTAATTATCCCAAACAGCGACAATATTTATATACACAAGCACAGACTTGTTCCCTCATGAACTGCCAGGAGGATTTATGCCTCGTACTGCCAAACCATCAGATTTTAGAACACCAGATAGCGAATATGCTCGCACCATACCTTGTGAGAAGATCGCTACATCCGCACCATTACAATGGCTGAAACTCGGCTTTCGCGATATTTTCAAAGCCCCTGTGATCAGCTTATTTTATGGTATTTGCTTTGCTGCTGCCGCCGCAGGTATTCAGTGGCTAGTCTATTTGCAAGGTTCTCATTTAGTGATTTTCCCTAGCCTGATTGTCTATATGTTAATCGGCCCATTTTTAGCACTAGGGCTATACGATGCGAGCTGGCAAATAGAAAAACACCATAAACCTAAATTATTCCATTCCATAAAAGCGATTAAACGCAATGGGGTTTCACAATGGAGTTTTGCCCTACTGCTTTGTGTAGCGATGATCTTCTGGATGCGTATTGCTGCCCTTTTACATGCCTTATACCCAGAAATGCAAGGCGCCTCAATCGAAGCCTTCCTACCCTTTTTAATTAGCGGTTCTGTGGTTGGGTTTATTTTCTCGTGTGTCATTTTTTCAATGTCAGCATTTTCCATTCCTTTAATGATGGAAAGACGAGTCGATATGATGACCGCTGTTTTTACTAGCTATAACGCCGTCAAAAATAACCTAGGTGCAATGGTCGTATGGGCAGGAATCATTGTGGTATGTATCGGTTTTGGCTTTGCCACAGCAGGTATAGGAATGATCATTGCGATGCCCGTTTTAGGCTTTGCCACTTGGCATGGTTACCGACAAACTATTAGTCGTAAACATTAAAACACTCAGCCGTAAACATTAATTGTATCTCCTACCTTTCTCTATTAACATTCGGCTTCCTCTATCGGTTCTGAATGTTAGTAGAGACTCATTGTGTCAGCCATTGTCGTTCCTCAAGATTTAATTCATCAGCTGGAAAACAGCCTTCAGGCTCACCTGAAAAAAGCAGAGTTGGCCTTTGAATGCACCTTTCCCACACCGGAGTTGTTCTTCAAAGTTAGAGGGAAAGTGGCAGGAAAAGCGTATCTGCAACAATGGCAAATTCGCTTAAACCCAACCTTGCTTATCGAAAATCAGCAGGCATTCGTAGAACAAGTGATTCCCCATGAATTGGCTCATCTCATCACCTACCATCAATTTGGTCGAGTCAAACCTCATGGCAAAGAGTGGCGCTATGTGATGGCCAATATTTTCCAGTGCCCTCCTGAAACTTATCATGCTTTCGATATTAGTTCGGTACAGGGTGAAACCTTTGCTTATCAATGCCAGTGCCAAACCCATCAATTATCGATTCGGCGGCATAATAAAGTGAAACGGCAACAAACTCGGTATCATTGTTCTTTATGTGGCACTCAATTAGAACCATTAAACAAAGAAAAAGTGATCAATGGCCTATAAAATAGCTTGTATTGCTTTATGATTAGACCGTAAATAACCTCAACTCCTTTGAAGTAACGATGAATAACGCTATGAATGAATATCAACATATACTCGAGATTCACCCTAATCCATGCGTGATTCATATTGACTTCAAACCGCTTTATGCCAACGATGCCTTTGCTCGCTTTAGTGGATTAAAAAGCGTAGATCAAATTCTAGAAATGGAATCATTAATGGTGCTGATTAACCCGGAAGAAAGGGAAGATGCCCAGGTTCGTTACCAAAAAGCCTTTGCAGAGCAGCAAACCGAACCTAAAGTCATTGCTCATACTGATTTATTAGGCAACCCAGTGATGGTTGAAATTACGGATAAACTAATAAATTGGCACGGACAACAAGCGGTTTGTACCTTCATCAGTATTGTTACCGACACCATCAATAAAGAACGTCACCTGAAAAAACTCGCCGAGCAAGATCCCTTAACTCTGTTACATAATCGACGTTACATCATCAATAAACTGACAAAACTTCATCATCAAGATCTCGCCAAAGAGTTCTTTTTAGCCATTGTCGATATTGATTACTTTAAAAATATCAACGATCAATATGGTCACTTTGCTGGCGATAAAACACTGCAGCAACTCGCCGAATTACTCCGCGGATTTATTGGCGTAAATGACTATTTAGCCAGATTAGGTGGAGAAGAGTTCATCCTACTTATTCGCTCAGATTCAGCTCAACATGTTATCGCGCGTTTAGAGTCTCTACGTACCTCTATAGAGAATCACCACTTTATAATTCAGCAAGACAATAGCGATGATAAGTTGAGAGTTCGCTGTACCTTATCGGTTGGGTTAGCCCAAATTCAACAAGGTGAAAAAATAGATTCAAGCTATATTCGCGCCGACAAAGCACTATATACCGCCAAGCATCAAGGTCGTAATCAAGTTATCATCAGCGATTAATGCTATATATCGTAAAACATAGTGTGTGAAGTTAACCTTGCCCCTTGTTTTTTACGGTCAAAACATCCATGTTAAGAAAAGCAATTAAGCTTACACAGGTCATGACATGAGAATCCCGAGAATTTACCATCCCCAAGCTATCGAACAGCTAGGGGAAATCCACTTATCTGAAGATGCAGCCGGTCATGTTGGCCGAGTACTGCGTATGACTCAAGGCCAAGACGTTTTACTTTTTGATGGTTCTGGCGCAGAGTTTCCTGCCGTGATTCTTACTGTCTCAAAGAAAAATGTGACGGTAGAAATCAAAGAACGTATCGAGCGTAGTATTGAATCCCCGTTAGATCTACATCTTGGTCAGGTCATTTCTCGTGGTGACAAGATGGAGTTCACCATTCAAAAAGCGGTCGAACTAGGGGTGAATACCATTACGCCTTTAATTTCAGAGCGTTGTGGGGTCAAACTCAATGCAGAACGTTTCGAGAAAAAACTACAACAATGGCAAAAAATCGCGATTGCTGCCTGTGAACAATGTGGTCGTAATATCGTGCCGACCGTTCGCCCTTTGATGCAGCTAGAACAATGGTGCGCAGAAGATTATGATGGACTAAAGCTCAACCTTCATCCTAGAGCAAAGTACTCAATCAATACTCTACCAGCACCGGTCAGTAAAGTTCGTCTACTGATTGGCCCAGAAGGTGGCCTGTCTGATGAAGAAATTCAAATGACCGAACAATATCAGTTTGAAGAAACACTCTTAGGCCCACGCGTGCTACGTACAGAAACCGCAGGCTTATCAGCAATTACCGCCCTACAAGTTCGCTTTGGCGATCTCGGTTAATACAAACATCTCAATATCGCGATAAAAAAGCGGTATCAATGAATTCGCCAACTATGGAGTATCAATGATGAAAATTGGCATCGTAATGGACCCGATTTCAACCATTAACATCAAAAAAGATTCAAGCTTTGCAATGCTACTAGAAGCCCAACGTCGTGGTTGGGAAATCCATTACATGGAAATGTCTGATCTTCATCTAGAACAAGGCAAGCCGCTGGCTGATACCAAGATCGTAAGCCTATTTGAAGATGCCAATAAATGGTATGAATTCACGTCAGAACAATCGATTGAGTTATCAGAACTGGATGCGGTTTTAATGCGTAAAGATCCTCCGTTTGATACGGAATACATCTACGCCACCTACATTCTTGAGCGCGCCGAAGAACAAGGCACGTTAATTGTAAACAAGCCGCAAAGCCTACGTGATTGCAATGAGAAACTATTTACCGCTTGGTTCCCAGAATTAACGCCAACTACTCTAGTGACACGTAAAGCGGAAAAAATTAAAGCCTTCCGCGAGCAGCATGGTGATGTGATTCTAAAACCACTCGATGGCATGGGCGGCGCATCAATATTCCGTGTGAAACAAGATGATCCGAACGTGTCGGTGATTATCGAAACCTTAACCAATCACGAGCAAAACTATGCGATGGCACAGACCTTTGTACCAGATATCAGTAATGGCGATAAGCGCATTTTAGTGGTTGATGGCGAGCCAATGCCATACTGCCTAGCACGCATTCCTGCCAAAGGGGAAACTCGTGGCAACTTAGCAGCTGGTGGCCGTGGCGAAGCTCGTCCGTTAAGCGAAACTGACCTGAAAATCGCCCAAGCGGTTGCTCCAACGCTAAAAGAAAAAGGCTTAATTTTCGTTGGTCTTGATGTGATCGGTGATAAGTTAACTGAAATCAACGTCACTAGCCCAACCTGCATTAAAGAGATTGAAGCGGCATTTGATATCTCTATCACAGGTAAGTTAATGGATGCTATTGAGCGTCGTGTGGCTGCGGCTAAATAGTCTTATCTAGCTAGCTCACATTAAAATAGTATGGCAGCAAATAGGTTGCCATACGTAAATTGCTTATGGAGAGCAGAATGAACTTAACCGATCACTTTTTAATTGCTATGCCCAGCATGCAAGACTCTCATTTTACTCGCAGCGTGATTTATATCTGTGAGCACAATGAGGATGGTGCGATGGGGTTAGTCATTAATGATTCTGTCGGCATTGATATTAAAAACATGCTCGAACAAATTGATGTTCAGCCTGTTCACCCACGTATTTGCCAACAAAGTTTATCTGCTCCTTTATTAAATGGCGGCCCTGTGGCGACCGACCGAGGCTTTGTTCTACACAGTAGAAAAGATACCTACCAATCAAGTATTGAAATTACTGACGAGTTGGCAGTCACAACCTCAAAAGATATTCTGACGGTACTTGGCACCGAAGCCGAGCCAAAGAAATTCATTGTCACCCTAGGTTATTCAGGCTGGGATTCAGGTCAGTTAGAGCAAGAACTACTCGATAACTCTTGGTTAACTGCCCCTGCTAATTTAGAAATTCTATTCGATACTCCAGTACATGCTCGCTGGAAAAAAGCAGTACAATTACTCGGGATCAGCGTTTCACAATTATCTGGCGATGCCGGTCACGCTTAAATCTCGCGATAATCACACTTATAGAGAAACATCATGTCTAACCAAACCATCATGGCATTCGATTACGGCACTAAAAGCATTGGCAGTGCCATAGGCCAAACCATTACTGGCACCGCCTCACCACTTAAAGCGTTTAAAGCTCAAGATGGCATACCAAAATGGGAAGACATCGAAAAACAAATCAAAGAGTGGCAGCCAGATCTCGTCGTGGTCGGTTTACCGACCGATATGCAAGGTAAAGATCTTACCGATATCACGACCCGAGCACGCAAGTTTGCCAACCGTCTGCATGGTCGTTTTGGCGTTAAAGTGGAATTGCATGATGAGCGTCTTTCGACTCAAGAAGCACGTGCGGAATTATTTTCGATGGGCGGCTATAAAGCCCTCAGCAAAGGTAATGTCGATTGCCAATCTGCTGTTGTGATTTTAGAAAGTTGGTTTGAAAGTCAGTACTAGTCTATAAAAGTTAAGAATGAAAACGTAACAATAAAACATAAGAGTTGATGCGAACCATCAACTCTTTTTAGTTTAGCTATTCAAACAAGTGCAGTGATGGAATCCCATGACTATCACCAAAAACAAACGCATTCTGCTGATATTTTATTGCCAGCTTCTTCGCTATAGCGAGTTCAATATTGGCAATCCAAAATCCTTTTTCAATTGACCACTCAGAAGAATCCGGCACACCATCACCACGATAAAACTCATAACCTAGAGCCTGTAACTCGTTTGATAACGCGATATTAGCTTGTTGATTGAGCGGCTCAGACGTTGAATTTGAGTAAGGATTATAGGCGGTAATAATCGCCCATTGTTGAATTTTATTCTGCTGGCAGCATGCGGCAAATGGCGAATTAGGCTGCTCAATGAATAACTCAAAAACCTGCCCATCGATGTCAACTCGATAACAAGTTTTCTGATAAGTCTCAATTAAGGTGTTATCCATTTATCCGCTCTCCTACAGGTTTATCTTAATGCCTTTCAATGAGCTAGATTCAAAGGTCGCATCACCGGAAGATTTAAGCATTAAACGTAAATCGTTAGGGGAATCCGCACTGTGCATCGCATCATCTAGGCTGATCTTATCGGCTTGTAATAACTCAAATAATGCCTGATCGAAAGTCTGCATACCGGCTTCTTTAGAGCGAATCATGGTCGATTTAAGCTCTTGTAAATCACCACGACGAATCAAATCCGATACACGTGGTGTATTAAGCAATACCTCAAACACCCCATGTCGACCATTGCCCTCTTTATCTCGAACTAACTGCTGGGCGATAACGCCTTTTAAGTTCAAAGATAAATCAAACAAGAATTGTTCTTTTTGTTCTTTCGGCACCAGATGCAAAATACGCTCTAAGGCTTGGTTGGCGTTATTGGCGTGCAAAGTTGCCATACACAAATGCCCGGTTTCGGCAAACGTCATGGCATATTCCATGGTTTCACGGCTACGGATCTCACCGATTAAAATCATGTCTGGCGCTTGGCGTAAAGAGTTCTTCAGTGCCACTTCATAGCTTTCGGTATCTAGGCCAACTTCACGTTGAGTCACGATGCATTTTTTATGCTCATGAACAAACTCAATCGGATCTTCTACCGTCAGTATGTGGCCGGTTTTGTTTAAGTTGCGATAACCAGTCATGGCCGCCATTGAAGTCGACTTACCTGAACCCGTCGCCCCCACCACCAGCACTAAACCACGCTTAGCGGTCGATAGCTCTTTTAATACTTCAGGTAGGTTCAACTCTTCCATACTTGGAATACGCGTTTCAATTCGGCGGACTACCGCACCAGGTAATTCTCGCTGGAAAAAAGCACTGACACGAAAACGCCCTTCACCGTGCACTACAGCAAAGTTTGCTTCATGAGTTGACTGGTATTCTTCGCGTCTTTCGTTATCCATCATTTCAAACAGTAAGGCTTCTACCCCACCTTTATCTAATGGATCACCATGTGCTTTAAGCTCGCCATCAATACGAAACAAACATGGCGCGCCAACCGTCAAATAAATATCTGACGCTTTAGATGACACCATAATTTCTAGGACTTGTGAAAGTTGCATGTGGTTTCCTTCAAACTAATACGGTGACATTAATATGGTGATGTTGACGCTAGAGTTTCGATTTTGCTTTCAACTTCTTCTTGAGTCACTAAGCCTTCCATTAATAACTGACGAGCGGCTTGTTCCATGGTTTGCATGCCCATAGCCGAGCCGGTTTGGATCATCGATAGCATTTGAGCAACTTTATCTTCACGCACTAGGTTACGAATCGCTGGAGTTACAATCATCACTTCATGACAAGCAATACGTCCACCTGCATCGCCTTCACGCTTTAATAGCTTCTGCGCAATAACCGCACGTAATGATTCTGACAGCATAGAGCGCACCATGTTTTTTTCCGTTCCAGGGAAAACATCAATAATACGGTCAATGGTTTTTGCGGCAGAACTAGTATGTAGAGTACCAAATACTAAGTGACCCGTTTCCGCTGCGGTTAAGGCTAAGCTAATGGTTTCTTTATCACGTAGTTCACCCACCAAAATCACATCGGGATCTTCACGTAATGCCGAACGTAGCGATGCTTCAAAACTATGAGTATCACGGTGCACTTCACGTTGGTTGACCAAGCATTTTTTATTGCTGTGAGTAAATTCGATAGGATCTTCAATGGTTAGAATGTGCTTTTTATGATTACGGTTAATGTAATCGACCATTGCCGCTAAGGTCGTCGATTTACCTGAACCGGTTGGGCCGGTTACTAGCACTAAGCCTTTTTCATAGTTAGCAATTTTTTCGAAAATCTCAGGAGCTGAGATATCTTCAAATGAAGGGATATGAACAGGGATAGTACGAAATACTGCCGCGCAACCACGAGATTGATTGAAAGCATTGACACGAAAACGGCCAATATTAGGTAATTCAAATGAAAAATCGATTTCTAGTTTTTCTTCAAATTCGCTACGCTGAGCATCGTTCATAATATCGAAAACTAATGCATGAACATCTGAATGCGTGAAAGCTGGCATTTCTAACTGTCTGATGTCGCCATCAATACGTAAGATTGGAGGAACGCCTGCAGAAAGATGTAGATCTGATGCATTATGCTTTACACTAAATTCCAATAACTCAGCAATATCCATTTATATTCCTTATCGAAGAAAAACTATGATGTGTTCTGATAAAAATAGTATTCAACAAAACATTGAACAAATTAACCAGCAGATTCGTACCGCTGAGCAACAATATGGCCGCCATTCTAACTCAGTACAGCTGCTAGCAGTAAGTAAAACTAAACCGATTGAGGCATTAGAGTTAGCCATCGAAGCGGGACAAACATGCTTTGGTGAAAATTACGTCCAAGAAGGCGTTGAAAAAATACAATATTTCTCTCAACACTATACCCAGAGCGCACTTGAATGGCACTTCATTGGACCGATTCAATCTAATAAAACTCGACTGATCGCAGAAAATTTTGATTGGGTACATTCGGTTGACCGTGAAAAAATTGCCCAACGACTCAATGATCAACGTCCTGACGGCAAACCACTGCAAATTCTGATTCAAGTAAACACCAGTGGCGAAAGCTCGAAATCAGGAACAGATCGTGAACAAGTTTTTGCCTTAGCTCAGTTGATAAATGACTTACCTAACCTCACATTAAGAGGGTTGATGTCAATTCCGGAAAATGTCTCTGATCACGCTTCACAATTGGCAGCATTTCAGCAACTAAAAGAATTAAAGCAAGCGTTACAATCACACTACCCACAAATCGATACCCTTTCGATGGGCATGAGTGGTGATATGCAAGCAGCAATTGAAGCGGGCAGCACTATGGTTCGTATTGGTACCGCTATTTTTGGAGCAAGGGATTATTCCAATTAAGCGCTAACTTTTACTGTAAATGACAAGCGTCATAAGCGAACCAACGATATACTCGCATAAAGATAAAATACTAGGACGATACAGATATGGAACAACGTAAAATCAGTTTTATCGGCTCTGGCAATATGGCGCGTTCCATTTTTGCAGGCATGCTTTCAAGTGGCTATAAAGCAGGGAATATTACCGCAACAGGCCGTGATGAAGATAAACTCAAACATCTTGCTGATTGCTACGGGATCCACACAACAACCGATAATGTTGCAGCCGTTGAACAAGCTGAAGTGGTGATTTTATCGGTTAAGCCACAAATGATGGCGGATGTATGCGCTGATTTTCAATCCATAGATCTAAGCAACAAACTAATCATCTCGATTGCCGCAGGTATTTCTGCAAAACGCCTTAACGAAATGCTTGGTCAAACCGTGCAACTAGTACGCGTGATGCCCAATACACCATCACTCGTAGGCAAAGGCATGAGCGGTTTGTTTGCCACCGATAATGTCTCTGAAGATGATAAAGACTTTGCCGGTGATCTCATGTCAGCGGTTGGTGAGATCTGTTGGGTAGATGAAGAATCTGGCATCAATAATATTATTGCTGCGGCTGGCAGTGCACCTGCTTACTTCTTCCTATTTATGGAAGCGATGCAACAAGAAGCCATGGCGCAAGGTTTCAATAAAGATACCGCTCGCATACTGATTCAACAAGCAGCCCTAGGCGCGGCGGAAATGGTCGTAGCAAACCCTGAGCTCGACTTATCAACTCTTCGTGAACAAGTAACATCAAAAGGCGGCACCACCGCTGAAGCGCTAAAAACGTTTAACCAACATAACCTTTCTGACATCGTATCTAAAGCGATGCAAGCCGCGGTTAACCGTGCTGAAGAAATGGAAAAACTAATTTAATTTCGATTTAAATATTAATAACAAGGTTTGCAGTAATGAACTCAATGACTTTTCTAGTTTCTACCGTATTCGACCTCTACATTATGGTCGTCATCTTGCGTGTTTGGTTACAAATGGCTCGCGCAGACTTCTATAACCCATTTTCTCAATTTGTGGTTAAAGCCACCCAACCTATTGTTGGCCCTTTGCGCCGCGTGATTCCATCAGTAGGTAACATAGATTTAGCCACCATTATCTTTGCTTATGTACTTAGCGTACTGAAATTTGTCTGCTTAATTTTAATCTCAAATGGCAGCCTAGTGCTGAGCCCAAGCTTTTTAATGTTTGGCGCGCTTTCACTGGTTAAAGCAGCTGGTGGATTACTATTCTGGGTATTACTGATCCGCGCTATTCTAAGCTGGGTAAGCCAAGGCAACAGCCCAGTTGAATATGTGATGGTGCAATTAACCGAACCTATGCTGGCGCCAATTCGTCGAATTCTTCCTCCAATGGGCGGTTTCGATCTTAGCCTACTGGTTCTATTCTTAATTCTACAATTTGCCAACTACTTGATGGGCGATGTAGTTGGTCCGATTTGGTATCAGCTTTAATCGATGGCCATCCCAGTACAACTCGCAGGAGAAGACTTACTACTGCGAGTTTACATTCAACCCAAAGCAAGCCGAGATAACATCGTCGGCTTGCATGGGGATGAAATAAAAATCGCCATTACCGCTCCGCCAGTCGATGGCAAAGCTAACGCCTATTTAACTAAATACCTAGCCAAACTTTGTAAGGTATCAAAAGGCTCAGTGAGTATCGAAAAAGGCGAATTAGGCAGACATAAAACCATTCGAATCACTACCCCAAGCGTTATTCCCGAGTCGATACAAAATCTACTTTGATAATCTACATTGATAAGGAAGTCTCATGAAAAAATGGATCGCTATCGCCCTACCTGCTTTGGTTTCTTTGATTACCTTGGTCTCTATACCGAGCTTTGCTGGGCAATTCAAAACCATTAAAAATAGCGAAGTGCACTACTCTGCTTTCAATTCCGCCATGCTTACCCCAGAAGTGGCCACTCTATATAAATTAAAGCGTAATGGCTATTCGGCAATTTTAAATATCAGTGTGTTAGACACTAGTAAGCTCGGCAAACCTGCGGTGGATGCAAAAGTCACAGGTAGTAGTAAGAACCTAATAGGCCAAACGAAACAACTTAACTTCAAACAAGTGAAAGAAGGCGAAGCGATTTATTACTTAGCAGAATTTCCTATCACCAATGAAGAACAACTCACCTTCAATATTAATGTTGATGCTGGTAACACGGGCAGCGGCCCAATCAGCTTCACGCAAAAGTTTTATGTTGAAGAATAAATAACACAGGATCCCCAATGAAAAAGCTCGTTCTCGCCACTGGCAACCAAGGCAAAGTCAAAGAAATGGCTGACCTACTTTCTGAATTTGGTTTTGAGGTTGAAGCGCAAAGCCAATATAAGGTTTCAGAAGTGGCAGAAACCGGCACCACCTTTATCGAAAATGCCATTATCAAAGCTCGCCATGCCGCAAAAGAAACGGGCTTACCGGCAATTGCGGATGATTCCGGTTTAGAAGTTGATGCACTGCAAGGCGCTCCGGGAATCTACTCTGCCCGCTATTCAGGTGAAGGGGCGACCGATCAACGCAACCTAGATAAACTGCTAGAAGAAATGAAGGGCGTACCTAGTGAACAACGCAGCGCACGCTTTCACTGTGTTCTCGTATTAATGCGCCACGAAAACGATCCAACCCCATTAGTCTGTCACGGCCAATGGGAAGGTAAGATCTTAGAAAAAGCTCAAGGCGAAAATGGTTTTGGTTATGATCCGGTATTCTGGGTTCCTGAAGATCAATGCTCATCTGCCGAGCTAGAACCAGTACGTAAAAAGCAACTATCACATCGCGGTAAAGCTCTGAAAAAACTGTTTGCTGAACTGTCTGATTCTCCTCAGTTTTTAAGTTAAGACATGAATTCAATTACTCCGCCACCATTAAGTTTATATGTGCACATTCCATGGTGTGTTCAAAAGTGCCCGTATTGTGATTTCAACTCGCATGCCCAAAAAGGTGAGATCCCAGAAACCCAATATATCGATGCCTTGTTAGAAGATCTCAAAACCGATATCGAAAAATATCAGCTAGCTGGTGCTCCTAGATTACTGCATTCAATATTTATTGGTGGCGGTACGCCAAGCTTAATTTCGCCGTCAGAAATTGGTCGCTTATTGCAAGGCATCGAAGCGCTGCTGCCATTTGAAGACAATATTGAGATCACCATGGAAGCCAACCCGGGAACCATTGAAGCTGAGCGTTTTGCTCAATTTCAAACTCAAGGGGTCAATCGTATTTCTATCGGAGTACAAAGCTTTGAAGAAGAAAAGCTACAAGCCCTAGGTCGAATTCATGGACAACAAGAAGCGATTAATGCAGCTCATCTGGCGCATAAGATTGGGTTAAACAGTTTCAACCTAGACTTGATGCACGGGCTACCTAATCAAACCCAGCAACAAGCTCTGGCCGATTTAGATAAAGCGGTTGAACTGAATCCTTATCACTTATCTTGGTATCAATTAACCATTGAGCCCAATACCTTGTTCTACTCCAAACCGCCGATTCTGCCGGATGATGACGATTTGTGGGATATTTTCGAACAAGGCCACCAGCGATTAACTGATGCTGGTTACGTGCAATATGAAATTTCTGGCTACAGCAAACCCGGTTATCAATGTCGCCATAACCTTAACTATTGGCATTTTGGTGACTACCTAGGCATAGGCTGCGGCTCGCATGGCAAGTTAAGCTTTGAGGATGGACGAATCGTTCGCACTACTAAGGTCAAGCACCCTAGAGGCTATTTAGCGGCTTATCAAAACCTAGTCAAAAGCTACCTAGATAGCGAAACCTTAGTCGAAACCGAAGATCGCCCGTTTGAATACTTTATGAATCGCTTCCGCTTAATCGAAGCTTGCCCGAAAGCTGAATTTGTCGAGCGTACCGGATTGGCGCTTTCTGTGATTGAAGCGCAGATCCAAACCGCGATAGAGCAAGGCTATTTAACCGAAACGGAAAGTCATTGGCACATTACCCAGAAAGGGAAATTGTTTTTTAATGATTTGGTGGAGTTGTTTGTAGAAGAAGAATAAAAAACGAATCTCGTTTCTCGAGCGCTTTGCTTCTCGTCGCTTGAAGGTCCTATCGAGCGACGAGTAACGAGATTCCTATTGACGTAAGTCTCTTTAGAATATCGACCGCCCTAACTCCGTCGATAATATCTCCAGCGCCGCGGTTCCCGCTAATGAGTTACCGGATTTATCTAATTCTGGTGACCATACTGCGATGCTCATTTCTCCCGGGATCACTGCCACAATACCACCACCGACACCAGATTTACCCGGCATGCCAACACGGAACGCAAATTCACCTGCGCCATCATAAAGCCCACAAGTAGCCAATAAGGCATTTAAACGCTTAGTTTGATTCGGAGCGATAATTTGCTTTTTGTTTTGTACCGATTGACCTTTATTGGCGAGATAACTGAATGTTTTCGCTAAATCGACACAGCTCATTTTCAGTGCGCAGGCATGAAAGTAGTTATTTAAAACCGGAATTACTTCATTTTCAAAATTACCAAATGAGCGCATCAAGTAGGCAATCGCGGCATTACGGTCGCTGTGCTGCATCTCAGAAGCGGCTACTACTTTGTCATACACAATATGCGTATCACCAGACAATTGACGGGCAAATTCTAATAAGCGATGACGAGGAGCAGATAAACGCGATTGAAGCATGTCAGCCACGACAATTGCCCCTGCATTAATAAACGGGTTACGCGGAATACCTTGTTCAACTTCCAACTGAATCATCGAGTTAAAGGCTTGGCCTGAGGGCTCTTTACCTACTCGACGCCAAATTTCTTCGGATTCATATAAACCCATCGCGAGCGTTAAACTCAAAACTTTCGAAATCGACTGAATCGAAAACGGCTCATCAGCGTCCCCTGCCTTCACCACCTTGCCATCATTGGTATAAACCGCGATAGCCAATTTATCATTCGGAACGCACGCTAAAGCGGGAATGTAGTCTGCCACTTTGCCCTTACCAATTAATGGGCGAACTTGCTCTAAGATATCGTTCAGTAATTCAGTCGTAGCTTGTGGCATAGCGGTTCCTATTTAGGGGTAATTCACACTTTTCTTGTATCAGATCATATTTCAAGCAACTTGAGTTTTTTATAGTAGTGGTATTTGTCAGACAAGTTCACTCACATAAAAATTATTAAATCAGTCGCTGTTTCAACGAGCAGAATATTGCTGGTTATTTATCGCTGCAAGGATGGGATGTAATCGTGAAAATCATTATTAATGGTCATACTTTCAGTGTTGATGGAGAACAAAATCTTCTCAATGCTGCGAAACAACATAATATCGACATTCCTTCTCTATGTGGCACGAATACGCAGGGAGAAAAAGTCGCCTGTGATTTGTGTGTGGTGGAAGTTTCCGATGGCACTACTCAGCGCGCTTGTGAAATGCAAGTCTACGATGGATTACAAGTCACCACTGAATCTGCCGCATTAAGCGCCCACAGAAAACAAGCGTTGCAGGCGATATTATCAGATCACTACGCAGACTGTGAAGCGCCTTGTAAAGTAGCCTGCCCTGCGGGTGTCGATATTCAATCTTACCTTTATCATATTTCACAAAATGACCATCAAAAAGCGATTGAAGTCATTAAACGTACCTTGCCAATGCCACTATCCATTGGTCGTGTATGCCCAGCATTTTGTGAAACTGAATGTCGCCGTAATATCATTGATGAGCCGCTTGCAATTCGTCAATTAAAGCGCCATGCGGCCGATGCGGATCTTGCTGCTCAAGAAGCCTATGTCCCACAGAAAAAACCAGCCAAACAAAAACACATTGCCGTAATAGGCAGTGGCCCTGGTGGATTAACTTGCGGCTACTACCTCACTAATGAAGGTTATGAAGTCACGGTATTTGAATCGATGCCAAAAGCCGGTGGTTGGCTTCGTTATGGCATTCCAGAGTACCGCTTGCCTAAAGATATTCTTGATAAAGAAATTGAATTAATGTGCCGTAATGGCATGCAAATTGAGCTAAATAAAAAGCTCGGTGATGACTTTACCTTAACCCGCCTAAGCCAAGATTTTGATGCAGTTTGCCTTGCGGTGGGTGCATCAAAAGCAGTGGAAATGCATTACCCCGGTTCTGATCTTGATGGTTGTTATTTAGGCGTCGATTACCTAAAAGATTACGTTATGGATCATCATTACACCACGGGCAAAAAAGTAGCCGTCATTGGTGGTGGTAACACAGCGATTGATTGCGCAAGAACCGCGGTGCGTGATGGTGCTGAAACCACATTAATCTATCGCCGTACTCGTGATGAAATGCCAGCTGAAGATTATGAAATCCTAGAAGCTGAGCACGAAGGCGTACAATTTTTAATGTTGACTAATCCGGTGGAAAACATTGCCGATCAAAATGGTCGAGTCTGCCAAATAAAATTAGAAAAAATGCATCTTGGTGAAGCCGATTCATCGGGTCGTCGTCGCCCTGAACCAACGGGGGAATTCTTTATTCAAGAGTTTGATACCGTGATTGCGGCGGTCTCTCAAAAGCCCGATCTTAGCTTTTTAGATAATGACAATATCGAGCTGCCATTATCTCGTTGGAATACTGCTGAAGTAGATGAAAATACCATGCATAGTGGCAATAAAAACATCTTCAGCATTGGTGATTTCCGTCGTGGCCCTGCTACCGCTATTGAAGCTGTCGCCGATGGTCGTGTGGCAGCAGAAGCCATCGATCGTTATTTTCAAGGCACCATGGAACACATCCCTGTTCGCCAATACGATTCTAAAAAAGAAAAATCGGTTAAACAGGTCGACCCAAAACAATTTGAAAATATTCAAAAAGTTGCTCGTGTTGTTATGCCGGAGCTGCCAATTAATCAACGCCAAGGTAGCTTTGAGGAAGTCGAAACGGGCTTTGCCAATCAACAAGCTATGGATGAAGCGGCTCGTTGTTTAGAGTGTGGATGCCAAGCCAATACCGATTGTGCCCTACGCGACTACGGTACCGAATATGGCGTGATTGATGATGAACTAGATAAATCGATGCAGCAAAAATTTGCCATTGATGACAGCTCTGAATTTATCACCTTTGATGCCAATCGCTGCATCAGCTGTGGTCAATGTGTACAAGCGTGCAATGAGAGCGGCGTTCATGGCGTTTTAAGCTTTTTGAAGAACCTTGATGGTACGCCAATGATGCGTCCAGAAGCTCGTGCTGGATTTGGTGGTGAAACCTGTTCAATGGGCGATTCAAATTGCGTACAGTGCGGTCTATGCGTACAAGCCTGTCCAACCGGCGCATTAGTCGACGCGCGCGATAAATCAGAAAGCCGCCTTGATATTCTTACTCCAGTTGAAACCATCTGCACCTACTGTGGAGTCGGATGCAAACTCACTATGTTTGTTGATCAAGCCAACAATAAAATCCGTTACGTGCAAGGAGCGGACTCGCCAGTAAACCAAGGCATGTTATGTGTGAAAGGTCGATTTGGTTTTGATTTTATTAATAATAATCAGCGCCTAACCACACCACTTATTCGACGTGATGGAAAATTACAGCCTGCTAGTTGGCAAGAAGCGATTCAATTGGTTGCTGACAAGTTCAATCATATCAAACAGCATTCTGGCTCCAATGCTTTAGCCGGTTTCTCATCGGCCAAAACCACCAACGAAGATAACTATGCATTCCAAAAGCTAGTGCGTCGTGAGTTTGGTACCAATAACTTAGATCACTGCGCGCGTTTATGTCACGCTTCAACAGTAACAGGTTTAGAGGCAACGCTAGGCAGTGGCGCGATGACTAATGATATTCCAAGCATCAAGCATTCTGATGTGATCTTTATTATTGGCTCAGATACCACATCGGCCCACCCAATTATTGCTTCACACATCAAACAAGCCATTCGTCATCAGGGTGCTCGTTTGATCGTAGCCGATCCTAAACGCATTGATATGGCCGATCATGCTGAGCTTTATGTGGCGCAACGTCCGGGCACTGATGTGATGCTGTTAAATGGCATCATGCAACAAATCTTATTAAATAACTGGCAAGACCAAGATTACATTAATGCCAATACTCAAGGCTTTGAAGCGCTCAAACAAGAGTTATTAAAGCCTGACTATGCACTTGATAAAGTTGAGCTAGTCACTGGCATTAAAGCCGAAGATATTAAACAAATCGCGCGTACTATTGGTACAGCCAAGCGAACTGCTGTTTACTATTCAATGGGTATCACACAGCACACAACTGGCCATGATAATGTGGTGTCGATTTCTAACCTACAACTACTATGCGGCAACATTGGTATTGAAGGTGGAGGCATCAACCCATTACGCGGTCAATCTAATGTGCAAGGCGCTTGTGATATGGGCGCGCTACCGACCGACTTCCCCGGCTATCAAAAAGTCACCAACCCAGAGGTTCACGCCAAATTTGTTGAAGCTTGGAACGCACCACAGCTTTCAAATCAAAAAGGGCTAACCCTAACTGAGATCATTGATGCGGCTTGCCACCAGCAAGTGAAAGGCTTATTTGTGATGGGTGAGAACCCAATGTTAAGCGATCCGAATCAAGCGCATGTGATTGAAGGATTAGAAGCACTCGATTTCTTAGTCGTGCAAGATATCTTCTTAACTGAAACCGCGCAGTATGCAGATGTCGTATTGCCGGCTTATTCATTTGCCGAAAAAACCGGTCACTTTACCAATACCGAGCGACGCGTTCAGCGGTTAACTCCCGCGGTAAAAGCACCGGGAGAAGCAAAAGAAGATTGGTGGATCATCCAACAAATCGCCAATGCTATGGGTAGTGATTGGGGTTATCACTCGGTCTCCGACATTACCGCTGAAATTACTCAAGTTACCCCTCAATATGCGGGAATCACTTGGGATAAAGTTGGCCGAGATGGTGTGCAATGGCCTTGTAATACCACAAACCCTGACGGTACTCGCTTAATGCACAGTAACGGTATTATGCGTGGCAAAGGTCAATTAATCGCGACACCATTTAGATATGCCGCAGAATTGCCTGATCCTGAATATCCATTAGTGCTAACGACAGGGCGAGTACTGGAACAATTCCATACTGGTACTATGACTCGTAAAACCAAAGGATTAGATAATCTAGCAGGGCCTCGCGCCATGATCAGCGTACAAGATGCTGAAGCGTTAGGGATCAAAAATGGTGAACGTTTACAGGTCTCCAGTCGTCGCGGGGAAATTGAAATCGACGCTTTTGTCACCAAACGTATGCAGCAAGGTGTAGTGTTTATTCCTTTCCACTTTGTAGAGGCGGCAGCAAACCGATTAACCGTCACTGCGACTGATCCGCACGCTAAGATCCCAGAGTTTAAGGTCGCGGCAATCAAAGTAGAGAAATGCTTAACCAGTGAGACTGAAGCGGTTTAAAGCTGTTAATCTAAAAATGCTTAACTGAAACTGTTAAACCTTAAACAAAAAAACCAACCGCGCGGTTGGTTTTTTATCATTAATCTTTATTAGATCGATTAGCTTTCACGACGGAATTTAATATCCCATACGCCATGACCTAAACGATGGCCACGAGCTTCAAACTTAGTTAATGGACGCTCATCCGGACGAGGAATGAAATCACCATCAGTGGCAATATTTTCAAAGCCCGGCGCTTCATTCATCACTTCAATCATATGCTCAGCGTAGTTTTCCCAGTCAGTTGCCATATGGAAAATGCCTTCACCAATAATGAGCTTTTGACGAACCATTTCAGCAAACTCTAGTTTCACAATACGACGTTTATGATGACGTTTTTTGTGCCAAGGGTCTGGGAAGAATAGTTGTAACGTGATCAAACTATTATCTGGGATCATGTGCTCAAACACTTCAACTGCATCATGACACATTACACGTAAGTTCGTTACGCCAGCTTCTTGCGCTGACGCTAAACAAGCACCCACACCTGGGCTATGAACTTCAATACCGATAAAGTTTTTCTCTGGTGCATTCTTCGCCATTTCAACTAATGACGCGCCCATACCAAAGCCAATTTCTAGAACAACTGGATTATCGTTACCAAATACTTGTTTCCAATCTAGACGCTGTTGAGCAAACTCGATGCCCATGGTTGGCCAGCATTCTTCAATCGCTTTTTCTTGGCCTTTGGTTAAGCGCCCTTCACGGCGAACAAAACTGCGAATTCTGCGAACAATTTTGCCTTCTTCATTTACTTCGTTGGTTGTTACTTCTGTCATGGTTTCGCCTGAAGATTATGCCAAGTTTGATTGTTCTAGCTGAAACTTAGCGATTGAAAATAATGAGTGATTTTAAATAATAGAGGCTATTCAAAACTAGGGTGAGAATTATCCAAAGATACGCTCAAGGTGCAAGCTTTTATCGTCGAATTAATCGACTTTCTCATCGGTTTATTGCCACTTCACCCAAATAGCCATTTTTATCCATATAATTTACATGGTTTACTAAACTGTATAGCTATGGTGGAATCAACGCCAATTAAAATTCAAATAAAGAGTAACCAGTGAGTACATTTTCTGATTCCATTTTAAATTGGTATGAAAACTTTGGCCGTAAAAGCTTGCCTTGGCAGCAAAATAAAACCGCCTATAAAGTTTGGTTATCAGAAATCATGTTACAACAAACCCAAGTCACCACGGTTATTCCTTATTTTGAACGCTTCCTTGAGCGCTTTCCTACCGTGACAGATTTAGCCAAAGCGCATCAAGATGAAGTACTCCACCTTTGGACTGGACTAGGGTATTACGCTCGTGCTCGTAACCTGCACAAAGCGGCGCAAATTGTCGAGCAAGACTACCAAGGTGAATTCCCGACCGATATAGAACAAATGAATGCTCTACCGGGGATTGGCCGTTCAACCGCAGCGGCAATTTTGTCTTCGGTTTATAAACAGCCTCACGCCATATTAGACGGCAATGTAAAACGTACTTTAGCACGTTGTTTTGCCGTAGAAGGCTGGCCGGGGCAAAAAACCGTTGAAAACCAATTATGGCAAATAGCGGAACAACATACGCCGAAGCATGATGTTGATAAGTACAATCAAGCCATGATGGATATGGGCGCAATAGTGTGTACTCGTAGTAAACCTAAATGCGACTTATGCCCTATCGAGCAGTTCTGCCAAGCCAAAGCCCAACAGCGCCAACTTGATTTTCCGGGCAAAAAACCGAAAAAAGAAAAACCGATAAAGGAAACTTGGTTTGTGATGCTTTATCACGACAATCAGGTTTGGCTAGAACAGCGTCCGCAAAGCGGCATTTGGGGAGGGTTATTTTGTTTCCCTCAACATTCAAATCAAACCATTGAAGATTTGCTAGATAATAAAGCGATTACGGAGACGATGATAAGCCAGAAAAGTACTTTGACGGCCTTTCGTCATACTTTTAGCCATTATCACTTAGATATCACGCCAATCTTAGTAAAATTGAATAAACAACCAAGCTTGGTGATGGAAGGTCAGCAAGGTCTTTGGTATAACTTATCTCAACCGAAAGAAGTCGGGCTCGCCGCACCAGTCAAACAACTGCTGCATAGCTTGCCTTACGAACTTAACGATTAATTCAATCTCTCAAGGAGCTCCTATGAGCCGTACTGTAAACTGTGTTTTCTTAAAGAAAGAAGCGGAAGGCTTAGATTTCCAACTTTACCCTGGTGAACTCGGTAAGCGTATTTTCGATAACATCAGCAAAGAAGCTTGGGGCCAATGGCAGCATAAACAAACCATGCTGATCAATGAGAAAAAATTAAACATGATGGATCCAGAGCACCGCAAACTACTGGAAACTGAAATGGTTAATTTCTTATTTGAAGGAAAAGAGATCATTATTGATGGTTATACCCCACCGAGTGAATAATCGGGTATAATACAACCAACTTTTGTAGCAGGCATTGCTCTTCCCGTTTTGGGAAATCGAAAGCAATGCCTGTTTTGTTTTTAAGCAAATTCGAACTCGACATGAATAAAAAACTTTGGCTGTTACTCATCACCTTTTTTGCCCTTTCTGGCTGTAGCCGAGAATTTATCGAAAGTATTTATGATGTCGATTACACCCCTACCAATCGCTTTGCTAAAAACCTAGCACCACTTCCTGGCCAATTTGCCAAAGATACCGCCGCTTTAGATAGTTTGATGAATCAGTTCTCCGGCCAAGTCGCCAACAAATGGGGGCAAGACAATATCAAGATGGCGGGCGCGAAAACCTACGTTAAATATACCGATGGCTACTTAAACCGAGCCGATATCGACTTTGATAATGGTACTGTCACCGTAGAAACCATTGCCTCAACTGATCCCACAGGGCACTTAAAACAAGCGATTGTGACTACCCTACTAACGCCAAATAACCCAGCGAATGTTGACTTATTCTCATCTAAAGAGATCGCAATGGGCGGTAAACCATTTTTATCCGATCAGGTCGTTGATCAAAATGGTCAATCGATTCAATGGTCTTGGCGTGCTAGTCAATTTGCTGATTATCTTATAAAAAACAAGCTTAAGACTCGCACTATTGATTTTAAAAAGTCGTACTATGTCACCATCCCTATGGTAAAAAACCACTCCAAACTACGTAGTTATCAATATGCTGATATCGTGCGTAAAGCTTCAAAACAATATGACATCCCTGAAGATCTTATCTATGCCATCATCAAGACGGAAAGTAGCTTCAACCCTTACGCAGTGAGCTGGGCGAATGCTTATGGCTTAATGCAAATCGTACCCAAAACAGCCGGACACGATGTGTTTAACCTAGTTAAAGGTAAATCGGGCATGCCAACGCCTCAATATCTATACAATCCAGCCAATAATATAGATACCGGCACGGCCTACTTTTACATTTTAAAAACCCGTTACTTAAAGGGCATACGAAATTCAACCTCGCTGCAATACAGCATGATTTCAGCGTATAACGGTGGCTCCGGCGGAGTGTTTAACACCTTTGGTGGCGGTAAAACCAGTGCCATCAATGACATTAACAGCTTACAAACTAGTCAAGTTTATTGGGCACTGACCAAAAAACACCCGAATGCCGAGTCTCGCCGTTACCTAGAAAAAGTAACGGCTTACCAAAAAGAATTTCATTCGATGAAGTAATATTTGTATTAAAAAACAGCAAATCACACTTTTTTGCTTAAATTGGCAGCAAACAAACCTTTTTTTCGAGTTTTTTACAAAAACAAGTTGACGGTGAAGCAGAAAATCCGTTTAATAGCGCTCCGTTGCCCGGATAGCTCAGTCGGTAGAGCAGAGGATTGAAAATCCTCGTGTCGGTGGTTCGATTCCGCCTCCGGGCACCACAATTAAATTGTTGGTGTCATGGTTACATGCACGGACAAGCAATAAATATAGTGTGCCGACTTAGCTCAGTAGGTAGAGCAACTGACTTGTAATCAGTAGGTCACCAGTTCGATTCCGGTAGTCGGCACCATTTATTGCCTCGATAGCTCAGTCGGTAGAGCAGAGGATTGAAAATCCTCGTGTCGGTGGTTCGATTCCGCCTCGAGGCACCATTATTTAGTTAACGACTGATTGCATCAATTAGTGTTAAAAGAATAATTCCCCTTTAGTTCAGTTGGTAGAACGGCGGACTGTTAATCCGTATGTCGCAAGTTCAAGTCTTGCAAGGGGAGCCACTTTAAAAAACCTCATCATCTGATGAGGTTTTTTTTCGCCTTCAATAACATCCTTTACCCATCCTTTACCATAGTTTCGCCTCACCACATTTTCTCTGCTTAGCTGGCTTTTTCCAATTTATGTAATCTTTATGTCAATTAGCTTCACTTTCAAAGCGACTATTCAATTTTACTTCGACAAGTGAAACTGAAGATAAATTTCTTCGAGAGAGTGTTCAAACTAACAATTTTCTATTCTGCCTTTTTCTTATCCCCCACCACACTCCATGCCATTCAATAACAAATGGAGGTGTGTATGAATTATTCACTTTTTCGAAGCAAATTATGCTTATCCACGAGCGTCATTAGCTTAACTTTACTTTCAACTCATGTACAAGCGCATGGTTACCTAGACTACCCACCAGCAAGGCAACAGATTTGTGATATGGATGGCGGTTACTGGGATTCAACCGATGGTAGTACTATTCCCAACGCTGCTTGCCGTGCCGCGTTTTTAGAATCAGGCTGGACGCCATTTGTGCAAAAGCCAGAGTTTTCCACTTTAGTTTCTAACTACAATGATCAAGCTGCCGTTGAAGCAACCATTCCCAATGGCGAATTATGCTCAGCGGGCGATAAAGCCAAACATGGTATCGACCTACCTTCACCTGATTGGCAAAAGACCAAACTTGATTTAACCAACAATGGTAAGGTCACCCTGCAATATCGCGCCAACACGCCCCATAACCCAAGCTTTTGGAAAGTTTACTTAACCAAGCCAAATTATGATTCTGCAACTATGCCGCTGGCTTGGAGTGATTTAGATTTAATCGCGGAGTTTGGCAACTTGGCAACCGTTGAGCTTAATGGCAAAAAGTACTATCAAATGGAAGTCACACTGCCAACGGATCGTACTGGCGATGCTATTTTATATACTCGCTGGCAACGTCAAGATCCGGCAGGGGAAGGTTTTTATAACTGTAGTGATGTTTCATTTACCGGTAACGACGATGGAACCGATCCAAATAACCCGCTCGATAAATGGGTCAGTAGCGGTAACTACCTAGCTTCAACCATGGACGCAAATGCTGGTGATACGGCTTGGCTACGTATCTTTGATGAAAATGGCCAAGAGATCGTGTTTGAAAAGTTCCCAATTGATAATGATGCGGAAACTGTGTGGGCAGAATCTTTAGCAACAACCGTGAATCAAAAATACCCACAAACGGTGCAAATTGGTTTAAAAGACTCAGCTTCACAAACTATTCAGTACCAAAGCCAAGATTTGTATAGCAATTTGGTTTATGTCACCAACTCGAATTACAGCTATCAACTAGAAATCAAAACGGGTAATCAAGCTCCGGTTATTACTGCTCCAAGCAATTTAAGCGTGCAAAGCGGAGAAAGCCTAGTGTTTGAGGTTTCAGCAACCGATGCCGACAATGATCCGCTGATATTCAGTGTCGATAAAGGCAATATCATCACTCAAAGCGACACTAGCATTACCGTCAATTATCAAGCACCAGAAACTACAACTACTCTCAATGAAAGCATAGTGGTTTCGGTTGGCGATCCTATTACCACTAGCCAATCAACAATTTCCATTACTGTAACCCCATTAGAAGATGACGGTAATAACAATGGCGAAACTACTTGGGATAGTGCAATTGCCTACAACAGCGGTGATGTCGTGCTATATAACGGCGTGAGCTATACCGCTAAATGGTGGACTCAAGGTGATCAGCCTGACACCTCAAGTGCTTGGCAAGCGGCCGCAAGTGATAATGCTGAGTGGCAAGCCGATAAGGTCTATACATCCGGTGATACGGTAAACTACCACGGCGCTTCTTATAAAGCACAATGGTGGACACAAGGCGATGAACCAACCTCTGGTGGACCGTGGGCCCAAATATAATTTTAATCCCTTCAGATAAGCTGTAACGAAAAAGGAGAGATAGTTTAATCACTACCTCTCCTTTCTATTATGTATTCGAGCAATCATGTATTCGATGATAATGACTCACTTAGCTTATATTTTCGGCATTCAGCACGATGAATTGCACTCAAGCTAAACTTATACCCAAGCTACTCTTATTCTCATTCGCTTTCACGTCAGTAATCACCCACAAATAAACAGCAAAATTTGAGAAAAAAACGTCCTATTGTGTGGAGAAACACGCAATGGCGACTATAAATTACTCAAACGAACATTTTTTTATATTTTACTGTTGACGTTAGTCACGAAAAACCGTTTAATACCCCCCGTCGCCCGGATAGCTCAGTCGGTAGAGCAGAGGATTGAAAATCCTCGTGTCGGTGGTTCGATTCCGCCTCCGGGCACCACTATTTATAGTTTGGTGTCTTGATAAAGTAGACGTCAAATTGAAAAATACAGTGTGCCGACTTAGCTCAGTAGGTAGAGCAACTGACTTGTAATCAGTAGGTCACCAGTTCGATTCCGGTAGTCGGCACCATTTTTTCTAGCTTAATCACTAGAAATAAAAAAAGAATAATTCCCCTTTAGTTCAGTTGGTAGAACGGCGGACTGTTAATCCGTATGTCGCAAGTTCAAGTCTTGCAAGGGGAGCCAATTTAAAATTGTTTGAATCAAGAATTCAGATAATTAGAAGCAAAAAACAAAGTGCGCCGACTTAGCTCAGTAGGTAGAGCAACTGACTTGTAATCAGTAGGTCACCAGTTCGATTCCGGTAGTCGGCACCATTTTCTAGCTTAATCACTAGAAATAAAAAAAAGAATAATTCCCCTTTAGTTCAGTTGGTAGAACGGCGGACTGTTAATCCGTATGTCGCAAGTTCAAGTCTTGCAAGGGGAGCCACTTTAAAAAAACCTCATCAGATGATGAGGTTTTTTTTCGTTTCTAGGGTAGAACTATCAGAACTCGGAAACGCCACTCTCTCAAACCGAGAAAAAGTAGCGTCTTACTAAATACGTGTAAAAGCTATGAGTAAAAGCAAAGCGTTCGAAAAATCGCTCTTCCTAGAAACTAGGAACCAAATACCTTTACCCTGCTTCATTATCGATCTAACCCACCAATACACACGTATTTCGTCTCTAGGTATTCTTCTAAACCTTCTTTGGCCCCTTCTCGACCATTACCCGATTGTTTCATGCCACCAAACGGCGCAACTTCCGTCGAAATAATACCTTCATTGACTCCTACCATGCCGTACTCTAGATTATGCGCGACACGCCAAATGCGGTTCATGTCTTGGCTATAAAAATAAGCGGCTAATCCGTAGATAGTGTCGTTGGCCATCGCAATCATTTTATCTTCTTCAGAAAAACGAATGATCGGTAATACTGGGCCAAAGATCTCACCTTGAACTAATGGCCTATCGTGCTCAACATCCACCAATACCGTTGGTGCTATAAAGTTGCCTTCTAACGATTGCTCTTTATTTACTTGTCTTGCTCCGCGGCCTTTCGCTTCTTCAATCAAATCAGAAACTCTTTGCTTCGCCTCTTTTGAGATAAGCGGACCAATATCGGTTGACTCATCAAGCCCGTTGCCAACTTTAAGTTTATCGACTTCCGCCACCAGCTTTTCAATAAATTCATCATAAACCGCATCTTGCACATAAAAGCGATTAGCACATACACAAGTTTGCCCTGCATTACGGAACTTACTGGCAATCGCCCCTTTAACCGCACTATCAATATCCGCATCATCGAACACGATAAATGGCGCATTGCCACCGAGCTCCATTGAAGTACGTTTAATGGTTGAAGCACACTGCATTTGTAATTTACGCCCCACGAGAGTCGAACCAGTGAACGAAAACTTACGAACAGAAGGATGATAGGTAAACACCTCCCCTACATCATGCGCATTTTCTCCCACAACCATGCGTAGAACGTCTTTAGGGATGCCAGCCTGATATGCCAACTCAGTGACCGCAAATGCCGTCAGAGGCGTTGATTCAGACGGTTTACAGATAAAGCTACAACCAGCGGCCAGTGCCGGTGCCGCTTTACGAGTGATCATGGCTAATGGGAAGTTCCAAGGGGTAATTGCCGCCGCCACACCAATCGCTTGTTTTACCGTTAAAATGGTTTTGTCATTACTCGCCGATGGAATGGTATTACCGTAAGCGCGACGCCCTTCTTCAGCAAACCATTCGATAAAAGAGGCTCCGTAACGCACTTCACCTAACGCTTCTTTTAATGGCTTACCACCTTCTAAAGTGATCAGCATGGCAAGATCATCTTCATTTTGTAAAATCAATTGATGCCATTTCTTCATAAGCTGGCAGCGTTCGGCAACCGGCTTTTTCTGCCAGATTTTTTGCCCAGCTTCCATATCAGCAACATCATGCTCAATTCTCGCTTGGCAAGAAACCGGCACCGTAGCGAGCAAACTATTATCAAATGGATTGAATACTTGCTGCCCTTTGCCATCCGTTAACACCGAGGCAAGGAGTGTTTGATTTTTTAATTGCTTCATATTCATCCCTTTTTTATTTTTAATACTTTCAGTTTAGCTGAAATTAAATCAGTAAGACTGCTTCATA
The DNA here is from genome assembly GCF_021726515.1 of Vibrio sp. CK2-1. Classification (GTDB taxonomy): domain Bacteria; phylum Pseudomonadota; class Gammaproteobacteria; order Enterobacterales; family Vibrionaceae; genus Vibrio. The sequence continues at coordinate 416,531 of NZ_JAKKCJ010000002.1, read as the reverse complement.
ATGCGCTCAATGAGAATGAAAATCTATCGACGAAGATCACCACTTCAAAAAATGAAGTCGCTTAGTATGGATTGAGGAAAGGAAGAAAAGAGACTAGCTAGATTTCAGATGCAAAAAAGGCGCTCAATTGCTTGAACGCCTTTCTTTAAATTTGGTAGCGGTGGGCGGACTTGAACCGCCACGCCCGAAGGCAACGGATTTTGAATCCGTCGTGTATACCAATTTCACCACACCGCCAAAATGTCACTCAATTAGCTTATAACGCTAAGGAGTGATTGGAATTATACGTATGGAAGACACCGGCGCAAGTGTTAAATTTTCAAAATGGTTTAATCGCTGATATTTTCACCATTAATGCTAATTAGATACAAGTTTCAACTTTAAATGTCTCATACAAATGGCTATTCTGCTGACACCTTTTATAAATTAGATCGCTTATGAATTCTCAAGTACACACCAAGCCTGCTGGTTTTTTACGTCGTTTGGCGGCGATATTTTATGATGCTCTGATTATTATTGCGGTGGAAATGATCGCGGTAGGTATTGTGATTGCCACCATGGAAGCCCTTTTATCTCAAGGCATCATCAGCTACGGCTCTTATATTGATGCTAGTGATTTACTCAATCATCATCCTGTTTGGAGTATTTTATTTCATGGTTATGTGGTGTTTGTCTGGGTTGGCTTTCTAAGCTTCTTCTGGATGAAAGGACAAACTCTCGGCATGCGAGCTTGGAAGTTAAGAGTACAGAATGAAGATGGTAGTAATATCCGTTTCGCTCAATCTTTAATTCGAGCGGCTACATCTCTATTTGGGCTGGGTAATATCACTGTGTTATTTGATTCTGAAAAAAGAGCCCTGCAAGATATGTGGTCAAAGTGCCAAGTGATTCACCTACCAAAAGCTGTTTAAATTCAATCAGCTACTTGAACACATTAAAAAGGGATGCACTTGGCATCCCTTGTTTGTTTTGGCTATTTCACTGCTAGGCTTTCCGCCTCATCAGCATCACGGCGACCACTAGGAAGATCACACTCGGAGCGAGTGCGCCTATTATCGGTGGTATGCCATATACCAAGCTCATTGGGCCAAAGACTTCACTGGAAATGTAGAAAGTAAAGCCGGCAATAACACCCGATAGAATCCTTGCCCCCATGGTCACACTACGCAGCGGACCAAAAACAAACGATAGCGCCATCAACATCATCACAGCAATAGATAACGGCTGGAAGACTTTACGCCAAAAGGCTAATTCATAGCGAGATGGATCTTGCTCTGAATCTCTCAAATAAGTCACATAGCTGTATAAACCGGTTAATGACAATTCTTCTGGCTTAACCGTTACGACTGCTAGCTTGTCCGGCGTTAATGTCGTATGCCATTCATAATTTGGCTCTTTCACTTTACTAAGCTGAACGTCATTTTCCATCTTAGTAATTTGCACATCTTTCATCATCCAGCGATTGTCATCTTCGTAACGAACGGTTTGAGACACTAGAATATCGTTAAGTTTTTTCTCTTGATCAAACTGCCAGATGGTCACGCCTTTTAACTCATCTTCGCCATTCACTCGACCGATATAGATAAAGTTATTACCATCACGCGCCCAAACACCATCTCGAACCGAAACAATGTCACCACCGGCAATCGCCATGGCACGTGAATCTCGCGCCAGTTTTTGTGCTTGTGGTGAGCCCCATTCGCCTAGGATCATCACCATTAGCATTAAAGGCACTGCGGTTTTCAATACTGAAACACCAATATTTAACTTCGAGAAGCCCGATGCCTGCATGACCACAAGTTCAGAACTAGCCGCTAACATACCGAGACCAATCAAGGCACCAAGTAACGCTGCCATTGGGAAGAACATTTCGATATCACGAGGAATACTTAATACCACAAAGTACAAAGCTTCCATCAAATCGTAAGTACCTCGACCTACTTTACGTAACTGCTCAACATATTTAATGATGGCAGACAAACCAACCAAGGTCGCGAGACACAAAGAAGAAGTGGCAATAATGGTTCGGCCAATATACCAATCAAGAATTTTAAACACGGCTCAACTTCCTTCTTCTCAATTTATCTCTGAGTCCACGTACAAACAAGCTATCTAAACTATTGAGAATAATCCCGGCAATCAACAAGCAAGCATTTATCGACCACATTCCTAATGCTGGTGGCACACTACCATCTTCAATAGCCGATTTCATGGCACTGATTGCTAAGAAGTAAGCTAAATAAATCAATACAGCAGGACCTAGTTTGGCAAAACGCCCTTGTCTAGGGTTAACCGCCGATAAAGGCACCACCACTAAAGTAAGCAGTGGGATACAAACAATCAACGTTAAACGCCATTGCAGTTCAGATTTAGCTTCTAGGTCATTGATGCCGATAAGATCTTTGGTTGGAATGGCTTCCCACTTACGCTTTTTCGTTTGCACATCACGTTGACCAATTAACGCTGAGTATTCGTCATAATCGGTATTGCGGTAATCTAAAGAGTTAGGAATGCCTTCATAACGAACCCCATCTTTTAGGGTTAACATTTGACGGCCATCGGGGAATTCTTGCACCACACCAGAGTTAGCAAACATCACGCTTGGACGAACCGAATCTCTTGGTTGTGCTTGAGCGACAAATACATTGGTCAGTTGTTTATCTTTAATATCATCAACAAAAACCACTGCACTACCATCTGGCGCAGGTTGGAACTGGCCTTTTTTAAGCAAATCAATACTACTGGTTGCGGTAACTTGCTCAAGAAGTTGGGTTACTTTTTCCTGACTCCAAGGCGAAAGGTATAAAGAGTTAAAACCGGCAATAGCACCGGTGATCACCGCAAGATATAAAGCTGCATGCACTAAAAACTTATTACCAATCCCGGTAGCATTCATTACCGTGATTTCACTTTCAGCGTACAGGCGGCCAAAAGTCAGCAAGATGCCAACATATAAACTCAATGGCAGCATTAATAGCCCCATTGCTGGCATATTAAGACCAACAATCGACATAATCATACTGGCGGGAATGTCCCCATCAGATGCATCAGCTAACACACTGATAAATTTTTGGCTCAAAAACACGAGAAAAAGCACAAAGAAGACGGCGAACTGGCTTTTGAGTGTCTCGCGGATCAAATATCTAACAATAATCACGCAGCATTACCTATACAAAACTTGTTTTTTTGACGGAATCACTATAGTTTTCCGATGAGTCTATTATTTTTAATGTTTTTTAACTATATTAATCTTTAAATATCGAGTGAATATTCAAAGCCACTCGATTTACTATTTCTAACTAAATCTTGTGTCGCTTAATTCTAGAACAGTTTGCTCAATGGCAACGAAGAATAAGCATTATCCAACATTTAGTTCTATTTGTCTTTAGGATGTAGGAGTACGCATGGAGTTCAGTGTAAAAAGTGGCAGCCCAGAAAAACAACGCAGCGCTTGTATAGTCGTTGGTGTGTTTGAGCCACGTCGCCTTTCTCCTGTCGCCGAGCAACTAGATAAAATCAGCGACGGCTATATTAGTTCATTATTACGTCGAGGTGACCTCGAAGGTAAACCAGGCCAAATGCTACTATTGCACCAAGTACCGGGCATGTTATCTGAACGTGTTCTACTTGTTGGCTGTGGTAAAGAACGTGAACTAGGCGAACGTCAATACAAAGATATTATCCAAAAAACCATCAGCACCTTGAACGACACCGGCTCAATGGAGGCAGTATGCTTCTTAACTGAGCTACATGTCAAAGGTCGTGATACTTATTGGAAAGTTCGCCAAGCAGTTGAATCAACAAAAGATAGCCTTTACACCTTTAATCAGTTTAAGAGCAATAAGCCAGAAACTCGCCGTCCTCTACGTAAATTAGTGTTTAACGTACCGACTCGTCGCGAGCTTAACCTCGGCGAAAAAGCGATTGCTCATGGTTTAGCGGTTTCATCAGGTGTTAAAGCATCGAAAGATCTTGGCAATATGCCACCGAATGTTGCAAACCCAGCTTATCTTGCTTCTCAAGCACGTCGCCTAGCCGATGATTTCGAGACCATCACCACCAAAATTATTGGTGAAGAAGAGATGGAAAAACTCGGCATGCACTCTTACCTAGCAGTCGGTCGCGGCTCACGCAATGAATCTATGATGTCTATCATCAACTATAAAGGTAACCCAGATCCAGAAGCCAAACCGATTGTGCTTGTGGGTAAAGGTTTAACCTTTGATTCAGGCGGTATTTCATTAAAACCAGGCGAAGGCATGGATGAAATGAAATACGACATGTGTGGCGCCGCTTCTGTATTCGGCACCATGAAAGCACTCGCGAAACTCAACTTACCAATTAACGTGGTTGGTGTGTTAGCGGGCTGTGAAAACATGCCAGGCAGCAACGCTTATCGCCCAGGTGATATCTTAACCACGATGTCAGGCCAAACGGTTGAAGTATTAAATACCGATGCAGAAGGTCGTTTAGTACTTTGTGATGCACTGACTTATGTTGAGCGTTTCGATCCTGATTGCGTTATTGATGTAGCAACCTTAACTGGTGCTTGTGTGATTGCACTAGGTCATCACATCAGTGGCGTAGTTGCTAACCATAACCCGCTATCGCATGAGATTGTTAACGCATCAGAGCAAGCGGGTGACCGCGCATGGCGTCTACCTATGTCTGATGAATATCAAGAACAACTCAATAGCCCATTTGCTGATATGGCAAACATCGGTGGTCGCCCGGGTGGCACAATTACCGCAGGTTGTTTCTTATCTCGCTTTACTAAGAAATACAATTGGGCGCACCTTGATATTGCAGGCACAGCTTGGAAATCAGGCGCACAAAAAGGCTCAACCGGCCGTCCAGTACCGTTACTAGTACAATTCTTAGTAAACCGTGCATCAGGCTCGCAAATCTTAGAAGAATAATTCTTATCTCTTTGATGAGCTAATCGTATAAAATGGGGGCCTTTACGGTCCCCTTTCATTTTGGCGAACATAAAACTGCGTATGGCTATTGCAACTTTTTACATCATTGAACCAAACAGCTTGCAAGATACTACGACTGGCCATATTGACTATGCGGTGTATTTAGCCAGTTATTTTGCTTCTCAAGGGGCAAAAGTGTACGTCAATGCACAAGATAAAAGCCAAGCAGAAGCCATAGATGAAGCCTTTTGGCAAAAAGAACCTGAACAATTTCAATCGCATAACTTATCTGGAGAAGGCCCTCAATATGGAACTCCAATTGAAATAGGTTTTAGCCAAGTAAAGCCACATCGCAACCGCCAGTTAGTCATCAATATGGCGAATGATAATACAATTTTTGCTCAGACCTTTAGACAAGTGGTAGACTTCGTTCCTTGCGAAGAAAAACCAAAGCAACAAGCTCGAGAAAGGTATAAAATCTACCGACAAGCTGGCTTTGAAATGCAGACAATTAACATTAAAAACGTTACTCGTAGCTCGGAAAAGCAAAGCACGTAAATCGAGTAGCTAATAAATCGAGCAGCGAAGCGCTCTAGCAACGAAAAAGCGCAGCGCTCTAGGCTCGAAAAACATTATTTTTCACGCTCAACGTATCGATAAAAGAAGACTATGGAAAAGACATATAACCCAACATCAATTGAACAAGCGCTATACCAGCGTTGGGAAGAGGCTGGTTACTTCAAGCCTCATGGTGATACTTCAAAGCAAGCCTACAGCATTGTCATTCCACCGCCGAACGTCACCGGCAGTCTTCACATGGGCCACGCTTTCCAAGATACCATCATGGATACTTTGATCCGTTGTGAGCGTATGAAAGGCAAAAACACCCTTTGGCAAGTCGGTACCGACCATGCCGGTATCGCGACTCAAATGGTCGTTGAACGTAAGATTGCAGCAGAAGAAGGCAAAACAAAACACGATTACGGTCGTGAAGCCTTTATCGATAAGATCTGGGATTGGAAAGCAGAATCAGGTGGCAACATCACTCGTCAGCTTCGTCGCCTTGGCGCATCAGTTGATTGGGATCGCGAACGCTTTACTATGGATGATGGCCTATCTGATGCCACTCGTGAAGTGTTCGTCCGTCTTTATGAAGATGACCTGATTTACCGTGGCAAACGCCTAGTAAACTGGGATCCAAAACTGCACACTGCGATTTCTGATCTTGAAGTTGAAAACAAAGACAAAAAAGGTCACATGTGGCACTTCCGCTACCCATTAGCCGATGGCGCATTAACTGCGGAAGGTAAAGACTACATCGTGGTCGCAACCACTCGTCCTGAAACTGTACTAGGTGATACTGGTGTTGCGGTTAACCCAGAAGATCCTCGTTACAAAGATATCATTGGCAAAGAAATCATCTTGCCTATCGTAGGTCGTCGTATTCCAATCGTTGCTGACGAACACGCTGATATGGAAAAAGGCACAGGTTGTGTGAAGATCACTCCTGCGCACGATTTCAATGACTATGAAGTGGGCAAACGCCACCAGCTTCCAATGATCAACATTTTAACGCTAAATGCTGATATCCGTGATGCCGCTGAAGTTTTCACTACAACTGGTGAACCATCTGATGTTTATAGCACTGACATCCCTACTCAATATCAAGGCATGGAACGTTTCGCAGCACGTAAAACACTCGTTGCAGAAATGGATTCACTTGGCTTATTAGAAGAAGTTAAAGATCACGACCTAACCGTTCCTTACGGTGACCGTGGTGGCGTGGTTATCGAGCCAATGCTAACTGACCAATGGTATGTTCGCACTGCACCTTTAGCCGCTCCAGCGGTGAAAGCGGTAGAAGATGGCGAAATTCAATTCGTACCTAAGCAATATGAAAATATGTACTTTGCGTGGATGCGTGACGTACAAGACTGGTGTATCTCTCGCCAACTTTGGTGGGGCCATCGTATTCCAGCTTGGTATGACAACAACGGCAACGTGTATGTAGGTCGTACTGAAGAAGAAATTCGTGAGAAAAACAACCTAGATCCAGTGATCGTTCTACGCCAAGACGATGACGTATTAGATACTTGGTTCTCTTCAGCGCTTTGGACGTTCGGCACTATGGGCTGGCCTGAAAAAACCAAAGATCTTTCAACTTTCCACCCAACCGATGTATTGGTGTCTGGTTTTGACATCATCTTCTTCTGGGTTGCACGTATGATCATGATGACCATGCACTTTGTGAAAGATGAAAATGGTAAAGCACAAGTACCATTTAAAACCGTTTACATGACGGGCCTTATCCGTGATGAAAACGGCGATAAGATGTCTAAGTCAAAAGGTAACGTACTTGACCCAATCGACATGATTGACGGTATTGATCTTGAGTCTCTGGTTGAAAAACGTTGTGGCAACATGATGCAGCCTCAGCTTGCGAAGAAGATCGAGAAAAACACCCGTAAAACTTTTGAAAACGGTATCGAACCTTATGGTACTGATGCTCTACGTTTCACCCTAGCAGCCATGGCTTCAACTGGCCGTGACATAAACTGGGATATGAAGCGTCTTGAAGGTTACCGTAACTTCTGTAACAAACTATGGAACGCAAGCCGTTACGTATTGATGAACACAGAAGAGCAAGATTGTGGTTTTGCTGAAGGTGCCGAGCTTGAATATTCTCTAGCCGACAAATGGATTGAAGCTCAATTCGAAATCGCCGCTAAAGAGTTCAATGCACATATCGAAAACTTCCGTCTAGATATGGCTGCTAATACGCTATACGAATTCATCTGGAACCAATTCTGTGACTGGTACTTAGAGCTAACTAAGCCAGTATTATGGAAAGGCACAGAAGCAAAACAACGTGCTACTCGTCGTACGCTAATTACTGTACTAGAGAAAACATTGCGTCTTGCGCATCCTGTGATCCCATACATCACAGAGTCTATTTGGCAGAGCGTGAAACCTCTTATTCCTGGCGTTGAAGGCGACACCATCATGACTCAGGCCATGCCTCAGTTTGATGAAAATAACTTCGACCAAAAAGCACTAGACGATATCGAGTGGGTAAAACAATTCATCACTTGTATCCGTAACCTACGTGCAGAATACGATATTGCGCCAAGCGTACCACTTTCAATTATGCTGAAAGCGGATTCTGTTGATGCTAAACGTCTTGAAGATAACCTAGCGGTATTAAGCTCTCTAGGTAAGCTGGAAGATGTGAAAGTATTAGCGGAAGGCGAAGAAACACCAGCATGTGCAACTTCACTGGTAGGTAAATCAACTATCATGGTGCCAATGGCAGGTCTGATTGATAAAGATGCAGAACTGGCTCGTCTTGATAAAGAAGTCGCGAAAACCCAAGGTGAAATCAAACGCATCGAAGGTAAGCTAAACAATCAAGGCTTTGTCGCAAAAGCACCAGAAGCAGTTGTTACAGCCGAGCGCGCTAAGCTTGAAGGCTACCAAGAAACTTTGGTTAAGCTAGAAGAGCAAAAAGCGACTATTGCGGCGTTGTAAAGCAGCGATACTCGGTTTTCGGGCGCTACGCTGCTCGTAACTCGAAAAAGAACGATTAAAGGCTAGCCGAGAGGTTAGCCTTTTTCGTTTTGCAGTAAAGCGACCTAATCAATAGCTTTTTCCTATCAAACAAATAATCACAAACTTACTTTACGTAATGAGAATTATTCGCAATAATGTACTCAACAAAACAAAGACATTATTCGGAGTCATTATGAAAAAGACATTCACATTCGCTATCTTACATTTCAGTGTCGCTTTTACCGTTGCTTATGTATTAACTGGCGACATTATCTTAGGTAGCATGATCGCGATGATTGAACCTATGGTGAACACGGTTGCTTTCTACTTCCATGAAAAAGCATGGCAACAGCCAAAGTGGGCTCGTTTAGCAATGTTAAAACCGAGTCGTAAAACCGCTAGCTTCGCTGTTTTGCACTTTAGCGTAGCGTTCTTAGTGGTTTACTTATTAACAGGTGATGTGTTTGTCGGTGGTTTGATGGCGGCGTTAGAGCCAAGTATTAACACGGTTGTGTTCTACTTCCATGAGCGAGTATGGCAACGTAATGAAAAAGCGAAAATCAGCTTACATTGCCACCACCATGAATTACAGCAGCATAGTATTGAAGTATCAGAAGTGAAAGACGACCAAGTCAGAGCCTATTAATCCTACATCAACACGTTAAACAACAAACGCCCACGTCCCACTACTCCGAATAAGATAGTGGGCGTTTTTGTTTTTCATTTTTATTTTTATAGCCGAGAAATATTGGAGTACACTGTCTGCTATTACTCATATCCTTAAGAATCAAGCCGTACTATGACTTACACCATTCGCCCTATTCAGCCGCAAGATAACCCTCAAATTGCTCAAGTTATTCGTGATGTTTCCGCAGAGTTTGGCTTAACTGCAGATAAAGGCTATAGCGTGGCCGATCCAACTTTAGATAGTTTATTTGAAGTCTACCAAGCGACGCTTTCTCACTATTGGGTAATGGTTGATAAAGATGGTCTGGTTGTGGGTGGTGCGGGAATTGCCCCACTCGCCGGTAAGCCCGAAGTGTGTGAGTTACAGAAGATGTATATTTTAAATCGCGCTCGTGGCCAAGGTTTCGCTAAGAAGTTAATCGATGTTTGTTTTGAGCAAGCGAGAGAAATCGGCTTTGAGCAGTGTTATTTAGAATCCACTGCTGAACTGAAAGCGGCGCTTACTTTATATCAAAAGCTTGGCTTTCAGCATTTAGACGGGCCGTGGGGAAATACCGGTCACAGTGATTGTGAAGTAGTAATGGCTAAAGCGCTGTAATCACAATGAATAAAAGCCAAGATTATAGAGGATAATGGCTAACACTTTGCGTTTCTGATAGCGCCACATTAAACCTAAAGTGATAACCATCTAAGTGAACATAGAGCTCGGTATTGCCAGATAAAGCTTGATTGGTTTCTTGCTCAATCACCGCTTGTTTAGGAGCATCGACCTGAAAAATAGCCGTCACGTGGTCGCTTCTCACATCCAAAGGTATGGTGTACATCATCCCTTCATATTTTATTTGAGTTGAAACTAATCCCGGCTTTAATGTCGAATAATACACATCCACTTTTAACTCACAGCCACCACCGTGATGCCAAATTTGCTCAGTCACCACATGTTGCAGTCGAACATTACGCACTAAACGCAAAAAAGGTGTGCGCTTAATTCCACTAACAATTGGAGCATCGCTAACTGGTTCGCCTAAGTGACAAACCGATGCTTCTTCTTCAATCAAGAAATCATCATCAGGCTCTAAAAACAGAATCTCAATCCGATTTTTACCAAGGTTAAGATAAGGCTGAATATCTTTTTGATAACGATATTGGCTACCATCACAGTCAAATACCGCTACACCACCTACTCGCACCTCGGCATAACGATCAATACCATCGATCACAAGATCTACCCCTGCAAGATCTAACATTGACTGATCGACCTCGATATCATGCATTAAATGCCATTCTTGTTGATCAATCTCTTGCTCAGTTAAATGACTAGGTAATACCGAACTCAATTTGGCAGGAAAAGCGATATCCGCTTGAGGTATAGATAAATCAGTAAGCGGGGATATTTGCCAAAGGCCATCAAGTAAAAAATGCATAATCGTCCGTGAATCTGTTGGGGGTAGATATAAAAATACCAGCCTATTCAGCTGGTATTTATTAACGAAAAGGAAAGCGTTACTCGCTATCGTAGTCGTCATTCTCTTCATCATAAATCGCATCTTCACCTTCATAGAAAGTGCCCCAGCCATCATAGATGATGTCAAACTTTTCAGCCAAATGAACAAGCTTCTCAACTTGCTCATCAATAAGATTAGCATCTAAAGCCGATTGCATGATCGCATCACAGCACAATACTTTGCTGCCATCTTCGTCTTCAGTTTCTTCGGCTTCTAAAACTTCAAAGCCCATTTGGAATGCTTCCATCACCGCTTTTTCTAATGTTGCGAAATCTTCAGCGAATAAATGGTGCTCAATATCGTAAAGCGCATCTGGATCACTGCCATCTTCAATCAATGCTGCGATAATTTCACGTGTTTCTTCTTTTTGAAATTCAATCAGTTCTTCTACCGACATGTAATCGTCTTGCATCGATTGATCATTATTAGACATAGCTTAAGCTCCAGTGTGGGCGAATTTTCAATGTAGATTAATACGGTGTATTTTGCCATGAAAGCTCATACTAAGTAAGCGTTAATATGAAGGATGTTGACGATAAAATACCAAGTATATAACTTAAAACTCAGTAAATGAGACTAAGGCTAATCACTAAAATTTATTAATGCGATTCACATTCAGATTAACCTTGCATTGAAATTAAATAAAAATTCACTTTATTGGCATTTTTATGTATAAATAACTTTTACCACCGACTCACAAGGACGTAGTTATGGCTTTCAACTTACGCAACCGTAATTTCTTAAAACTGTTGGATTTCACGCCAAAAGAAATCGATTTTTTACTCAGCTTATCTCGCGATCTTAAACGCGCTAAATACGCAGGCTGTGAGAAGAAATCATTGGTAGGTAAAAATATCGCGCTTATCTTTGAAAAATCCTCCACTCGTACTCGTTGTGCCTTTGAAGTTGCCGCGTTTGATCAAGGTGCGCAAGTCTCCTATCTTGGCCCTTCTGGTTCGCAAATTGGCCATAAAGAATCAATGAAAGATACCGCGCGCGTTTTAGGTCGTATGTATGATGGCATCGAGTATCGCGGGTTTGGACAAGCGATTGTTGAAGAACTCGGAGAGCATGCCGGCGTACCAGTTTGGAATGGCTTAACCGATGAATTTCACCCAACGCAAATTTTAGCTGACTTCCTGACTATGCAAGAGTACAGCCAAGACAAGCCATTAAATGAAGTGAGTTTCGCTTACTTAGGCGATGCTCGAAACAACATGGGTAATTCATTAATGGTTGGCGCGGCGAAAATGGGAATGGATATTCGCCTAGTTGCACCGAAAGCATTTTGGCCAGAAGAAAGCCTAGTGGAAACTTGCCAAACTATCGCCCAAAGCACTGGCGCTAAAATCACACTCACCGAAGATGTTGCCGAAGGTGTTCAAGGTTGTGATTTCTTATATACCGATGTGTGGGTTTCGATGGGTGAAGCGGCAGATGCTTGGGATGAACGTGTTGCCTTGATGACGCCTTATCAAATCAATATGGATATGATTAATGCGACCAACAATCCGAATGTGAAGTTTATGCACTGCTTACCTGCTTTTCATAATGATGAAACTACCGTCGGTAAAGAAGTGGCTGAAAAATACGGCATGAAAGGCTTAGAAGTAACAGAGGAAGTGTTTGAGTCTGACTACTCTATTGTTTTCGACCAAGCTGAAAACCGCATGCATACGATTAAAGCCGTTATGGTGGCGACTCTAGGTGACTAGCATCATTCGATAAACAGAAATCAAAACATGCAATAATTAGCTTTAGCAAACGCTTGCGCTTACTTTTATTGGGAGTATAATTTCCGCCAATTATCAAAGGAGTGAGCAATGCGACTGTTAAGCCTAAATATCAAATTTTGCTTCAAGCAAATGGGCTTATTTAATTCTGTTATTGCTTTTATTCTTTCATGATCAAGCCTCCTTATTTGGGAGGCTTTTTTGTATCTGTTTCTAGCGTGAATCTAAGGACAAATCATGGCGAACTCGCTCTATCAAAAGCACATTATTTCCATCCCAGAACTGTCTCGTCAGGAGCTTGAATTAATCATTCAGACTGCCGCACAAATTAAAGAGAATCCTCAGCCAGAGTTAATCAAAGGCAAAGTGGTAGCAAGTTGCTTCTTTGAGCCTTCCACTCGTACTCGATTGTCTTTTGAAACCGCCATTCAGCGTATTGGTGGTAGTGTGATTGGCTTTGATAATGCAGGTAATACTTCTCATGCCAATAAAGGAGAAACGCTTGCCGATTCAATCCGCATCATTTCTTCTTATGTCGATGCGTTTGTAATGCGCCACCCACAAGAAGGTGCGGCGCGCTTAGCATCTGAGTTCTCCAACGATACGCCTATCATCAATGCTGGCGACGGTTCAAACCAACACCCAACTCAAACCTTGCTTGATCTGTACAGCATTTATGAAACTCAAGGCACTTTAGATAATATTAATATCGCGTTTGTCGGAGATTTAAAATACGGCCGCACCGTGCACTCGTTAACTCAAGCGCTCGCTAAGTTCAGCAACGTACGTTTCTATTTTGTCGCTCCGGAAGCGCTGGCGATGCCTGATTATATTTGTGAAGAACTGGATGATGCTGGCATTGAATACAGCTTGCATACCGATATGGATGAAGTGATTCCAAAGCTAGATATTTTATACATGACGCGCGTACAAAAAGAGCGTTTTGATGAGTCAGAATATGCTCATATTAAATCCGCTTTTGTATTAACTGCGGCTGCATTGAAATCCGCTAAAGATAATTTGAAAGTGCTTCATCCGCTGCCTCGTGTAGATGAAATCACGGTTGATGTTGATAAAACGCCATACGCTTATTATTTCGAACAAGCAGAGAATGGCGTTTACGCTCGTACCGCCCTGCTCGCGCTTGTTCTAAACCAAACTTTATAATCACGGAGGCCTTCCATGTCTAAGCAATACCAATTACAAGTTGAAGCCATTAAAAACGGCACCGTGATCGACCACATTCCTGCGCATATTGGCATCAAAGTACTGAAGCTATTTGAAATGGATAACTCAAATGAAAGAGTGACCGTCGGCTTAAATTTGCCATCTTCGGCGCTTGGCGCTAAAGATTTACTCAAAATCGAAAATACTTTCATCACTGAAGAGCAAGCACAGAAACTCGCTTTGTATGCGCCCCATGCCACAGTGAATCAAATTGAAGATTATCAAGTCGTCAAGAAACTCGCCCTAACCTTACCGAAAGTGGTGACTGACGTATTCAACTGCGCCAATAGCAATTGCATTACTCACAATGAACCTGTTTCGAGTAGTTTTTCTGTGATTGAAAAAAATGATGATATTCGCTTAAAGTGTAAGTATTGTGAGAAAAGTTTTTCTCGCGAAATCATGACTGAGAAATAATTATTACCACGGAATAACAAGGAAAAGATAATGACTAAAGTACTGCATACTGAATCAGCACCCGCAGCGATTGGCCCATACGTTCAAGGTGTCGATCTTGGCAGCATGGTAATGACTTCTGGCCAAATTCCAGTGAACCCAACAACGGGTGAAGTACCTGCAGAAATCACGGCTCAAGCTCGTCAGTCTTTAGATAACGTTAAAGCAGTTGTCGAGTCTTCAGGCTTAACGGTGGGTGATATTGTTAAAATGACCGTATTTGTAAAAGACTTAAATGACTTTGTTGCAGTAAATGAAGTGTACGGCGCATTCTTTGATGAGCATAACGTTGCCAACTACCCTGCTCGTTCTTGTGTAGAAGTCGCGCGTTTACCAAAAGATGTTGGTATTGAAATTGAAGCGATTGCGGTACGTAAGTAATCGATACAAGAATAATCAATAATACTAAGTGGGAGGCCTATGCCTCTCATTTTTTTGTTTAAAAATCCCCCAACAAAATAGCACTAATTGTCATGGTAATGTTAGAATGCGATGGAATATATGCGCAGAGTGAATATTACTAATGAAATCGATAACCTCATCCTCTTTCCAACTAACATTAGCTTTGATATTGATGGTGGTTTCAACTCTCGCCCACTCATCGCATATGTTGAACTTAGAGTCGCCAACAGGGCAACAAATTAACCTAAGCCGCGAGGAACTTGAAACCCTACCTCAGACGACCTTCACCACTTCAACGCCTTGGACTAAAGGGGTTCATACCTACCAAGGACCGAAGTTAAGCTTAATTACTGACAAATTTTCGTCTTCCATCAATGGCATTCGAATCTATGCTTTAAATGGCTATTCTTATGACATCAATACTCACGATTTACAAAGATATCCATTTATATTGGCCCTTCGACAAGACGAGAAAGTGCTATCACTACGTAATAAAGGACCTTTTTGGTTATTGGTACCCTTTGACCAGAATCCCAAATTACTTTCTCACGATAAACTACAAAATCAATTGGTTTGGCAGATAGAAAAAATTAAGGCTTTTTAATGCGCCTACATCTCTCGCGACACATAATGATCAATATTTCGTTTATCTTGCTGCTATCAATATTTACCAGCGGCTTTTTGTGGAGCTTCTACTTACAAAAAGAAAATAACCACAATATCGATCGCTTCTATCGCTCGACCAATTGGTACGCCAATCGAATACTCTACCAATCGGAAAAGTTTTTATACAAAGCCGAATTATACCAATTAGATGCGATTCCCTTATCAGACCTAACCCAAAGTTACGATCTCGTTTGGAACCGGCTACAACTCTTTTTAGAAGCGAGTACTACAGAGCTTTTACGCACTCGTCACCCACAGGTAACTAAAGACGTAGAAACACTTTTTAATAGTATCAAAGCGCTAGATAATGACTTTAATGAGCCAAGCAAACTTCACTCAAAGGCATTCACCGACAAAGTTGCTAAAGTGAAGGATGACCTACTGAACCTAAATTATTCATTGAGCCGAGTACTCACAAGTAGTATCAGCGAAGGTACACGTAGCAATAACGATCTCATTCAGTTTTGGCAGTTGTCTGTTTTTATTATTACGGTATTACTTTCGACTGCTTTACTTCGAATGAGTCGACGCTCAGCAGAACTTGCACAACTCGACCCACTAACTCAATTAGGCAATAGACGCGCCTTGTCAGACTACCTAAAGAAACAATTAAAACGCTCCTCAACCGTCAGTTTGTACGCAATTGACCTAAAACGTTTTAAACAAATCAATGATCAAATTGGTTATCAAGTCGGTGATCTAGTTTTAGTGGAATTTGCTCAAAGACTTGCTGCAATAAAGCAATGCAAAGCTTTTAGACTTGGTGGTGATGAATTTGTACTTATTTGTACTAAATCAGATACACCAAGCAACTTAGTTGATCGAGTTAAAGAATTACAACAACAACTCGAGTTTGATTACCAGTCCGAAGATCATCAAATTCCGGTTCGTGTTCGCCTTGGTATTACCTACTCAAATAAAAAGAGTAAACCTAAGGCAGAGCAATTACTCGACCAAGCGATCTTAGCGCTAGATGAAACTAAACAAGCAACCAATAAAGATTATGCTTTTTATCATATGCCGGCTTCATCAACTTAAACGCCCCCTAAAAAAGCAAAAGGAGCGATATCATTCGCTCCTTTATTATTACGACTCAGTTAACAAACTCGTTAATGCGCAGCTGCCGCCGCTGATGAATTTGAACTTGATTTAATAAATGGCCCTTTCGCAAACCAAATAATCACAACTAACGCGAAGAACAACCAACCTAGCATATAGAAGTAATCAATCGTTGAGTTCATAAAAGCTTGAGTGGTGATGATGTGATCCACAGCCGCTAAATTAGCTTGTGTCTCTCCACCCATCTTATGTAAGTACTCTACCGCTGCAGGCTCATAATTACTCACATGTTCCGTCATTGTCGCATGATGGAAATCAGCTCGACGAGTCCATAACCATGTAGTCAATGACGATGCAAAACTACCGCCTAATACACGCAAGAAAGTGGTTAAGCCAGAAGCATCGGCAATTTGTTGACCGTTCAAGTTCGATAAAAATATGGTGGTTAGTGGCATAAACATAAAGGCGATACCAATTCCCATAAATAACTGCACTTGAGCAATCGAGTTAAAATCAACAAACGTATTGAAGTGAGAGCGTAAGAAACATGACAAGCCAATTACCACAAAGGAAATCGTCGCCAATACTCGCATGTCCGCTTTATGCGCATATTTACCCACTAACGGCGTTAGCAGAAATGGCAATATTCCCATTGGCGCAGAAGCTAAGCCTGCCCAAATAGAAGTGTATCCCATGTAAATCTGTAACCACTGCGGCAAAATAATATTAATGGCAAAGAAAGCCGAATAACTTAATACCAGTGCCAACGTGCCTACCGTGTAGTTACGATCTTTGAATAGGTATAAATTTACGATTGGGTGCTCATCGGTTAGCTCCCAAATCACAAATGAAATCAGAGCCACAGCTGCAATACACGTCATTACCACAATGTGAGTTGAAGCAAACCAGTCGGCATCATTACCTAAATCAAGCACAACTTGCAGTAAACCTACCCCAAGTACTAACAAAGCGATACCAATAAAATCAATCGGCATTTTGGCTGTCACATCAACGCGATCTTTCAATTGCTGCCAAACCACTAGGCAACAAAAAATACCAATCGGCAAGTTGATGAAAAAGATCCACGGCCAAGAGTAGTTATCGGTTATCCAGCCACCGGTAATCGGCCCGACAATCGGTGCAACTACCGTCACCATCGAAATCAGCGCTAACGCGGCTCCCCGTTTAACCGATGGGAAAATCGCCAACAATAACGTCTGACACATCGGAAACATAGGGCCAGCAAAAAAGCCCTGTAGAGCACGAAATACGATAAGCTCAGGCATACTAGTCGCAATTCCACAAAGGAATGACGAAAAGGTAAATAATGCCACCGATATAATGAACAACCGAAGTTGGCCTATGCGGCGAGAAAACCACCCAGTCAACGGCAGTGCAATCGCATTACACACCGCAAACGAAGTAATAACCCAAGTACTTTGCTCTGAACTTACCCCTAAGTTACCTGCGATCGTCGGCAATGCTACGTTGGCAATCGTACTATCTAGCACCTGCATAAACGTTGCTAATGCGAGGGCGATAACTGCCAGTGGCAAACTAGGTGGCGTATAGGTTTGATCGTTCATAAACGCCTCTATTGCGCGGTCGCTGTTGTGCCAACACTGGTTGCTTCAACATTAGAAACGCCAACATTTTCATGCAAGATTTTAGCGACAAGCTTATCCACTTCTTCCAAAGAGTTATGGTAAACATCAGTGTCATAGCGTGCTTGCTTCTTCACTTCTTTAGCCAATAATTTACCATCAGTATCTTTAATATCGACTTTAGCCACCATAGATAAACCAATACGTAATGGGTACTTATCTTGGTTTTGCTTATCTAAATGAATTTTTACAGGCAAACGCTGAACAATCTTGATCCAGTTACCGCTAGCGTTTTGCGCTGGGAGTAGAGAAAACGCACTACCCGTACCAATACCTAAGCTTTCAATCTCACCTGTGTATTGCACTTCTTCACCATAAAGATCAGAAGTTAAAGTAACTGGCTGGCCAATACGCATATCTTTCATTTGGCTTTCTTTGAAGTTGGCATCAACCCATACTTGATGTAATGGAACGATTGCCATTAACTGACTACCCGGTTGTACTTGACTACCTAATTGCACTGCACGTTTAGCTACATAACCACTAACAGGGACAACAATTTCAGTACGCATATTATCTAAGTAGCTTTTACGTAATGCTGAAACCGCTGATTTCACACCTGGGTGCGTTTCTAATACCGTGTTATCAACTAAGGCTACCGTCATTTGTAATGATTGCTCAGCCGCTTCTAACTGGCTTTTCGCAGCTTCTAGAGTGTCTTGATAGTGAATCAAGTCTTCTTTCGAAATCGCGCCTTTCGATACTAAATTTTTACGACGGTTGTAGTCATTTAAGGCTTGGCGATATTCCACTTTGCTGGTTTCAACTTTCGCTTTAAAGTTATCCGCCGCGGCATACATACTACGAACTTCGCGAACTTTGCTGGCTAATTTAGCTTCAGCATTTTGCAGTGCGATTTGGGTATCGTTAGAATCCAATGTCACTAACACTTGCCCTTTTTCCACATAATCACCAGCATCAGGAATGACTTTAGTCACTGTGCCCGCAATTTGTGGTGAAACCGTCACAAGGTTGCCATTCACATAAGCATCATCCGTTTCTTCTACGAATTTTGCATACATTTGATAATAAGCAAACCAACCACCACCAATCACCAACAACGCAACTAACAGGATCAGAAAAGAGGCTTTGCGTTTACTTTTTGGTTTTACAGCAGCTTCAATATTTTGTTTGTTTTCCATGATTCAACCATTTGATCATTAATATAATTATGTATTCTTGCCCATATCAACGCTAAAGCAGCATTATGTAAGCAAAATTTTTTAAGGGAGTAATCGCTCTAATAAACCGCTCAACTGTTTCACTTCATCTGCAGATAAATCACCGACCAATAAAGGACTCACTTGAGTTTCTATCACCTCAATACACTCAGTTAATAGTGATTGACCAGAAGGCGTTAAAATCAAGATAACGCCTCTTTTATCTTCTGGATTAGGCAGTTTTTCTACCAACGACTTTTTAAGCAAACGCTCAACCATACGAGTCATAGAGCCACAATCGATAGCCAGTAATTTGCTAATTTCAGCCGGTGAGTTTTTTTTCTCAAACTCAATGGCAGCAAGCACTTTAAACTGAGCAGGTGTGACATCAAGTGGCATAAAGAATTGCGAAAGTAACCGCTCTTTATGATGGTTAACCAAACCAATTAGCTTCCCTAAAGGAATACTCGATGCATGAATATAAGGAGGAGTCGTCATAAATAACCTTTCAACTATTTGCCTAGGCAAGTACTTTGGTGGATTTTACTTGCCTAGGCAACAAAGTGTCAATAAATATTTCAAAATGTAACTTAAAATGTAACATTGATATTTAATAACAAGCTTACGCTGAAGTTCGCATCTTGAGGTGGGTTAGGTATAAGATAGAGATATTCGTCCATCATCAAAAAGGACTTTCTAACGATGCGATTTTTCAAAATCAATAACGGCTTTATTCAAGAAATAAGCTATGACAAACAACAAGATCTACAGCCTCTTATCGAACAAGCTGACTGGATAGATGCCCACGATCCTAGCGATGAAGATCGTCAGTTTTTATCACAACAACTTGGCATTCAAATTCCCGGCACGAATGATGTAGAAGAAATCGAAGCGTCTTCTCGTTACTTTGTCGATCATGAAGGATTGCACGTCCACTCACTGTTTCTCTCTCCGAGCGAAGGTCGTCACACTACTGTCAACATTGCATCTATTCTGCAAAAAGACCGATTAATCACCATTCGTGAAGGCAGCATTGCGGATTTTCGTTTACTGCGTTTACGGGCTCGTAAAGGTCAGGTTCAGTCTGATGATGTTCAATCATTGTTTATCACCATCTTGGAGCAAAAAGTTGAGAACCATGCCGATACCATTGAGGATATTCACCATCAATTAGAAAAGATCAGCTATACCGTACTGGAAGAGGAGGAAGCAGATTGGGAAGAATGCATTAGCCGCCTCGCACGACTCGAAGACAGTAATGGTAAGATTCGTTTATGTTTGATGGATACTCAGCGCGTCATTTCATTTTTACTGCGTCACTTAAAATCGACACCAGAGCAGCTGGAAACATTGCGTGAGATTGTGCGTGATATTGAAACCTTGATGTCTCACACCACCTTCTTATTTGAGAAAATCAACTTCTTAATGGACTCTGCGCAAGGCTTCATCAACATCGAGCAAAACCAGATCATCAAAACCTTCTCAATTGCCGCGGTAGTGTTTTTACCACCAACATTAATTGCCAGTATTTATGGAATGAACTTCCATGTTATGCCTGAGCTAGATTGGACCTTTGGTTACCCAGCCGCCTTAGTGTTAATGGTGGCTTCAGGCTTTGCCCCTTACTTTTACTTTAAACGTAAAGGTTGGTTGTAATACCTATTCACTAATAGCCAATAGCCGAATGGCAAAAAAGCCAATGAACAAAATTATTCATTGGCTTTTCTACTAAGCTGAATTCTAGTTATACGCAGCTAAGTTTAATTTTAATAAAAAAAAGCTTACTTAGCGTTACGCTCTAGTACTTCGGCATCAAGTTCTTCTAACTTAGCTTTCATTTGATTGCGGCATAGTTTGAGTATCTCTCGAACATTTTCTTTATTGTAACCTTCAACACTGATCGGTGGCAGCATCTCAACAATCACATGGCCGTTATTCCAGCGGTTCAACTTAAGATTATCGGTTGAGCTACATACGATTGGCACAATTGGCACCTGCGCAGCAATCGCCGCATGGAAAGCACCGGTTTTAAACGGCAGTAAACCACGACCACGAGAACGTGTCCCTTCGGGGAACATCCACACCGAGACTTTGCTCTTCTTAATTTGATCGGCAACTTGGCTAATAGTATCCATCGCTTTGCTACGATTAGCGCGGTCAATCAAGATGTTGCCCGTCAGCCAATAAAGCTGACCAAATAAAGGTAGCCAAACTAAGCTTTTCTTACCGACCGTAACTACATTTGGCGTCACCGCAGCTGAAATGGTAAATAAATCCCAGTTATTTTGATGGTTGCCTAAATAGATATGTTGGCCACGATCATAAGCATTGTCTGGAATTCTCAGCTCAAGCTTGATGCCGAACACTTTCGCCATACGGGCAAACATACGGCCAAAAGTAAACACATGGCGAGGATTACGTGGGCTGAATAAACAGTAACCACAACCAAAAATAAACATGAAGACAGCAAATATCGCGACAGCAATAATGCGTAGTAAAGCAATCATTCAGTTTCTCCAATCACGTAATGTACCTAATACACTACACAATAAAAAAGCCGAAATCGCTAGGACTTCAGCTTCCATTGCCAAAAAAGTAAGCGGGTTAAACGCTCACTTTCTCTGGCTATTATTTAAAACGCTCGATATTCGCACCAAGCGCATTGAGTTTATTTTCAATGCGGTCATAGCCACGGTCGATATGATAAATACGATCAACAATAGTCTCGCCTTTAGCAATACAACCGGCAATAACAAGACTCGCAGAAGCACGAAGGTCCGTTGCCATCACTTGAGCACCAGTTAAGCTTTCAGCATCACCACAAATAACAGTGTTACCTTCAATCTCAGCTTTAGCGCCCATACGCATTAATTCTGGTACATGCATAAAGCGGTTTTCAAAGATCGTTTCTGTGATCACGCCGCCGCCTTTCGCCATCATGTTCAGCAAAGTAAACTGCGCTTGCATATCCGTTGGGAAACCTGGGTGTGGAGCAGTACGAATCGTTACCGCTTTTAATTCACGGCCAGTCATATCTAGGCTAATCCAATCTTCACCAGATTCTACCTTCGCGCCCGCTTCTTCAAGCTTAGCCAAAACCGCTTCAAGTAAAGAGGCTTTAGTATTACGACACACAACTTTACCGCCAGAAACGGCAGCCGCAACTAGGAATGTACCAGTCTCAATACGGTCAGCAACCACTGAATGCTTACCACCAGCAAGACGATCAACGCCTTCAATGGTAATAGTCCCCGTACCTGCACCCGTAATTTTCGCACCAATCGCATTTAAAAATGCCGCGGTGTCTTCAATTTCAGGTTCTCGAGCGGCGTTTTCTAATACCGTAGTACCTTCTGCTAAGGTTGCTGCACTCATAACGGTAATGGTTGCGCCTACTGACACTTTATCCATCACGATATGTGCGCCTTTCAAGCGACCATCAACTTCCGCTTTTACGTAACCATCTTCAAGAGTAATGGTGGCACCGAGTTGCTCTAAACCATGAATATGTAAATCAACCGGACGTGCACCGATAGCACAACCGCCTGGTAGAGAAACTTGACCATGACCAAAACGAGCCACTAATGGACCTAGAGCCCAAATGGAAGCACGCATGGTTTTTACTAAATCATACGGCGCACAATATTCGTGAATTGGGCCAGAGTTAACGGTTAGCACTTCACCGTTGCGCTCAACTTCTGCACCAAGGCGCTTAAGTAATTCAATTGAAGTATCGATATCACGCAATGCAGGAACGTTCGCAACTTCAACCGGACCTTCCGATAAAATAGCGGCGAACAAAATTGGTAACGCTGCATTTTTAGCCCCAGAAATGGTGACTTCACCTTGTAGCGGGCCTGAGCCGTGTACTCTAAATTTTTCCATTAGTATAAGAACCTTGCTTCTTTATTTTTATTCTTTACTTCTTTAGACAAAAAGTAAGCAAAAGCGATTGAGTCTATAGAGGCTGTTGAATCTATAGTGACATCAGCTTTTTATCGCGCGCCCACTCTTCGGGTGTATACGCTTTAATTGACACGGCATGAATATCATTTCTTTGGATGTATTCCATCAGAGGCGCGTAAATTAATTGTTGTTTTTTAACTCGGCTCATACCTTCAAAAGATGAATCAACCGCAACGACTTCGTAGTGGCTGCCTTCACCTTTCACGTGAATTTCTTGTAATGACAAGGCGTCATCTAATATTTGTTTTACTTGGATAATGTCCACGTAACCCTCTAATTTTTTAACCGTCGGTAACTTGAATATGCTCAGCAAATAGTTCATCAATATTGCTAAGTTTAAATAATGTGTATAGCTGACTTGGCATAAAGGTCAGCATTATATGACAATTTTGATTTTTTGCATGCTGTAATAAATGAATAAGCATTGCCATGCCTGCAGAATCCACTCTTTCGAGCTCTTTTAAGCATACTTCATATTGCGTAATTTGTGGCTGCCAACCTTGTAGCTGAGACCACAGCTCAGGTACAGTATCACGAGTCAATTGACCAATGATAGAGGCGCGCTGCTCACTTTCCTCTCGCCAATGACGACTCTGCACTATTTTTTACCTTCAAAAACAATGTCTTTCTGTGCCAATTGAGTTAACTCTTTGGTCACCGCTGGAATGCCATCTTGACGAATTTTCGTATTCCATTCCGATTGCTTGCTTGAAAGTAGGCTGATCCCTTCTGCTACCATATCGTAAGCTTTCCACTCACCAGTCTTGGTATTTTTCAATAAGGTAAACTCAAGTTTAATATTTGGGCGGCCGTTATCAATGATTTCAACTGGAATAGAGAGAATACGAACATCATCGTTAACCGTTTTTTCTTGTGCAAATTGAATGGTTTGATCGGTATATTGCGTCAAGACTTGTGCATAAGAAGTAATTAAATAAGCTCGAAACTCTTGAATAAATTCGCCGACTTCTTTCTTATCAGCCCCTCGCAAGTTCGGACCTAATAATTTCAGTGCCGTATATTGATAATTGACGTACGGCATCATTTCTTGTTCTACGATGGTTTTTAAGTAGTTCGGATCCGCTTGTACTTTCGGCTGTTCGGCTTTAAGGCGATCAAAAGTTTGCTCTGCAACCGAATGCATCATTTTATAAGGATTGCTGCTATCAACGGTTGCGGCATTCACACCAAAAGCAAACCCCATAAACGCCAACAGTAATGCTGTTTTTCTTAACCAAGACATACCTAACTCCTTGTATTACTCAGACTCTTTGCTGCTATATAAAAACTGGCCAATTAAATCTTCTAACACTAACGCAGACTTAGTGTCTTCAATAAAATCACCATCCACTAAGGTACTGCTCATTCCTTCCATCACAAAGCCTGGTACTAGGCTAATATATTGTTCGCCAATTAAACCTGAAGTTAAGATCTGCGCGCTTGAGGTATCTGGATATTCGCCAAATTTTCGCCCAATCGACATACTAACAACTGGAATGTAGTTCTGAGTATCTAAGCTGATGTCAGTGACTTGCCCAACGACTACACCCCCCACTTTTACCGGAGAGCGAACCTTTAGGTTGCCAATATTATCAAAGCGCGCTTTCAAGGTATAACTGTCACTTGGGCCAATACTGGTGACATTCGCCACTTTAAACATCATCACTAAAATCGCAATAACGCCCAATAAGACAAAGCTGCCTACCATAAATTCTAAACGACGATTTGTTTGCATGATTTACTTCCAATATAAATTCAAAATCAATGTCCGAACATCAAGGCAGTCAGAATAAAATCTAGCCCTAATACCGCTAATGAAGAATGTACAACTGTGCGAGTAGTGGCGCGGCTAATGCCCTCTGATGTAGGAATACAATCATAGCCATTAAATAACGCAATCCAGATAATAGTTATCGCAAACACCATACTCTTAATAACACTGTTACCAATATCGTAACCAAGGCTGACTGAAGATTGCATCGCCGACCAGTAACTACCCGCATCGATGCCTTTCCATTCTACGCCAACGATCTGCCCGCCCCAGATACCAACCGCCATAAAAATCATAGCCAGTATCGGCATTGAGACGACACCAGCCCAAAAACGTGGCGCAACCACTCGACGCAGTGGATCAATCGCCATCATTTCTAAACTAGATAATTGCTCAGTTGCTTTCATCAAACCAATTTCAGCGGTTAACGCCGAACCCGCTCGCCCAGCAAACAATAATGCGGTCACCACAGGGCCTAACTCACGCAATAGCGACAGTGCCACCATTTGACCTAAGCTGCCTTCTGCACCGTAGTCCACTAATATAATGTAGCCTTGTAAGCTCAACACCATGCCAATAAATAAGCCTGACACAATAATAATCGCCAGAGATTGCACCCCCACGGCGTAGAGCTGTTTGATAAATAAAGGGAAGTTTTTGCTTAATTGAGGCTTACCAACAAGTGCGCCCCACAACATCAAAGAAGCTCTTCCCCAAGCTTCAGCTAAGCCAATAGTACGAGCGCCAATTCGGGCGACCTTATTGATTATAGGGTGACTGTCTTTTATAGGATCACGGTTTTGCTCTGGTTTATTCACAACCCAATATATCCTTTTCAATTGGCGAAGCAGGAAAATGGAACGGAACTGGGCCATCTTCTTTTCCAGTTAAAAACTGCTGTACACGCTCATCGGTACTCTGATTAAGCTCATCAGGAGAGCCTTGAGCAATGACCTTACCGTTAGACAATAAATACACGTAATCGGCAATACTCATTACTTCCGGTACATCATGGGAAACAACAATCGAAGTCACGCCAAGCGCATGGTTTAAGTTTTTGATTAGCTCCACCAGCACGCCCATGGTGATAGGATCTTGTCCAACAAACGGCTCATCATACATAATTAAATCGGGATCCAGCGCAATCGCTCTCGCCAACGCCGCTCGCCGAGCCATACCGCCAGAAAGTTCACTTGGCATTAATTGTGCCGCCCCTCGTAACCCAACCGCTTCCAATTTGAGTTTTACTAGAGTGGCAATTAAAGGTTCATCCAGTTCGGTATGTTCTCGCAAAGGAAAAGCGACGTTATCGAATACATTCATATCAGTAAACAAGGCACCAGATTGAAATAGCATGCTCATTTTCTTACGAACTTGATACAAACGCTGGCGGCTTAAAGCAGGAATATTGTCACCATCAAACCATATCTCACCTTGGTCTGGTGAAATTTGGCCACCGATTAAACGCAGCAATGTCGTTTTACCAATCCCCGATGGCCCCATGATGGCGGTGATCTTTCCTTTCGGGATCGACAAATTCACATCATCAAAAATCACTCTTTGATTACGCTGAAACGTCAGAGATTTTATCGATACCAATTCCGCTGTCATAACTTCCCTTTATAATCACTAACAAAAGCAATACATTATCGCATAATAAGCACATTACATCTTGAGTTCAAAACAATGCATCAAATAAGCTGAAAATCCGCATTGTTTATCTGCCTTTTCATGTAAATAGAGACAATTCATTAATAAATATGTCAAGAGACTTTCTTTTTGTTGCTTGAAACGTCAAAATTGCGCCCCTTATATTGAGGATAGCTAGCTTGTCCCTTAATCTACTCAATATTTCGTCACTTTTTAATTCACTTTAGTAAACAGGAATCATCATGTTACTTGCTGTTGTATTACTCGTTGTTGGCCTTGCACTATTAGTATGGAGTGCTGATAAGCTGGTTTATGGCTCAGCAGCCGTTGCAAAGAACATGGGCATTTCCCCATTAGTCATTGGTATGACTATTCTGGCAATGGGCTCATCGGCACCAGAAATGATGGTATCTGCCACGGCGGCGCTGGAAGGCAAAACCGATACCGCGATTGGTAACGTACTAGGTTCAAACATTGCCAACATTGCATTGATCTTAGGTATTACCGCCATGATTAAGCCGTTATCAATCAGCTCAACCATTTTGCGCCGCGAGCTACCACTGATGATCATCGTGACCTTAGTCGCGGGTGCGTTAATGTGGGATGACTACCTAGGCTTTACTGAAGGTCTTGTGTTAATCGCTTTATTTGCCGCCTTTATTTTGGGTATGCTTAAAATTAGCCAGAATGAAAAAGGCGCAAAAGATATCTTGTTAGAACAACAAGAATCTGAAATCCCAGAGGGTGTTGATAATAAAATTGCGATTTTTTGGGTAGTCGTCGGTTTAATTCTATTGCCGATAGCTGCCGATTTATTAGTCGATAACGCGGTGATCATCGCTAAATACTTCGGTATGAGCGATCTGGTTATCGGTTTGACTATCATCGCCATTGGTACCAGTTTGCCTGAGCTTGCCGCATCACTTGCCGGTGTTCTAAAAGGCGAAGATGACATGGCGGTAGGTAACATTATCGGCTCGAATATCTTTAATATTTTAGCTGTGATGGGCATCCCCGCGATCCTAAACCCATCGGTATTAAGTGAATACGCCATGAACCGAGACTTTTGGGTCATGCTAGGCGTATCATTACTACTTGTTGTAATGGCTCTAGGCAAGTCTCGTAGTATCAACCGCACTGAAGGCGGGATATTATTACTGTGCTTTTTAGCTTATCAAGGCTATCTGTTTTACAATATCAGTGCCTAAAACAAGAAATTGCGAATAGGCGACCACACAGTCGCCTTTTTATTGAATGATCGTTAACTGACGAGTGCAGTTAAGCAACAATCTCCCCAGACTAGGAATAACATTGATGTCGACTTCTTTTGATTACCGCTCTGTTGCCCAAGATGTTTTATCAATTGAAATGCGAGGCCTACAACAGCTAGCGCAGTATTTTAATGACGACTTCCAACACGCTTGCGATATGGTTTTAAACAACCAAGGTAAAGTTGTGGTCATGGGCATGGGTAAATCGGGTCATATTGGTAACAAAATTGCCGCCACTTTAGCCAGTACAGGTACTCCAGCATTCTTCGTTCACCCAGGAGAAGCAAGTCATGGCGATCTCGGTATGATTGGCTCTAATGACATTGTATTGGCGATTTCAAACTCTGGTGAGTCTTCAGAAATTCTTGCGCTTTACCCAGTACTGAAACGTCGTCATATTCGTATTATTGGCATGACGGGAAAACCAGAATCTAACATGGCCAAACTGGCTGATGTACACCTACAAATCACAGTACCAGAAGAAGCTTGCCCACTGGATCTTGCTCCGACCTCAAGTACTACTGCTACCTTAGTGATGGGCGATGCCTTTGCGGTCGCACTAATGAAAGCACGTGGTTTCACCGCTGAAGATTTTGCACTATCGCACCCAGGTGGTGCGTTAGGCCGTAAATTATTACTTAAACTGTCTGATATTATGCATTCAGGTGCCGCACTACCAACGGTCGGCCAAGATGCTTTAATTCGTGATGCTTTACTAGAAGTGTCACAAAAAGGACTCGGAATGACAGCGGTTGTCGATAAAGATATGACACTGCTTGGCATTTTCACCGATGGGGATTTACGCCGCTTACTCGATCAACGTATTGATGTGCACACCACGCCAATTAGCCAAGTAATGACCAAGAACCCAACCGTTGCAACGCCGAATCTACTGGCGGTGGAAGGGTTAAATATCATGCAAGAAAAAAGTATCAATGGCTTAATGCTATGCCAAGATGGTAAATTAGTCGGTGCACTGAATATGCATGACTTATTAAAGGCTGGAGTAATGTAATGAGCCAAATGACACCTACCCCATACGGACAAGCTCCAACCGCTATAATGAATATAGCGAAAAACATCAAATTACTAATCTGTGATGTCGATGGCGTATTCTCAGATGGCTTGGTGTACATGGGAAATCAAGGTGAAGAGCTCAAAACCTTCCACACTCGCGATGGCTATGGCGTTAAATCATTGATGCAAGCTGGGATTGAGATCGCCATTATTACCGGTCGACAATCTCAAATCGTTGAAAACCGTATGAAAGCTTTAGGCATCACGCTTATCTACCAAGGCCAAGATAACAAACTTATCGCCTATGAAGATATTTTGAGCAAGCTAAAGGTTTCGCCACAGCAAGTTGGTTATATTGGGGATGACCTGATTGATTGGCCTGTTATGGAAAAAGTAGGCTTACAAGTCTCTGTTGCTGATGGCCACCCATTGCTAGTACAACGTGCCAATTACGTTACCCATATTAAAGGCGGTCACGGAGCGGTACGTGAAGTGTGTGATTTAATTTTACAGGCGAGAGATGAACTCGAAGCGTATCAAGGACTCAGTATATGATGAGCTTATCTAGACTCATTTATTTACTGCTAATTTTTGTGGCATCTTGGTCGGCTTATTATCTTTATGAGCAATCGGCAGATGACGTACAACTTATTGCACCGAGTTTAGAAGCGCCATTGTTTACCGGTAAGAATCTCACTAACACCACTTATGATATTGATGGACTGCGCAACTATAAAATGTACTCGGACTCTTTAGAGCACTTTGCGCAAGATGGCCACACGGTATTCTATAAACCTAAGTTAGTGGTTTACCGCGAAGGCAGCACAGAAGAATGGGTTGTCACTTCAGATAGCGCAGTATTATCGAAAGATCATATATTAACCCTACAACATAATGTGGTGGCACGTAATGTGATTGAAGGCGCAAGCTTTGATCGCATGACCACAGAAAAAATGCTCATTGATTTGAATAGCAAGGATTTTTCAACCGACACCACTGTCACAATGGTTGGGCCACAATTTACAAATATTGGCAACGCGATGAAAGGTAACTTTGATACCAACCTCGCGACGCTTTTTAATCAAGTTCAAGGTACCTATGAAAATATTACACCGTAGCTCTTTATACCTTAGTGTATTGTTTTGCTTACTCGCTTCAGCTTCATCATGGGCACTGACCAGCGATCAAGAACAACCGATCCATATCAGCTCTGATAGCCAAGATTTGGATATGAAGACCAACAAAGTGACGTTTATTGGTAATGTAAAACTGACTCAAGGCAGTATTGTACTGACTGCCGATAAGCTGATCGCTTTCCGTGATGCAAAAACAGGCGAGCTGACTGAATTACAAGGCTATGGCAAACCTTCTCACTTTTCACAAAAAACCGATGAAGGTAAATTGTTAAAAGGTCAGGCGAATACTCTCGTATATACCGTTGCCAGCGACCAACTTGTGATGACTACCAATGCTGAACTACACCAAGACGATAGCGTTATCAGAGGTAAAGTGATCACTTACCATATTTCCAGCCAAAACTTAAAAGCAAGTAGTGGCGATGGCGAGCGAGTATCAACGGTTATTCAACCTGCGCAATTGGAACAGAAATAATTATGGCGACTCTTAAAGCAGAAAAACTGGCTAAAACCTATGGCAACCGAAAAGTCGTCAGTGATGTAGGCTTAGAAGTAAAATCTGGCCAAATTGTCGGCTTACTTGGGCCTAACGGTGCAGGTAAAACTACCTCTTTCTATATGATTGTAGGGCTAGTCTCTCGTGATGAAGGTACTATCAGTATTGATGAAACTGACATCAGTATTCTGCCGATGCATCAACGTTCTCGTATGGGGATTGGTTACTTACCTCAAGAAGCCTCGATCTTTCGTAAATTGTCTGTCGAAGATAACATCATGGCAGTACTACAAACCCGTGATGAGCTAACCAAAGCAGATAAACAAGATCGTTTAGAAGAACTACTCGATGAGTTTCATATTCAACATATTCGTAAAAGTGCGGGGATGGCACTTTCCGGTGGTGAACGTCGCCGTGTTGAAATTGCTCGCGCATTAGCGGCAAACCCGAAATTTATTTTATTGGACGAACCTTTTGCTGGGGTCGATCCAATCTCAGTTATTGATATCAAAAAAATCATTGAACACTTACGTGACCGTGGTTTAGGTGTATTAATCACCGACCACAACGTACGTGAAACATTAGATGTATGTGAGCACGCCTATATTGTGAGCCAAGGCCACTTGATCGCCAACGGTACTCCAGAAGAAGTACTAAATAACGAGCAAGTGAAGAAAGTATACCTAGGTGAACAATTCCGCTTATAAAAGCTCTTTAGCGCCAACTTGAATGATGTGAGCGAAGGAATCGCTACTATCTATCGACTTAGATACTAAGCATCATTCAAGACACCATGAATAGGGATATTCCAGAACAAAAGGCACTGAGTATTGCATGAAGTCATCATTACAACTTAAGTTTGGTCAACAGCTTTCCATGACCCCTCAGTTACAGCAAGCAATACGTTTGTTGCAACTCTCCACACTCGATTTACAGCAAGAAATCCAAGAAGCGCTCGATTCCAACCCACTATTGGAAGTCGATGATGAATTTGCAGAGCAAGCTGACGACGCCAATCAAAATAACGACAATACCGACTCAGCGGAACACACTCAGCAAGATGCGACTAGCGCACAAGAAAACGAACTTGAAGTACCAGATAGCACCGAGCATATTGAACAATCCACCATTAGCGATGAACTTAGCATTGATGCGAGTTGGGAAGATGTTTACAGCGCAAACACTGGCAGTACCGGAATAAATAGCGACGACGAGCTCCCTGTCTACCAAGGTGAAACCACACAAACACTGCAAGACTACCTAGAGTGGCAATTAGAACTCACCCCTTTCAGCGATACCGACCGCACCATAGCTTTGGCTATTCTCGATAGTCTCGATGAATACGGCTATGTCACCGAAAGCTTAGACGATATTCAGCAAAGCCTTGGTAACGATGAAATTGAACTCGATGAGATTGAAGCGGTACTTAAACGTATTCAGCAGTTTGATCCACTCGGCGTCGCCTCACGTAACCTTCAAGAATGCTTATTACTGCAACTGGCTATTTATCCGAAAGACACCCCTTGGCTCGATGAAGCTAAAATGGTGTTACACAATTATATTGATTACCTAGGTAACCGAGATTACAAACTCATCTGTAAAGAAGCTAAACTGAAAGAAGATGAGCTAAAACAAATTTTAACCCTGATTCAGCAACTCGACCCGAGACCGGGCAATCATGTCGGCGGAGATGATATCGAATATGTGGTGCCCGATGTATCAGTGTTTAAAGATCGAGGTAAATGGACGGTTACTATCAACCCCGACAGCGTGCCACGCTTGAAAGTTAATCAGCAGTACGCCGCTTTAGGCAAAGGCAATAGTAACGATAGCCAATATATACGTACCCATGTTCAAGAAGCCAAATGGCTGATTAAAAGTTTAGAGAGTCGAAACGAGACCTTGCTCAAAGTTGCTCGTTGTATAGTTGAACATCAACAAGATTTCTTTGAACATGGTGAAGAAGCGATGAAACCAATGGTTCTCAACGATATCGCACTCGATGTCGATATGCATGAATCAACGATTTCTCGTGTCACAACCCAAAAATATATGCATACACCAAAAGGAATTTTTGAGCTTAAATACTTCTTCTCAAGCCATGTCAGCACTGAAGCTGGTGGTGAATGTTCATCAACCGCGATTCGCGCTTTAATTAAAAAGCTCGTCGCCGCCGAAGACATCAAGAAGCCGTTAAGTGATAGTAAAATTGCAGCCCTTTTAGTTGAACAAGGAATACAAGTAGCAAGACGAACGGTCGCTAAATATCGCGAATCGCTCGGCATTGCACCTTCTAGTCAACGGAAACGTCTACTCTAGGATTGTTGATCCTAGGATAGACAATACTCAAGTGATTTGAGTATCTAACTAAAGAGGAAAGTTTATGCAAATGAATATTACCGGACATCATGTCGACTTAACCGATGCGTTAACCGAATATGTGAACACTAAATTCCAAAAGCTAGAACGCTTCTTTGACCATATCAATAACACTCACGTTGTATTAAAGGTTGAAAAGTTAGATCAGATCGCCGAGGCGACACTACACGTCAATCAAGGTGAAATTCATGCTTCCTCGCAAAGTGAGAACATGTATACCTCAATTGATGATTTAGTCGATAAACTCACTCGACAACTCAATAAACACAAAGAGAAACTAAGTAGTCATTAACTATGCAATTAAATGAAGTATTGTCACTGGACTGCACCAAAACCGCAGTTCAGTGCACTAGCAAAAAACGTGCACTCGAAATCATTAGTGAAATCGCAGCGCAACACAGTGGCCTAGATTCAAATCGCTTATTTGAGTGCATGTTGTCTCGTGAAAAAGTAGGAACCACAGGTATCGGTAACGGTATCGCTATTCCTCATGGCCGCATGCTAGATAGCGAACAAGCCATTGCAGTCTTACTACAGTGCGAGCAACCAGTCGATTTTGATGCGATTGATAACCGCCCTGTCGATATTCTCTTTGCACTACTCGTGCCAGATGAACAATGTAAAGTTCATTTGAAAACCTTGTCATTGATGGCTGAAAAACTCAACGACAAAGCCACATTAAAGCAGTTACGCCACGCTCAAACCGACCAAGATCTATACAATATTATGGTTGGTACTGAATGAATACGGACCAATCTAAACCATTACATATCACCATAGTCAGCGGCCAATCAGGTGCAGGTAAAAGTGTTGCTTTGCGCGTATTAGAAGATCTTGGCTATTATTGCGTTGATAACCTTCCGGTGAACTTACTGGATGAATTTGTCGCCTCAGTTCGCTCCAGTAAGCAAAATGTTGCAGTAAGCATTGATATTCGTAACCTACCGCAAGATCCAACCGCGGTGTCGACTACACTGCAAAACCTTAAGCAATCGTATGATGTGAATGTGCTATTTTTAGATGCCGACCAATCAACCTTGCTCAAGCGTTACAGCGAAACTCGTCGCCTGCACCCGCTTTCAATGCATAAAGAAAAGCTCTCTCTTGAGCAAGCGATTCAATTAGAGAAAGACCTGCTGCTTAATCTAAAAGAAGAAGCGGATTTAGTGCTGGATAGCAGTAACCTGTCTTTACATGAATTAAGTGAGACGGTACGAATCCGCGTGCAAGGTCGAGACTCTAAAGAATTAGTCATGGTCTTTGAGTCATTTGGCTTTAAATATGGCTTACCCAATGACGCCGATTACGTCTTCGATGTGCGCTTTTTACCTAACCCTCACTGGGTGCCAGAATTAAGACCACTAACCGGACTCGATCAGCCCATTATCGACTTTCTTGGTGCTGAGTCGGATGTTCTCGAATTGCAATCGAGCATTGAAGGCTTCATCAAACAATGGCTACCGCTATTAGAAAAAAATAACCGCAGCTACCTCACTGTGGCGATTGGTTGTACTGGCGGCAAACACCGCTCTGTCTATATCACTCAACAACTTGGCGAGCATTTCAAAGCGCTAGGTCATCAAGTACAAGTTCGTCATACTAGCCTAGAGAAGCATCACTCATGAGCCAACAACAGACTAAGTGCCAGCAAACCGTATTAATTCAAAACCGCTTGGGTCTACACGCTCGAGCGGCAATTAAATTGGTTGAATTGGCGCAAAGTTTTGATGCGGTCATCACCATCAGCGCTGATGATCGTGAAGTCACTGCCGATAGTGTCATGGGGCTATTATTGCTTGATTCGGCGCAAGGTCAGTATATTGATATCACCGCAGAAGGCAGCCAAGCCGAACAAGCACTCAGCGCGATTTGCGCATTAATTGAACAAAAATTTGATGAAGAAGAATAAATCACCATTCATCAAATTTTAACCTACCCTCCTAGTCTTCCATTCAAAGCAAAAATACCGCTCTCAAAGCACTATAAGCTATGACATTTACCATAAAATTAGGCTAATATTCACACCTCAAATATTATAGATGTCATTCAGGTGTATTTAGGAGGCGAGTCATGGCTGAACAACTAGAGTTTGAACTCACCCATCAAACCCTCCAAGAAGTAAGCGAAGCCATTGATGATGGTCGCTTTGTCCATGTTCGTCGCCAATTGCAAGACATGGAACCTGAGGATATTGCACACCTTTTAGAAGCCTCTCCGCACAAAAGCCGTGACGTACTCTGGCAACTGACCGATCCTGAAGATTACGGTGAGATCCTTGATGAGCTTTCTGAAGACATCAAAGACAGCATCGTCTCGAAAATGGCCCCAGAGAAACTAGCCGAAGCCACCGAAGGCATGGACACCGATGATGTCGCCTATGTCTTACGTAGCTTGCCAGATGATGTATCACGTGAAGTCCTTGACCAAATGGACTCCGAGGATCGTGAACGCGTCGAAACCGCCTTATCCTACTCCGAGGATAGTGCCGGTGCGTTAATGAACACCGACGTTATTACCATTCGTAGTGATGTCGATGTTGACGTTGTCTTGCGTTATTTACGTATGAAAGGCGAACTACCAGAAGCTACCGATGCTTTATATGTGATTGATAGTGAAAGTAAGTTAATTGGGCATTTACCTCTGACCTCACTCATTACATCGCAAATCGATACACCAATCACCGAATTGATGGAAGATGCCGATGAAGCTATTTCGGTTTATACCAGTGCGACTGATGTGGCTAGCTTGTTTGAACGTCGTAATTGGGTATCAGCTCCGGTGGTGAATGAAGAAGGTCAATTAGTCGGTCGTATCACCATCGATGACGTGGTCGATGTTATCCGTGAAGATGCCGAGCACTCAATGATGAGTATGGCGGGTCTAGATGATGACGAAGATACCTTTGCCCCTGTAGTTAAATCGGTACGTCGCCGTAGTATTTGGCTTGGTGCTAATGTACTAGCAGCATTGGCTGCCGCTTCCGTATCCAACATGTTTGAAGGCACCTTGGCACAAATGGCTTCGGTTGCCGTGTTAATGACCATCGTACCTTCAATGGGCGGGGTTGCTGGTAACCAAACCGTGGCGCTAGTTATTCGCGGCTTAGCATTAGGTCATATCGGTAACACCAACCAACGCTCATTACTATTAAAAGAAGCAGCAATCGGCTTCCTCAATGGTGTGTTATGGGCCTGCATTATTGGTGGTATCGTGGTGCTTTGGAAAGGTAGCCTAGTACTTGGCATTATCATGGCCGTTGCAATGCTCGCCAACTTACTGGCCGCCGGTATTGCTGGGGTAAGTATTCCAATCTTACTGAAGAAAATGAACATCGACCCAGCACTCGCTGGGGGAATGGCGCTAACCACCGTTACCGATATGGTGGGTTTATCCGCTTTCTTAGGTCTAGCGACCTTGATGATTAAGATGAATATGATTTAAAACGAGACTCGTTTCTCGGGCGCTTCGCTGCTAGTTTCTCGAAAAAGCAGTTTCGGATCTCGTTGCTTGGACGCTACGCTACTCGTCTATCGAAAGAATCAATTTAGCATCGTCATTCCAAAAGTGAGGGGTGAGCTGTTTGGAATCTCCTATAATGGTTGGAGATCCTGAACTGCGCTCCTACGTCGCTTTTCAGGATGACGGCTTTTCCCTAGCAACGAGGAACTCGTAACTAGGAACCGCTCTTTCATCTTTTCCTAGCCACGAGAAACGAGCACTCGAGAATCGCTTGTCTATTCCCCCGCAACCTTCATCGAATCAATCAAAATCGACCCTGTCTGAATTTGCGAACGGGTTTCTACATCCGTGCCGACTGCTGAGATATTGTTAAACATATCTTTCAAGTTACCAGCAATGGTGATTTCTGAAACTGGATATTGGATTACGCCATTTTCTACCCAGAAACCTGCGGCGCCACGTGAGTAGTCACCGGTGACCATATTAACGCCTTGTCCCATTAATTCGGTCACGATAAGCCCAGTGCCCATGTCTTTGACCAGTTGACCAAAGTCTTGTCCGGTTGATTCAACAAACCAGTTATGGATACCGCCAGCATGGCCGGTTGGAGTCATACCCATCTTACGTGCGGCATAGCTAGTTAATAGGTAGGTAGATAACACACCATCACTAATGATTTGTGCATCTTTGGTGTAGACGCCTTCACTATCAAATGCGCCCGATGCTAAACCGCGAAGTACATGTGGTTTTTCAGCGACATTAAACCAACTCGGTAAAATTTGGGTATCTAAACGGTCAAGTAAGAAAGAGGATTTACGGTAAAGATTACCACCGCTGATCGCCATCACTAGGTGGCCGAGTAAACCGGTTGCTACATCAGCTTGGAAGAGAATAGGAAACTGCCCTGTTTTCACTTGGCGTGCATCTAATCGGTCGATGGTTTTCTTAGCAGCTTGCAAACCTACACTTTCTGGCGTCCATAGATCATCTTTATGACGAGCAATGGTATAGCTGTAATCACGCTCCATTTCACCGGTTTTACCTGCACCAATCACGCTACAGCTTAAGCTATGACGGCTCGATGCATTGCTCACTAGCAAGCCATGACTGTTGCCGTACACTTTAATACCGTAATGGCTATCGTAACTCGCGCCATCACTTTGCTTAATTTTATCGCTATATTCTAATGCGGCTTGCTCAGCGCGAATGGCCATTTCAGAGGCATAGTCAGGGTTTGGTTCATCAGGGTGGAACAGATCCAAATCAGGGATCTCTTTAACCATTAATTCTTTTGGTGCTGGTCCTGCGTAAGGATCAGGAGAAGTAAACTTAGCAATATCTAACGCAGCGGCTACGGCTTTTTGAATCGCATGGTCACTCAAATCAGAGGTTGAAGCGCTGCCTTTACACTGACCACGGTAAACGGTAATGCCTAATGCACCGTCACTATTAAACTCAACATTTTCAACTTCACAAGCGTGAGTCGTGACGCTAATACCAGTGGTTTTTGTGATCGCAACTTCGACCGCATCGGCGCTGACTTTCGCAGTCTCCAACGCTTTTGCGACGGCGGCTTCCAATTCAATTTTTTGCTGTGCGATTTGCTGTTTTGCGTCCATATCCACTCTTATCTAATTTATTTCACTATTATTACCTCTAGGATAACAAGAATTTCGCTTTCTCCCCATAATTCTTGCTAAAATAGCCCAATAAGATTCTCATATTAAGAGTAAGTAGAGATTATGGCTCGTAAAAACCAAAAAGCACCTTGGGAAGAAGAAGAGGAAATCATCTGGGTAAGTAAAACCGAGATGAAAGAAGATATGGAAGCCCTACAAAAATTGGGCGAAGAGTTAGTCGGTTTGAAACCGTCTTCCTTAGAAAAATTTCCATTAGGTGATGACCTACGCGAAGCGATCGCTAATGCGCAACGTTTTAAAAACGAAGCCAAGCGCCGTCAACTGCAATACATTGGTAAGCTAATGCGCCAAATCGATCCAGAGCCGATTCAAGCGGAACTCGATCGCCTACGCAATAAGCACTCGCAAGCCACCGCTGAACTGCACAAGCTAGAAGAAATGCGTGATCGTATCATTACTGAAATCGATCCTGCGATTGAAGAAGTTATGGACCAACACCCAGAAGCGGATCGTCAACGCTTACGTCAACTAGCACGCCAAGCGCAAAAAGAAAAAGGCGGCAATAAGCCACCGAAAGCGTCGAGAGAGATTTTTCAGATCTTGAAAGCGTTAAAAGAACTATAGAGAACGGTGCTCGTTGCTCGGGCGTTTCACTTCTCGTTACTCGAAAAAGACAAAAAGCAGTACTGAAACCTCAGACTGCTTTTTTTGATCTTGCTTCAGTATGCCCGAGACTGCGCGATCTTTTACACGCTACTCGCAACACGTCACCCGCAACCACCCCTTAACTAACGCAGTATCCTAGTATCTCGATAAATCCAAAGCGCCGTTCGAGCAACGAGAAGCGTAGCGCTCTAGTCACGAGTCACGTTCTTCTATTGCGTCCCACCAACCGTAATCGAATCTAACTTCAAGCTCGGCTGACCAACGCCTACCGGCACACTTTGACCGGCTTTACCACACACTCCCACGCCTTTATCAATCGACAGATCATTACCTACCATTGAAACTTGCTGCATCGCTTCAATACCTGAGCCAACTAGTGTCGCACCTTTAACTGGTCGGGTAATTTTACCATCTTCAATTAAGTAAGCTTCTGAGGCGGAGAAGACAAACTTGCCAGAAGTGATATCGACTTGGCCACCACCAAAGTTAGGTGCATAAAGCCCTTTCTTGATCGTTGAAATGATTTCTTCTGGAGTATGCTCACCTGGCAACATGTAGGTATTAGTCATACGCGGCATAGGTAAATGAGCATAAGATTCACGACGTCCGTTACCAGTTGGAGCGACGCCCATTAAACCTGCATTATGCTTATCTTGCATGTAGCCTTTTAATACGCCATTTTCAATCAGAGTATTGTATTGACCTTCAACACCTTCATCATCGATATTCAATGAACCACGTAGATCTTTTAAAGTGCCATCATCGACGATAGTACATAAGTCTGAGGTAACTTTTTGACCTAGCTTGCCTGAGAATACTGATGACTCTTTACGGTTAAAATCACCTTCTAGACCATGACCTACCGCTTCGTGTAGGAGTACGCCCGGCCAACCTGAACCTAACACCACAGGCATAGTACCGGCTGGCGCTTCATCGGCTTCTAAGTTAACCAATGCTTGGCGAATTGCTTCATCGGCAAAGTGAATCGCTTGAGTTTTACCATCTTCCATTGTTTGCATGAAAGCTTGATAGCCATAACGACCACCGCCGCCCGCACTACCACGTTCACGACGTTCACCACGTTGGGCTAATACCGAAATAGATAAACGAACTAATGGACGAACATCACCTGCATAAGTGCCATCGGTTGCTGCAACCAACACTTGCTCATACACGCCACTAATGCTCACCGACACTTCTTGAATTAACGGCTCTTTGCTACGAATGTAGGCATCAATTTGTTTTAACAGCTCAATTTTCTGCTGCTTATCTAGGCTTTCTAGTGGATTAATCGCTTGATAGGTTTGTGGCGTTACGCTGCGAGTAAAGGCTTTGACTTGGGCATTTTGGCCTTGTTGAGCAATACCACGCGCTGCAATCGCACTTTGTTGTAAGCCATTAATATCAATTTGATCAGAATAAGCAAAGCCAGTTTTCTCACCGGCAATCGCTCGGATACCGACACCACGGTCAATGTTAAACGAGCCATCTTTAATGATGCTGTCTTCTAATACTAATGACTCATGCCAGCTAGACTGAAAGTAAATATCCGCATAATCAATATGGCGAGTGGCAATGCTCGCTAATGTTTTTTGAATATCGCTATCGGTTAATCCCGACGGCGCTAATAATTCGCTTTCTACCTTAGTAAGTGTCATAGGTACTCTATTGTTTGGGTTTTAATTGACAGACAAATCGAGCGTGTTGCATCACGGGCATGCGTTGTCGAATGTCTTGGTTGATCTTGGTATCAATGGTAACGGTTATATAGCCTGCTGTCTCGGGTAAACATTCAACTATCTGCCCCCACGGATTAATCACCATCGAGTGGCCCCACGTTTGGCGACCACAAGGATGAGTGCCAGTTTGCCCGACGGCGACAATCCAACATTGGGTTTCAATGGCGCGCGCTCGTAATAAAGGCTCCCAATGAGCGTTACCGGTGACATAAGTGAAGGCAGCAGGAACGACAATCACATCGGCACCGTCTCTCCTTAGTTGCTGAAATAATTCAGGAAAGCGCAGATCGTAGCAAATGGAAAGGCCTATGTTAGCAAAAGGAGTTTGCGTAACAACCACGCGCTCACCAGCCAGAAAGGTTTCTGATTCACGATAACGTTGATGACCATCACTGACATCCACATCAAACATGTGTAGCTTATCGTAATCCGCTTGTAGTTCGCCCTCAGAGGAAAACACCAGACAAGTGGTTTTGACATCATCACCGACCCGAACAGGAAAAGAGCCGACCACCAGCCAAACGCCATAATCACTGGCCAATTTCGCTAGAGCCGATTGTAACGGCCCTGTAGCTAAAATTTCTGCGTGTTGATGGTAGTCTTCTCGGTGACCAAAGATAATCGAATTTTCTGGCAAGACGACCCAATCTACTTTTTGGTCTTGCATCGCTTGTAGCTGCTGTTCAACAAACGCCAAATTATCTTGAGGATCTGGCCCCGAGGTCATTTGAATTAGCGCGACTTTAGACATATTCACACTCCTTGTGAAATCTAGTTCTACCAGACTATTTAGACGATTTATCCAACTGGTACTCACCACGACTACGCGAAATTTCTTTTACTTCCGGTGCGTCCAATGGACCTTTCACCGAGTATTGAACCTTAGTAAATACATCCACAACGGGTGACAGCACTTTAGTAATCGCAAAAATTGCCACCGCCGTTTGAGGCGCAACCGCAAAAGCCGCCACCAAAGGTACGCTCGAGGTTAAGTCTGGAATAAAGGTTACTTCCGCATCCACTAAACGAGTATTCAGATCCGCTTGCCCTTTTAGCATTAAGTCCCCAGCAGAACCATCCATTTCAAGATCGTTAGTGACAAAGATCCCGCGCTTAATATCACCACTACCTTTGATGGAATCAAACGTCATACCGTCATCAAACACGCCAGTAAAATCTAGCTGCATCTTACGAACGATTGAATCTAAGCTGAACAGGCCTAATAAACGAGCTGCACCATTAACATCGGTGATCACGCCATCTTTAAACTCAGTTTTTAAATGACCATTTAATGTATCGGTTTTTATCGACCAAGGCGCGCCATCCCAATTTGAAGCCATTGAAAGATCAAAGGACGCTTTTTGAATGCCAGAGTTAATCCCAAAGCGAGCCATCACCTCAGAGTTATTCTTACCGGTTAAGCTCAACTCAAAATTAGAATGACTCTTCTCACCAGATAATTCCCACCAGCCTTTTGCCTGTAAGTGGTTTGAACCGGTTTTAAAGTCCAAGTTTTTCCAGACTAGCTTACCTTTATCACGCTGCAACTGCATATCAACCGTACCAACCTTATAACCTTGCAGCCATAAGTCGCCAATTTTCAGTGATAGGTTCGGCATATATTGATGGAACTGACGATCAAATTCGCTGATCAAAGGTTCATCTTCGGCTTTACCGGAAATCAGTTGAGCATCTTGAGTGTCTTGTTTGTTATCCCATTCAGGAACAAAAATATGCACTGATTTTAGATCTAGGCTTAAATCCTTTTTATTGCGGTAATGACCACTACCGACAATTTCACTACTCGATAAATTGAGCTGCCAATCTTGCGGCTTATGGATCGCATCTAGCTTCACCTGATGCCAATCTAAATCGCCCAGCACCAAAGTTTTGGTATTAATATTAATTACTTCTGGTACAGGTATCGCTGGCATATCAATGCTTGCAGCTGAACTCTTAGCGGAATGCTTAGTAACAAGTGGATCTGCATCGGCCGGTTTAATATTTAACGCATGGTCTTTATCCATGGCAAAATCAAACCATTCGTCAGCATTAAATTTATTGGTATTGATCGACAAATAATGGCCGCCAATCGGACTAACCTTAAACTCTCCGCGCCCGACAATTATATTGGTGGCACTTAACACGGGCGTTTTAGGGCGAATATCAATATCAGCCTGATACTTCACATTAGGGAGCGTGATTCTCGCATTCACTGTTTCTTGGTTACCGGCAGCTTGCAGGCGGCCTTGGCCTTTAATGCCTAGAGCTTTACCTAGTGGTGCTGGGTATTGACTGGTTAAAAACTCTAAATCTGCATTGCCATCAACTTGATAAGTAAAGCCAATATCATTTAAGTGCAAATCAACGCCTAAATTCCACGGCGCATTCCCCGCTAAAGGCTTCAACCACGTCGAATCCACTTGTTTTTTCAACTCAGGAATATCGGTGTCACCTATCACATCAATTTTCACCGCATAGCCCTGACCTTGGGTATGACTATTAAAATCCAATGCAATAGGTTGATTTAGCAAGTTAGCTTTTAAGCCAGAGCCTGTCACAACATCATTTTTAAACTCAATTTTTCCGTTTGCTTTTTCAAGTTGAATCGACGGAGTTTGTACCGCAATCGGGTTCTCTTTTAATTGCGCAAAACCACTGACATCCGGGTCACTACCATCAAATGGAATGTTTAAACTAAACTCAGCATCGACTGGCCCTGAAACTTGCACCGCCGTTAGAGCTGCACCAACCGAATCCACCAGCGGGGTTGAGGTCATATAGTCTCGAACCGCTTCGCCATCCGCTTGTGCTTTAGCATTGATTTCAATATGTCCATCTGGAGCTAAATTAGGAATAACACCATCAATATGGCTTGCGTGTACATCCATCAATGTCGCGGAATCAGAGCTTAAATACATGCTGGCATTTTCAAACAACAAATCGAGTTGTAAGTCAGTAATTGCCGGCCATGCAGTATCAAAGCTGAAACGTGCATTTTGTAGCGGTACTTTCGCTTGGAAAATCCCTTTATGGTTGAGATAAGGGAAATCGTTTAGCGAGCCATACCAAAGAATTTGAGCCGTTTTTGCAGTCCCGCCTTGAATCGCAGTAGAAAGGTAATCGGTCAGATCACGACCCAGCGCTAAAGTTGGTAGATAGCGCCATGTCTCGCCAGCTTTTTTAGCGTCAGCTTCAACATACAAAGATAAAAATGGCGATTGATCATCAGGAAAATCTAATTCAAATTCACCAATTGCCGATAAGTCTGAATTCGAGACTTCAATTTTATCAGCCCAAAGCTTCCAACCAGTTTGATACTTTTGCCATACCAGATTGATCTTACTTTGCTCGATATTAAGAGGTGCTTGGAACACATCGCCATAAGGCACCACATCATCTTGCAGTGTCGCCTTTATTGAAGCGTTATTCGCATCGCCCGTCACGGTCGCGGAAAGTTTATTAATGCCTGGTAGTAGATCCCACTGCTTCATCGCCACTTTGTTTAGTGAAGCGGAATAGGTCAGCTTGTCTGTTTGCTTAGGAATATTGACGCGAATATCTTCAATCGAACCGGCGGGTTGTAATTTATCCAGCCATTCCATTGAGCCATTTTGGCTTTTCAACACACCCAGCAAAGGGGTTAAGTTTTCAATGTCTAAACGAGATAAATTCAGCGCTTGATGATCTGGTTGCCAGTCTAAGGCAAATTGAAATTGCGGCCACTTGCCATCATTGGTCTTAATTAAAAAGTTAGAACCTAAGATCTTCCAACCGTCAGCGCTCGGTTTAAGATTCACAACACCATGATCAATATCGAGTTGATGTTGATTCTCTTCACTACCCCAAATGAGATGAGAAGGCTTCAACTCAACTAACGCATCGGTTGGTTCACCTTGTTTTAGGGTTAACCATGAATTTAAGCTGACTCGACCAGAATCGATGGTGGTCGA
Source organism: Vibrio sp. CK2-1 (assembly GCF_021726515.1). Lineage (GTDB taxonomy): Bacteria > Pseudomonadota > Gammaproteobacteria > Enterobacterales > Vibrionaceae > Vibrio. The sequence continues at coordinate 372,361 of NZ_JAKKCJ010000002.1, read as the reverse complement.
CTCTTTAACATACTGAGGCATCCATGGAGTCACACGGATATTTTCGGCTGAGACAAAAAATTGCCCATCGAGATAACGTAAGTTCCCTTGCTCACTAAAGTTAGCGATCACAGAAACCTTGTTTAGGTTGGCACCAGCAATACTTACCACACCTTCAGCTCGATGTTGATTCTCGTTATTTTCCCAGCGCAAACGCTCGATATCGACTAAACGAATTTCACCATTAAGCGCTAAGTACTGAATACTAGAATCAACTAAAGAAAATTCACCGAGTTGGCGTAAGAATAAGTTTTGTACGTTTTTCAGAGATTTATCTGAAGCATCAGATTGTGGGGTTGGTTTTTGATTTTTCTCAGGAATTAAAGGCCAACGGCTAAGATCAGCACGCAGTCCTTCAATTTTGATATCCGCTAATTTAGGTTGAAGATGAATTAAGGATTGGATCAAATCGATTTCGGCATTAGCGCGATCAACGGTGACAATTGGGATTTGCTCACCCGGCAAAAAGACTTGTACATGTTTCAGTGCTAATGCTGGCGTAATATTTCCCCAGTAACCGCGAATCGATTCAAATTGAACCTCAACACCTGTGGATTTCAATACTTGAGCTTCAATCTCATCACGATAGCGATCAAGACTAGGAAGAAACAGACGCAGCAAAGTAACGCTAACCGCCCATACCACCGCTATCGTTAATATTGTCCATAATAAAGTCCGCCACAGGCGCTTAGGCAAGGTCACTCTTTTCTCCGCTACATCATTACAACGTCAAACTGCTCTTGAATATACAAAGGCTCAGCATGAATTTTAACTTCTTTTCCAATAAATACTTCGAGCTCACCGAGTGCATGTGACTCTTCACCTTGCAAGGCTTCCGCAACCGCAACCGCAGCATACACCACAAATTTGTCTGCATCATAAGCACGGTTAACTCGAGTCACTTCTCGCAGAATTTCATAGCAGACGGTTTCAACGGTTTTCACCGAACCGCGACCTTTACAAGTAGGACAACCAGAACATAGAACATGTTCAATACTTTCTCGGGTACGCTTGCGGGTCATTTCAACCAAACCAAGCTGAGTAAAGCCATTAATATTGGTTTTCACTCGGTCTTTCGATAATGCCAGTTCTAGTGATTGAATGACGCGACGGCGATGTTCATCTTCAAGCATATCGATAAAGTCGATAATAATAATACCGCCAAGGTTACGTAGACGAAGCTGACGAGCAATCGCCTGAGTCGCTTCAATGTTGGTATTGAAGATGGTTTCTTCTAGGTTGCGTCGACCGACAAAGGCTCCGGTATTAATATCCACCGTCGTCATCGCTTCCGTCTGATCGATAATCAAGTAGCCACCCGATTTCAATTCCACTTTACGATCTAATGAACGTTGGACTTCATTCTCGGTGTCATACATGTCAAAAATCGGTTTATCACCATGATACAGCTCTAGCTTGTCGGTTAAGTTAGGCACAAACTCGGCGGTAAACTCCAACAGCGTATCATAGGCTAAACGTGAGTCGACCTGAATACGGCTGATCTCTGTGCCTACAAAATCACGTAAAATACGCTGCGCTAAACCGATCTCACCATACAGCATCGATTTGGTTTTATATTTACTGCGACGCTCGTTGATCTTATTCCACAAACGTTTTAGAAAAGCGGCATCTTGCGCTAACTCTTCACTATCTGCCCCTTCTGCAGCAGTTCGGATAATAAAGCCACCATTCTCATCACAATAAGGCAATACGGTTTGTTTTAGGCGGTTACGCTCTGCTTCGTCATCAATACGTTGTGATACGCCAACATGAGCGGCTCCTGGCATAAAGACTAAGTAACGCGAAGGTAAGGTAATATCAGTGGTTAAACGCGCGCCTTTGGTACCTAGTGGGTCTTTGACCACCTGCACCACCAAGTCTTGGCCTTGACGAACCAATTCAGCAATATCTCTTACTTGGAATTGCTTCTTTTCATTTTCTGCTACACATTCGGTGTGAGGAACAATATCTGAGGCGTGTAAAAAGGCCGCTTTATCTAAACCAATATCCACGAAAGCCGCTTGCATACCTGGCAATACTCGACTGACTTTGCCTTTATAAATATTGCCGACAATACCGCGGCGTGATTCGCGTTCAATGTGGACTTCTTGCAATAGTCCACCTTCGATCATCGCGACTCGGGTTTCACTAGGGGTGACGTTGATCAGTAATTCTGCACTCATGATTGTGCCTCATAAATTTTTGGTCGCTAAAAATGAATTAGCTAAGATAAATTCTAAAGATATCGCTTCAATAACTCATCGGTCTCATATAAAGGTAGCCCCATTACAGCATGAAAACTGCCATCAATGCGGGAAACAAAACGGCCACCAATACCTTGAATGCCATAGCCACCTGCTTTATCGCACGGTTCGCCAGTTTGCCAATAAGTTTCAATTTCTTGTTCAGTTAAAGACTTAAACCATACATCAGTTATCACAACTTTAGTGTGATGATCAGTAGAAGTTGCGACAGTCACAGAAGTCATGACTTGATGTTGTCGATTGGATAACGCCTGCAACATGCGTAGACAGTCAGCATAATCGTTTGGTTTTTCGAGAACGTGATCATCGACAACCACGATGGTATCAGCCCCTAAAACAGGAAGTGCTGATGCTTCTGCCATTGATGAAATCAGTTTAACACCCGCTTGGGCTTTTTCACGAGAAAGGCGTTTTACATAATCGACGGGAGATTCGCTAGGCTGTTTTTGTTCTTCAATATTAGGCACCACAATATTGAATTGGTAACCAAGTTGAGTGAGAAGTTCTTTGCGTCGCGGAGAGCCTGAAGCCAGGTAAAAATTAAGATGCTGTGAATCAGAAGAATTAGACATGCGGCCTCGCCAGTGAAAGTTATTTGTATCAAAGTTGCAGTGCGAATAGATGTGCAACTAATAGCACTGCAGCTTCAAATCACAATGATATCCTAGCGCATGTGCCAGTGTCGTCTCACTCTTCTTAAAAGTAAGAACATCCACGGCCATAAAATGCAGTTCACTACACCTGACCATAGAAGGTGAGGATTAAAATCAATATCTTTTATTAAAAATTCACCGAAGAACTCTATGAACTCAGCCAATACCGTTAATCCACCAATCACCACACCTTGCTGCCACAATGCCATGTTACGTAATACTTGGAAGTTTAATGCAACAAGGTATGCAGTAATCGACATGACGATACCGTGAACACCTAACGTGGTACCGATCACCAAATCCCAAAGTAAGCCTAAGATTAATGCGGTTCCTACATTCACACGATGTGGTAAAGCTAATATCCAGTAGCTAGAAACCAGAATAAGCCAGCTTGGACGCATCATTTCGAGCGGTCCAGGCCAAGGTACAGCTTGCAGAATAAGAGCAATAAAAAAGGAGACCCAAATAATTAACTTGCTTCTAAATAAGTGATTAGTCATTACCAATCGCCTCGTCTTCAGTTAATTCGATGGTTTGAGCTTGCTTTTGACGCTCTTGATCGGGCCACACCAACAATAAATAACGTAGACGATCAAATTCCACTACAGGTTTCGCGACAATTTCAGCAAAAGGAAGGTGGTTATCATTTTTGACGCTTGTGACATAAGCCACCGGATAACCTTCAGGGTAACGACCCGCTAAGCCCGAAGTCACCAGTAAATCACCGGTTTCAATATGAGTACTGGTTGGCACGTTTTCTAATTGAATCGAGTCGATATCGCCACTGCCTGATGCAATCACGCGAATGTCATTACGTAGAACTTGAACCGGAATAGAGCTATTACTATCGGTTAATAACAATACGCGACTGTTATGAGCCGATACATTGATCACTTGGCCGACAATACCTTTTTCGTTAATGACAGGTTGCCCTTCATAAACACCATCGGTACGACCTTTATCTATCACGACTTGATGACGATAAGGTGAGGAATCAACCGCCATCACTTCTGTCACCACTTTACGCTCATCTCTTACATAAGGAGAGCCGAGTAGTTCTCGCAGACGAACATTTTCTTCTTTGTATTGCTCAAGTAGCAACAAGTTACTCCTCAAGCTAAGAACTTCGTTTTTTAAAGCACTGTTGGTTTGCACCAAGGTTTTCATACTATTTAAACGTTCGTACATTCCATCAAACATGCTTCTTGGTAAATTCGCCGCATATTGAATTGGCGCTACCGAACTATTGAGTAGATATCGAACATTTGAAAAAGTATCTAAACGACTATCAGCCAGCATTAAGCCGGCTGATAAGATCAGTGCGAAAAATAAACGCAGTTGTAAAGAAGGGCCGCGGCCAAATATCAATTTCATGCAGTTAAATTGTCATATCTATTCTTATAAATAACTCCCAAAGGAATTATTCTTCACTGAATAGATCACCACCATGCATATCGATCATCTCAAGCGCTTTACCGCCACCAAGAGCGACACAAGTTAATGGCTCATCTGCAACCACAACTGGAATACCCGTTTCTTCGGTTAGTAGACGATCAAGATCTTTCAGTAGTGCACCACCGCCCGTTAGAACCATACCATTTTCAGAGATATCTGAAGCAAGCTCTGGTGGACACTGTTCGAGTGCAACCATTACCGCTGATACGATGCCAGATAAAGGCTCTTGTAATGCTTCTAGAATTTCATTTGAGTTCAATGTAAAGCTACGCGGCACACCTTCAGCAAGGTTACGACCACGAACTTCCATTTCCATCACTTCATCGCCAGGGTAAGCAGAACCGATTTCGTGCTTGATTTTCTCAGCCGTCGATTCACCGATTAAGCTGCCGTAGTTACGACGAACATAGTTAATGATCGCTTCATCAAAACGGTCACCACCGATACGAACAGAAGATGAGTAAACCACACCATTCAAAGAAATTACGGCTACTTCAGTCGTACCACCACCGATATCAACAACCATAGAACCGGTCGGCTCAGAAACGCGAAGGCCAGCACCGATTGCGGCTGCCATTGGTTCATCGATTAAGTACACTTCACGAGCACCAGCACCTAATGCTGACTCACGAATCGCACGGCGTTCAACTTGAGTAGAACCACAAGGTACACATACCAATACACGTGGGCTTGGTTTTAAAACACTATTATCATGCACTTGCTTAATGAAGTGTTGCAGCATTTTTTCTGTTACATAGAAATCAGCAATCACACCGTCTTTCATCGGACGAATAGCCGAAATATTACCCGGCGTACGACCAAGCATTTGCTTAGCTTCATGACCAACGGCAGCGACGCTTTTTGCAGAACCAGTACGATCCTGACGAATAGCAACAACTGAAGGTTCATCAAGAACAATGCCTTGACCTTTAACATAAATAAGGGTGTTGGCTGTACCTAGATCTATTGAAAGATCGTTTGAAAACATACCACGAAGTTTCTTGAACATATTCTTCGTTATCCTAAGAGCGATAGAAGGAAATAAAATTGTGCTAAATGTACCAATGCCTTGCACTGTCGGCAAGCATTAACCGTACACAGAGTAAGAATAGGCGGTATTCTTACATAAAGTTAACTCAAGGTCAGGAAAAAGATGGGATTCGGTTCTCGATGCTCGGGCGTTTCACTGCTCGTGGCTCGGAAAAGATCAAAAGCAAAGAGCGGTTCCTAGTTACGAGTCCCTAGTTTCTAGGAAAGGAAGATTGGTGATCGTTACTCGGTGCTCGGGCGTTGCACTGCTCGTAGCTCGGAAAAGATCAAAAGCAAAGAGCGGTTTCTAGTTACGAGTCCCTAGTTTCTAGGAAAGGAAGATTGGTGATCGTTACTCGGTGCTCGGGCGTTGCACTGCTCGTAGCTCGGAAAAGATCAAAAGCAAAGAGCGGTTTCTAGTTGTTAGTCCCTAGTTTCGAGGAAAAGAATATCGTTACTCGTAGCACTGCTCGTCATTCGAAAAATCAAAAGCGTGGGTCGCGTAACGAGCTACGAGAAACGAAGTGCTCGAGAGACGATCTTCTAGAAACCCGCCCCCCTCTCACTTCCCCGTCAAATTCGACTCTCCACGGAAGATAATTCGATCATTCCCTCGGTAAGCGCCAAAGTTAACGACCGTTGAAGGATCTTCATCGCCTTTATCACGCCAGTTAAATTGTAGCCAAGGTTGATCGATATCTTCTGGGTTCTTCCAGCCATCATTAGTAGCATTCAAAGAATCATCGTCCTCTGGTTCAGAGTTGTTGCCGTAGCCACCAGAGTCATTACCTTGTCTTAAAAATAATCGTACTTGTTCTCTTTGTGCAGGACGTTGCGTAGCTTGAACTCGGCTGGATTTACCATTTTCAACAGTAATAAATGAAGACGATGCTGTGCTTGTCAATTTTGCACCACTGTTCTCAACATTACTCATCACGTAATAAACATCAGTTTTAAACTGGCTGCCGTTATCATCGGTATTGACCACAAAGCTTGATTCATTCCAATATTCTACTCGTAGCGGAACCGATATTGGGCCACTAATCGGGCCACTCACCGCATCGAGGACCATTCGACCATAGCGGAAGTTTGGTTGATGCATAAAGGTTACCCCTAGGTTATCTAACCCAGATGGCGCAGTGAAAGTATCTGTAGATACAAAATCTTCATTGAAATTAACTTGGTCATCATTGGTATAGACACTATTTGATGTATCTACCGCCACACCAAAGGCACTGTTGGCGTTATTATATGGCCCGTCCGGTACACTTAAATATGGCGAGCTATTCAGTAATATTTTTAAAAACATAAAGTCATTACTATCAAACTCATAAGTCGCCTTATCCCAAGTATTATCCGCTTGGTTCGGCCCTTGAGAGATTCGGTTATTTAAAGAATCACCGTCGATTTCATTGCCAAAAACCACTTCTTTTTCTATCGCTTCTACAGCAAAAGCCGCTTGTAGAGTTTCATCAAAATAGCCATAGTTTTCAGTATCACTATCCGTTGCACTTTTCGCTTTGACTCGATAATCCATCGGAATGGGCTGATTCATATAAGCAAAATCATGATGGCCATCGGCATAATCCCAAACATTGTCATTTTCCAATCTAAAATGATGTGGGTAGAAACGACCAATTTCACGGTAACCTAGATTGATGTTCATGCCTAAGTAATCATCGCTGTTAATATCAGCTGTAATATTTAAGCTACCCACTTCTTGCCAAGTTAAATCGGTATAAGTGTAATGATCATCTCCTGAGTTCGATACTGCATCATGCGCACGCTCTAAACTACCACCCTCATCCGCTTGAATTCCTGAACCTAAACGACCTTGTGTTGGTGTTGCCAAGGTACTAGCCATTAACACAGTGGCTGGTTGAGCATTTGATAACAAAAAGTTTTGCGTCACAGTAGCGTTACAGTAACCGCTTACATCAATATCACCGGTTAGTGAGCCGCCATCTTGCCAAACGATAGGTTTCACTTGCAGAGAAAACTTATCTCCAGCAGCGATAAACTTATCACCACCATCAGAGTTGCCGTTAGGTAAATCACTTCCACCGTTCTCATCACAAATCGCAAATGTCCAAGGGCGAACATCAACATTGACGATACCTTGCAAGCTAGTGATACTTTCAGGTGTGCCGTCATCGTTGGTCACTTCACAACCATCATACTCTGGCGGACAAACGAACTCAGGGTCAGTCAAAGTAAAGTTCAGTGAGCCTGACTCGTTATATCTTAGGTAGGCTTGCGATTTGGCATCATCACTAAAGTTAAGCGTGACATCGCTGCTACTATAGCCGCCACTTTGCGTCGCACTCACTTCTAAACCACCATCAACCGCGCCATCACTAGCTGTTGGTTTGGTTAAATTAATTTCGCTAACCGTTAAATCTTTATCACCGTTATAACCTTCTACTACAGTGGCTTCATCATCTTTACAAGCCAGTACTTGCACATCAAACTGAGTGGGATGACCAGCCACCGCTTTTACCGGTTCAGCGGAGAATTTATATGGTCCAAAGAGGACATTGCCCGAATCACTCGCATCGGAATCATCCGTCAACTCTGCATTGACAGTGTATTTTTGTAATGAGGTTGCTTCTACAGGAACCACTACCTTGCCTTGATTGGGCGTATAAACATATTCACTGTTTTGCGTTCCAGTAGTCGGGGCTAATGGCGTTAAGCCTGTTGGATAGTTAGCGGTAATGGTGCCGTCGTAATCGGTAGCTATGCTGTCATCGTCGTTGAGTACTGTGAAGGTAATCTCTGGCGCTTCGCATAGTAAAGCGAATTGATTATCTGGGGTGACGTCTAGGGTGTAAGAGGTGGATGGTTGGGGATCAATACAAGCCCCAAGCCCTACAATTGTATTGTCATTCGGTAAAATAAGATTATTTGTTGTGACAGAACCATAAAAGGTAATAGGGTTATTGAATTGAATGTTCTCCGCTAAAAACATCCCATAATAAAATTTATTGCCTCCTGCAAAATCAACAATAGCATCAGGCCCATAGATCACGAAGTTTTCAGGTAAAGCTAATTGAGTTAACGGAACACTATTACTCAATTGGAACAATGTCTTAATTTTAAATAAAATTTTAGCATCAATAGTAATTGAAGCTGTCGAGACAGATAAATGGAATATATCGAAGGTATATGTGCCATCTTCGTCAAATACCACATCCACATTACCGGTAGTAACATTGAACTCTTTAATTTTAATCCCGTATTCACTATCTGGGGTAGTTGGGTTAAATTTCAGCTCAACTCTTGAGTTACCTGACGCTCCATTTATTTGTAAGTTATTAATATCCGAAAGTATTTCAATCGTTCGAACATCACCATTAATCGTACTTTTACAGTATGGGCTTGAGCCATCTACTGGACATTCACTATCAAAGTTCCACGGACCGATAATTAACGATTTTGTTGATGTAAACTGAGGAGAAATAGGATCTGGGGTCTCCACTTTGGGTGGTACAGGTTGTTCTCCAGATGCTATGCGGCACTCTCGACCATTACAACTGCCATAATAATTCCATTCATCATATCCAGAATCAAATTGATCTGTTAGGTAGAAAGTCTTCGCATCTTCATACGTTACATCTAACCTGCCACTAGCTTCACTACCACTTGCTTGATAAGAAACATTAGCCCTAGATGCCGTTAATTGATCAAATGGTATGGAAAGTAATTTTTGTTCGCCACTTCCACCAAAAATAAAACTACTTTCATACTGGCTCGTATAAGCTCTCGTCCAACCACCTAAATGATAATTTGTCTCTGCATTGTTTTGATTAGAGCCGAAGAAAGCTCCACTACCACTTTTCCAACTTTGTGCAGGTTCATTAAAATAAGTACAAATATCAACATCAGGCTTAGGCTCTGGTGGTGTCACCTCACCACTATCACAATTTAAATCATCTTCACTCGCGTGATCCGCAACAAAAAAAGATTGACCATTATCAAGGACTACGGAGCGAGTTTCCCCTTCACTCCAATACTCATCGGATTCCTGCTTATGATAATAAGTTATGGTGCTAGCAGAAGAATCATAAAAAAACTTTATTTGATAACTAAGCCCATCAACAAAGCTAGATTCATAGATAACAGGTGAATCCCCATCTACCGTCGACTTATTCGACCAAATTAAAACAGGATCTTTATTACCTTGTTTTTGATAATAAACGGTATAAGTCTGAGCAGAATTATAATTAGGCACTTTAATGGTGATATCAAAATTCTCATTTCCTTTAACGGAACACTCTGCCGCCCACACAGAAACAGGCAACAGCAGCAAAACCATCAATACTAATTTAGTTAAATAACGCATCCATTCCTACCTAGTACCTCCCACAAACCATCACCATAATTTTTGGCGCTTGGGAAAATATTAAAAACCCTATTAATAATACCACTTTATCTTACATATTCTCATCACTTACTTCACATCTATCAGACAAAAAAAGCCCTGATAACTTTTCAATTATCAGGGCTTTCGTTTTCATAAGGCGAGCTGCCGATAGCGAGGCTTTAGTTTTCGGTTAACTGCTCTTCACCACGGAAGATGATCCGATCATTACCACGGTATGAACCAAAGTTAACCACGGTTGATGGGTCTTCATCACCTTTGTTGCGCCAGTTGTATTGCATCCAAGGTTGCCCCATTGAAATATCATTGTGCCAATTACACGTCGTTTCAGGTTGAGGATTATTAAACTCTCCTGAAGCTTGATTACCTTGGCGCATGAAAATACGCACAGTTTCTCGTTTGGCACTTTCTTGACCAGCTCTAACCACTGATGACTTCCCTTCATCAACCTTATCTAGCTTATCTCCCTTAGTATCGGTGAGATAATCACTATCATTGGCAGCTGTGGTTTCCTCGTCTATAGCACAATAAACACTGGCTTCAAATTGGCTACCACTGTCCTCTGTATTAACGTTAAAGCCATTACCACTCCAATATTCAGCACGTAATGGAATTGAAACTGGGCCACCAATTGGACTACTCACACTATCTAATATCATGCGTCCGTAGCGGAAGTTCGGCTGGCCAGAAAAAGAACTGAATGAGTTATCGTTTTCTTCTTTATTTAGCTCATCGTCATTATTGAAAGCATAAAAGTCGACATTATCAGTGGTTGCATCGGTAACCTTTATCCCCCAATCAGAGTTGTCACCACTATATGGACCATCAGGCTCAGTAGTATAAGCATCATCAGCGGTTTGCTGTTTATAGAAAACAAAGCTATCTGTGCTATAAAAATAATCCGCACCATCCCAGTCTTGCTTTTCATCGGCAGTAAAACGGTTAACCAAGTCTGTATTATTATCAGTATCCGTTCCAACTAATTTCAGTTTTGCTTGTAGATCATCAGCAAAGTCACCATAGTTTTCAGTTGCTCCTCCTGATGTATTTTGTGCTTCAACCGTATAGTCCATATGAATTGGTTGATTCATATAAGCAAATGAATCTAAACCGGACTGATACATCCATTGGTTATCAATAATAGATAAGTGATCTGGATAAAAGCGCCCGATATTACGATAACCTTGGTTGATATTCATTTCGTAATAATTATCTTCGGCATCTATGCTTACTTTTAATACACCAACTTCCGACCAAGCAAGTTGAGAAAAATCATAATAACCACTTTCTCCAGAACCACTGCTATCAGTATTCGCTAAAGACTGAGTTCCGGACAATGAGCCTTCATGGCCAATATCTGGGCTAGGTTGTGCAAGCTCATAGCTTAATTGAATAGTCGAATCTAGCGAGTCTGATGACAAATAGTTTTGTGTAATCGGTTTATCACATAATTCGGTTACATCAATATTTTCGGCACCAGCAACAGGATCTGTCTCCCCAGAAACCCAGCGCAGTGGAAGAACATGTAAATCAAACTCTTCGCCTGCTGCTTTAAAGCCTAAACTTCCGGAACTATCAATATTGCCATCCATAGCGGAACCTTCAGCATCACAAATTGCAAATGTCCATGGACGTGAATAAACAGTGAATGAGCCTTTCAGTTCAGCCTTTCCGTCTATAGGACAATCTTCTTGCTCTTCGGTACATTTAAAGTTGTCATCGGTCATAGTAACCGTAACTTTTCCTGAATCAGTAAAGGTCAGATCCGTTGATACTTCACCTTTATCATCCGCTTTAAAATCTGGTTCAAATGTTAATTTACCAACACCATCAGCAGGCTCATTTAGCTCATGACTTATGGTTGGTGTACCTGAGTAATTAACCGCCACTTCTTCACCACTATCACAGGTCAATACTTTAACATCGACAGATTGTGGTTTATTCGCAATGACATGTTGCTCATCAGCACTCAAAGCAAAGGGAACATATTCGACCGTATCCGAGACTGAATCTACATCTGAGTCCACTAAAGACGCCGTAACGGTATAAGTAGTGAACGTTGCAGAGTCCCCTTCCAACGGTATTTCTAATATACCTTGCTCATTGGTAGTGTAAGTACCATCAGATTCATTAAAGGTTCCGTTGCCCGCATCTGGATCTGGTTTTCCAAGTGTGACGCCTGAATCTGGAGAGATGGAGACGTTCACATTACCTTGCTGCGGATTGCCATCTTGATCTGTCACTGTGATGGTTGCGACAGGTGTCTGACAAGTTAAGGCAACATTTTTATCAATATCAATGGCAATATTTTGGGTGGTGACAGGGTCAACTTCACACTCTAGAGCCCCTTTAGCATAAATATAGTTATCTTCTGATGAGTCACTAATTTCGATATTTGCCGCAGAAATAGAACCTACTATCTGAACCGGATTATTATCATCATAGATTTTAAACCCTGTTTTTGATTCAGGTGAAATATACCAGTGAGCATTAAAAAACATATATGGCTGGTTATCATCAAAACTAGCTTCACTGCCATGCCCGATAAGAATTAAGTTTTCTGGTGAATAAGTCTCAAGATCGAGCTTATCCGGTGTTTCAGAAACCATATCTCTACGATTGGGGTTAGCATTTACATATACCCCGTCTGCCGTTGCTCCCATCTTGTTATAATGCAAGACAACACGACCATTCACTCTTAAGAAATGGTTGGAACCACTTTCAAACTTGATCTGACCAATCCAGTACTCCCCTTCATTTAAAGTAACACCTTTGGTTTCACCATCGTTATTACCAGAAATAGTTAAACTACTATAGTGACCAGGTTCAAGGTACAACTCATCACTACCTTTCTCCCATTTAACAGAGTCTCCTGTCGCTTCAAATGCATCAAACTCAGGAATACCATCTGGGAATGCACTTCCTTGGTTTTCAATGATGGTACAGTCTTCTACTGGTTGGCCATCAAATGAACCATTGTTACCGTACACACAACCATTGGGGTGGTCAGGGTCATCAAAGTCGATATCTTTTGAGCCAAATAAAACTGTACTTTTATTCGTAAGATATAAACGGTTTGCATTTCCCTTATCACCATTGGTAAGAGTGATTTTACCAATAGCATTTCCATCAGAATCTAAGTCATTACTTTGAACCGCACTCGGAAATAAAGTACACATATCAAGTGGTTCTGGTTCTGGGTCAGGATCTGGAATAGATGCTACACATGCGCCATTGCCTGTAATTGTTGAACCTGTTGAATCATCAAATACGCGAGCAGTTACAGCACCATTAATCGTTAGTTTATTGTTTAATTGAATGGTATCTGCCAATAAACAACCATAGTAATCGCCGCCACTAGTTGCGCTGATAGAAATGGTTCCTGTTGGAGCATAATAGAAAATAGGATGAGTAGTTGTTAAACGTGGAGTGGCTATTGCAGAAAACTCATTAATCACTTTTACCAGTACATTGTAACCAGAAGAAACGACCGCACCATTCCCCCAAACCATAGTATCAGTGGTTAAAATCATATCATCGCTGAATACTAGTGTTGCAGTCTCATTACTTTCCAAATGAATATCACCAATATAACGATTACCCGACAGAATAATATTAATCGGCAATGTTCCACTATAAACACTTATATGTAATGACGCTAAATCAGCATCAATATAAAGGTTTACAACTCCATCAACGATTTCTGTATGACATAAAGATTCATCACTACATGGTGTATCAGTATTTTCAACAGACAATGTAGCCTTTGGCAATGTTGCAGGAGGTAATACGGGTTCTGGTGTTGGCGCCTTTCGACCTTCAATAGCATCTAATGTTGATCTCGGGGCGACATATTCAGAATCAACAGCGCACCCGAAACCATCAGCACAGCTCGCAGCATGTGCAGTCTGAAATCCATTCCCAACCTCATCAAAACCTAAAAGTATAACGGGAACATCACCACTGCCATCATTATAGACACCTTGGTTATTCGCCACATAATCATCAGTAAACCCTTGCACTTGCATAGAGTTTTCAAAAGATACATGGCTGTTTGCCCCTTTCCATGATTGTAAAGCTTGAGGGAAGTATTGTTCATACTGCTCATTGTCTGCCCAAGCATTTTGTGTCAACAAACTTACTCCGAGAGAAAACAATATTATTGGTGAGTTTTTCACACCACCACTCAACTTTTTAAGCACGAGATTTTTCATCGTGATCGCGCTAAGAATGAAAGGGTTCATTTGGTATTCCCGCTTTTACAACATACAAAAAGGGTTATCTAGCTTGTTTGTTCAGAGTAAGAGGGTACGCCGATTTTAAACAAGCTAGTTCTATAAATTTCAATAAGGGGTATTACTTGAGTGCTTTGACCACTACCTCTTGAGAACGCTCGACGTTAAATAAACCTTGAGCGTCACTACAACTTGCCTTTGTGGCCACTTTAAAAAAGCCATAACTTGTTGGTTCATCTTCACCACCAGCAATATTGAGTACCTGTGGAGTGCACTCTACTGATTTTATTTCACAGTTTTGATATTCGGTATCAGTAAAAAATCCATTAGATTCTGGGAAAGAAATAGAACTGCAACGGCCTTGTAATACACCGACATCTTCACCAGTTTCACCTAAAGGGAATAATTGGGTTAATGCCCATTCATTGACGGAGTGCGCCATAAACCAAGCTCGGTTACCCATAATTTCACGGCTTTGGGTATCTTGGTTTGACCATTCTAAACGTGCCATTGTGGCAGCCAGCAGGCCCATCACCACAACAACAAAAATCACCACAATCAAAACGCTGCCTGATTGATGCTTTAATGATGAAGGTGCATTTTTCATATTATTCATTTGCTATCCACCTATGGCACATTCAATACTTGAACATCGTTTTCGTAGTTACTTCTCTCATCACCACGCAAGAACAATAAGCGCAGGTGAATCAAAGCACTACGAGATAAAGCATCTTCACCATCAGCAGTACCATCGGCAAAATCAGCCAGTTCTACATCTTCACCCACTTGAATTGGAGCTTGAGTATCAATTTGACGCGTTAATTGTGTCCCTTGCTGGCAATAAGTCACTTGATGACTGTAGATATACAAACGGCTGGCTGGAGAAGGAACGACATTACCGCTATTAAACTCTTCATCAAACTCGATAGAGTAAAAATCATTGCTTTCATCTTTTGCTACCCCAGAAAGCACAATACTCTGATTACTATTTGCCGTATCAAGATCATCTGGAGTGGCAGGGTTTATTACCATCTTTTTATTTTCTAGGTTGTTTGCACCCGGTGAACTAATACTATTTACAATGACAAAACGAAAACGGTCACTCACGCCTTCACCTTGTTCCAACATGACATAGGCACCTGAGTAGTCGATAGGGTAAAAGCTCAAACATTCACCGGTTCCATTATTAAAAACAGAAAAGCTATTGGGTACCGCATGACGAATTTCACGAGTGAGTTTTTCGACTACAAAACGTGCTTGATTTTGTAATTGTTGGCGATCGACCGTATCGGCATAACCTTTAGTACCAAGCTCAATAAACCCAGCAATCCCCATCACCATAATACCAATCACTACAATAGTGATAATGAGCTCAATCAAGGTGAAGCCAGTTTGTTTTTTATAATGCAACATTATTAGTAGTTCCCTTTGTAACCAACTAATCGGATGCTTTCATAGCCTTGCGCCGACACCGTCAATGTGACTTTTTTCATGGTATGTAATTCACTACTAGTCAATGACTCTGCACCATTATTGGCAACATCAATCACATCAACGACGACTTTAAAGTGCGGATATTGGTCAGTATTAGGGATAAGATCGGAAAGTAGGTATGCACTTTCAGATCCTATTTCTGAATCAGTACACTTATTATCCGTTTCCCAACAACCTATATAGTCATCGACATCATTAAAGTCTGCAGCACTATCTTCAGAGTCACGTCCCTTAGCACCAATACATATTGGAGCAGTATCGCCATTAAGATCCGGGTTATCACCATCATCACAACGTATTATGCTGCCACTAGGATCGCTAGCTTCATCAAAACTGCGCGATAGAATAGTATTCATCACACTCTGCCCTAACGCAGAAGCACGAACGATATATTGTGGACGGCCTGAGTCTTCTACGCGCGGGAAAAAGACTGAGAATAAAATCGTCATCGCAATGCCCATCACGACCATGGCGACGATACTTTCAATTAAGGTAAAGCCTGCTTGGCGGTTTTGTTTAATGCCTTTATTGTTCATTTACAGTCTCCGCCAGAAACATAGCCTTCCGAATTAATGCAGATTGTCGTGCTTTCAACATCGTTGCCTGTGGCTTTAATGGTTATTTGATATGAGGTTCCAGTGTCGGAACTTCCGGTGCTAGTCAATGGCAAAGGACGCCCAAGCAGATCAAATTGTATACCATCAGGATCTGATTCAGGCGTGATAGTAAATTTTAAGTCCTGCCCATCAATTTGCACTTTACTGCTCAGAGATTCATTACCACTGCACGCTGCAGGAGAACCTAGACACGTATCAGATACATAGAGTTGGTACTGTGGATTTTCTTCACCATCTGCGGTATTTGACTGCATACGCGCAAGTTGGATTTGACGAATAACAGAAATCGCTTGTGCTTGAGCGGCATAAGGAGAAAAAGAGGATGCGCCTTGAAAGCGACTGGCGGCAAATACGGAAAGTATTCCCAATATAACGATAACGATGGTGAGCTCAACTAACGTAAACCCACGTTGTGAAGAATAACGCTTAGGCATTTGCTGCACCTGTTTTTGTTTTAGGTTTCTAGTTTACTGGTTCCTAGTCCCTAGAGAAGGGGACGGGGTACAAGGACGCTTCGCTCGAGAGCCGAAAAGCGGATTCGAGTTTTGGATACTTTTTTCGAGTTTCGTAGCTCGGGCACTTCGTTTCTCGTTGCTCGATCCGCGCTTTTGCTTTTTCGAGAAACTGGTAGCGTAGCGGCCGAGAGACGAGTTACGTCTATTCTTTTGCATTTCCTAGAAACTAGGGACCAATAATTAGGTACTCGTTTCTAGGAACTGTTTTTTTAGATCGTCATCAATTATTCAGCGTCTGTATTAAACTCACAATTCGCAACTTTATTTGCAGGAACTATAGCTGTATTTTCAACTTTTACAGTAGCCGGCTTATCTAAAGCTCTCGCTTGAGTGTACTTAGCAACACAACCGAAATCTTTGTATCCGTAAGAAACTGAATTTGCAGCTGAAGCGACTAAAACCCAATCAGTATCTAAACCATCAACCGCATCTGCAATACCAGCAACTGTAGGGTAACCAAATTTAGTCATCACAGAAGTACCGTCAGCTGCTGATACTTCCACTTCATCTGGAGATGTTTCAACACCAGAAACAGCAGCCTTACCATAAACAATGCCTGCAGCCCCTTTCATTGCTCCCGCAAGACCTTTAACTGCACTTACTTTGGCATCATCTTGTAAGTTTAGGAATTTTGGTGCTGCGGTAACAGCTAAAATACCTAAAATAACAATTACAACGACCAATTCAATTAGCGTAAAACCATTTTGCTTTTTCATTTAGCTTTCACCACATAAGAAGATAAAACATAAAGCATCATAATACTGCCCAACAAATAAGCAACATCAGCTATAAAAATTCAAAAGGCCAGAATAAATCTGGCCTTACACATCACATACTAATTAGTGATTAGTTATCAGTATTGAAATCACAGTTAGCAGCAGCGCCAGATATAGTTACAGATGCAGGATTAGATACACCAGTTGCTTGGGTATAAACTACGTAACAATCGAAATCTTTATAACCCCAAGTGTTAGTACCACCTGCATTTGGATTATTAACCCAATCAGTATCAAGACCATCTACAGCTTGACCAATACCAGCAGAAGTCGCTTTAGGGTAACCGTATGCAATTTCAACTGTCGTGCCATCAGCAGAAGAAACAGCATCATCCTGTGCAGTATCAACACCAGCTACAGCCGCTTTACCATAAACAATACCAGCTGCGCCTTTCATTGCACCAGCTAGGCCTTTAACAGCACTTACTTTAGCGTCGTCTTGAAGGTTAAGGAATTTAGGTGCTGCAGTTACTGCAAGAATACCTAGGATTACAATTACAACCACTAATTCGATTAGGGTGAAACCGCCTTGTTTTTTCATAGTAATTACTCTCTATGTTTTTAAGTTTACAATGCAACCACAAAAATTATGGTTGTAAGTTTACGGTCACACGACCAGTTTTCATTTCATACGTGAAGGAGTGGTTTGCTCCTTCTTGCTGAAAATAGATGCAAGTATTTGAGTCTGCTTTCGCTAAGTAGCGTACATTCTCTTTCTTGTCTTCTGCTGCTACATCTACCGCTTGAGTAAGAGGTGGATTTTGTAGCAAGTATTCCATCAACAATACACAACCTTGATTGGTCATCGTGGTGGTGTATTTTTTTGATTCTTCGCGAACTGACATTGGGTAACCATTGGTGTAACCGCTCAAGCCTGTCGCTGAGTTATCGGTCAACCATAATGGTGAGCCATCCAATTCGACATAATTATAACTGTGACGACCAGATTGACGCTTTGGTCTTTGTGCTACTTCCCATTGCGAGCGTGCCGACATCACTGCGGCGGTATAACCTGCTGCCACACCTTCTACACTGCTTTTTTTTGCTTCTTCTACAATGTGGAGGTATTTGGGTAGTGCAATGATTGCGATAAGGCTAATTACCACAATCACAATGATTAATTCCAACAAAGAAAAGCCAAACTGTTTTTTCATATCTTAATAGACCGCTGTTGGAATAGTACCATTGAAATCAAGAGGCGTAATATACATCAGATATTTCTTACGCATTATAAAATAAAACAAAACTTTATTGAGTAACTTCTTTCACATCAACATGCAGTGCGCCATTCAATAACTGTACGTGAATGGTTTGCCCATGAGGGAATACATATTCACAATGTGCGTGGTTCTTACCAGCATTAACCCTATTAACTGTATAGCTTTGTCCGAAGACTTTACTATCAGGCCACAGTAACGGCAGCCACTTATTACAGTTCACCTCGCCGTTTTTGAGTGTAATCGGCCAACCTGACGATGTAAAATTAACTAAAAAGTTATCAATTACTTCGCTTTCCGGCTGCTTATCTAACATCCAATCTTGGCGATAAGTATTGGCACTACTTAATATTTGCCTTTGCGCAACAGTAAATGCCGTGCGTTCCGCTTCCGGTTCAGTTTTAATTTCCCACACATACAACCAAGCCGCCATGATGCAAAACACCACCGAACACCAGATGAAAAATTTTAGACGTTTGTTGGTATCACTCATGGGTTTTATTAAGTTCCTAATATTAGATTCCTAGTTTCTTTTTTCGTGGCTCGTAGCTCGAGCACTTCGTTTCTAGTTGCTCGATCCGCGCTTTTGCTTTCCCGAGACACGAGCAGCGCAGCGCCCGAGAAACGAGTTACGTCTTTGCTTTTCCTAGAAACTAGGGACTAGCAACTAGGAACCGCTTTTATTCTTTTCCGAAATACGAGCAGCGCAGCGCCCGAGACACGAGACTCGAGACTCGAATAACAAATTACCCCCCCTTAATCACATCCAACATATTCCACATTGGTAAGAAAATACCCAATGCTAGAATTAGAACCATACTTGCTACTATTACTAGCAGAATTGGTTCGATACGGGCGGTTAAGGTCTTTAAATCATAATCGACTTCACGTTCGTAGAAGTCAGCCACTTCAAGTAGTAGTTCATCGATGCGACCGGTTTCTTCACCGACGGCAATCATTTGAATCACCAGTGGAGTGAAGATATCGCTGTTGACGGCGGCGGTTGAAATATTACCACCCGCTTCAATCGCTGCTTTCATTTCCAATAATCGTACTTCTAAAAAGCGGTTACCGAGTGCCTCTGCGGCCAATGCTAATGATTGGTTGATCGGTACACCAGCCCGAAGCATCAAAGAAAAGGTTCGAGAGAATCGTGACATTTGTGCACGGTTTACAATGCTGCCAACAAGCGGCATACGTAGTTTGAATCTATCCCACTTTTCTCGTCCAGATGCGCGGCTAACCCAAGATTTAAAACCAAAGATCGCACCAACAAAAATCGCGAGTAACAGTACCCAATAATCGACAAAGAAATTAGATGTTGCGATCAACATGCGTGTCGGTAGTGGTAGATCGACCCCAAAACGTTCAAACATTGAAGCAAATTTTGGAATGACCATGGTGTTTAATATCACCATCGCAATACCAATAAAACCAATTACGAAACTCGGGTAACGTAGTGCTTCTTTAATACGCTTTCTGGTTTCGACTTCTTTTTCGTAATAACGGCTGAGCTGCAATAGTGCTTCATCCAAACGACCGGTGTTTTCACCAACGTGAATAAGCGAAACAAACAATGGCGTAAATACCGCTGGGTGTAACTGTAAAGCAGCAGAAAAACTGCGACCATTGGTTAATTCGATGCCTACATCTTCTAGTGCTTCTTTTAATTGCTTATTGGTACAGTTTTGGGTTAAGCCTTTCATCGCACGTAATAACGGCACACCGGCTTTGGTCAAACTATATAACTGACGACAAAAGATAATAAACACTTCAAGTGGCACTGCTGTAGCGAATAAATCGGCAAGATCAAATTCTTTCTTCGCTTTACCGCCTTTGCTGATCGAGGTCGGCACGACTCCACGAGAAAATAACGACTCAGCCGCCAGTTCCTCGGTCGGGGCATCGACTTGTCCGCTGACTTGTTTGCCTTGCGAGTTTCTGCCTTGATATTGATAAGTTGGCATTCAATATTCCTTACAGCAGAATCGGTTCTTGGTTAGCGGAAGAATCCCCTTCTGCTAATACCATGACTTCATCTAAACTCACAATACCTTGTAGAGCCAGTTCCATTGCCGAAGCAAGTAGCGGTTTGTAACCTTCAGTTTGACGAGCTTTGGCGGCAAAACCGACGGCATCATTACAACGCAATGCATCCATCATAGGTTGGTCAAGCTCTAGGAATTCAAACACACCAATACGACCACGGTAACCTGTTAAATTACAGTTTTGACAACCGATGCCTTTTTTAAAGCTCGCGCCGACTTGATTTGGAAAACGGGTCGCGATCCATTGTTCTGTCGCCGCATCTGGGTAATGGTTATCACCGCAATCTGGGCAAACTTTACGAATTAGACGCTGCGCCATTACGGCACGAACCGCACTGGCGACTAGGTAACCCGGCGCGCCCATATCCATCATACGGAGTGCGCTATCTACGGCATCATTGGTGTGCAGTGTTGATAAAACTAAGTGACCGGTTAATGCGGCACGCAAGCCGATTTCTACCGTTTCTTGGTCACGCATCTCACCCACTAGGATGATATCGGGATCCTGACGCAAGAAAGTACGCAGAATGGTTGAGAATTCTAGATTGATTTTAGAGTTAACTTGCACCTGGTTGACACGAGGTAGACGGTATTCCACCGGATCTTCAACCGTAATGATCTTTTTACCCGGCTCATTCAATTCAGATAACGCGCCGTATAAAGTAGTGGTTTTACCTGAACCGGTTGGGCCGGTAACCAAAATCATGCCATGTGGACGACGTAATTGTTGTCGTAAACGCGCTAACAGTTCTGGCGATAAACCTGATTCATCAAGGGATTGAATACCCGATGATTGGTTTAATAAACGCATTACCACTGATTCGCCAAATTGCACTGGCATAGTAGAAATACGAATATCCACCGATTGACCACGTACACGAATATTAAAGCGACCATCTTGTGGTAGACGCTTTTCTGAAATATCCATGTTAGCCATCAGTTTTAAACGTAAAACCAAAGCAGAAGCGACGTTCACTTCATTCAATAAGGTTTCATGCAATACGCCATCAATACGTTGACGTAGGCGTAGTACATCGGAGTCGGGTTCGATATGAATATCTGAAGCGCCGACTTGAATCGCATCTTCAAACAATGAGTTGATCAGTTTTACTACGGTAACTTCTTCACTTTCATCATCTTCAAATGCAAGATCAAATGCAGTACTACCTTGGTGCTCCGCATGTAATTGCTCGGCAAAAGAGGCAATTTCTTTAGTACGACGATAAAAGCGGTCAAAACAGTTCAATAGTTGCTTTTCAGAGGCAACCACAAACTCTAGTGAGTAATTATTTAATTGAGTTAATAGCGATTCTTGTACTGCAAGGTCAGCAGGATCACTCATGGCAACACGTAGTGCGTTACCGTTACGGCCAATGACTAAAGCACGCAGACGGCGAGCGTGTACTTCGGGTAGCAATTGAACGGCTTGCACATCAATATGCGCACGGTTTAAATCGATTAATGGTAGCGCAAGTTGTTGAGACAAAAACGCCAGCATTTTCTGCTCAGTCAAGAAACCTAAACGAATTAAGGTATCCCCTAGCTTTCGGCCAGTTGATTTTTGAGAGCCTAGTGCGGTATCGAGCTGATCTTGCGAAATAACGTTTTCTTCAACTAATAAGTCACCAAGACGTTTGCGTAATTTAACTTGCGCCATGATTAATTTCCTTGCTCTAGAGTGGTCAGAACATTGATACGATCACGAATAAACGCTTGAGATTGCGATGACAGACCAACCATAGTTAAAGCTTTGGTGTAGGACTCTTTCGCTTCTTTTAGCTGTGCACTACGTTCTTGTTGAATACCTAGCCCAAGCCACCAGCGTCCATTTTCAGGATCGCGCTGAGACAGCATTTGGTAACTTTGCAGTGCCCATTCATTATTTTTTAATTTTTGTGCTAGTGCTGCACGCATCGCTAGGTACTTGTCTGTCACATCATCAGGGATGTAGCCTAGAGTGCTTAATGCGGCTTCCGCTTGATCTTCTTTTAATAAAATCCCCGCCAAAGACATACGTAAATCGGTACTGTTTTTGTTAATCTTGATGCCTTCTTCTAGCAATTCTGCAGATTTACGAACTTGATTATTGCCGTAATACAAGGCCGCTAACTTACGACGTGTATTTTCATCTTCAGGTACGTAACGTAACGCCGTTTGGAACTCTGCACTTGCGCCAGAAAAATCATTCGCTTCTAACGCTTTATTGGCACGCTCAATGGCTTTGTCCGCCATTTGACGGTGACTTAATTCAACTTGGTGAACTTGCATTGAAGATTCGCCAGTCTCTTGAGTTGCCGCTGATGAAGTATTATTTGATGCTAACAACATGCCATCGTTAGAAGGTTTAGTCGCAACAGAAGTACGCTGAGGCGCGGGTGCATTGACTTTTTTCGTTGCAGGTTGAGCCGCTACAGATTTAGTTGCTACTGGTTTCGTTACTGCAACGTTTTTTACTGTCGATTGAGCCGCTTTCGGTGTTGGAGCTGGTGCTGCCGCCACTTTTGGCGCTTCATAAATGGTCGTATGAACAGGATCAACTACTTTGCTCGTATTACTAGGCATAGTCGGTGTTGATGTCACCGCGGCTGGTTGAACTAATTGAGTATCATTTTCTACCATCACCGAAGTTTGAATTGGATTTGGCGCGCTGCTTACCGCCCAAGCCCCAAGACCTAGACTTAGCGTAAAGCCACCAACCGCCCAAACTAAACGTGATGATTTAATCGGAGCAACTTTGGCGCGAACTAAAGAGTCAGTAGTATTTTGAATCGTTGCTGATTCAGGTTGTGCTGACTTATTTTGCGCTGACTGCTGTTCCGCTAATTTTGATAAAGCGTTATTAATGGTACTCATTTTTAACTCCAACCCCATAAATATGGTGTCTTATATTTTGGTTTTCTAACATCAAAGGTGTCATGTAACGCACTAAACACATGGTGATTTTGCACCTGTTTGTTTTGTTCCATAAAAGCCATTAATAACGATTTATGACACACTTGATTAATCATTCGTGGAATGCCTTGTGTCGCTTTCCATATGGATTTTTTTAAGTGAAGGCTAAACACTTCGGCTTCACCACCACTTTGAATCATTCGGTGTTCGATGTAGGCAACGGTTTCGCTCATGCTTAACGGCCTTAATTGCGCGCTAAACGTAATACGTTGACGAAACTGACGTAGGCTATGCTGCTGCAAGCGTTCATCAAGCTCTGGTTGTCCTAAAATCACCATTTGTAATAGTTTGCGATGCTCAGTTTCTAAATTACCAAATAAACGCAATGTCTCTATCGCTTCATCACTCAATGCCTGAGCTTCATCAATCAGCGCTACCACTGTGCGACCACTTTGATGTATCTCTAACAATTTCAGATGAATCGCATCGACCAAACTGACTGAATCAATATCACTGGGTAGCGATAATTCATGCGCTACCGCTTGTTTTAATTCATGCCCAGTTAAAACAGGGTTTGGTAAATAAATTAAATGAACATTATCTTTTAGCTGGTTGATCAACATGCGGCAAACTAAGGTTTTACCTGTACCAACTTCACCCGTCACCTTAACAATCCCTTCGCCCATTTCGACAGCACTAAGCACAGTTTGAATCGCTTCATAATGAGGCTCTAAACCGTGAAATAGCGCTGTTGTCGGAGTCAGGCTAAAAGGTGCCTGACTCAAACCGAAGAAAGATTGATAAACCATTATTCAGAATCAGGGAACCATTCTTGTAGTAGGTCACGAGATTTCTCAACTTCTTGAGACCAAGTGTTCACGCCTACAACGGTTGGTTTAAGTAGAATAACCAGTTCTGTTTTCTTAGTTAATTGATTGGTGTTACGGAATAAGTGCCCTAGTCCTGGAACGTCACCTAGGAATGGAACCTTAGTGGTTTGTTCAACTGTAGCGGTACTCATCAAACCACCGATCACGATAACATCACCATCTTTGGCACGTACAACCGTATCAGACTCACGAATTGAGCTTTTCGCTAGTGGTAACTCTAATATGCCACCGTTAGAACCAAGGTCAATTAAGGTGTTCTCAGTCGTCACATCAATAACGGCAGGGTGAACGTGCATCATCACGTTGCCTTTATCATCAATTTGAGGCGTTACATCCAATGAAATACCCGAGAAGAAAGGCGTTAAATCAACATCTTGAGAAACGTTAGCGTTATCACCGCTGCCGACTTCGCCATCAACGTCAGTGACGTAATATTTATCTTCACCTACTTTGATGACCGCTTTTTGGTTATTCGAAGCCGTTACACGTGGGCTAGATAGTACGTTTAGATCGCCTTGAGTCGCCATAAAGTTCATGACTGCGCTAAAGTTACCATCACTGATTACCATGTTGGTTCCGCCACCAAGCAAATCACCAATGGTATTTAGCCCGGGAACAATACCTGAACCCGATGTACCACCCGTAATGGTTGTACCACCAATCGAACCACTTAGATTTGACCAGTTGATACCTTGTTGGTAACCATCACTTAATGTCACTTCCATGATTTTCGCTTCAAGTACTACTTGGCGATGTAGGCGTTTTTCTGAAGCACCTAGGAAGGCTTTCACTTCACGTAATTCATTTGGATAAGCACGAATAGTCACAACACCCGCTTGAGGTGAAACGATCACACTACGACCACTGCCGTTACCGACCATGGTTTTAAGCGCTTTTTGTAACTGCGGCCAGAAATCACTTTGGGTAGTACTTTCAATACGAGTACCGCCAGTTGCGTTAGTCTCGGTAGACATACCGTCGCCACTGTCATAATCATCGCTATCAGAGTTATTACTGCTGCTGGTTGAATTTGATGAACTACTATCACTATCATTATCGTCATCATCATATTCTGATGTTACCGAGCCGGTAGTAATGGTGGTTAGAGACATACCGCGACGTTTAAATTGCAAGTAATCAACAGGGATGGTTTCAGTTCTTAAACCCGCTGGATAGACTTGAATCACTTTGCCCGTTTTAATCACGTCATAGCCATAAATATCACGAACGGAATTAAGCACTTCGTCTAAGGTGACATCTGAAAGGTTTAAAGTAACTTGGCCTGCCACATCAGGGTGTACAACAACGCTGTAATCGGTGCCTTGTACTAAGCTCGCAAAGAATGTTTTGGCATTCACGTTTTGTGCTTGTACACGGAAACGCTTAACAGAAGAGTTAGCACTATTGCGAGAGCCATCAACGTCTGGCATAAGATCCGCTTGCACAGAATCAGGTAAGTCATCAACTGAGCTACTATTATTCTCATTAACTGCTTCGTTTAGCGCGTGCTTAATTTCTGTGGGATCTCTGTGCCCCATAGAACAACCTGCTAACGAGGCAATCATGATACTTAAAATGAGTTTACGCATAAGTTAACCTTGAAACCTTAATATTTTATCTGAGAAAAGAGCTCTAAATTCCATGTTTTAGACCCTCGAGTTAGAGTGACGTATTCACGGCTTATATCAGCCACACGGTAACCACTTACCGATTCTCCTTTACTCACTATTTTATTATTTAATATCGCTCGGCATTGACCACCGCCATCATTACAAACAATGCTTTGCAACGATGGTACACGGTAATACA
Organism: Vibrio sp. CK2-1; assembly: GCF_021726515.1. Lineage (GTDB taxonomy): Bacteria > Pseudomonadota > Gammaproteobacteria > Enterobacterales > Vibrionaceae > Vibrio. Next base: position 346,044 of record NZ_JAKKCJ010000002.1, on the reverse strand, counting down.
CAGGCCCAGGCTTAGCGGATACTTTACCTGTCATCCAATCTAATGGAGCGGTTGGATCGTCATCTTGTGCAAACACACTGCCTGAAACGATCAAAAGAAGGCTTAATATAAAGGTTCTAGCCACCAATAAACTCCTCTTTAGCCCCTAAGGTATACACCACTAATTGCAATTGAGCTTGTGGATATTCAATCACTTGATAATTAAAGCTGCGCCAGTAGTACTTCACTTTCATCTGCTCTAATTCGGCAAGGTACTCTAAAATATCGAAGTAGTTGCCGGTTAATTCAATTTTCACTGGGTGAATGTAGTAGCCAATGTCTTCATCGGAATCTTCACGAGTGATAGGCTCACTTGGTAGTGAAGTCAACGCCACTAATTTCAGCTTATGCGTTTTCTCTAGTACTTGTTCTAGTAGTTCGGCCATGCCCGTTGGCGTTACTAGGCTATCGACCACATTAGATAAACGCAGTGAAAGATCCTGACTTTCGGTTAATAACACGCTGTATTCTTTATCAACGTCTTTATCCGGATCTTGCTTAAGCTTATGTTTGATAACTTCAATATCACCTTGTAGCTGACCAATCTGTCCTTTTAACGAGGCTAAGCGGACTGTTTTGGCGTTATTATCAACTTGAGCAGGTTCAACCATAAAGGTATAGAGCAAGAATAAAATCGCGACCCAGCCTGCAACCGTGGTCAGCCATTTTTCTCGCTCAGACATTTTGTCGAACTTAGCACTCAGCAATGCCCATTGTTGTTTGATTTGCTCCATTAGTTATCATCCCCATCTTTAGAACGTAAGGAGAAGATCACTACGTTATTTTCATCACGACCAATCGATAAGCGTTCAAAGGTTCGACCAACTAAGTTCATCTCATTTTTAAACTGCTGTACCCAACTTGGAATCACTTCTGGAGACTTCGCTAAACCTTGAATATTCATTTTGCCATTTTTAATATCAATGCTAGTAAGTGAGATGTCGTGTCTATCAATTGACGCTAAGCCAGACATAATGCCGGAATAACCCACTTGAAGTTGCGAATCAAAGCTCGAAATTACTTTAAGTGAGGCTTGTTTGGTTTTGACATCATCACGTAAACGCTCAACTGCCGCGAGTTTTGCTGGCGACGGTTTGTGAGCGGCAAGTTTTTTATTCAGTACCGCCACTTCATTGGTTAATTCGGTTGCTTGACCATTGGCTACGGCGATTTGGCTATCTAGCTGATTATTCTTATAGTTATAAACGCTATAAATCACCATCATCAGCAAGAACAGCAATGCCCAACTCACTGCAACTAAATCTAAATTAAAGACTTCTTTCTTTGGTTGTAAGTGCGCAGGGTATAAATTAACGCCCTTCAGCCCTAACTGATAAGCTTCATAAACTAATACTTCACCGCTTTTTTGCGTCACATCAGACAGCAGTAACGGCTCAACCATTACATTTAGACGTTCTTGTAGCGCTTCTCGTAGCTCTTCGGTATTTTCATCATCACAGCAAAGAAACAGCTTATTAATCTGAACTTGTTTTAACTGCGCAGATAGGTAGTCCATTGAGCGTTGTAGCTCAAGTGCCAAAGCATCAATTTGTAATGAACTAGCGAATTCACCCGTTATTGGTGATTCCACGCCACGCACGGTTCTTTGAAATGCAGAACTTTGATTAACAAATGCACCAATTTTAAATTCACTGTTTTGTGAACGATGCAGCAGCATATAAGCAGGTACATCAGAACGCGCGTGCGCCCACACTTCATCTTCAGGAGTGATGTTTAATAATTTAACACTGCGGTGATCAAGTACTTGCTTGAGTTGTTCAACAAAACGCTTAATGACAACATAGGCTTGTATTTTATTACTATCAGCGAGCTCAACCCCATCGGCAACAATCTCATTAACACGTTCGGTAATGAGATCTTTCAATAGGAAAGGCAAAGCAACCGACCATTCTTCTTTAGGAATGGCTGGCTTATCAATTTGATAACTTTGATATAAATGAGAACCTAAAGTCACGGTAGCGTTCAAGTTTTGACATTGATGCTCTTTTAGCGCCGAACTTAAAACGAAATCCCAATTGTTATCCGTTAACTCATAAAAAGAGGCAGCTTCTAGGCCAGACTCTGGGTCAACTTTAGACAAGTAAATACCTTCACTCAGCATAACAATACTAAGTGTTGATACCTCCGGACCTCTATTCATAAAGTTCTGGAGCATTGAGTGAATACTCATAGGTTGTTTAAATTCCTCTATTTACGCCAACGGTTTCTACGACCGGGCTTAATCACGCGTGTTGTTTCTATATTTGGCAGCAATTGTTTTTCAGTGGCGAAGAAGCGCCCTTGAGCACCATCCAACCCTAACTGAGATAAGACAGACCATTCATTTTCAGTTTCCACGCCTACCGCGATAACCTTAGTGTTACTGTCAATACAAGAACCTAATATGCTACGAATAAATAGCTGATTCTCGCTTCTTCTATCTATTTGCTTTACCAAGCTACGGTGCAATTTTAAATAACTAATCGGCAGTGTTTTTATATAGTGAGTACTGACGATTGTTCTGCCAACTTGATTAACTATTATTTGACAGCCCAAGCCTGAAAGCATCTTTAACACTGGGCGCATAACGTCCAGATCCGTCACTAAGTTTCGCTCAATAAAAGAGAAACTTAATCGATGCCTTGCTTCCGTAGGTATTTGCAGTAGTTCGTCTCTTAACCAGCGCCGATAATCTTTTCTCTTAAATGGCACAGTAAATAAATTTACCGCATAGCGATTTTCTAGCCATTCAGATCTCAGCTGATTAAACACAGTTTTGAGTATTGCTTGATCCAAAATTCTCTCGTAACCAACTTGTTCAATTGCTGTTAAGAAACGAGAAGCTTTAATTATGTCACCCTTCTCATCTTGAATTCTGGTGAATAATTGATAGTGTTCTGTGATTTTTGAGCTGTCATTTTCTATTAGATAACAAGGCTGTTCATAAATAAATAGCTTATTTGGACTTAAAGATAAATCAAATAGGTTTCGCCAGCGAACTCCACCACGATATTCTACCGATTTATGCTTATATTTCTTGAACTTAGCCCAACCATTAACCCCTTCTAGTCGAGCACTTTTTATAGCAGTTTCCGCCTCATCAATGATCTTACCGCGACGCTCTCCTTGTGAAAAAATTGTTGCGCCAATGTGGCACCAGTTTTCACCGTCTAAATCGTTCGGAATATCGAGTTTTTTAAGCTGATTAATGCACTGGCTCGCTAGGGTTGAAATTTCTTTTTCTGATTGATGAGGGATTAATAAAGTAAATTGGCCACTGTAATAACGGGCAAATACTGCATTCGGATATTTTTGAGTTAAATTCGTCAATACTTGACCGACTGCCACCAAAAACGCTTCATATTCAGTTTTTTCTGAGGTTTCAATAAACTCATCCCAACCATTAATTTCAACCGCTAGAACGCCACCACCTGCACCAGTTTCTTGCAGTGCTGAGGTTAAACGACTATCGAATAACACTCGATTGGCAGCGCCGGTAAGTTTATCTAAGAAAGTATGAGTGCGAATGAAGGTATCAAAGCGACTGCGCTCTTGTCTGGCATCATTTAATTCTTCAATCAATTGAGTCAAAGCTTGGCTGGCTGAATATGGAAATTCTCTTTCATCACCTTTGGTGTACTGCTCAACTTGTCCGGCTAAAATCATCCGGCCGCGTTCTTCAAGTAGCTCTGAGCCATAGAGTTGATCTCTTAACCATTGCAACCCTTTCAATAAACAAAACATCACTAGCACAACTGCCAGTGTTAACGAAAAGAAGGCTTCAAAAGAATAACTATTATTGGCATAAGGCGGCACAACTTGGAATTCAGCAAAATAATCTTGATTGCGCTCAAGTGGGTAGGTTTTTTTATACAGCAGTAACTCATCTTGTTGCAGCAGAGATTTATTTTGGAAGGTATAGATAACACCTGCTGGCGAGGTGATTTTTAGCTCCCCAACATCACTGGTCTGTAACAGTTTAGGTAGCCAATGACGCATCGCATCAAAATCTTGTGGAGTCGCTAACTCTTGATCAATAACCGTTGTCAGGCGCTGTAAGTTTTGATCGACATATTGCCCACCCATTTTTTTAAAGGTAAACACGCCGCCCACGAATAATATAAACATGGCACTCACAACAATCATGGTGACAAAAGCAACCAAGCGGGTACTTAGTTTTAATGTTGGAGTTGGTTTCATTTAAGTCGAAGTTCCATATCGAGTGAAGTCTATTAGTTCTATCTATTTGTTATAATAACAAAAAAGCCGCATTTAAGATGCGGCTTTTTATCAAATCGTGCGATGACGAGCATTTTTATTCAGTTAAATACACTGAGATTAAAATGGAATGTCGTCATCAAAATCCATTGGTGGCTCATTATATTGTGGAGCCTGTTGCTGTGGTGCTTGCTGTTGAGGTGCTTGTTGCTGAGGAGCACGCGGCGCAGATTGTTGCGCTTGTGGTTGCTGAGGTTGACCCCAGTTACCTTGATTGCCACCAGCTGCTGGTGCTTGTCCGCCTTGAGAACGGCCACCTAGCATTTGCATTACGCCATTAAAGCCTTGTACAACCACTTCAGTAGTGTAACGGTCTTGACCACTTTGATCTTGCCATTTACGTGTTTGCAATTGACCTTCAACGTAGACTTGAGAGCCTTTACGTAGGTACTCACCAGCCACTTCAGCTAGCTTGCCAAACAAAGCAACGCGGTGCCATTCAGTTTTTTCACGTTGTTCGCCTGTCGCTTTATCTCTCCATGTTTCAGAAGTAGCAATGGTAATGTTTGCAACCGCACCACCGCTTGGTAGATAACGAATCTCTGGGTCGTTACCTAGATTTCCGACTAAAATTACTTTATTTATTCCGCGGCTAGCCATGTTCTGCTCCGTCTTAATACATTTCAAAAATAGCTGTCGATCATATCATGATTTATACAGCTAACGGTATAATAATATCGCCTCAACTCACTTTGAGATTAGCCTTTATGTTCACGATAACCAATAGCGAAAGTCACTACCTAGCATAGTAACTTCCAAAGCATTCATCATAAATTATTGAATACAATGAATCTCTTCTCAAAACCAAGAATCGTATAAAAAACCAGCATAAGTTTATACTATTCAAGCTGCAAGTTTCATACAGTCGCGGTATTAAAAATCAACCGTGTTATCAAGAAGGTCTGTTGACATGACTTGCCAAAACCAAGAAACCTCCGTGTATTTGTTATCGCCATTTATTGAGGCCAATGACGCTTTTCTTTCAATAGTCAAAACACGGATTGATATTCAATTAACGCTTATCAATTACGATGAAGTGACTAAAATATTACATCAGCAAGAACCTTACATTTTGCTTGTCGATGCGCGCTTTACCGAAGAAGAATTATTTGAGCTACAAACCCACCCTATTTTAAAAAAAGCTCAAGCAAGCGCTCTTATCTTTGCTCCCGAAAAAGCCAATTTAGTCTTACTCTCTCAATGGTATAACTTGGCCGGTTATTTTTATCACGCAACATCCAACGAGCAATTTTGTGACGAGTTGATAAAAATGATCGCCGGACATAATTGCTTGCCTAAATCACTATTAATCAAATTATTTAAACACTGGCAAGCCCTTAACCACCAACAAGCCAACCCTACTATAAAGGCTAAACTATCATTGACCCGTAGAGAGTTAGAAATTTTGACTCACCTACAAATAGGTCAATCGAACCTAGATATTGCGGATTCACTATTCGTCAGTGAACATACGATTAAATCCCATTTATACCGAATATTTAGAAAGCTTAATGTCAGTAACCGTAGACAAGCTATCTACTGGGCTCAGCTTTATTTATCTGAGGGTTAATTTCTAGTAATCACGAAGATGTTGCCCGCAACCGCCATGTTCTTTGCTATATTTGTGTTTCTAATGAAAAAAATGCTATTTTAGCGCACAGATATCCCCTATTTATACAAGGTCTCGAACATGATCAAAAAATGTCTATTCCCTGCTGCAGGTTACGGCACTCGCTTTTTACCGGCGACTAAATCTATGCCAAAAGAAATGATGCCAGTGGTTAATAAGCCGTTAATTGAATATGGCGTTGAAGAAGCCATCCAAGCAGGTATGAATGGCATGTGCATCGTTACCGGTCGTGGTAAACATTCATTAACCGATCACTTTGATAAAAACTACGAATTAGAGCACCAAATTAGCGGTACTAATAAAGAAGAACTATTAGTTGATATCCGTAATATCATCGACAGTGCTAACTTCACTTATATTCGTCAACGTGAAATGAAAGGTTTAGGCCATGCAATTTTAACTGGCCGTGAATTAGTTGGTGATGAACCGTTTGCAGTGGTACTGGCGGATGACTTATGTGTTAACCCAGATCAAGGCGTTTTAGCGCAAATGGTTGCACTGTATAAGCAATTTCGCTGCACTATTGTTGCGGTACAAGAAGTGCCAAAAGATGAAGTGTACAAATATGGTGTGATTGCCGGTGAGATGATCAAAGACGATCTTTACCGTGTAGATGACATGGTTGAAAAACCAGAACCGGGCACTGAGCCAAGTAACCTTGCAATCATTGGCCGTTACATTATGACTCCAGATATTTTTGAATTAATTGAACAAACGGAACCAGGTAAAGGCGGTGAGATCCAAATTACCGACGCCCTACTCAAGCAAGCTAAATCAGGTTGCGTTCTAGCATATAAATTTAAAGGTAAGCGTTTTGACTGTGGTAGCGTTGAAGGCTACATCGAAGCGACTAACTACTGCTACGAAAATATGTATCTAAAAGATCAAGATACTAAGACTAGTAAGAAGTAACCCGTAATCTTCTTAAGTCGTAAACTCTCCTAGGCCGTAATAGATTGCTATTACGGCCTTTCTTTATATCTATCATCAATCACTACAACTGTATTTTTATACAGCTAACTATTTCCACTTTTCTTAACCTATGTAATACTTATCTACTACTTATACTTAGTATTCAATACTCACCAATGCACAAATTGGTATCACTTCTATCATTTATGAGAGCGTGAAGCATGGAAACAATTGAAGTTCGCGGAGCCCGTACCCATAACCTAAAAAATATCAACCTGACCATGCCACGTGACAAACTTATTGTTATCACAGGATTATCGGGTTCTGGTAAATCTTCGCTGGCTTTTGATACTTTGTATGCTGAAGGCCAACGCCGCTATGTTGAATCGCTTTCTGCTTATGCTCGCCAGTTTTTATCGTTAATGGAAAAGCCCGATGTCGATCATATCGAAGGTTTGTCTCCTGCTATTTCCATCGAGCAAAAATCCACCTCGCATAACCCTCGTTCAACCGTGGGTACAATCACTGAAATCTACGATTATTTACGTTTATTGTACGCTCGTGTCGGTGAGCCACGCTGCCCAGATCACAACACTCCATTAGCGGCGCAAACTATTTCACAAATGGTAGACAAAGTATTAGAGCTACCAGAAAACAGCAAACTAATGCTGTTAGCGCCTATCATCAAAGAACGAAAAGGCGAGCATGTAAAAACACTGCAAAACCTCGCAGCTCAAGGTTTTATCCGCGCACGTATTGATGGCGAAACGTGCGATCTTTCTGATCCACCTACCCTTGAGTTACATAAGAAACACACGATTGAAGTAGTAGTAGATCGCTTTAAAGTGCGTGATGGATTGCAACAGCGTTTAGCTGAATCTTTTGAGACCGCATTAGAATTATCGGGCGGTACGGCCACCATTACTTGGATGGACGATTCACAGCAAGACGACATTATCTTTTCTGCTAATTTCGCTTGCTCGCATTGTGGCTACAGCATGCGTGAACTAGAACCGCGTCTATTTTCTTTTAACAACCCAGCAGGTGCTTGTGAAACCTGTGACGGACTCGGGGTTCAGCAATACTTTGACGCAGAGCGCGTAATTCAAGATGAGAGTTTAAGTCTCGCTAATGGCGCGATCCGTGGCTGGGATAAAAAGAACTTCTATTACTTCCACATGCTAACTGCACTGTCCGAACATTATGGTTTTGACCTACAGCAGCCATTTAACAAACTGCCGAAGAAAGTCCGTGATGTAGTACTACATGGTTCGAAAAAGGAAGAAATCGAATTTAAGTACGTTAATGATCGCGGAGATACTCGAATTAAACGTCATGCTTTTGAAGGGATCTTAAATAACCTTAACCGCCGTTATCATGAAACTGAATCTAACTCGGTACGTGAAGAACTGTCTAAATATATCTCCAATAAGTCATGCTCTAGCTGTGGTGGCGCGCGTCTAAAGACCGAGGCTCGTCATGTGTTTATTGAAAGTACAGCGCTACCTCAAGTGGTAGAAATGAGTATTCATGGTGCGTTGCAATTTTTTGAGTCATTAAAACTCACCGGGCAACGTGCTCAGATCGCAGAGAAGATCTTAAAAGAAATCAATGACCGCTTAAATTTCCTAATTAATGTCGGCTTAAATTACCTCAATTTATCGCGTAGTGCTGAAACCCTTTCTGGCGGTGAAGCACAACGTATTCGTCTTGCCAGTCAAATCGGTGCTGGTTTAGTGGGCGTTATGTACGTACTCGATGAACCGTCGATTGGTTTGCATCAAAGAGACAATGAACGCCTACTGAAAACCTTGATCCATCTGCGTGATCTAGGAAACACAGTTATCGTTGTTGAGCACGATGAAGATGCGATTCGCGCAGCCGATCACGTCATTGATATTGGCCCGGGTGCGGGTGTCCATGGTGGTAACGTAATTGCCGAAGGGACAATGCAAGATATTCTCGACAACCCTAACTCTCTTACCGGCCAATACTTAAGTGGCGTTAAGCAAATTGAAGTACCCAAGAAGCGCACTCCGATTGATAAGAAGAAAACCGTTGAACTGCTTGGCGCAACAGGTAATAACCTACAAAACGTTAACCTCTCCATTCCAGTTGGTTTATTAACTTGTGTTACAGGTGTTTCTGGCTCAGGTAAATCGACTCTGATTAACGATACTTTCTTTAAAATTGCTCATGCTCGCTTAAATGGCGCGACTACTGCTGAGGCCGCACCTTATAAAAAAATTAATGGGCTAGAGCACTTTGATAAAGTCATCGATATCAACCAAAGCCCAATTGGCCGAACCCCACGTTCAAATCCTGCCACCTACACGGGCATTTTTACCCCAATTCGTGAACTGTTTGCCGGCACACAAGAGTCTCGTTCTCGTGGTTATAAACCAGGCCGCTTTAGCTTTAACGTCCGAGGTGGTCGTTGTGAAGCTTGCCAAGGTGATGGGGTTATCAAAGTAGAAATGCACTTCTTACCGGATGTGTATGTACCTTGTGATGCCTGTAAAGGTAAACGTTATAACCGCGAAACTTTAGATGTACGTTACAAAGGTAAGAGCATTGATGAAGTGCTGGAAATGACGGTCGAAGATGCTCACACTTTCTTTGAACCTGTACCTGTGATTGCCAGAAAACTGAAAACTCTGATTGATGTGGGTCTGTCTTATATCCGACTAGGCCAAGCAGCCACCACGTTATCTGGCGGCGAGGCACAACGCGTTAAATTGGCGAAAGAGCTGTCCAAACGCGATACTGGTAAAACCTTATATATCTTGGATGAGCCGACAACCGGGCTGCATTTCCACGATATTCAGCAGCTATTAAACGTTCTACATCGCCTACGTGATCACGGCAATACCGTAGTGGTGATTGAGCACAACCTAGATGTGATTAAAACGGCTGATTGGATTGTCGACCTAGGCCCTGAAGGTGGCAGCGGCGGCGGCGAAATCATCGCAGCAGGCACACCAGAGCAAGTGGTTAAGGTGAAAGGATCGCATACAGCGCACTTTCTTAAGCCGTTGTTGAAGTAAGGATTCGTATCTCGTTGCTAGGCCGCTTTGCTACTCGTTTATCGGAAAAGCAAAGCATAGGTCGAGTAACGAGAAACGAAAAACGAAGTGCTCGAGATTCGTAAATCACTTTTTCTACAAACAATGCTAATATAGCCGCCCTATAGGCAAATCAAACATCTAGAGGCTGCACTGTACATGGCAACGTTACATATCCAAGGCACAAAACTTGAAGAAGTGCCTGAACCTAATATCTTAGCCAAACCATTTCTTTGGTCGCTAGGTGTGGTGTTCTTACTTGCCATGCATTTTTTCCAACCAAATCCAGGTGGTGCGGGACTCGCTTTATCTTTCAATTCCACCACTTGGTTAGCCTTAAGTGTTAGCTTTGGGATTGGCTTGTATGCGATTGCCAATCAGCGAGTGTTACGCATTACTAGCCTCACCATAGTGATGTTTATTGCTTGTATTATTTTGACTCTGCCAATTTTCTATTCGACCGCCAATGTTCAAGATGCCATGCTACGTTTGATCGGGCTATGGGCAGGTTGGTTGTTGCTACTGATTTTGCATCAATATCCGCTGTCGATTAAACAAAAGCAGACGCTCTTACTTCTCATCGTTGGCGCGGTATGTATCGAAGCTGCCTACAGTTACTTTCAATACTTATTTTTAGAGCCGGGTAATTCATTTGGTTACAACACCGAACAGAATCGTCCATTCGCAATATTCCAACAACCTAATGTCACCGCGAGCTTTCTAGCTACAGGGCTCGCCATAGGTTCTTACTTATTGGCGAGACAGAATCAAACCAATGTCCAGATACATAAAGTATTCTCCGGCTTGTTGCTGTTAATGCCAATTATCACCATTCCATTATTATGGGTACTGGCCTCGCGTACCGGCTGGTTAGGCGCGACCGTTTCTACCGTTCTGCTGATCCCATATCTCGCTAAATTCTTACCAAAGCGAATAATGTCATTATGGCTTATTTCAATCATTATCGGTTTGGCTGGCGGTTATACGCTTGCAACTGCCAATGGTGGTAATGAGTTAATTGCTCAAAAATCTAATTTAGAAAGTCCGCGTCGTTATACCTTTCCGCAAACCTTAGATATGGTGATAGAAAAGCCACTAACCGGATATGGCTATGGTCAGTTTGAACCGGCTTATATGGTTTACACCGCAAGGCAGCACCAGCTAAATCCTGACTACCATCCGGGATTACCTTCGATGGATCATCCACATAATGAGATTTTATATTGGGCGGTAGAAGGCGGCATCGTATCGGTACTTGGTTTGCTCATTGCGGCCTTGATGGTGTTTCGTAAAGTGCGAAAGTCTCAATCAGGAACCCGTTTGGCGTTAATCGCTTTATTTTTCCCAATCGTGCTGCATACCCAACTTGAATATCCGTTTTATCACTCTGCGATCCACTGGATCATCTTTGTGATACTTATCTACTGGGTCGATCAGTTAACCTCTCAATATAAAGTGGTGAGCTTTAGCAAGATAACCAAAAGTTTATTGAGTGTATTTTCATTAGTCATCCCGATCATTACCGCGTTTTTTATGATCACCGCGCTGCATACCAATAATGTTCTCAGTCGATTTGAATATACCAGACCGATCAATCCAGATTTATTAAACCAAGTGACCAACCCTAGCGTTTGGAAAGATAGATTTGATTGGGATGTGTACAGTACTCAACTCAACATTGGCTTGCATCTTGATAATCCAGAATACATCCAGCCTTATATTGATTGGGCGACCCAAGTCATCAAGCGCAAACCAAGAGCGGCATTTTATTCAAAACTGATCGTAGCCTACCAAGGCATTGGCGATGATAGAAAAGCAGAACAAATCCGTAAGGAAGCCAGTTTCTTATTCCCTAAACAGGATTTTTCAAAGATTCGTTATATTCCGCCAGAGGAGAGGGTTTCAAGGGCAGAGGCGGCATCGGAGGCTAAAGCGGTACAGGAAAAATAGAAACGTAGCTCGTTACTTGAGCGCTTCGCTTCTAGTGACTAGAAAAAGCAAAAGCTAAATTCACATCACGAGAAAGCATGGTTGAAACTCGGTAACTCGTTGCTCGAATTTTTTACTTCTTGTAGCAAAAAGATCCGAAGTATATTTCGAGTAACGAGCTACGATAAGCGAAGCCTCCGAGAGTCGTTACCTCTCTATCGTCTCTTGTAACGCTTTCAAACATAACGCCACATTTTCACTTTTGGCGCTATATCCCATCAAGCCGATACGCCATACCTTGCCAGCTAACGCACCTAAACCGCCGCCGACTTCAAGATTATATTCTTCAAGTAAATGCTGGCGGGTTTTGGCATCGTCAACGCCTTCTGGTAAATACACAGAGTTCAATTGCGGCAAACGACACTCTTCATCTACTACATAGGTAAAGCCTAATTCTTCTAGACCTTGTTTGAGTTTCTGGTGCATATCAGCATGACGTTGCCAGGCATTTTCTAGCCCTTCGTTATACAAACCAAGTAAAGCTTCATGTAACGCATATAGACTATTCACTGGCGCAGTATGGTGATAACTACGTTTACCTTCGCCACTCCAGTAACCAAGCACTAGGCTTTGATCTAAAAACCAACTTTGTACTGGTGTTGTTCTTGCTTGAATCTTAGCAATCGCTTTTGGAGAGAAAGTCACTGGCGATAAACCCGGTACGCACGATAGACATTTTTGACTACCGGAATACACCGCATCTAACTGCCACTCATCGACTTTAAGAGGCACACCACCAAGTGAGGTGACTGCATCAACAATGGTCAACGCATCATATTGCTTAGCCACTTTTGATAGTACTTGCGCATCACTTAATGCACCGGTTGAGGTTTCAGCATGAACAAAGGCCAGAATTTTAGCATCTGAGTTTTCCGCAAAAGCGGCGGCTACTTTATCGACACTAACCGGTTTGCCCCATTCATCATCCACCAGCACCACTTCCGCGCCACTACGAATCGCATTTTCACGCATACGTTCGCCAAACACACCATTACGGCAAATAATCACTTTATCACCGGGCTCAATCAGGTTAACAAAGCACGCTTCCATACCGGCACTGCCGGGTGCTGAAACTGGAATCGTAAAGTCATTTTCGGTTTGAAAAGCATATTTCAGAAGCGTTTTCACTTCATCCATCATGCCGATAAACAGTGGATCTAGGTGACCGACCGTTGGGCGACTTAAAGCTTGCAGAACATCCGATGAAATATCAGAAGGACCCGGGCCCATCAAAATGCGACGAGGTGGAAAAAAGCGCTGAATTGTCATAATAATCCTTAATGGTGTATTCCATATTTATCATTCGCTCGATAACAACTTTACTTCAGCTTTTGGGGAGCCTCGTAAAAACAACGGCGAAATTTGTGTGCTGTATAAATAAAATTACCACGCTCTGAGAGTCTCCTCATCGCGAAGCCATAAAGCTGTGAGCTTGCTCAATTAATTGTGTACATTATTGAATTTTATTGTCGACAAATAAAGTTGAAAAAATGTTATCAAATACTTTTCTATTATTGACTTTTTTGGTGCAACAACGTTCAATGGAGACTCTTTCGACCATAGGATAATGGTTGAAAAGGAAGAGGAGCGTAACCCAGGCAGATGACTAGTGGATCCCGAGATCCAAAACTTGTCATTCAGGGGGAGTTACGCCGAGATGGGTAAATGCTCGGAAATTTATCGCATCGGTTGTTCAGGTTGAATCCTGGCAATTGTCACTGAGTACCTCACTTAGTGAAGAGCTTCTAAGATTTACATGGTCACGATTCTAGTGATTCACTTCTATGTATTTCCCCCGCTCTAAGAAATCTCTCTTCAACATTGGACGTTTGCTTATTGATATCAATGAGCTTTATTTGAGAATTATGGGAGACAATGCCGTGAGCGCATTTAACGTAGCAAAGTTTGGTGGCACCAGTGTGGCGAATTTCGAAGCCATGAGCCGTTGTGCCGCAATTATTGAAGATAACCCGTCAACGAAACTGGTTGTCAGTAGCGCCTGTTCTGGCGTGACTAATTTATTGGTTGAGTTAGCGCTTGGGGTACAAAACTCGGATGATCGCCTTGCGACTTTAGAGAAAATTCGCGCTATTCATTACAGCATTATTGAGCAATTTTCCGATCAAGAAAAAACGCGACATGCGGTAGATACTATTTTAACTACCCTTTCTAGCATGGCTGAAGCGGCTTCATTCCAATCGAGCGACAAACTAACTGATCATATCGTGGCGTGTGGCGAATTAATGTCGACTCACATTTTGACGCAATTGATGGTAGAGCGCGGCATTAACGCAGTTCGATTTGATATTCGCGAAGTACTACGTACCAATTCTGATCATGGTAAAGCAGAGCCAATTATTGCCGATATTTCTGTTCTGGCACAACAAAAGCTCACTCCACTTTGCCAGCAACATGTCGTGATCACCCAAGGCTTTATTGGCAGCGATGCTGATGGCAACACCACAACGCTTGGTCGTGGTGGTAGTGATTACAGCGCAGCATTAATTGCCGAGGCGGTTAAAGCTTCAGGTTTAGAAATTTGGACCGATGTTCCGGGGATCTACACCACCGATCCTCGCATTGCGCCAAAAGCAACTCCGATTCCTGAAATTAGCTTTAGTGAAGCCTCTGAAATGGCTAACTTTGGTGCCAAAATTTTGCATCCTTCGACCCTACTTCCTGCGCTTCGTCACCAGATCCCAGTATTTGTTGGATCTTCTCGCGAACCAGAAAAAGGTGGCACTTGGATCCGCAAACAAGTAGAAAGCGCACCACTATTCCGCGCATTAGCGTTACGTAATAACCAAACCATGGTGACATTACGCAGCCCTGATATGTTCCAAACTTATGGATTCTTAGCGCAAGTTTTTAATATTTTAGCGAAATATCAAATCTCAGTAGACTTGATCACAACCTCTGAAGTCAGTGTGTCATTGACTCTGGATCAAACCAATACCTCTGGCCAAGCTCCTGAACTACCAGCTGAGGTTCGAGCAGAGCTAGAACAGCTCAGCCTAGTTGAAGTGGAGTATAACCTAAGCCTAGTCGCATTAATCGGTAATAAGATGAGTGCTAAAAAAGGCTACGCTAAACAAGTATTCAGCGCGCTAGAAGATTTCAACTTACGTATGATTTGTTACGGCGCGAGCCCGCATAACTTATGTTTCTTGGTAGGAGAAGCGGAAGCGAAAACTGCGGTAGAAGTGTTGCATCGGGAGTTGTTTGAGTAAGTTCGATTATCGGGCACTTCGTTTCTCGGTGCTCGTTTCTCGAAAAAGCAAAGTGGTACTGAAGAATGATCAGTACCGTTTTTTTTATCTCTACCTACAAAAGAATAAATCTCGACCCCTTTTTATTCTATGTCCTTTTATCAAAAACAAAAAACGCCAGCAGATGTAACTCTGATAGCGTTTTCTTTTTCGTATTACGAGTAGCGTAAGCGTCCTAGCAGCAAAGCGCCCGAGTAACGATAATCAACTCAAATTCGGCCCCAGCCATTTCTCCATTGCCACTTCATCCCAGCCTTTACGCTGTGCGTATTCTTCCGCTTGATCTTGTTGGATCTGGGCAATTGCAAAGTAGCGTGAATCTGGATGTGAGAAATACCAACCAGAAACCGATGCGCCCGGCCACATGGCATAGCTAGTGGTCAAAGACATGCCGATGGTTTCTTCAACTTTTAGAAGCTCCCACAAGCTGCCTTTTTCAGTATGTTCTGGACAAGCAGGATAACCTGGCGCAGGGCGGATACCTTGGTACTTTTCACGGATCAAATCATTATTGGTTAAATTCTCATCCGCGGCATAGCCCCAAATATCTTTACGCACTTGTTCATGCATATATTCTGCAAACGCTTCGGCTAAACGGTCGGCTACCGCTTGGATCATAATGGCATTAAAGTCATCACCTTGCGCTTTATAAGCATCGGCTAGTTCACGCTCACCAATACCACCGGTGACGGCAAAGCCACCAATCCAATCGGCTTTACCACTGTCTTTTGGCGCAATGTAGTCCGATAAACAGTAGTTCGGACCTTTTGGCTTTTCAGTTTGTTGACGAAGATTGTGCAATACTTTAATCACGTCGCTACGAGTTTCGTCCGCATACACTTCGATATCATCCCCGACACTATTTGCCGGGAACATACCGCACATACCGCTAGCTTTCAGAATGCCTTCTTGCTCGATTTGATCTAAGAAAACATTGGCATCTTCATACAAACGCTTCGCTTCTTCACCGACTTCTTCATGGTCAAAAATCGATGGGTACTTGCCCATTAATCCCCAAGTTAAGAAGAACGGAGTCCAGTCGATGTATTGACGTAAAATCGCCGTATCAATATGTTCAAACACATGCACGCCCGGTTTAACTGGAGCCGGTGGTGTGTAAGTTTGCCAGTCGATATTCACCTTATTGTTTCGAGCTTGCTCTAAGGTTACTGGTTTAGTACGAGGGCGCTTACGTGCATGTTGATCACGCACACGGTCGTAGTCTAGGTTTAATTTCTCAACGAAGGCTGGACGTAAAGTGTCAGAAAGCAGAGCCGAACACACCCCAACCGCTCGTGAAGCATTGTTTACATACACAACTGGTTGAGAATAGTTTTGTTCAATTTTCACCGCAGTGTGAGCTTTAGAGGTCGTTGCCCCGCCAATCAAAAGTGGCAAGTCAAAACCTTGGCGCTCCATCTCTTTGGCGACATGCACCATTTCATCGAGTGATGGCGTGATAAGACCAGACAGGCCAATGATATCGACATTTTGTTCTTTGGCGACTTTCAAGATCGTTTCGGTTGGCACCATCACGCCAAGGTCGATGATTTCGTAGTTATTACACTGCAACACTACCCCAACAATGTTCTTACCAATGTCGTGCACATCGCCTTTAACTGTCGCCAGTAAGATCTTACCGTTAGTTTGTCCAACTTGCTTTTCAGCATTGATATAAGGTTCTAAATAAGCCACTGCTTGTTTCATCACACGTGCCGACTTTACGACTTGAGGAAGGAACATTTTCCCTTCACCAAATAAGTCACCAACGACGTTCATGCCATCCATCAATGGGCCTTCAATCACCTCAAGAGGTTTGGCCGCTTTAGCGCGAGCTTCTTCAGTATCTTCAACAATAAATTCGGTTATACCTTTAACCAATGCATGCTCAAGACGCTTTTCGACTTCCCAGGTACGCCATTCTAATAGAGCAGGATCTTCTACTTTACCTACTCCATTTGAACGGTATTGTTCCGCCAGTTCGAGTAAGTTTTCGGTCGCATCGGCATGGCGGTTAAGTACCACGTCTTCCACCGCATTACGCAGTTTTTCCGGTACATTATCGTAAATTTCCAATTGCCCTGCGTTCACGATCCCCATATCCATACCACGTTTAAAACAGTGGTAGAGGAATACTGCATGAATCGCTTCACGTACGTAGTTATTGCCACGGAATGAGAAAGAAACGTTAGAGACACCACCAGAAATCATCGCATAAGGGAGATCGCGCTTAATATCACCGACGGCTTCAATGAAATCGACGGCGTAGTTATTGTGTTCATCAATACCGGTCGCAATGGCAAAAATATTAGGGTCAAAAATAACATCTTCTGGTGGGAAGCCCACTTCATCAACCAGAATGCGGTAAGCCTTAGTACAAATTTCGGTTTTACGTTCACGAGTATCGGCTTGGCCCACTTCATCAAATGCCATCACGATCACTGCCGCGCCATAGCGACGAATCAATTTGGCTTGCTCAATAAAGTTCTCAACCCCTTCTTTCATTGAGATAGAGTTGACGATGCCTTTGCCTTGCACGCATTTTAAGCCCGCTTCGATGACGTCCCATTTAGAGGAATCGACCATGATCGGCACTTTAGAGATTTCTGGCTCAGAGGCACATAGATTCAGGAAGCGTTCCATGCACGCTTTAGCATCGAGCATTCCTTCATCCATATTGATATCGATGATTTGCGCGCCATTGGCCACCTGTTCACGAGCCACATCAAGCGCTTCATCATATTGCTCTTCAACAATCAGACGCTTGAACTTAGCGGAACCGGTTACGTTAGTACGCTCACCAACGTTCACAAAGAGTGAATCTTTATCTATGGTAAGTGGCTCTAAACCCGATAGACGGCAGGCTTTTGGTAGTGCAGGCAATGCGCGAGGTTTAACCCCTTCAACAACACGTGCCATCTGACGAATATGTTCAGGCGTAGTACCACAACAACCACCTACCATATTTAGGAAGCCACTTTCCGCCCATTCTTGAATATGCTTAGCCATTTCACGTGGCTCAAGATCATATTCACCAAAGGCATTTGGCAGGCCTGCATTCGGGTGAGCAGAAACATGACTTTCTGAAATGCGCGATAGTTCTTCAACATATTGACGCAGTTCATTAGGGCCTAGCGCACAGTTAAGACCAAATGACAGCGGCTCAACATGACGTAGTGCGTTATAAAATGCTTCGGTGGTTTGCCCAGAAAGCGTACGGCCAGAGGCATCTGTGATCGTGCCAGAAATCATGACTGGCAGTTTGAAACCGAGTTCATCAAACACACTTAACACCGCGAAAGCACATGCCTTGGCGTTTAAGGTATCAAAGATGGTTTCAATCATGATGATGTCCGCACCACCTTCGATTAGCGCGCGGGTAGATTCAGAGTAAGCAGTCACTAACTCATCAAAGCTGACATTACGAAAGCCAGGGTCATTTACATCAGGAGAAATTGAGCAGGTACGGTTAGTTGGCCCTAGAACGCCGGCCACAAATCTTGGTTTATCTGGCGTTTTTGCTGTCCACTCATCAGCAACTTCACGAGCAAGTTTCGCCGCGGCAAAGTTTATCTCTGCACTTAAACTTTCCATGTCGTAATCGGCCATCGCGATAGTGGTGGCATTGAAGGTGTTGGTTTCAAGAATATCGGCACCCGCAGCTAAGTAGTCGCTGTGCAGCTTTTTAATTAACTGTGGTTGAGTTAAAACCAATAAGTCGTTATTACCTTTCAAGTCACTATGCCAATCGGCAAAGCGTTCGCCTCGGTAATCATTTTCTTGCAATTGATGAGACTGGATCATGGTTCCCATGCCACCATCAATCAATAAAATGCGAGATTTTAATAATTCTTGAATTTGATGTTTTACTTCATTGTGATGAGAATTTGTGCTTCCAGCCACGATACAACCTCTTTCCTTAAGTCTTTAATACATCCTAACATGCTTTATTTGTAATGGAAATCTAGACGTCTAAAATGAAATTTAAAAATCTAATATATCCTTTTTAACATGCTTTTTATCTGCTTTACTCTAATCTTGTTAAAAATATATTGATATTTATCAGTAAGCGCACGAAAATTGCGGGATTACAATTTGTTACATTAGCCAAGGTTAAACTATGTCGGTCTATAATACCCTTTGCTTCCTATCGTTTGCTGCGATGGTGATTGCATTGATTAACAGTAAGTTTGGTCGTCTACAAACGACTATTGCTATTACAGCGGGCTCAATGATGCTCTCGCTGATTATTATTATTGCTGGCCATAGTGGCTGGTTTAACCTTATCGACATCGCCTCAAAAACGATGACGGAAATTAACTTTGAAAGCTTCCTACTAAACGGTGTGCTTGGCTTCTTGCTATTTGCCGGTGGTCTAGGTATCAAGCTACCGCATTTTGCTGATCAAAAATGGGAAATCGCTATTCTTGCTTTTGGCGGCACCCTATTCTCTACTTTCTTTATCGGTTTCAGCTTATATGCGATTTGCGATGCGATTAACATTCACATCGATTTGATCTACTGCATTCTGTTTGGTGCACTTATCTCACCAACCGATCCAATTGCAGTACTGGCCATTGTGAAGAAACTCCAAGCACCGCAACGTATTTCAACTCAAATTGAAGGTGAGTCGCTATTCAATGATGGTATTGGCTTAGTTATTTTCGTCACCATCTTTACCGTTGCCTTTAGTGGCCACGCTCCTACTCCTGGCGGCGTACTGACATTATTCTTACAAGAAGCCGTGGGTGGTATCGCCTACGGTTTTGTTCTAGGTCTCGTGTTCCACTACCTAATCAGTTCAACCAATGATCATTCAATGGAATTACTATTAATGGTCTGTATTCCAACCGCCGGTTACGCTTTTGCTGAAACGCTTGAAGTATCAGGTCCACTGGCGATGGTGGTTTCCAGTATCATGATTGGTAACTGGACACGCTATGTTGGTTTTTCTAAAGAAAGTACCGAGCACATGGATCACTTCTGGGAACTGATTGATGAATTCCTCAACGGTATCCTATTCTTACTTATCGGTATGTCACTATTGTTGTTCGAATTCCACTCTACAGATTGGATCATGATGGCAATTGCTATCCCACTTGTTCTACTGTCTCGTTTCCTAAGTGTTTGGATTCCATTTATCGGCTTTAAACGCTTTAGAGCCTACAACAAGTGGTCAGTGAAAATCCTAACTTGGGGTGGCCTACGTGGTGGTTTAGCACTGGCTATGGCGCTTTCGATTCCACACGGTAAGTACTTTGTAACCTCAGCTAATATTGATATTAAAGAGATCATCATGGTGATGACCTACGCGGTAGTAGTATTCTCAATCCTAATTCAGGGCTCAACGATTACCCCAATGATCAATAAAGCCAAAGTGGTACAAAAACAAATGGAAGAAGCGGATCAACTACGCGCGCAAGTAGAAACGGATTCGAAAGATCAGGAAAATAAGCCAAGCTAATAGCAAATAAATTAGCTTATTAGCTTCACAAAAAAAGCAGCATAACGTTAAGGAATCATTCCAAATAGTTATGCTGCTTTTTTTATTGCTACTAGGTCTATTGCTACTAGGTTTATAGATACTAATTTGTACTAAGACTTTCTGAATCAATCGTCTTTGGTGAAATTCTCTATCGAGAAATGGTCAAGATCGTAAGGCGTTTGCTGGTAAACACAGTAATTTAACCAGTTAGAAAACAACAAATGACCATGACTTCGCCAGCTGGCAATAGGTGGGTTATCTGGGTTGTCATTTGGGTAGTAGTTCACTGGAATTGCCGGATCCATCCCTTCTGCTAAATCTCGTACATATTCATTGTGTAGAGTATGAGCATCATATTCAGGGTGCCCTGTGACAAATACATGTCGCTTATCTTTACTACTCGCGAGATATACACCAGCATCATCAGAAGTGGCTAAGATATCTAAATCCGTATGTTCAGATAAGTATTCCGCAGTAAAGTCAGCATAGCGAGAATGAGGCGCTAAGAAGTTATCATCAAAGCCTCTGACTACCGGATGAAACTCGCTCACGACATCATGGTGATAGACACCTGACAACTTCTCTTTACGCGTACGTTTCGGCAAGTTATACAGAAGCTTTAAGGCCGCCTGAGCTGCCCAACAAACATATAATGTAGAAGTCACGTGATCTTTAGCCCATGACATTATCGTCTGTAAATGATCCCAGTAAGCCACATCTTCAAATTGCACTAGCCCCAATGGCGCGCCAGTAATAATCAAACCATCAAAGTTTCGATTTTTTACCGTATCAAATTGGCGATAAAAATTATTCAAATGTTCGGTTGGGGTATTTTTACTTGGGCGATCATCAATACGCAGCAGTTCAATATCAACTTGCAGCGGACTGTTTGAAAGTAAACGTAAGAACTGAGTTTCCGTCTCAATTTTTTTCGGCATCAAATTTAAGATCAACACTTTAAGTGGACGGATCATCTGCGTAGTCGCACGCGTCTCCGACATAATAAAGATTCTTTCCTGACGTAAGATATCAGAAGCAGGAAGTTGATCGGGAATCTTGATTGGCATTGCACTCTCTCCATAAGCAATCTAGACGTCTAAACACCTACGAGTATATCAAGACAAAGCGGAATGTCGAGAAGGAATATTTAGAAGGTCTTTCGAGCTTATTTAGACTCATTAGATTAAGTTTAGCGCAAAAAAAAGCAGCGCATTAAGTGCGCTGCTTTTGAAAATGAAATGATTTAGTTATCACTACTTAACGATAGTTAAACTCGGACGACCTTTAGGTTTAGCCGGAGCTTCAAGTTCATCAGTACTTGACGTTTCAGGAGCTTCATCACTTGAGCCATCGACACTTGATAGTGAAGATACTGGCTCTTCTTCGATACCCGCTTCCATTTCAGCCGTGTAAGCATCTTCTGGTTCAAACATCGTTCCAGCGCCATTTTCACGTGCATAGATAGCCTGTACCGCATACATAGGAACAATGACTGAATGTGGACGACCACTAAAGCGAGCATTGAACATAATGGCATCATTGCTGATTTCTAAATTACCAACCGCTCGTGGCGCAACATTCAAAATAATTTGTCCGTCTTGCACAAACTCTACCGGTACACGAACACCAGGTAATGTTGCTTCCACCACTAAGTGTGGCGTCAGTTCATTATCCACTAACCATTCATAAAACGCGCGCACCAAATAAGGGCGTCTTGGTGTCATTTTGTCCATATCCATGATTAACGAACCAAACGCATTTCTCGTTCAGCTTCTGTTAATGAAGCTAAGAATGAATCACGCTCAAATACGCGGCTCATGTAGATTTTTAACTCTTTTGAACCCGGGCCTGATAGCTCAATACCGAATGTCGGTAGACGCCATAGTAATGGTGCTAAGTAGCAGTCGATTAAGCTAAATTCTTCACTCATAAAGTGCTCATATTCAGCAAAAACAGGGGCTAAAGTTAACAAGTCATTACGTAGCTTAGTACGAGCTGCTTCCGCTTCCTCAGGTGTACCTGAAACAATTTTCTCAGCTTGTGAATACCAGTTACGCTCAATACGGTACATCATCAAACGACTATTACCACGAGCAACAGGATAAACCGGCATCAAAGGTGGGTGAGGGAAACGTTCATCAAGGTATTCCATGATGATATTTGAGTTATATAGTGCAAGCTCACGATCGACTAGAGTCGGAACTGACTTATAAGGGTTTAATTCAATAAGTTCAGTTGGTAAGTTATCTTCTTCAACTAACTCAACTTCAACACTAACCCCTTTTTCGGCTAGAACAATACGAACCTGATGGCTATACATATCTGAAGCACTTGAAAATAGAGTCATCACAGAACGTTTATTGGCAGCTACAGCCATTGAGAAGCCCTCCAGCACACTTAAAAAAATAAAAAAGAATGGAGGCTCAATGCCCCCATTACATAAAAATTAGCAAGGAATTTTAGCACAAATGTTTACATTCAGGCTAATTTTTATTCCCAAGGCTTATTGATTATAGCTCAACAAGCCTTGGCTATTAGTGAACATCACGCCAGTATTCTTTCTTCAGTAAGACCACTACGATGGTAAAGATCACTAAGAAAGCCATTACCCACCAACCTAGTGCATGGCGTTCAAGCTTCACAGGGTCGCCAGAATACTCAAGGAAGTTAACTAAATCACGGACAGTATTGTCATACTCTTCTGTGGTTAACTCACCCATTTTGACGATTTTAGTTCCCGTGACGACTTTATGCTCTTCACCATCAACGACTGTGGTTTCAAGCACTGGCTCAGGGATCCCTTGTAAGCCTTCAAGTACATGTGGCATACCAACATTAGGGAAAGTTGTGTTATTCACCCCAAATGGACGAGATGGGTCAGCGTAAAAGCTGCGCAAGTAAGTGTACAACCAATCAACACCACGCACTCGAGCGACTAAAGTTAAATCCGGTGGAGGCGTACCAAACCATTTACCAGCGTCTTCTGCTGGAATAGCATTGGTCATCAAGTCACCGATTTTCGCATTAGGATCAAACACTAGGTTTTCCATCATTAAATCATCAGGAATACCCAAATCTGTCGCAACACGCTGATAACGTTGATATTGCGTTGAATGACATGCGGCACAATAACTCATAAAGGTTTTAGCACCACGTTGCAAAGATGCCTTGTCTGTTAAGTCATTATTAGCACTGTCTAAATGTACATTTCCACCTGCTGCCATTACTGAGAATGGCAACATAATAGTCAAAAGTCCTACAATCCACTTTTTCATTTGAATGTTACCCTCTCTGGCAATGGTTTCGTCGCTTCATTTTTACTATAGAAATACAGTAGAACGAAGAACATGAAATATCCTAGGCTAAAGATCTGTGATAACAGGGTATACAGAGTTGTTGCAGGTAAAGTACCTAAAATACCTAGGCCAATGAAACACACCACAAACTGGATAATATTCAATAAGTGCCACTTGCTACGGTAGCGGTATGAACGCACTTTACAACGGTCAAACCAAGGTAGTAAGAATAGAAACAGAATCGATGCGCCCATTGCCGCTACACCTAATAATTTATCAGGAACCGCACGTAAAATTGCGTAGAACGGTGTGAAATACCATACCGGTGCAATGTGCTCAGGTGTTTTCAGCGGGTTAGCAGCTTCAAAGTTAGGCGGCTCAAGGAAGTACCCACCCATCTCTGGGTTAAAGAACAACACATAACTAAAGAAGAATAAGAAACCAGCCACACCTACTAAGTCTTTAACCGTGCCATAAGGATGGAAAGGAACCGAGTCGATGATGTTGTATTTCTTGGTAAACTGCTTATGGAATTTAAACTGAGTCTTATGTTCGCCGTTATCATCTGGCGCTTTCGGGATCTTAGTATCAATACCATCTGGGTTGTTTGAACCTACTTCGTGCAAGGCTAGTACGTGTAAAACAACCAATAGCAACAATACAATCGGTAATGCAATCACGTGCAGTGCGAAGAAGCGGTTTAATGTCGCGCCAGAGATAACGTAGTCACCACGAATCCATAGCGTTAAATCATCACCAATAACCGGAATGGCACCAAATAGAGAAATGATTACCTGAGCACCCCAGTAAGACATTTGTCCCCAAGGTAGCAAGTAACCCATGAAAGCTTCAGCCATCAACACTAAGAAGATCAACATACCGAAGATCCACAATAACTCACGTGGCTTTTGATACGAACCGTAGATAAGGCCACGGAACATGTGTAAATACACCACAACGAAGAACGCAGAAGCGCCGGTTGAGTGCATATAACGGAGTAACCAACCATATTCCACATCACGCATGATGTATTCCACCGAGGCAAAAGCGCCATCGCCAGAAGGAACATAGTTCATGGTTAGCCAGATGCCGGTAAGGATCTGGTTAACCAGTACCAACATAGCTAAAGAACCAAAAAGGTACCAAAAGTTGAAGTTCTTCGGCATTGGATATTCAGATAAGTGCTTTTTATAAGCATCCATCGCAGGTAGACGTTTTTCTACCCAATCAAGTAAGGCTTGCATCAGGCTCCCTCCTCACGACTTTCGCCAATGATAATCCGTGTATCACTCAAATAGCCATGCTCTGGAACCACTAGGTTTAACGGTGCCGGTACCCCTTGGAATACACGCCCCGCCAAATCAAATTTTGAACCATGACATGGACAGAAAAAGCCTGATTTCACGCCTTGAACTTGCTCACTAAAAGTGTCTGGTAGATAAGTTGGTGAACAACCAAGGTGGGTACAAATACCAACCGCAACAAAGTATTCAGGCTTTATTGAACGATATTTATTTTGAGCGTAACTAGGTTGTTGCTCTTGCTCTGATGCAGGATCACGAAGCTTATCATCCAACGCCTCTAGTTGCTCTAAGGTGCTTTGAGAACGACGTACAACCCAAACCGGTTTGCCTCGCCATTCAACACGAACCAGCTGACCTTCTTCTATTTTACTTACATCGACTTCAACTGGAGCACCAGCCGCTTTTGCTCTTTCACTTGGATTCCAAGATTTAATAAAAGGCACGGCTACAGCCACAGCCCCTATTCCACCTACAACCGCAGTGGTGGCAGTCAAAAAGCGCCGACGGCCATTATTGATAGGCGCATTGCTCATCCAAACATCTCCCAATCTGTATTAAATACAAAAGAGTAACCCAATCCTTAGATCTTGCGACCTTTGTACTCTTAACGTGCATTTTCATTTTTTTAAAATCGATTTAGTAGCATCGACATTAATATGCTTATTATCATGCACATGTTTATAAAAATTCTTTTAAATGATAAAGAAACCGCTACATAGAGACAAGGTAAAGCTACCTTTTAGTAACATCTGTGACCCATATTTGTTTAGGACTTCACAAAAGCGCCCAAAAAGCCTAAATACAAGAGGATGAAGAATAACCAGAAAGCCTAAAAGGTCGGAAATCAGTCGGATATTGCAAGATAATCAAGCCTAAATGACACATTATGTAACATTTAGATTTTAAGGTGGGTTTAGAAAAACAGGAGTAATAAAAAAGATACATTTATTACAGACACAAAAAAGCCCGACCGAAGCCGAGCTTTTGTAACCACACACCAGAAAACTGGTGACGTTGATTTTGCAATACAGAGAAAACTCTGTAGAGAAAATTAACGCTTAGAGAATTGTGGTTTACGACGTGCTTTACGTAGACCAACTTTCTTACGTTCAACGCAACGAGCGTCACGCGTAACATAGCCAGCTGCGCGTAGAGCAGGACGTAGTGTTTCATCGTATTCCATAAGAGCGCGTGTGATACCGTGACGGATCGCACCAGCTTGACCAGAAATACCACCACCTTTAACAGTGATGTATAGGTCAAGTTTCTCTACCATTTCAACAAGTTCAAGAGGTTGTTTAACAACCATACGTGAAGTTGGACGACCGAAGTAGGTGTCTAGGTCACGTTTGTTGATTACGATGTTGCCGCTGCCTGGTTTGATGAAAACACGAGCAGCTGAGCTTTTGCGACGGCCAGTGCCGTAGTATTGATTCTCTGCCATTTCGATAATCCTCGATTAGATGTCTAGTACTTGTGGTTGTTGAGCAACATGGTTGTGCTCAGCGCCAGCGTAAACTTTTAGCTTACGGTACATAGCACGGCCAAGAGGACCACGTGGTAGCATACCTTTAACAGCTAGTTCAATAACCATTTCTGGCTTCTTATCAATCAGTTTTTCGAAAGAGATTGATTTTAGGCCACCAGGGAACTCAGAGTGACGGTAATAGATTTTACCCTTCGCTTTGTTACCTGTAACAGCTACTTTCTCAGCGTTTACAACGATGATGTAATCACCAGTGTCAACGTGAGGAGTGTACTCAGCTTTGTGTTTGCCACGTAGGCGAGATGCAATTTCACTTGCTAGACGGCCAAGAGTTTTACCTTCAGCGTCTACAACATACCAGTCGCGTTTTACAGTTTCTGGTTTAGCAACGAAAGTTTTCATGCTAATAATACCCGTTTAATTTAAATTCATAGTTTAAGGAACAAGCAACCGCTTATTACCCTTAGGATAAGAAGCTCTAAAAGCTTATTCCCACTGTCTAAGAGTCCCATTCATCACCCCTTCGAGTCGTTGGTACTCTCGGCTTCGTTCATAGAACTTAGCCTGCAGTAACGGTGGGTCGCAGGATTATAGAGAAGAGTGAGGGAAAAATCATCTATTTTTACCAAAAAACTGAGATTAATTATAAAAACCGATGAATCACTAGTTAATTCTATATTTTAGTATAGAAATCTAGCCTGCACTGACCCACAACCCTATATTAAGCCAAGTGTTCATTGGCTAAGTAATCAAGACTCTGCATCTCGATTAAACGTGATTGGCACCGCTGAAATTCAAATTCAAGCTGCCCTTCACTATATAAAGACTCTAGTGCCACTTCCGCTGAAATAATTAACGTCACATTACGCTCATAAAACTCATCCACCAAAGCAATAAACCGGCGTGCCGCATCATCTCGATTACGCCCCATTTGCTTCACTTCAGAAAGTAAGACTGTGTGGTACAGGCGAGACATTTCAATATAGTCAGACTGACTACGCGAGCTTTCACAAAGCTGAGAAAAACTGGCATACAACACGCCATCACATGCGCCTTTAACCTCAATATTACGATTATTAATCTCGACAGATTTAGTGTCTCGACATTCATCTCGGCTGAGTTGCGAATAATAATGCTCTAAATTGGCCTGCGCTTTTTCGTCTAATGGGAAGTGGTAAATTTCAGCTTGTTCAAGCGTTCGCATTCGATAATCAATACCGCTATCAATATTCACTTCGATACATTGCTGTTCAATCAGCTTAATGGCCGGTAGAAAGCGGGCGCGTTGTAAGCCATTACGATATAAATCTTTAGGCGGAATATTTGATGTCGCCACAAGCACAATGCCACGCTCAAATAGCGCTTCAAACAAAGTCCCCAAAATCATTGCATCAGTGATATCGGAAACAAAAAATTCATCAAAACAAATGATATCCGCTTGCTGCTTAAACCTATCAGCGACGACCTGCAACGGATCGCTGACATCTTTTAAACTAGAAAGCTCAGCATGCACCTTTTGCATAAAGCGATGAAAGTGCATGCGGCTCTTTTTTTCATAAGGCAACGCATCAAAAAACAAATCCATCAGATAAGTTTTACCACGACCTACCCCGCCCCAAAAATATAGCCCTTTAGGAATGGTGACTTGAGCCTTCCGACCTAACAATTTTGAAAATAAACTCGGTTTTTCTGGTGGAGTTGATACATACTCAAGAAATTGGTGATAAAGTTGATCCAGTTTCTCAACGGCATATTGTTGCGCTGGGTCATATTGAAACCCAGAATGTTCAATGTCGTGCTGATACTTTTGCTTAGGCGTCATCATTCAATGTCATCCATGAATACGAAATAAAGTGGAATGTTGAGAAAAATCAGCCCATCTACGTTAGACGTTTTTAAGGGCAGTTTTTGCTTTATAGAGCAAGAATCTCATAGTACCATGTATTGCAAACATGTATAACACGTCGTAATAAACATGTTAAAAATCAATAGTAAGGAGCTTATATGGCTTTTCTTTATGCTGCAGTAGGTTTGGTTATCGGTATCATTATCGGCATTATCGTTGCCCGCTTAATGACGCCTGAGTACAAGAAACACAAACAACTACAAAAAGAACTCGAGACTGCTAAATTTGAACTAGAGCAGCATCGCCAAGATCTTTCTGATCACTTTTCAAATGCCGCTGAAATGCTTGATACTCTTGGTAAAAATTACACTAAGCTTTATCAACACATGGCACAGACTTCAACTGATCTATTGCCAAATATTCCCAAGCAAGATAATCCATTTATCACTCAAACTACTGAAGCACCATCTGAAGAACGTAGTAAGCCTGAAGAAGCACCTGAGATTCAACCTAAAGACTACGCTAATGGCTCAACGGGGTTATTAAAAGAACAACCAAAGACTTATGTTGATTCTCCAGAGTTGAATAAAGCGTCATAAATAGCGCTCATTAAACGGTTCATTTTGGGAACTTTGTAAAGGTTTTTAGTTCTAATCCCTTGATATTGATTTTGTTCAATAAAGGAGTATTAGAATGAAAAAACCTTTACTTGTTTTGAGCGCTATCTCACTAAGCCTCAGCGCTATCTTTACCCCGGTTTCAGCTTCAGCAAGCCTTCCTAATTCAGTCAATGGTCAACAAATGCCCAGCCTAGCACCTATGCTAGAACAAGTGACGCCTGCGGTTGTCTCGGTGTTGGTTGAGGGTAAAAAAAACGCCAGCAATCAATCTATTCCTGAGCAATTTCGCTTTTTCTTCGGCCCTGACTTTCCTGCGCAATCTCTACCTGAGAGACAATTTAGAGGACTAGGCTCTGGGGTTATTATTGATGCTAAAAATGGCTACATCGTCACTAACTACCATGTCATCAATGATGCCGATAAAATTCTCGTGGCACTGTCAGATGGACGAGAAGTGAAAGCTACGTTAATTGGTGGCGATAAGTTATCCGATATTGCGATCATCAAACTCGACAAAAAAGTATCCGACTTAGTACAAATAAAAATGTCCGACTCCGATCAATTGCGTGTCGGTGATTTTGCAGTGGCGATAGGCAACCCATTTGGACTTGGGCAAACCGTAACCTCGGGCATTATTTCTGCGCTAGGACGTAGTGGGCTTAACATTGAGAACTTTGAAAACTTTATTCAAACCGATGCGGCTATCAATACCGGTAACTCAGGCGGCGCACTGGTGAACCTCAACGGTGAACTCGTCGGGATCAATACCGCTATCCTTGGGCCAAGTGGAGGTAATGTAGGTATTGGGTTTGCCATTCCCTCCAACATGGTGAAAAACCTAACCGAGCAAATTATTGAATTCGGCGGCGTAAAACGTGGCATTTTGGGGATTCAAGGTGGAGAAATTACACCAGATCTTGCTGAAGCCATGGGTTATAACAGTAGTAAAGGTGCATTTGTCAGCCAAGTACTGCCAGACAGTGCAGCCGAGAAAGCTGGCCTACAAGCGGGCGATGTGATCACTTCAATAAATGATAAAAACATTGATACTTTCGGAGAGCTTAGAGCGAAAATCGCTACCATAGGAGCGGGCAAAACTGTCAAACTTGGCTTAATTCGTGATGGTAAAGCGTTATCTAAAACCGTGACCCTTGGCGAAGCCGAACAAATTCAAGCTAGTGCCAGTGATATTCACCCAGGACTAGAAGGGGCGAAATTCAGTAATACCGATAGTAGTGATGCTATTTCAGGGATTAAAATTACCGATATTGCCAAAGGTTCGCCTGCCGAAGCCTACCAACTACAACAAGGCGACATTATTATTGGTGTCAATCGAACTCGCGTGAAAAACCTAGCGCAAATGAAAAAAGTGCTCGATCAAAAAACCAATATTCTGGCTTTAAATATTCAACGAGGCGATCGAACCATTTATCTTGTGGTGAAATAGAATCCTCTCAAACAGCATAAAGCCTCACTGAAAGAGAAGTTTCCCTGTAAACTTCTCTTTTCTTTGCTTTCCATCCAGTGCTATTCTTTGCCAAATCATCTCTTTTCTAATTCTGCCTATTTGAGGAAAAAATGCTTAAATTTTTGCTTCGACCTATTCTTATCGGGCTAGCAACAGCAGCGGTCATTCTTATTGCCGTTCCCTCATTACGTCAGGATTTAGTTCATATCGAAAGCGAATCTAAAGCTGAAAATATCAATGATGTGCAAGTTTCATTCAGCCACGCGGTACATCGCGCAGGCCCTGCGGTGGCGAATATTTACAGTCGTCAATATGTAGAAGGTGATCGCTTAAAGCTTAAAACTCAAGGACTTGGCTCTGGAGTTATTGTCTCAGATAAAGGCTATATCATTACCAACTACCACGTCGTCGCACAGGCCGATCAAATCGTGGTCGCATTGCAAGATGGCCGAGTATCGAGCGCTCAATTAGTCGGCACCGATAAGCAAACCGATATTGCGGTACTCAAAGTTGAAATGACCAATCTACCGGTTATTCCACAAAACTCGCACAGTAAAACCAAAGTTGGTGATATTGTTTTAGCAATCGGTAACCCTTACAACCTAGGTCAAACCACCACATTTGGTATTATTTCGGCTATTGGTCGCTCCTCTGTTAGCGCCGATGGCCGTCAAGCATTTATCCAAACGGATGCGGCTATTAATAAAGGTAACTCAGGGGGCGCATTAGTAAACACTCGCGGTGAGCTTATCGGGATTAATACCGCTTCATTTCAACAAGCGACCGACCTTGAAACCTATGGCATCTCTTTCGCTATTCCCTACCCTTTGGCTTATAAAATCATGACCAAAATTATTGCCGATGGTCGGGTTATCCGTGGTTACATAGGCATTGATGGCCAAGACATGAACGCGGTTGCCGCGCGCCTACTCGGTATTGATCATGTGAGTGGCATCATTGTACTCAGCATTGCAGAAGGTGGACCTGCCGATAAAGCGGGCTTAAAAGAGAAAGATGTACTCGTTGCCATTGATGGAAAAAAAGTACTTAACAGCCAAAGCGTTATGGAAATGGTCACCGAATTGAGACCTGGCACTACGGTTGATTTTGATGTGTTGCGCGATGGGAAAACCGTCACACTACCTGTCACCATCGAAGAAGATCCTAGGGATTAACTAGTCACATAAGAGAAAACAAATTATGACATGGATATTGTTTACTTTGATGGCTGCCTTTATGCAGTCTTGGCGCAATGCTTTTCAAAGTAAACTATCCGCAGAGGTCAAAACACTAGGGGTCACCTTAGCTCGCTTTTTATGGGCTAGCCCGATTGCTGCGCTGTATCTCTTTGCCCTTTATCAAACTAACCCTGTCGCTTTACCTGAATTCAATATTCGCTTTGTTTCCTTTGTTATTGCTGCCGCTTTAATGCAGATCCTCGCCACCGCGCTAATGGTGCAATTATTTAAACTCAATAATTACGCAATTGGTGCTGGGCTTGCCAAAAGTGAAGCATTAGCTGCCGCTATTTTGGGAATGTTGTTTTTTGGTACTCAATTATCACTACTCGGTTGGATGGGCGTCTGCTTAGGTGGCATCGGGGTATTTCTATTAAGTACTACCTCTGGTATTCGAGGCATTTCCCTTTCAACCGTTTTACTTGGTTTATGCTGCGGTAGTGCATTTGCTTTAACGTCGTTGTGGATCAGAGAAGCCAGTCTATCGCTTAACTTGCCCTTTCCTTATAACGCCGCTTGGGTGTTGTGGCTAGTGATCAGCATACAAACTCTTATCTTACTGGCTTATATTTTTATAACCGACAAATCCACCTTACAAGCCTTGTGGCAGCGTCCCAAACTAACCTTTCTTGCCAGTACGACAAGTTGTTTAGGATCGATTGGTTGGTTTAGTGCCATGTCACTAGAAGCAGTGCCATATGTTAAAACACTAGGGCAAGTTGAAATCTTTTTTACCATGATGATTTCAGTACTTTGGTTAAAGCAAAAAGTCAAAATTAAGGATGGTTTAGGTTTGGTTCTGGTGGCGATTGCGGCAGTTTTAGTGATGTGGACATAACTCGACACGAGACACGAGACACGAGACACGAGACACGAGACAAAATAAATGCCACTTGAGTTAAACCCAAGTGGCATTTTTAGATATAACTAACTATCGAAGATTACTCTTCTTCTGTATCACCAGAAGCATTTGATTCGACTTCAATACGAGTCACACGTTGTAAGCCTCTTGGTAGCTTACCACCACGACGGCCACGTTCACCTCGGAAGTTATCCAAATCAATCGGTTTCAAGCCTAGCTTACGTTTGCCTGCATATAAGGTCACCGTCACGCCATAAGGAATAGCAATCAGTTGCGAGACCACTTCTTCACGCGCTTTAGCTTTGGCTGAAGGAATGTTGATGATCTTATTGCCTTTACCTTTGCTTAGCTGAGGTAGGTCTTTGATCGGGAATAGCAGCATTCTGCCATCATTAGTGATCACTAAAATCTCATCTTTCTCGATATCCGAAACTCGGCTCGGCGGTAGTACTTCTGAGTTTTCAGGAAGATTTAACAATGCCTTACCGCTGCGGTTTTTCGATAATAGATCGGCACCTTTACAGACAAAACCATAGCCGGCATCAGAGGCAATTAGCCATAGTTGATCTTCTTCGCCCATCAAGACTTGGCGAATTTGACTGCCTTCGGCAATCCCTAAACGGCCAGTAATAGGCTCACCTTGACTACGTGCCGAAGGAAGCGAGTGCGATTCTAATGAATAACTACGCCCATCAGAACCTAAGAACACCGCAGGCTGGTTGCTCTTACCATGCGCTGAAGCAAGATAACCATCACCGGATTTATAGTTCAGAGTCGATGCATCAACATCATGGCCTTTAGCATGACGGATCCAACCTTTTTCAGATAGTACAACCGTAATCGGCTCACTTGGAATCAAGTCACGTTCAGTTAAGGCTTTCGCTTCTGCACGTTCAACCAGTGGAGAGCGACGATCATCACCGTATTTTTCCGCATCCGCTTGGATTTCTTTCTTGATCAAAGTATTTAAACGACGATCTGAGCCTAGCAGTTGCTCTAGTTTTTGACGCTCTTTTTCTAACTCATCTTGCTCGCCACGCAGCTTCATTTCTTCAAGCTTGGCTAAGTTACGCAAGCGAGTATCTAAAATCGCATTAGCTTGAATTTCCGTAATTCCAAAGCGCGCCATTAACACTTCTTTGGGCTCATCTTCAGTACGGATAATATCAATCACTTCATCAAGGTTTAGATAAGCAACCAGTAAACCTTCTAAGATATGTAGACGGTCGAGTACTTTGTCTAAGCGATGTTGTAAACGACGGCGTACTGTGGTTTTACGGAATTCAATCCACTCAAGCAGAATTTGAACTAAACCTTTCACTTCCGGGCGATTGTCTAAACCAATCATGTTTAAGTTAACACGGTAGTTTTTCTCAAGATCGGTTGAAGCAAATAAGTGGTTCATTAACTGATCGCAATCGACACGGTTTGAACGCGGTACAATCACAATACGAGTTGGGTTTTCATGATCCGATTCATCACGCAGATCATCGACCATCGGCAGCTTTTTAGCTCGCATCTGGTTGGCAATTTGCTCAAGCAGTTTTGCGCCAGATACTTGGTGTGGCAAGGCGGTAATAACTACATCAGAGCCTTCTTTATGCCATACCGCACGCATCTTAATGCTGCCACGGCCATTGCGATAAATTTTTTCGATATCAGCCGGTGCCGAGATGATTTCCGCTTCCGTTGGGTAGTCTGGGCCTTTTACATGCTCCATCACTTCGCCCAAGTCAGCTTTCGGGTTATCAATCAAATGCACCGCCGCGCCAGCAATTTCACGCACGTTATGTGGTGGAATATCCGTCGCCATACCAACCGCAATACCGGTAATGCCATTAAGTAAAATGTGCGGCAAACGCGCCGGCAGCATTTTCGGCTCTTTCATGGTGCCATCAAAGTTTGGCGTCCATTCCACTGTGCCTTGGCCTAGTTCACCGAGCAATACTTCAGCAAACTTAGAGAGTTTGGCTTCGGTATAACGCATCGCAGCGAAAGACTTAGGATCATCCGGCGCACCCCAGTTACCTTGACCATCAACCAGTGGATAACGGTAAGAAAACGGCTGAGCCATCAATACCATGGCTTCATAACAGGCTGAATCACCATGAGGGTGGTATTTACCTAGTACATCACCGACGGTACGAGCGGATTTTTTATATTTAGCTGCAGCGGATAAACCAAGCTCAGACATCGCATAAATAATACGACGCTGTACTGGCTTGAGGCCGTCCCCGACATACGGTAAGGCACGGTCCATAATTACGTACATTGAATAGTTTAGATACGCATCTTCAGTAAACTTGCGCAGGGCTAACTGTTCAACGCCATCAAATGTCATTTCAGAACTCATTGATTAACCTTAATTCTTTTCTATAAAGGGCTTATAGCTCTACGTCTGCTTGATCACCGTAGGCTTGTAGCCAATTACGACGGTCTTCCGCACGTTTTTTACCTAGTAGCATATCCATCATTTCCATGGTTTGCTCATCGTCATCAACGGTTAATTGCACTAAGCGACGAGTGTTTGGATCCATGGTCGTTTCGCGAAGTTGCAATGGGTTCATCTCACCCAAACCTTTAAATCGCTGCACGTTAATTTTGGCTTTCTTATTGCTTAATCGCTCTAAAATGCCATCTTTTTCTGCTTCATCTAGGGCATAGAAGACTTCTTTACCACAGTCGATACGGAACAAAGGAGGCATGGCAACATATACATGACCAGCACGAACCAGAGATTCAAAATGACGCATAAATAGCGCACAAAGTAGTGTCGCGATATGCAAACCATCTGAGTCCGCATCGGCAAGAATACAGATTTTGCCGTAGCGTAAACCATCAAGATTATCCGTATCTGGGTCGATGCCTAATGCAACCGAGATATTGTGAACTTCATCAGAGGCAAGAACTTGGTCTGAAGACACTTCCCAAGTATTTAAGATTTTACCACGCAGCGGCATGATGGCTTGGAATTCACGATCACGAGCTTGCTTGGCTGAACCGCCCGCCGAGTCCCCTTCCACTAAGAAAAGTTCGGTACGGTTTAAGTCTTGTACTGAGCAGTCAGTCAATTTACCCGGCAGTGCTGGACCTGATGCGACTTTCTTACGCACCACTTTTTTACTAGCACGCATACGACGATGAGCGTTAGCAATACAAGATTCTGCTAGTAACTCTGCGATTTGCGGTTTTTCATTAAGCCATAAGCTGAAAGCGTCTTTGACCACACCAGAAACAAACGCCGCCGATTGACGAGAAGATAAACGCTCTTTGGTTTGACCGGCAAATTGTGGATCTTGCATCTTGATAGACAGTACATAAGCACAGCGATCAAAAATATCATCACCGGTTAGTTTCACACCGCGTGGCAGTAGGTTGCGGAATTCACAGAACTCACGCATTGCATCCAGCAAACCCTGGCGTAAACCATTAACGTGAGTACCACCTTGAGCGGTTGGGATCAGGTTAACGTAACTTTCGGTAATTAAATCGCCACCTTCTGGTAACCAAATAATCGCCCAATTCGCCGCTTCAGTTTGCGCGATAAACTCACCCGTAAAAGGTTCTTCAGGCAACACTGGGAAGCCTTTCACCCCTTCAACTAGGTAATCTTTTAGGCCATCTTCATAAAGCCATTTGTGAGTCTTATCATTAACTTTATCGATAAACTCAATTTCAAGACCTGGGCATAGTACGGCTTTAGCGCGTAAGTTATTAACCAAACGGCTAACGGAGAAGTTGCCTGAATCAAAATAAGAAGTATCTGGCCAGAAATGAACACTGGTTCCAGTATTACGACGACCACAAGTACCGGTGACTTCAAGTTCAGAGACTTTATTGCCGTTTTCAAATGCAATTTCATACACTTGAGCATCACGTCTAATCGTCACTTCGACACGTTTAGATAAGGCATTCACAACCGAGATACCTACCCCGTGCAAACCACCAGAGAATTGGTAGTTTTTATTTGAGAACTTACCACCCGCATGCAATTTACAGAAAATCAGCTCCACCCCTGAGATTTTCTCTTCAGGGTGAATGTCGACTGGCATGCCTCGACCATCATCGGTCACTTCGATCGATTGGTCGGCATGGAGGGTCACTTGCACTTTAGAGGCATGACCGGCTAAGGCTTCATCGACACTGTTATCTATAACTTCTTGCGCCAGATGGTTTGGACGTACCGTATCGGTATACATCCCCGGGCGACGGCGAACCGGCTCGAGCCCATTTAGGACCTCAATCGCACCAGCATTATATTGTTCAGTCATAATAAAAAGATATTCTCAAAAAAGATGGTAGCCATTTTGGCATACAAATGATGTCACATAGTATTAATTGGAAATATACTCTGTATCCCCATATACAATGTCAAGTTAAGCCATAAAGCCATAAAGCCATAAAGCCATAAAGCCATAAAGCCAAATTTAGACACAAAGAAAGAAAGGATTCTATAGTTATCCCCAAACAACCTCAAGATACGAGTTTCACACAGTAACGGTAAACAGACTACAGTTGCAAAAACTCAATAATTTGTTGTGGGTAACGTTCAAAATTCACAAAACTATGATCGCCACCGACTTCAACGGTTGAGCGACTATGCTGATATTTTTCTACCGCTTGACGATAATCGAGCACTTC
This sequence comes from Vibrio sp. CK2-1, assembly GCF_021726515.1. GTDB lineage: Bacteria > Pseudomonadota > Gammaproteobacteria > Enterobacterales > Vibrionaceae > Vibrio. The sequence goes on along the minus strand of NZ_JAKKCJ010000002.1, from coordinate 308,616 downwards.
ATCGCCTTCTTGCTGTAATAACCAGAAATCTTGTGGCGTTCTAAGGCTTGCCACTTCAAGTGCTTTAAGCTCTAAAATATGTTTCTGTTCTAATACGTAATGCTGTTGAGTATAAGGGTTGGTTTGTTGACCAAGGAAGTTAACCAATAACTCATAAGGACGAACCGCAGGATTGACTACCACCGCTCGACAACCATATTTATCATTAAGCCAAGTAGATAAATAGCCGCCTAATGAACTGCCAACCAAGCCAATATTATAATCTCGTTGATGGTTACTCACAAAAGCATCGATGTAGTCGGCGGCACGTTTCGGAAAATGAGGAAGCTGTGGAATTTCGAGTTTAATATCAGGGCGATGTTGCTGACAGTATTGACGAATAACATTGGCTTTATGGGAACCGGGAGAGCTATTAAAGCCATGTAAATACAGCAACATTGAAGGTTTGGACACGATACACTCCTCAGTTATTGATTGAGGCGCTATTGTACACTTATGTACAGTTAAATAATATTAAGGGGATTAATATCCTTGCGCCTCAAAGTTTGGTAAGAACTCCTCTCCCTCCAATCGATACACTTGAGTCTCAAGCTGACCGTTGGCTTTTAAAATCAAAGAGCGCCAGCCTGGGGCCACTTTATCAAGGGCAAAATCATTTGATTGTGGCTTAAACTGAATGCAAGTCGATGGACTCGTCAGCACCTCAACACCTTGATGAACTTGATGGAAATCTTGGTGAACATGACCACATAATACCGCTTTCACATTATTAAACGGCTCTATCGTTTTCCAGAATGCATCGCTGTTATGTAAGCAATGTTGATCAAGCCACTGACTACCTACCAATAATGGGTGATGGTGCAATAACACTAGGCTAAAACGGTCAGGGTAGTCAGATAGACAATCCGATAAGTACTGCAGTTGCTGCTCAGTCAAAAATCCATGTGGACTACCTTCTGCTTGGCTATCTAATAAAATGACTTGCCAATGCTTGCCTACCAGAAGATGAGTATCTTGTTGAATTTGGGTAGAAGGATAAACACTTCGCATGCTTGGTTGATAATCGTGATTACCCGGCAACCAATAGCAATGCTTGTTCAAAGGAGCAATACCTTGCTCAAAATTGGCATAAGAAGCATCGGTATGATCTTGCGATACATCCCCAGTCATAATCAAAGCATCGTAATCGAGTGCTTGTTTTTCAATATCAGCAACCACCGCAGAAAAGCTACTTAAGGTGTTCACACCAAGCAACTCCCCTTTGTCATCCGCAAAAAGGTGGGTATCGGTAATTTGAACCAAGGTGATATCTTCACGCTCTGGTTCAATCATATTGGGAGAATCTTTTTTCAAGGCTGCTAACTCAAATATACTATGGTTGAAATTAATAAGTTGGGGTTGAAATTAATAAATTGGGGCGCGGCTAATTCCGTGCCTTAAACAAAAGCTTAACCACTCACCAAGAAATTGGTTTACTTGGAACTTTTCGTCTTTTTGCATCATTTTTTTATTAGGATAATCATAACGCGCTTCTACCCGCGAAATCTGCTCACTAGCACACACTTCCGCAACTCTAGCATCATGATATAAGCGTACTTGCATGCGTGGCAGTGGAAATACTGGACGAGCATCACATTGACAAACATCCACTAACGTCGTGTAACGCGTAATCTCTTTTACTTCTAATTGATAAGCCATTTGCGAAACTTGATACGAACGCGTATCCCCTACCGTAGGATCAAACGGCAGTAAAGAATTCATTTTGGCATAATTGGTTTCATACACTCGCATTAAACCCGCCAAATCAACATGATACGCTTTTTGCAACTTTTGCATTAATAACCTTAGAAACCTTTTTCTTGAATATTTTTAGTCATCAAAACATTGAGATAGTTCATCGACTATAGCTGTCTTTACTCAGCCCAACGCTGTTTGAGCTTTTGATGATTTAACTCTAACCATAGTAGAGCAATGATAGTGGCACCATTTTCAATCACACCAGATTCGACCAGCTGATACGCTTGCTGACGACTCATTACATGTACTTGAATATCTTCATCTTCGTCATCTACCCCGTGAACACCAGACGCTAAACTGGCATCGACTTGGCCAATAAACACATCTAAAGTTTCAGAGCAGCCGCCAGACGAAGGGTAATAGTGGCTAATATGTTCCACTTCGCCAATTTCAATGCCCGCTTCTTCTTTGGCTTCACGTCGAACCACTTGATCGAGTGGCTCATCCTTATCATTGATACCGGCAATAATTTCTAACTGCCAGGGTGATGAGTGCTCTAGTGCGCCGACTCGAATTTGCTCGATTAATACCACTTGATCACGCTTAGCATCATAAGCTAGTAAAGCGGCGGCATGGCCTCGTTCAAACATTTCACGAACAACCGGCTGACTCCATCCACCAGCAAATAAACGATGCTTAAAGGTGTATTTCACTACTTTAAAAAAACCATTAAATACCGTTTTCTTACTCTCAATTTGAACGTCACTAGGCTGAAAAAGCGACTTAAATGGTTTAAAGTTCATAGTGAAACTCCTTTTTATCGGATCGATGATCTAATCACGATAGCAATCAATCAACAAGCGTTGTTATAAATTTATTTGATAAACATTGAGTTTTTTTTAATTTTCACTTATTTTATTATCCAACTGGATAGCAAATGGTAAAATAGTGTAAAAGTTTGCATAACATTCTAGCTACTTAGGTTACAATCTAAGCCATGTTGTCTATTAATTTTATAAGCGGGAAAAGAACCATGAAAAAACTGCTTCCACTTATCATTGGCCTGACTCTAGGTGGCGTTCACCTTGCACACGCTGATGATCTGGCAGAGATTTATAATCAAGCAAAAGAAAACGATCCTCAATTATTACGTTCAAAAGCTGACCGTGACGCCTCTTTTGAAGCGATCGAGTCAAGCCGCGGTGACCTTTTACCTCAAATTAATTTGACCGCGGGTTACAATATCAACCGTAATATTAATAACCACACTGGTTCACACTCTGTTTCTGGCCCTACTTTTGGTTCACCATCAGAAGAAAATGCTTTCACTGCGGGCATAGATTTCTCTCAAGAATTATACCGTCGTGACAGCTGGGTAAATTTAGATATTGCTGAGCAAAATGCTCGCCAACAAGATTCAGCTTACGCCGCAGAACAACAAGCAATGATTTTGCGTGTTTCTCAAGCCTACTTTGACGTACTGCAAGCTCAAGACAACCTAACCTTTATCCAAGCGGAGAAAAAAGCGGTAGGTCGTCAACTTGAACAAACTAAACAACGTTTTGAAGTTGGTCTATCTGCAATCACTGACGTACATGATGCGCAAGCACAATACGATAGCGTATTGGCGGATGAAATCTTGGCAAAAAATGATGTGACTAACAGCTATGAAGCGCTACGTGAAATCACGGGCCAAGATCATAAAGATCTAAGCGTGTTAGATACCAAACGTTTTGCTGCCAACGTACCGCAAACTAACCAAAATTCCTTGGTTGATGAAGCACAGCAAAAGAACCTTGATCTATTAACCGCTCGTATTGCGCAAGATATTGCTAAAAGCAACATTTCTTTAGCTCAATCTGGTTATACACCATCACTAACTCTTGATGGTGGTTATCAATATTCAGATATTGATGAACACAAAGACCACACGGCGGCAGGAAACTACACTAGCAACGACTACAACATTGGTATTAATTTAGTGGTTCCACTATACCAAGGTGGCTCAACCAACGCCGACGTGAAAACCGCACAATACCAATACGTATCAGCAAGTCAGCAACTAGAAGCGACTTACCGTAACGTAGTGAAAAATGTTCGTGCTTACTACAACAACATTAATGCTTCGATTGGCTCAATCCGTGCTTACGAGCAATCTGTGGTTTCCGCTAAGTCTGCTTTAGAAGCAACGGAAGCGGGTTATGAAGTGGGTACTCGTACTATCGTTGATGTATTAGATGCAACACGTCGTCTATATGATGCAAACCGTCAGCTTTCTGATGCACGTTACAGCTATGTAATCAGTGTACTTCAACTAAAACAAGCGGTGGGTACATTGAGCGAGCAAGATATCCTAGATATCAATGCCGGTCTTAAACGTCCATCATAATCTCTGATCTGACAACAATCAGAGCTTTTTGATTCTCGCTTAAATAAAAACGCCACTTCAATTGAAGTGGCGTTTTTGTATCTCTTTAGCTTGGTTATTCAAAGCAGAAAGGATTAACCTTTACCGCCTTTAATCGCATTGATGATCTCTGACGTTGAACAGCCATCTTCAAAGTTTAATACTTTGACTTCACCGCCAGCCGCAATCACTTCTTCACCACCAGCAATCTCTTCCGGCTTATAATCGCCGCCTTTAACAAGAATACTTGGTAGTACTTCTGAAATTAAGCGTTGTGGCGTATCTTCACTAAACGGTACTACCCAATCAACTGCACCCAGTCCGGCTAACACTGCCATACGGCGATCAGTAGGGTTCACCGGACGGCCAGGACCTTTAAGACGTTTCACTGACGCATCAGTATTAACTGCCACGATGAGCTTATCACCAAGCTCTGCAGCATTATTTAAATACGACACATGACCAGCATGCAAAATATCAAAGCAGCCGTTAGTCATCACTACTTTTTCACCGCGGGCACGGGCACGTTTGACCGCTTCAATTAAAGCAGACTCACTGATCACACCATAATCGGTATCTTTACTACCATGGATCGCTTCAGCTAATTCAATGGTTGATAGCGTTGAAGTACCTAGTTTACCAACCACAACACCTGCTGCTGCATTCGCTAATGCACAAGCTTCTTTTAAATCTTTACCAGCGGCAACCGAAGCGGCTAATACTGAAATGACCGTATCACCAGCACCTGTCACATCAAACACTTCTTGTGCTTGAGTTGGCAGGTGGAAAGGTTCTTCACCACGACGTAGTAGTGTCATGCCATGCTCACTACGAGTCACCAATAACGCTTCGAAATCAAACTTTTCAATCAGAGCTAAACCTTTTTCTACTAGCTCTTGTTCGTTCTTGGTTTTACCTACTACCAACTCAAACTCTGATAAGTTTGGCGTAAGTAGGGTTGCGCCACGGTAGCGTTCAAAGTCGGCACCTTTCGGGTCAATAAACACAGGAACATTAGCCGCTTTAGCTTGCTGAATCATGGTTTGCACATCGTCTAATGCGCCTTTACCATAATCAGATAGGATCAATGATTTCACTTGAGGTAGGTATTGTGCCATACGCTCTAGCATTGGTTTAGAATCAACATCTTCAAAGCTGTCTTCAAAATCTAAACGAATCAATTGCTGGCCACGGCTCATCACTCGTAGTTTAGTAATCGTCGGTAAATTCGGCACGGTGACAAAATCACAAGTAACATTAAGTGACGATAGCTTTTGATTTAACACTTGAGCGGGTTCATCTTCACCGGTTAAACCGACTAATTTTGCATTACCACCTAATGCCGCGATATTCATTGCAACGTTTGCTGCGCCACCCGGTCTTTCTTCATTATTTTCAATTTTAACTACCGGCACCGGTGCTTCAGGCGAAATACGACCTGTTGGGCCATACCAGTAACGGTCTAGCATCACATCACCAATGATCAATACACCAGATTGGGCGTAATCGGGCAAAATAGGTTTCATACTGTTCTCCGCATGCTTAATGGTCTTGTCTATTTATCTGCCATTAAGACAAAATTAACGTTGTTATGTCGATAATATCACAGGCTTATAAGCTTGTATTTAGTCGCCGAGATTAACAAACCAATGCTGCCAATGAGCAATCACACACTCTCTTTGTTCAATGAAAAAAGCATCATCAACATCTGCGTCTAAGTTTAGCAAGTTTCTACGGTGCGTCTCATCACGCAAGCAAGTATAAGCTTCCGTCAATTGCTCGCTGTCTTGCTTAGACATGAGCCCTTGTTCGGCGGCTTTTTCCAAAATACGCACATTATCCGACCATTGGGTTAAAGGCGAATGAACATGACTATGTTGCAGCACCAAATATTGCACTAAAAACTCAATATCGGTAATGCCGCCTTTATCTTGTTTAAGCATAAAACGCCCCGGCTTCTTAGCGCTTAAGTGTTCACGCATTTTCTCCCGCATATCGCTAACTTCTTGGCGGAGTTTTTCACCATCTCGCGATTGGGTAAGTACCTTATGTCGAATATGGCTAAAGCTTTCTGCTAATTGAGAATCGCCATAAATCATTCTAGCTCGCACGAGTGCTTGATGCTCCCAAGTCCAAGCTTGTTGTAATTGATACTCTTCAAAGGTTTCTGTGGCACAAGCCAGTAAACCAGAAGCGCCCGATGGACGTAAGCGAGTATCCATTTCATAGAGAATTCCTGATGGGGTTCTTACGGAAAAAATATGCACAATGCGTTGCGCCAACCTTAGGTAAAATTGGCGACCATCAATTTCTTTTTGCCCTGTGGTATAAACGTTGGTTGGGCAATCATGCAAAAACACCACATCGAGATCTGAGTTATACCCTAGCTCCCAACCACCTACTTTGCCATAACCGACCACCGCAAAGCCGCGGCCTTCTCTATCCGCTAAATGACTCGGCTCACCGTATTTTTCCGTCAGTTGTAGCCATGCCTGTTGCACCACCGCATCCACAATCGCTTCAGCCAAGTAAGTTAAGTGATCGCTTACTTTCATCACAGGAAGTACTCCTGCAATATCGGCGGCCGCAATCCGCAAAATACAAATCTGCTTAAATTGGCGCAGCGCTTCCATTTGCTGCTCCATATCATCTTCTGGAATGCGCGCTAGAAAATCTCGCAATTCAGAACGATATTGATGCAATTCAATCGGGTTATACAATTGCTGAGGGTCGATTAATTCATCGAGCAAAATTGGATAGCGGCCTAACTTTTCAGAAATCATCGGGCTTGCGGTACACAAGCGCACTAGTTGCTTTAACGCGCCGGGATGTTCTTCGAGTAACTCTAGATAGGTGGTTCGAGTCACGATTCGATTAAGTAGATGTAATACTCTCGCCAAACCAAACTGAGCATCTTTATGGGCAAAAACCGCCTCGAAGACTTTAGGCATTAAACGAACCAGTACTTCACGTCCGCGTGGACCTAGCGTCTTTTTGGCAAGATCTTGCTTAAAACGAACGATCACTTCAGATAAAGACGTCGCATGTTCCGAACCAACATCTTGCTGCAAAATGGTTTCTAAGACATCCGCTTCGCTGGCCATATCCCACATCTCAACAAAATGCGGTGCAACCGAATCTTCGGACTCTTCTTCCTCACCAATTAAATCAACAAAAACCTGATGAACATTCTGCATGTGTTGGAAGGTAGTTTGAATGAGTGAAGACCAATCAGGCATCGACATGGCAAAGGCTAAACGCTGCTGGTCTAGCTCATCATCTGGCAAGGTTTGGGTTTGCTTATCACCAATCGCTTGTAATAAGTTTTCGAGGCGACGTAGAAATAAATAAGATTCACGCAAGGTTTGCACTTCATGTGACTCAAGCAAGCCAAGCTCATCAATCGCGGTTAAGGTTTCCAGCAAACCTCGCCCTTGCAAACTCGGCTCTCGTCCACCACGAATTAATTGAAAAACTTGCACGATAAATTCAATTTCACGGATACCGCCTGCGCCAAGCTTAATGTTATTGCTCAAACCGCGGCGACGCACTTCAGCGCTGATCATCGACTTCATTCGGCGCAAAGATTGGATCGCACTAAAATCAATATAACGACGGAACACAAACGGTCTGAGCATCTGACGCAACTCTTGGTATTGTGGATACATTTCGCATCCCATAACGCGAGCTTTCACCATCGCATAACGTTCCCAATCACGTCCTTGCTCTTGGTAATAATCTTCTAGTGCAGCATAACTCATCACCAATGGACCACTTTCACCAAATGGGCGTAACCGCATGTCGACTCGATAACAAAATCCATCAAAGGTAGTCTGATCGAGCGCTTTGATCACACGTTGACCTAGGCGAGTAAAGAACTGGGCATTATCTAAGCTGCGACGCTTACCTTGAGTCTCGCCATTTTCTGGGTAGGTAAAAATCAAATCAATATCGGAAGAGAAGTTCAGCTCAGCACCGCCGAGTTTACCCATACCAATAATCAGCATAGGTTGGGCTTCTCCTTGCGCGTTGCACGGCGTTCCCCACTCTTCACAACATGCTTTATATTGCCATTGGTAGACTTCGACAATCATCGCCTCTGCCAACATAGACAAATGCTGTAGGCTCGTTTCCAAAGGCCATTGTTGCAAAAAATCACGCCAAGCAATGATCACCATTTCTTGACGACGGAATAACCGAAGCTGGTGTAAAAACTCGATTTCATTGGAACATTGCGATAAGCGTTGTTGCAACTCCTGACGATAATTCTCAGCACGTTTGTTTACTTTAAGGAGTTGAGGCAGCTGTTCAAGCAACGTCTCATCGCTCATTAGAGATTCAGTAATAAAGTCGCTTAGACCTAAAACAGTTTCGAGTTGCTGCTTTTCGTCTTGTGACCAATCTTCTAAGCTATTTGAATGACGCTCAAGCAATGTAGTGAATGCAGAATCAGAAAGGGCTTGTAGCGCAGCAGGCAAACTCATAGAAACTCCTTGTTTCATTAATAGACCATTATATTGGTCGTTTATCTTGTGCATGATAAAGTGCGGATAGTTTGTTTATCCCCAAGTGACTTGAGTATGTGCCCCAGCCACTTGGGTATATTCTACGTTAGAAATCAATTAATAAGGAAACACCATGGCTAAGGTGCATAACGGCTCCGATTTTAAACCAATGAGCTTAATGTCATTATTGCTTTCGTTTATCTCAGTCGGCATTGTCATTTATTTGCTCCTGTTTCCAGTCGATCAAGAAACTCGCCATACCTTATTAGGCATAGATACCGCTATTTGTGTTCTCTTTTTACTGCAACTGACGATTGATTGCTGCCGCTCGGCACACAAATTAGACTATTTGAAATCCCATTGGCTGGATATCGTTGCCAGTATTCCTACCATTGAAATTCTTCGCCTTGCTAGGATCTGGCATATTGTCAGAATGCTGTCTCTATTCCGCTATAGCAACTCTTTTATCAAGCAAGTTAAACAGAACCGTAAAGAAGCAACCTTAGCGACTATTTTCACTTTATTGATCATTTTAGTCTGCAGTGGCTCTATTTTTATGTTGATGTTTGAACGTGATGCGATTGATAGCAACATCCATACTGCCGGAGATGCCTTGTGGTGGAGTTTAGTCACTATATCTACAGTAGGTTATGGTGATCACTATCCTGTCACCGTTGGTGGCAAAGTACTGGCTACCGCAATGATTATCTGTGGTGTGGGGATATTCGGTATGATTTCTGGTTTGATCACATCAATTTTAACTTCGCCGGTAAAAACCGCAGCAGAAGATAATAATGCACTGCAACAATTGCTATCTCAGCAACAAGTCATACTCGATAAAATAGAACGCTTAGAGCAACAGTTACAGCAGAAGAATCGAGATAACTAGAATCGAAAGAACTAGCTTCGCTGACTTCAAATACTCAACCAGTAGAAATAACAAAGGGATCTTTCGATCCCTTTGTTCGTTATTAGACTTAATCAGCCATGAATTGGCGCCGATTAATTGTTTCGATGCCAATACGGTGCTGCTTCAATACAACGAGCACGCGTTTGCTCCATGGCGTGCAGAATCGACATTTCTTGACGTCTTATCCAACGCTCTAGCTGCTCTTGATCGGACTCTTCAAGCTCAGGCAATAATTGTTGTAACGGCTCTAGAGTCAATAAATCATCAACCCCTTCTAATAAGTCTACCCAAGGCAAACGAAATTGAGTACGCAACTCTAAATCGAACAAGTAGGCGAACGCCAATCCGGTAAACAAGTTACGTCTCAAGCGAGATTGTTGGTCGATATAGTCTTGCCGCGACAATTCACGCTCCACAGGGAAGGCTTCAATTAGCTCAGCCCAGCTGCGATCTAGCTGCTTCATCGCAAAAGGTTTAACGTCTTGCGCCATTTTTTCACGCGCTTTGTCGTCTAAAAATGGTTGCCAACCTTTCGATAAAATCCAACGACTTAAATCCAGCAACACGGCGGTATAACGTGCAGATTCAAATAACTTTAAAATCAAATCTGAACTAGGCAGGGCTTCTTTTTGTTCATTCAGTACCGCGACTAATTGCTTTTGGCAATCGAGCTTACGTAGGGTATAGCCTTTATCTTCGGTTAAATCCTCTAAATACTGCGAGGTTTTCAACCAAGATAACTCTTCTTCTAACCATTTAAACTCTTGGCGCAATAATGCACTGGCACGACGAGGAATGATCCCACCATAAACCGTAAACAGCTGACGAATAAAGTGGATGGCGTAGTCTATTTGCTCTAACGCCTCTACCGTTTGTTGCTCGCAGTAGATTTGTTCATGGTAGTGCCAATGCGACAAACCATGCTCTAATGATTGAACGAAACATTCTTCGACACTGAATTTAGGGTCGGTTTCAATTAAAGCGAAATCTAACACCGGATCGGATACATAGTTTTGTGCTAACCGATAGCCGCGTGCCGCTTTACTTAAATTACCTAAACGCATGCCACCTTGATCAGACAAAATACGCGCTAAAGTAAATAAGGATTCGGTTTGCCCAGATTTCAGTTCTAACTCTACTTCACAAATAGGCGATTGTTGCTCACCGGCTACTACCACACCTTGATCGAAAGCCACTTCTATTTGGCTTCCATCTGGCATGCTCAATAACCATTGCTCTCGCTCAAAATTAGTCGCAAAAAGTGGGACGACTTGATCTTGTAAGACTGACACTTCTCGACCTGCTGGCCAAATATCATCAGGGTGAAGTAAAAGGTTTGGCTCATTACTGGAATGCTCAGCATTGTACTCGGGACGCTGATGCAAGCCTGCAACGACTCGGCCAGAGGTTTTAACGGTTTGAACATACACGCCATCGCTTTGACGGATTCGCAAACCGATATCATGGTCACGTAACCAAGAATCGGCGGTATCAAAATAAGTATTGCCAAGCTCTTTGCGGCTATGCTGAAGGACTTTCGTCTCGGCAATTTTTTGCTTTAAAATATCGGAGAAATCAGGTGAAACAAAAAACTTAAGTTCTATCTCGGTTTCCATAATGATACCTATTGTTAATTACCCAGAAAGGATATTGCGGAATTGAGTAGTGAGCAAGAGGGAAATATAAATCACAATAATATGATCTGCAGATTACATGATCTAAAATAGTATGAATGCTTTTCAGATTAAGTTAACATGCGCGACTTTATAGCACAGTCCAGTATTTGAGCTAAAGTTAAGCCAAATGTCCAATGGGTTATATTTTTTTGTAGGTTGAATAACCATGCCAGTAAATACGATAATGGGGTTATTTGCAAAGTCCCCTATTAAGCCTTTGCAAGAACATGTTGTTTGTGTAAATGAATGCTGTTCACATCTAATCCCTTTCTTTGAAACTTGCGCCAAAGGCGACTGGGAAGAAGCGAATAACATTCGTGAAAACATCTCTCGTCTAGAGCGTGAAGCTGACGTATTGAAGCGTGAGATCCGTCTCAAACTTCCACGTGGTCTTTTCATGCCGGTAGATCGTACCGACATGCTTGAACTCCTCACTCAACAAGACAAACTTGCTAACCTTGCTAAAGATATCGCGGGCCGAGTCATTGGCCGTCAGTTAGAGATCCCAACGCAAATGCAAGAAGCTTTTCTAGCTTATGTCTCTCGCTGCCTTGACGCCGCAGGTCAGGCACAAGAAGTAATTCACGAATTGGATGAACTACTTGAAACAGGCTTTAAAGGTCGCGAAGTCACTTTAGTTGCTGAAATGATTCACCAATTAGATGAAATTGAAGATGACACTGACACGATGCAAATTGCACTTCGTCAGCAGTTAATGGCGATTGAATCTAAATACAACCCAATCGATATTGTATTCCTATACAAGATCCTTGAATGGGTTGGTGGTATTGCCGATCAAGCACAACGTGTAGGTGCTCGCTTGGAAGTCATGCTGTCTCGTTCTTAACGTTCGACACAGCTACAATAAACAAAACAGTAAAAAATAACTGATGCGGTAAGTGCAGGGTGTGATTCCCTGCGCCAAACTTACCCGAATTGTTATCTCAAAAACTAGGTATTACGATGGATATCCTCGCAAACTACGGCACTATTTTAATTTTAGTTGCAGCGTTCTTTGGTTTCCTAATGGCTGTTGGTATTGGTGCAAATGATGTTGCCAATGCAATGGGTACTTCTGTTGGCTCTAAAGCTCTAACAGTAAAGCAAGCAATTGTTATTGCTATGATTTTCGAGTTTGCTGGTGCTTACCTAGCAGGCGGTGAAGTAACTGACACCATTCGTAAAGGGGTGATTGATACCTCATACTACGTATCCCAACCAGACGTATTGGTATACGGTATGATGTCGGCATTACTTGCAGCGGGTACATGGTTGCTTTTAGCTTCATACATGGGCTGGCCGGTATCGACTACGCACTCAATTATCGGTGCAATCATTGGTTTTGCTTGTGTTTCAGTAGGTACTGAAGGTGTCGACTGGCACTCAGTACAAGGCATCGTGGGGAGTTGGATTGTCACGCCCTTTATCGCAGGTATATTTGCCTACGGCATATTTGTCAGTGCACAACGGCTAATTTTCGACACTGAAAACCCTGTTCACAATGCGAAGCGTTTTGTACCGGTTTACATGTTTATTACCACTATGGTGATCGCTTTAGTTACCATCAAGAAAGGCTTAAAGCACATTGGTCTACATCTAACTCATGGTGAAGCTTGGATGTACTCAGCGTTGGTTTCTGCTCTTGTCATGGTATGCGGTTACATCTATATCAATAGAAAGTTTGCCAACCAAAAAGAAGATCACAGCTTTGCCGGTGTTGAGAGCATCTTTAGCGTATTAATGGTTATCACTGCGTGTGCGATGGCATTTGCCCATGGTTCAAACGATGTCGCTAATGCGATCGGTCCACTATCTGCTGTCGTATCTACCGTTGAGCACATGGGTCAGTTAACCGCTAAAAGTGCCATTGCATGGTGGATTCTTCCTCTAGGCGGTATTGGTATCGTAGTCGGTCTTGCAACTATGGGTCACAAAGTAATGGCAACTGTTGGTACTGGTATTACCGAACTGACTCCTAGCCGTGGTTTTGCAGCTCAACTTGCAACCGCAACTACCGTAGTATTGGCATCAGGTACTGGCTTGCCTATCTCAACCACACAAACCTTAGTTGGTGCGGTATTGGGTGTGGGTTTTGCTCGTGGTATCGCAGCATTGAACCTAGGTGTAGTACGTAATATCGTGGCATCTTGGATCATTACTCTACCAGCAGGTGCCGTGCTTTCGATTGTATTCTTCTACGCAATTCAAGGCGTCTTTGCATAATACAATCCAGCGATTGTCGTAAGGCATTCTGTCATAGCTATGTCATAATTTTTACGACAAGGTAAAAAGAGGGAGCGAAAGCTCCCTCTTTTGTTGCACCTCAAGCTGAAACTTCTTACTATTCGATAAGCTTATCGTTTATATCCGCACGGTGATGGGGATAGTAAAGGTACCTGTTTCTTGGACAGGCTAATGAACCGGCCAATTGCTGTTCATCTCCTTTAGATTTATATCAATGAAAAAGCTTTATTCCACTTGAAAGCTTTATACCAAATTAAAAGGGACAAAATGTGAAAAAGCTTCTTTGCTTAGTATTATTGGCATGTTTTTTTGCTCCAATGACATACGCACGTGACTTCTACATTTCAGACCAACTTTTTACTTATGTGCATTCAGGCCCAAGTAATGACTACCGTATTATTGGTAGTGTTGATGCCGGTGAAGTGATTAAAGTATTAGGTCGCAACAACTCAACGAAATTTACGCAAATCTTAGACAGCAAAGGTCGTAAAGGCTGGATTGAGAGCAAGTATGTGACTCAAGATGTCAGCATGGCTGTTCGCATGCCTAAACTTGAAAAAGAATTGGCAACGGTAAAAGAGCAATTAAGCAAAGCTCGTGAAACGTCGGACACTGAAAAAGCAGGTCTAGTCAGTTCTTTAGAGTTAAGCAAAAAGCAAATTACCGATCTAGAAACGAACTACCGTGAAATCAATCAGCAGCTTGCTGACTCTCAAGAAGAAGTTCGCGCGTTACGAGCAAGAATTGACACTCAAAAAGATGACTTACTACTTCGTTACTTCATGTATGGCGGTGGCGTTGCAGGTCTAGGTCTATTGTTTGGTTTAATTTTGCCACACATTATTCCACGCCGTAAGAAAAACCCGGGTGGTTGGGCTTAAACCTCAGTTATCGTTATTATATAAAAAAGTGCGCCTCACTGAGGCGCACTTTTTGTATCTATCACTTTAACTTTGTATCGGCGTATCGGCTAAATTACTTAATCTCTGAATCGCCTTCCATTTGCGCGTTATCGACAATATGGTTTTCGCCAATATCTTTAGGAAGTACTAGGTTAAGAATAATCGCCACGATACCGCATAAGCTAACACCTTGTAGGCTAAACTCTCCAATACCGAACGCCATTCCACCAATACCAAAGACCAATGTCACCGCCACAATCACTAGGTTACGTGACTTATGTAAATCAACTTGGTTTTTAATCAAGGTATTCAAACCAACGACAGCAATCGAACCGAATAGTAAGATCATAATGCCGCCCATCACTGGAACCGGAATGGTTTGCAATACTGCGCCTAGCTTACCAACAAACGCCAATACTAGAGCTGTCACCGCCGCCCATGTCATGATCACAGGATTAAACGCCTTGGTGAGCATTACCGCTCCAGTCACCTCTGAGTAGGTGGTATTGGGTGGTGCGCCAAACATAGCTGCCGCCATAGTTGCGACCCCATCACCCGTCATAGTGCGATGTAAGCCTGGCTTTTTCAGGTAGTTTTTGCCGGTCACATTAGAGATCGCCAGAATATCACCTACGTGCTCAACCGCTGGCGCAATCGCCACCGGGATCATAAATAACACCGCATTGATATTAAACTCTGGGAAAGTAAAGTTAGGAACCGCAAGCCATGCCGCTTGTTGAACAGGTGAAAAGTCCACTACGCCGAAGAATAAACTCACGATATAACCAGAAACGATACCGCCAAGAATCGGCACTAGTTTAAAGAAGCCCTTACCCATCACGCTTAAAATAATGGTCACAATCAAAGAAATCGCAGAAATCCATAATGCAGCATCATGAGCGACAATTTGAATACCACCATCACCACTTTTACCTAGCGCCATATTAACGGCCGCAGGAGCCAGTCCTAGACCGATAACCATGATCACAGGGCCAACGACCACCGGTGGTAATAACTTGTGGATGAAGCCACTGCCACGCACTTTAATCACGGCACCTAATATCACATACACGGCACCTGCGGTCATCAAACCACCTAGGGTACTAGCAACACCCCATGCTTGGATGCCATACATAATAGGAGCAATGAAAGCGAAAGAAGAGGCAAGAAAAATGGGAACGCTTCGCTTGGTGATCACTTGGAAGATAAGAGTACCGATACCGGCACCGAATAACGCGACACTAGGATCTAACCCAGTTAAAAGAGGAACTAAAACCAGTGCACCAAATGCTACGAATAACATTTGGGCACCTTGTAAAATCTGAAACATAACACCCTACCTGCTTTATCCTGATAAAAAACCGCAGGGATTCTACCATTAAAAAGAGCAATATTTTTTAATGGTAGCGTCTATTTCGAAAATTACTTAACTTGATTAGGTTACTTAAATGGGTTTGCTGTGATTGGAGCGATGAAGAACTTTAAGTTCCAATCTGGTGCATAAGCGATGGAATCATCATCCCAACGATTTATATCCAACTTATCTGGATCAGAGTGCATCACGTAATATTGTATTTCCGCACCCCAACGTACCGGCATTGGGCCAATTTTAAATAAACCAATATAACCTAGACCAATTGGCACATTAAAACGATCTTTGCCTTCTTTTTTCCAATCGATGGTGATATCTGGCGTCATACCGATCATGCCCGTTTCACTGACTTTATAGTTAATAAAGTACTGGATATCCGATTGGCTGGTATCAGCGCGATCACTATTGCCACCAACACTCCACCATTGCTGAGCTAAGATCCCTAGGTTCCAACTATCTAGGCTGGTCACATCGCCGTGATCGGCACCGAGTTTCGCCACTAATGCTGCCGGACCAACTTGCCATTTATCTTGGCCAAGCGTTTCATCGGTTGCAGTAGGAGCAATCACAGTTGGACCAACCCCCCAAATTAAACCATCATCACGGTTAGGTGCCACAAGAGACATGAAAACCGTATCACCCAGACCATGAGTACGATCATCCATAAACATGCTATCTAGATCTGGTTCAAGATTACCGGAACCCGGGGAACTGAATTGTTCAAGTACCACACGGTTTACCAAGTTATAGTCGCCGCCCATGATAGGTACAGGCATAACAGGTTGAAAGCTCAGGCGGTTTTTCATTTCATGATGACCATCTTCTGCTTTTAATGCAGTGTAGTCATTTTGTACGATTAGCATCCAAATATCTGACACTGGGTTCGCCGACTTTTTAGCCGCTTCAGCCATCGATAGTTGCTTTTGTGGGGCATTGGTTGAAATCTGAGTATCAACCGATTTTACATCCTTGTTTTGTTCTGGTCCTTCATTAGCAACCGCTAAGCTACTAAGCGTCACACCCATTACCATCATAAGTAAAGAGGCTAACTTTTTAACCTGAAACATAACTTTTTTCACTTCTAAAATTTGCAATAAAACGGCCGCAAATTTTAGTGGCTGTTGGTATTTTAGACAACTCAGTAAAAGTGAAAGCTATCTTTACCACTTTCGCTATATATTTTGTTTTTGATCCGTGGCCTATCCTTGCCACTCATACAAGGCTGGAATTTGCAGTTGTTGATTATCAAACGTCACAATCAAACTACCGGGTAAAATCAAATCCAACTTAACCAATTTATTAATCACCCATTCGCCTTCATGCACATTATTGCCATTCACTTTAATCCAACGGCTTTGAGATTTAGAAGAGTACATGTGAGTTTCAAAATTCATTTTTGGTAAGCGGCCTCGATAGTCACTTTCATGCCCTACCAAATTAATGGCATCTTGCGGTTTAGTAGGCGTCACGGTGGTTTTCGCTTGAGGTTTACTTTGAGCGGGATGCTTTTCTAGTGCCGATTGAAAACGCTGAGCAAGCTCTGGTGATAAACCTGAAAGATCAAGATCATCGACATTCCAATCTTGCTTTGAGCCATGACTAACATTAACTTGATCCGTCTTAATACGTCGACCTTCTGATGGCGCATTATTTCGACTCACGGTAGTGGTCGGTTTTGGCTTTACTGGTAAAGGTTTAGCGACCGCTTTAGGTAATACCGCTAATCCGGTGAGTTCAGGATAAGGTAACAACTTGGCCAATGGCTCACTTGATTCATTTGGCTCAAGCCTAGTCGCTTGTTGTTGATTTTTTGAAGCATCAGTAGCTTCAAGCTGAGAGGATGTATTCTCTGTCTGATTGAAATGCAAATAAGCCATTACTGCCAATATCGCAATAATAGGTAACACAGCAAATACCCCAACCAACCACCAGCGCGTGGTTTTGCTGGCATTAACGCGAGCTGGGGAGGATAAATGAGGCTGTGATATTTGCGCTTGATAAGCTTGCTCTGATTGTTGAAGCGCTTTCATGACTTCAGACATTACTTATCCTCCGTGGCTAACGGTAAGATATTATCAACCACACTGGGCGCTTTATTATTAACGTAGCTATCAAGCAGCATCAGTGTTCTTTTACCTGCGATACCATCAACATTAATGCCTTGCCACATTTGAAAGGCTTCCACTTTATTTTTCACACTTTGGTCAAACTGACGACGCTCTTTCAGTGGCTCACCTAGTACTTGAGATAATAGATTATTCAGTTTCGTCACTTCTGGCCCTTCAGAATTTAACTTCAAGGTTTGATCGGCCAGTTCACTATGCCACAACAACTGATACTCTCCGCTCCAATGTTGTTTCAGCCATTCGGTTGGAACTTCAATTCTTTTCTCAGCGAGTAGTAATTGCGCCTTGTCATCAGATAATTTATATAAAATGGCAAAATAAGAATGGTATTGATCTTGTAGTGTCAACATGGCTGGGCGATTAATCACCGCCAGATCATTTAAAGTACCGGAATCTTGGTAACAGTATAAATTCGCGCGCTCAGCTTGTTGGCAATTGGCTTCATCATTCGCCACCTTATATCCCCATAAAGCCATTAATGTTTTCATCGCGGCAATGGGGTTATAACTTTGGCGAATCAGCGGCTCAACCAACTCGGCGACATTGTCGTTTTTAGAACTGCTGTTTTGAGAAATGCTACTTTGAGATGATAAATCATTGCTACCTTGAGCATCTAAAGGCTGAGCTAAATTGTCAGCTCGATCCACCTGTGGTGAGACTGGCGCGGTAACTGACTCTAGCTTAGCACTCTCAAATTTTTCATTGGCCATCCAACCCGGTAACCAAAACCACGCTGCCGCCGCTAACAAACACCCCACCGACAAACTTGCGATATACGCTAGCCAAGGTTGAGATTGATTGGCCGATTCGGTTCTACCATTTAACGCAGGATTAGAACGGCCAATTGGACGCTGAAAGCTCATCACATCTTCACACGCTTTTTCCGCGTTAGACAAAGAAATATGAGCTTCACCACTGTAGTAGGCATACAGCATGCACTTATCACACACTAGGTTGATTAAACGAGGCACACCTTGAGTTTGCTTGGCTATCAGCTTAACCGCTTTGGCCGTAAAAATGTCATATTGCCCACCCGCTACTTGCAAGCGAAATTGAATATATTGCGAGACTTCATCGGTAGTTAAAGGCAGTAGGTGATAACGCCCAGTGATACGTTGCGCAAGTTGACGCAACTCTTCGGTTTGCAGCTTATATTGCAGCTCAGGCTGACCAATCAATAGCACTCTAAGTAGCTTTTGGCTTTCGGTTTCTAAGTTGGTCAATAAGCGTAATTGCTCCAACACATCGGCTGATAAGTGCTGCGCTTCATCAATCAGCAGTAGTGTTTTGATGCCCTTACCATGATTGTCTAGTAAGTATTGGTAGATCGCTTGGGTGAGTTGCTTAAGGCTGGCTGATTCTTGGTATCCAATAGAAAACTCATCACAAATTGCTTCTAACAAATCTGTACTGGTATAGGTTGGATTCAACAATAGTCCGGTTTTAACATTCGACTCTAATACTGAAAGCAACGCTTTAGAAACGGTGGTTTTTCCCGTGCCAACTTCACCGGTGAGCAAGGCAAAACCGCCCCCGCCACCTAAACCCGCTTGCAAGTGATTCATGGCTTCACGGTGACGCGCACTCAGAAATATATAACGAGAGCTAGGAACAATCGTAAACGGCAGTTCTGATAAACCAAAAAAATCCTTGTACATGTACACTCTCAAACCAGAAAAGAAAAGCTATCGATAGCTAAAATCAGATGCCCTAAAGTACACCAATCAAGGCTAAATTTATACTTACTGACCGCTTCATCGTGGCGAAGTTCTAGTTTATTGCTAAAATGCCGATCAATATGACGGTAAATAAGGAATTCAGGTGGAAATTTATCTGGTAGGTGGTGCGGTGCGTGACCGACTTCTTGGCATTCCAAGTTACGATAAAGATTGGATGGTGGTTGGTAGCAGTCCACAAGAAATGTTGGCACAAGGCTTTCGTGCGGTTGGGCAAGATTTCCCAGTATTTCTTCACCCTAAAACGCAAGAAGAATACGCACTGGCTCGTACCGAACGCAAATCGGGGCAAGGTTATACTGGATTCGAATGCCATTACGCACCCGATGTAACCCTAGAAGAGGATTTGGCCCGCCGCGATCTAACCATTAATGCCATAGCACAAAGCCCAGATGGTACATTGCACGATCCTTACCACGGCGAAAAAGATCTACAAGCTCGAATACTACGTCATGTCTCCCCCGCCTTTAGCGAAGATCCATTGCGTGTGTTACGTGTTGCACGGTTTGCCGCTAAATTACACCCCTTTGGCTTTACCATCGCCCCTGAAACCATGCTGTTAATGCAGCAAATTGTGGATTCTGGAGAATTACAATATTTGACGGCTGAGCGCGTGTGGCAAGAATGGCAAAAATCATTAAACACCGACTCTCCACAGGTTTTTCTAGAAACCTTAAAACAATGTGGCGCACTGGCCGTGATTTTACCGGAAATCGATGCATTATTTGGCGTCCCGCAACCTGAGCGTTGGCACCCTGAAATTGATACTGGCATTCACACTTTAATGGTCGCTAAACAAGCCGCGCAATTAAGTTCTGATATTGCGGTACGATTTGCCGCGCAAGTGCATGATCTAGGTAAAGCCGTCACTCCTGAATCAGAATGGCCAAGCCATAAAATGCATTGCCATTCTGGCCTAAAACTGATCAAACAACTTTGCCAACGCTTAACGGTTCCTAATGAATGCCGCGATTTAGCACTATTGGTTTGCCAGCATCATTCTAATATTCATCGCACCATGGAACTCAAAGCCTCAACGGTACTCAAATTGCTCAACCAGCTTGATGCTTGGCGCAAACCACAACGCTTTGAACAAGTCTTATTATGCTGTCAGGCCGATCATCAAGGACGCTTAGGATTGGAGTCACAACCCTATCCACAAAAAAAACGCATGTTAGATTATTACCGCGCAGCAGTAAGCATTGATGTTCAAGCGATTATCTCCCAAGGCTTTGCTGGGCAAGCTATCCGAGAGGAATTAGATAAGCAAAGAACAGCGGCCATTCAGGCGGTAAAACTGCTCAAATAATCCCCTGTATTATCTATGGGAATCATCGTACAATGCGGCCAATTTTTGCATTACCACATTAATAAACGTAGTCCGGTAAGTGATTTTACCAGCAACACTATCTAACTAGGGATACACACTTCCAATGACCATTTTTGATTCCATTATCCTCGGAATAATCGAAGGTATTACTGAGTTTTTACCTATTTCATCGACTGGACACATGATTGTTGTCGGTGATTGGTTAGGCATTGCCAATACCGATACCAACCAAGCTTTTGAAGTGATTATTCAAGTAGCCGCCATTTTGGCCGTTATCGCTAACTATAAAGAAAAGTTTCATCCTAGATTCTTTGATCTTTGGGTAAAAGTTGCGGTGGCTTTCTTACCTATCGGTATCATTGGCTTTCTAATGAGTGATGTGGTGAAAGCGTTGTTTAGTGTCACGGTAGTGGGAGTAATGTTTATCGTCGGCGGGATTATTTTCATCGCAGTAGAAAAATATTACCAAGAAGAATCCTGCCCAACCACCGATGTCAATGACGTCACTATGAAGCAAGCGATGTGGATTGGTTTCGCGCAGATATTTGCTTTGATTCCAGGTACTAGCCGCGCAGGCTCCACCATTATTGGTGCCATGCTTGTCGGGTTGAATCGTAAAACTTGTGCTGAGTTTTCATTCCTACTAGGCTTACCGGTTTTAGCCGCAGCATCAGGTTATGATTTATTAAAGCACTACCAAGACTTCACTACCGCTGACTTTACTAACCTTGCAGTTGGTTTTGTGACAGCCTTCATTGTGGCTTACTTTGTCATTAAGTGGTTTATCAGCTTCTTAGCTAAGTTCACCTTTGTCGGGTTTGGTATCTACCGCATTCTATTTGGCATGTTATTACTTGGCATGGCTTGGGGTTAATCAAACCTACCGACAGGTTCAAATATAATAAAATGGGCGTGATACGGTTAAGTATCACTCCCATTTTGTCTCTATTTCACCTAAAAATGGGTCTTGTTATCTAAAATTAAACGGAACCGCTTGAAGACTACCTTTCGGCGTAAAACTATCCCATAGCTGGCGAATAGTTCGGCCATCATTGGGTACGCTCAAATCTGGGCATAATTCATATAACGGCTGCAACACAAACTCATAATTAAAAATATCGGCTCTTGGCAAGATCGGCTTAACCGTTGAAGCCATGTTTCCATACAACAAAATATCCAGATCTAACGTTCGGTCTTGGAATTTTTTCGCTTCAACCTCGCGGCCCCACCTCAACTCAATATCTCTAAGCTTGATTTGCAATTCAGACAAACTTAATGAAGTTTCCAACTCAAACACTAGGTTATAAAAAGCATGACTATCAAAACCAACTGGCTGACATTGATAAACCGTAGAAGCTCTTAATTCTCCAAGCAAGCTAAGCTCTTCAAAAGCGGCCTTTACATGCTTTTGTGGTTCGAGATTACTGCCTACTCCAATATAACTGAGCGTCACATTTGGCCTCGTTCAATAATCACGCCTACGCCTTTCGCTTGTGGCACGGCACCGGGTTTAATTAAATGAATTTTCACCCAAGGCACTGCAAAGGTTGTCATGATAAGTTCTGCTACTTCTTCAGCGACTCGCTCAACTAGTTGAAAGTGACCATTCTCAATATGATTTAATACCGCTTGGCTCACTTGAGCGTAATCTAATGCATCATTAACATCATCACTTTTGCCAGCCGGACGGTTGTCATGAGCCATTTCGATATTGAGAACCAATTTTTGTTTAATATCTTGCTCCCAATCATAAGCGCCAATCGTGGTAATCACTTCTAATTGCTCAATAAATACTTTGTCCAAGGCCATGCTGCTTCCTTTTAATAAATTAGATTCTTTTTTATAAAAATTAATATGATTGAATTTCTAAGATTACGACTCATCGGATACCCAAGTGAGATAAAAACACGTAATATGCGCAAAATATACTACAAATTCCCAACTGCACACTACCGCCTAGGAAGACTATGAGCATTCTGGCACTTATATTGATCATTCTCGCCTACTTACTCGGGTCAATTTCGAGTGCGGTGCTGATCTGTCGAATGTGCAAATTGCCAGACCCACGTCTTCAAGGTTCAAAAAACCCGGGCGCAACCAATGTATTGCGTGTCGGCGGCAAATGGGCTGCGCTTGGTGTGCTGCTGTGTGATATTTTGAAGGGCATGCTTCCGGTTTGGGGAAGTTACTACCTAGGTATCGAGCCACTGATTCTTGGTTTTATCGGGGTTGCCGCCTGTTTAGGCCATATCTATCCAATCTTCTTCCACTTTAAAGGTGGTAAAGGCGTTGCCACCGCGGTGGGGACTATGGCACCAATTGGTTTTGATTTAACCGGCATGGTGATGGCGACATGGCTTATCACATTCTTCTTTAGTCGCTATTCATCGCTTGCCGCTATTGTCACATCACTACTTGCACCGTTCTATACTTGGTTAGTCAAGCCGCAATACACCATTCCAGTGGCTATGCTCTCTTGCCTAATCATCTTTAGACACTACCAAAACATTAAACGCTTGATTGATGGTAGTGAGCCTAAGATGGATAAAAAGAAATTATCTTCCAAATAAAAAACGGCAACCTAGGCTGCCGTTTGTTCATCGTATTCTCACCAAAATTTATTCAATCGGCTTTAGCTGATCAATAGGCCAACGCGGTTGAGCTTGAACAGAAAGATCGGTCATCTCACCATTACGTAAACGCTGCATCCCCGCATAAGCAATCATCGCACCATTATCGGTACAAAATTCAGTACGAGGATAATACACCGCGCCACCGACTTTCTGTGCCAGTGCTTCTAACGAAATTCTTAGCTGCTTGTTAGCACTTACTCCGCCTGCAATCACGATACGCTTTAGTCCGGTTTGCTCTAGTGCACGACGACACTTAATCACTAAGGTGTCACATACCGCTTCTTGGAAAGCATAAGCAATATCCGCGCGAGTTTGGTCATCGTTATCATTAGCTGCAATGGTATTGGCCGCAAAAGTTTTTAAACCAGAGAAACTAAAATCAAGCCCCGGGCGATCTGTCATTGGACGCGGAAACTTAAAGCGACCTTTGGTGCCATTTTCAGCCAAACGAGATAGCAAAGGACCACCAGGATAATCCAAGCCCATCAACTTAGCGGTTTTATCAAATGCTTCACCTGCAGCGTCATCAATCGATTCACCTAAAATTTGGTACTCACCAATCGCTTTGACTTCCACCATCATGGTGTGGCCGCCTGAAACTAGCAAAGCGACAAACGGGAACTCAGGTGGATTATCTTCTAACATCGGCGCTAACAGATGCCCTTCCATATGATGCACTGGCACCGCAGGAACATTCCACGCATAAGCAAGGCTACGGCCAATCGTTGCGCCAACCAATAATGCGCCGACTAAGCCCGGACCAGCAGTATAAGCAACTCCATCAATATCTTTTGATGTTAAGCCCGCTTCTTTCAGAGCCGCTTTAATCAATGGAATGGTTTTCTTTACATGATCACGAGAGGCCAGTTCAGGCACTACACCACCATAGTCGGCATGTAATTTCACTTGGCTGTATAATTGATGAGACAATAACCCTTGCTCTTCATCATAAATCGCAATGCCGGTTTCATCACATGAGGTTTCAATACCTAAAATTCGCATAGTTATCCCTGTACTTCTTGGTACATCGGTTGATTTTTCTAGAATTGAGCGTAATCTTACCGCCTCGGAAAAAATTTAACCAGATCTTCCCTTGATAATGCTTTACAAATGGGTAGCGATCGGATTAAAATTCCGCACCATTTTTGATCTAGCTGATTAATGTCTGGGCTAACAATTGAACAGACTCAAAGATCAGCATTAATGAATAACCCCTGAGGTGAAAGGCATATGCCAGTAGTTAAAGTACGTGATAACGAACCGTTTGACGTTGCATTACGTCGTTTCAAGCGCTCTTGCGAAAAAGCAGGTGTTCTTTCTGAAGTGCGTCGTCGTGAGCATTACGAAAAACCAACAACTGTACGTAAACGCGCTAAAGCAGCAGCTCAAAAGCGTCACGCTAAGAAGCTAGCTCGCGAAAACGCACGTCGCGTTCGCTTGTACTAATAACTTAACTTCCATAAGGACTTAAGTTATGGCTCTAATTGAACAACTCAAAGAAGAGCAAAAATTAGCGATGAAAGCCAAGGACAAATTGCGCCTTGGCACTATCCGTTTAGCTTTATCAGCCATTAAGCAACGTGAAGTCGACGAAAGAATTACACTTTCGGATGATGACATTCTTTCTGTGTTGACTAAAATGGTTAAACAACGTCGCGACTCTGTTACGCAATATGAAGCTGCAAATCGTCAAGATCTTGCAGATGCTGAAAAAGCAGAAATTACCGTTCTAGAGGAATTTATGCCTCAACCGCTTACCGATGAAGAAGTAGCTGCCTTAATTGATAAAGCAATTACTGAATCAGGTGCCGCGGGCATGCAAGACATGGGGAACGTAATGGGGGTATTAAAACCTCTACTTCAAGGCCGTGCAGACATGGGTAAAGTAAGTGGCTTAGTTCGTTCTAAGTTAGCTTAATTTCCCCAGCTTAAATTAAATCAAGCCGTGCACTTCTTTGGAGTTGCACGGCTTGTTTGTATTTATAAACACGACAATCGAAAGCTCGTGACTCGTATCTCGATAGCTCTATCGAAACCCGATCAGCGTAGCGCCCTAGACTCGTAAATCGGATTTTATTCTTTATGGCAGGACACATCCCACGTAGTTTTATTGATGACCTTCTTGCTCGAGTTGATATTGTCGATCTTGTTGATCCACGCGTCAAACTCAAGAAACAAGGTAAGAACTACGGCGCATGTTGCCCGTTTCATAATGAAAAATCCCCTTCTTTTATCGTTACCCCTGATCGTCAGACCTATCACTGCTTTGGCTGTGGTGTACACGGCAATGCGATTGATTTCATGATGGAGTACGAACGTCTTGAGTTCGTAGAAGCGATTGAAGAATTAGCTGGAATGCTGGGCCTTGATGTTCCTCGTGAGCAACGCGGCGGTGGCAACTTCCAAAATAATGCCCCACGCGCTAACGCGGAGCAAAAACGTAATTTATACGATTTACTGGGAAGTATTAGTCAATATTATCGGTCTCAGTTAAAAGTTGCCGCCAATAAACCGGCGATTGAATACCTTAAAAATCGCGGATTATCCGGCGAGATAGTACAGAAGTTTGGCATCGGTTATGTCCCAGACGAATGGGATAATGTGCGTAAAAACTTTGGCCAACAAAAAGCCGTACAGGATATGTTGGTTGAAGGCGGTATGCTGATTGAAAACGATAAAGGCAATCGCTATGACCGTTTTCGTGGTCGTATCATGTTCCCGATTCGCGATCGTCGTGGACGAGTGATTGGTTTTGGTGGCCGTGTACTCGGTGATGAAAAGCCTAAATATTTAAACTCACCAGAAACCCCAGTTTTCCATAAAGGTAAAGAGCTATACGGCTTATACGATGTCCTGCAAAGCCATCGTGAACCTGCACAAATTTTAGTGGTCGAAGGCTATATGGATGTGGTGGCCTTAGCGCAATATGGCGTGGATTACTCGGTTGCTGCACTAGGGACTTCAACCTCTGGCGATCACATGCAAATGCTATTTCGCCAAACCGGTACGGTGGTCTGTTGTTATGATGGCGACCGCGCCGGCCGAGAAGCTGCGTGGCGCGCTATGGAGAATGCTCTACCGTACTTAACGGATGGTCGACAATTAAAATTTATGTTCTTACCCGATGGTGAAGATCCAGATTCTTACATTCGTGAATATGGTAAAGAGCAATTTGAGCAACAGGTATTCCATGCGACCTCTTTGTCTGAGTTTTTATTCTCGACCTTGATGCAACAAGTGGATACCAGCAGCAATGAAGGTAAAGCAAAATTAACCTCATTGGTGGTGCCATTAATAGAAAAAGTGCCAGGTGGGACATTGCGTCTATACTTGAGGGACTTATTAGGTAAGAAGCTCGGGTTATTGGATGAACGTCAACTACAGCAATTAATTGCTAAAGACAGTCAACCAACAACGACTCCCCAACCTCATAAAGAAATAAAACGCACCCCGATGCGAGTGGTTATCGCATTACTTTTGCAAAAACCCAGCTATGCTGAATTGGCACCAAATTTAGACACAATTCGCCATATAGACTTACCAGGTTTAAGTTTATTATTAAATGTACTTGATATTTGTCGAGAAAATCCCCATATCAAGTCTGCCCAGTTAATGGAATACTGGCGAGATCAACAAAATGAAGCATTATTATCGCGCTTAATGAATTGGGATATCCCCCTCAATGATGATAATGAACAAGATGTATTTTTAGATACATTGGATAAAATACTTGCCCAATGTATTGAAAAACAAATTGAAGCTTTGCAAGCGAAAGAAAGAAGCTCCGGCTTATCAGTCGAGGAAAAACGGGAGTTGCAAGATCTTATTCTTCAACGTCCTTAGTTCAGCAACGCCCTAAGAAAATGTTCTTAAGTGGCGAGCAATGATTAAATTTGTTATAATTGGCGGTTTGCATTTCGCATACTAATATTCTTCACTCAGACCTCAAGTTGGATATCGTCGATGGATCAAAATCCGCAGTCACAGCTAAAGTTACTTGTCGCAAAAGGTAAGGAACAAGGCTATCTGACCTACGCCGAAGTAAATGACCACCTACCTGAAGAAATCGTAGATTCAGAACAGGTAGAAGACATCATTCAAATGATTAACGACATGGGTATCCAAGTCGTTGAAACCGCACCTGATGCGGACGATCTTATGTTGAATGAGGCAGTAGCAGATGAAGACGCTGCCGAAGCCGCAGCAGCCGCACTTTCAAGCGTAGAAAGTGAAATTGGCCGAACTACTGACCCAGTGCGCATGTACATGCGTGAAATGGGTACGGTTGAACTATTAACTCGTGAAGGTGAGATCGACATTGCTAAACGCATTGAAGATGGCATCAATCAAGTACAATGTTCAGTCGCTGAATACCCTGGCACCATTTCTTACATTCTTGAGCAATTTGATAAAGTTCAAGCTGAAGAACTTCGTTTAACTGATATTATTTCAGGTTTCGTTGATCCTGATGATGATGGCAATGCCGCACCAACTGCAACACACGTTGGTTCAGAGCTTGCTGTTACTGATGACGATCTGGATGACGATGATGACGATGCGGATTCAGATGAGGACGAAGAAGAGGAAGATACAGGCATCGATCCTGAGCTTGCTCTAGAACGTTTTACTGAACTTCGCAATACCTATCAGAACTTGCAACTTGCGATCAATGAACACGGTCGTGAAAGCAAAGCAATTGCTGATAGCAAGCAAGAGTTCCTTGATGTTTTCCGTCAATTCCGTCTGATTCCAAAACAGTTTGATTATTTAGTTAATAATCTGAAAAACTCAATGGACCGCGTACGTACTCAAGAACGTTTAATTATTCGTACTTGTGTTGAATACGGAAAAATGCCGAAAAAAGCATTCGTGCAAGCCTTTACGGGTAATGAATCATCAGATGCATGGCTAGATGAAGTTTTAGCATCTGGTAAGCCTTATGCAGATAAAATCAAACAAAGCGAAGAAGAGCTGCGTCGTAGTATCTTCAAGCTAAAATCAATCGAAGAAGAAACCTCTTTGAATGTGCAAACTATCAAAGATATCAGCCGTCGCATGTCAATCGGTGAAGCAAAAGCTCGTCGTGCGAAGAAAGAAATGGTTGAAGCCAATTTACGTTTGGTTATCTCGATTGCGAAAAAATACACCAACCGTGGCCTACAATTCTTGGATCTTATTCAAGAAGGTAACATTGGCCTAATGAAAGCGGTTGATAAGTTCGAATACCGTCGTGGTTATAAGTTCTCGACTTATGCAACATGGTGGATTCGTCAGGCGATCACTCGTTCAATTGCTGACCAAGCACGTACGATTCGTATTCCGGTACACATGATCGAAACCATTAACAAATTGAACCGTATCTCTCGTCAGATGCTTCAAGAAATGGGTCGTGAGCCGTTACCAGAAGAATTGGCTGAACGCATGCAAATGCCTGAAGACAAGATTCGTAAAGTACTGAAAATTGCTAAAGAGCCAATTTCAATGGAAACCCCTATCGGTGATGATGAAGATTCGCACCTAGGTGATTTCATTGAAGATACTACCCTTGAGCTACCTTTAGATTCTGCTACTTCAACTAGCTTGAAGTTCGCCACTAAAGATGTATTAGCGGGTCTAACGCCTCGTGAAGCAAAAGTACTTCGTATGCGTTTCGGTATCGATATGAACACTGACCACACTTTGGAAGAAGTGGGTAAGCAGTTCGACGTAACTCGTGAACGTATTCGTCAGATTGAAGCCAAAGCATTGCGTAAACTTCGTCACCCAAGCCGCTCAGAAACACTGCGCAGCTTCTTGGACGAATAAACCAAGCCGGATACATTTCTGATTTAAAAGGTGAGTTCTATACTCACCTTTTTTGTGTCTGAAATTTACACTTGAAGATATAAGTCGTTTAAGTGGATAAAAACTAAGCGCAATCTATATGCTCACATCTAGACACCTTTAGTTCATTCCCCTATAATCGTCCAACAATTTGGCCCCATAGCTCAGTTGGTTAGAGCGCACGACTCATAATCGTTAGGTCCACAGTTCAAGTCTGTGTGGGGCCACCATTTCAAAGAAGACGCTCAAGGGCGTCTTTTTTTTATCCTCATTTTAGAGAATAAAAGCCCCCTTTGCTTTATACTGAATGGCTTAATCGGTACGTGTTCATACGGTAGTCATACTGGAGCCCATGAAAACTCATATCCACTCTATTTCCCGCTTTGCCATTTCCCGCTACTTGTGGGGCAGTATCCTTGTAACCGTTTTCTTTTCTGCTTCACTCGCTTGCTGGTTACTTGTTAATTCATATCATGATTTTGATAACGCGAGAGAACGAACAAAGTTCTTCCACGTGGTTAATCAATTTGTTTTAGCTTTAAATATTTACGGTCGTGAGCGTGGTTTTGCTCATGAACTCATCTTTGCTGATCAAAAAAGTAAACCCGCCGCATGGCAAGCTTTAGTTAAAGGCCGTTTAGAAAGTGATCAAGCCTTAAGCAAGTTACCCAAAGAATTTATTACTTCTGAGCAATGGGAGCAGATCAATACCAGTAAGCAAATTGCTCGCGAAAAAATTGATTACTACAAGATAAATACCGCTACTGATATTCAACAAAGCAGAGAAGCGGTCGATGAATTATTAAAATCGACTCGCATATATCGACTCATTATGATTGATGCGGTTTCTAACAAATTAACAAATTCAATCACAATTAGTAGTGCTGTTAATCGCTTAGTATCTATCTCAATGATCCGAGATAACGCAGGCCGTTTAGCTGCTCCATTTGTAAACGCTTTATATTATCAAAGCACGCTCTCTCCTGCTGAATTCTCAGATACCATACGTCGCATGGAAGAAATTCGCGTTAGTTGGTCATTGGTCGAATACTTACAAGATAATCTGCCCAAGAATAAAGATTTACAAGAGCAAATTGAAACCACGAAAGCAAATTACTATGAGCAAAGCGAAATGTTCATTCGCGACCTCTCAGAACAGGCAAAAGTGACCCATCGCTTAAATATCAATGCTTATGAATTCTCTATGCAATATCGCAAAGGCTTAGGGGCCATTGAGGTATTACAGAATAACTATATCAATGAATTATTCCGTCTATACAAACAAGAAGAGCGACAAGCGCTTGCTAAATTTGTCACCGTACTACTCATACTGATCGCTAATATCACATTGCTTGCCGGTATTATGACTTATATTCAAAGGCACCTTCTTAAGCCTTTATCGGATCTCAATAAGGCAGCGAGCCTACTGGCTAACTCGAAAGAAAATACTTCGGGAGAGAATATCAGTGAAATTCAAAGCTTATTTAACACCCTAAGCGTGTTAGATCAGCAAATGAAAATGCAGCAATCTATCCATGAAAAATTAATTAAAGACTCAGAAGAAGATCCTCTCACTAAGCTAGCCAACCGCCGACGCTTTACTAGAGAGGCATTATCAATGCTGGCAATGAGCAGCGAAAACCCTACTCATTTAGTTTTGATCGATTTGGATTATTTTAAGAAAGTGAATGATGGATGGGGTCATGTGGTTGGCGATCATGTATTGGTTGGTATTGCCGATGTTTTACGTGAATATTCTCACCCAGAAAGCTTAGCGACACGACTCGGTGGTGAAGAGTTCGCCATCATTTTTCCACCCAATATTGAATTGGATTTAGCTCAGCAACTAGCAATACTACAAACGAAAATTCGTCAGTTAAAGGTTGATAACGAGCAAGGTGGAACCTTATCGGTTACCGCGAGTTTTGGTGTCGCCAGTTCGACCAGTACTCATGCCAATGCGCTGAAGAATCTATTAACTGAAGCAGATGAAGCGCTTTATCGAGCCAAAGATCAAGGTCGAGACCAAATCTGTTATTTCTAATCAGCAAAAAAATAGAGGTTAAGTCGAACCTAACCTCTATGCGTTATTCTTACATTTACCCTATTTCTACATTTGAACGAGCAATCTATGCTTGTTTCTTCA
The DNA here is from genome assembly GCF_021726515.1 of Vibrio sp. CK2-1. Lineage (GTDB taxonomy): Bacteria > Pseudomonadota > Gammaproteobacteria > Enterobacterales > Vibrionaceae > Vibrio. The sequence goes on along the minus strand of NZ_JAKKCJ010000002.1, from coordinate 277,069 downwards.
TTAACGACTCGCGATATTGAACGATATCATCAATGGTTAATACTGGCATGTTATGCAGTTTACCGAATGCCACGATCTCTTCTGCGCGCGCCATTGTTCCATCTGGGTTAGTCACTTCACATAACACACCCGCTGGATTTAAACCGGCTAACTGCATTAAATCCGTTGTACCTTCGGTATGCCCACGACGTGTTAATACCCCACCGGTACGAGCGCGTAATGGGAATACATGACCTGGACGCGCCAAATCATCTGGCTTAGCATCGGCAAAAATGGCGGTTTTAATTGTGGTCACACGATCTGCTGCGGATACACCAGTCGTCACACCTTGCTTCGCTTCGATTGAAACCGTAAATGCCGTCTGGTTCTGGCTATTGTTATTAACCACCATTGGCGGTAAATCAAGTTGGTTGGCTTGTTCATCGGTTAAGCACAAGCACACGATACCGCTACACTCGCGAATCATTAACGCCATTTGTGCATCGGTTAGTGTTTCAGCAGAATAAATAAGATCGCCTTCATTTTCACGATCCTCATCATCAAGTACGAGTACACCTTGCCCTTGTTGCAATGCAACTAAAGCGGCTTCAACGCGCTCAATAGGATTTCCAAATTCGGCTAATAAAGAAGGTTGGTTCTGATTCATGGCAATATCTCCTGTGGATACCAGAATCAGGGCTCTTTAAGAAGGGGTCAGTAAGACAGATAGCCAAAAGCCACGCATTACCAACGTCAAAGCCACTGAACCACCTTAGAAATTAAGGTAGTTCAGTGTCATTTATCCTCTCCCATCCAGACTATAACTGTCGGCTCTGGCATCTCACCAGATCTGCTGACCCTACTTCAAAACGATAATGAACTAGGCGCTCGCGGGCTGATAACATCAAGTGCTATATACCGCCGGTGGGGAATTTCGCCCCGCCCTGAGAATAAGTTAAAAAATTGTGCCACTTAATGTGGTGGAGACATACTATTACAGCGACAAGATAAAATCTATTTCCTGTTAGAGAGAAATTCTAAAAAGTAGCCAAGATCAAAAAAGCCTCAGACTAAGCTGAGGCTTTCGAGATAACGTTTTTGTTAGAGCAAATTAAGCAGCGGCTTTAATTGACTCAACAGGCGCTGCAATTTTCTTCTCACCGATAGGAAGAACAGTGCGGCCAAACTCTAAGTTGATTACTGTAGCAACTGCTAGGTAAACCGCGCTTGAACCACAGAAGATACCAACAACACCAGCGATATGGCCGATAGTTGCATTACCAGTGAAATCACCAGCCGCAAGCAAGAAGAATAGTAGAGTCAAGCTACCAAATACCACTTGTTTCGCTACTGGGTAACGAGCCAATGTTGCGATAAACATGAAGCCAGTGAAGATACCCCAGATGAGTAGGTAAGAGGCTAGAAAATGCGCTGGCGTTGCTTCACCTAAGCCCATGCCTGGCATTAAAATTAGACCAACAAGTGATAACCAAAACATACCGTAAGAAGTGAAAGCTGTGGTACCAAACGTATTACCGTTTTTGTATTCCATAATACCAGCGATAACTTGTGCAATACCGCCGTAAAAAATACCCATAGCAAGAATTACGCTAGTTAGTGGAAATAAACCTACGTTATGTAGATTTAAAAGAATCGTTGTCATACCAAACGCCATTAAGCCTAATGGTGCTGGATTTGCTGGTTTTGTAGTAGTCGCGGTTGACATAGTATTACCTGATTAAAATATGAACGGAATTTTAAAAGCGGCGTATTATTGTCGATGACCGAGATTTTGTAAAACACTTTGTAGCATAAGTCACAAAAAACTATTTAAAGTCATGAAAAATCCTGAATACAACGCCAACAAGATCGCATTCAGGATTAATAAGCTAGGGGATGGTTATTATGATTTTACAGTTTGTTCGCTAACTTTCGCTTCACCAGCACTCACATTCTGCTCTAGCGCGACTTCAGAGGCATCCGTCTCTTTTGGCTGTGGCTTTTCTTTTAATACAATCACCGGGCGTGTCATAAATAAGTTATTCGGGTACAAAATCAAATCTCCATCAAGACTACGTAACTGAACATTCATAAAGCCCATTTCCGTGATTTCACCCTCTAAAAAGTTAGCACCATCCACCACTCTCACCCAGCGCCCCACTCGGCAATCATTTTGGGTAAACAAAATTAAGAAGCTGGTTAAGTTACTCAGTAATGACCAACCGGCAAAGAGCGCCACACCCAATAAAGCAAACATGGAGGAACCAACAACCAATAAACCTCTTAGTTCAATCCCCCATAGCATCAATAGCAAACAGATTAGAATGATAGAAGTAATGGTATTGAGTAATAACCTAGCGCGTTGCTTACGGTGAGGACTAATGCCTGACTTCATTCCACGCAAAAAGATCTTGGCAGGAATACGGCGCAACATAGGATAAAACACCAGCACTAATACGGTGATAAACCATTTGTAATAGTCTTGAGTAAACACCAACCATTCTTGAGGTATTGTCGACATTAATTATTTGCCTCTATTTGCTGTTCACGAGCGATGGCTTTCTTTTGATAACGGTTAGCCAGAACTGCGCAATAAAATATTTGTAATGGGTGATAAATCATTATCGGCAACAATATCATCCCTAACCTAGGATCAGCACTAAAAATCACTTTCGCCATTGGCACGCCTGCTGCCAAGGTTTTTTTACTACCACAAAACACCGCCGCCACTTCATCAGCATGATCAAAGCCCAACCAACGAGCGCTTTTAACCATCAAGTTCACAACAAAAAACAGCACCAGCCCACAAATCACAACCGACATAATGACATACTCAATCGAAAAGCTATGCCAAATGCCCTCTGCAACTGAATCACTAAAAGCATTAAAAACAATCAATAAGATGACGTATTTATCCAGTTTACCAATAATGCTTTTATGCTTTTCAAAACTAGCCAGCAAAAAAGGTCTCAACAGTTGGCCAAGCACCATAGGCAATAACAGCATCGTCGAAATGGAAGTGACTGATTTCATAACATCAATTTTCGCGCCCTCTAAGCCCATAAACACTTGAACCAAGAGTGGGGTAATTAAGATCCCAAGAATACTAGAAAGTGATGCGTTAAATATCGCTCCCGGCATATTGCCTCGACCAATCGCAGTCATCGCAACCGATGAAGATATGGTGCTCGGCAATACAAATAGAAAGCAGAAACCAAATGCCAATGCGCTAGGCATCACAGCCAGTAAGCCCTGACCGAACACTACCCAAAGTAAAGGGTAGAGAATAAACGTCGCCGACTGAATAAATAGATGAAGTCGCCAATTACTCATCCCCGCTTTTAACGATTGCGGAGAAAGGCCGATACCATGCAAAAAGAAAACAATCGCAATGCCGAAAGCGGTCACTTGATCTAAATGCAAACTACCTTGACTACGCCCAACATCAGGAATAATCGTAGCGAGTAACATGCAGATGACCATCGCGACTAAAAACCATTCTTTCTTTAATGCAGCGACTAGATTTAAACGCATATGACTAATATCTCTTAATAAATTAAATTGGATAAAAACTTTGGAACTTCATTGGCATCGTATAAACTAAGGTGGCATATAATTAAAAAAAACGCATCTATATTCTGAGATGCTGCCCTAAGAGTGCAAAACACTATGTTTTAAACAAAGCCTTGTTTGACATAGAATATTAACTAGCATTGATAAAATCACGATATTTTTATTAGTAACTGTCAGCGCATTACATTAAGCGAACAGGTAAAGGAAAAATAATGACATTAGATTATGTAGCCCTGGGCATACTTATTTTCGTCGTACTGGTGCTGTTTTACGGCATCATTGTTATTCACGATATCCCCTATGAAATTTCCAAAAAACGCAATCATCCTCACCAAGATGCCATTCATGTTGCGGGCTGGGTAAGTCTATTTACTTTGCATGTACTTTGGCCATTCTTGTGGATCTGGGCGACCTTATGGCGTGAAGACCGTGGTTGGGGCTTTAATAAACTACAAGCCGAACAAGATGATATGCACCATAAAGTGGATGAATTGAATAAGCAAATCTCTCAGCTACAAAAACAAATGGCTGAATTATCACCTCAAGCAAAACCAACTGAGAACACACAAGAAAGCACCAAGGGAGAATCAAACTAATGGAAACAATATTGATTCTAACCTATACCGCTTTTTGTATTGCGATATTTAAAATCTTCCGTATCCCACTCAATAAGTGGACGGTTCCAACTGCTGTTTTAGGTGGTGTGGTTTTACTTGGTTCTATCTTCTTAGCCATGAACTACTTCCAGCCATTCACTCAGCTTGGTGGCCAAATCTATAGCACCACACCAATGGTTTCTAATGTCCGTGCCCGTGTGGTTTCTGTCGACGTTGAACCAAACAAACTAGTAAAACAAGGCGATGTATTAGTACGCTTGGACGATACCCCGTTTAAAGCAGCGGTTGTACAACAACAAGCCGCACTGGCTGCCGCGAAACAAAACGTCTTAGTGCTTGAAGCGGCTTACAAACAAGCTGCCGCAACTAGCGTGCAAGCCTTAGCAGAAAGAGATCGTTCACAACGTGAAGCAGCGCGTTACCAAAAAGGTTACAAACGTGGCGCATTTACTTTGCAACAAGTGGATGACAAACAACAAATTGCTAAAGGTGCAGAAGCCGCCTACCAAGCAGCCCTTTCTAATGAAAATGCCGCTAAAGCAGCGTTCGAGTCGCAAATTGATGGGGTTAATACCTCAGTTGCAGAAGCTCAAGCTGCACTAGATAGAGCTCAATTTAATCTAGACCAAACGATTATTCGTGCTCCAACCGATGGTTATGTTTCTCAACTAGCGTTAAAACCAGGTGTTATGGCGGTTCCACTACCATTTAAACCAATTTTAACTTTCGTGAGTACCCAAGACCATTACTTCGTTGGTGCCTTCCGTCAAAACTCAACACTGAATATTAAAGCCGGTGATGAAGCGGATGTGATCTTCAGAGCGCTACCAGGTAAGTCCTTTAAAGCAGAAGTAGCTGAAGTACTGCCTGCAATTGCAGAAAGCCAAATCCAAGCAGCCGGCGCTTTATTAGGTACGAACATGCTGCAAACTCAAGGCCGTATCATGGTGAAGTTCAAGTTAATTGACGATGTCGAACAATATAACTTACCTATGGGTGCCAATGTTGAAATTGCAGTCTACTCAGGCAAGTTAGAACACGTTGCTATCATTCGTAAAATCCTAATTCGAATGAAGAGCTGGCAAAACTACGTGTACTTCGATCACTAATATCGACGTACTCGGCAGTAATGCTTCAGATACACAAAAGCCCCGTTCATTCGGGGCTTTTTATTGTCTAACGTTTGACTCTCTATTAAATTATTCTGAGCAGATTTCCGCCAAAGTACTTAAGCGTTTTTGCGGGTTAGCCACATAAGGATTAGAGGTATCCCATGCATAACCAGCTAAAATAGAGCTGATTTTTTTCTTTATATCTGGATGAGCATTTTCAAAAAACACCACATTTTGAAAACGTCCGTCATACCAACCTTCGACATAAGCGCGGAAGGTATCGACCCCAACCATTAACGGCTCTGCGTAATCTTTTTGCCAATCCACCGCTTCACCATTTAATTGACGGATTAACGTATCGGTTGCCAGTTCAGCAGATTTCATTGCAATTGTCACACCAGATGAAAATACCGGATCTAAAAACTCACCAGCATTACCCAACATCGCATAGTTATTGCTGGCAAGATGCTTCACATTAGCGGAATAACCACCAATCGTGCCGCTCATGTGACAAAAATCCGCATCCCTAAATAGCAGCTTTAAGTGCGGTTCTTCTGAAGTTAATTGCTTTAACGCGGCAATTTCATCATCAGGATAAGCGTCAAAAAAATCAGGCGTTGAGACTACCCCAACTGAACAAACACCATTACTAAATGGAATTAGCCAATACCAAACACTTTGATTATCAGGATGCACATAGATGGTGATCTTGTCGCGATCATAATTTAGCTCAATGGCTAAGCTGTCCGTAATGTTATCAGTAACATGAGTAAATAATGCCTTTCGTTGTGGGAGATCTGAAGGCAACTCTAAGTCAAGTAGCCGAGGTAATACTCGTCCATAACCGCTAGCATCTAAAATGAAGTCAGCTTGAATTTGATAGGGTTCACCCGCCTCATCAATAACGGATAGCACTGGCTGTTTAGGCTCAACATCTACCGCGGTTACGGTATGTTGATAATGGATCTCAACACCTTGCTTTTGCGCTTCATCCGCAAGTAGTTTATCGAATGGCCCACGCTGAACTTGAAAAGTCGTTCCCTCACCTGGGGTATACTTATCGGTAAAGTCAAAATAAGTATATTTATCTTGATAACGAAATGCGGCGCCATTTTTAAACTGAAACTCGGCTTTATTTACCGCATCAAACAGTTTGGCTTTTTTCAAACTTTCCATACAAGCGGGCAGTAAGCTTTCGCCGATAGAAAAACGAGGAAAGGTACTGCGCTCTAACACAACACAGTCAATATCATGCTGTTTGAGAATAGCCGCAGCTACTGAACCAGAAGGGCCAGCGCCAATAATCACAACCGATGTTTTCTGTATTGTGCTCATTCTAAATCCCTATCTACCTTCAATGTTAATCAGCTTTAAGATGTAAAAGCGTATGCCCAAGTCCGATATTATCGATGCGATTGTTCACCACAAAACCAGCTTCTTTGACGATCTCTAAAAAATCATCGCTACGATAAAAGCGACTATTACCATTGGCCAAACAAGTAAAATAAAGCGAAGTGGCATTTAAGCTGTATGACGCGGCTTCATAACGCTGAGCATCCCAAAATAACTCCAGAATATACACATCGGCTTGAGGCTTCATGGCAGCACGAACGCGACGTAAAATACTGAGAATTTCCATCGGTGAGAAACAATCTAAAAATTGACTCATCCACCACACGTCAGCACCTTCAGGTAAGGCTTGTTGCTTATCGAGCATATTGGCCGGGAAGAAATCAACCCGTTCAGAAAAACCATGCTGAGCAATATTTTCTTTGGCTAAGGCAATTTGCTGCGGCAGATCGATAATCGTGACATTGACACTCTCATCATGCTGACAACATTGCAGTGTCCACTTACCCGTATTGCCGCCAATATCAAAAATGCGCTTAGGTTGATTCGCAAAAATCTGCTTGAGTAAAACAGGAAAAGTATTATCCGAATAAAAATGATCAAACTTAAACCAGCTATCTTGCGCCTTCTTCGGCAAGCTCGATAAGCCTTCATAAATCGTCGACCAATCGCCTAACTCTTTCAAACCCGCTGGCGTGCCTTCTTGAATCGCTTCGGTTAAATGCATCATGCCGGCATAACAAACGTCTGCCGTAAAATCCATATTGGCGATAGTCATGCCATCGCTTAATAAAGAGTGCCCTAACTTAGCAAGAACGTAATGCTCATCACGCCATGTCACGATATGCGCACTTAATGCCATGTCTAATAGCACTTTAACGCCGTACTCAGACACTTGAGTGGCATCGGCAATATATGCGGCCGTCATACCTTGTTCTGGCTGCTTTTCTAGTGCGGCTAAAATACCAAGATCTCGTAACGTTCGAGCGGTATGAAACACAATAGGAGAGAAAGCTAATTTTTGAGCTTCAGTTTTTGCTTCTAATGCATTGTATGGATCGTGTTGAAATTGCTTCAAAATTAAAGTCCAAATAACAAATCTGTCGACAAGGAAAACAAAGTCATCTCAGTTTGAAAGTGATGACTTAATTGGATATTGCTCATAATACCCCATTAAAGGTTATATTTTTGTATCAATTAATGACTGAACAATATAGCGTTTGCATCAATAAAAATGCTATTTTTACATTTTGCTTCTATAAATGGTATGAATGGGCATTAATGAACACTATTTCATTTAATATTGAACACTGGCACGCACTTTCTCCGGGGTTAACCACACCTGAAGAATGGCAGCATTACACCGATCATGCCTTTGACAATGAAAAACCATCACTCGAAGTAAATTTAATTCCGGCCATGATGCGCCGCCGCATGAGCCCATTAAGCAAAGTCGCCTTACAAACCGCCATTCATTTACAGCAATCGACTACATCTGAGTTTGACTACCTAATTTTTTCAAGTCGTCATGGTGAACTACCGCGTACCGTTGAATTACTGCAACAAGTGCTACAAGGTGAAGAAGCCTCACCGATGGCATTTTCTCAATCGGTACATAACACCAGCGCAGGTTTATTTACCATTGCTACCAAAAGTCCGATTCCAGCAACCTCACTTGCCGGCTGCGAATCTAGCCTACATCACGCTTTAATTGAGGCTAGTGCTTACTTAGCAGAAAATCCACAGCATAAGATATTACTGATCGACTTCGATGCGCCACTACCAAAACCTTATGACCAATTTGACGCAACGCCTACCCCACCACTTTATGCATTAGGACTAGTGCTGGGCTCTGGTTCACAAACTCAAATTAACTGGCAAACCAAAAAGCCTTCTAGTTTCGAATCCAAAAATCGCTCACAAACCATAGATATCATTCAACAGTTAGCTCATCAAAGCCGTCACTGGACGATTGAAGACTCTCGAAATCAATGGCAATGGCAACGAGGTGACGCTGAATAATGGCAAACCATTCACTTAGCGTTGCCCAACGTTGTAATAAATACTGGCGAGTAATGGCCACTGGCAGCTGCTTTGCAATTTTTGGTATCGGCGCACTGTGCCTAACCTTTATCGTCTTTCCATTGATGACGTGGACGGCTCGTAATCAAACCCAACGTGAAATGCGAGTACAATCAATTATCCAGCGAGCTTTTCGCTTATTTTGTCGCACCATGAAATTTACTGGCACAATTGATTACCGATTCGATAATGTAGAACAGCTGCAACAAGATAGAAATTGCCTAATTGTCGCCAATCACCCAAGCTTAATTGACTATGTGTTGATTGCATCATGTTTGCCACAATGTGATTGTTTGGTGAAAGCCGCAATTTGGAATAACCCATTTATGAAAGGGATCGTTAAAGCGGCTGGTTATATTCCTAATCGCGATCCAGAAAGCTTGTTGGATGACTGTAGCCAACGGCTAAATCATGGTAATGTTCTGCTGATTTTTCCAGAAGGAACACGGACAACACCTGGGCAACAATCCAAGTTACAACGCGGAGCAGCACAAATTGCCGTTCGCACTCAAACCGATTTACGGGTGATTCATATTAGTGTGAATCCAAGCTTTTTGACCAAACAAATGAAATGGTATCAAGTACCCGACACTAAACCCTTTTTTCATGTTGAAGTGAAAAACAAAATCAAGGTCGATGACTTTATCCAAAGCAGTGATTCACCAACCACTGCCGCGCGTCAACTGAATCGACATTTATCGAGCGCGATTTTCCCTGAAAACGCCCAATAAAATAAAACCAAGCTCTGAACATATTTTTAGCAATTTAGGTAGGTCACTGTGGAACAACTACACAACGAATTAAAAGCATTAATTATTGAAGCGTTAAACCTTGAAGATATTCAAGTGGAAGATATCGAAACTGACGCGGCTTTATTTGGAGACGGCTTAGGGCTGGATTCCATTGATGCACTAGAACTCGGTCTTGCCATCAAGAAAAAGTATCATATTGTGATTGATGCTGACGATAGCCAAACTCGTGAGCACTTTGCTTCGGTAGCGAACCTAGCTAACTACATTAGTGCTCAACAAAACTAACTCAGACAGAACAAGAATATTATGACGGAAATAAACAGAGACGAAGTATTCAGCAAAGTACAAGATGCCTTTGTTGAGCTATTTGAAATTGATGCTGATGACATCAAGCCTGAATCAAAACTTTACCAAGAGCTGGATCTCGATAGCATTGATGCGGTTGATCTTGTGGTTCATCTACAAAAATTAACTGGCAAAAAGATCCAACCCGATGAGTTTAAAGCTGTACGTACCGTCAACGACGTCGTTGATGCTGTAGTTGAGCTACTCAAGGAATAATAATGCGCGCATTAACGGCTTTATCTGCCCTACTGCTATTGGCTTATCCTTTAGCGGTTTATTATGGATTGAGCCGTTGGGGCATTGGCGTGATAGGTATTATCTTTGCCGCCCTGTTTGTCATTCGCATTGCCGCCGGCCATCAAACTAAGTTAAAAGAGCTTAAATACATTGCTTGGTTAAGTGGTGGCGCGGGAATTATTCTCACTTTATGTGCGACATTATTTCGTGAACACGGTTGGTTTACCTACTACCCAGTGGTGGTGAATCTTCTGATGTTTCTATTATTCTTCAGTAGCTTATGGCAGTCGCAAACCTTAGTGGAACGATTGGCTCGCCTACAAGAACCTGAACTACCGGAAAGTGGCGTGCGCTACACTCGCAATGTCACCAAAGTATGGTGTGGCTACTTTGTGATTAATGGCTCGATCGCACTTTATACCTGCTTTTTGCCACTTGAGATCTGGACCTTATACAATGGCTTACTCAGTTACTTGTTTGCCGGAAGTTTATTCACGATTGAATGGCTAGTAAGAGGTTATATTCGTAAATCTAACGAGCAATAATCGACTCGTTACTATTACTGCTAGTTTTAAAAAACTCCCAATATGGAAATTGCCACCAGCATGATGCCTGCTTCTTTTGTTCCTATTTCTCAATTGATGAATACCGATAGAGCCACTCAACGCTCTGTCGATTTTCCTGTTGCATTCGATGGTTTCAACCAACAAGGCCAAGCAGTTAACTGGCAACAATTTCAACAAGATACTTATCAACTCAGCCAACTATTGCGTGCTCGTAGTGAATCTCGTTGGGCGCTTTGTTTTGATAATAGCTACTGGTTTGCCGTGGCATTTATGGCGGCTTGTCATAGTCAAAAACAACTTATCATACCGGGTAATTTACAACCGGCAGCCCTAGCCGAGCTTTCTCAACACTTTGATGCGGTTTTGCATGATGAGGCGATCAATTCCGCTACGCTCGCGCCACACTTTGCCTTTGAAGCTCCCCAAATATTAGCTAAGAAACCTGAGATGGGCTTACCTCAATTTGAAGATTTAGCCGATGTCGCTATCACCTTGTTTACTTCAGGCACTAGTGGTCAACCTAAAGCTATCGAAAAACCATTATCGATTCTCGAAAAAGAAGTGGCACAGTTACAAACTACTTGGGGTGAATCCTTAACGGATGCAATCACAGCCAGCACGGTTTCTCACCAACATATTTATGGTCTGCTATTTCGTATTCTATGGCCACTTTCAGCTGGCAGAGCATTCCTCGCCCAAGACTGGCAATACCCTGAGCAAATTATCGAGCATGCTACTGAAGATTTAGTGTTAATCAGTAGCCCGGCTTTACTAAAGCGCTTAACACCAGCCGAGCCTGAAAACCGTTATCGCGCTATTTTTTCATCCGGTGGTCCACTACCTCTGGATGCAGCAAAAACCTGTAATCATTTATTTAGCCATTATCCACATGAAGTGCTCGGCAGTACTGAAACCGGTGGTATTGCCCATCGTCAGCAACACTCAAACAATACGCCCTGGCAAGCCTTTGTCGGCACCCAAATTGATGTCAATGCCGAGCAGTGTTTGAAAATCAAATCCCCTTTGGTGGATATCGAAAATTGGTATCAAACCGCCGATCAATGTGAATTATTAGATGAACAGCATTTTATTTTGAAAGGTCGAGCTGATCGGGTGATCAAAATAGAAGAAAAACGCATATCATTAAGTGAGATTGAGCGTCGTTTAAATCAACTTGATGAAATTAATGAAGCTGCGGTCATTCCATATCAAGAGCCAAAACGTTTGATTACTGCTGCCGCCATTACTCTCTCACCAATTGGACAAGCGAAACTCAACCAACTCGGTAAGGGAAAATTTGTATTGATGTTACGCCAATCTTTGCATCAATGGGTTGAACCAGTAGGTATTCCACGTCGTTTTCGAGTGGTTGATGAGATTCCTCTCAACACTCAAGGTAAGCGATTAATCAGTGATATTGAACAACTCTTCCACTCTGAATCGAGAAGTAAATAAGATGACAGTGATTAGAAAACCCAGCGTGATAAAACAACAAAATGACGAAAACACTCTCACTTTGTGGCTACAAATTGATGCTGAAATTGAAGACTTTAAAGGCCACTTTCCTCAATTTGCTTTATTGCCCGGCGTCACTCAAATTGATTGGGCGGTCCATTATGCTCAGCAACTTTTCGATTCGCCAAAATCCTTTCAATCAATGGAAGTGATCAAATTTCAAGAGCCGATTTTAAAAGACGCACTAGTCAAACTGACCTTAACTTGGCATGCTGACAAACAAAAGCTGCACTTTAGTTATACCTCTGGGCAAGATGATGACGTTCGTACTCATTCATCGGGTCGAATCTTATTAGGTTAAAGGAAGCATGTCTTAATATGGCCTCATTTTCACCCTGCTTTGTCATTCCTTGCTATAACCACGGCTCGACCATGGCAAGCGTTATCGCCTCTTTGCAGCCTTTTGGCTATCCGATCTTGGTAGTGGATGATGGTAGTGACAGCGACACCAAAGCGGCTTTAAATAACTTAATCGACATACCAAACCTGACCTTGCTTGCTAATCCAGTTAATCAAGGTAAAGGTGGGGCAATGATTTTGGGATTACGGGAAGCGCACCGACTAGGGTTTAGCCATGCAATCCAAATTGATGCCGATGGGCAGCACGATCCAGCCGCCATTCCTCGTTTAATTGAAGCCTCGCAAACTAATCCAGAGCAGTTAATCTCAGGTCGTCCTATCTATGACGACTCAGTGCCCAAAGCGCGACTTTATGGACGTTATGCCACTCATATTTGGGTCTGGATTGAAACGCTTTCTCTGGCTATCAAAGACAGCATGTGTGGCTTTCGTTCTTATCCACTGAATGCAACCATTGCCACGCTCGACCGATATACAATGGGCCTAAGAATGGATTTTGATACCGAGATCATGGTCAAAATGTACTGGCAAGGTGTCGACTGTCAATTCATTGAAACTCATGTCATTTATCCAGAAAATGGCATTTCTCACTTTGATGCCCTACATGACAATATTCGCATCAGCAAAATGCACACTAAACTATTTTTTGGCATGTTACCGCGTATTCCTAAGCTGATCGCTCGACATTTCAAGCCATCACAGCAAGTAAAACAAACTCCAGCCCATGACACTCACTGGGCAAAAAGCAAAGAGAAAGGAACGGTATTTGGTATCAAACTTCTGATGGCGGTTTATTCGCTACTGGGTCGTTCTGTATTCAATGCCATTCTAAAACTGGTGATTGGGTATTATCACAAAACCGGCAAGCAAACCCGACTCGCCTCAGAGCAATATCTGCAACAACTCGAAGATTACCATCGCGCGCAAGAACTCACGTTAGCCACGCCATTGTCGAGCTACCAACACTTACTATCGTTTGGCCAAACCATGCTGGATAAGCTAGCTGGATGGCGCGGTGATATTACTCGCGATGATCTGACGATTCATGGTCAACAGCAGTTTGAACAAGTGATTAGCGATAAACAAGGTATTGTAATTTTAGGATCGCACCTAGGTAACTTAGAGCTTTGCCGTGCGATGGGTAGTCTACGTCGTGGCGTTACTATCAATGCGTTAGTGTTTACCGAACATGCTGAGCGATTTAATAAAGTGATGGAAGCGGTCAACCCTGACTCATCAATCAACTTGATTCAAGTGACTACCCTAGGGCCAGACACTGCAATTTTATTGCAACAAAAGCTAGAACAAGGGGAATGGATTGTGATTGTCGGCGATCGCACTTCGGTCACCAAAGAACAACGTGTAATTTGGGCGGATTTTCTCGGTAAACCAGCACCGTTTCCCCAAGGGCCTTTTATGCTCGCCAGTGTGTTAGCTGCGCCAGTCTATTTACTGTTTGGACTACGTGATGAACACAACCCTCAGTCTCGCCCACGCTACCATGTTTATTTCGAACCCTTTGCAGAAAAAATCAGTCTGCCAAGAAAACAACGTATGCAAGCCTTGCAAAAGGTAGTCCAACAATACGCAACACGCTTAGAGCACTTCACCTTAAAAGCACCATTACAATGGTATAATTTTTTTAATTTTTGGCAGTTGACCAATCCAGCGCCAAGTGACAGTGCCAATACGACTCAACAAGATCCGAATTCAGGACAAAGTGAACACAATGACCAATCAAAATAGTAATAACAGCAACATTACCTTTGGTGCACAACGTCTGACGATCGAAGATGTTATGGCTATCGCACAAGGTAGTCAGGCACAAATGAACAACAGTAAAGCCTTCACGAGTAAAATTGATCGTGGCGTGGCTTTTTTAGAACGCTTGTTGCAACAAGAAGGCGTAATTTATGGTGTGACTACTGGCTATGGCGATTCTTGTACCGTTGCCATTCCAATGAATTTAGTCGATGAACTACCACTACATTTAACCCGCTTTCATGGTTGTGGTTTAGGTGAGCATTTGGATGAACAACAAGCTCGCGCGGTATTGGCGACGCGTTTATGTTCGTTATCGCAAGGGGTTTCAGGGGTTACTCATGACTTACTTAACCAGATCGTAACCTTAATCAATCAAGGCATCACGCCATTAATTCCACAAGAAGGTTCAGTGGGCGCAAGCGGAGACTTAACGCCACTTTCTTACCTTGCGGCGGTATTAATTGGTGAGCGTGAAGTGCTATACAAAGGCCAAGTGCGTCCAACCTCTGAAGTGTTTTCTGAGCTAAATATTCAACCGATTAAACTTAAGCCCAAAGAAGGCTTAGCATTAATGAATGGCACCTCAGTGATGACGGCACTCGCTTGTATTGCTTTCAAACGCGCGGAATATCTGGCTCAGCTTTCAACTCGTATAACCGCTATGGTGTCACTCGGTATGCAAGGAAATGACTTCCACTTTGATGAAGCGCTGTTTGCCGTCAAACCTCATCAAGGCCAACAACAAATTGCCGCTTGGTTACGTGCAGATCTACAAGCTGAACGCCCACCAAGCAATAGTGATCGCCTACAAGACCGCTATTCATTACGCTGTGCACCGCATGTGATTGGCGTGTTGCAAGACACCCTACCGTGGTTGCGTCAAATGATTGAAAATGAACTAAACAGTGCCAATGACAATCCAATCATTGATGGTGACAACGAACGCGTGCTGCATGGCGGACATTTTTATGGCGGTCATATTGCAATGGCGATGGATACCCTAAAAACCGCAGTCGCCAACCTTGCCGATCTACTGGATCGTCAAATGGCGCAGTTGATGGATTATAAGTTTAACAATGGACTACCGTTTAACTTAACCGGCGCGACCGGCGAACGTAAACCAATTAACCACGGCTTTAAAGCTGTACAAATCGGCATTTCCGCATGGACCGCCGAAGCACTGAAAAACACCATGCCAGCCAGTGTATTTTCACGCTCTACAGAATGTCATAACCAAGATAAAGTCAGCATGGGCACCATTGCTTCTCGCGACTGTCTACGTGTATTGCAGTTAACCGAACAGGTTGCTTCTGCATCGTTATTGGCCGCGACTCAAGCGATTGAACTACGTAAACGCAATAACGAACTGGATCAGCAACACTTAAGCCCGGCATTAAAAGACATGCTTGAGTCTGTACAAACCGATTTTGAATTTGTAGTCGAAGATCGTCCGTTAGAAGCAGATTTACGTAAGTTTGTTGGTAAGATCCAACAGCAAGAGTGGATGTTGTATTGATAGACGAGACTCGAGAACTCGTACGCTTCGCTCTTGTTGCTCGAGAAGCGAAGCGCTCAAGACTCAAGCAGCGTAGCGTCCTAGACACGTAAAACACTTATGGTAGAAAGCATGGAATATAAAGCCCTATCCTCCCAAGTCATCATGACCCCCTCTTTCCAGGATGCCGATCCTATGGGGGTGGTCTATCACGGCAATTATTTCCGTTTCTTTGAAGAAGCGCGTCGCGTGATGTTGGATAAGATTGGTTATAACTACCGTGAAATGCAGGATTCGGGTTATATGTGGCCGATTATCGATACTCGCGTCAAATACATCAAACCTATCCCGTTTGATTTAACCGTGCGGGTAGAAGCCAAACTGAGCGAGTGGGAAAACCGCTTAAAAGTCGATTACATAATTTACAATGCAGAAACTAATCAACGCTTAACCAAAGGCTACACTATGCAAGTGGCGGTTAGTATTGAAAGCGAAGAGATGTGTTTTGTATCCCCTAAAGCTTTCACCGATAAACTTGCTGCTTGGAGTACTAATGAACCTCATGCCTAAAATAACGTGGAAAGCAGCCTATGGCCTAGTGCTCTTGATGTGTGCTTTGTTGTTTTTAACTCAGACTAGTCAAGCGGCCACCAGCGATAATGACAAGCTAGCACAGCTGCAACAGCAATTAGCCAGCCATCAAGTAGTACGTGGGAATTTTACTCAAACTCGCCATATGCAGATGTTTGATGCGCCTTTAGAATCTCAAGGTCAATTCCTGCTTTCTAGCCAATATGGATTGTGGTGGCAACAAACCTCGCCATTTCCAACGTCCTTAGTGTTAACCCAAGATACCCTTAGCCAGCAAGTTGGCTCGGAACCTGCGCAAGTGGTGAAGGTCGCAGATAACCCTATGGTGTTTTATTTTAGCCATGTGTTTTTGTCGTTATTCCAAGGCGATACTCAAACCTTACAGCAACAATTTGATCTGAAATTAAGCTCAAACCAAAACAATCAATGGGTGTTATCCTTAACGCCAAAATCGGCACCACTCAATAAAGTGTTCAGCCAGATCAACATTGAAGCGAATGAGTATATTAACCGTATTGAACTAGTAGAAATTCGTGGCGATCGCACCGATATCGAGTTTAGTCAGCAAACTCATCAACCTAGTGATTTATCTGCGGCCGAACAAGCCATCTTTGGACAATAGACATCTTGATGATCAAACGTTTAATTCAACATGACCAACAAAAACCACTGGCTCTAATATGGCTTGCGGTCATGTTGATCTTAATCGCGGTATTGTTCACGCAATTGCTTGGCCGAACCTTGCCGATCGAAACTAACATCATGGCGTTGTTACCAAAAAACCAACAAGATCCTAGTGCGCAAGTTGCCTTTGATCGGGTCGCTTCAAGCATGAGCGACAAAGTAATCTTTTTAGTTTCAAGCCCAGATCAAGATAAAGCACAACAAGCTGCCCAACGATTTGAAGCTCGCTTAAAACAGCTGCCTTTATTCAAACAAGTGGATGGAAAACTGGCGCAAGATGCCCAACAAGCATGGGGGCAATTTTTCTTCCCTTATCGCTTTCAGCTTCTCACTCCAACTCAGCAACAAAGGCTCGCCAATTCACCACAGTCACAAACTCAATATGTGATTCAATCTGTCTACAGCCCATTTTCTGGCGTCAGTGGCAATGAGCTCAACAGCGACCCATTTTTATTATTTAGAGATTATCTCAAGCAATTAACTGCTCACTCAGGCAATTTTCGTTTATCCAACGGTTACTTAACCACTGACTACCAAGAGCAGCATTACGTTTTGATCAGCGCCGATCTCAACGGATCGGCCTACAGTATGGCACTGCAAGATCAACTTCCTGAGCTTTCTCAATTGGAGCAAGATCTTAAACAAGAATTTAAACACGATCAGGTTGATGTCATGCACACTGGTGTGATCTTTTACGCCGCGCACGGTACTCAAAGTGCGAAAAGTGAAATCAGCACGATTGGCGTGGGTTCGTTAGTCGGTGTGATCTTATTGATTCTATTGGTCTATCGCAGCATGATGCCATTAACCTTGGCGCTGCTTTCCATCAGTTGTGGTCTAGTGGCGGCATTTGTTATCACGGTGCTGATTTTTGGCAAAGTACATTTATTTAGCCTAGTGTTCGGCGCAAGCTTAATTGGCGTGTCGATTGATTATGCCTTTCACTACCTCACCGACCGTTTAGCTGCCGGCTCTCGCTGGAATGCCTCGCAAGGACTGAAACATATCCTGATTGCCATTACATTAGGGTTAGTCACTAGCTTAATTGGCTACCTAGGTATGTTGATTGCCCCGTTCCCAGGCTTGCAACAGTTAGCGCTATTTTCTGCCATTGGCTTGTTTGCTGCCTACGCCACCGTCGTATGTTGGTATCCGATTTTAGCAGCGGCGCCAAGTGTCGATCGCGCCTTGCCTTTCAATAAAATACTCACGCTATGGTTATTGGAGTGGCAACAACCAAAAATACGTTTCATCATTCCGTCAGCGTTAATAATAGCGGCAGGAATCGGTTTGTATCATGCCCACTACAATGACGATATCCGTCAACTGCAAGCCATGCCGGCAAACCTCAAGCAACAAGAACAAACCATAAAGACTATTTCAGGCATTCAAAACGATCAGAAAATGTTGCTAGTGCGCGCGCCAAATAATGATCAACTACTAGATAAATTACAGAGCGTCTCCGATCTACTCGAACAACAAATTCAAGCCGGTAATTTAAGTGGCTACCAAAGTATCAGTCAGTTTATTGCCAGCCAGCAGAAGCAAAAGCACAACTTCGAATTAAGCCAAGCTTTATATCAATCGCAAAGCCAGCCTTTGTCTCAAGCATTGAAGTTAAAGCAAACCCCAGAACTGGATTCAGATTTTAAAACGCTCACTATTGAGCAATTTCTTGATTCGCCGATTTCCAAGCCCGTGCGCTTTATGTGGCTAGGTGAAATAGATGGCCAATCTTCTGCCGTCATTACCCTCAATGGCGTACAAAATGCTCAAGCATTGGAAGCATTGGCAGAGCAACAATCAGATGTTAGTTACCTTAATAAAACCCAAGAAATCTCACAGCTGTTTGGTTTATATCGCCAGCATGTGACGCAATTACTCGCACTAGCAAGCCTAGTGATTTTATTGGTGGTATCACTGCGTTATGGATTCACTCAAGGGATACGAATCGTCCTTCCTCCAGTAATTGCGGGTGCCGTAGGGATAGCGGTGACTGTACTCACTGGCAGTTCACTCAATTTATTTAACTTACTGGCACTGATTTTAGTACTCGGAATTGGCATTGATTACACCTTATTTTTCGCCGAACAATCTAGATCACAAGCAAGCTCTGATGCCCATCTAGCATTAAAACGTAATTCTACACTGCTCGCGATTAGCTTATCTGCGCTTACCACTATTTTGTCTTTTGGTTTATTAGCACTGAGCGAAACCCAAGCCATTCATAGCTTTGGTATTACCGTGTTATTTGGCATTATCATCAGTTGGCTATTAGCGCCCTTGGCCATGAAGCCACCCGCGACTCTCAGTAAGGAAAGCTGAAATGAAGATTCTAACAAGATTTATAGGATGGATATTACTGGTAAGCCTGACCGCTTGTTCAACACAATCGACTCCCTCCAATAGCTCGGAAGAAAATAATCGAATCCAGATTGCGGATGATACTTGGGTAGCACTACCTCAACCTTCTGAACTCGGCTATAGCCTAAGCGCCAGCCAGTTACTTAGCGTGCGCTATATTGATCAAGCGAAAAAAGCCCAAAGCAATCAACTACCAATCCAATTACAAATCACTCAAGATAAACTCGTGCTAGCTGGTTTTTCTTCTTGGGGAACCCGTTTACTCAGCTTAACCTATCAAGATAATCAGTTAGATACTTATGTGATGGTAGGGCTTGGCAACACTCTCCCTAAGCCGGAGCAAGTTGTGTTTAATCTGATGATCACCTTATACCCATTAGAGGTTTGGCAACCTAGACTACAGCAAGTGGGTTGGAAGTTAACCGAGCAGCAAACTGGCAATCGCCAATCTCAAAATATCAAACAAAGAACCCTGTTCGATAATCATGGCAAGCTGATCGCAGAGATTAATTATGCGTCAATTGACCCACTCAAAGGTGACATTACTTTTATTAATCACGCTCTAGACTTCACCATTGTGATAAAAACCTTACAATACCAACAAGATTAATATTTTCGCACTTTGGCTTCTATCCTACTGCGATGTAATAAGGACAATTACTGACATGCCTACACAGCCTAATCCACCTCTGTATATTCATGCGTGTGGCTCTCACTCCGCATTAGGCTGGACAACGGAAATGATCCACCAGCATTTACAGCAAGCCGACACGCCGAATATGCAAGTCAGCACCGATTGGCTTAATGATGGCAGTGAAACTGTGGTAGGTGTTGCCAATGGTCCATTGCCGACCATAGATGCGAAATTTGCTCATCAAAATACTCATAACAACCGCCTTGCCCTATCGGCATTACTGCAAATCGATCACAGCATCAAACAAGCGATTGAGAAATATGGCGTAGATAGAATTGCGGTCATTATTGGCACCAGTACCTCGGGTATTTCTGATGGTGAACAGGCACTTACCCAGTGGCAGCAAAGTGGCGAATTACCCGCAGGCTTTGATTATCACCAACAGGAAATGGCGAATACCAGCCGCTTTATTGCCGATTACTACGGCATCACTGGCCCAAACTACACGATCTCGACCGCTTGTTCTTCTAGTGGTCGAGTCTATATTTCCGCCCAGCGTTTACTTAAAGCCGGCCTGGTAGATGCAGTGATTGTTGGCGGAACGGATACCCTATGCAAGCTGACCTTAAATGGTTTTTATGGTTTAGAAGCGCTGTCGCATCAACGTTGCAACCCTTTTAGCAGCAATCGTGATGGTATCAATATTGGTGAAGCGGCGGCTTTTATGCTGCTAAGTTTAGAAAAACCGAATGCTAATCAGCCTTGTTTAGCTTTACTCGGCGCTGGCGATAGCTCTGATGCCCATCATATTTCAGCGCCACACCCAGAAGGCAATGGCGCAGAACAAGCGATGCGTAAAGCATTAGATAACGCAGGTCTCCAAGCGAGTGATGTTGGCTATATCAATGCTCATGGCACTGCCACTAAACTCAATGATCAAATGGAAGCCAAAGCCATCGAACGGGTATTTGGCAATCAAGTTCCGGTCAGTTCAACCAAGCCCCTTACCGGACACACATTAGGCGCAGCCAGTGCGATTGAAGCGGCGATTTGCTGGCATGTCTTACACTATCAACTGCCGATACCGCAGCAAATTAATGATGGCGAAAGCGCTGAATTTAGCATTACCTTGGCTGCACCAAACCAAGCTTTAAAACAGCCGATTATTTTAAGCAACTCTTTCGCTTTTGGTGGCAATAATGTCAGCCTGATTTTTGGATACCCGAATGACTGAAACAAATAACGCTTCATTGCCAAACATTGCGGACTTAGTCCCCCATCAAGCACCAATGATCTTGGTGGATAAGCTGATTGCCGTCGATCAACAAAGCATTCACACTCAAGTGATGATTAAAGCCGATGAGCTGTTTTTTAACCAAGAGTCTCAAAGCGTGCCCGGCTATGTTGGCATCGAATACATGGCACAATCGATCGCCGCTTGGTCGGGTTTTCAAGCGTGGAAACAAGGCGAACCACCAGCAATCGGTTTTTTACTAGGTAGTCGACGCTATCAAAGTGAGTGCTCGGAATTTCCACTTGGTGAAACCTTAGATATCTATGCCGAACAAGTTATGGAAAACAATGGTATGGCGGTGTTTCAATGCCGTATCGAAGCCCAAGCGAAAACACTTGCTAGCGCACAACTGAATGCTTTTGTGCCTTCACCCGAACAACTAAAAGCTATGCAGTCTGAATAATATCTAGGCTCAATAAAACTGCATAACGTGCGAAAAAAGGAAAAAACAATGTCCCGACAGGTTCTCGTTACTGGCGCAAGTAAAGGCATAGGCCAAGCGGTTGCGATTCAATTAGCTCAAGATGGCTTTGAAGTTGTAGTTCACTATATGAGTGATCAAGCCGGTGCCGAACAAACTCAAGCTAGCATTCAGCAAGCCGGTGGAAACGCCCGCCTACTGCAATTTGATATTAGCGACCGCGAGCAGTGCCGTGAAAAAATTGAAGCCGATATAGCTGAGCATGGTGCCTACTATGGCGTAGTCAGCAATGCTGGCATTACTCGAGACACTGCCTTTCCCGCCATGATGAGTGACGAATGGGATAGCGTGATTCATACCAATTTAGACAGTTTCTATAACGTTCTACATCCTTGTGTCATGCCAATGGTACAGCTACGCAAAGGTGGTCGTATTGTCACTATGGCATCAGTGTCAGGCATTATGGGCAACCGTGGACAAACCAACTACAGCGCTGCAAAAGCTGGCGTGATTGGTGCGACTAAATCACTCGCCTTAGAGTTGGCTAAACGCAAAATCACCGTCAACTGTGTCGCTCCGGGTTTGATTGATACCGGTATGGTTGATGAACACGTTCAAGAACACGCGCTACCACAAGTGCCACTACGCCGCATGGGCAAACCTGAGGAAGTAGCAGGATTGGTAAGCTATTTAATGTCGGACAATGCGGCTTATATTACGCGCCAAGTGATTTCAGTAAATGGAGGTTTAGTATGAGTCGTCGTGTTGTAGTAACAGGGATGTCTGGCGTCACCGCTTTTGGCAATGATTGGCAAGCGATTGAGCCTAAATTGAAAGCCTGTGAAAACGCCGTGCAGTTTATGGAAAGCTATGTGCAATACGATGGCTTAAACACCAAACTTGCCGCGCCAGTATTGGATTTTGAACTACCAAAGCACTACACCCGTAAAAAGATTCGCGGCATGGGTCGTGTCTCTCAAATGGCAACTCTTGCATCAGAAAATGCCCTACTGCAAAGTGGCTTATTAACCCCTGATGGCGAAAAGCATGAAGTACTGACAAATGGCCAAACTGGTGTCGCTTACGGCTCTTCAACCGGCAGTACTCCGGCTATCGGTGCATTTGGTGTCATGCTGAATGAAAAATCAACCCGCGCCATCACTGCCACCACTTATGTACAAATGATGCCGCACACTTCCGCGGTCAATGTCGGACTCTTCTTTGGACTACGTGGTCGCGTTATCCCAACTAGCAGTGCATGTACTTCGGGTAGCCAAGCTATTGGTTATGCTTATGAAGCAATCAAACATGGTTACCAAACTGTGATGGTAGCTGGCGGTGGTGAAGAACTATGCCCAACTGAATCAGCGGTTTTTGATACCCTTTTCGCGACCAGTTTAAAAAATGATGCTCCAAAAACCACCCCTCGCCCTTATGATAAAGATCGAGATGGCTTAGTGATCGGTGAAGGTGCAGGTACTTTAGTACTTGAAGACTATGAACATGCGGTTGCCCGTGGCGCTAAAATTTATGCCGAGATCGTCGGCTTTGCTAGCAATTGCGACGCTGCCCATGTCACTCAACCACAAATGGAAAACATGCAACGTTGTATGGAATTGGCGTTAGAGAATGCTCAATTAGAACCAAGCGTGATTGATTATGTTTCCGCTCATGGCACCGCAACTGATCGTGGTGATATCGCAGAAAGCCAAGCAACCTTTAATGTCTTTGGCAGCCAAACGCCAATCAGCTCACTGAAAAGCTACTTTGGTCATACCCTAGGCGCTTGTGGTTCGATTGAAGCTTGGCTGAGCTTAGAAATGATGCATGCAGGCTGGTTTAGCCCTACCCTCAACTTAGTGAACATCGATCCTGAATGTGGGGATTTAGACTATATTCGTGGCGATGGCCGTGAAATGGATTGCCAATACATCATGAGCAACAACTTCGCGTTTGGCGGCATTAATACTTCGATTATTTTTAAACGCCATTCTCACTAGCTTTCAACAGCAAAATCCCTTTGATGCAAAACTATTGATCCTAGACTTAGCTCTAGGGTTTATACTATTAAGAATAGAAGTATTAAGGAGTGGCGGATGTACAAGATAGGTGAACTGGCAAAATTGTGTGGCATTAATAATGACACTCTGCGCTTTTATGAAAAATCTGGCTTATTGAGCCCATCTGCTCGCTCTGAATCTGGCTACCGCCTGTATAACGAGCAAGATAAGCAAGCGCTGCAATTTATTATTCGAGCCAAAAAGGTAGGATTCAACCTTTCAGATATTAAAGAGTTGCTGGAAATTGAAGTCGATAAAGCCAGTAATTCCTGCTTTGATGTTAAGCAAGTGGTTGATGCTAAGCTTGTTGATGTCGAACAAAAACTCTCTGAACTGCAACACTTTCAGCGCTCATTAAAAACCTTATCTTCCGCTTGTTGTGGTGGTAAAGGTAGTGCCGAAGAATGCACCATCTTACAAGCCTTGGAAACCAATACTGAGCAAGTAAAAGTAGAAAAACATCACCACTCCGCAAGCTGTCAGAAACATTAGCTGGCAATATTAATCGTGAGCTGTAATTTCAATGGTAGAGAAGACAAACGAGTTTCAATACCATGCCTCGCTTGTTCAATATCATCACGTGAGATCAGCTCACTAGAATCATCAACATGAAGATCCACATCGACCCACAATTCATGGCCAACCTTCACCACACCCGCTAATTCAATTTCTTGTTGAGAGTCTTTATTCGTCACAATAATGCTTTGATCAACAGTTTGGTAAATCTCTTTACTTGGTGCCATCAAAAAGATTTCTCTTAATGCAGAACGCAGCATCTCAAATGGCACTTTAATAAAATAAAATGACATCAGTAGCATCATCATTGGGTCTGCATATACCGCGTATTTTGCCAACGGTGTTAATGTCATCAGCCAAGCCACCACAAACCCCGCGGTTACGGCAACGCTCAGTAATGTATCCATTTGCCATTGCTTCACTTCCGCATCAATCAAACCAGAAAAATGCTTGTTTCGTAATGAAACCATGCACCACCAAGCCAGACCACAACCAATAACATTGATAACACCAAAGGCGGTTGCAATCGAAACATCAACAGCACGGCCTCCAGTAAACATGGCACCAATCGCTGAATACAATGAATAGCTGACGATTAATAAGATCACCGCACCTTTGACCGCGATAACAGCGGGTTCGAATAGCGCGCGGCCAAAAGGAAATTGGGCATCGGATGGTTTTTTAATATAACGAGCGGCAACGAGCGACAATAATGTTAACAGCAGGCTAACAAGGGAATAAACCCCATCAAACATGATGACTAGCGAGCCAACAAGTAAGCCAACAATTAAGCCTCCCCCTGCAAACATAGATGCAAAAACAGCCGAGAAAGCTAAAACACGATTTTCGTTAAACCTGGAATGAACAGACATTTGATTAATACCTTTAGATAACTAAAGGTATTTTGGCGAAATAGAGGCGCTTTACAATGAAGATTTACAGCGATTAGAAATGGAAAAGCACCGATAAAAATTTACTCATTATAATTCAACAACTAACCATTAAGATTAACTGTCAAATTATATGACACTGGCTGACCTAGCAAATTAAAGAAGACTAAAAATACTTTAGAAGTCGAACAGATAATCACTCACCTTATCGACTAACCAATCAATGGCCGGACTATCAGCCCCTTCGGCACCACTGAACATACAAAAATCTTCTTGGGTTAACCCATAAGTATGGCGAATCACCGAAAGGCGCTGTTCGCGCAAGTGATGACGAATCAAGGGTTCAGGAAGTACTCCCCATGCTGATTCAGTCAATATGGTATTAAGCATATATTCAAAACTAGAGAAGCCAATATAGCGGCGAGAAAAAGGCTCTAAGCTGGCATTATCTTGCTCATTCAAGTAAGCCATGACCGCTTGCATAGACTTACGTAATTCTTCATCTGTCACTCGTTGAATTTTGCTTAATGGATGAGTTGAACTGCACACCGACATCATGCGAATTTTGCCTAAAGGCTGGCGAACAATACGAGCGTCATCGATATGCTCGTAATCCACTCCAAATGCAAAATCAACTTGCTGTGTGGCCACTAAATTGGCCAAGTCGCCACTAGAAGCCAGAATGATATTAAATGAAGTACTAGGAAACTGCTTACTGAGCGAATGAGCAAATTCCTGCCATAACATATCCGGCAAGGCATCATCACGCGCTATCCATATTTCAGCGGCAAACTCATTAGAAACTTGAGAACAAATACGACGAACACGAGAAGTGGTAATAAGAATACTTTCAAAATCCTTATAAACCGCCTTACCAATCTCAGACAAGGTGAGGTTATTGCCAGTGCGGATAAACAACTTAACATTGAGATCCGTTTCAAGCGCTTTAATTGCCATACTAAGTTTGGTGCGATTACATTCTAGCTGTCGGGCCGCTTCAGAAACAGAACCGGTATTAGCAACGGTGCAGAATGCTTCGATTTGTGACAAGTTCATAGCTGACTCACCTAATGAAAGTCTCAGAATAATAAACAATTTTTGAAAGATTGCCTAATATAGGTGATATAAAAATGGCTGAGTCCAAATCTGAACACAGCCATTTAGTCACAACCAATATTTAGTTGCTAGAATTGCATGTAAACCATTAATTTAAATTGAAATCACTCAACCGTCACAGCCTTGGCTAAGTTCCTTGGCTGGTCGACATCGGTGCCTTTAATCAAAGCAACATGATACGACAACAATTGCATTGGAATAGTGTAGTAGATTGGGGCGGTGATCTCGCTGACATGTGGAAGATTAATGATCTTCATGCTTTCATCTGCTTCAAACCCTGCGCCTGCATCAGCAAATACATACAGTAAACCACCACGGGCGCGGACTTCTTCAATGTTTGATTTCAGCTTTTCTAGTAAGTCATTATTTGGCGCAACGACTACCACTGGCATATCGGCATCAATTAACGCTAACGGGCCATGTTTTAGCTCACCGGCAGCATAAGCTTCTGCGTGAATATAAGAGATTTCTTTTAGCTTTAAAGAGGCTTCTAATGCGATAGGGTAATACTCACCACGGCCTAAGAATAGCGTGTGATGTTTATCGGCAAAATCTTCGGCTAAGGCTTCAATCTCTTTATCGTAAGCGAGTGCTTTTTCAATTTGAGAAGGTAGTAGGTGCAAGGCTTCCACAATTTCTGCTTCTTTTGCGCTATCGATACGTTGTTGCTGTTTACCCATAGCGGTAACTAACATTAATAACGCCGCAAGTTGAGTCGTAAAAGCTTTGGTTGATGCCACGCCGATTTCAGTGCCGGCGCGTGTCATAAAGGCAAAGTCGGATTCTCGAACAAGAGATGAACCGGCGACATTACAAATGGTCATTGCTGACATATAGCCTTTTTCTTTAGCTAAACGTAATGCGGCTAAAGTATCTGCGGTCTCTCCTGATTGAGATAGAGTGATCAGCAAGCTATTTGGACGAGTCACAAATTTGCGGTAGCGGAATTCTGATGCAATTTCCACATCACAACTTACGCCAGCCAAAGACTCAAACCAGTAACGTGCAGTCATGCCAGCGTTGTAAGACGTACCACAAGCGATGATTTGCACATGCTCAACTTTAGATAGGATCTCGGCAGCATTCACACCAATGCTTTCGGTAACCACAGTATCTTTGGTGAGTCGCGCTTCCATGGTATTAATTAATGCGGTTGGCTGCTCAAAGATTTCTTTTTGCATAAAGTGGCGATATTGTCCTTTATCACCCGCATCATTCTCTGCGCTTGACTCAGAAACCGTACGCTCTACTCGCTCACCATTTTCAGCAAAAACGGTCGCTTCACGACGAGTCACTTCAGCAACATCCCCTTCTTCAAGGTACATAAAACGACGAGTGACATTTAATAGAGCCAATTGATCCGAGGCGATAAAGTTTTCACCTACCCCTAAGCCAATCACAATCGGGCTACCTGAGCGCGCAACCACTACACGGCTTGGATCTTTACGATCAAACACTACCGTGCCGTAAGCACCATCAAGTTGCTTAACCGCTTTTTGCAATGCTTCGATTAATGTTGCAGAAGTACGACGTTCCCATTCAACTAAATGAGCGATCACTTCGGTATCCGTTTGAGATTCAAACACATAACCACGTTCACGCAAGGTTTCACGCAATGCTTGATGGTTTTCAATAATGCCGTTGTGTACTACAGAAATATCATTAGAAACGTGTGGATGAGCATTGATTTCAGAAGGTTCACCATGAGTTGCCCAACGAGTATGAGCAATACCGGTTCCACCAAACACATCAGCAGCGTCAACCGCATCAGCTAATTCTTGTACTTTGCCTAAGCGGCGCACGCGCGTCATGTTTGAATCAGCATCGACCACCGCGACACCCGCTGAGTCATAGCCGCGATATTCCAAACGACGTAAACCTTCAACCAGAATTTCAGCTACATCACGCTGCGCAACAGCACCAACGATTCCACACATATTGTTATCCTTTTTTATTCCTTTACCAGCAGCAAGCAAAAGGTGGTAAAGCGTAATTTAATAAATTGATTAAGTTTAAATTTTAAGTTTTTCGATATTAGGCAATCAGAACTTGCACGTTATGTTTTTGTATTTGTGCTTGTTGTTCATCAGTGATGCCATTATCGGTTACCAGCACATCGACCTTGTCCCATGCCAGTTCTAGATTTGGAATTTTTCTACCAATCTTGTCAGATTCCACCATCACTACCACACGGCGCGCCACTTCGGACATCACCTGGCTTAAACCTAAAAGTTCATTAAATGTGGTGGTTCCGCGGGCTAAGTCGATGCCATCTGCGCCGATAAATAGCTGATCGAAATCGTAAGAGCGAAGCACTTGTTCTGCAACTTGGCCTTGGAAGGATTCCGAATGGGTATCCCAAGTGCCGCCGGTCATTAACAAGGTTGGTTCGCTTTCTAGTGCATTCAGTGCATTGGCGACATTCAGTGAGTTAGTCATTACCACTAACCCACGCTTATGAATGAGTTGCTCAATCAAAGCACCGGTAGTGCTGCCGCTATCAATAATGATTCTATGGTGATCTTTAATCAGTGATGCTGCGGCTTTCGCCAACTCAATCTTTCGCTTCGAAACTTCTTCCGAAAATGCTTCATTGATGATTTCTTTAGGTAACGCAATCGCTCCACCGTAACGGCGCAATAGCAAACCACTGGATTCCAATGCTGATAAGTCTTTCCTTATGGTGACTTCAGAGATATTAAATTGCTTATTCAGCGCTTCAACACTGACTTCACCCAATTCATTTACTTGTTGAACAATCAGGTGACGTCGCTGTTGAGTATTTCGTTTTGACATAAAATAAAACCGATTAAGTTTCGAAACGAAACACATTAAACACAATCGAAACTTAATTGTCTATTTTTTTCACTATAAAAAATAAATGTTTTTTGAAGAAACCTTGTTCTAAGACAAGTAAGTATCGTGATCTTCCCCACAAAGACTGGTAAAATTATTACCCCATGTAAGAAACAAAATTACAACGCAGCCCCTCGCAGACTGCAAAATGAAATGGTGGCTGCAACGAAAGTGAAGTGTGGCCGTGCGAGAATGGGAATAATGACTACAATGTAGGTCAGACAACAAAAATGCAGTAAAGAATTTCTGTTTTAGCGCATCCAACCTTTCTCGTTGCTTGCGGTTAAAACGTATAAAAATTGAAAAATGTAATATTACTTACCGGAGAGTATCTACTCATGAAAAAGACCAAAATCGTATGTACGATTGGCCCGAAAACTGAATCTGTTGAGAAACTAACTGAACTAGCAAACGCTGGTATGAACGTAATGCGTTTGAACTTCTCACACGGTGATTTCGAAGAACATGGCAATCGTATTGCTAACCTTCGCCAAGTAATGAAGAACACAGGTAAACAACTTGCGATCCTTTTAGATACTAAAGGTCCTGAAATCCGCACTATTAAACTAGAAAACGGCGATGACGTTGCTCTAGTTGCTGGTCAAGATTTCACATTCACAACTGACACTTCTGTTGTGGGTAACAAAAACACAGTAGCGGTAACTTACCCTGGTTTCGCTCAAGACCTTAACGCTGGTGATACCATCCTAGTAGACGACGGTCTTATCGAAATGGAAGTTGTTGCAACTACTGATACAGAAGTTAAATGTAAAGTATTAAACAACGGTGACTTAGGCGAAAACAAAGGTGTTAACCTTCCTGGCGTTTCTGTAAAACTTCCAGCACTAGCTGAAAAAGATAAAGCTGACCTTAAATTTGGTTGTGAGCAAGGCGTTGATTTCGTTGCTGCTTCTTTCATCCGTAAAGCAGACGACGTAAAAGAAATCCGTGAATTGCTATGTGCAAACGGCGGCGAAAACATCCAAATCATCTCTAAAATCGAAAACCAAGAAGGTGTTGATAACTTCGATGAGATTTTAGAAGCGTCTGACGGCATCATGGTTGCTCGTGGTGACCTAGGTGTTGAAATCCCAGTTGAAGAAGTAATCTTCGCTCAGAAAATGATGATCGAGAAATGTAACCGTGCACGTAAAGTGGTTATCACTGCAACTCAAATGCTTGATTCTATGATCAAAAACCCACGTCCAACTCGCGCAGAAGCGGGTGACGTTGCGAACGCAATCATGGATGGTACTGATGCAGTAATGCTTTCTGGTGAGTCTGCGAAAGGTAAATACCCTGTTGAAGCGGTAACTATCATGGCGCAAATCTGTGCTCGTACAGACCGTGCTCTAAAAGCAGAACTAGGTTCTCGCTTAGACAGCCCTCGTCTACGTATCACTGAAGCAGTATGTAAATCAGCAGTAGAAACTGCCGAGAAACTTGCCGCTCCAGTTATCGTTGTAGCAACTGAAGCCGGTAAATCTGCTCGTTCAGTTCGTAAATACTTCCCAACAGCGAAAATCATTGCCGTTACGACTAACACTAAGACTGCAGCACAACTTTGCTTGTCTAAAGGTGTAACGCCAATCGTTGTTGAGTCTATTAATGATACTGAAGACTTCTACCGTCAAGGTATGGCTCTAGCGCTAGAAACAGGCTACGGCGAGAAAGGCGATGTAACTGTTATGGTTTCTGGTGCTCTAGTACCATCAGGCACAACTAACACTTCTTCTGTTCACGTTCTTTAATTAAAACGAACCGATAGAAATACCAAAAGGAGGCCAATTGGCCTCCTTTTTTATACTTTTCTTACACCTGCAAAACACCATCCACCTTTAGTTGTACAACTCACTGCGTTATTTTCCCTATCACAATCTTCCCTATATTAGATACGACCTTTCCTGCGCCATTACCAACCAAAGAACTCTTGATGATGAGTGTTCAGCAACACCACCAACAATAAGAAATATAAAGCACTAATATTGATAGCAAGTACTAACAAACTAGCAATCGTTACCCTCACAACCACGACATTAGACATAAGCCACTCACCGAAATTGATAAATATCCATTCAATAAGTTTAGTGAAGTTTTTCCGATTTATTAGACTAAAGTCTTAGATCTTTTCTTTATAAAAGATTGGAACATAAAAAAACGCAACCCGTAGGCTGCGTTATCAATTATTGCGTTATGATGTATCAAATAGCAGATACTATGCTTTTAAAGCACGCTCTCCACGGGCAATACCCACCACCCCACTACGTGCAACTTCAATGACATCAGTCATTTCAGATACCGCTTTGATAAAGGCATCTAACTTCGCACTATCGCCGGCCAATTGAATGGTAAACAACGACGCTGTGACATCGACAATCTGCCCACGGAACACATCGGATAAACGATGCACTTCGGCGCGAGAAAAACCACTGGCTTTCACTTTGACTAACATCAACTCACGTTCAACATAGTCGTACTCAGTAACCTCTTGAACTTTAAGCACATCGACAAGTTTATGTAGGTTTTTTTCAATCTGCTCAAGCTGTAGCGCATCGGTTGCGGTAGTGATATTGATACGCGATAAGGTTTCATCATCCGTCGGAGAAACCGTTAATGACTCAATGTTATAACCACGCTGTGAAAACAGGCCAACAACACGTGATAAAGAACCCGGTTGGTTTTCTAATAGTAATGAAATGATATGTCTCATATTAGGTTCTCTCCGTCTTGCTTAACCACATTTTATCCATCGCTTCGCCTTTAATTTGCATTGGATAAACATGCTCAGTTTCATCAACATTAATATCAACGAATACTAAACGATCTTTCATATCCAAGGCTTTTTGTAGGCCCGCTTCTAGCTCTTCAGGCTTGTTAATACGAATACCAACGTGGCCATAAGCTTCAGCAATTGCGGCGAAATCAGGCACAGAATCCATATAAGAATGAGAATGGCGACCTTGATAAATCATATCTTGCCACTGCTTCACCATGCCTAAGAAACGGTTATTCAAGTTAATGATCTTCACCGGAATATCATACTGCATACAAGTTGATAGCTCTTGGATATTCATTTGAATACTGCCATCACCCGTAATGCACACGACTTCTTCTTTTGGCATAGCAAACTTAACCCCCATTGCCGCCGGTAAGCCAAAGCCCATGGTGCCTAAACCGCCAGAGTTAATCCAACGACGTGGCTTATCAAATGGGTAATATAACGCAGCAAACATTTGGTGCTGACCAACATCAGATGCGACGTAAGCCTCACCTTTAGTTAGCTTGTAAAGCGTTTCGACTACCTGCTGAGGTTTAATGCGATCCGAAGTACGATCAAACTCTAAACACTTACGATTGCGCCAGCTTTGCAGTTCTTGCCACCAGGTTTCAATCGCTTCACTATCTTGGTCTGCGCCTTGATCTTCAAGCAGCTTTAACATGCTATTTAATACTTCATCGGCAGAACCAACGATAGGTAAATCCGCTTGAATAGTCTTAGAGATCGAAGATGGATCGATATCAATGTGCATGATCTTGGCGTTCGGACAGTATTTTTCGACATTGTTGGTAGTACGATCATCAAAGCGTACCCCGACACCAAAAATAAGATCAGCATTATGCATCGCCATATTGGCTTCATAAGTGCCGTGCATACCTAACATGCCCAGCGAATTATGGTGAGTAGCAGGGAAGGCACCAAGCCCCATTAAGGTACTCACTACTGGCAAGTTAAGCGCTTCAGCAAGTTTGATTAATTGCTCACTAGCTTCGGCAATAATCGCTCCACCGCCAACATAAAGCACTGGTTTCTTCGCTGCTAGTAAGGCTTTCAACCCTTTCTTAATTTGCCCTTTATGACCCGAAGTTGTCGGATTATAAGAGCGCATTTTAATTTCATCAGGGTACTGATAAGGGAATTTTTCTAATGGATTTAGCACGTTTTTCGGCAGATCAACCACTACAGGGCCCGGGCGACCAGTAGATGCAAGGTAAAACGCTTTTTTGATGGTTTCAGGAATATCTTCTGCTTTAGTGACGAGGAAACTGTGTTTAACCACTGGGCGGGAGATCCCCACCATGTCACATTCTTGGAAAGCATCGTTACCAATTAGGCTACTTGGTACTTGGCCCGACAACACGACCATTGGCGCAGAGTCCATATAAGCGGTCGCAATGCCGGTAATCGCATTGGTGGCACCAGGGCCGGAAGTCACGAGAACGACACCAACTTTACCGGTTCCGCGAGCATAGCCATCAGCCATGTGAACCGCAGCTTGTTCATGGCGAACCAGTACGTGTTCAATATCACTCTTTTCATGCAGAGCATCGTAAATATCCAAAACCGAACCGCCTGGATAACCGAAGATGTGCTCTACACCTTCATCTATTAGGGAACGGACGATCATATCCGCGCCAGATAACATTTCCATGTTGCCTCCTGTTAACTGAATCTCACCGGCTTTTATAAAGTGCGATAGTTCAGTGCTACATAGTTAGGGCTTATTTTTAGCCTAAGAAACTTCAGGCTGCTTATGCTTTAGATTTCAATAAAAGCACTGCAGCCTTGCTATGTACCTATTTGCGTTGTCATAACAAGCAACTAGGGTGCATAAGTTCAAAATCACATTCGAACTTGAACACTTTACCGCCATTAGCAGAAACTTGTCTATTACTCTAAAGTCATTTAAATCATAAAAATTAACAAATAACCTACAGAATCAGTGATAAAGACTACATATCTAATATCAACCTAAATATACCAACCAATATCCCGAACAAATTCAGTAGATAATAAAACTAACAATGAGAGATTAATCTCATTTTTACTTGCTCTTAAGTAGCTGGGAATAGGCATAAAAAAACGCAGCCTCTAATCAAATAGAGACTGCGCTTTCTAGAAGAGTTTACCGTTACAAGCTTGCAGCAAGTGTTTCGCCACAAATTAGCATCAGTTGATCTCTCATCCAGATGTGACCTTTATCTTTCTCACTCGATTCATGCCAGCTTAAGTAACCCGACACTTTATTGTCTGCGTATGGGTAAGCCATGACTTTATAGTTTGCACGGTTAGGCACTGAATCAATCAACCAACGAGGAACGACTGTTACTAATTCAGATTGACCGACTACGTACAAGATATTGCTTAAACTTGTACCTTGGTAAGACGCTTGGAATTCAAAATCGCCAGTATAAACACGCTCATAGAAACTACGCACGCCGTTTACTTTCGATAACGTTGCATGTTTTTCTGCCATGAATTCTGCTTGGCTAATTTGAGAGCCAATGCGTGGGTGATTTGCAGCAGTTACAACCACTAACTCATCACTAAAGATTTCAGTACTTGAGTATCCTGGTTGCTCAAAACGCGCATAATCAATCACGAAATCCACTTCTTGGTAACGAAGTTTTTCAGGTAAATGACGGTCAAAATCAGCATCAAGGCTTAATTGAATGCTTGGCGATTTTTCAGCAATGCCACGCATGATTCTTGGTGCAAAACGTAAATCTGAAGGACTACAAACTGCTAATTTAAATACTCGCTCTGATGTTTCAGGAACAAAGATAGAGTTCGGTAATTCATTGCGTACTAATTGTAGTGCTTGACGAAGCGGGCCAAATAATTGACGAGCGCGTTGAGTCGGTTGGATACCACGACCATGACGCATGAACAATTCGTCATTAAACATTACTTTTAAACGAGCAACCGCATTACTTACTGCAGGTTGTGACATACCTAAATACTGTGCCGCACGAGTAATATTTTGCTCTTGCATTACTGCATCAAAAACGGTCAATAAGTTAAGATCTACGCCACGTAAAGTTGATTCCGTTCTTAAGTTAAGGGCAATGTTTTTTGGTTCAGTAGAAAGTGTCATGTTGTGTTGCGCCTCTTTTAATTGTAGTTCAATCACACATAACGACCGTGATTATCGACTACAAAAAGATATCGAATAATGATTGTATTTGCCCCGCCAATATGTCGGGTTGCACTTACTATTCACCAAGCAAATATCAGAAGCAACTGTATTGATATTAAATCATTTTTATTTACTAATAATTACTAAAAAAACCAAAATTTCAACAAGTTAACTAAATATATAAATTAATCTAAAAAGTATTTAGCTACTAAATTGATGACTAAAAAGTTGTTCACTCATTAATCAAAGCATAGTGAGGGAAATCGACTTGCTCCCATAAGTGACTCCACAAGGGCGCGATATTCCCCCATTCACCTTGCACGACCCAATCAGCAATTGACTCAGCAACATTGGGGTAGATCACTCGCTCCGCAGGCTCATCATCTAACCAAGTACGCACGATACTAGGATCAAGCCATTGCATTGAACTGGCGAGTCCTAATGATTCAAGTGTCGCCACATTACTCATTTGTTCAAATTGTCCATCTAATGGTTTTAATAGTAACTTCTTACCCAGCGTTAACGCTTCTGAAGGCAACTCAAAACCGCCATTGGCAATTACGCCATGACAAGCATGCAAATCTCGTTGGAAGTTTTGATATGACAGGGGCATAAAAGTGAGATGTTCTTGTTGGCTCATTTCTTTTACTTCAGGGTGATAACAAATGAAATGGCGATTGGAGAAGCGCTGCAAAAGATCACTAATAGCCGGTAGTGCCTCGAAAGGTAAATAAACCAGAATGAAGTCATGCTTCTGGTTATCAATTTGCGTGGGTGTATGAACTATCGGCGGCAAAATGGGCTGCTGAAAATGATACCAGTGCAAGCCTAAATGATGTTGAGTCGGCGCAAAATGTTGGATCAAGGTTTGATCAAGCCAACTCGCCCCCTTCTTTGGTACCGAATAACGAAAGGCATTTTGATGGCTAATCCCAATACTCGGCACATTTTGTTTTTTTGCCGCCCAGGCAGTGATCGGTTCAAAATCATTGAGCACCACATCATAGCCTTCTAAGTCCATATCTGAGACTTCTTTCCATAATTGACTAGGGTTGGTATTCAAGGCGGTTTTCATATGGCTGACTTTGCCCTTTTCAGTGGTAAACGTCAGTCCTCGTCGAGTTTGGTAATCCCCAAAATCTTCCATCGAAAAATAGGCTTTGTCATCTCGACCTGAAAATAAGAAATCAACCGAGACATCCGATTGTTTAGATAAAGCCGACGCCATTGCCCGTGCTCGAGCGATATGGCCATTTCCTGTGCCTTGCACACCATATAAGATCTTCATTTTTTATCCACCAGCCAACATATTAATTGCCGCGAGAGCACAACTGATTCCCAACGCTGCACCTAGTACAATATCCGTTAAAAAATGCACCCCTAACAAAATGCGAGAAAACCCTATCAACCCAGCCCAAACAAAAGGCAATAAACCAAATTCTGGGTAGTAGTTTTGTAGTAGTACCGCCATTAAGAAAGCGGCAGCCGTGTGGCCGGAAGGCAAGCTATATTGATCTGACGGAGTAATAAAAGAAGTTAACAAATGAGATATTTGTGCGGGCCTGCGACGTTTAAAACAATTTTTTGCTAGCCAATAAATCGGCAGTTCCAATAAAAATGCTAACAATCCTGCCAGTAAAAAATATTGACCCGTTCTAGGCTCAAACCACCAAGCTAATAGCCCCATGACTGCATATAAATGTCCATCACCAGTGTGAGAGATGGCTTTGCTAATACGAGCAACTGGCAAATTAAAACGGTGTTGTAAGCAAAATAAAGAAAACGCTAAATCAAAGCGTGCTATCGGCTGTATAGTTTTCATCGTATGCTCCTTGTTCGATGCTTAATCAGCACTACACTGGCTAAGTTAAGGGAGATAAATGACAAAAAAGTGACGATATTTTGTTCTTATGATGAAAGGTGATTTCCAGATATAAATTGGCAAATGAGAGACCACTAAGTTATTTGGATATTTTTTCATCCAAAAGGTTGACGCATCCCCCTTGAGTGCGGTACTAATTGAATCAGTTTTTACGTGGTCGCAGACATTGCTAAGGTAACAAGCATGACTCAACAATTTTCAACTCTACTGAACCTCCTCCTCATCGTGACTCAATCGCGCGGGTAGGCAGTGGACGAAAAACCACATACGATTTCAAACAAGCCCGCATCCCGATGCGGGCTTTTTTATTCGCAAATACTCAAAAATAAGTAGCCGAATAAACCGCATTGGATAGCAAAGCATTAATCACAAGGAAGGTAACATGAACGATCAAGTCATTATATTCGACACCACACTACGCGATGGCGAACAAGCACTTTCAGCCAGCCTAACCGTAAAAGAGAAACTACAGATCGCTTATGCCCTAGAACGTTTAGGCGTTGATGTTATCGAAGCTGGCTTTCCGGTTTCCTCACCCGGTGATTTTGAATCCGTTCAAACCATCGCTAAACAAATCAAAAACAGCCGCATTTGTGCCCTATCCCGCGCAGTAGAAAAAGATATTGATGTTGCCGCAGAAGCGTTAAAAGTCGCAGAAGCCTTTCGTATTCATACCTTTATCTCCACTTCCACTATCCATGTACAAGATAAACTTCGCCGCAGTTATGATGACGTCGTAGAAATGGGTGTTAATGCGGTTAAACGTGCACGTAAGTATACCGATGACGTAGAATTTTCTTGTGAAGATGCTGGCCGTACGCCAATAGACAACCTATGCCGCATTGTTGAAGCTGCTATCGATGCTGGTGCAACCACCGTCAATATTCCAGACACCGTTGGTTATACCTTACCAAGTGAATTTGGTGGCATCATCGAAACGCTATTTAATCGCGTACCAAACATTGATAAAGCAGTCATTTCGGTGCACTGTCATGATGACCTAGGTATGTCGGTTGCCACTTCTATGGCCGCAGTACAAGCCGGTGCTCGTCAAGTAGAAGGCACCATTAATGGGATTGGTGAACGAGCTGGTAACTGTGCGCTAGAAGAAATCGCCATGATTATCCGCACCCGTGCAGAATTGCTAGGTGTTCATACTGGTCTTAAATACGACGAAATTCACCGCACCAGTAAACTTGTCAGCCAATTGTGCAACATGCCAATTCAATCGAACAAAGCAATTGTTGGTGCTAACGCGTTTAGTCACTCATCAGGTATTCATCAAGACGGCATGTTGAAGAATAAGAATACCTACGAAATTATGACACCAGAGTCAATTGGCCTTAAAAATCAAGCGCTAAACCTAACCAGTCGCTCAGGCCGTGCAGCGGTTAAGAGCCACATGGAAACCATGGGTTACAGTGATGATGACTACAACCTAGATACTCTATATGAAGACTTTTTGAAGCTAGCTGACCGTAAAGGCCAAGTATTTGATTACGATTTAGAGTCATTAATGCACTTTGCTAACTTGCGCGAAGAAGATGATTTCTTTAAGTTAAATTACCTAAGCGTGCAGTCAGGTAGCGTAATGGCAACCACCAGCATTAAATTGCAATGTGGCGAAGAAGAAAAATGTGAAGCAGCAGTCGGTAATGGCCCAGTAGATGCACTTTACCAATGCATCTATAAACTAACCGGTTATGAAATCGTGTTAGATAAATTCGACCTAACCGCGAAAGGTGAAGGTGAAGATGGCCTAGGTCAAGCGGATATCATCGCCAACTACAAAGGGCGTAAATATCATGGCACCGGACTTGCGACCGATATCGTTGAAGCTTCAGGCCAAGCGCTATTACATGTTATTAATAGCATTCAGCGCGCTGACCAAATTGCCGAGATCAAGCAATCAAAACGAATTGAAACTGTGTAGATTTTCAAGAGAAAAACAAAAAGTAGCTGACCAAATTTATTGAAAGCCTTGGCTCAGCTACTTATAAAATGATTTAGATAATATTTAAGGAAAAGAGAACCATGGCAGGTACATATAAAATTGCTGTTTTACCCGGAGATGGCATTGGCCCAGAAGTCATGCAACAAGCGCAAAAAGTGCTAGATGCAATTGAACAAAAGCATGACATTTCATTTGAGCGCCAAGAATTTGATGTCGGCGGGATTGCGATTGATAACCACGGCACGCCTCTACCAGAAGCAACCATCAAAGGCTGTGAAGATGCCGATGCCGTATTATTTGGCTCGGTAGGCGGCCCGAAATGGGAGCATCTTCCACCAAATGACCAACCTGAGCGTGGTGCGCTCCTTCCGCTACGTAAGCACTTCCAACTTTTCTGTAACCTGCGTCCTGCGCAAATTCATACTGGCTTAGAAAGCTTCTCACCATTGCGTGCGGATATTTCTGATCGCGGCTTTGATATTGTGGTGGTTCGTGAATTAACTGGCGGTATTTACTTCGGTCAGCCGAAAGGTCGCGAAGGTGAAGGCCCACAAGAAAAAGCCTTTGATACTGAAGTTTATCATCGTTATGAGATTGAGCGCATTGCCAAAATCGCTTTTGAATCTGCTCGTCTACGCAACAAAAAAGTCTGCTCAGTAGACAAAGCTAACGTACTACAAAGCTCGATTTTATGGCGTGAAGTGGTTGAAGATATCGCCAAAGACTACCCTGATGTCGAGCTATCGCACATCTACATTGATAACGCGACCATGCAGCTAATCAAAGATCCCTCTCAATTTGACGTGATGCTTTGTTCGAATATTTTCGGTGATATTATTTCTGATGAATGCGCCATG
Source organism: Vibrio sp. CK2-1 (assembly GCF_021726515.1). Taxonomy (GTDB): domain Bacteria; phylum Pseudomonadota; class Gammaproteobacteria; order Enterobacterales; family Vibrionaceae; genus Vibrio. Next base: position 237,285 of record NZ_JAKKCJ010000002.1, on the reverse strand, counting down.
ATCACCGGCTCAATGGGCATGTTGCCATCCGCTAGCTTAAATGAAAGCAAGTTTGGTCTATACGAACCAGCAGGTGGAAGTGCACCAGATATCGCAGGTAAGTATATTGCCAACCCAGTGGCACAAATTCTATCAGCGGCATTGATGCTTCGTTACAGCTTAAATGAAGAGCAAGCGGCGCAAGATATCGAACAAGCGGTATCAAAAGCACTAGCAGCCGGAGAGCTGACTGCCGATCTTGCTGGTAAAAACCCCGCCCTTTCGACTTCAGAAATGGGTGACAAGATTGCGCAATACATTCAGTCATTATAATTAATTTGAGCAGGTAGCTAGCAATGTCAAACTCAACATCAAAAACATTATATGAGAAAGTCTACGATGCTCACGTAGTCGTAGCCGCCCAAGGTGAAAACCCGATTTTATATATCGACCGTCATTTGGTACACGAAGTGACTTCACCGCAAGCGTTTGATGGCTTACGCGAAAAAGGCCGTAAGGTACGCCAAGTCAGCAAAACCTTTGCCACTATGGATCACAACGTTTCAACGACCACCAAAGATATTAATGCCTCTGGTGAAATGGCGCGCATTCAAATGCAAACCTTGATGAAAAACTGCTTAGATTTCGGCGTCACGCTGTACGATCTAAACCACAAATATCAAGGTATCGTGCATGTAATGGGCCCCGAGCTAGGCATTACCTTACCAGGAATGACCATTGTTTGTGGTGACTCACATACTGCCACTCACGGCGCATTTGGCTCTCTTGCCTTTGGTATTGGTACCTCTGAGGTAGAGCATGTTTTAGCGACTCAAACACTAAAACAAGCCAAAGCTAAGACCATGAAAATCGAAGTCAAAGGCAAAGTCGCCGAAGGCATTACCGCCAAAGACATCGTATTAGCAATCATCGGTAAAACCACGGCGGCTGGCGGAACCGGTTATGTGGTAGAGTTTTGCGGTGAAGCCATTACCGACCTGTCAATGGAAGGCCGCATGACGGTTTGTAACATGGCGATTGAACTAGGTGCAAAAGCGGGTCTAATCGCACCAGATCAAACTACCTTCGATTACATCAAAGATAAAAAGTTTGCTCCGAAAGGCGCCGATTTTGATGCGGCAGTAGAATACTGGAAAACGCTTAAATCAGATGATGATGCTCAGTTTGATGCGGTGGTTACTCTAGATGCAGCAGACATCACACCACAAGTTACTTGGGGCACCAACCCAGGCCAAGTAATGTCAGTAGATGGCATTATTCCTAACCCACAAGACTTCACTGATCCCGTTGAAAAAGCATCGGCACAAAAAGCTCTGGCTTACATGGGCTTAGAAGCGGGTAAAAAGCTGTCTGACTACACGGTAGATAAAGTGTTTGTTGGCTCTTGTACTAACTCACGCATTGAAGATATGCGCGCTGCAGCAGCCGTTGCCAAAGGCCGTAAAGTGGCCGCCAATGTTCAAGCGTTGATCGTTCCAGGTTCTGAGCAAGTCAAAGCTCAAGCGGAACAAGAAGGCTTAGACAAGATCTTTATTGAAGCCGGTTTTGAATGGCGTCTACCGGGCTGCTCAATGTGTCTTGCGATGAACAACGATCGCCTAGGTCCACAAGAGCGCTGCGCATCTACCAGTAACCGTAACTTTGAAGGTCGCCAAGGGCGTGATGGTCGTACCCATCTCGTTAGTCCAGCAATGGCAGCGGCAGCAGCGATTGCCGGTCACTTTGTCGATATCCGCTCACTAGAACAAGCATAAGGAGCACGCTATGTCTCAAGCCAAACAGACAGGTTTTAAACAACATACTGGCCTAGTCGTGCCACTGGATATTGCTAACATTGATACGGATGCAATCATTCCTAAACAGTTTCTACAAAAAGTCACTCGCTTAGGCTTTGGGCAGCATTTATTTCATGATTGGCGCTTTTTAGATGACGCGGGTAAGCAGCCTAATCCTGAGTTTGTAATGAATGCACCACGTTATCAAGGCGCAAGTATTTTACTGGCCCGTGAAAACTTCGGTTGTGGTTCGTCTCGTGAACATGCTCCTTGGGCGCTTGCCGACTACGGCATTCAAGTGATGATCGCACCTAGCTTTGCTGACATTTTCTACGGCAACTCCATCAACAACCAAATGGTTCCGGTACGTTTAACCGAAAGTGAAGTCGATGAGTTATTCGAATTTGTTCATAGCAACGAAGGCGCACAAATCACGGTAGACCTAGAAGCCATGACAGTGTCGGCTAACGGCAAGCAATATAGCTTTGAGATTGACGAGTTCCGTCGCCATTGTTTACTTAATGGCTTAGATAATATCGGCTTAACACTACAACATGCTGATAAAATCACTGAGTTTGAAAATAACATTCCTAGCTTTTTGAAGTAGTCAGTTTTTTGTCTAGTCCTCCTTTGAACTAGATAAAAACGCAAGCAAACTAGCCCAAATGCTCAAGAAGTATTTGGGCTTTTTTATAGCTAAAACCTAAAGTGAAAGTTCTAAGTATATCTACAGGTCTAATTCTTTATTGATAGTAATGACGAGATTGAAAAATGAATATGAAATACGTTTGGTTAATACTGCTCGCCAGCTTAAGTTTCTTTTCCCATGCGGCTCCCAAAGCCGATCTGTGGCCTTATTGGAATCAAAGCAATACCGCTAACTCACAAGTCATTGATCACAGTGAATGGCAGCGGGTATTAGATAACAATCTCGATCAGCAAGGCACTAATACTTTATTTGACTACGCACATATTAGCCCAACGGACCATCAAGCTTTGCTTCATTATCTCAACACACTTACCAAGCTCGATCCGCGCCAATTCAATAAAAATGAGCAATTTGCTTATTGGGTTAACTTATACAATGCAGCAACCGTTCAACTTATTTTGGATAACTACCCGATCAGCTCGATTACTAAACTCGGCGGATTATTTTCGTTTGGCCCTTGGGATCAAGATATCCTCACAGTTAATGACCAAGAATTGAGTTTAAACGATATTGAGCATCGAATTCTGCGCCCGATTTGGCAAGACAAACGCATCCACTACGCAGTCAATTGTGCCAGTTTAGGCTGCCCTAACTTATCAGCAACAGCTTTCACTGCAAACAATACTCAAAGCTTACTCAAGCAAGCTGAATTAGATTTCATCAACAGCTCGAAAGGCGTCAACATAACGGATGGCAAACTTGAGCTTTCTTCTATTTATGATTGGTATGCGGTAGATTTTGGCGGCGAGCAAGGCGTGTTGGAGTATTTATCTCGCTTTAAGCCGGAGATACGACAGACCAACAAAAAGCCCAGCTATCAATATAACTGGGCTCTCAACGAAAAGTAGATTGAAACTAGGCTGGATTAAAAACCTTTATTCTTCTTAACCAAATCATAAGCAGATTGAATTTCTTGCGCTTTTTGCTTGGCTACTTCCATCATCTCTGGTGGTAAGCCTTTAGCAACTAACTTATCAGGGTGGTGCTCATTCATTAATTTACGGTGAGCACGCTTAATTGTCTTAGCATCAGCACTTTTATCTACCCCTAATAACTCATAGGCATCATCCAATTGCGAGGCGGTTGGACCTTGTTGCCACTGACCACCAGATTGCTGACCTTGTTGTTGATAGCCACCAAAGCCGCCACCTTGTTGAAAACGGAATGCGGCTTCTTGCATACGCAAACGCTGTTGCAAATATTGAGCAGTAAAACCTAATTCTGATGCCACAATTTGCAGGACATTAATTTCACTTGGATGCAGAGATCCATCAGCAAAGGCGGCAGATATTTGTAATTCTAAAAAGAACTGTAACAAATCACGTCGACGTCCCGCAGAAAAGCGCACTTTACGTAGTGTCTCTTCCAATGGAAAGTTCGATTCTTTTCCTTGGCGAAATGCTTCTTGGGCAATTTTTTTCTGCTCGCCAGTAAGGCTCATGCGATCCATCATCACAGAAGCTAATTGAATTTCTTCTTTGGTCACTTGACCTTTAGCTTTCGCGACATGCCCCATGACGGCATAAGCAGCTTGGAAAAATTCGGTTTGTCTTTCCGCTTGAGAAGGGCCAGATCCAAACGCTGATTGGAATCCTTGTTGGCGACGACGTGCCTTATCAAATTGATGACCAATTAAGCAGCCAATGATCGCACCAGGAATATTCCCGATCATTGAGCCAAACAAAATACCCAGTAATTTACCTAACATATGTTGATTCCAAATCCCAAACTATGAATTTTTATTGTTAACTATTGTCTGTATAGTGTCGATTCTTGCAAGTTTCTTATATGATATAGAAATCTGTGTATATTTCGTCTTATTTCTGTAAATAACCTTTGTGTATACATAAGTATTATCAAAAACGACATTCACAACTAAGTTTCACAGGACAACTTTATTTCATGCTACCAATTTCTCGCACTTTTCTTGCCACGCTCATAAGTGCAGCCTTCCTACCTACTGCTTTCGCTGATGAAAGTAGTAGCGACAGTGTGCCGGAAATCGTCCCAGTAGATCAATGTATTGCGCCAGAAGAAAACTCAGCGGATCCAGCTCAAGAGACCGTTAATATCGAAGCCGATAGTATTCATGCCGAAGGAAAAGATAAAGCGGTATATCAAGGCGACGTTATTGTTACTCAAGGTCATAAAAAAATCACGGCTGATAAAGTGACACTCAATCAGAGCGAAAGTTCTGTCGTTGCTGATGGTAATGTGACGATGAATGATGGGCAAATTAAGTCTACATCTAACAAAGCCAAATCTGATTTTAAAGGCGAACGCATTGAGCTACATGACACCAAATATCAATTACTTTGCCAACCTGCCCGCGGTGAAGCCACCTACATATTAAAAGATGGCCAAAGCATCTACACCATGGAAGATGGTTCATTAACCACTTGTCCTGAGGGCAATAAATCATGGCGTGTTAAAGCCACCGATATTGATATCGATAACGAAGAAGAAGAAGCCACCTTTTACAATACTCGCTTTGAGATCTTAGATTTCCCAGTCTTTTACTGGCCGTACATTACTGTACCGATTGGTGACAAACGTAAAACCGGTTTTCTTTATCCATCGGGTGGCTATGATTCAAAAAATGGCTTGGAAATTAATGTTCCAATCTACTTCAACATTGCACCACAATATGATTTGACCACTACCGTCAATTATATGCAAAGACGTGGGGTACAGTTTGAGAATGAATTTAGATACCTAACTGATGGATTTGGTGCTGGTTCACTCGATTTTGAATATTTGCACGATGATGATTTATACAGCGATAAAGGCTCTCGTTGGGGGGTAAACTTCTCTCACGATGGTATTTACGATCGCCATTGGAAGTTCTCCGTCGATTACTCTCGCGTCAGTGATAATGATTACTTTGCCGATCTTGATTCCAATATTGGTAACCGTGAAGATGGTCAATTATTGCAAGCGGGTGAAGTGTCATACCGTACCGACTATTCAGATACCACATTAAAAGTACGTGACTTCCAAGTTCTATCAAGTTCGCAACCTTATCGATTAATGCCACAACTGCAATATGAGTACAATCGACCAGATGTGCTGCCGCATATTGATATGGAATGGAATAGCCATATTAGTCGCTTTGAAACCGATGATGATGACTTACCAGATGCAACCCGTGTCCATTTAGAGCCTGGTGTCGTGGTACCTTTCTATGCACCGTGGGGACAGTTAACTTCTGAAGCGAAGTTGATGTATACCTATTATGACCAAGATCTAAAAAATGGCAGTGTCAGTACTTATAACTCAGATATAAAAGAAACTGCCAGCCGCACCGTGCCTGAATACCGCATGACCGGCACGCTATTTTTAGATAACAGCCAAAAATGGCTCGGCGGCTATACCCAAACCCTAGAACCTCGATTGCAATACCTGTACATCCCTGAAGTTGATCAAGACGATATCTATCAAGGTTATGATACAACTCTTATGCAATTGGATTATTACGGTTTATTCCGTGATATGAAATACAGCAGTGTCGATTACATCGCACCAGCCAACCAACTTAGCTATGGTGCAACTTCTCGTTTCTACGATGAAAACTATAAAGAGCGCTTCAATGTCTCTTTAGGGCAAATCTATTACATCAACCCTGAAAGTGGTGAAGCCAATTTATCCGCTTGGGCACTAGAAAATGAGTGGAACATCAACGATGAATGGCTCTTTAAAGGTGGCGTGCAATACGATGGTGATGTGTCGGAGTTACAACTGGCAAACAGCACCCTTGAGTACAAATTACCCGGTGGTGGTTACACTCAATTAAATTATCGTTATATCGCTAAGAGTTATATCGAAGATAACGCCAGTAACCTAAGTAATGTCGACCAATACACTCGTGATGGTATATCTCAAGCCGGTATATTAAATAGTTTTACTATCGCTCAACGTTGGAGTGTACAAGCAAACTACTACCATGATCTGACTGAACAGACCATGTTAGAAAGCTTAGTGGGTGTGACTTATAATGATGATTGCTGGTTCTTAGGCTTAACCTATTCTCGTCATATCATGAACTCAGGTGATGTTAGAAATGTTTACCCAGAACCAGGCCCAGAATACGAATCAAAAGTTAGCCTAAATATTGGCATCAAAGGCTTAGGACAAAGTGCTGGCCTAACCTACAGCGATGGCGGCAACGCATTGGGCTATGGCCGACCATTTAGCCTTGCTGACTAATGAACCGGTAAGCCTGCCATGATAATATGGCAGGCTTACTCATTTACTGTACTTAATTTGTTGTACTTATTGGATATCAAAAATGAAGACATGGATTCCCGCATTACTTGGAATAATGAGTCTGTTTACGGCCTCAACAGCACTGTCTGCCCCTCAACCTCTCAACCATGTGGTGGCAATAGTTAATGATGGCGTTATTTTACAAACGGATGTAGATACCGCGATAAAAACAGTACAAGCCAACGCACAAGACAAAAGCCAATCGCTTCCTGATAGCGACACTCTACAAGAGCAAGTGCTTGAAAAATTGGTTTTAGACGAAATTCAATTACAAGAAGCTAAACGCATGGGCATTCAAATTGATGACCAACGTCTAGATCAAGCAATTGAAGGTATCGCTCAAGATAACAATCAGAGCTTGGAACAATTAAGAGCCTCGCTGCAACAACAAGGCCTCACTTACCCAGTATTTCGTGAGCAAATTCGTAAAGAAATAGCAATCAGCGAAGCTCGTAATGCTCAAGTTCGTCGTCGAGTGAATATTTCGCCATCTGAAGTCGATACTCTGGCATCGATGATGGCTGAACAAACCACGCAAAATGTTGAATATAAAGTTTCTCAAATTCAACTGCGCTTTGGTGATGATAAAGAAGCAACAGAACAACAAGCTCATGAATTAATTGAACGATTAAATCAAGGTGAAGAATTTTCTACTCTCGCCTACACCTATTCAAAAGGCCCAAAAGCTCTACAAGGTGGCGATTGGGGATGGATGCGCAAAGAAGAAATGCCGACCATCTTTGCCGATGAAATTAGCACTCAAGGTAAAGGCGCCATCATTGGCCCATTCCGCAGTGGTGTTGGCTTTCACATTATGAAAATTGACGATGTGAAAGGCTTAAAAACGGTGGCTGTTACCGAAGTTAATGCACAACACATATTGATTAAACCGTCGATCATTTTAAGTGATGAAGGCGCAAAAGAAGAACTCAATCGCTTAATTGACGAAATCAACACTGGCAAACGTACTTTTGGTGAACTCGCTCAACAATACAGCCAAGATACCGGTTCGGCGGTAGCTGACGGCATCTTAGGTTACCAAACGCCAGATACTTACGTGCCTGAGTTTAAACATCAAGTCGAAACTCTACCGGTCAATCAAATCAGTGAACCATTCAAAACGGTTCATGGTTGGCATATCGTTAAAGTACTTGATCGCCGTACGGTTGATCGCACGGAATCTGCGATGAAAAACCGCGCTTATCAAATTTTATTCAAACGTAAATTCAACGAAGAAGCTGGCGCATGGCTACAAGAAATTCGCGCCAGTGCCTATGTTGAAATGTTAGACCAACAAGACGAGCAAGATGACCAATGAGCATTGAACAAATGGTAAATATTCGTCGTCTTGCGATCACTGCAGGTGAGCCTGCCGGTATTGGCCCTGATCTCGTCTTAGCGCTATCTCAATATGATTGGCCACATCAATTGGTGGTTTGCGCGGATAAACAAATGCTCGCTGAGCGTGCAGAGCAACTTGGCGTTGAAGTACAACTCCTAGACTACGACGCAGCCCTTCCCGCTCAAGTGCAACAAAAAGGCCAATTATACGTTGAGCATATTGCGATTTCTCAACCGGTTGTAGCAGGCCAGCTCAACGAAGCCAATGGGCATTATGTTCTACAAACCTTAGAACGTGCTTGCCAAGGTAGTATGACAGGTGAATTTGATGCCATTGTCACAGGCCCTGTTCATAAAGGTGTGATCAACCGTGCTGGCGTTGCATTTAGCGGCCATACCGAGTTCTTTGCCGAGCGTTCAAATACCCCATTAGTGGTGATGATGCTGGCGACTGAAGGATTACGAGTAGCGCTTGTGACTACCCATATTCCTTTAGCTTATGTTAGCCAAGCGGTGACCGCTGAACGCCTGGAAAGTATCATTCGAATCTTGCATGCCGATTTAGTCAATAAATTTGGTATTGAACAACCAAACATCTACGTATGTGGTCTTAACCCTCATGCGGGTGAAGATGGTTGTTTAGGGCGTGAAGAAATTGAAACCATCACGCCTACCTTAGAAAAAATGCGTCAACAAGATGGTATGAATTTAGTTGGCCCACTACCGGCGGACACCATCTTCAATCAAAAATATTTAGAAAAAGCCGATACCGTATTGGCGATGTATCATGATCAAGGATTACCCGTGCTAAAATACAAAGGCTTCGGTAATTCAGTCAATATTACATTGGGGTTACCTTTTATTCGTACCTCGGTTGATCATGGTACTGCACTGGATCTAGCTGGCACAGGGAATGCCGATATAGGCAGTTTTTTAACTGCAATCACCCATGCTTTACAACTGGTAGAAAGCTCAAAGCAACCAGAATCAAAGCAACAAGAGAGTAATCAATGAGTAATGATGTCCATCTAGGTCATAAAGCCCGTAAACGCTTTGGCCAAAACTTTTTAAATGATCCCTATATTATTGATGGTATTGTTTCTGCAATAAACCCACTGCCAGGACAAAACCTGGTTGAAATCGGTCCTGGCTTAGGTGCAATCACTGAACCTGTTGGTCGTGAAGTTGATAAATTAACGGTTATCGAACTTGACCGAGACCTGGCTGAGCGCTTAAGAAATCATCCCGAGTTATCCAGCAAGTTAACCATTCATGAAGGCGATGCCATGCGCTTTGACTTCAATGAATTAGTGAAGCCAAATAATAAGCTGCGTATTTTCGGTAACTTGCCTTACAACATCTCAACACCATTGATGTTCCACTTGTTTGAATTTCATAAAGACATTCAAGACATGCACTTTATGTTGCAAAAAGAAGTGGTTAATCGTCTGGCAGCTGGCCCAGGTTCAAAAGCTTACGGTCGTTTAACCGTGATGGCTCAGTACTTTTGTAAAGTCATGCCAGTACTTGAAGTACCACCAACCGCATTTATACCGCCACCGAAAGTGGATTCAGCGGTCGTGCGTTTGATGCCTTATGAAGTACTACCTCACCCTGCTACTAGCTTGAAATGGTTAGATCGCGTATGTCGCGAAGGTTTTAACCAACGCCGTAAAACGGTGAGAAACTGCTTTAAGAATTTAGTGTCAGCGGAAGAGTTAGAGCAACTTGATATTAACCCAAGTGTACGCCCTGAGAACTTAACTTTAGTGCAGTTTGTTTCTCTAGCAAACTACCTTGATGCTAAAGATAAGTAACTCCAATCATCACTAAATAATAAGAGCACAATGAGGTGCTCTTATTATTTAAATCTCTAAGGATAGGAGACATTTGTGATTCAACAACAATCACCAAGCATTACTTGCCAAGTCCATACTCGTTATATAGAAGAACAATCCCAGCCGGAAAAAAGTCGCTATATCTTTGCCTATACCATTACCATTCGTAATCTCAGCCAGCAGCCAGTTCAACTAATCAGCCGTCGTTGGTTAATTACCGATGCTAACGGCAAACAGTTAACTATTGAAGGCGATGGCGTGGTCGGTGAGCAACCCGTGATTGAACCGATGCAAGAGTATACTTATACCAGTGGCACCGCTTTAGAAACCCCACTCGGTGTAATGCAAGGGCATTATGTGATGCTCGATGAACAAAGTGAGCAATTTCTTGCTGAAGTCGCGCCATTTCGCATGGCTATTCCAAATATTTTAAATTAAGCGAGGTTTTGTGGCGACCTACATAGTTGGTGATATCCAAGGCTGCTTTGATGAATTACAAGCCCTACTAGAACAAGTCAATTTCAACGCACAAGTCGATCAACTATGGTTGGCTGGAGACTTAGTCGCTCGCGGTCCCAAGTCGCTAGAAACATTACGCTTTGTCAAAGACTTAGGCGATTCTGCAAAGTGTATCCTCGGCAACCATGACCTACACCTACTGGCGGTGCATTTAGGTTACTTCAATGCTAAGCCTAAAGATAAAACATTCCCGATACTGCAAGCAGCCGATCGCCAAGAGTTAATCGACTGGCTACGCCAACAACCGTTAATGGCAGAGCATGAAGAATTTGTCATGTGTCATGCAGGAATAGCGCCCAGTTGGGATCTCGCAACAGCTAGACAATCGAGCCAAGAAATTAGCGACATTTTGCAAAGTGATGAGTGGGCTTGGTTAATCAAAAACATGTACGCCAATCAACCGACTCAATGGGATGCTAATTTACAAGACATTGAGCGCTATCGTTTTATTATCAACGCCTTCACTCGAATGCGCTTTTGCGATCAGCAAGGTCAATTAGATATGGAGTGCAAGCTTCCTCCGGCTAAAGTCGACAATAGTAGCCTAGTACCTTGGTTTAAAGTAAGCGAACGTATCCCATTAAATAAAACCGTCATTTTTGGCCATTGGGCAGCGCTAATGGGGTGTCATGATGATGAAGCAAATGTGATAGGACTGGATACTGGTTGCGTGTGGGGAGAGCATTTGTCTATGTTGCGCTGGGAAGATAAGCAAATGTTTACTCAAGCAAGTCTACAATAACACCCCCACTTATCGCGACTTACTGGTCAAGTTTAGCGCCAGAGCAATCAGTTTGTGTAGACGTGAGATTTCTTCCATTAACTGAATACTCAACCACACATAACCATATAATGAAGCTTGAGACTGCACTTGATTGGCTTTCGCTAAAATTTGCAGCTCTTCAATCACCTCATTAATGTTATCAAACTGCCATTCATCGGCTTCAACCTTGCCTGTTTTTATCATCTCAGATAACTGAATAATCATCGACTCGGTAGCTTGATGGCATTCTTTTAATGCTGATGAATTCAAAAGCGTAAAATGACTTTTTCGATCACTCCAATAAGTATCTGATAAACGTTCAATGGCATAGAGACTATTTACGATGCCCGTTTGAATCCGACTTAATAGGGAAAAGTTTAATTTAGTTTCAGCGCTGGCAGCTGACAATAAACTACGAGATCCAATAATGTTTCTACGCAACTGATCTTGTTTTGATTGAATATTTGGTCGCTCCACCATATTAGGAGAAAGCAACGTGTGATGAACTTTGCTAATTTCCAATAAGTTAGCGCTCACCTTTAAACGCCAATGAATAAAAGCCCTTTGCGGAAAAATACTGCAAAAAAACAATGCAACGGCAGAGCCTAAAACCACATCACCACTGCGCCATAAAGCCTGAGTAAAATTCCCTTCATGAGCCCCTAATACTACCGCAAGCGTAATACCAATTAATAAGCCGGCATAAGGTTGTTTGCCTAATGCTAAATAGCCACAAACAAACATGACACCACTACACCAAATCATGAGTAATGGGATAGAAATCGTTTCCAAATAGAGGGCTACGATACCGGAAAGCGCGCCAATACAGGTTCCTGAAATACGCTGAAGCGCCCTTGGGAACACATTACCCCAGTAAGAAATTGGCCCCATCACTACCACTAAGGTAATCAATGGCCAAGTGATGTCGTGGAGATCTAACGTACGCGTTGCGGCAAACATCACCACAAAAGCCACCGCAATACGCGCACTATGCACCAAGCGGTAGTACTTGAAAAACCACAGTTCCAAACTAGAGATAGCCGACGAGCTTTTCATCCGATCATCAAATCTTTTCTAAACACACAAAGCGCATGTTGTAGGCATTCTTATCATCTTTAAGATATTCTTCTTGATCAACAACTTGCCAATTATCTCCCCAATCTGGAAATTGAGTATCACCTTCAATATCGGCATCGATAAAGGTTAAGTAAAGACAATCAGCTTGAGGTAGGCAGAAATCATAGATGGTGCCACCACCGATAATCATCAATTCATCAACATCACCCGCCACTTGTTTGGCTCGTTCAATACTAGTTACAGTAGTGACTCCTTCAATAGCGAGTGAAGCATCTCTTGAAATCACGATATTTAAACGTCCCGGCAATGGTCGTCCAATCGATTCATAGGTCTTACGTCCCATCACTATCGGCTTTCCCATGGTGCAGCGTTTAAACCAAGCAAAATCGGCCGGTAGGTGCCATGGCATTTGATTATCTTTACCAATAATACGGTTGTTTGCCATCGCGGCAATCATGCTGATCTTCACATTTCGTCCTTTTTAAACAATGGATCGTCTTCGATAAAATAACAAACCTGGCATTGCGAGGCCAATTGCTAACCCTGCAATGATAAACATGGCTTGTAAAAAGTTATCGATCAGAATACTAAATAATTGTGCATCATAGCCATTTTGGTTTATTTCAACTAGAGCGATCATCGCTTTAAATGCATAAACTCCCGGTACCATTGGAATCATGGCGGCAACAGTAAAGACTTTTGGGTGAGCTAAAAAACGATGTGACCAATGAACTCCAACCATACTCACTATAGTTGCTGCAAAAAATGTTGCCCATTCAATAGGTATATTATACGTCATCAGTACAAATCGAATTCCATGCCCAATCGCTCCTCCCAAAGCACAATATTTTAGAGCTTTAACCGGAACATTAAATACCAAAGCAAACCCGACGGCGGGAATAGCGGCAAGAGACATATCAGTAAGCAAAGCAATCAAGAAATCCATTATCTCACCCATACCCATGTCCCGGTTACTGTCATTGCAGCCACGATTCCTAAGCAGGTAGCAAAGGTCAATAAACTTGCCATGAAAAATCGAGCAATTCCCATGTTGATATAACCTTTCAACATATCTGCCACAGAATTAATCAAAGGAAAACCAGGCACTAGCATCAGCACTGAAGATGCCATGGCAGTAAATGGAGCATTGCCTAATTGGTGGATAACCGCTTGAGAGGAAATCACTGTGGTCACAAATGCAGTCACTGCAAAATTGACGAGTGGATTAAAGTTACGATGACCCACTTCTTGGCGAACAAACATGCCACAACAAGATGCGATAAAGGTAATCGCACATATCATTACATCTCCACCCGCTAAACGAGCGAATGCAGCACAAGATAAGCCAATCATAAATAGAACCAACCAACGGTTATATCTAACGGGCTTAATTTGTTCGAGTTTATGGAGCGCTAATCGGTAATCAATAATTTTACGCTCGAGCATAATACAGATTTGCTGAACTTCCGTAACAACCTTCATATTGATGCCACGATCAGGGCAACGGCGCGCGGTAGTAATACAATGCTCATTCATAACAGTGGTTACCACCAATGAACTGGCCGACATTGAGACTTCAACATCCGACATTCCACTTGCTAGGCCTAACCTGCGAGTTAAGTCTCCGACTAAAGTACTTTCAGCACCATGTGCAAGCAGCATTTGACCTGCTTGAATAATCATCCGAGTAATTATTCGTTGTTTTTCATCCATCATTATATTCTCATCAATCCATTGATAATTAGCCTGTGTTGCAGATAAGAGTTATCAGCTTATCTACAATCAGGGTTAGTGCTTAAATTGTGCACTAAAACTTCCCTCAATAGCATGATTTAGGATAAAAAAAAGCTGTGATCCTTAAAGAATCACAGCTTATATATCGATTGATTGCACTGACTAGTGATTGTACTGACTAGTCACGAACGTAGATAACATGACCGTCATCTTCATCATCATCCCAGTCATCATCATCCCACTCTTCGGTAATCACATCTTTACCGCTCATGGCATCTTTATGGTAATCATCCCACTTGAAGTCGACTTTCTCTTCTTCTTCAATCACTTGCTCTTCTTTAGGCAAAGTTTCCATAAACTCAGCTAATTGGAAAGCCAACTCTTTGGTACCTAATTTATTAGAAGCAGAGATCTTTGCGTAATGACCATCCCAACCTAATGCATCGATAATCTGCTGGATCTTTTCATCCACTTCTTCTTCTGGCAGAAGATCGACTTTGTTAAAGATCAACCAACGAGGTTTAGCCGCGACTTTTTCACTGTATTGCTCAAGTTCATCAATGATCGTCAGTGCATTTTCAATTGGATCTGAACCATCAATCGGCAATAGATCAATCATATGCAATAGAACACGACAACGCTCTAAGTGTTTTAAGAATCGAACACCAAGGCCTGCGCCATCCGCGGCACCTTCAATTAGACCAGGAATGTCAGCAATAACAAAACTGCGTTCAGAGCCTGCTCGAACCACACCCAAGCTTGGGATCAAGGTCGTAAATGGATAATCAGCCACTTTAGGCTTCGCCGCAGACACAGCACGAATAAAGGTTGATTTACCTGCATTTGGTAGACCAAGCATACCAACATCAGCAAGCAACAATAGTTCTAAACGTAACTCACGAACTTCACCTTTAGTACCCATAGTCTTTTGACGCGGTGCACGGTTAACTGAAGATTTAAAGCGTTGGTTACCTAAACCATGCCAACCGCCTTTTGCGATCATGATTTTTTGGCCATGCTCGGTAACTTCTGCTACCACTTCATTGGTATGAATATCAATCGCGCGAGTTCCGACAGGTACTTTGATGGTTTTATCTGCACCACGTTTACCCGTACAGTTACCACCACTGCCATTTTTACCACGTTCCGCTTTATGGAAACGTTCAAAGCGGTAATCGACTAGTGTGTTGAGGTTTTCGTCGGCTTGCATGTATACATCACCGCCGTCACCACCGTCACCGCCGTCAGGACCGCCTTTTTCAACAAATTTTTCACGCCAGAAACTAACAACGCCATTACCGCCATCGCCAGCTTCTACTTTTATGGTTGATTCATCAACGAACTTCATTTGCTACTCCACCTGCATTATTGGCAAGTTATTATGAGTGTAGACCACAGACTGTAAATCCCAACTTTCTACTCTCGGCTCTCGGCTCTCGGCTCTCGGCTCTCGGCTCTCGAGGATAAGGTCTAGGGTCTAGGGTCTAGGGTCTAGGGTCTAGGGTCTAGGGTCTAATTATATAACTTTGCTATAAATAAAAAACCCCGCCATAAAGGCAGGGCTTTGAATTCAATAGTAAACAGAAACTTATGCAGTTTCGATGCTTACAAACTTACGGTTCTTAGGACCTTTAACTTCAAATTTAACTTTACCTTCAGATAAAGCAAATAGAGTATGGTCTTTACCGATACCAACATTCGTTCCAGCGTGGAATTTAGTACCACGTTGACGAACAATGATGTTACCAGCTAGAACAGATTCGCCACCAAAACGCTTAACACCTAGGCGTTTGCTTTCTGAGTCGCGACCGTTATTAGTAGAACCACCAGCTTTTTTATGTGCCATGTTAGCTTCTCCTTAGTTAAATTAAGCGCTGATGCCAGTAATTTTGACTTCAGTGAACCACTGACGGTGGCCCATTTGCTTACGAGAATGCTTACGACGACGGAACTTAACGATTTTTACTTTATCGCCACGACCGTGCTTAACTACTTCCGCAGTTACTTTACCGCCAGCAACCAGAGGTGCACCAATAGTGATTTCTTCACCATTAGCAACCATAAGAACTGAATCAAACTCAACGTTTGCGCCAGTTTCTACGTCCAATTTTTCTAAACGAAGAGTTTGACCTTCGCTTACACGGTGTTGTTTACCACCAGATTGGAAAACAGCGTACATATTTTACTCCGCTTTTTCCGCACAGCATCATGTTAGTTATTTTAAACATATCAGGTGTGCGCTTAAACTTGTCATCAATAGGGCGCAGATTCTACTTGAGAGCTTGGCCTTTGACAAGATAAATATTAAAAAAAATGGCGAAAAGATCATCGCCTGATTAAAGTGCGCTAATGATGCCGTTTACACTCGTGTTTATCAATGTTTTTTAGTGTAGAATCCATGATTATTTTTTAAATTTAGGCCTAGCACGCCCTATTCTCAGCTGGAAGAACAATGGATTTTAAAGCTATCCAGGCACTCACTGCCGACGACATGGTAAAAGTGAATGAAACCATTCATGCACAATTGAATTCAGAAGTTAGCCTTATTAATCAACTAGGTTTCTACATTGTTAGTGGTGGTGGCAAACGCCTACGCCCTCTTTTAGCGTTACTATCAGCCAAGGCTTTAGGCTATCAAGGCAAAGACCACATCACTGCTGCTGCGTTTGTAGAATTCATCCATACAGCGACATTGCTACATGATGATGTGGTTGATGAATCGGATATGCGTCGTGGTAAAGAAACCGCTAATGCTGCGTTTGGTAATGCCGCTAGCGTTTTGGTTGGTGACTACATTTACACTCGTTCTTTCCAAATGATGACTAGCCTAGGATCTTTAAAGATCCTCAAGTTAATGAGTGATGCGGTAAACGTAATTGCCGAGGGTGAAGTTCAGCAATTAATGAATTGCAACGATCCGAACACCACCGAAGAAAGCTACATGCAAGTGATCTATTCGAAAACGGCGCGTCTATTTGAAGCGGCGACTCAAATTGGTGCTTTATTGGTTGATGCGCCAAAAGAAACCGAAGTCGCACTGCAAAATTACGGTAAGTACTTAGGCACCGCTTTCCAGTTAATTGATGATGTCATGGATTACACATCTGATGGTAAAGAGATGGGCAAAAATGTCGGTGATGATCTTGCCGAAGGTAAACCTACCCTACCTCTACTTTATGCGATGCAAAACGGTACACCAGAACAAGCCGCTATGATTCGTGATGCGATTGAACACTCGAATGGCATGGAAAAACTGGACGCTATTATGGCCGCCATGCATGAAACGGGTTCACTCGAATACACGACACAACGTGCTGAAGAAGAAGCAGATAAAGCCATTGCAGAACTGGCTATTATTCCAGAGTCAGACTACAAACAAGCTCTTGTTACTCTTGCGCACATGGCAGTTAGAAGGACGAAATAGATTTCCGAAGCTCGAACGCAAAGCTTCTCGTTCGCTTCGCTACTCGTTTATCGAATAAAAAAAGCTCGTCTCTTTTTCAAGAAACGAGCTTTCGAGAAACGAGATTCGCCTAATTTTACTTCGCGAACTCTTCACCTAGAGCAATATCTGATTTAAGTGTATCTAGCATGCTATCAAACGCTTGTTGTTCAAATGCACTTAGCTCACCAAAGCTTAGAATTTCTTCTACGCCTTCTTTACCTAAACGAATAGGTTGCGCGAAGAAGCGTGCGTGCTCGCCATCACCTTCAACGTAAGCACACTCAACAATGCCTTGCTCGCCGTTCAGTGCTTTTACTAGAGATAAACCAAAACGGTAAGCCGCTTGGCCCATAGAAAGCGTTGCAGAACCACCGCCCGCTTTAGCTTCTACGACTTCGGTACCAGCGTTTTGAATACGCTTAGTTAGAGAAGCTAGCTCATCATCAGAGAATTCCACGCCTTTTACTTGAGAAAGTAGAGGTAAGATCGTCACACCAGAGTGACCTCCGATAACCGGAACTTCTAAGCCGTCAAGAGAAACGCTTTTCAATTCAGAAACAAAAGTCTCAGAACGAATCACATCGAGTGTCGTAATACCAAATAGGCGGTTTTTATTGTAAACACCCGCTTTTTTCAATACTTCAGCAGCAATTGGCACGGTTGTATTAACTGGGTTAGTAATGATACCAACACACGCGGTTGGGCAAGTATTCGCAATTTTTTCAGCTAGAGATTTAATGATCCCTGCATTGACATTGAAAAGATCCGAGCGATCCATGCCTGGTTTACGTGCAACACCGGCAGAAATTAGTACCACGTCGGCACCTTCTAATGCTGGCGTTGGATCTTCACCCGCATAACCTTTAATTGAAACCGGAGTAGGTATATGGCTTAAATCAGCAGCAACCCCTGGTGTAACTGGAGCAATATCGTATAAAGCAAGATCTGATCCTGCAGGAAGTCCGTTTTTCAGCAATAAAGCAAGTGCTTGACCAATACCACCAGCAGCACCAATTACAGCTACTTTCATGAGCCTTTCTCCTTCGAAAAATTTGATTATTTTTTTACATTATTTAGGTCTGAGTTTAAGGAGTTGGAACGACACTCCCTAAGAAATTTATGGGGCCTAATCTTAATACCTTCGAAAGTACAATAACTCGATTATAATTACAATTATTCAACATCAGCTTTGCGATATTGAACTCATCCCTTATAAAATCATATATAAATTCAATAACTAAAATTAAAAGCCAAAGCACAATCCAGCTAGTTTTAACAACACTTACAGGGGAAAAGTTAACATAATGATCACAATCTTTTTTTAGCGAAAATTTGACCTAATCGTTTGGTGATCACTGAGCATCTATGCGAAAATATTGAAATTATATGTACCACTAAAAGAATCCATTATGCGAAATAGTGACAAACAAGATAACTTAGTCCGCTCTTTTAAAGCCCTACTAAAAGAAGAATGTTTTGGCTCCCAAGGCGAAATTGTTGATGCGCTGCGAGAAGAAGGCTTTGTCAATATCAACCAATCAAAAGTCTCTCGAATGCTGACTAAGTTTGGTGCGGTAAGAACGCGTAATGCGAAAATGGAAATGGTGTATTGCTTACCGGCAGAGTTAGGTGTTCCTACCGCCTCAAGCTCTTTACGTGAACTAGTGCTCGATGTTGGTCATAACGATGCTTTGGTTGTGATTCATACTGGCCCGGGAGCGGCTCAATTGATAGCTCGTTTGCTTGACTCTCTTGGCAAATCAGAAGGTATTCTTGGAGTCGTTGCAGGTGATGATACGATTTTCATTACGCCAACCTTAAATATTAGTACCAAACAACTATTCGATTCTGTGTGCGAATTATTTGAATACGCAGGTTAAAACCTAAAACTTCCCTCTATCCTAGGGCGTTCTTTTGACTCTTTTTTCCCACTTGTCGTGAACGCCTTCTCATTTTTCATATAATCTTCAATAATTATCTATCTTTATAACCCCCACTCCCAGTATGTTTATTAACAATAAATCAACCTCTCACCTATTGTTGATATACAATGGCAAGGATCGCCATTTCTCATTTTATTGGCATAAAGGAATACGCCATGACTGCCTCTGCATCATATTTTCATCACTTTTTATTTCAGCGCCTCTATAAAATCTTACTGGCTTGCCTATTGGCTATTTCAACCACAGCGGTAAAAGCAGAAGATAATAAAAGCTATATCACAATTGCTACTGGCGCGGTAACGGGCGTTTATTACCCTGCTGGTAGTTCTATATGCAAGTTAATCAATAAAGGCCGTTTACAGCATAATATTCGCTGTTCAGTCGAACCTTCTGCAGGCTCTGTCGATAATATTGATCAAGTGAGACTAGGTAAGAATGATTTAGGGATCACGCAATCAGATTGGCAATACTTTTCTTATCAAGGTAGTAAGGAATTTACCCCTAAAGCGCCATACTCCAACATGCGCGCCCTCTTCTCTTTACACAATGAACCCTTTAATCTCATCGTTCGTAAAGATTCAAACATCAAAAGTGTCGCAGATTTAGCAAGCAAACGAGTCAATATAGGTAATAAAGGCTCTGGCGATCGAGCGACCATGGATAGGATCATGCAGCAATTTGGTTGGTCACCGAAAAGTTTCTCACGAGCAACTGAATTTACCGGAGCGAGCCGAGCTCAAGCGTTATGTGATAATCAAATTGATGCTTTTGTTTCTATTTTAGGTAATCCTAATGCCTCGATAAAAGAAGCGACTACCTCTTGTCAGGCCAAATTAATTCCCGTAACAGGCCCTAAAATCGATAAATTAGTCGATAATACGCCTTATTATGCTGAGACTAGCATTCCGGCAAATCTCTACCCAAACAACGAGAAAGACATCAAAACGTTCGGCACCCTATCGGTTGTATTTGCCGATAAGCGCATGTCTGATGAGCTTGCTTATAACATCACCAAGGCGGTATTTGAGAATCTTGATACCTTTAAGCGTCTGCACCCTGCTTTCGCGATGTTAAAGAAAGAAAATATGATTAAAGATGGCATCTCCGCGCCACTGCATCCGGGCGCTATTCGTTATTATAAAGAAGTTGGATTACTCCCTTAGAGAATAAGCTAAATCGTTAGCAGACTCGGTTTTGTTCAACACCTTGTTGGTATTTTTCAATATTGTCCATCAAGATATTACACAGTGCTTGAATAGAAGAATTGCTCCCCCACGCGACATGTGGAGTGAGAAGTAAGTTTGGTAAGTCCATATTGGCGATAAGCGGATTCGACTCATCAGCAGGCTCTTGAGTAAATACATCACACCCTGCACCGGCAATTTGTTTGGTTTTTAATGCTTCCACCAAGTCCGACTCATTAACTAGTCCACCGCGGCCAGCATTAATTAAAATTGCGCTCGATTTCATCGCTGTCAGTTCTGGCATCGCAATTAAATCTTGCGTGTCATCACTAAGTGGACAATGCAAAGTCAGCACATCAGCCGTTTCAATCACTTTTTCAAATGCCATATAGCCAGGACGCGCAGGTTTTACCCCTTTACGTTCCGCAAACACCACCTTCATGCCAATTGCTTTGGCTAACACGCCAACGGCTTGTCCTAGACTACCACTGCCAATGATCCCTATGGTTGAATCGGCCACATCGGTAATAGGATGAGTAAAGAAACAGAACTGCTTTTGTTTTTGCCACTCACCAGCCGCGATATCTTGGTGATAACCGACTAAATTACGCTTTAGCGCAAACATCATCGCCACCACATGTTCTGGTACAGAGCGCGTTCCATAACCTTGTACATTGGTTACCACTATTCCATGCTCTCGACAGTAGTCTAAATCAACGTTATTGGTTCCTGTCGCCGCGACCGCAATTAACTTGAGTTTCGGGGCTTGAACCAAAACGTCTGCAGTTAATTGCACTTTATTGGTGATCACAATATCGGCCGATGCAATACGCTCAACCACCTTCTCCGCTGGCGTTAAATCAAACTGTTGCCATTGATGTTCAAAGGTTAAGTTTGGCACGCGAATATGTTCAGGAATGGTCGCGTGATCTAAAAAAACCACCGTTGGTTTGCTAGGTAAATGAGTGGGAGGGATCGGCATGTAAAATCCTTTTCGGCCTGAAAGTAAATAACCTCTACGACGATACCAAAGTTTTATAATCTGGCAACTCAGGTTCAGCGCTAAAGTGTTGCAAAATTTGCGCTTTTACGTCGGGATAAAAATCACATTCAACAAACGCCGTTGCTAATTGATTATCTTTGGGATGATAGAAACTCAGTTCAGCAGAATGCAATTGCAACCGCTCGGAGTACTCTAACGCCTTTGGAGTCGCATAGAATTCATCACCAACAATCGGATAACCAAGCGCCATCATATGCACTCGTAATTGGTGTGAGCGTCCTGTGATCGGTAGCAAACGAACTATGGTCGTCTGCTCTTCTCTCGCCACTACTTGATAACGGGTTAAAGAAGGCTTGCCATCTTGGTGACACACTTTCTGCCTCGGGCGATTTGGCCAATCACAAATCAGAGGCAAATCAATCTCACCTTGGTCTTGCTCTACACTTCCCCATACTCGCGCATAATAAATTTTATGAGTGAGGCGATACTGGAATTGCTTCTTAATATGACGTTCTGCTTCTTTGGTTAAAGCAAATAACATCAAACCAGAGGTTGCCATATCCAAACGATGCACCACTTCAATATTTGGATAAGTCTCACGTAAGCGGCTCCAAATACTGTCGTAATGTTCTGCCAAGCGCCCCGGTACCGACAACAAACCCGCAGGCTTATTCGCCACCAGAATATGCTCATCTTGATAGACGATATCCGTCCAAGGGTCGGTGGGTGGAAGGTATTCAAGTAGGGCCATGAAAGGGTTCCTGGGTTCTAGGTTAGATTCTACGAACTAAAGTAAGAAAAGTGGTTAAATAAAACGTTTCTCGGCAGCTCGTTGCTCGTAACTCGAAAAGATAACATCGAGCTACGAGCAACGAATTTTCCGAGTGACGTATTACTGATGAGCAACCACGATCAAACGCAGAGAATCAAGCTGTAGCTGCGCGGTTTCGATGTAACCAGACAGCGTTTCGATTTGCGTTTCAATGGCGCTAATTTCTTCATCACGAATGTTTGGATTGACGGCTTTAAG
The DNA here is from genome assembly GCF_021726515.1 of Vibrio sp. CK2-1. GTDB lineage: Bacteria > Pseudomonadota > Gammaproteobacteria > Enterobacterales > Vibrionaceae > Vibrio. The sequence goes on along the minus strand of NZ_JAKKCJ010000002.1, from coordinate 214,658 downwards.
TGCCAATAAACGTTCTAACTCAGAGTTAAGCTTTTGCTGCATCTCAGATTTCGCGGTTTGGCGCACTTCATCCAGTTTAGGCAATACCGCTTGCTCAGCACTTTCAATTAACGAGTGAATCTGATCTTGCACTGAACTCGCCACTTTACTCGCCATATGACGATTAATCGGGCTAAGTTGGCGGTTAAATGTGTCAAACGGTACTTGTTCTGAAAGTTCGTTACCTTTGCCATCCATCAATAAACGAATTGGCGTTTTTGGCAAGAATTGGTTAATGCCACTGCGTTTTGGCGCTTGAGCATCCACTAAATACACTAGCTCTAAGAACATAGTGCCAACCGGTAGCGCTTTGTTTTTTAATAACGAAACTGCATTAGTACCGACATTCTCGCTAAGCAGTAGATCAATACCACCTTGGATCATTGGGTGCTCCCAACTCATAAAGTTCATATCTTCACGAGAAAGCGCAGTATCGCGATCAAAAGTAATGGTCGCACCTTCATAAGGTAAACCAGGGTAGCTTGGCACCATCATGTGTTCTGATGGCGTCACCACTAGTGCATTTTCACCTTTGTCATCTTGGTTTAAACCTATGGTATCAAACAAGCCGAGTGCAAAGGTCACCAAGTTAGTATCATTATCACCAGATGCGATAGTTTCCGTGATTTTTTGCGCTTTTTCGCCACCGTTCGAGTGAATTTCTAGCAAACGGTCACGGCCTTGTTCTAATTTCGATTTCAATTGTTTATTGAGCGCTGCCGATTGCTCGACTAAATGGTCCAATTCGCTCATGTCGCCAGAGGCTAGCATGGCAATTAAATTGGCAGAATATTCATCATACACCGCGTGACCTGTTGGGCAGGTTTCTGCAAACGCATTCAAACCTTGGTGATACCAATGAGCCAAAATTGATTGCGCTGAATTTTCTAAATGCGGAACGAAAATTTCAATATCACGAGTTTGGCCAATACGGTCTAAACGGCCGATACGTTGTTCTAGTAGGTCTGGATTGAATGGCAAGTCGAACATCACCAACTGATTGGCAAACTGGAAGTTACGTCCTTCAGAGCCAATTTCAGAACAGATCAGTACCTGCGCTCCACCTTCTTCTTGCGCAAAATATGCAGCGGCTTTATCACGCTCAAGAATCGACATACCTTCATGGAATACTGTGGCACGAATACCTTCACGCTCACGCAAAGCTTGCTCTAGTTGCAAGGCAGTAGAAGAGCGTGATGCGATCACTAAGATCTTTTCAGAGCGTTTTTCTAATACTTTATCGATAAGCCAAGTTACGCGAGGATCGAACGTCCACCATGAGGTTTTATCGCCTTCTAGATCTTGTAAGATCTCTTCTGGATACAAGTTTTTCAGCGCTTGAGTTTGCTCAGGCAATTCGCCATCCATCATCTTAGAAACACGCATTGCTCGAGTGTATTGCTCAGGCATTGGCATTTCTAGCATGTGCACGTGGCGCTCAGGAAAACCTTGGATCGCGGCACGAGTATTACGGAACAATATGCGTCCAGTACCATGACGATCCATTAAGTTATCAATCAACTCTTGGCGAGCTAAGGTTTTCTGCTCAATATCAAATTCAGCTTGTGAGCTACAACCATCTAAAATTCTAAATAGCGGCTCGGCATCTTGCTCTGATAGCAACTCAGTAATGCTATTTTTTTGGTCGTTAGTCAGCGGCTTGCCAGATTCTAAGCTTGCGACCGCTTCAGCTACCGGTGCGTATTGCTGCTCTTCTTTCACAAAAGTTGGGTAGTCAAAAAAGCGGTCTGAATCAAGTAAACGCAGTCGAGCAAAATGACTCTCATGGCCTAGTTGCTCAGGGGTTGCAGTAAGAAGAAGCACGCCAGCGATTTTTGCCGCTAAGCCTTCTATCATTTGATATTCACGGCTTGGTGCGTCAACACTCCACTCTAGGTGATGGGCTTCATCGACGACCAATAAATCCCAATCAGCGGCTAAGGCTTGATTGAAACGTTTTTCATTCTTTTTCAAGAAATCGAGTGAACATAAGACATATTGCTGAGTATCAAATGGATTCAATGCATCGGCTTGCGACTCTAGGCAACGTTCTTCATCGAACACCGAAAAATGCAGATTGAAGCGACGCATCATTTCGACTAACCATTGGTGCTGCAACGTTTCCGGCACCACAATCAAGATACGCTCAGAACGACCGGTTAATACTTGCTGGTGAATGATCATGCCCGCTTCAATAGTTTTACCTAGGCCAACTTCATCGGCCAGTAGCACGCGAGGCGCATGACGACGCCCCACTTCATGGGCAATATAAAGCTGATGCGGAATAAGGCCAGCACGCATACCACAAAGACCACGCATTGGGCTTTTATGCTGCTGATATTGATTGGTTAATGCGTTGTAGCGTAGGACAAAGTTATCCATACGATCAATTTGACCGGCAAACAATTTATCTTGCGGCTTATTAAAGCGAATTTGGTGGTTTAAGAAAATCTCACGTAATACAACATCGCTTTCTTGGTTATCTTGGCGAGTACCGATATAGCTGATCACATCATCTTGTACTTCGATATGCTCAACTTTTAAAGTCCAACCTTCTTGGCTTTCAATAACATCACCGACATTAAACACCACTCGAGTGATCGGCGCATCATTACGGGCATACAAACGGTTTTCTTCTGATGCAGCAAACATCAAGGTTACAGTTCGAGCATCAAGCCCGACGACTGTCCCTAATCCTAAATCGCTTTCTGTATCACTAATCCAACGCTGACCTAACGCAAATGCCATGTAATCGACTACCTTATGAATCTAACTTTATTGAAATCTATTTTAGTGGTTTTTAAAGAAATATTCTTCCCTCAAACCCCATTTAAATACGCTTTCCCGACAAGGAAAAAGCCGCACATCTTACTTGATGAGCCTAGATATATCATCCTGATTTGAAGTTAATTTTCGCCTTGACATAAAAGTGTCAATATTTGAGAGGTAAATTAGAGCTGAAAGTAAAAATCTTTCATATACTCAACTTAAGCATTCAGATAGTTTTGCATTAAAAATCTATCGTTGCTTATCAATGAAAAGGGTTTGATCGTTATGTAGCTGCACGCTACCGACACTCTCGATAGCGAAAATAGGAACAGGACGTTCCCTATATACTGTAGCTGCCTCTAGCAATCAAACATTGCTAGCCTTCCGCACCGCGGAACAAGGAGACGCTATGGGCTCGACTGACAGAACGCTAACCAGCCGTAACTCACACGACGATAAATCATCGCGCAAAATCTTTGTCCTTGATACCAACATCCTACTCCACGAACCCCACGCCATATACTCATTCCAAGAACACGATGTCGTCATTCCAATGACAGTATTAGAAGAACTTGATCGCATCAAAGACAGCAAACGTGATGTTGCTCGAGATGCCCGAGTTGCCATTCGAGCCCTAGAAGCAATTTTCCACGATGCAACGCCCGATGAAATATCTCAAGGCATTCCTTTTGCTAAGGATAATCAAGCTACTGGCACCATTTCGATTCTGGCCGATTTTGATATCCAAGATAGTGATAAAGCCTTTGCCGATAAAGCCGGCGACAACCGCATTTTAAATGGTGTGATTGCCCTGCAAAACCGTCGCGCACCACGAGAAGTCGTATTGATCACCAAAGATATCAATATGCGCTTACGAGCCAAAGGCGCTGGTGTTCAATATGTTGAAGACTACCGAACTGACCAATTAATTGATGATGTGCAGTTCCTAACTAAAGGCTTTAATGAATACCAAGGCAGCTTTTGGGATAACTTTAAACAAGTAGAAAGCCACAACTGCGGCAGTAAAACTTTTCATACCGTTGATCGAGAAGGCTTAGAGCCAACCTTTATTAATCAATATATTATCGATGAAGATACCGACTTTGCTGGCCGTGTTGAAGAGCTGCATCCGACAAGTGCCAAAATTAAAGACCTTAGCCGAGAACGGCTGATGCACCGACATGCTTGGGATATTTATCCGAAAAATGTCTATCAAGGAATGGCAATGGATGCCTTGCTTGATCCTGAAATTGATTTGGTGATTTTAACCGGTGCAGCGGGTAGTGGTAAAACTATGCTTGCCATGGCCGCGGCGTTAGAGATGACCATCGAGAAAAAAATGTTCGATAAGATCATCGTCACTCGCAATACCCCCGATATCGGTGAAGCCATTGGTTTCTTACCTGGCACGGAAGAAGAAAAAATGATGCCTTGGCTGGCGGCAATTACCGATACGCTAGAAGCGCTGCATAAAAACGATCATTGTACTGAAGGCTCATTAAAGTACATTTGTGATAAAGCTAATATTCAATTCAAATCCATCAACTTTATGCGTGGCCGCTCGATTCAAAATGCGTTTGTATTACTTGATGAATGCCAAAACCTGACTGCTTCTCAAATCAAAACCATCATTACTCGTTGTGGTGAAGGCACCAAAATTGTCTGCTCGGGTAATCTGGCGCAAATCGATTCCACTTACTTAACGCCTGTCACTTCAGGGTTAACTTACATGGTTGAACGTTTTAAAAACTTCGAAGGTAGTGCCAACATTCACTTAAATGGCGTGGTTCGTAGCCGTTTAGCGGAGTTCGCCGAAGAAAACCTATAACAACGCTAAAACAAAGGAAATAATAGCAATCAAGGTGCACACAGTGTGCCTTGATTGTCTAGTGAATAACTTAGAATTGAATATTATTAAACTTTATTTGATAAAACCAAAAAATATTAGCCTTTAAACGATATCAACTATAGAATCCCCCTCCCTCTGCCAGTATCACACGGACTGCTACACTAAAACGGACTAGAATATAAAAATAAGGCAGCTTTTGTTTCGGAGTGATTATGTCTACTGATATACGTTTTATTCTCAAAGGGTTTGGCCAATTTCTATTGCTCGCTTTGCTTGTTACTTTGCCGGTTGCCACTCTTAGCTATGATCTGATCTACCTCAAACAAGGGATCGGTGAAACCTCATTAACTGAATACTTTCAGGAAATCATCCTACTACTTAGCTCACTATCTTTTGCTTATACCGCTTATAAAGAACCTTCTACTCGACATTTTTGCACTTTAGTGGCTGGCTTTTTCGGTTGTATGTTTATCCGAGAATTAGATGGCTTATTTGATCAAATATTTCATGGGTTTTGGGTCGTTCCTGCACTCATTCTTGCTGTAACCTGTACGATATTCGCCTCAAGAAATATCAAACAAACCATACACACATTTTCGCATTTTACTCAAAGTCGCCATTTCTTCTCACTATGTATAGGGATGGCATTACTACTGGTATTTTCGCGCTTATTTGGTATGGGGCATTTTTGGCAAGGTATTCTCGGGCCGGAATACAATAGAATCATCAAACGCGTTGCAGAAGAAGGGCTAGAGGTTCTAGGCTATACCGTCATTTTCTATTCATCATTAGGCTACCTACAAAGCTTCTTAACTTGGCGTAAATATCGTCTCGAAGGTGAAAGTTACTCTGAATTTATCGGTAAGCGAAATCAGTTTTTTACCGATCGTCTGACGAAAAAATCTTAACCTCATTTTTAATATAAAAGATAAACTCACAGCCTTTGATATTGACGATATCAAAGGCTGTTTTAATTTCCGCTCGCTTTAAGAAATTCTCTTAAGTGAGCGTTAGTACTTTGTTGGGTTAACTGTGAGATTTGATCGCACTCTGTCACTTGTCCTTGCTCCATAAAGGCAAAATGACTACCTATCGATTTAGCATCTGACAAATGATGCGTCACCATCAATACCGTGATATTGCGCTCTTTAGCTAGCCTTGCCACCAGCGACAACATCTCTTGACGTAAAATAGGGTCTAACGCTGAAAAAGGCTCATCCAACAACCAAATCGAATGTGGCTGTACAAAGCATCTTGCCAGTGCGACGCGTTGCCGCTGTCCGCCCGATAACTGCTCAGGCAGGCGATCTAATAGTTCAACAATACCAACTTGCTGAGCGGCTTGTTCCACTTGCTGTTTTTGCTGGCTCGTTAATTTCAGGCCGGGATGTAAACCCAGTCCAATATTTTGCCTTACCGTTAAGTGGCTGAATAAATTATGCTCTTGAAACAGCATTGCCAGTGGCCTTTGGTGAGGCTGTAAACCAACCACAGCTAAACCATCGACGTTAATCTTCCCTTGTTTAGGTTCAATAAAACCGGCGATTAAACTGAGTAAGGTTGATTTGCCAGAGCCACTAGGCCCCATCAAAGCCATAATCGAGCCACGCTCTACCTGTAAGTCAAAATGAAAGGTTTCACTTTGATAATCATAAATGACTTGTTGGATCTCAATGGCACTATCAGACATGGTAATTCTTCTTCATAATTAACGGCTACTTCGTTTAAACACGACATCAATCAAGCTAAAACAGATGACACTAAACACCAATAAACACAGTGAGACCATCGCCGCCGCAGGCATTTGATAGCTTCCCAGTAGTTGAAATAAATACAAAGGCAATGTAGTGAAAGATTGGTTACCAAATAGTGCCACGGCGCTTAAATCGCCCATCGAAAACATAAAGCTAATCGCAAAGGCGTGAGCTATGGGTTTATTCAGCGCTTTCCATTCAACCATTTTAAAACGAGTCCAACCTGTCATACCTAGGCTTTGACATAAAAATTGATATTGCTGGGCAGTTTGTAACATTGGCTGCGACAAGGTTTTGATGATGTAAGGCAACGCCATTAGGCCATTCACTAAAATCACCATCACAAAAGCAAGGCTGAATACGTCAACTTGATTACGCAGTAATAAAAACAGTCCGGTACTAATCACAATTCCCGGTGTCACCAAGATAATCGTGCCCATCAATTCTAAACGCCCTGCCCACTGACTACGCCCTTTCAAATGCCAAGCGCGACTGGTAAATAAAATTGCGATGCCCATCAGCAAGGCAAGTGAACTGGCTAATGTTGCGACTTTCAGCGAGGCCATCAACGCCTGCCAAAACTTAGCATCTTGCAGCACACTCAATGATTGAGGATTCAAACCTTGCCATATCACCATCAATAAAGGTGGTAGCACAAGCAACATTGCCGCTATGATCCAAATGCTATCCCAAACTTTCGCTAAACGAGAATCTGACCACACCGGTAACACTTGTTGGCTAGCCTGAGTCGAAGCTGGCAAGGTTTTCGCTAAACGCAATAATAGTAAACTTAACCCACCACATAGCAGCATTTGCCATAACGCGAGAATCGCGCCAGCTTGTAGGTCAAAATCAAACTTAATCGCTTGGTAGATAGCCAGTTCAATCGTGGTCGACTTAGGCCCGCCACCTAATGCCATAACCGTCGAAAAGCTAGTAAAGCACAGCATAAACACTAGGCCAGCGACATGTGGAAGTTGCTGTCTCATACGGGGCCACTCAACTTGGCGAAACTTCTGCCATCCATTCATTCCCAAGTGAGAACACAATTTATGTTGCTCATTAGGAATCGACTCTAAAGCATGCAATAACAAGCGACAGGCGTAAGGTAAGTTAAAAAAGACATGAGCGACTAGAATGCCACTTAGGCCATAAATCGAAAAGGGTAAACGAGCATCAAAAGCTTTGAATACGCTGGCGACCAAGCCACTGTTACCTAAAATTGCTAAAATACCGAATACCCCAACCAACACCGGCAATACCAATGTTGAAGCAAACAGTTTCAATAACAGCGACTTGCCTATAAATTCTCGTCGAGATAACGCATGAGCAACCGGAATCGCCAAACCGACACTCAACAAAGTCGAAAAGAATGCCTGATAGAAGCTAAAGAAGGTGATATGTCGATAATAAGGATCGGATAAAATCCAACTAATATTCAGCGTTGGAGCGTGCTGAACTAGTGCCCCAATGGTTGCACAGACAAACGTAGCAATCGCCAGCGCAACCGCAATACCTAACTTAGGAACCGGAACATTAATCACACTAGCAACCTACTAGATCCTTAAAAACGAAAAGAGTTACCATGAGGTTATTGCGACAAAGCCATCTGCCACTCACGAGTCCAACCTTTCAACTGCTTAGCAACGGTTTCTGGCTCTAACGACAACATCTTGCTTGGCACCGTTAATTGCTCATAACCTTTCGGCAACTCAACATCGGTTACTGGGTACATCCAATTACCGGTTGCCATCACGGATTGGAAATCATCGGTTAAGATAAAATGCATAAACTCATCGGCTAATTTAGGATGCTTGGTACTTGCCACTTTGGCTGCCAATTCTATCTGAGCATATTGGCCTTCAACAAAATTAGCCGCTGCATATTGGTCATCATTTTCAGCAATAATGTGATAAGCCGGAGAGGTACTATAAGACAACACCATATCGCTCTCCCCTTTTAAGAACATAGGGTAAGAGTCTGACCAACCTTTGCTCACCGTAACTGTTTTATCGGCAATTTTTTGCCATGCTTGCGCCGCGTCATCACCATAAACCGCTTTCACCCACAGCAATAAACCTTGGCCAGTAATCGAGGTACGTGGATCTTGATAAATGATATTAAAATCATCACGCTCGACTAATTCTTTTAAGCTTTTCGGTGGGTTGTTCATTTTGGTTTTGTTGTACACAAAGGCAAAATAACCGTAATCAAAAGGCACAAAATAAGGATTATTCCAACCACCAGGAATGGTGACTTGAGAAGTATCAACATCATGCTTGGCAAGTAGTCCCGTTTGCTGAGCTTGCGCCATAATGTTGTTATTGAGCCCTAGTACCACATCTGCTTTGGTATTGTTGCCTTCCAAACGAATACGACTTAACACCGAACCGCCATCATCCAAGGCAACAAAATTCAGATTACAGTCACATTGGCTTTCAAAAGCTTGTTTGATTTTCGGACCTGGGCCCCAATCAGACGTAAAAGAGTCGTAGGTATAAACGGTTAAGGTAGGCTTTTGCTTAGCTGACTCTGAAGTAGAAAGCTCTGAACTAGCAAGCGCTGAAGTAGAAAAGGTCGCCGCACAAGAGAGAGCAAGAAAAGTAAGCGCTTTAGGTGTGAAGTTCACTAGATTAATCCTTATTTAGTGAGCGGCACAGGGAAAAGGAGGAAAAACCCACTCAATTCCTACGCCAGCATTATCTGGTTCAGGTCACGGGTGTTATCTCAGCTAAATCACATGATTCAGCACCCCGATGAGTTGTATAAATTGTAAAGTGTTGCTTAGCAGGAGGCGAGTAGTTCTCCGCTATTAATAATAATACTGTTAGCTAGAGCGTTGATCATAGCCCCAACGAGGCACTAAACCTTGTTCAATACCTAAATGATCGAGAATTCTCGCCACCATAAAGTCAACTAAATCTTCAATGGTTTTCGGTTGATGATAAAAACCCGGTGCCGCCGGCATTATGGTGACGCCCATTTGCGATAGCTTGTGCATATTCTCTAAATGCAAAGTTGAAAATGGCGTTTCGCGTACCACTAATAATAATTGGCCACGTTCTTTCATTACCACATCGGCAGCGCGTTCAATTAAATTATCCGACATGCCGTGAGCAATCGAAGCCACACTACCCGCAGAACATGGACACACTACCATTTGTTTTGGCGCAGCCGATCCTGAGGCAACAGGCGAAAACCAATCCTCTTTACCACATACGATTAACTTATCACTGCGGCATTTAAGGTGTTCAACCAAAGCTTTTTGCGCCGCTTCTGGGCCACTTGGTAACTTTAAATCATGCTCGGTTGCCATCACGACACGGGCCGCTGATGAGATCAACAAATAAACGGTGTAGTCCGCCGCTAGCAAACACTCTAATAGACGTAGTCCATAAGGTGCGCCAGAGGCACCAGTGAAAGCTAGAGTGATTTTCTTTTCCATCAATTGAGACATGTTCACTTCCTCAACAGAGAATGAGTTTGGCGAGCAAAAGGATCATAGTGATCTTTTTACCACTAATGATCTTTTTGCTTGCCATGATCTTTAGGCTTATGGTGATCTTTTTACTACTTTTGCTGTAAAGCATGTAATAACTTGGCGTGGATCCCTTCAAAGCCGCCGTTACTCATCACTAAGATCTGATCGCCTGTTTGCGCTTGAGCCACAATATGTTCCACAAAGCTGTCAATATTGTCATCGACATAACTTGGTTGAGAGCACTGTTGCGCCACCTCTTCTACCGACCATTGAATATTACTTGGCTGATAGAGGCAAACTTGATCGGCATGCTTAAAAGCGGCGGCTAAAGTTTGCTTATGCACGCCCATTTTCATAGTACTTGAACGAGGCTCAAACACCGCGATAATTTTGCTGTCACCGACTTTATTACGTAACCCTTCTAACGTGAGATCAATCGCGGTTGGATGGTGAGCAAAATCGTCATAGACCTTAATGCCCTTCACTTCACCCTTGAGCTCTAAACGACGCTTAGTATTGATGAATTTACCCAATGCCTCACAAGCTAGATCTGGCGTAACACCTACATGGCGCGCCGCGGCAATCGCCATCAATGCATTATTCACATTATGCTCACCAACTAAATCCCACACTACATCGCCGTGATGTTTGCCATCTAAATACACTTGGAAGTGACTGCCATCTTTTTTCACTTTTTCAGCTTTCCAGTGGCCATCGTCGCCGATGTACTCTAATTCACTCCAGCAACCACGCTTAATTACATCTTTCAAACCATCATCATTGCTTGGCGTCAAAATACGACCATTGCCCGGTACAGTGCGGACTAGATGATGGAATTGGCGCTTAATCGCTTCCAGATCGTCGAAGATGTCTGCATGATCGAACTCTAAATTGTTCATCACTAATGTTCGTGGGTGGTAATGCACAAACTTAGAACGCTTATCGAAAAAAGCACTGTCATATTCATCTGCTTCGACCACAAAAAACATACTTTCGCCCAAACGAGCCGACACACCGAAGTTGCCCAATACGCCTCCGACTAAGAAGCCCGGTGCATAACCGCAATCTTCTAAAATCCAAGACAACATACTCGAAGTCGTCGTTTTGCCATGAGTACCCGATACGGCAAGAACCCAACGGTCATGCAATAAAAACTCTTGTAGCCACTGTGGCCCAGAGGTGTATTTCAAGTTGTTATTTAAAACATATTCAACACAAGGATTTCCACGGCTCATTGCATTACCTATCACAACAAGATCCGGCGCAGGCTCAAGCTGAGAAGGGTCAAAGCCTTCAATAATATCAATACCTTGAGATTCAAGTAATGTGCTCATCGGCGGATAAACATTAGCATCACAACCTGTCACTTTATGTCCGAGTTGACGTGCTAAAACGGCAGCTCCACCCATAAATGTGCCACAAATACCGAGAATATGAATATGCATAACAATGGTTCCAATCCAACTATTAGGATCTAAAAAAATGAATGTACGATAATTCTGAATAGTACCGTAAACACAAAGAAAAGTATGGTTAGAATTGAAAGGATATAAACTGAAATAAAAATTAAACATTTTCTACTGTTGGCATAGTTACTTCATTACCATAAAAAAGTTTATCCTTTTACAATGAGTTAGCCCCGAACACACCCGTAATAGGTGTATACCGCTTAACGACACAAAAGGACTAAACATGTCGACCATGCGTACACTTGGTGAATTTATTGTTGAAAATCAACACCACTTCCCTCACGCCAGTGGAGACTTATCTTCTCTACTCGGTTCTATTAAATTGGCTGCTAAAATAGTCAACAGGGAAATCAATAAAGCCGGACTGGTTGATATTACTGGCTCGGTGGGCGCAGAGAATGTTCAAGGAGAAGAACAACAAAAACTCGATTTATACGCTAATGACAAATTTAAAGCGGCATTAGAAGCGCGCGATCAAGTCTGTGGCGTAGCCAGTGAAGAAGAAGATGAGGCGGTTGCCTTTAATAAAGATCTTAATAAAAATGCCAAATACGTAGTGTTAATGGATCCACTTGATGGTTCATCTAACATTGATGTGAATGTTTCCGTTGGCACCATCTTCTCAATTTATCGCCGCGTTTCTCCAATTGGTACTCCACCAACCGAAGAAGATTTCCTACAGCCAGGCCATAAACAAGTGGCAGCCGGTTATATTATTTACGGCTCTTCTACTATGTTGGTTTACACGACTGGCAATGGCGTACATGGCTTTACTTACGACCCATCGCTTGGGGTATTTTGCCTATCTCACGAACAGATGATGATCCCACAATCTGGCACCATCTATTCAATCAACGAAGGTAACTACATTCGTTTCCCTACTGGCATCAAAAAATACATCAAGTACTGCCAAGAGAATGTGCCAGAAGATAAACGCCCTTATACGTCTCGCTACATTGGCTCTTTAGTCGCTGACTTTCACCGTAACTTATTAAAAGGTGGGGTCTACCTCTACCCAAGCACTGAAAGCCATCCAAATGGTAAGTTACGCTTATTGTACGAGTGCAACCCGATTGCTTTTCTAATGGAGCAAGCGGGCGGCAAAGCGAGCGATGGTAAAAACCGTATCATGGATTTAAAACCAACCGAGCTACATCAGCGAGTTCCTTTTGTCGTTGGCTCACCATTAATGGTCGATAAAGTAGAAAGCTTTTTAGAGCAATATCCTGAATAGCGAATTGCCTCGACCTACGATAAAGATAGGAGGAGCGTATTCCTCTTATCTTTTTCTCTTGTCACTTGTCTTTTTTTGTCTGTTCTCTTTTATCTCTTCGTTAGAATTTCCTTCGCATATTTCACTCAAGCCCTTTACAACCCCTTAACAAGTCACGTTATAATCAAAGCGTTAATTTCAAATCTAATTGATAGCAAAATAGAGAAAGGAAGCCCAATGAGCTTGAATAATGTACCTGCTGGTAAATCACTACCAGACGATTTATATGTCGTGATCGAAATCCCTGCGAATGCAGACCCAATTAAATATGAAGTCGATAAAGACAGCGGCGCAGTATTTGTTGACCGCTTTATGTCGGCACCAATGTTCTACCCATGTAACTATGGTTATGTGAATGACACCCTATCTTTAGATGGCGACCCAGTAGATGTTTTGGTTCCAACGCCATTCCCATTAATGCCAGGTTCTGTGATTCGTTGCCGCCCGGTTGGTGTATTAAAAATGACGGATGAGTCTGGTGAAGATGCCAAAGTAATTGCGGTACCTCACAGCAAGCTATCTAAAGAATACGAGCACATTCAAGACATCAATGATGTACCTGAGTTACTAAAATCACAAATCACCCATTTCTTTGAGCGCTACAAAGATCTTGAAGAAGGCAAGTGGGTAAAAGTTGATGGCTGGGAAGATGTCGCAGCAGCACGTAAAGAGATTTTAGAATCTTACGAGCGCGCTCAGAAGTAATACCTATTACCAATTCGAACTGGTAACCATGAAAAAGAGCCTACTATAGGCTCTTTTTTATTAGATGATATTTTCATGCGGAGAATTAAACGTTAAGGCTACATTCCACCAGCGTGAGATTGGACACCAGCGGTGTAATCTTGGCGGAAGAAGGGATCAATATTATCGCAAATACCACGATAGGCTTGTCCGGTCGAACCTAGCCAAGAGGCATTCTGGCTACAATACTGCTTTTGTCCGTTAGCGTAACCTTTTTGATAAGCCATATAAGCTTCATCGGTTAAATTAGATGCGCTTTTAGCAAGCTGATGCTGGCTATGTTCAACAAAACCTTTAGCTGCTGTTTGCTCACCATAACTTTGCCATGCTTGGCTATCGGCGGTATTCGGCATATCGTTGTGAGATGCACAACCTGCCACAACCAATAAGGCTAACATTGCGAGGGTCTGTTTTATTACATTTATCTGTTTCATGTCTGTCTCCATTTATTATTAGGACGACTCAATAAGTATACGACATAGTTAAATACGCCTAGCTAGGCAAAAAGTTCACTTTGTTTTTATCGCAATAATCATTATCCCGCTGACACCAATCGCCAGACGGTATGACTTTCGTCAATAAGCGTTTGTTTTGATATAAATATATCCACGCTTGTCCATGTGGCGTCGTGACTAACTCTCGGTCATATTCATGGGGGTAGTCTTCCAATATATCTAATTGCTGCATCGTTTCATCATCAACTAAATACACTTCAGCCACTAAAGCTTGCTCCCCTTTTATCGCCGCGGGATAAGGCCCTAAATCAAACAACTGAAACTGCGCTTGCGTCACGACATTGCCTAAAAATTGGCTATTCGTTAATAAGTGATGATTCGACTCGCCTTGGCGTAACGTGCCATAAACTAAAACACGGTGTGACATCGTTTTTCCTTTTCTATTCATCACCATATTGCTTATTTGCCATCAATTAAAACTAAACTGGTATAGGAAATCGACGGCACTGTCGACTCCGGTCACCGCTTCAACATAGAAATCGGTGAGTAATTCATAACGCACGGTAAACTCGCCTAGTGCGTTAAATATTCCGACGCCATATTTGACCTGTAGACCCGGAGCAATATAACCACTTACCGTAACCTGAGAATCATCACCCGAACCCGCGGTTCCCAGTTGCAAGTCTTGCACACCAAACGCTTCACCAAGCTCACCAACTAACTTGCCACTTTTAGCCAAACTTAAGCCAATTAATGCAGTGGTCATGGTGCTGCCACTTGCGCCATCTTCTACCCCTTGACCACGCAATAGATAAGATAACGCATTGGTTTGCGACATCGCGGGCTCAGAAAACACTTTCACTTCTGGCTCATCAGCTGGGCCATTCACCTGGATCCCGGCAATCACATCATCTTGAGTATTGTCTGGATTTCGAATCGCCTTAATTGCCACATAAGGTTGATCGGCAGGCCCATTCATTAAAATCTTACCTTCTTGAATGATCAAATCCTGCCCAAAGGATTGGTAATAACCTTCCTCGATTCTTACTTCCCCTAGAATAAATGGACCTTTATCTTTCTGAGAAACTTTCAAGCTTCCCACTAAATAACCTTTTAGACCAAATGCCGACAAGCTGACATCATCACCAATATTGATGGTGATATCGCTTTCTAGCGCCATTGGTAGGCCATTATTCTCTTCGACTGGGTTTAGCTCTTCATCCAAAATAATTTCATCTTTCGATAGTCCTACTGCACTTTCTGGTAGGTCTTCGACTAAAATACGCCCCCAAGGAATATCAATATTACCGGTGATTTTTGCCAGTGTAGGCGTAATCGCAATGGTGAGATCTGGCTTCACTTTTAAAGCGACCATAGGCGGAGCTTCGACTTTCAGTTCATCACCAAAGGCACGTAAATTGGCATACCAGTTATTACGTTGCGCCCAATTGGCATCCCCTTGTAGCTGTAAATCACCATCATCGGTTTCTAATACACTATTCAGGGTCGCCGAATAACCATTAAATTGCGTTTTAACTTCCCCTTGATGAATATCGACGGGGAACATCGGGCCCTCTAATTGAAAATCCTCAATATCAAAATTGCCCAATACTTTAGGGTTTAAAATAGGGCCATTAAAGTCGAGCTTGGAATTCAGATTAGCATTAAGCCGGTTTTGCTCGCCTAGCAAAGGACGCAGAAAACCGAGATGAATGCCCTCGATAGTATTATCACCATCAATCGACATCTGCTGAGCTTGCACATTGGGAATCGTGGCTTGGCCTTTAACTTGGCCGTTATTGGTTAACGCCAACAGCCAACTCATATCGAGCTTATTCTGCTTCAAATTAGCCGATAACTTGATGTTGTCCCATGGAATGGTGAGTGGTGTATCCAATTTCTGAACGACATTACCTTGGGGAATATCGACATCTAGCTTAATCTGCGGCGCTTTATTGTTTGCCCACTTCAGCCAAGCATTAACGTTTAGCTCACCATTAATCTCAGTATCTTCTGGGAGGAATACCGCCAACTCATTAAAAGAAAATTGTTGAATCGACAACGTCGCCTCGCCATCGCTGCCGGCTGAAAGGTCTTTATCTAGACAAATTTTCGAAGGTAGGTGTTGCCAACAATGCGCTTGCACATCCACGCGTTGCGATGCCAATTGATAGCCGATATCAACTGGGTGATCAATCTGCCAGATTGGGTTGGTTTGTTGGTTGGTATTTGGCTCCATTAAGGTAATTTGCGCCGACGCTAATTGCCCTTGCCACATTTGCTGTGACTTATTTTCCATTCCACCCTTAACAGCTAGGTTGGTTGAAAATAAATCCGTCATCATATCAAGATCGAGTTGATGATCTTGCTCATTGCCTTTAAAAGCTAAAGTAAGATCTTTGAGTTGATGTTCTTGATATAAACCGCCTTGAGCACTCAAACGAATATCACCACTTGGTGATGGCAAAGGAGAAACTTGCCCTTTAACCAGCAGCGATTTCAATTTGGCTTCACCTTGCTTCCAGTCGATGTCGCTGATCGATAAGTCGGTCAAGATTTGCGGCGACTTTTGTTCACCACGTAGCTGAATATCGCCCATCGCTTGGCCTTTTAGATCTGGAATGGTGGTTTCCAGTTTTGGCATATGAAGCGCTATATCCATATCCCACTGCTGCTCAAGCCTACCTTTAATTCTGACACTATTTTTTGCGTGAGAGAGTTTTAATCCGCGAGTTCTGACAATGTATTGGCCTTTGCCATGAAGATCACTGGCATTTAACTGACCTTTTAAAGACAGAGGATAACCACGTAACTTGCCATCTATCGCCAAGCTTGGAAACTGTACCTTCCAACCTCCTTGTGACGTTAAGTTTCCGGTATTTATTAAGCTGCCATTGAGGATACCTTCCGCTTGTGGCCATTGCATGCCGGGCTGAATATCGCTCAAGCCTAAGGTTGCTTTCCAATTTAATGGCGCTTGCCAATTCACCATTGCCTGACCGGTGACATTGCCACCGAGCGTCGCAATATTTAATTTATGTAATTCAATCTGATCAAGATCGCCCTTTGCATCAAATTCAATATCTGAGGCAGGAATATCCTTGCCTGAAACTTGTGAGTTTAAGTCAAATTGATAGCCCTCTAATGAGCCACTGCCATCTAAATGTTCAACATTAACCTTATAGTCGGCTTGTCCTTTAACTGGCCATTGAGCTTTCGCATCTTTAATAGATAAGCCAAATGGTAACGTGGCTTTCAGCGGTTTGAGATGAGCATTTATTTTCGCTTCTACTCCCCCCGAAAGTTCACTCGATAAATTAAGATTAGCGACACTGCCTTTGGCATCCAAGGTTATCGTCTGGCCAGAATACTCCGCCATTTTGACTAGACCTTTCGCTTGCAGCGTTAACGGGTAGTCTCCAGACATCGTTAGCTTGGTATTTAAGTCTAAATCGGCCTGTGGCATATCAAGCTTAAGATCTCGTATATCGACTTGGCTCCCCGTCAATGAGCCTTTAAAGCCTAGGTGATTCACTTTAACCGGTGAGTCTTGCTGCAAAATAAAGTCATCAACATTAAATTGTTCGACTTGCAAATTGATAGGCAATGCGACTTTAGGTAGAAGAATATCGGGCCGCTGTGCTAGAGGGGTTTTATCGACCGGCTCAGGGGTTTTGTCAGCCTCATCGGGCGCTAAAGTTAAACGTATGGTTTGCCAATTAGTTGGACGCAATGTCAGCCTGCGGCCTTGCATATAAAGCCCGGTAGAAAAATGCTTCCAAGAGGCTTTATAGCCCAAGATATTCAAATCAATATCATTAAGAGTTAGATGCGTCAGTGACACTGGAATAGGGATAAAAATGGCTGGCATTAATGAGCTACTATCGTCTGGCTCACTATTTTCAGAAGCAGGTGCATCCGGCATTGAAAACTTCAGCCCATTGACCGCGATAGTATCAATACACACTGAGTGCTCAAATAGACAGTCAATTGAGGTGGAGAAATCAAAGCGCTTTAATTCCGTCGCAATGCCTAACGCTTCATCGTTATATTGAACATCGTGCAAAGTAAAAGCGGGTAATAAGCTACCTTCGGTGGAGCCTACCTTTAGCTCTGGCACTAATTTTTGCGCCACCCACAAACCACTGTTTAAACCGACATTGGTAAACAACAATAGTGCGACTAATAGCAAAGCAACCAAAACCGTCGTTGGGATCAATAAAATAATGCCAAGTAGCCATTTAAGTAATCGCTTCATTACAACTCAGGACCTAAGGTAAAGTGGATACGGAATTCATCACCATCATCGGCATCTAACCCATAAGCAAAATCTAGACGCACTGGCCCCACCGGAGAAGCCCAGCGCACTCCAAGGCCAACACCTCGTTTCCATTCTGGGGTATCAGTCCAAGCATCACCAACATCTAAAAATGCCGCGCCCCACCAATTGCCGGTTACTCGATATTGATATTCCAAACTAGACGTTGCCATATAGGCACCACCTTCTAGTTCATCGTTACTATCTCTTGGCGATACTTCTTCATAACCATAGCCGCGCAGTGAGTTCACCCCACCGACAAAAAAGCGTAATGATGGTGGTACTTCCGACCAATCATCGGCAAAAGCGCCCCCCGCATCTAAGCGAGTAAGGAAGCGGTGATTACGACCAATTCCGCGAACCCAACCAGTATGACCTACCACACGGATAATTCGCGTATCAGAGAGTAGTGACGGATCGCCATATTCAAAACTGATACTTTGTTTATCGCCCCACATCGGCATGGTGTTACCACGCGTTCTTACTCGGGAAAAGGAAACTCCCGGTAACACATATAAAGAGTGGCCAGATTCGGATGCTTGCACATAGTCTTCATACAACAAACGTAAATAAATGGTTCGATGCCAGCCATTATCGTAGAGCCAATGACGTTCAAACGATAGGTTTTGTTCCTGGCTATCGGTGTCATTATCATCTTCATCTTTAAAGCCGTACTGCACGAGATAGTAATCGTGTAATACATCTTCCAATGGGATCTTATAGTTGGCAGTAAAGGTTTTTTCAGGTTCCGATAACATCACACTGGCACCGACACTATGACCATATTTATTGAGCCAAGGTTTTTTCCATGAAAGCTTGCCACGCGGACCAACATCGGTGGAATAACCTAAACCGGTTTCGATTTGATTACGTGTCTGCGGTGACACTCGAACCTTCATCGGTAATGATTTATCTTCATTAACGCTTTCAATATCTGGCTCCACCGAAATATTAGCAAACCACTCAGAACTCGATAAGTTTTGGTTAAGCTCACCGACTAAAACCGATTGGTACGGTTGGCCGTTTTCATACGGTACTAGTGATTGAACCCGCTTCTGCTCGATTTGACTACCGGTAATAGTCGTCTGGCCAAACACATAGCGTTGACCACTTTGATAATGAAGGTGCACAAAAGCTTGATTACGACTTGGTGAGACTTGCAAACGAGTATCAATAAACTGGCCATCGAAATAGCCTTTCTGTAATGCGAGATTACGCAAAGCACTTTTTAGCCCTTCATAATTCCCATGATTGAGTACTTGGCCTAAATTTAATTTAGATCGGTCTACCAAGCGCATAAAGTCCACATCGGTGGCTGCATCGCCTTCAATCACAATATCACTTTCATAAATGATGGTAGGAATGCCAGCATCCACGGTCACGATTAATTCGTTATCCGCGTCAGGATCATCCGTATCACCTTCAATTTGAAACTGAATAGTAGGGTTGTAATAACCGAGAGCTTTAAGGGCATCGACAATATTTTGCTTAACTCGCGATTGAAAACGCAATGAGGTGGAATATTCACTTTCTTTAATCGCCGATAAATATGAAGACGCATTATCCTCTAGCTCACCATCTAAACCTTCAATGGTGAGTTCGGTTTCCGCATAACTCGGCGTTGCCGAAAAAATCAGCAAACAGGTCAACAATGAAGTGAGGTGACTCTTTTTCATAAGTGAATATTTGTACTCATTGTCAAAACTGCTGTAGTTTGTCATTTCAAAATATTCATAGATTTGAAATGACCACAGGGATTCGTCGGTCTATGGTTAGGTTCTTTGCACCCAATATATGGTATGCAACTTAAACTACCAGACTTTCCCGGTTCTCAAAAGCCAGATAAGGATTATATATGTCGAATAAAGATAAATTAGTGACCCAAGAAACGGCATTAGCTGGCCGTGATGAAAAAATGCTCATCACAGAGTTACATTATATTAATCAAACAGATTTAACCGCCGACAAACCAGCAGGCAGTAAAGAAATATTATTAGGACTCGGATGCTTCTGGGGAGCAGAGCGTGTTTTCTGGCAGCTTGATGGCGTAATCAGCACATCAGTTGGTTATAGCGGTGGTTATACTCCGAACCCGACTTATCAAGAAGTGTGTAGCGGAGAAACCGGACATGCTGAAGTAGTACGAGTGATTTTCGATCCTAGTCAATTGACTCTACAAGAGTTACTGGTGATCTTTTGGGAGAAACATGACCCAACCCAAGGTATGCGCCAAGGTAATGATATTGGCACTCAATATCGCTCAGTGATTTATACCGAAGACCAAAACGATCTCGCGATTGCAGAACAAAGTAAAGCAACCTACCAACAAGCAATCGGTGAATCTTTAAGTAAAAATATCACTACTGAATTGGCGGTAATGGGTGACTACTACCTAGCCGAAACCTACCACCAGCAATATTTAGCCAAAAATCCGCAAGGCTACTGTGGCATTGGCGGCACTGGAGTGTGCTTCCCTCCGAGTCTAGCTTAATACACTTCGCTTAAGAGGTTCTGCATAAACAGGCTTAACGTTCTAAGCCTGTTTTTTTACATCCCCGCTCAAGACTCCATCGATAATTGATGAATCGCCAAGTTGACCTCTTTCATAATCTTCAGCTGTTTCTTATTCGACACATCCGGCAATAGCACTTTACCTTGATCGAAATAAAATTCCCCTACCCCTTTGATTCCAAAGTGCCCTTTAAATACTACTTTGACAAAACGGGCAATTTGAAGTGGGCGATAACGATTAAAAATTGGCTGCATGTTCATTAGTCTATCCAGATTATTGTTATTTGCGATAACGTCTTAACAGGCCCAGAAAGCATTTCAATAGTGACGAAGTGCCACATATTGATGTGCTATTACTATTTATAATTGTTAATAAATATATAGTGCCTAAAACTCAATAGAGCCACATTGATACAGTAAAATTGCTGCAAATTCGTGACAAAGAGCAAATTCAAAATTTTTCAGTTATTGGTTATAGTTAATAAAAGTTAAGCAAAATTAGAGCCAACCTACATTTCACACTTTTCAAATCTATTTATGCGCTATCATATGAATATATGAGGACTTTCTCACTTTTCCAGCATCTAACTAGGTAGACAACTATGATAAGAAAACTATCCATTGCCCTCTTTTTGAGCATGGTGTCACTCGCTGCAAGTGCAAATAACATCCAAATTGGTCGTAGCGTACCGGCAGTAACAGTAGAAAAAGGTGGCGAGATTTTCATGCAAAATGATGATTTCAACTACCTACCTTGGAATACTGAATTACTACTCGGCAAAGTTCGTGTGATTCAAGCGATTGCAGGAAGAAGTGGAGCGAAAGCCATGAATGCTCCTCTAATGGATGCAATTACTCATGCAAAATTCCCAGAAGATAAATACCAAACCACCACTATTGTGAACCAAGATGATGCGATTTGGGGTACTAGCTCATTTGTAAAATCATCAGCAGAAGATGGTAAGAAAGATTTTTCTTGGTCTTCAATGGTATTAGATCAAGAAGGGGTAGTGGCAAAGCAATGGCAACTAACACCTAAGTCTTCAACCATTATCGTCCAAGACAAAACTGGTCGAGTTCTTTTCAATCAAGATGGTGAGCTGACTGAGCAACAAATTGACCAAGTTCTACAACTCATCAAACAAAATCTGTAGTTGATGCATATTGTAATAACATAACATTCTCTTGCCAGATGCGTAATTGTTATAGTATAACAGTTACCCATCTGGTGAGAATTTAAGCCATAACGCTGACTCTCACATTCTATATTTATTCAGTGAGAGCTCGACAATGCATAAAAATATTCTTATTCCTTCTATCTTATCTGCAAGTCTATTCGGCTTATCTAGTGCTGCTGTCGCAGAGTCTCAACATGAATTTAGTCAACATCAAGCCCATGTTCACGGGGTTGTCACCTTCAACATGGTACAAGATGGCAATGATTTTCTAATCGAAATTGAATCTCCAGGACAAGACATTTTAGGCTTTGAGCATGCACCAAGTAGCCAAGCAGAAAAGCAAGCCTATCAACAAGCTGTTGCCTTACTTAAGCAACCTAACCAGTTATTCACTTTAGCGGCTGCGGCTAATTGCCAACCTGTTGATTTCTTAGTCAAAGACAACATAGGTCAAGATGAACACGATCATGAGAACCATGCAGAACATCATGATGAGCATGATCACGACTCTCATCAAGATAACGACCATGATGATCACCACGACCACGACCACGACCACGACCACGACCACGACCACGACCACGACCACGACCACGACCAAAATCATGGCGCATTTACCCTGCAATACCAGTATCAATGTGAAAATATTTCTCAGTTATCTCAAATTGATACTCAATGGTTTAGTCACTTCCCAGCAAGTCAAACCATTGAAGTTAATCTATTAACTGACAGCGCTCAAAAACACATTGAACTCAAGCAACCACAGCAAACCATTACATGGTAAAATAGTGGCTCAAAAAATTAACGTTGCGCGATTAGTCTCAGGATTAATCGCGTCGTTATTTGTTCAAAAGACAAGCTGAAAAGAGACCAAGATGACGATGCCTCTTGCGATAGAACTTAAACAGGTCAGCTTTACTTGGCCGAAACAATCCACACCTACCCTAGTGATAGATCAACTGGCAATTAAGCCTCAGCAACATGTATTTATTCAAGGCCCCAGCGGTTGTGGAAAATCGACCTTGTTAAGCTTATTAACCGGAATAATGACGCCTCAATCAGGTCAAGTTCGTATTCTCGATAAGCAACTCAACTTGTTATCGCAAGCAGAGCGAGACAAATTTCGCGCTCAACATATTGGCTATATCTTTCAGCAATTTAATCTACTGCCTTACTTATCAGTGCTAGAAAACGTCTTGCTGCCTTGCCGCTTTTCTCGCGATCGTAAAGCCAAAACTGAGCAGCAAAGTTCCTCTCTAGAGCAACAAGCAAAGCAACTACTTACTCGGTTACATTTGCCTGCATCGTGTTTTGAGCAACCGATCAATGAATTGAGTATTGGTCAACAACAACGAGTCGCCGCCGCCCGAGCATTAATCGGTCAACCCGAAATCATCATTGCCGATGAACCTACTTCAGCCCTAGATCAAGATAATCGCCAAGCTTTTATTGAGCTATTAATTGAAGAAGCCAATCAATCAGGTGCCACGGTGATTTTTGTTAGCCATGATTCTAGTTTGCGTCGATATTTTGAGGTCTATGTTGACCTGCCAGCCATTAACCAAATCAGCCTAGTGAACCCACAACCAGAGGCAAACTAATGAGTGCGATTATCTCTCTTGCTTGGAAGAGCTTACTCAACCGTAAAACTACCGCCATATTAACCATCATTACCGTGGCAATTTCAGTGGTGCTATTACTCGGTGTCGAAAAAATTCGTACCCAAGCGAAAAGCAGTTTTGCTAACACCATTTCAAGTACCGACCTCATCGTTGGCGCACGCTCGGGTGAAGTGAATTTATTGCTTTATTCGGTATTTCGTATTGGTAATGCCACCAATAATATCGGCTGGCAGAGCTATCAAGATATCGCAGCTCTACCACAAGTTAAGTGGGCAATTCCGATTTCTCTAGGAGATTCACACCGTGGCTTCCGTGTGATGGGCACCAATCAGGACTACTTTACATTCTATCGCTATGGAAGTAAGCAACCACTTACTTTCTCTCAAGGGCAAGCGTTTCATGGCTTATTTGAAACTGTAATTGGCTCGGATGTAGCTAAGAAACTCAACTACCAAATTGGTGATGAGATCATTATTGCTCATGGCATCAGTGATAAGTCTTTTACTCGCCACAAAAACTTACCCTTCACCATTACGGGTATTTTAGCGCCAACCGGTACGCCGGTGGATAAAACCGTGCATGTTTCATTAGGTGCCATTGAAGCGATTCATGTTGGCTGGGAATCCGGTGCACACCTAGGACACACTCCTGATAAACAAGTATTAGAGAACCAACAATTTGAGCCCAAAGAAATCACCGCGTTTATGCTGGGTCTGAACTCTAAAATCCAAACCTTTATGCTGCAAAGGCAAATCAATAATTACAACAAAGAACCGTTGAGCGCCATTTTACCCGGTATCGCATTAAGTGAATTGTGGGGCATGATGTCGGTAGCAGAACAAGCCTTAATGGTCATCTCGGGTTTTGTGGTCATTGCTGGTCTACTAGGTATGTTGACGAGTTTACTTACTGGGCTACAAGAACGTCGTCGCGAGATGGCAATTTTGCGTGCTATGGGGGCACAACCTAAACACATCTTCTTTTTATTGATGAGTGAAGCGAGTTTATTAACCTTGCTTGGTATCACGGCTGGCACTGGAATACTCTACCTTGTGTTAGCCGCTTGTGCACCAATCATAGAACATCAATATGGCGTCAAAATTGCGTTAACCGCTTTATCCCAACATGACCTTATGTTACTACTACTGGTACAAATTTCAGGAGTCGTGATCGGACTATTCCCATCACTTAAGGCATATCGTCATTCTGTCGCTGATGGCATGACCATAAAGGTATAAAGATGCAAACTATCGCCATTCAACCTTTTCAATCCAACCATCTCGTCAATAGATTCTTATGGCTGACTATGCTGTTGGTGTGCCTTTGCGTGCCTCTCGCCGCTCATGCCGAACAAAAACAAGAACCATTGAAACTTGACTGGATAGACTTAGTTCCAGTCGATGAACAAAAGAACTTTGATAAACTCGGCATGCCTGCTCCCGGCAATCATACTGGTGGCAAGGCAAAACAAAATCCAATTGGTCATACTCGTCCTGAACTCAATAACAGTTATGTCAAAATTCCCGGCTTTGTTATTCCGCTAGAGGGCGATGAGAATACTATTACCGAGTTTTTACTGGTGCCATATTTTGGAGCTTGTATCCATGTGCCGCCACCGCCACCGAATCAGATTATTTATGTCAAATTTCCTAAAGGCGCGCCTGTTCAGCAGCTATGGGATGTGGTGTACGTAGTAGGAAAATTAGAAACTCAAGTACTAGATCATGAGCTGGCTCAAACGGGATATACCTTACAAGGTGATGCCATCGAAGAATATGACGATATGTAGGCAGCCCAAATAACAAATCAAATAACTAAGTAAATAACGAAAAGGGAGCTCAACGGCTCCCTTTTTGCTTCTACTATCGGTTAACTAGCTTAAGCAATTATCGCTCTCTCTCGTAACTGATGTAGACAAATCTCCACCAGCTCATCCAATGATTTATCGCCTGCTGGCAAATCAATTTCAGGATTTTGTGGCGCTTGATACTCAGAATCAATACCTGTGAAATTTGGGATCTCACCGGCTCTCGCTTTCTTGTATAAACCTTTCGGATCGCGTTTTTCACACACTTCTAAAGGCGCATTAACGAACACTTCGATAAACTCACCATCGGGTAGTAAGTCACGCACCATTTGGCGTTCAGCGCGATGTGGAGAAATAAACGCCGACAGTACAATCAAACCGGCATCAGCCATTAGTTTAGCTAGCTCACCAATACGACGAATATTTTCTCGGCGATCTTGAGAGGAAAAGCCTAAATCACTGCATAAGCCATGGCGCACATTATCGCCATCCAGCAAATAGGTGTGATAGCCCAAGCTAGCCAATTGAGACTCTAATGCCCCAGCAACCGTCGATTTTCCCGCACCCGATAAACCAGTAAACCAAAGCACCACTGGCTTTTGCTTTTTTAATTCAGATCGCGTTTGCTTGGTCACCTGATGCTGGTGCCAAATGACATTTTCATCTTTATTCAAAACAGTCATTAATAGATTCCATGCTACTTAGCCTAGCCTTACGATTCATATCGAAGAGTCAGCGTTAAAAAGGGAAGAAATAAGGGATTAGCGTCAATGTCACGATCGAATAAACAATCGAGATTGGCACTCCTATCTTAATAAAATCGTTAATATGGTAATTACCGACACTGTAAACCAATAGGTTGGTTTGATAGCCATAAGGCGAAATAAAGCTGGCGCTCGCCCCAAACAATACCGCCATAATAAACGGCATTGGATCGACGCCATAACCTATCGCCATACTATAACCAATCGGAAAAGCTAACGCGGCCGCGGCATTATTAGTAATCAACTCGGTTAAAATAAGCGTCAGTAAATAGGTGGCAATCACTGCGCCCATTGGCCCACCACCATTAAACAAATAAATGAACAAGTCCCCCATTTGTTTAGATAAACCTGAAGACATCATGAGCTGCGCCAAACACAAAGCAGATCCCACGATCACCACAATATCGATAGGGAAACGACGTCTGAGTTCACTAATGCCCACCGCCCCGAGCACTAACATCACTACAATATAGCCAGCTAATCCTTTGATAATCGGAATCGCTCCTACCAGTGATAGCCCTATAACCGCGGCAAAACCGAACAAAGCAATCGCTGATTTAGTTCTATCTAGCTTGGCACTCGAATCAAGATCGTTGATCAACACAAACTCTTTGCCATGATCTTGACGCGCAGAATGAAAGCCTTTGCCTGGAACCAAGACTAGGGTATCGCCAGCGGCCAGTTTTACATTGCCTAAGCCACCTTCTAAACGCTCGTGACCGCGACGAATCGCCACGACTACCGCATCAAAACGATCACGGAATTGGCTCGACTTTAAAGTCTTATTACAAATTGAAGCCGACTGGCTCACCACTACCTCAATGAAGCTTTGTCCGTTCAGGTGATGCTGGCCAAATAAGGTAATGCCGGGGATCTCTTGTAATGTGGCAACACTTTCAACGTCACCACAAAACAACAGACGATCATTTTCGAGCAATACCAGATCTGGCGTCACCGATGCGATAGTCACTCCATCTCGGATCACTTCAGCTAAAAATAACTTACGTAACGCTCTCAAGTGATTTTGCGCAATACTTTTACCGATTAAAGGCGATCCGGCTTCCACTCGCGCCTCTAAAAAATAAGGGAGATCATCTTGCTCATGCGAATCGCTATGTGGCAGTAAATAACTCAATGGAATCAGTACTAAAACGCCAACCACTAAAATCGCTAAGCCAATGCAGGTTGGAGCAAAAAAGCCAAGGCTCGGCAATCCAGCATCCACGACAAAGCTATTAATAATTAAATTGGTCGAAGTGCCAATTAAAGTTAAAGTACCACCAAGAATTGCGGCGTAAGATAATGGAATTAATAATCGCGATGGGGCATGAGAGTTATTACGCTTAATCGCACCAATCAAGGCCACCACTACCGCAGTATTATTGGTAAAAGAAGAAAGAAAAGCCGTCGAAAAACCAAGCTTGGCTACTACACTACCCAATCGACCTGATGAAATATGGCGACTGATCCAACTGATCAAACGGGTTTTCTCTAAGGCACATGAGGCTAAGATCAACAGTACTAACGTCAATAATGATGAGTTCGTAAAGTTCTTTGCTATGCCGTCAAGATCCACCGCGCCAGTCATAAAAGCGACTAACGCGGCGGTAGCGAAAATAAAGCTCGGCTTAATCTTGGTGAAGATTAAACTACCAATAATGGCGATCAACAGCAGTAACACCAACCATTTATCCCACATGGCAAACTCCACCATCACCTTGCCTTACTTCTTTTGATCGTTAAGAGAAGACGAATCAAAAAGCTGGCTAATATCTTTCGCTCCCCAATGCGGGAAATGCTTGCGGATCAGCGCATTGAGTTCAACTTCAAAGCTTGATGAAGCAGGCGTTGTTGCTTGCTGCTCGGTTAAACGCTCACGCACCATACCTGCACCAACAGTAACGTTGGTTAAGCGATCGATAATGATAAAACCACCGGTATCTGCACAGTCAGTGTATTTATCCAAAGCAACGGTTTCAGTTAATGATATTTCACATAAACCAATACCATTTAATGGCAATTCCGTCGCATCAAACTCTTCTAACTTGTTGATATCGTATTGGTGCTTAATCGACTCCAGTTGCCCTACCGTTTGTTTACCAGCCACTTTAATATCGTATTGACGACCCGCAGCGAAAGGCTGATCGGTCATCCATACTACGTCGGCTAAAAACTGATTAGTGGCTTTGATGGTCGCGCCTGTTGGCACTAATAAGTCACCACGGCTAATATCAATTTCATCTTCTAAAGTAACGGTTATCGCTTGGCCTGCTCGAGCAGAGTCTAAATCACCATCAAAGGTAACAATGCGAGCAACTTTAGAGCTTTTACCAGAAGGCAGAGCGGTCACACTATCACCAACAGCAATCGTGCCATTGGCAATGGTGCCAGCAAAACCACGGAAATCGAGATTAGGGCGATTGACATATTGCACCGGTAAGCGGAACTCACCTTGAGTATGTTCTTGGCTTAAATCGATATCTTCTAAGATTTTCAGTAATGGCTGACCTTGATACCAAGCGAGATTCTCAGTCTGATCGACAACGTTATCGCCTTCCAATGCGGAAATCGGGATCAGTTGAATGTTGATATCTGCATTGAGATTCTTCGAGAACTCTAAGTATTCTTCACGGATATCGTTAAAACGTTGTTCAGAGTATTCCACCAAATCCATTTTATTAACCGCAACCACAAAGTGGCGAATTCCTAATAAACTGGAAATAAATGAATGACGACGAGTTTGATCTAATACCCCTTTACGGGCATCAATCAAGATCACGGCAACATCACAAGTCGAAGCACCGGTTGCCATATTACGGGTGTATTGCTCATGGCCCGGAGTATCGGCAATGATGAATTTACGTTTCTTGGTTGAGAAATAACGATACGCGACATCAATAGTGATGCCTTGTTCACGTTCGGCTTGTAACCCATCGACTAGTAATGCTAGGTCAGGTCGCTCACCAGTAGTACCAACACGTTGGCTATCGCTATTTACTGCGGCTAATTGATCTTCATAAATCTGCTTTGAATCGTGGAGCAGGCGACCGATTAAGGTACTTTTGCCATCATCAACAGAGCCACAGGTTAAAAAACGCATCAATGATTTATATTGATGCTGGGTGAGATAACCTTCGATACCCAATTCAGCCAGTTCGGCTTCAATAACTGCGTTCATAATAAAATCCTTTTGATAACTTAACTGGCTTAGAAGTAGCCTTGGCGTTTTTTCAATTCCATCGATCCTGACTGATCATGGTCGATCGCTCGGCCCTGACGTTCACTGGATGTCGCCACCAACATTTCTTGAATGATCTCTGGCAAAGTCGCCGCCTCCGATTCGATCGCGCCAGTTAATGGATAGCAACCTAAAGTACGGAAACGCACACTCTTATGCTCAACCTTCTCACCTTCTTCGAATTGAAAACGCTCATCATCAACCATGATCAGCATGCCGTCACGATTAACCACAGGTCTTACAGCTGAAAGGTACAGAGGAACAATCTCAATATTTTCTAGGTAGATGTATTGCCAAATATCCAATTCCGTCCAGTTTGAAAGTGGGAATACACGAATACTTTCGCCTTTATTCACCTGGCCGTTATAAGTATGCCAAAGCTCTGGGCGCTGGTTTTTCGGGTCCCAAGTATGGTGCTTATCGCGGAATGAGTAGACACGCTCTTTAGCACGAGACTTTTCTTCATCACGGCGAGCGCCACCAAATGCTGCATCAAAACCATATTTGTTTAATGCTTGCTTCAAGCCTTGGGTTTTCATGATATCGGTATGTTTCGATGAGCCATGAACGAAGGGATTACAACCCATCTCTAGCCCTTCTGGATTCTTGTGCACCAATAAATCAAAGCCATATTTCTTCGCGGTGCGATCACGAAATTCAATCATTTCTTTGAATTTCCAATCGGTATCCACATGCAAAAGTGGGAAAGGGATCTTGCCAGGATAAAAAGCTTTACGTGCCAGATGCAGCATAACCGCTGAATCTTTACCGATTGAATACATCATTACCGGATTATCAAACTCGGCAGCAACTTCACGGATAATATGAATACTCTCCGCCTCAAGTTGCTGTAAATGGGTTAAACGTTCTTGTTCCATGATTCATGTCCTTGCGCTAAATGCGTTTAATATTCAACGATGCGGCTCCTAACTAGAGCTAAATCGCGATCGGCTGAGTTGAATTTTGTTGTTGAGCTTGAGAGCCAAACCAAGAAAGCTTTGATGACAGGTTCACCACTTCACCAATCACAATTAAAGACGGTGATTGAGCATGCTCGGCGAGGCTCGCTAACTCGGATAATGTTCCAATAAGCACTTTTTGTTTGGCTTGCGTTCCGCGTTCAATGATGGCAATTGGGGTATTGGTTGCTCGACCATTTTCAATCAATTGCTGCTGGATATGAGAAGACTTCATCAAGCCCATATAGATCACGAGAGTTTGATGGCCACGAGCAAGTGTCGACCACTCCATCTGATCATCTTCAGATTTTAAATGGCCAGTGATAAACATGGCGGATTGGGCGTAGTCACGATGTGTCAGCGGGATCCCAGCATAAGCAGTCGCACCTGCCGCCGCGGTAATGCCAGGAATAACTTCAAAACCAATACCTGCATCTGCAAGCACTTCCAGCTCTTCACCGCCACGACCAAACATAAATGGATCGCCACCTTTAATGCGGGCGACCTTGTAGCCTTGCTGTGCAAAGTCGACTAATAGCTGATTGGTTTTATGCTGAGGCACACTGTGATGTCCCGCTTTCTTACCGACGCAAACTAAAATGGTATCACTAGGAATAAGCGCCATAATTTCATCGGAGACCAAGTAGTCATACAGCACTACATCCGCTTGTTGTAGGTAAGACAAAGCTTTCAAGGTTAAAAGCTCAGCATCACCAGGCCCCGCACCAATTAGCGCAACTTGACCTTGCTTCAATTGACTATGACTAAAATTCAGCAAGCTCTTTGTTTGGCTAGCTTGATTTGCTGCTGCGCTGCTTCCCTTCCTGTTTGGGAATAAAGTGATCGTATCCATACTACTAGCTCTTCTCGACTGAATGCTTATTAGGCAATCATTATGACGATCAGATGTTATTACCTGAAATGCTAAAATTTCATTTTTTATTCGAATAACTGCTAAGGGAATATAAAAGACATTTATAAATGAAAACAAATAGACGACAAATACAGGTGGGATATAGCTTGACTGGGCGCTTGAGTCGATTATCTTAGTTTGTCTTACTGACCGACTAAGCCAAAGAGAAGTGTTTTTATGCAATGGATTTGTAAATCTTTCGACCAACTTACTACTCACGAACTCTACCAATTACTAAAACTACGTGTAGATGTGTTTGTGGTTGAGCAAACATGCCCTTATCCAGAGCTCGATGGCAAAGATCAACTTGAAGGGGTTTATCAACTGTTAGGCTACCAAGACAATCAATTAATTGCTTGCGCTCGTTTGCTTAAAAAAGGCATAAGCTTTGATAATGCCAGTATTGGAAGAGTAGCCACGGATATAAATCACCGCGGTAACGGCTTAGGACATCAACTGATTCAAACCGCGATTGAGTATAGTGTTCAATTATGGGGAGATGTTGATATTACCATTGGCGCACAATCTCATCTTGAGCAGTATTATGCTAAACATGGATTCAAGAAGGTTTCAGAGGAATACCTAGAAGATGATATTCCTCATATTGATATGACAAGAAGTGTCTAGCAGTCGTAAGTTACTGTGGAGTACTACGTGCAAAGCCGCCGCTAGATAAACGGAAAAACATTACTGGGCCATCTTCTTTTTCTATTCTTAGAATATCTAAATCACCACGATTAGTGAGTTTAAACCGCACCAATTGACCATGTTGAATGTGGCTCAGCGGTTTATCCTTACCTTGAATTTCAACCAATTGATTCAAATCAGATAGTGGCAAATCATTGTTGCGGAAGATCTGCGAAAGGGTATCACCTTTCTGTACTGTGTAGTCATTCCAAGGTTCAGGCCCTGCATTATTGCTCACCTTACGCTCGGGTTTATCTTCTGCATCCGCCTCAGGCCCACTTAGCTGTACACGCTTTTCACTTTTCTCAACTTTCGGCTTAGGTTTGGTTGCTGCCGTTTCTTCACCGTTAATCACCAAAGGCACCGTCATACGTGACGGCTTATCTGGCTTAGCGCTAACCTCTTGAGTTTGAGGTTCTGGGGATTTTTCACTAGGAAGTAACAGCAAGACAATGACTAGTGGAATAAGCACCATCAAAATACGCTGATGCAATTTAGGCAAAGAATGCCAAGCATCAATAACTCTAATCACAAGCTCTGATTGGATAAACTTATCCTTTATGACTTGTGTACGGCTTTGGTTATTTTTTTTACGTTGGTTCACGTTGCATCATCCTAATGTTATTTGCGTCAAGGATATTCAATAAACTAATCGTTTTGTCAGTATATTACAAAATTTTCTATAGCTGTAACTGTTAACCTCGTATTGCTAACAAAGTTTCATCTATGAATCAGAACTGATATTCTTAGTGCTTCATTTAAGCAAACAAGAGATTCGCATGTCTGACGTTAAATTAGAAACTATTGAACAAAAAGCAAGTTACGGTATTGGTCTTCAAATGGGTCAACAACTTGCAGGAAGTGGCCTAGAAGGTCTAAATGTTGCCGCTATCGCTAAAGGTATCGCAACATCATTAACAGGTGACATGCCTGAAATCGAAGTTGATGAAATTAACAATGCACTTCGTGAGCTTCATACTCGCGCTGAAGCATTACGCGCTGAAGCGGCTAAAGCAGCTGCGGCAGATGGCGAAGTATTCTTAAAAGACAATGCTCTACGTTCTGAAGTAACGGTTCTAGAGTCTGGTCTTCAATACGAAGTAATCACTGAAGGTACTGGTGAAATCCCAACATCAGACAAGCAAGTACGCGTACACTACCACGGTCAATTAACTGACGGTACTGTATTTGATAGCTCTGTATCTCGCGGTCAACCTGCAGAATTCCCAGTAACTGGCGTTATCGCTGGTTGGGTTGAAGCACTACAGCTTATGCCTGTTGGTTCAAAATGGAAACTGTACATCCCACAAGATCTTGCTTACGGTGAGCGTGGCGCAGGTGCAGCAATCCCTCCTTTTGCAGCTCTAGTATTTGAAGTTGAGCTTCTAGCTATCCTATAACAAGTGTTTTTAGATTGTTAATAAGTATAAAAGCAGCGATCGCTGCTTTTTTTATACATAAAAAACAGTTATAACTAGATTCTACATCAATACAAATGGAATTCAGTTATGAAAAAGCTCGCCCTTACCCTTATCTCCGCCAGCCTTGTCATCTCATCACCAAGCTATGCATTATTTGGACTAGGAGAAGAAAACACCGATGCTGTAACTAAACTTGCTTCTCAAGCACAAAGTAGCAGCGAATTAGTCAACTCACTAAAAGATCAATTAGGGGTGTCTACCGAGCAAGCTGCCGGTGGAGCAGGAGCTCTATTAGCAATTGCTTCAAATGAATTATCTGGTAGTACTGGAGAAGAGTTTTCAGGATTATCGTCTAACCTGAGTGGTATTTTAGACAGTGCCAAATCAGCAGGTAGCACACTAGATAGCATGGCAGCAGTAAAGAGTGCTTTCGAAAAATTAGGCCTAGATAGCTCGATGGTAGAACAGTATGTACCAATCGTACTGGATTATTTAGGTGAAGAAGGGGCAAGTAATGGACTGTTAAGCTCATTAACTAGCCTTTGGAAATAGCTAATTTTATAACCTAGTTAGCGAGTTTTTAACAAGCTAATAAGATCGTTACTTATTACGCTTAGTATTAATCGTTCACTTTATATTTTAGACATAAAAAAACGCCGAGTAATTAATACTCGGCGTTTTTTATTTATTTAACTTTTTGCTTATTCAGCAGCTTCTTCAGCTGCTGCTTCTGGACGGTCAACAAGCTCAATGTATGCCATTGGCGCTTTATCACCGGTACGGAAGCCAGCTTTTAGGATACGAGTGTAACCGCCTTGACGGGCAGCAAAACGTGGACCTAATTCATTAAATAATTTTGCTACAACTTCGTTATCACGAGTGCGAGCAAATGCTAGACGACGGTTAGCAACGCTGTCAGTCTTAGCTAGTGTAATCAAAGGCTCAACTACGCGGCGAAGCTCTTTTGCCTTAGGCAAAGTTGTCTTGATAACTTCATGACGAACTAGAGAGCTAGCCATGTTGCTAAACATCGCTTTACGATGGCTGCTGTTGCGGTTGAGTTGACGACCACTCTTACGATGGCGCATGACCTAATCCTTCTAACTAATATCAATTAATCTTCAGCAATCGACGCTGGTGGCCAGTTTTCTAGGCGCATACCTAGAGACAGACCGCGCGACGCTAGAACATCTTTAATCTCTGTTAAAGACTTCTTACCAAGGTTTGGCGTTTTAAGAAGCTCAACCTCAGTACGCTGTACAAGATCACCGATGTAGTGAATCGCTTCTGCTTTCAAGCAGTTAGCAGAGCGAACTGTTAGTTCAAGATCGTCTACAGGACGCAGTAGAATAGGATCGAACTCCGGCTTCTCTTCTTTCTCTTCTGGAACACGTACATCACGAAGATCTACGAATGCATCCAATTGCTCAGCTAAAATTGTAGCTGCACGACGGATAGCTTCCTCAGGTTCTAAAGTGCCATTTGTTTCCATATCGATAACAAGCTTGTCTAAGTCAGTACGTTGTTCTACACGTGCTGCTTCTACAGCGTAGGCGATTTTATCAACCGGGCTGTATGTAGCATCAACAAGTAGACGACCGATTGGACGCTCATCTTCTTCAGTATGGATACGAGCTGAAGACGGAACGTAACCACGACCACGTTGAACTTTAATACGCATAGCGATTTCAGCTTTGTCATCCGTTAGGTGACAAATAACGTGTTCTGGGTTAGCGATCTCTACATCACCATCATGGATGATGTCACCTGCAACAACAGGGCCCGAGCCTGATTTTTTTAGTGTAATAAACACTTCATCTTTGCCTTCGGCAACGCTCACAGCAAGACCTTTCAGGTTAAGAAGGATCTCAAGGATATCTTCTTGAACGCCTTCTTTGGTGCTGTACTCGTGTAGAACGCCTTCAATCTCAACTTCTGTTACAGCACAACCTGGCATAGAAGATAGAAGAATACGGCGAAGTGCATTACCTAAAGTGTGGCCAAAACCACGCTCTAAAGGCTCAAGAGTTACTTTTGCATGTGTCGTGCTGATCTGTTCGATGTCAACAAGACGTGGCTTAAGAAATTCTGTTACAGAACCCTGCATTGTGTCCTCTCTTTTGTTTAAACCTTACTTAGAGTAAAGTTCGACGATCAAGTGTTCGTTGATGTCAGCAGATAGATCAGAACGCTCTGGGATACGTTTGAAAGTACCTTCCATCTTGCTAGCATCTACTTCAATCCAAGTTGGTTTTTCGCGTTGTTCAGCAACTTCTAGAGCAGCTTTAATACGTGATTGCTGTTTAGCTTTCTCACGGATAGAAACAACGTCGTTAGCCGTAACTTTGAATGAAGGAACGTTAACTACTTTGCCGTTTACTAAGATAGCTTTGTGGCTAACTAGTTGACGTGATTCAGCGCGAGTCGCACCAAAACCCATACGGTAAACAACATTATCTAAACGACCTTCAAGAAGTTGAAGCAGGTTTGCACCTGTATTGCCTTTAAGGCGTGCAGCTTCTTTGTAGTAGTTGCGGAATTGTTTTTCTAGAACGCCGTACATACGACGAACTTTTTGCTTCTCACGAAGCTGAACGCCAAACTCAGATAGACGACCGCGACGAGCGCCGTGTACACCTGGTGCGTTATCAATTTTACACTTGGTATCGATCGCGCGGACACCTGACTTAAGGAATAAGTCAGTACCTTCACGACGACTAAGCTTCAGCTTAGGGCCCAAATATCTTGCCATGATCTTTCTCCAATATTCCTAGAAACGAATTAAACGCGACGTTTCTTAGGTGGACGACAACCGTTATGAGGGATCGGAGTTGCATCAACGATGTTAGTGATGCGGTAACCCAATGCGTTTAAAGCACGGATAGTAGACTCACGACCAGGACCAGGGCCCTTAACCATAACTTCCAAGTTCTTTAGGCCATATTCTTTGGCCATTTCACCTGCGCGTTCAGCAGCAACCTGTGCAGCGAACGGCGTAGATTTACGAGAACCACGGAAACCTGAACCACCTGCAGTAGCCCATGAAAGAGCATTACCTTGACGGTCAGTGATGGTCACGATTGTGTTGTTAAAAGAAGCATGGATGTGCGCTACGCCATCTGCTACTTGCTTGCGAACGCGTTTACGCGTGCGTGTTGGTTGTTTTGCCATTGTACTCTCTACCTTATCCGATTATTTTTTGATCGGCTTGCGCGGACCCTTACGAGTGCGTGCGTTGGTTTTAGTACGCTGTCCACGTAGTGGTAGACTGCGACGATGACGAAGACCGCGGTAACAGCCAAGGTCCATAAGACGCTTGATGTTCATCGATACTTCACGACGTAGATCACCTTCTACAGTGTATTTAGCTACACCATCACGCAGTTGATCAATCTGCTCTTCAGTTAGTTCACTGATCTTAACATCTTCAGCAATACTCAGCTCAGCTAGGATAGCTTGAGAACGAGTTTTACCGATGCCGTAGATCGCAGTTAATGCGATAACAGCGTGTTTATGATCAGGAATGTTAATGCCTGCTATACGGGCCACTATTCACTCCTAGTACTTATATAAAGAATTATCCGCTGCAAAGCCCGTCGAGGATACGCAGCGGCATACTACTTCTTTTGCACGCAAAAGGTAGGCCGAGGAATATACTCGGCCTGCCCTCATATTTCAAGTAAAAATTTCTGCTAATTAGCCTTGGCGTTGTTTATGCTTTGGCTCACTGCAAAT
Source organism: Vibrio sp. CK2-1 (assembly GCF_021726515.1). GTDB lineage: Bacteria > Pseudomonadota > Gammaproteobacteria > Enterobacterales > Vibrionaceae > Vibrio. Next base: position 177,672 of record NZ_JAKKCJ010000002.1, on the reverse strand, counting down.
TACACGCACAACACCGTTGCGCTTGATAACTTTACAGTTACGGCAGATTTTTTTAACGGAAGCACGAACTTTCATTGCTAAACTCCGTAATGAAATCTGAACTATACTCGCTGTTATTAGCGGTTATAGCCTTTCAGATTCGCTTTTTTCAACACAGAATCATACTGTTGAGACATCAGATGAGTCTGTACCTGTGCCATAAAGTCCATGATTACTACCACTACGATAAGTAGTGAAGTACCACCGAAATAGAACTTAACGTTCCACGCGGTCATCATAAACTGTGGGACTAGACAAATAAAGGTAATATATAAAGCACCAACGAGTGTTAAACGAGTCATTACTTTATCTATATATCTAGCTGTCTGCTCACCTGGGCGGATGCCGGGTACGAATGCACCGGACTTCTTCAAATTATCTGCTGTTTCACGAGGGTTAAACACCATCGCTGTATAAAAGAAACAGAAGAAAATAATTGCTGTCGCATAAAGTATTATATACAAAGGTTGACCTGGGCTTAGTGCCAAAGACACGTCCGTTAACCAACCAAATGTTTTACTCTCACCGTTCTGGCCAAGCCATTGAGCTAGAGTACCTGGAAACAGGATAATACTTGAAGCAAATATAGCAGGGATTACACCCGCCATGTTTATCTTCAATGGTAAATGCGTACTTTGTGCTGCAAACACTTTACGACCTTGTTGACGCTTCGCATAGTTAACGACAATACGACGTTGACCACGTTCCATGAAAACAACGAAATAAATAACAGCGAACGCAACCACAGCGATTAACAATAGAAGAAGCACGTTCAATTCACCTTGACGCGCTTGCTCAATTGTATGTCCGATTGCAGCTGGCAACCCAGCAACAATACCCGTGAAAATAATCAACGAGATACCGTTACCAATTCCGCGCTCAGTAATTTGTTCACCTAACCACATTAAGAACATGGTGCCGGTTACTAAACTGATGGTAGCAATGATTGTGAACATGGTTTGATCGATAACGACCAGATTTTGGACCATATTCGGCAGACCAGTTGCAATACCAATTGCTTGGAAAGTTGCTAGTACAAGCGTGCCATAGCGTGTGTATCGGCTTATCTTACGACGGCCTGCTTCACCCTCTTTCTTGAGTTCCGCTAACGCTGGATGAACTACAGTTAGCAATTGGACAACAATCGAGGCCGAAATATACGGCATGATGCCCAACGCTAATATAGATGCACGCGAAAGAGCACCACCAGAGAACATGTTAAACATTTCAATGATGGTACCTTTTTGCTGTTCGAACAAATCGGCAAGTACAGCCGCATCAATACCAGGAATCGGCACAAAAGAGCCAGCTCGGAATACCAAAAGCGCGAGGATTACGAATAATAAACGCGATTTTAATTCACCAGTACCCTGTTTAGCAGTACTGAAATCTTGTCCTGGTTTTTTAGCCATCTGTACCTATCCTTCGAAGATTAAGCTTCGATTTTACCGCCAGCAGCTTCGATAGCAGCTACAGCACCTTTAGTCACACGTAGACCTTTAACAGTTACTGGCTTGCTGATTTCACCAGAAAGAACAACTTTAACAAACTCGATGTTCTTAGTGATTACGTTAGCAGCTTTCAAGCTGTCAAGATCGATAACGTCAGCCGTTACTTTCGCTAGCTCAGCTAGACGAACTTCAGCAGTCACTAGGCTCTTACGAGAAGTGAAACCGAATTTTGGTAGACGTTGTTTCAAAGGCATTTGACCACCTTCAAAACCTGGACGAACAGAGCCGCCAGAACGTGATTTTTGACCTTTGTGACCGCGGCCACCAGTTTTACCTAGTCCAGAACCGATACCACGACCTAAACGCTTCTTAGAAGGTTTAGAACCCGCAGCCGGTGATAGAGTATTCAAACGCATTCTGATTACTCCCCAACTTTAACCATGTAGTGAACTTTGTTGATCATGCCGCGCACGCACGGAGTATCTTCAAGTTCTACAGTGTGGTTGATTTTACGAAGGCCTAGTCCACGCAAAGTAGCTTTGTGCTTTGGTAGGCGTCCAATTGAGCTTTTAGTTTGAGTTACTTTAATAGTTGCCATGTGTTCTTACTCCGAAATAGATTCAACAGTTAGACCACGTTTAGCAGCAACCATTTCTGGTGACTTCATGCCGCTCAAACCATCGATCGTTGCACGAACGATGTTGATAGGGTTCGTAGAACCGTACGCTTTCGCAAGTACGTTATGAACACCTACAACTTCAAGTACTGCACGCATTGCACCACCGGCAATGATACCTGTACCTTCAGAAGCTGGTTGCATGTAAACTTTAGAGCCTGTGTGGCGACCTTTCACCGAGTGGTGAAGAGTGCCTTCGTTAAGTGCGATAGTAACCATGTTACGACGCGCTTTTTCCATTGCTTTTTGAATCGCAGCTGGTACTTCACGAGCTTTGCCGTAACCGAAACCAACGCGACCATTACCGTCACCAACTACAGTTAGTGCAGTAAAGCTAAAGATTCGACCACCTTTAACCGTTTTAGAAACACGGTTAACAGCGATTAGCTTTTCATTCAAATCTGAAGCTTGTTGTTCTTGTTTAGCCATCTTCCAACCCTACCTTAGAATTTCAGACCAGCTTCACGTGCAGAATCTGCAAGTGCCGCCACTCGACCGTGGTATTGGAAACCAGAACGATCGAAAGCCACATCTGAGATGCCTTTTTCGATAGCGCGCTCAGCAATAGCTTTACCTACAGCTTTAGCAGCGTCAACGTTACCAGTATTCTTAACTTGCTCACGGATCGCCTTTTCTACAGTAGAAGCAGAAGCGATAACCACAGAGCCGTTTGGTGCGATAACCTGAGCGTACACATGACGCGGAGTACGGTGTACTACTAGGCGGTTTGCACCTAGCTCAGCAATCTTACGACGTGCACGTGTAGCACGACGGATGCGAGATGCTTTCTTATCCATAGTGTTACCTTACTTCTTCTTAGCTTCTTTAGTACGCACATTTTCATCTGCGTAACGAACACCTTTGCCTTTATAAGGCTCAGGCTCACGGTAAGAACGAATGTCAGCAGCAACTTGACCGACTAATTGCTTATCACAAGCAGTTAATACGATTTCAGTTTGGCTTGGACATTCAGCTTTAACACCTGAAGGCAATTCATGCTCTACAGGATGAGAGAAGCCTAGAGTTAGAGCTACAGAGTTGCCTTTAATAGCAGCACGGTAACCTACACCCTTAAGAACTAGCTTCTTCGTAAAGCCTTCAGTAACACCAACAACCATGTTGTTTACAAGTGCACGCGCAGTACCTGCTTGAGCCCAAGCATTCACTACACCTTCACGTGGACCGAAAGTCAGGTTGTTTTCTTCCTGAGCGATCACTACTGCATTGTGTAAAACGCGAGTTAACTCACCTTTAGCACCTTTAACAGTAACTTCTTGACCATTCAGTTTCACCTCTACGCCAGCTGGAATAGCGACAGGTGCTTTAGCAACACGAGACATATTCTACTCCTTAAGCTACGTAACAGATGATTTCACCGCCAAGACCTGCTTTACGAGCAGCACGGTCAGACATCAGACCCTTGGAAGTGGAAACAACAGCAACACCCAAACCGCCCATCACTGATGGTAACTCGTCTTTTTTCTTGTAGACGCGTAGACCAGGACGTGAAACACGTTGGATTTGCTCGATTACTGGTTTTGCTTGGAAGTACTTAAGAGTAACTTCTAGCTCTGGTTTTACTTCGCCTTCAACAGCGAAGTCAGCGATGTAGCCTTCAGCTTTTAGTAAAGTAGCAATTGCAACTTTAAGCTTTGAAGAAGGCATTTTCACAGCAACTTTGTTTGCTGCCTGACCGTTACGAATGCGGGTCAGCATATCCGAAATCGGATCTTGCATGCTCATATGATTTACTCCAAATGATTAAGTGGCAATTACCAGCTAGCCTTACGAAGTCCAGGAATCTCGCCTTTCATGCAAGCTTCACGAACTTTGATACGGCTTAGACCGAATTTACGTAGGTAACCGTGTGGACGACCAGTTTGGTTGCAACGGTTGCGCTGACGCGATGCACTTGAATCACGTGGAAGAGCTTGCAGTTTAAGAACTGCGTTCCAACGATCTTCTTCAGATGCGTTAACATCACTGATTGTTGCTTTAAGCGCAGCACGCTTTTCAGCGTATTGTGCTACAAGCTTTGCACGTTTAGTTTCACGTGCTTTCATTGATTGTTTAGCCATAACAGTAACCCTTCACCTTATTTGCGGAATGGGAAGTTAAAGGCAGCCAGCAGAGCTCGGCCTTCCTCATCAGTGTTTGCAGACGTCGTGATAGTAATATCAAGACCGCGTACACGATCGACTTTATCGTAGTCGATTTCCGGGAAGATGATTTGCTCGCGAACGCCCATGCTGTAGTTACCGCGTCCGTCAAAAGACTTAGCGCTAACACCACGGAAATCACGTACTCGTGGAAGAGCGATAGAAATCAAACGCTCAAAGAAATCCCACATACGCTCGCCACGCAAGGTTACTTTACAACCAATTGGGTAGCCTTCACGAATTTTGAAACCAGCAACAGATTTGCGTGCTTTAGTGATAAGTGGCTTTTGACCAGAAATGGTCGCCATATCACTTGCAGCATTCTCAAGTAGCTTCTTATCGTTGATTGCTTCACCAACGCCCATATTTAGGGTGATTTTCTCAATCCTAGGGACTTGCATGACGCTTGTGTAGCTGAACTCTTTGGTCAGTTCAGCGACTACAGACGACTTGTAGTAATCATGCAGTTTCGCCATAGTAGAACTCCAAATTACTTAATTAATTCACCGTTTGATTTGAAGAAGCGCACTTTCTTGCCTTCTTCCAAACGGAAACCGATACGATCCGCTTTACCAGTAGATGCGTTAAAGATTGCAACGTTAGAAGCATCAATAGCTGCTTCTTGTTCAACGATGCCACCTTGTTGACCTAGAGCCGGTTGAGGCTTTTGGTGTTTTTTAACAAGGTTGATACCTTCAACGAAAACTTTACCAGTTTCGAGAACCTTAGTTACTTTACCGCGCTTGCCTTTATCTTTACCAGCAAGAACGATTACTTCGTCATTACGACGGATTTTAGCTGCCATTTTATTGCCGCTCCTTACAGAACTTCAGGTGCTAGTGACACAATTTTCATGAATTTCGCATTACGAAGCTCACGAGTCACAGGACCAAAGATACGTGTACCGACTGGTTGCTCAGTATTGTCGTTCAACAATACACAAGCATTACGGTCGAAGCGAATGACAGAACCGTCTGGACGACGAACGCCTTTACGGGTGCGCACCACTACCGCTTTCAGAACATCACCTTTTTTTACTTTACCGCGAGGAATTGCTTCCTTAACAGTAACTTTGATGATATCTCCGATATGTGCATAACGGCGGTGAGAGCCACCCAGAACCTTAATACACATTACTCTGCGAGCGCCGGAGTTATCCGCTGCGTCCAGTGTACTTTGCATTTGGATCATGTTAGTGCTCCGCTAAATATTAAAACTAGACCCATCTCGGGTCGGGCTGCCTCTTTATAAGGGCTGCGAATTGTACCACCGTTTCCAGAAGAAAGGTAGTCAAAAAATAAACGGCCCCAAAAAAAACTTTGGGGCCGCTTTAAAAGCCTAAAAAATAAGGAAAAATTAAATTTTCGATTTTTCTAGAACTTTAACCAATGTCCAAGATTTGCTCTTAGACAGTGGACGACACTCACGAATCTCAACTTTGTCGCCTAGGCCACATTCGTTGTTTTCATCGTGTGCATGTACTTTTGTCGTACGTTTGATGAACTTCCCATAGATTGGGTGTTTAACAAAACGTTCGATAGCAACAACAATAGACTTGTCCATTTTGTCGCTAATTACACGACCTTGAGTCGTACGAGTTGTTTCGCTCATTATGCGCCTGCCTTACTAGTCAAAACAGTCTTAACACGTGCGATATCACGGCGTACAGCTTTCAGAGTATGAGTTTGCTGTAGCTGACCAGTTGCAGCTTGCATGCGCAAGTTGAACTGTTCGCGTAGCAAATTCAATAACTCAGCGTTAAGCTCTTCAACGCTTTTTTCGCGTAGGTCTTGTGCTTTCATCACATCACCTGCTTAGTTACAAAAGTTGTTTTTATAGGCAGTTTACGTGCCGCTAGGCGGAACGCTTCACGTGCCAACTCTTCAGGTACACCACCCATCTCGTACATCACTTTACCAGGCTGGATTTGGGCAACCCAATATTCAACGTTACCCTTACCTTTACCTTGACGAACTTCAAGAGGTTTTTCAGTGATAGGTTTGTCTGGAAAAATACGAATCCAGATTTGACCTTGACGCTTAACGTGACGCGTCATTGCACGACGAGCCGCTTCGATCTGACGAGCAGTAATGCGACCACGGCCAACAGCTTTAAGGCCGAATTCGCCGAAGCTTACATCAGTACCTTTCGCTAGACCACGGTTACGACCAGTCATAACCTTACGGAATTTAGTACGTTTAGGTTGTAGCATCAGTCGACTCCTTACTTACGGCTTTGACGTGGCTTCTTCTTAGGCTTGTCAGCCTTTGGCTCTACCGCGTTAGCGTCTGGCATACCGCCAAGGATTTCACCCTTGAAGATCCAAACTTTAACGCCGATCACACCATATTGAGTGTGAGCCGAAGAAGTTGCGTAATCAATATCAGCACGTAGGGTATGTAGTGGCACACGGCCTTCACGGTACCATTCAGTACGCGCAATTTCAGCGCCGCCTAGACGACCACTTACTTCTACTTTAATACCCTTAGCACCTAGACGCATTGCGTTTTGTACTGCGCGCTTCATAGCACGACGGAACATAACACGACGTTCTAGCTGAGACGAGATGCTATCAGCCACTAATTGACCGTCTAGCTCAGGCTTACGTACTTCTGCAATGTTAATTTGCGCTGGTACACCTGCAATTTTAGCTACAGCTGCGCGTAGCTTCTCAACGTCTTCGCCTTTCTTACCGATAACAACACCTGGACGAGCTGTGTGAATAGTCACACGGATGCTCTTCGCAGGACGCTCGATAACGATGCGAGATAAAGACGCTTTAGACAGTTCTTTCGTTAAGAACTGACGTACCTTGAAGTCGCCGTCTAGGTTGTCAGCGAATTCGTTGGTATTAGCAAACCATGTAGCATTCCAAGGCTTAACGATGCCAAGACGAATACCATTTGGATGTACTTTCTGACCCATTTGCTTACTCTCCTAGTCTCTTAGCGATCTGCTACAACAACAGTGATGTGGCTTGAACGCTTCAAGATACGATCCGCACGGCCTTTAGCACGAGGCATAATACGCTTCATGATAGGGCCCTCATCTACGAAGATTTTAGCGACTGAAAGATCGTCGATATCTGCACCTTCGTTGTGTTCCGCATTTGCAATCGCAGAATCAAGTACTTTCTTGATTAACTCAGCAGCTTTTTTGTTGCTGAAAGTTAAAATTTCAAGAGCTTGGTCTACTGATTTACCACGGATTTGGTCTGCAACTAAGCGAGCTTTCTGAGGAGAAATGCGAGCAAAGTTATGTTTAGCAATAGCTTCCATTATTTACTCCTTACTTCTTCTTAGCTTTCTTATCTGCAGCATGGCCGCGATAGGTACGAGTTGGTGCAAATTCGCCCAGTTTGTGACCGATCATTTCATCAGTTACGAATACTGGAACGTGTTGACGACCATTATGGACAGCGATGGTCAAACCAATCATTGATGGAATGATCATTGAGCGACGGGACCAAGTCTTAATAGGCTTTTTGTCTCCGCTTTCCACCGCTTTCTCTACCTTCTTCAGCAAGTGTAGGTCAATAAAAGGACCTTTCTTGAGAGAACGTGGCATGGCGATTCCTCTTTATAGATTATTTGTTACGACGACGTACAATGTACTTGTCAGTGCGTTTGTTCTTACGAGTCTTGAAGCCCTTAGTAGGCATACCCCAAGGAGAAACTGGGTGACGACCACCAGAAGTACGGCCTTCACCACCACCGTGTGGGTGGTCTACTGGGTTCATTACCACACCGCGAACGGTTGGACGAACACCGCGCCAGCGGTTAGCACCAGCTTTACCTAGTTCACGAAGCATGTGCTCAGAATTACCTACTTCACCGATAGTTGCACGGCCTTCAGATAATACTTTACGCATCTCACCAGAACGTAAGCGTAGAGTTACATATGAACCGTCGCGAGCGACAAGTTGAGCATATGCGCCAGCTGAACGAGCTAGCTGTGCACCTTTACCAGGCTTAAGTTCAATACAGTGAATTGTAGAACCTACTGGGATGTTACGCATCGGCAGGGTGTTACCTGCTTTGATAGGCGCATCAACACCAGATTGGATCGCATCACCAGCTTGAATGCCTTTAGGGGCAATGATGTAACGACGTTCACCGTCTGCATACAATACTAAAGCAATGTTTGCACTACGGTTTGGATCGTATTCAAGACGCTCAACTTTCGCTGGGATACCGTCTTTAGTACGTTTAAAGTCAATTACACGGTAGTGATGTTTGTGACCACCACCGATGTGACGTACTGTGATACGACCGTTATTGTTACGACCACCATTTTTAGAGTTTTTCTCTAAAAGCGGTGCGTAAGGCTTACCTTTATGTAGGTCAGCATTAACTACTTTAACAACGTGGCGACGACCAGGGGAAGTCGGCTTACACTTAACAATAGCCATTTTTAACTACTCCTGTTACTCAGCACCGCCAACGAAGTCAAGGTCTTGACCTTCTTTCAAGGTAACGTAAGCTTTTTTCACGTCTGAACGACGGCCTTCACGCATACCTTGACGTTTGGTCTTACCCTTTTGTACTAGGGTATTTACAGACTTAACTTCAACTTCAAATAGCTTTTCTACAGCTGCTTTGATCTCTTTTTTCGTTGCGTTAGTCGCAACTTTAAAAACGATAGTGTTTGCTTTTTCAGCAGCCATTGTCGCTTTTTCAGAGATGTGCGGAGCACGTAGAACTTTTAGTAGACGCTCTTCACTGATCATGCCAGCATCTCCTCAACTTGCTTAACTGCGTCAGCAGTCATTAGAACCTTGTTAAATGCGATTAGACTTACTGGATCAATACCAGCTACGTCACGTGCATCAACTTTGTATAGGTTACGAGCAGCTAAGAATAGATTCTCGTCTACTTCGCTAGTTACGATTAATACATCGTTTAGCTCAAGATCTTTAAGCTTAGCAACTAGGTCTTTAGTTTTTGGCGCTTCAACTGAGAAGTTATCAACAACGATTAAACGCTCTTGACGAACTAATTCAGAAAGAATGCTTTTCATAGCACCACGGTACATTTTTTTGTTTACTTTTTGGCTGTGATTTTGTGGTTTCGCAGCAAAAGTAACACCACCTGTACGCCAGATTGGGCTACGGATTGTACCAGCACGCGCACGGCCAGTACCTTTTTGACGCCATGGTTTAGCGCCGCCACCAGATACTTCAGAACGAGTCTTTTGAGCACGAGTACCTTGACGAGCACCTGCTGCATATGCAACAACTACTTGGTGTACAAGAGCTTCGTTAAACTCACGTCCGAAAGTAGTCTCGGAAACAGTTAGTGCATCAGCACCTTTAACCATCAATTCCATTACTTACTCCTAGACGTTATGCTTTAACAGCTGGTTTTACGATTACGTTGCCACCGATAGCACCAGGTACTGCACCTTTAATAAGAAGCAGATTGCGCTCAGCGTCAACACGTACGATCTCTAGGTTTTGAGTCGTTACACGCTCAGCACCCATGTGACCAGCCATTTTTTTGCCTTTAAACACGCGACCTGGAGTTTGACATTGGCCAATTGAACCCGGAGCACGGTGAGACAAAGAGTTACCGTGAGTCATATCTTGAGTACGGAAGTTCCAACGCTTAACAGCGCCTTGGAAGCCCTTACCTTTAGATGTACCAGTAACGTCTACTTTTTTGATTTCATTGAAAAGTTCTACGTTTAGCTCAGCGCCAACTTCAAACTCTTCACCGTTTTCTAAACGGAATTCCCAAAGACCGCGGCCTGCTTCAACACCTGCTTTCGCAAAGTGACCAGCTTCAGGCTTAGATACACGGTTGGCTTTCTTAGCACCTGCAGTTACTTGGATTGCTGCATAACCATCAGTTTCAAGTGTACGCACTTGAGAAACACGGTTAGCTTCAACCTCAACAACTGTTACAGGGATAGAAACGCCTTCTTCGGTAAATACGCGGGTCATACCCACTTTACGACCGACTAGACCAATCATTATTTCTTCTCCCTTAACCTAGGCTGATTTGAACATCAACGCCAGCAGCAAGATCTAAACGCATCAATGCATCAACAGTTTTATCTGTTGGCTCAACGATGTCGATTAAACGCTTGTGAGTACGAATTTCGTACTGGTCACGTGCGTCTTTGTTGACGTGAGGAGAAACAAGAACAGTGAAACGCTCTTTACGAGTAGGTAGTGGAATAGGACCACGAACCTGTGCGCCGGTGCGCTTTGCTGTTTCAACGATTTCCGCAGTGGACTGATCGATTAGACGATAATCGAAAGCCTTTAGGCGGATACGAATACGTTGGTTCTGCATGAGACAGAGCTCCAATTAATTAATTACACAAACAATATCGCCACTCAACTGCGTAAATTCGCAGGAATGCCGATTGATTTATGTGAAACCGTAGTGCCCTTATTGGGTACATTGTCAGTTAATTTCATCAGAAACTATTTAACTATTTCTAGATAACTAGACGACTAATTTTATTAACTGCGAACATAAGCTGAGTATACATTATGGCTAGTCACCGAATAATTCCTGAAGAATTAAGAGTGCTAACGCGAATCCTCGCTGCTCATTGGTTCACAACTGGCTAAACCAGAGCCGTGCATTATACAGATCACATAATGGGATGCAAGTGGTGTTCGAAAATTAATCGCAAAAAGATAATACGAGATACGAGATACGAGATACGAGATACGAGATACGAGATACGAGATACGAGATGATTTTATTTCTTCATTTTACAGTAGGCAACAAAAAGGGAAGCCGAAGCTCCCCCTTTTTCATACAGATTTGAGTCTGATATTAAGCGATGATTTTCGCTACAACACCAGCACCAACTGTACGGCCACCTTCACGGATAGCGAAACGTAGACCTTCGTCCATCGCGATTGGTGCGATTAGAGTAACTGTCATTTGTACGTTATCACCAGGCATTACCATTTCAACACCTTCAGGTAGTTGAATGTCGCCAGTTACGTCAGTTGTACGGAAGTAGAACTGTGGACGATAACCTTTGAAGAATGGAGTGTGACGACCACCTTCATCTTTCGAAAGTACGTATACTTCTGATTCGAAAGTTGTGTGTGGGTTGATTGAACCTTTAGCAGCCAATACTTGACCACGTTCAACGTCATCACGCTTAGTACCACGTAGAAGTGCACCAACGTTCTCACCTGCACGACCTTCGTCAAGCAGTTTACGGAACATTTCAACACCAGTACATGTCGTTACTGTAGTGTCTTTGATACCAACGATTTCTACTTCGTCACCTACGCGTAGGATACCGCGCTCGATACGACCAGTTACAACAGTACCACGACCTTGAATTGAGAATACGTCTTCAATTGGTAGTAGGAACGGTTGGTCTACTGCACGCTCTGGCTCAGGAATGTAAGAATCTAGTGCTTCTGCAAGCTCAACGATTTTGTCTTCCCACTCTTTCTCGCCGTTTAGTGCGCCAAGAGCTGAACCTTGAATTACTGGTAGATCATCACCTGGGAAGTCGTACTCAGAAAGAAGTTCACGAACTTCCATTTCTACTAGCTCTAGAAGCTCTTCATCATCAACCATGTCACATTTGTTCATGAATACGATGATGTAAGGGATACCAACCTGACGACCAAGTAGGATGTGCTCACGTGTTTGTGGCATTGGACCATCAGTCGCAGCTACTACTAGGATACCGCCGTCCATTTGCGCAGCACCAGTGATCATGTTTTTAACATAATCGGCGTGTCCTGGGCAGTCTACGTGTGCGTAGTGACGTGCTGGAGTATCGTACTCAACGTGAGAAGTTGCGATTGTGATACCACGCTCGCGCTCTTCTGGAGCGTTATCGATAGATGCGAAGTCTTTAGCTACACCGCCGTACACTTTTGCAAGTGTAGTACAGATAGCAGCAGTAAGAGTTGTTTTACCGTGGTCAACGTGGCCGATAGTACCAACGTTTACGTGCGGTTTCGTACGTTCAAATTTTTCTTTAGACACAATCGTGTTCCTTCCTAGTTATGATTCGCTTTGACAAAGTTTGCGTCAAAACGCGCCAGAATTTGCTATTTTATGCGTCAATTTTCATCAACGCAATAGATTCATTGTTTAATAAGGCGATCAGTGATTAAACTCATCGCCAAATCAACCTTAACCGCGTTCTGCAATGATTGCTTTTGCAACATTGTTAGGCACTTCAGCGTACTCACTAAACTCCATGGAGTAAGAAGCACGACCTTGTGTCGCAGAACGTAAATCAGTTGCGTAACCGAACATGACGGACAACGGAACTTGTGCACGAATTATCTTCAGGCCAGCTGTCCCCTCGTCCATACCTTCAATGATGCCTCGACGACGGTTAATATCGCCAACGACGTCACCCATCCAGTCTTCTGGAGTAGTTACTTCAACTTTCATCATAGGCTCAAGCAAAACAGGTTGCGCTTGAAGTGCACCCGTTTTGAAAGCCATCGAGGCGGCGATTGTAAACGCCATCTCACTTGAATCTGTTTCATGGTAAGAACCATCAAATAGTGTAGCTTTGACATCCAAAACAGGATAGCCAGCAAGTACACCATTATTCATCTGCTCTTCAACCCCTTTCGCGATTGAAGTGACAAACTCTTTCGGCACAATACCATTGGCAATTTCATCTACGAAGACAAAGCCTTCGCCAGGTTCTGATGGTTCAAGTTTCAGCCATACGTGACCGTATTGCCCCTTACCACCGTACTCACGGATAAATTTACCTTCCGCTTTCGCCGTACCACGAATTGTTTCACGGTAAGCTACTTGTGGATTACCAACGTTGCAATTCACGTTAAATTCACGCTTCATACGATCAACGATGATATCTAAGTGTAGTTCGCCCATACCTGAAATCAGAGTCTGGCCAGTTTCCGCATCCATATCAACGCGAAATGATGGGTCTTCCGCTGCTAGTTTACCGAGAGCGATAGTCATCTTATCTTGATCAGCTTGAGAGCTTGGCTCTACAACGATCTGAATAACTGGATCTGGAAACTCCATGCGTTCAAGAACAATTTTATGGTTCTGGTCACACAGTGTTTCACCTGTCGTCACATCTTTAAGACCAATGATGGCTGCAATATCACCCGCTCGTACTTCTTTCACTTCTTCACGCTTATTTGAATGCATTTGAACAATGCGACCTAAGCGTTCACGTTGTTTTTTCACAGAGTTGTAAGCCGTTTTACCGCTTTCAACAATCCCTGAGTAAACACGGATGAAAGTTAAAGTACCAACAAATGGGTCTGTTGCAACCTTAAATGCTAGCGCTGAGAACGGTTCATTGTCGTCTGCGTGGCGCTCTACTTCATTTTCGTCTTCATCGATACCTTTAATTGCAGGAACATCGATTGGAGAAGGAAGGAAGTCAACCACCGCATCTAAAACAGCTTGTACACCTTTATTTTTAAATGCACTACCGCAAGTCGCTAATACTATTTCATTATTAAGGGTACGAGTACGAAGACCTTGTTTGATTTCAGCTTCTGTCAGTTCACCTTCTTCAAGGTACTTATCCATTAGCTCTTCATTTGCTTCTGCTGCCGCTTCAACAAGTTCTGTACGATATTCTTCGGCAATTTCTTGCATATCTGCTGGAATATCTTCGTACGTGAAAGTCATGCCTTGGTCAGCGTCATTCCAGTTAAGAGCTTTCATCTTAATAAGATCAACAACGCCTTTGAAGTTTTCTTCAGCACCAATATTCAATTGAATAGGAACAGGCGTTGCGCCTAGACGATCTTTGATCTGTTCAACTACACGCAAGAAGTCTGCGCCTGTACGGTCCATTTTATTCACGAATACCAAACGAGGTACGTGATATTTGTCCGCTTGACGCCATACTGTCTCTGACTGGGGTTCAACACCAGATGAGCCACAGAACACAACAACCGCACCATCAAGTACACGTAGAGAACGTTCCACTTCAATTGTAAAGTCAACGTGTCCAGGGGTGTCGATAATATTGATACGGTGATCTGCAAACTGAGCTTCCATACCACGCCAAAACGTCGTAGTTGCTGCTGAAGTGATCGTAATGCCGCGTTCTTGTTCTTGCTCCATCCAGTCCATGGTTGCTGCACCATCGTGAACTTCGCCAATTTTATGAGAAAGGCCTGTGTAGAACAGAATACGCTCAGTTGTGGTTGTTTTTCCTGCATCAACATGCGCACAGATACCGATATTACGGTAGCGCTCAATAGGAGTTTTACGAGCCACGGTGAATCCTCTTATTAGAGACTTAGGGACTATTGCTATATCTAGTTTAGATATCGGTTAAAGCGTTGCTTTACTAATATTTTCTTGCTCTAGATATAACAATAGTTCCTAGCATAAGCATAGGAACTAAAGAAGTACTGCAAGGAACCTTGCAGTACTATAAAGACATTACCAGCGGTAATGTGCGAACGCTTTGTTCGCGTCTGCCATACGGTGAACGTCTTCACGTTTCTTAACAGCAGTACCTTTGTTTTCTGACGCGTCTAGCATTTCAGCTGCAAGACGTTGTGCCATAGATTTTTCACCACGCTTACGCGCAGCTTCAACCAACCAACGCATAGCAAGAGCGTTACGGCGAACCGGACGAACTTCTACAGGTACTTGGTAAGTTGAACCACCCACACGGCGAGATTTAACTTCTACCGCTGGACGAACATTTTCAAGAGCTTCTTCAAATACAGCTAAGTGATCTTTACCAGATTTCTCAGCCATAGTATCTAGTGCAGTGTAAACAATTTTTTCAGCAGTTGATTTCTTACCATCAACCATAAGGATGTTTACAAATTTCGCCAGCAATTCAGATTTGAATTTAGGATCTGGAAGGATCTTACGCTGGCCTATTACGCGACGACGTGGCATGGATGTTTCTCCGTTGTCTTCTTCAGGTTATCCAAAACTTTTCAGTTTCATCAAAATTATATAATTTTAGTGTTTGGCCTTACTTAACGCTTTTCTGTTAAAACAGAAAGCTATTAAGACTTAGGACGTTTAACACCATACTTAGAACGACCTTGTTTACGGTCGTTTACGCCAGCACAGTCAAGAGCGCCGCGAACGGTGTGGTAACGCACACCTGGTAAATCTTTAACACGACCACCACGGATTAGAACAACGCTGTGCTCTTGAAGGTTGTGACCTTCACCGCCGATGTATGAAGTAACTTCAAAGCCGTTAGTTAAACGAACACGACATACTTTACGTAATGCTGAGTTCGGTTTCTTAGGAGTAGTAGTATATACGCGAGTACATACACCACGTTTTTGTGGACACGCTTCTAGCGCAGGCACGTTGCTTTTAACAACTTGCTTTGCACGTGGCTTGCGTACCAACTGGTTAATAGTTGCCATTAAATAGCTCCTGATTTACGAAAATAAGCTTGTGAAAAATCTAATCCTAATTCCAAGCAACATTTGCATGTAGCGAGAAATAAGGACGCGAAATTTTATTCATCAAGGGGGGATGTGTCAAGAAATATACAATCGTGCTGCCGAGTTTTTTTCTCTGGCAATAAGAAAAGTGTCAATAATACTGAGATTAATCCCAAGTTATTGATTGAGTGTGCTGTTCGGTAAGATAAACAAAGCCTTTAAAATCAGTTAACTGAGCATAAACACTTGCTGAATCAACCAAACCACGCGCCGCAAGATCCTCTTGTAACACCCAGCAACGATCTTTTTGATCTTTCAATCCAATTAATGGACTTGATTGGCGAAAAAGAGCATAAACAGCATCTTCAACGATTAATACAGCATCATCAGGTTGGATCAAATTGATCGCATCTGTCAGTCCTGATTGGCTCTTTATAATATGTAGCATGTCTATTTGCCCTATTAAAATGTCAGGACCTTTTGGCACTGTTGGAGTTTTTCTACCATTTCAGCTTGG
Organism: Vibrio sp. CK2-1; assembly: GCF_021726515.1. Classification (GTDB taxonomy): domain Bacteria; phylum Pseudomonadota; class Gammaproteobacteria; order Enterobacterales; family Vibrionaceae; genus Vibrio. The sequence continues at coordinate 161,456 of NZ_JAKKCJ010000002.1, read as the reverse complement.
CTTAATGCGCTATTTTCAATCAGCAAGTCGTCTGAGTTTATGTGGTAGTCATTTAATGATGATTGGCAGGTATAAATGTTATCAATCTCGTATAAATCCAACAATTTAAAAGCTGAAATATGATCTCTAGACAAAATGCTTTCCGGCTGTTGCGCTGGAAGCAACTGCGTCACCCCTGCGCCGATAAAAAACACATCAATATCTTCACAGTAAGCCGAAGCGGCTAACAATGCATCCAGCCCTTCTCTGCCTTTTGCGCTCGTATGAGGGTGAGAGCGAAATACAAAACCTAAGCGCATTAAAACTGTACCACCCTATCTTGTACTAACATGGCTTCAGCAAGCCCACCTAGTCCAGCCAATTCAAAACCTTGAGCCACATTACTGCTATCTCGCTCATGCGTTTCGGCTTCATTACTATCTAGAATGCCGCGGCGCAATGAAGCTGCAACACAAGACTCCAAACGCACCTCATGCTGTTCACTCAATTGCTGCCAAGCTTTGACTAGATCAAATTCATCATTCGCAGGCACAACCAAGCTAGAAGCATTATGAACCCCATCTTGATAGAAAAACACACTGACTAACTGGTGCCCTCTTTCAATCAAAGCGCAAGCAAACTGATAAGCATTAAGCGCAGATTGACTACCATAGACCGAGCCATTCACTAACAAACTATAAGTCAGCACTTTTTCTGGCGAGGATAAACCTTGACTCACTTTTCGCCGTCCTCAATTTTGCGCTGGCGAATATATAAATAAACCGTGTGTTTCGAAATATTTAAACGATCGGCTACCCGATTGATCGCATCTTTGATATCGAAGATCCCTTTATCATAAAGATCCATCACGATTTGGCGGTTTTTGGTATTGTTTGATACCGACTTATCAGCATTGATTTCTTCAATAGTGCGCTCAACCGTTTGATCCACCAGCTCTTCAACATCACTAGCAAAGTTAACCGATGAAGCCGCTTCTTCAGCTTCTGCGGTAGGCATAAAGGCGTGTAACACTTGAGAAAATGGCGCATCTAAATTGATATTGATACACAGTAATCCAATCACTCGCTGCTCACCATTACGGATCGCAATGGTGATCGACTTCATCAATACACCGCCTTTGGCACGGGTAAAGTAAGAGCGAGAGAAATTACGCTGCGAACCTTCGATATCTTTTAGCATTTTTAACGCTAGATCCGTAATCGGAGACCCGACTTGACGACCGGTATTTTCACCATTAGCAATTTTTACTGCCGAGGTATTCAAGTCCTCTAACGAGTGCAACACGATTTCACAATAGTTACCGATCAAGCTAGCAAGACCATCGACTACCGCTTCATAAGAATGCAAAATGATCTTATCGTGCTCTGTAAAGGGCATAACATGGACAGATTCCATTTCTAACAATGCTTCCGAATGTACCACTTCAGACTGACTCACACTCACCTCTACTCCGATAGAAAATCGTTATTAAAACTGTCGAACAATTAAACAAATTAACGTAAGTTTATCAGAAAATTTGAAAGAGGCACGGCTCTAACTTCAATATGATGATTTAGAACAAATTATGGGGCGTATTTTCAAACGTTCAAAACAAAAAAAGGCCCATCGTATTGATGAGCCTCAATTAAACTATCTAGTTCAATTAATTTGCAGCAGGTGCCTCTGGTGCTTCCGCTGATTTCACTGACATTAACTCAATTTCAAACACTAATGTTGAGTTAGCAGGAATGGTTGGTGTGTCTTGCTCACCGTAAGCAAGCTCTGGCGGGATCACAACTTTATATTTAGAACCCACTTTCATTAGCTGTACTGATTCAGTCCAACCTGGGATAACACGGTTAAGAGGGAAAGTTGCAGGCTCTTTACGATCGTATGAGCTGTCAAACTTAGTGCCGTCAACCAAAGTACCTTCGTAGTTCACTACTACAGTATCAGTTGCTTTTGGTGAAATGCCTTCGCCTTCTTTTTCAACTTTGTAAAGAATGCCTGATTCAGTTTTCTTCACGCCATCTTCTTTCGCGAACTCTGCACGGAAATCATCACCCGCTTTTTTAGCTGCAGCAGATTTCTCAGCGGCTTGCGCTTGCATCTTTTCAGAAACACGTTTATCTAGCGCTTGTAGTGCTTGATGCGTTTCTTCTTCTGTCATACCTGCTTTTTGAGCAAATACGTCTTCGATACCTTTTAAGACGATATCTTTATCTAGGTTGATACCGATTTCTGCTGGTTTCTCAATGCTAGTATTTAGGTAGTTAGCAAAAGAAACACCGATTGCGTATGCCGCTTTCTCATCATCAGTTTTATACAGTGTTGATGCAGCTGCAGATTGTGTCTGCTCAGCTTTTGCTGTTGTTTGTGCATCTTTTGATTCTTCTTTCTGACAACCTACTGCAAGTAGAACAGTGGCTGCAAGCAACGATACTTTAAAAATCGGTTTCATTAACTTCTCCAGCATGATGGAAAACCATCGTTATGATGTATAAAAATTTATTCTATCAATGTGTTAGAACGTTCGAGTTCTATATCTAGTCACTCTAGGTGCGATTGATCTACATTAACACTATCACGTGCTTAATTTAAGCTATTGTTAACTGACCGTATTTTTTTAGCAAAGTTCCGCCTTAACCCATAAAAATAATCCGCTTATTACTTTGTGTTTCAATAAAACACGACTTAAGTGACATTATTTACGCGATACCACGGCTCAATCAATGATCTACAGTGTGACATCTTTCAGGTATAATTTGGGTACAGTCGATTTAATAACTTAACAGTGAATAAAATGCATTCAGATAATCTTGAAAACGAATTAAAACAACGAATTGATGATCTCGAGTGTCAGGTCGCTTTCCAAGAACAAACCATCAATGAACTTAACGATGCTTTGAGCCAACAGCAATTGTTGATTACTCGCATGCAAGATCAAATGAAATTTGTCGTCGGAAAAGTCAAAAACTTGGATGCTTCAAACTTGGCCGATGCATCGGAAGAAACACCACCGCCGCATTACTAATTCACATTGTTGTTTTTATTTGTTTCTAGAAAAAATTGCTTTCTATAATCAAAAACGCCAACGTTAGACGCTGGCGTTTTTTTTAAAGATTAGTGAGAGCAGCCACAGCCGCCATTTCCATCACAACCTTCTTTTTTCTCTTCATGATCATGGCCACAGCAGTCGCCATCGTGATCGTGGTGATGACCACCCGCTTGATGTACATGGCCGTGAGCCACTTCTTCTTCTGTTGCTTCACGTACTGCAACAACTTCAACATCAAACGTTAATGTTTGACCTGCAAGCATGTGGTTACCGTCAACCACAACTTCATCGCCATCAACTTCTGTGATTTCTACTGGGATCTGACCTTGGTCGGTATCCGCTAGGAAACGCATGCCCACTTCGATTTCATCTACACCGTGGAATACGTTAGCAGGAACACGTTGAACTAGACCTTCGTTGTGCTCACCGTAAGCGTCTTCTGGAGCAATAGTTGTAGAGAATTTATCACCAGCAACTTTACCTTCTAGCTCTTTTTCTAGACCTGTAATTAGGTTGTTGTGACCGTGTAGGTAGTCTAGTGGCGCTTCAACCGTTGATTGGTCTACTACTACACCGTCTTCTACTTTCACTTGGTATGCCAAGCTAACAACAACGTTCTTTTCAATTTTCATATTCGCTCCAAATTCAGATTAAGCGTGAGAATGTGTGAGCACTTAATCTCTATGTGCAAGATAATGGGGATAAGCCAGACAGATTTCAATCGCTAATCCAGGATTATTTTACAAACCTGATGAATATCTTGCGCTTAGCAAACATTATTCTGGCTTAAAAATACCAATTAATTGTTCTGAACTAGGCAAACTGGTACTAGGTGAATTGGAGCTAGTGTTAGCCGAACTGGTTTCTACCGCTTGTGGTGTCTTTTGTTCCACATAATCACATTCCACACACTCAACCACTTCAATTTGGTTTTCTTCCCATACTCGTAAACTATCGCTTTGTTTGCAGTTTGGGCAGTTAGCGCCAGCAATAAATCTCTTCTTGGTTTTCATACCTATCCTATTTGATAACTTGAGTTGAGCTAGTCCCAGTGCTGTTGAGTCTGACGATCGCTTTCCATCTCTCGGTCAAAAATCTCTTCTAGCTCTTTGCGCGCTTCTTTAGCTCGAATACCCATATCTTTATCTTCCATATGCAAAGGCAATAACTCTTTTAGCATCGTGGTATCGAGTTTTCTAAAATGCGCTTCTGCACGCTTGGCTTGATAAGGGTGCATGCCCAATTGAGTTAACACTTGTCGTCCTAAATCAAGAGCGCCTAAGAAAGTTTCGCGCGAAAATAATGTCACACCAATATTCATCAATTGGTAAGCCTCAACCCGACTACGTGCACGCGCAAGAATTTTTAAATGCGGAAAATGCTGTTTACACAACTCCGCGATCTTTAATACTTCATCCGGCGAATCGGTACAAATGGCGATGGCTTTGGCTTTTTCAGCGCCAGCGGCTCGCAACAAATCAAGCTGAGTGGCGTCACCGTAATACACTTTGTAGCCAAATTTACGTAAAAGTTGAATTTGGCTGGCATCACTTTCTAATACCGTGATACGGATCTTATTGGCATACAATAAACGCCCTACCACTTGGCCAAAACGCCCGAAGCCAGCAATGATGACTTTCGGCTCTTCATCTACCACATCCGATTGCATGTTATCGCTAACGTTAATGGTGCGGTCAAACCATTTTTGCTGAGCAAGTAATATCAAAGGTGTGGTCATCATAGATAAGCTCACTACTACTAGCAGAAACGAGCTCATCTCCACTCCGAGCAAGCCGTGACCTTTTGCAGCGGTAAATAAGACGAAAGCAAACTCACCGCCCTGGCTTAAAATTGCCGCCATACGACTACGTGCTTTTGCCCGAGTGCCCATAAGACGAGCGAGTAGATAAAGAATAAAACCTTTAATCGATACCAATGCCACTACTGCGGCCAGAATTTTAATCGGATAAAGCGTTAGCAGTTCAAGGTTAACCGCCATGCCCACCGACATAAAGAACAAGCCAAGCAACAGCCCTTTAAATGGTTCAATGGCACTTTCTAATTCATGGCGATATTCACTTTCTGCCAATAACACGCCGGCCAAGAATGTGCCTAATGCCATAGATAAACCAAGCTGCTGCATGATCACCGAAATACCAATCACCAATAGCAAGGCTGCTACCGTAAATAACTCGCGAACTCGGCTCATCACCACATAGCGGAAAATTGGTCGTAATAGATAGTGACCACCGACTAATAAGCCGACTACCCCACCAATCATCCAAACCGCATCTAACCAGTCGCCGCCGACATTACCGGCTAATAATGGTAATACCGCCAGCATTGGAATGACCGCAATATCTTGGAAAAGCAACACTGAAAAACCAGACTGCCCGGTTTCCGTTCCTGCTAACCCTTGTTCTTCAATAACCCGTAATGCGATTGCGGTCGAAGAAAGCGCTAACCCCATGCCGATCACTAAGCTATTTTGCCAACTCACACCAAAAGCATTGGCGATCATCGAAATCACTAGGGTTGTCACTACCACCTGCGCGCCACCTAAACCTAGAATCGGCATGCGCATTTGCCAGAGTTTTTTGGGGTTTAGCTCAAGACCAATCAAAAACAGCAATAACACCACTCCGAGTTCGGAAAAGTGCATCACGCTATCCACGTCGCTAATCAGGCCAAGCCCCCATGGGCCAATCACAATACCCGCCAGCAAATAGCCTAATACTGAGCCTAAACCTAAACGTTGCGCTAAAGGGACAGCAACCACAGCAGCGGCTAGAAACACTACGCCACTTTCTAAAAAATCAATTGTCGATGCCATAATTCTTCCCTGTACTATTTACTACTTTCAAGTGGGTGCAATAACCAAGAGCGGTAAGCCTGTGCATGCTCAATGCGTACCGCTTGCTCAACATTCCTTGCCCAATATAAAACCAAAGGCTCAAGCCAATGCATTTGACATAGCTTGGCGGTCAACTCAAAAGGCTGCAAAATTTGTTCCAAAGGATATTGGTTATAACCATGAGCCGAGAAAGCTTCTTTAGAGCCACCCGTCGTCACCACACTCCGCCAGTGTTTATCTTTAAGTGCGCGACCTTTTCCGAATGCGAAGCCTTTGCCGAGTACCGTATCCATCCACTCTTTCATCAAAGCTGGGCAAGAATACATAAACAAGGGGTGCTGAAAGACAATCACATCATGTTCAAGTAACAATCTGTGCTCTGCGGCAACATCAATAAAAAAGTCGGGATAATGGGCATACAGATCGTGTACCGTCACATGAGGTAGCCCTTGCGCAGCTTTGAGTAAAACTTGGTTGGCGATCGAATTATCAGGATCGGGATGCGCATAAATGACCAGCACGCGAGGTTGTTGTATGCTTTGCTCGTCATCGTTGATGGATGTAGTAGTATGTTGGCTTATGTCTGACATCCTTGCCCCCTGACATTCCTTTATTAACACCAAAAGGTGCACGCTTTTGTCACTTTTCACCACCTAAGGTCTTTGTGACAAAGATTGTTAATCATCATATCGTAAATCGTATAATAATCGACATTTATCCTTGAAACGCCTAATATTCAAGCCGCTGCATTTTCTCATTTTCATGCCTAAAATAAGACTCCTATGATTACATTTTCAGATATTCAATTGCTGCGTGGTGGTAAACCACTTTTAGAACAAGCTTCAGCGACCATTCACCCGGGCGATAAAGTTGGCCTAGTCGGTAAAAATGGTTGTGGTAAATCCACGCTATTCGCCTTACTGAAAAATGAATTATCAATTGATGCGGGTAACTTTCAAATGCCAGCCCATTGGGAACTAGCTTGGGTTGCTCAAGAAACACCAGCACTAGAACGCGCCGCTTTAGAGTATGTGATTGATGGCGACCGTGAATATCGTCAATTAGAGCAAGATCTCGCCGCGGCAGAACAAGCCGACAATGGCACCCTTGTGGCGGAATTACACGGCAAGTTAGAAACCGTTGGTGGCTACACTATTAAATCCCGCGCCGCAGAATTATTAAACGGTTTAGGCTTTAGCCAAGATCAAATGCAATGGAACCTCACCCAGTTCTCTGGTGGTTGGCGTATGCGTTTAAACCTTGCTCAAGCTCTATTGTGTCGTTCCGATTTATTACTACTCGATGAACCAACCAACCACTTAGATCTCGATGCAGTACTTTGGCTTGAAAAATGGCTACAGAACTACCCTGGCACCTTAATCTTAATCTCGCATGACCGTGATTTCCTCGACCCTATCGTAGGACGCATCATTCATGTGGAAAACCAGTTGCTCAACGAATACACCGGCAACTACTCGTCATTTGAAACCCAGCGTGCACAAAAGTTAATGCAGCAACAAGCCATGTATACCAAGCAGCAAAAGCAAATGTCGCACATGCAAAGCTATATTGACCGCTTCCGTTACAAAGCATCTAAAGCGCGTCAGGCACAAAGCCGAATTAAAGCCTTAGAGAAAATGGAGAAAGTCTTGCCGGCGCAATTTGATAACCCATTTAGCTTTGAATTTAGAGAGCCTGCCGCACTGCCCAATCCAATCATGATGATGGACCAAGTCTCTGCAGGCTACGGCGATAACTTAATTCTAGAACACATTCGCTTAAACCTCGTCCCGGGTAGTCGTATCGGCTTACTAGGTCGCAATGGTGCAGGTAAATCAACCTTAATTAAATTGCTGTCTGGCGAGCTCACCCCACAAAGCGGAGATTTAACCTACTCGCAAGGAGTGAAAATCGGCTACTTCGCTCAGCATCAATTAGAAACTCTGCATCCTGAAGAAACGCCTTTGCAACACATGATGCAAATTGCACCGAATCATACTGAACAACAATTACGAGACTACCTAGGTAGCTTTGGATTTGTCGGCGAGAAAGCTCTCGATAAAGTCGCACCGTTCTCTGGTGGCGAAAAAGCTCGCCTCGTTCTAGCCTTAGTAGTGTGGCAAAAGCCGAACTTACTATTACTCGATGAACCGACTAACCACCTTGATCTGGATATGCGTCAAGCATTAACTATGGCGTTGCAAACCTTTGAAGGGGCAATGGTGATTGTCAGTCACGACCGTTACTTACTGCGTGCCACCACCGACGATTTATACCTTGTCGATGCCAAACAGGTCGTGCCTTTTGATGGTGACTTAGCGGATTACTACAAATGGCTGACCGAGCAACAAAAACAAGATAAGAAAGATGCACAGCCAGAGACAAGCTCAGAGCCTAGTCAAAATAGCGCCGCGGCACGTAAAGAACAAAAACGCCTAGAAGCTGAATTACGCAAACAAACTGCACCAATTCGCAAAAAGCTGACACAACTCGAAACGAAAATGGACAAACTAGGCGAGCAATTAGCCGATGCCGAACAACAACTTGGCGATGTGTCACTCTACCAAGATGAAAACAAGGCTAAACTTACCCAAGTATTAACGCTACAAGCCAATAGTAAATCTCAATTAGAAGAGGTTGAAATGGAATGGATGGCACTACAAGAAGAACTGGAAGCGCTTAATCAATAATGAGCCAATATAGACCTTTACCTTTAACCTTCGAACGCTTATGGCAATTTAGTTTGCAGCATTATGGTGTGCGAGAAATTAAAGAAGCCTGTCTAGTGCTACAAAATAGGTATAAAGGTAAGGTCAACCTAGTCTTGTTATTAAAATGGCTTGATGAACACGAGTTAAGCCTAACTGAAGAACAGTGGCTACAATTAGATAGTGCGATTGAGCGAACCGAACTCTTATTACAACAATTTCGTGACTACCGACGAAAAGTGAAACCTCATTTACCGGATACGCTTTACCGTGAATCGCTACAATTTGAATTACAATTAGAACGTCAGCAACAAGCTGATTTGGTGCATTGTATTAACCTGCTTGATTTAACCCCAAGAACAGGCCAACCAATGACCCATATCTATTGTCAAAAAGTTGGCGCTCAACGGTTATCTCAAGTTTTTTATAACACTGAAAAGTAAAGGCATCCAAAACCATGTCTCTGGTAAAATATTCCACCTTAATGCTATCCAGTTTATTAGCACTGCAAGCTCATGCGACAAGCTCAACCACGGAAGATTATACTGACTTTGGACCGCTATTAACCTTAACCCAAGCACCCATTCAAGCGATGGGATTATCACTGAAAACCCGTGATGCTTTTGGTTGGAATAAAGGCACGATTGAAGTGTATGGCCAAGGCACAGTATCCAGCGTATGGGCTGACGGAGCCGATTACATCGCTGACTACTACCAAAATGATGTCAATGTCGGTTTTATCTACGCCCCTGCCGATGACTGGAAAGTCGACGTTAACTATTTATATCGCTTTGCCGGCAATAACAAACTTGATGGTTTGGTTAATGGGTTTCATGATGCGCTCGGATTAGATGATAACGGGCGACACGATGTCGATAATGACCGTTTCTACATTCAAAACAAAAAAAACGGCAGTACTCTGGAAGACTTTCAGGGCGATACATTAAATAATGCATTGAACCTGTATGTTGAAAAAACCGTATTTTCGACAAAACGCCAAGCCCTATCACTCGGGGGCGCGCTGTACTACAACAAGGTATTTAATGGTGACTTCGCTCAATCTTCTTTTGAGCAAGCCATTCAACTGAACTACTCGTTTTACTTAACCGATGCCAACCGTTTTTATACCAGTGTCAACTTTGTTCATCATGATACCGATGGTATTGATCTATTTAGCTTACGTGAATTCACCACCAATGGTAGCATCAGCTATCAATACCTATTCAATGAACGACATTCCATTTTAGCGGAATTTAGAATGCAACAAGGCGCGACTCATAACGATGAGAATGAATTGAGCATGGTTAGCTTTGAACCGATTATCGGTTATCGTTATAACTTAGGGTTTGCAGCGGTTGAGTTCTCCTTTACTGAAAATGTCATCAACAGCGATAATTCCGCTGACTTCTCACTGACCCTTGGCTATCGTCAACGTTTTTAGCATTCAAATAATTAAAGGCCACATCAATGATCATTCCATGGCAAGACATCGATCCCGACACCTTAGAGAACCTCATAAAAGAGTTTATCTTACGTGAGGGCACCGACTACGGTATGCAAGAAACCTCACTTGAGACCAAGATAAAACAAGTCAAAGGACAACTAAAATCTGGCAGTGTGGCTATTGTTTTTTCAGAGCTGCATGAAAGCGTTGATATCAAACCGATCAATGAATTGAATTAGGCTCAATACGCCCCCTATTTATTCTTGCCAGTCATTCCTCTACACTGTCATTCAAAATATAAGTCGAAAGAAAGGATTATCATGTCGGCAAAACATCCCATTATTGCGGTAACGGGTTCTTCAGGTGCGGGTACTACCACCACTTCAGAAACCTTCCGAAAAATGTTCAATATGATGGACATTAAAGCGTCTTGGGTAGAAGGCGATAGCTTCCATCGCTACACTCGCCCCGAAATGGACGTTGCGATCCGCAAAGCCAAAGAGCAAGGTAAACACATCAGTTACTTTGGCCCAGAAGCCAATGACTTCCCCGCTTTGTCTGAATTCTTTAATCAATACGGTAAAAATGGCAGCGGCCAAGTTCGTCGTTATTTGCATAGTTTTGATGAAGCCGTACCTTACAATCAAATGCCCGGCACCTTCACCCCATGGCAAGAGCTACCAGAGAATACTGATGTATTGTTTTATGAAGGCTTACATGGTGGTGTGGTCGATGGTGATGTCAATGTCTCCAAACATGTCGATTTTTTGATTGGCATGGTGCCGATTGTAAACCTTGAATGGATTCAAAAGTTCGTCCGAGATACTCGCGACCGTGGCCACTCACGAGAAGCGGTGATGGATTCGATTGTTCGCTCAATGGATGACTACTTAAATTACATCACGCCGCAATTTTCTCGTACTCACATCAACTTCCAGCGCGTCCCTACCGTCGATACTTCAAATCCACTTAATGCCAAAGGCATACCAAGTTTGGATGAAAGTTTTGTGGTGATTCGCTTGCGTGGGATTAAAAACGTCGACTTTCCATATCTGCTGTCAATGATTGAAGGCTCATTCATGTCGCGTCATAACACCCTTGTAGTGCCTGGTGGCAAGATGAGTTTTGCGATGGAATTGATCATTCAACCACTACTCCATCAGCTAATCGAAACAGGCAAAATCGCCTAAAGTGTTACTCAGAACACACTTAGTGCCTAGTCTGTGACCTTGAACACAATTTAATAGTGAAAAACCCCATAGTTAGCAGATCAAAGTCAAGAAATCCGGTCTAGAAAGGGGTAGTATAAATGCACAACTGCAACACAACTTGCAGCAATAACAATTAACACCTATTCTATTTGACCAGTTTAGCCGGTCTCAGGATGAATGACTCAAAACTGAGCAAGCCTTGTAGAGGAAGTAACAAATTATGGTTCTAGGTAAACCTCAAACAGATCCAACATTAGAGTGGTTTCTATCTCACTGTCATATCCATAAGTACCCTTCAAAAAGTACTTTGATTCACGCTGGTGAGAAAGCCGAAACTCTGTATTACATTGTTAAAGGGTCTGTGGCAGTATTAATCAAGGATGAAGAAGGCAAAGAGATGATCTTGTCTTACTTGAACCAAGGTGACTTCATTGGTGAATTAGGTCTTTTTGAAGAAGACCAAGAACGTACCGCTTGGGTTCGTGCAAAATCTCCTTGTGAAGTTGCAGAAATCTCATTCAAGAAATTCCGTCAACTTATCCAAGTTAACCCAGATATTTTGATGCGCCTTTCTGCCCAAATGGCAAAACGTCTGCAAATCACTAGCCAAAAAGTTGGTGACTTAGCATTCCTAGACGTAACTGGTCGTATCGCTCAAACGCTACTAAACCTAGCAAAACAACCAGATGCAATGACGCACCCAGACGGCATGCAAATCAAGATCACTCGTCAAGAGATCGGTCAGATTGTTGGCTGTTCACGTGAAACCGTTGGTCGTATCTTGAAGATGCTAGAAGAGCAAAACCTAATTTCTGCTCACGGTAAAACTATCGTAGTCTACGGAACACGTTAAGATTCAACATCGCGTTTAGTAGAGTAAAAAAATTAAAAGCCACTGAATGGTAAGTTCAGTGGCTTTTTTAGTATTCGAGTTTCGTTATTCGAGCGCTACGCTGCTTGTGGCTCGGAAAAGATAAGAGCCGAGAGCCGAAATTTTGCTGTTCCTAGCTTCGAGAAGCGCAGCGCCCTAGACACGAGTATCGAAGCTACCCTATCGCCGGCAACACTCCAAGACTAATCATCACCTGCACGACAATAATCACCACACCTGCCGCTAGCGTTACCATCAATGCTGGTGTACCACCAGAGACGGTGAAGTCCTGCTTATCTTGGTTGAGTGCGCGAGAACGCATCACCATAGCAACCGGTAGTAAGATGGCTAAAACCGCTAAGGCAATCGCTGCATAGCCTAGAGCCATGATAAAACCTTGCGGGTAAAATAACGCAAAACACAGTGGTGGAACAAAAGTCACTAACGCGATACCAACACGGCCGCCTTTGCTTTGGTTTTTATTTAAGCTGTCACCTAAGAACTCAAATAATCCTAAACTCACACCTAAGAAAGAAGTGATTAATGCTAAGTCGGCAAATACGGAGACCACTTGCGAAATGGCTGAGCTATGAATCACTTGCGATAAAGTACCGACTAAGGCTGTCACATCACCCGCTTGAGATAAAGTTGCTTGATCAACCACACCGAGCGTGGCCAATTGCCATAAGATGTAAACTACTAACGGCAGTAACGAGCCGAAAACCATGACCTTCTTCAAGGCTTTCATATCAAGATTCAAATAACGCACTACCGCCGGAATACTACCGTGGAAACCAAAAGAAGTGAAAATCACTGGCAATGCAGCAACAATCAAGCCTTTTTCTAATGGCATATTAAGTAGATGAACCGATTGAATATTCGGCGTTAAGAAGAACAGCATGACCGCCATCGCAATCAATTTACAGGTGAATAGTACGCGGTTTACTCGATCTACTGACTGAGTACCAAACGTCACAATCGCTGCAATGATAATAGTGAAAATCAGCGTACCGATACCATTGGAAACATCAATGGCAAACCAGTTATGTAATTTCTCATTAAACTGACCACCACCACCAGCGATGTAGGCGGCACATAGCGCATAGAAAAGAAACAGCATGGCAAACGTCGCGATCCATTTACCTTTGTCACCCAAAAACTGTTTAGCTAAAGTGTGTAGGGTGGCATCGTAATCAGCATGTTGATGTAGCTCTAACATCAGCAATGCGGTATAGGCCATCAGCGCCCACATACCAATCATGATGATTAAAGAAGTGCTGAAACCTAACCCTGCGGAAGCAATAGGTAATGCCAACATGCCAGCGCCAATCGTGGTGCCAGCAATAATCAAAGTACTGCCTAGAATCTTTGAACTGCTCATCTGCTTTTTCTTTTATTTATTGGAAGAATAAGCTGACACATTACCACTTATCAGAAGTAAATCGAGGTGATAGTTCAAAATATCGATTAAACATTCGACAATATTGACTCAAAACGGACTTTTATTATGGTGTAAAAATATAATTACACACTGTAAATAAAAATAAACCCAGAGTAATCTCTCACTCTGGGTTCATTGAAATGCGGTTTGTCGATATCAAGACAAATTAGATACCGTATTGTGCGCGGTAAGCTTTTACCGATTCAAGTTGCGCTTCGTTATTACCTTGCTCTTCAAGGTAAGTCACTAGATCACCTAGGCTGATAATCGAAATCACTGCGCAGCCAAAGTCACGCTCGACTTCTTGAATCGCAGATAATTCACCTTTGCCTTTTTCTTGACGATCAATCGCCACTAAAACACCAGCCAAATCAGCACCATTAGCTTTAATGATTTCCATTGATTCACGAATCGCGGTACCGGCTGTGATCACATCGTCCACCAGCATAATACGACCTTCTAATGGATTACCCACTAAATTACCGCCTTCACCATGATCTTTCGCTTCTTTACGGTTAAAGCAATATGGCGTATCAATATCGTGATGATCAGCAAGCGCAACCGCTGTAGTCGTTGCAATTGGAATCCCTTTGTACGCAGGGCCAAATAGCACATCAAACTCAATACCAGAATCAGCCAAAGCTGCGGCATAAAAACGACCTAGGCGTGCAAGATCACGTCCGGTATTAAACAAACCCGCATTAAAGAAATACGGACTAGTACGGCCAGACTTTAATGTGAATTCGCCAAATTTAAGAACTTGTTTCTCAAGGGCAAACTCAATAAATTCACGTTGATATGCTTTCATAAAATATCTCGACTATCGTGTTGGTGATATAGTTTTTTGATTTCGGAACATCGTAGCTAGAGCGCTTTGCTTCTCGTTACTCGAAAAAGAAGATACCCATTAAACGATGAGCTTTTCCGAGAAACGAGTTACGTTTTTTCCGAGTCACGTATTATTATTTATTCCGCCAGAGTGGCTTTCTGGACTGCGATAATATCGTTAATGCCTTTCTCGGCTAAATCTAATAACTGATTCAATTCTTGGCGGGAGAACGCTTCGCCCTCTGCTGTGCCTTGAACTTCAATCATCTTACCTTCTTCGGTCATCACCACATTCATATCAGTATCGGCAGCAGAATCTTCCACATACTCTAAATCACATAAGGCGTGCTCACCTAAAATGCCAACTGAAACCGCGGCTACATGGCCTTTCATCGGGTTCTTCTTCAATTTACCTGAAGCCATTAATGATTGGATTGCATCTGCCAGTGCCACACTTGCACCCGAGATAGAAGCAGTACGCGTACCGCCATCGGCTTGGATCACGTCACAATCAACCGTGATCATCATTTCGCCTAGTACATCCAAATCGACAACCGCACGTAAACTACGCGCGATTAAACGTTGGATTTCCATAGTACGACCGCCTTGTTTACCGCTTGCCGCTTCACGACGGTTACGAGTATGGGTTGCACGTGGCAACATACCGTATTCAGCAGTTACCCAACCTTTACCACGACCTTTTAACCAACCTGGTACTTTTTCTTCAACACTGGCATTACACAATACTTTGGTGTTACCAAACTCAACCAATACTGAACCTTCAGCATAAGCCGTATAGTTACGAGTCATTTTAATCGGACGAACTTGATCAGCTGCGCGTGAGTTTGGGCGTAAAGTTGAAGACATAAAGAAATACCTGATTAGCGATAGAATTGGGCGAGATTATAACGATCTTGTCGTCAAAAAGCGATCTTAACGACGATTAATAGAACCGCTTGGATTAAACAAACCACCTTGTCCTAGACTGTGATAATATTCACCACAGAAAAATCATCACACAATTTAGATTAGGTAATCTCCAATGATCTACAGCATGACCGCCTATGCCCGTAAAGAAATCAAATCTGATTGGGGCAACGCAGTGTGGGAAATCCGCAGTGTAAACCAACGCTACTTAGAAACTTACTTCCGTCTACCAGAACAATTTCGTGGTTTAGAGCCAATCTTACGTGAGCGTTTTCGTAAGCGTTTAGCCCGCGGTAAAGTAGAATGTCACCTACGTTTTGAAGCCAATACCAAAGCGCAAAGTGCTCTTAATATTAATGAAGATCTTGCTAAGCAAGTGATTCAAGCGGCAAACCAAATCATGTCTCTAACTGGTGAAGACTCTCGCATTAACCCATTCCAAGTGATGAACTGGCCGGGTGTAATGGAAGCACCAGAGCAAGATATGGATGCGATTCAAAAAGAATTACTTGAAGCATTTGAAGATGCGATGACTGATTTCATCGAAGCGCGTGGCCGTGAAGGTGCCAATATGAAAGCACTGATCGACCAACGTCTAGAAGCGATCACCGCAGAAGCCGCCAAAGTACGCGCTCGCATGCCAGAGATCCTACAATGGCAACGCGATCGCCTACTGAATAAATTTGAAGAAGCTAAGATCGAACTAGACAGCTCACGCGTAGAACAAGAACTTATCTTACTGGCACAAAAATCAGACGTAGCCGAAGAGCTCGATCGCCTAGATTCACACGTCAAAGAAGCCAACAACATTATGAAAAAAGGCGGCGCTTGTGGCCGTAAACTCGATTTCATGATGCAAGAATTCAACCGTGAAGCGAATACACTAGCGTCTAAGTCAATTAGTACAGATGTGACGGCTTCTGGTGTTGAGTTGAAAGTGTTAATTGAGCAGATGAGAGAACAGATTCAGAATATTGAATAGATTGATTCTGTTCTAAAAGACGCTTAGAGCCCTGTTTTTCATTATAAATGCAGGGCTTTTTTAATGAATTATCTTTAACGTTTACTTATCTTTTTTAATTATCGCTTTGAGTGCTGCTATATTGACTTTTCTACCTTCGGCTTCCTTCAAACGGCGTCGTTGCTCTGCAAAATGATCAAATTCTAATTTGGCTTTATCATCTGCGGCCTTTTTAGAAACGCTCCCTGCACCACTTAAAACCTCACGATCATTGAAGCTTAAAAATTGATCAAGCTTTTCAGCCCAATCTTGTAAAAACACCTGCTTACGACGAAGCGCTTGGTCTTCAGCAAAATCAAGCCACATATTTACTATGCGATTCAGCTCTTTAATTTCATCTTCGTACAAATAGTTTTTGGCAATAGTTATGTCTGTCTTGCGAACTTCATCACCTTTATAACTGGTTAGACCCATATCTGGTTTATTAGCATCCACACGACTAGCGATAAGCTCGGCAGCGGTCATCTTAGTAGAAGCATAATGCAGCTTATTTTGTATGATTTGAAAGAAGCGGTTAGTCTCCTGATTGGATGGCTCATAGTCCGCCGCCATAGTGAAGATCTCCTTCACCCTCAGATAAACTCGTCGTTCGCTGGCTCTAATATCGCGAATGCGTTCCAGCATTTCATCAAAGTAATCAGGAACAGCAGATGAGCCAACTGGTGGATTCTTCAAGCGTTCGTCATCCATTACGAAGCCTTTAATAAGGTATTCCTTCAATACCCCTGTCGCCCATTGACGAAACTGCGTACCACGTTGTGAACGAACCCTGTAGCCTACTGCGATAACCAAAGGCAGGCTGAAATATTGTACATTGTACGACTTCCCGTCCGAGGCAGTTGTTCGGTATAACCGAACAACTGAATTTTCGTCCAACTCACCTTCAGTAAAGATATTTTTTATATGCTCACTAATGGTTGATTTGGCTTTCCCATACAACTCACCAATCATGGCTTGAGATAGCCATAATGTATCGGATTCAAAACGACACTCAACACGAGTTTGACCATCCACACTAGTGAAAAGAATAAACTCTCCTTGTGGAGCTTGAGGGATATTATCTGTCATTCAATTGACCTTATGTATCATTGCTAGGGCTTACTTATCTCACCCCATCGTATGGTAGTTACGTAAGCAAGAAAAGTATTTTAGCCTCACCTATTTACCAATATTACTAAGACGCACTTTTCACTTCCTATTCACACCTAGTTACAATCAAACAGGTGCCGATTGAAACTCAAAGCATCATCATCTGTCTTTCTAGTAGCTAGATAACATCATTCACAAAGGCACGGTTTGAAAACACTGCATCATCTTCGTACTGCTAACTCAACTCGCTGGGCGCTAATTCTTGTGCTGTGGGTGGTTTTAGTGTGCCTGATGAAAAATATGAATGTGTTGTCGGCGGCTTGCTCAGTGTCGGCTTCTCAATCGAGTAGTGTCGCTCCAAATTTCACTTCATTTGCTGATAATAATATTGAGAATAAGGCTAAATCGGATGGAGTGAGCGAATGCCACTTATCAGAAAAGCTGCTGCAATTTCATTTTCACCAACTCGATAGTGTGGTGATAACTAGCCTACTACCGAGCTTAATGATTGCTGCGTTCCTGTGGTTTAGCCTCACATCCCATCGAATATTTCATAAACCTCCCGTCCCTAAACGGCGACGTCACTTAGAGCTTTGTACTTTCCAAGAATGAGTAATAACGACTAACTCTTATCATCACTCTCTTTTATTAAGAGAGCAGGTTTTGTTATTTTCATTTTAGGAATACCAATGCAACTTTTTACTGTATTCACACGCCTTCAGCCTAAGCTTGCCAAATTAAGTTTGGGGCTATTAGGGCTATTCGTATTATTCAGCAATTATGTCACCGCCGCGCCGCTGACAACCGGTTGGATAAAGGCCGAACAACATCCTCCGGTTGAGGTGCAATTTGTGTTAACCGGACAGGTTGATGCCAACAATAACGCTGCCGGTTTTATTGAAGTCAAACTCGCCGATGAGTGGAAAACTTATTGGCGCTCTCCGGGCGAAGGTGGCGTGTCACCAGAGCTTAATTGGCAAACCTCTAGCAATATTAATAATGTTGATTGGCAATGGCCTTATCCGCAGCGCTTCGATGTGTTAGGCATTGAAACCTTAGGCTATAAGCATGATGTGGTATTTCCACTTTCAATCAAAATCGAAGATCGCCACCAGCCGGTCAACTTTAAGGCCAGTTTAAGCTTATCGTCTTGCTCAACCGTGTGCGTGATCACTGACTATCCGTTAGAGCTAAATTTCACACCATCGGAGTTAAAAGCCGATCCGGATGCCATGCGTCGTTATGCTCAAGCAATGAGTTTAGTGCCGCAAGCTTCCTCAATGCTGGCAGATACCCAAGCAAAATGGGATGCGACCAGCAATAAGCTGCAAGTCACCCTCACCAGTCAACAAGGTTGGCAGCAGCCGGATTTGTTTATTGATGGAAAGGCAGAAAATGTCGCAGACAGCAGCTTTTCTCATCCTAGGCTTTCGATTGATGGCAATCAGTTAACCGCTTGGTTTGATGTGTCTAACTGGTTAGGCGAGCCGGATTTGAGCGGGGAATCTGTACAAGTCACCATCGTCGATAAGCAATTTATTGCCGAACAAACCATTGCTTTAACCGATGGTAGTGTCAGCGAGGCAAGTACCCGTTCATCATTATTAACCATGTTTGCATTTGCTTTGCTGGGTGGCTTAATTCTTAATGTGATGCCGTGTGTACTTCCTGTGTTAGGCATGAAACTTACCTCAGTATTAAGCGCTGAACGCCAACAAAAATCACAGGTTAGGATGCAATTTTTAGCCTCTGCAGCGGGTATTATCTGCTCATTTTGGTTAATTGCCGCCAGCTTGGCGATACTCAAATGGTCTGGTCAATCGATTGGTTGGGGGATTCAATTTCAAAGCGCAGGCTTTCTTGGCTTGATGGTATTGGTGACGGCAATTTTTGGCGCCAATATGCTGGGCTTATTTGAATTGCGTTTACCTTCATCGATGAGTACCTGGATGGCTACCAAGGGAAGTAACAAACACTCGGGTCACTTTATTCAAGGGATGTTTGCCACTTTACTGGCCACGCCTTGCTCTGCGCCGTTTCTTGGCACTGCTGTAGCATTTGCACTTGGCGCTTCTTGGGCGACTTTATTTCTGATTTTTACCGGACTAGGCATCGGCATGGCACTACCTTGGTTGCTGGTGGCACTGCGTCCTTCACTTGCCTTAAAACTGCCAAAGCCGGGTAAATGGATGAATCGCCTTAAAATCATTTTTGGTTTGATGATGCTGGCGACTTGTGTGTGGCTGATTAGCTTGCTCTCTTCCCATCTATCGACCGGATTGTTATGGGCAATCAGTGCTTTCGGTTTAGTGGTTCTGATTTGGCGTAGCGTTCAAGTATTTGGAGGACGCGCGGTAGCGATCACCAGCTGTATCGCTTTAATTGCTTCATCGGTGATCTTATTCATTGCGACTCTAACCGCGGATTATTGGCGTTCACCATTACCGGCCGAGCTAAGCTGGCAGCCGCTAGATACTCAGCTGATCCAGCAACAAGTCGCGGCAGGTAATACCGTGTTTGTCGATGTGACGGCAGATTGGTGCATAACCTGTAAAGCCAACAAGATCGGCGTACTGCTGCAACAACCGGTTTATGACGCATTGCAACAAGACAAGATTGTACGCATGCAAGGTGATTGGACAGTACCTAACCCGCAAGTGAGTGAATACTTACAATCCTATAATCGCTTTGGTGTACCGTTTAATATTGTCTATGGCCCCCAAGCGCCACAAGGTATTGCACTGCCGGTGATCTACTCCAGTAATGATGTTATGCAAGCCATCGAAAAGGCATCAGGAGGGGTTCAATGAAGTCGATAAAATCAAAACTAATTGGGGTATTCAAGTACCTAGTCTTGCTGGTTGTGGTATCCGTTGCGGTCGATCTGTGGCGTAGCCAGTCGGTACCAACACAAGCCAGTTTCAACCTCAAGGCGCAAGATATCAATCAACAATGGGTCGATATTGAGGCACTAAGCCAAGAACAACCAGTGGTGGTGTACTTCTGGGCTAGTTGGTGTTCGGTGTGTCAATTCGTTACGCCAAGTGTTAACTGGGTAAGTGATTACTACCCTACTGTCGGCGTTTCCTTGTCATCCGGTGAATCCCACAAGCTGCAACGCTACTTTGAATATAAACAATTGGGCTTTGCCAACATTAACGATCCACGCAGCCAAATCGGCCAGCAATGGGGAGTCAATGTTACCCCGACAATTTTTATCGTGCGCAATGGTGAAATCAAACACATCACCACCGGCTTTACCTCGCCAATCGGTTTACTTGCTCGACTATGGATGAGTTAAGCCAACCGCTTTCTAGCCAGTTATTTAAGAACTCTTTTTAGGAAATATGATGACAACAACTATCAAACAACACGCTTTAATTTGGGTTAGCCTACTCATGATGAGCTTAACAACAACCACACTACAAGCGGCAACACTACCACAAGAGACTGAGCAGAAAATTAATGAAATCGATCAACTGCTGCGTGACAATCCTCAGGTAGTAGATGGCTTACACGAAAGCTTGCAACGTTATGTCCATCAGCAAAACCAATTTGATGCGGTACTACAGCAAAATAATGACTATATCTACAACAACCCGGACCAACCGTCTTATGGCGCGAAAGACCCAAAACTGACGATTGCCTTTTTTACTGACTACAGCTGCCCTTGGTGTAAAAAACTCACGCCAGTATTACAACAATTAGCGGAGAAGTATCCAGAACTCAAAATCGTGGATATTTTAGTACCACTAAAAGAAATCAATAGTGAGCAAAACTCGGCGACTTATGCGCTAAACACTTGGCAGAATAAAGCAAGCAAGTTTGCCGAAGTCAGTGAGTTATTAGTCAAAAAGCCGGGTAGTCACAATCCTGCGTCACTACTTCAAGTGGCGAAGAAAACTGATACCCGAGAGCTACTAGAAGCGATCGAGAAAACGCAACAGCAAGTGACCAAGAACTACCAACTGTTTGCTCAACTTGGCTTACAAGGTACACCTGCAATGTTAATTGGCGATGAAGTGATCCCGGGATATTTACCAATTGAAAAACTAGAGCCGATTATCCAAGCGCAATTGGCTAAATAACCTCTGCTGCGGATAACTAGAAGAGTCTATTACTCGTTAAGCCCACTATCTGTAAAACAAGGCGGCTATCCAGTCGCCTTTTTGGTTTTAGCTTCCTATTTCAAACTCAATTCAGAAATAGTTACAACAGACATTTAGACGTCTAGACGTTGACATCTCGCTGTACAAGCTTTACTCTGCGCGGCCTATTTTGTTTTCGATCTTCATTAATCGATCTTTATTAATACTGGTGTGTTATGTCTGCCCCTGAATCATCAAAATCAGTTCCATCTCATCGTCCGGCACCCTCCGCATTGGCACTATTACCTCTCGGTGTCTTCCTGACATTATTCATTGGCGTCGGTACCTACTTAACCATTCAAGGCGTTGATTTTGCGTTTTATCAACTACCTGCTCCGATAGCGACATTGCCAGCCATTGTGGTGGCGATTCTATTAAGCAAAGAAAAAATAAATAAAGCGATTGAGCAGTTTTTAAATGGTGTCGGTCATCAAGACATCATTGCCATGTGTATGATCTACTTGCTTGCAGGCGCTTTTGCCGCGGTTGCTAAAGCCTCTGGTGGGGTAGATGCCACGGTGAACCTTGGTTTATCTTTGCTGCCAACCAGCATGATCTTACCGGGCATCTTTTTAATCTCGGCCTTTATTGCCACTGCGATGGGTACGTCGATGGGCACCATTGCTGCCGTTGCGCCAGTGGCAGTCGGCATCGCGCAATCCGCAGGCATGAGCATGCCACTAACTGCTGGTGTGGTATTAAGTGGCGCGATGTTTGGTGATAACTTATCGATTATCTCTGATACCACCATTGCCGCAACACGCTCACAGGGTTGTGAGATGAAAGATAAATTCCGTGAAAACGTCAAAATCGCCATTCCAGCAGCGTTAATCGCCATTGTCATTTTTGCTTTAAGCAGCACCGCCACTCAAACGCCAGCAACAGGTGATATTGAATGGCTGAAAATCCTACCTTATCTCACCATTTTGGTTTTAGCGGTTTCAGGTCTGAACGTGTTTGTGGTGTTAAGCTTGGGCATTATTCTCGCCGGTGCGGTGAGCTTATATTCAGTGCCAGATTACGCATTCGGTCAACTCGGCAAAGATATCTATGCTGGCTTTGGTAACATGCAAGAAATCTTCTTATTATCGATGTTAATTGGTGGCCTAAGTGAACTAATGCGCCAGCAAGGTGGTTTAGCCTTTTTGACACAACTAGTAAGCCGTATCATTCATCAGTTCGGCGCAAAACATTCTGCCAAAGCCAACTCAAGAGCCAGTGAGCTGGGCATTGCCATTCTAGTGTCTCTCACCAACTTCTGTACTGCTAACAATACGGTAGCCATCATCGTTTCTGGCAGTGTGGCGCGTGAATTATCAGACCAAAATGGCGTAAGCGCCAAACGCTCGGCAAGTTTGTTGGATATTTTCTCTTGTGTCACGCAAGGTCTTTTACCTTATGGCGCACAGATCTTATTACTCGGCTCGGTATTTCAATTATCGCCGCTAGAAATTGTCTCGAACTCTTTCTACTGCTTTATTTTGGCGGCTTGCGCGATCATTGCGGTATTTGTGAAAAACCGTCACGCTTAAAACGTCTCTGTCATACTGGTTAAAGCCACTTGTGTTTATACCCAAGTGGCTTTAATTTTATCTGCAAAGCAGGCGCTTATCGATTCAAATTCCCTATCCCTTATGCTACTCTTCGCTCCCCTTTTTTATCCTTATTGTTTTTAATGCTTTGGCTAAATCGCCGAGTTGACTAAAATGGTAACGATAAACCTCAACAAAAGTGAATGAATAATGATCGGTAAAGGTACCCTTTATATTGTTTCTGCACCGAGTGGTGCGGGTAAATCTAGCCTCATCTCTGCAATGTTAGAAAGAAACCCTAACTACGCAATGAAAGTCTCTATTTCACATACCACACGTGAAAAACGTCCGGGTGAAGAAGATGGCGTTCATTATCACTTTGTTGAAAAGCAGCACTTTGTTGAGTTAATGGAACAAGGCGTATTTCTTGAGCATGCTGAAGTGTTTGGTAATTATTACGGCACTTCTCGTGTGTGGATTGAAGAAAACCTAAATAAAGGCATCGATATTTTCTTAGATATCGATTGGCAAGGCGCGCGTCAAATTCGCACTCAAATGCCACACGCCAAAGGTATCTTTATTTTGCCGCCGTCAAATGGTGAATTAGAGCGCCGTTTAAATACTCGTGGTCAAGATAGCGAAGAAGTGATCGCCGGTCGCATGAGCAAAGCAAAATCTGAAATTTCTCATTATGATGAATATGATTATCTGATCATCAATGATGACTTTGACGCCGCGTTAATGGACTTTAAAGCCATTATTCGTGCTGAGCGTCTAAGACACGACAAACAAGCGGTTAAATATAACGGCATGTTGAAAGCCTTACTGGCTGAATAATCGAGAGTTTTTCTCTCAAAATACACAAATAATTACCCAGCCATCTTATTGCTAGAATCTCTAGCAGTAAGGCTGTATAATTTCCCGTCATTCTAAATAAAATTCACTAATTGGAGTCAACCATGGCACGCGTAACTGTCCAAGACGCTGTTGAAAAAGTCGGTAATCGTTTCGACCTAGTCCTAATTGCGGCTCGCCGCGCTCGTCAAATGCAAACTGGCAACAAAGATGCATTGGTTCCTGAAGAAAATGATAAGACTACCGTTATCGCACTACGCGAAATCGAAGAAGGCTTGATCACTAAAGAAGTACTAGACGCACGTGAGCGCCAAGAACAACAAGAGCAAGACGCGGCAGAATTAGCAGCAGTAAGCAGCATCGTTCACCACCGTTAATCTCTCTATTCTGGGCGTATAACAATTGTACTTATTTGAAAGTTTAAAGGCCGTTGCCCAAGAATATTTGCCAGAGTCTCAAATTGAGACTCTGCGTGAAGCCTTTTTGGTTGCAAAAGAGGCTCATGAAGGTCAAAGTCGTTCAAGCGGCGAACCTTACATCATTCACCCCGTTGCGGTCGCCCGTATTCTGGCGGAAATGCACCTTGATAACGAAACCTTAATGGCGGCGTTATTGCATGATGTGATTGAAGATACCGAAGTCACTAAAGAAGAGCTTGCTGCTCAATTTGGTGAAACCGTGGCTGAATTAGTCGATGGTGTCTCTAAGCTCGATAAACTCAAATTCCGCGATCGCAAAGAAGCTCAAGCTGAAAACTTCCGCAAAATGATCTTAGCCATGGTGCAAGACATTCGCGTGATTTTAATTAAGCTGGCTGACCGCACCCACAATATGCGCACCCTTGGCGCATTACGCCCAGATAAACGTCGCCGTATCGCACGTGAGACGGTTGAAATTTTCTCTCCCCTTGCCCACCGTTTAGGTATCCACAATATAAAAACTGAACTTGAAGAACTCGGTTTTGAAGCTTTGTACCCTAATCGCTACCGCGTCTTAAAAGAAGTCGTCAAAGCCGCGCGTGGCAATCGTAAAGAAATGATCCAACGTATTCACAGTGAAATTGAAGGCCGCTTACAAGAAGCTGGTTTGCAAGTTCGCGTACTCGGTCGAGAAAAAAACCTTTACTCTATTTACAATAAAATGCGCACCAAAGAGCAGCGTTTCCATACCATTATGGATATCTATGCTTTCCGCGTGATTGTCGATACCGCAGACACTTGCTATCGAGTATTAGGTCAGGTACATAACCTGTATAAGCCACGCCCTGGCCGCATGAAAGACTACATTGCGGTACCAAAAGCCAATGGCTATCAATCTTTACATACTTCAATGGTAGGCCCACACGGGGTACCGGTTGAAGTGCAGATTCGTACTGAAGATATGGATCAAATGGCTGACAAAGGTGTCGCGGCACACTGGTCATACAAAGCCAATGGCGATAGCTCCGGCACTACCGCGCAAATTAAAGCGCAGCGTTGGATGCAAAGCCTACTTGAATTACAACAAAGTGCGGGTAACTCATTTGAGTTTATCGAGCACGTTAAGTCCGATTTATTCCCTGATGAGATTTTTGTGTTTACGCCAAAAGGTCGCATCATTGAATTGCCGGCAGGCGCAACCGCAGTTGATTTTGCCTATGCAGTACACACTGATGTTGGTAACACTTGTGTAGGTGCGCGCGTTGATCGTAATCCGTACCCACTGAGCAAAGCACTGAAAAATGGCCAAACCATTGAAATCATCAGTGCGCCGGGCGCTCGTCCGAATGCGGCATGGCTCAACTATGTGGTGACTTCTCGCGCTCGCACTAAGATACGCCAAGTATTGAAGACCATGCGTCGTGATGAATCGGTGGCACTAGGTCGTCGCTTGTTAAATCACGCACTAGGTGATCTGTCTATCAGCGACATTAGCGAAGGCAACATTACTCACGTACTTTCCGATCTTAAACTGAAAACACTCGATGAGTTATTGGCAGCGATTGGTTTAGGTGAGCTGATGAGTATCGTGATTGCACGCCGCTTACTCGGTGATGCCGATGAGTTAACCGAACTACCTGTTTCTGAAGATGAAGCCAACTCTGAGAGTCATTCGAAGAAAAAGAAACTGCCGATTCGTGGCGCTGAAGGTATCTTGCTGACTTACGCGAAATGCTGTCACCCGATTCCAGATGATCACATTATTGCGCATGTTTCACCGGGCCGTGGCTTAGTGATCCACCGTGAAACTTGTCCGAATGTTCGTGGCTATCAAAAAGAGCCAGAACGCTATATGGCAGTTGAGTGGTCAAAAGATTTTGAACAAGAATTCATTACTGAGTTAAAAGTCGACATGCAAAACCGTCAAGGTGCGCTAGCGGATTTGACTAATGTGGTATCTTCTACTGGTTCGAATATTCATGGCATTGCCACAGAAGAACGTGATGGTCGCTTGTATACCATCACGTTATTATTGACCGCCAAAGACCGTGTGCATCTTGCTGAAATTATGCGACGTATCCGTGTGATGCCGCATGCATTAAGAGTTCGTCGAGCGCGTAACTAGAGATCACGTTCCCTGTTACTCGAAAAAGATTAATTTTTCGAGTAACAGGAAACGAGTATATAACTTCATATTTTACATATTAGTACTTTCAAAAATCTTATCCGCGGAAGCAGTAACAAACCCTTGATACAACTCTCCATCTTCTTTTTCAAAGCGCTTAGCAAATTCATAAAATCCACCAGGGATCTCCAACTCACCATCGATAAATTCAACTTTGACTTTATCCGCTAAAGTAGACGACTGCTGTAAGCCTACCTCTTTACTGCCTTTAATATCGCCACCAGCATGATTCATTTCAAAGTTATGCCACACTAAGAAATCATTCACTTGTTCAAGGTCGAGAAAACCCGCTAGATGATTAACGCTCACGGTAAAGTGGTTCGCCCCAAAGCCATGGGCAGCAACCCAAGCGGCGTACTCACTTTCTTGCGCTAGAGTTTGATAATCCTCTTTGCTGACACGCCAAGGCCGCCCTTGAGATAAGAATCTCGCATCGTCACTATATTGATTTGGTAGATCATGAAGCAGTTTATTGACGATTTGGTTAAGCGTGTCTGAACATTGGTCTAAACATAATTCGCTAATAAACACTTTTGGGAACAAAGGATCGGGATGTTGATAGTGCTGGGCGTACAACTTTTTCGTTTCAAAATGGTACTCTCCGGCAGGTTGATAGCCAAGCTGCACAAAATGCTTAGCCAGTTGAGGCAAACCTAGTTTACTGCCTGCAAAGGTTCGCAACGCAATATGGTCATTGATTAATTTATCGCTTTTTTGGCTCAATAGCTTTTGAACTTTTGATGCCGAAGGACACAAGCGTTTGGCGTAGTCTTGCCAAAGTTGCTCAAATAATTGTTCGACCGTTACCATGGCTTCCTCTCCAATAAACATAACTCAATTAACTATAGTTCAAGTTCTAGCGTCTATTATTTAACGTATTAATATCTTTCAAAAAACTCACAAAGCCCAGCGGTTATTATTGAGCTAATACTCTTAAGCTATCGCCGGTTTCTACCAATAATAGTTCTGCCACATCTGGTGCAAGATACATCGTATTGCGCTCAGAATCGTAAGCGGCTTTCGCGAGTGTCGCTCTAAAGTCTTGTAGTTTCGTATTAGCGATAAGGTACTGCTGTGAAGAAGAGTGAGCACGCACTTCTACTTTGGTGAGAAGCGATTGCTGCACCGAATGAATACGCTCACGATCGCATTCAACGGTAGGTCCTGCATCGAAGATATCGACATAACCACGGCAAGAAAACCCTTCACGTTCCAGCAACTTTAATGCCGGAGCGGTTTGCTGATGAACCTTACCTATCACTGCTTGCGCTTCAGGGCTGAGTAAGTTGACATAAATCGGCAGCTTAGGCATTAAGTCGGCGATAAAACCTTTACTACCAATGCCAGTTAAGTAATCGGCCAAGGTGAAATCAATCGAGAAAAAATGCTGTTTGAGCCACTGCCAAAAAGGAGAATTACCTTGTTCATCACTCACACCACGCATTTCAGCAATAATGGTGTCAGAAAAGCGTTCGGGGAATTGTGCCAGCATCAGAAAGCGACACTTCGATAATAATCGACCATTAAGACCTTGGCGGTACTCTGGGCGTAAAAATAAAGTACAGAGTTCGCTGCTGCCGGTGTAGTTATTACCTAAGGTCAGTACCTGTACTTCATTGCGCACTTTCAGTCGGTTTGAACTGTGAACGACCTTACTAATGTGATAACTATAAGCCGGCACATCCCAGCCAATCGATGCTTCAATGCCAGTGGTGCCAATAATTTCATTGCTTTCACTATCAACTGCCACCATAAGATAACTTTCATCTTGGCGGGTAAATTGACCGTCTTGTGAGGGCTTTAAAAAGCTTTGCTGTGAATTTTCAATACGGCGAGTCAGGATCTCTTGATTAAGCGGTAGTGAAGTAAAACCATGGCCAGACTCTTCGGCGCAGCGATACAGCGCATCGTAATCAGACAATTGAATCGGGCGAACGATGATCATATTGCCTCCTCCTTTAATTCAGGGTGACTCTTTTAGAATATAAAGTCACCTGAGTATAAGAGTCATAATAAATCATAGGGCAACCTGAGCTGCCCTAGTAGATGAATGGTAGAAGTTAAGTGGTCGAAAGACGATTAAACCAGTGAGGCGATCGCTTGATCGAGTTTCTCCAAACCTTGCTCAATTTCTTTTTGGGTGATCACTAAAGACGGCGTAAAACGCACCACGTTAGCACCAGCCACTAACAGCAATAAGCCGTGTTGACCTGCCGCTACTAAAATATCGCGCGCTCGGCCTTTCCACTCATTATTAAGTTCGGCACCGATCAGTAAACCTTTACCACGAATATCTGCAAATAAACCGTACTTATCGTTTAATGCCGATAGACCTTGTTTTAACCATTGCTCACGCTCAGCAACGCCTTGTAGCACTGATGGCTGACTAATGTGATTAACGACCGCTTCAGCAACCGCACACGCTAATGGATTGCCGCCATAGGTTGAGCCATGAACACCCGCCTTCATATGTTGGGCTAATTCAGTAGTCGTAAGCATTGCGCCAATTGGGAAACCACCGCCAAGCGATTTTGCGGTAGATAGAATATCTGGTGTCACGCCAAGTTCTTGATAAGCATAGAAGTGACCGGTTCTACCGTTACCCGTTTGTACTTCATCAAAGATCAATAACGCATGGTGTTGATCGCAAAGATCTCTCACCGCTTGTACAAACTCAGGATCCGGAGAAACGACCCCACCTTCACCTTGTAGAGGTTCCATCATCACGGCACAGGTTTTATCCGATAAGTGTGCTTTTAATGCTTCAAGATCGTTATAAGGAATATGGGTAATACCGCCCGGCTTAGGGCCAAAGCCATCGGAATAGGCTGGCTGACCACCAACGGTTACCGTGAAGAAGGTACGGCCATGAAAACCTTGGGTAAAGGCGATGATTTCACTTTTTTCTTCGCCATGGGTTTCTTTTGCCCAACGGCGAGCCAGTTTTAATGCAGCTTCATTCGCTTCTGCGCCAGAGTTGGCAAAAAACACTTTTTCAGCAAAACTAATTTCCGTCAGTTTCTTAGCTAAACGTAATGCAGGCTCATTAGTCATGACATTGCTTAAATGCCAAATTTTATTGGCTTGCTCTGTTAATGCTTCAACCATCACCGGATGACAATGACCAAGACAACTCACCGCAATACCACCAGCGAAATCGATGTATTCTTTTCCTTGTTGATCCCAAACCACAGAACCTTGCCCGCGCACTGGAATCATTTCCATCGGGTTGTAACAAGGTACCATCACATCTTCAAACCAACTTCTTTGCACTTGCGTATCGACTGACATCCCTAATCCTCTTCGTTTATTCACCTACTACTAATCTAGCTAACTAGATGAAACGCATCAATGACTTTTTATTTAATTATTATAAATATTTATTCAAACAAGAACATTCCTGAACAGCTGATCAGGTATATACTTTAGAGGATAGTGGAATTCTAGAATAGGATAAAATCTAAATCGCAAGGTTGTGGAACAATTAACGTTTTTGTAACTTTTAGGCAGGATTTATCGCTGAAGGAAATTAGCTAAAATTTGATGGCCGCCTTCGGTCTTAATCGACTCAGGGTGAAACTGCACCGCTTCTATCGGCAAGCTTTTATGCTGGTAACCCATGATTTCATCGAGCTCACCATTGGCTAATGTGGTCCATGCGGTCAATTCGAAGCACTCAGGCAAGCTGGTCGTTTCAACTACTAAAGAGTGATAACGAGTTACGGTTAAAGGATTGGGTAAATCACGAAACACGCTTTGTCCGGTATGAACGATCGGCGAGGTTTTGCCATGCATCACTTGTCTTGCTCTTACCACCTCACCACCAAACGCTTGTGCGATCGCTTGATGGCCTAGGCAAACGCCTAATATTGGCAACTTACCTGCAAAATGTTGAATGGCTTGTAGAGAGATCCCCGCTTCATTGGGGGTACATGGTCCCGGAGAGATCACTAAGTGGCTAGGGTTAAGCGCTTCAATACCGGCGATATCAATTTCGTCGTTACGTATTACTTGTACCTTAGCCCCTAACTCACAAAAGTATTGGTAGAGGTTGTAGGTAAAGGAATCGTAATTATCAATAATCAGCAGCATCTTGAGTTCTTAATACCAAATTAGAAGTGGCTATTCTGCAATAGCGACAAATAAAGGCAAGCTTCTCACACTAGAAAGTTAATAATTTTCCCCACTACAAGATGATTTCGTTCATAAAAACACCATCATTTTTCTTCAAACACGTGTTTAACTCCACATTATTTTTATCTCTAACCCAATACTTAGTGATAAATATGTTAATAATACGTAATCAATTGTATCCAAAGTCATTGGAGTTGCAGTGAAGCGAATAAACATCGTCAACAAATCTGCTGCTTCAAGCACGACGGGTATATACTAGTCTAAATAAGTAAGTGGTCTAAATACCCTCAGTAAGGAAGGCGTCAATGAGCAACTGGCAATCTATTTTACAACACCAAAATCTTGTTCAATTTATTGAAAGCACTTGCTTAAGTGCACCAGACAAACAAGCTTACCAGTGCTTAGGAAAAAGCCATAGTTATGCTGAAATTGAGCAACTTTCTACCTACTTTGCCCAGTGGATACAGCACCAAAGTGGCCTACAGGCCGGTGATCGCATTGCGATCCAATTGCCCAATTTAACTCAATATCCGATTGTCGCTTACGGTGCACTTAAAGCGGGTTTAATTATCGTCAACACCAATCCTTTATATACCCCAAGAGAAATGCATCATCAGTTTAATGATTCTGGTGCCAAGGCATTAATTATTCTCGAAGATTTACTGCCAAAATATGAAGCGATTAAAGATAAAATTGGCATCGAACAAGTGATTGTCACCAAAGCGGCCGATTTACTAAAAGTGGCCGAATCAACCCATCAATACTTCGACTTAATGTCGCTGCTTGAGCAAGGGAAATCACTACCTGAGCGACTACCTCTTCAAGCTAAGCCGGATGATATTGCGGTATTGCAATATACAGGGGGCACAACTGGTGTCGCAAAAGGTGCCAGCCTTACCCATGCCAATATATTAACCAACGCATCTCAAATGGCACAGCGACTAGAGCAACTCCCTCCACTAGACGGTGGCAGCTTTATTTGTCCGCTGCCGCTTTACCATATTTATGCATTTACCGTAAATATGGTCGCGCTATTTGGTTTGGGCGTAACCAATACTTTAATTCCAAACCCACGAGACATTGCCGGCTTTGTTGAGACACTAAAATCGACGCCATTTATTGGCATGTCCGGCATCAACACCCTCTTTGTCGGTTTATGCCAACACCCTGAATTTAAAGATTTAGATTTTTCAAACTTTAAACTAACGATATCTGGTGGCTCAGCGTTAAATAGTTCCACCTTTAATTTATGGAAAGACGTCACCGGTTGCACCATCACCGAAGGTTGGGGCTTGTCTGAAACTTCCCCAGTTCTCACATTAAATGAATTTGGCCAGCAGCAACCTGGTAGTGTGGGCACGCCTCTTTGCGATACCGATATACAAGTGTGGAATGAAGACAATCAACCTTTACCGCAAGGCGAAGTCGGTGAATTAGTCATTAAAGGCCCACAGGTAATGAAAGGTTATTGGAATCGCCCTGAAGATACCGAAAAGAGCATTATTAATGGCTACTTTCTAACGGGAGATGTTGGACTTATTCTGCCAAACGGCGCGATTCAAATCGTCGACCGAATGAAAGATATGATCATCGTCTCGGGCTTTAATGTTTATCCAAATGAAATTGAAGAAGTTTTGTGTCAGCACCCAGAGATCATTGAAGCCGCCATTGTTGGAGCTGAAGATGAAAAAACTGGAGAAAAAGTTGTCGCTCACATAGTCACCACACCAGACAGCGAACTGACAGAAAAAGACATTGAGGCTTATTGCCGTGAAAATTTAGCGGCCTATAAGATCCCGCGTAAGATTTTGTTCCTTGAGGAGCTACCAAAATCAACGGTTGGTAAAGTGCTGCGTCGAGAATTACGTACCTCATAGGAAAGACCAAAAGTCATAAAAACAAAAAAACCGCTGAAAGTATCAACTCCAGCGGTTTTTATCTCTAGACCTAATATCGAATTTAGCCGCGAGGCACAAACCCTACTGCTTGGTAAGCTTTCGCTAACGTCACTGCAGCTTTTGCTGAGGCTTTTTCAGCACCGATTTTCATCACTTGATCCATATAAGCGCGGTCTTCACGGATACGCTTGTATTCAGATTGAATCGGCTCAAGCATCGCAACAATCGCTTCACCCACATCTTTCTTAAATGGGCCGTACATTTCAACGCCAGCATATTGCGCTTCAATTTCTTGATAAGATTTACCCGTTGCTGCCGAGTACAGTCCCATCAAGTTTGAAATGCCTGCTTTATTTTCCACATCATGCGCGATGCGTGGTGGCGTTTCAGCATCGGTTTGCGCTTTATTGATCTTTTTCAGAATCGACTTTGGATCTTCTAAAATGGTAATAACGTTTTTACGGTTATCGTCCGATTTAGACATTTTCTTAGTCGCATCTTGCAAGCTCATTACGCGAGCATTCACTTGTGGAATGTATGGCTCTGGAATTTGGAAAATTGGATTTTCAGGGCTATACACATTATTAAAGCGAGTCGCGATATCACGGGCTAGCTCTAGGTGCTGCTTCTGATCGTTACCGACCGGTACTTGGTGAGCACCGTACAGCAAAATATCCGCCGCCATTAATACTGGGTAGGCAAAAAGCCCAGCGTTGACATCATTAGCGTAACGCTGTGATTTATCCTTGAACTGAGTCATACGATTCAATTCGCCCATTTGGGTATAACAGTTAAGAAGCCAACCTAGTTGAGCATGTTCCGGTACATGTGACTGAACGAATAACGTGCTCTTCTTAGGATCAACACCAACCGCAAGACAAACTGCTAATGCATCTAATGTCGCTTCATACAGAGCTTTAGGATCTTGACGAACCGTAACTGCATGAAGGTCAACAACGCAGTACTGGCAATCATAGTCATCTTGCATTTGTTGCCATTGACGTAGAGCACCCAAGTAGTTACCAATACTCAGTTCACCAGATGGTTGAACACCACTTAATACTATGGGTTTGCTCATGTTTCTTTTCCCTTACTGTCGCCCCTATTAATACTCATCATCGAATACTGGGCTGAAATTAAAAATAATGCCTGTCTCTTTGCATTCAAATTAAATGAAAGATAAACAGGCATTTCAGTTTACTGATCTAGCTCGGTTTGACTAGCGTTTTATCGGACTAATTGTTCGAATAACCACAATTATTGAGAAACACTCAGCACATCTAGCATCTCAGCAATATTATCTGCAACGTAGTCTGGGGCTGAGTCAGAAATTGGCTCACCGTGGTTGTAGCCATAAGTCAGTGCAAAACTATGACAACCGGCATTTTGCGCAGCTAATACATCATTTTTTGAATCGCCGACCATCAGCATTTGCTGTGCGCTGACTTGATGCTTTTCTAATAACCAGTTTAGCGCCATCGGATCTGGCTTTTTATTGGGGAAGTCATCACCACCAATCACATCGACAAACAGATCGGCAATGCCATGCTGCTGCAAAATATCTGGCACAAAAGCGGAAGGCTTATTGGTGACAATCGCCATTTTATAGCCAGCTTGATGCAAGGCCTTCAATGTCGATGTTACATTAGAATATAAATGACTTAATCGATGACCACCTTGGTGATAATACTCATCAAAACGCACACGCGCTTGTTTCAGCAAATCCGCATCTAATGATGGATCAACTTTAATATTCTGACTTAGCGCGCGACCAATCAGTATGTCTGCGCCATTACCAACCCAATCTCGAACTTGTTCTTCGGTTACCGATGGAAAACCTAAGCTTTGTACGGCTTGATCGGCGGCAACCGCCAGATCAGGTACGCTATCAAGTAAAGTGCCATCTAAATCAAATGCGATTAATTGAATATCTTGTAGGGTCTTCACAGCTTCCATTTACAACACACTTCCATTCAAACAAAAAAGAGGCTTGAGTGTATCTCAAGCCTCTTTTGATATCGACCACTAGTTACCTAGGGGCATTTAGCGTTATTTTGCTTTCGCAAGTTCTTCGCGCATCTGATCAATCACTTCTTTATAATCAGGTTGATTGAAAATTGCCGAGCCTGCCACGAACATATCTGCACCCGCTTCAGCGATTTCACGGATATTATCCACTTTCACACCACCATCAATTTCAAGACGGATATTACGGCCACTTGCATCAATACGCTTACGTACTTCACGTAACTTATCTAACGTAGATGGAATGAAAGATTGACCACCAAAGCCTGGGTTTACTGACATCAACAAAATCATATCGACTTTATCCATGATGTAATCTAGGTGATGAAGCGGCGTTGCTGGGTTAAACACTACCCCTGCCTGACAACCGTGTTCTTTGATTAATTGCAAAGTACGGTCAACGTGCTCAGAAGCTTCAATGTGGAAAGTGATCATCGATGCGCCCGCTTTTGCAAACTCAGGCACGATGCTATCGACAGGTTTTACCATTAAGTGAACATCAATCGGCGCAGTAATCCCGTAGTCACGCAACGCTTTACAGATTGGCGCGCCAAAAGTCAGGTTAGGCACATAGTGATTGTCCATCACATCAAAGTGAACAACATCAGCACCCGCGGCTAATACTCTTTCGACATCTTCGCCTAAACGAGCAAAATCAGCAGAGAGGATGGATGGTGCGATCAGAAAGTCTTTCATGGCTAACTCCGAGTATGGCCTAAATCAATGGGATGAAATTGGCGCAAGTTTACCCAAGCAAACGTTTATATACAAGATGAGAGGTAGTTTACGAGTTGATGGTCACGGTATTATTGAGCGAGTTTCGTGGCTCGGGCGCTTCGCTGCTCGTAACTCGGCAAAGACACAGAAAGAAGTGACTAGATACGTGAACACTGTGTTTCGAGTTGAGAGAAAGAGCAGTAAGAGAAAAAAAGAAACGAAAAGGCTGTAGCGAGAGGCGTGAATACTTCATTCTGTGTCGCGAGTTAACAACAGGTTACCACGCTTTTCCTCG
Source organism: Vibrio sp. CK2-1 (assembly GCF_021726515.1). Classification (GTDB taxonomy): domain Bacteria; phylum Pseudomonadota; class Gammaproteobacteria; order Enterobacterales; family Vibrionaceae; genus Vibrio. The sequence goes on along the minus strand of NZ_JAKKCJ010000002.1, from coordinate 125,817 downwards.
TTACACGCTACACGTCACCCACAACAAATTTCGAGCAACGAGAAGTGAAACGACCGAGAATCCGAGTACCGAAACTACCCCTTCGCTTCAAACAGCGCCAATAACTCATCAACCTTGTTACGGCCTGCGCCATTGCGACTGATGGTGCGTTTTACTTTCACTACGTTCAACTGAGCACCTTTATATAGGCGGCGAGTTAATGCGGTATCGTGATTGGAAATCAGTACTGGGATATCGCGTTGCACGGCGGTGTGCTCGGCAATACTGGCTAATTCTGCTTGGTCGTCTAATGAAAAGCCATTACCAGCGTAAGAAGTAAAGTTACTCGCTTGAGCTAATGGAGCATAAGGAGGGTCGCAATACACCACACAACCTTTGCGCGCTCGGGCAAACGTCTGTGGGTAGCCTTCACACACAAATGTCGCCTTCTTGGCTTTTTCAGCAAAGTTCAGCATTTCATTTTCAGGGAAGTAAGGTTTTTTATAAGAACCAAAAGGCACATTAAAGCCACCTTTTTTGTTGTAACGGCATAAACCATTAAAACCGAATCGATTCATATATAGGAAAGCAAGAGAGCGGAAAAAAGTATCTTGGCTCTGGTTAAAGTCAGCGCGTACGCCTAGGTAGACTTCTTTGCGGTTATATTCAGGTGTGAAAAAACGCTGTGCCTCTTGAATAAACAAGTCAGGTTGCTGTTTTAATAAGTTATACAGATTAATTAAGTCTGGATTGATATCGGCCAATAGATATTGGTCATAGTCGGTATTCAAAAATACCGAACCCGCTCCGACGAAAGGTTCAACTAGCTTTCTACCTTCTGGTAGGTGACGTTGAATGTCTTCAACTAAACCGTATTTACCGCCTGCCCATTTGAGGAAAGCTCGCTGCTTCTTCATTTATTTTACTACTCACCGACCACAAGTGTTTTCACCAACCCATCGAAATTGTTGATGGGCTGAGGAATGTAACATATTTCCGCGCTAGGGTCTGCGCTATTTCGCTCGTTCAATTTCTTGATGAACTTGCGCTATCGATTTAGGCCATGGTTGTTCTTTTTGTAGCGCTAATGATAGTTCTTGAGCCGCATCTCGGGTTTCCTTGATGCTAGCAAAGTCTTGGTAAGTCACGATATACCAAGATTGCTGATTACGTAGCGTGCGGTAAACTCGAACTTGACCATCTAGGTCATACATCTTAATAAAGTTAACCGCTTCTTCTTGCTTAGTGACTGCCGCTAATTGCAAGGTATAACGCTCAGCAGGTAATGCTAATAACGCATCATCGGCTAACGTAAGCTGATCATCTTTCAATGAACTTCCCGTATTTTGAACCGATGAAGCTTGAGCGGATGTCACTTCATCATTAGACACTTTGGCATCTTTCGGTGAGTCGCCATCCAGCAATGCATCGACAACCTTTGAAGGCACCACCACACGTTTTTGTTCAGAATCAGACTCATCGCCTACGGTTAACGTTTTATCCGTCACCGCCTGCGGTAGCGTATCGTCTTCTTGAGGTTGTTCGGCATCTAATGTCGATTGCGCACCTGATGTGGTATCCGTTGCTGAACTAACTTGATTTGGAAGTGTATCTGCCGCATCTTGCTTAACTTCATTTTGTTCAATGACATCCGTTTCCGTTTGCTGATCTTGAACTCGAGCCTGATAACTGGTCCACCAAGACCAACCACCTAGAGCCAACAAAATAATAATTAAGGCAATCAACGAACGCTTAACCCAACATACCACCGGTTTTTTATGCGATTCAGATAATGCTAATAAGTTAGCTGGGTATTTAACGACAGATTGAGCAGCGCGATGAATGGCTTGTTTTTTCTTGTCAGAGTCAATATGGGCGACTGGGATAACGAATTGATCGATAAAATCCGTCGCTTCGCTATCGGTTAACGGAGAGATCGTTAAACGCTTAAATTCTGGTTTCGGATCGGTATTTAATGATGACTCATCAATCTCGTTAGGTTTTGTAAACAAGATAACACTGATTTGCCATAATGGATTTTGTTGTGCAGCCAATACTAGCTGTGCCAGCTCATCGAGTAAGTGTTCCGCTAACAAGTTTGCGTCATCAACAATAATCGTCGCCTTGCAGTCTTGGTCTTTGCGAAATACCGATAAGCTCTCAAGTAAGGTTTCTTCGCCAGTACAAAAACTATCCGACAACAGCTGACCGAGAAGTACGCTACGTTGTTGCTCCGCCGTTTGAGTCGGTAAACAAATTAGAAAAGATAATGTTTGAATTTTTTTATCGGTATTAAGGAAGCGTTGTGCAAGCCACGATTTACCAGAACCTTTCTCTCCCTCAACGTAGATTACGTTAGAATCAAGGCGAGTAAACATTTGCAAACCATCAAGAATGTCAGTTTGCGATTCTAATTGCACCATATGTGCACCATCATGAGTCATGCTCATTACTAGCCTCTTAAATACGTCAAAATAGGAATGCTCTATAAATAGCACGCTATCAAATAAAAAATGTCAAAAAAAAACACAATAAATGAATAGTTTATGGAAAAACTACCCAACTGCCATGATTAATATCATTTTCAGTATTATAAACAGGAAAATCAACGCAATAGAGGTTCTACTACGTTGATTCCCAAATTATTTGCCATCTAATATGTGGCATTATATTCATTTAAATATGGCGCTATCGGCAAGCTTCAATTGCTTGTCTGATTATGGCTTCATCAGTATTTCCTAACACTTCCGATGAACCTATTCCAGTCGGCAAAATTAAACGCAATTGACCGGCTAAAACCTTCTTATCTCGCATCATATGTTTAATAAAATGCTCATAAGTCATAGTCTCTGGAGTGTGTATAGGAAGCTTAGCTTCGACCAAAATACGCTGAATTCGTTCAACTTGCTCTGAACTCATTAGCCCTCGAAGCAAAGCCGTATGAGCCGCCATCATGGTGCCAGCAGCAACCGCCTCACCATGTAGCCAGTTGCCGTACCCCATTTCAGCTTCAATCGCGTGGCCATAAGTATGACCAAGGTTAAGCAAAGCACGTACACCGGATTCTTTTTCATCAGCCGCAACCACATCAGCTTTAATTTGGCAGCAACGTGCAATCGCATAGCACAAAGCTTGATTATCCAACGCGACTAACTTGGCCATATTCTGTTCAAGCCAAGTGAAGAAATCACCATCAATGATAATGCCGTATTTAATCACCTCGGCCATACCTGCAGCAAACTCACGCTCAGGTAAAGTATCCAAACAATCGGTATCAATAATCACTGATTTCGGCTGGTAAAAAGCCCCAATCATATTTTTACCGAGTGGATGATTAACCGCAGTTTTTCCACCAACAGATGAATCAACCTGTGACAACAATGTGGTTGGCACCTGAATAAAGTCAACGCCACGCTGATAACAAGCAGCAGCAAAGCCAACTAAATCACCAATCACACCACCACCAAGCGCCACTAGTACAACATCACGGCTGTAGTTACCTTCAAGCAGAAAACTCATAACGGTATTAAAGGTTTCCAACGATTTATATTGCTCGCCATCTGGCAGAGTTAATAAATCAACTTGGCATTGCAGGCTGGTCAATGTTTGAATTAAACGATCAGCGTACAGAGGCGCAACCGTGTCATTACTGATCACGACCACTTTTTGATTGGCTTTTAAATGTGAGAAAAGCGCTGGATTGGTTAACAATCCAGCGCCAATAGAGATAGGATAGCTTCGCTCAGCAAGATCCACATTAATCCGTTCCATGGTTTGGGTCTCCTAAGCTATCGGCTAGTTTTCTTCTAGCATTTTTACAATAAGATTAGCCACTACTTTAGCGCTTTGATCATCAGTGCGCACAGTATAATCAGCGATTTCTTCATATAGAGGATTGCGTTCAGCAGCTAGAGCTTCTAATACTTCACGCGGCTCACCCGTTTGTAATAAAGGGCGTTTTTTATCGCGATTAGTACGAGCCAATTGCTTTTCAATTGTCGTTTCAAGGTAAACCACAATGCCTCGTGCAGATAAGTAATTACGATTATCTTTGCTCTTAATTGAGCCACCGCCTGTTGCCAGTACGATACCTTGCTCTTGAGTTAAGTCATCGATGACAGCTTCTTCGCGAACGCGGAAACCTTCTTCACCTTCAACATCAAATACCCAACTGATATCTGCACCAGTTCTTTGTTCAATAACCGTATCAGAATCTAAGAACTCCATGTGCAGCTGTTGAGCTAGATGTCTACCAATTGTACTTTTGCCGGCACCCATTGGGCCAACAAGAAAAATATTGCGTTTTTCGGCCATGTTTAGCAGTAATTCAACGTTAATTTAATGAAATTGCCATCCGATATTCTATTATGAGGTTTGCTTTATGCGTGCAAAAGCCTCATTAGATATCATTGTGGCACCTAATTCCTCACAGATAATTCGTGATCAGACCCGAAATTATCTAAGTATGGTGCCACTAATGCAACTTTAATTTTGCTTACAATGCATTTATCTTGATTCTTTAATGAACCAGATCGCTTGCAAAGCACCGACCTCACTACTGTAAGACTACTTTTGGTGTCACGAAAATCAATAACTCACTTTTGCCATGATTCTCATAACTACGGCGGAATAGTGCTCCTAAATATGGGATATCTCCCAATAGTGGCACTTTATCGACACTGGTTTGCACAGAATGTTGGTAAATACCACCAAGCACTACCGTCTCACCATTATCAACTAATACCTGAGTACCGATGCGCTGAGTATCAATAGCCACCGCTTCACCGTCACCAGTTTTCACCACCGCCCCAGGTCTATCCTGAGTCACACTTAAATCAAGTACTAAGCGATTATCCGGTGTAATTTGCGGTGTTACTTTCAAGCTTAATACCGCTTTTTTAAAGCTGACTGAAGTCGCGCCACTTGATGCCGCCTCTAAATAAGGAATTTCGGTACCTTGCTCAATATAAGCGGGTTGTTTATTGGTAGTAATCAAACGAGGACTCGAGATAATTTCTGCTTTTGATTCAGCTTGTAATGCCGATAACTCTAAATCCAACAAAGTATCAGAGCCTAACTTTGCCACCTGAAAAGCAATGCTCGATGCATTAGAGCTAGTCGCGGCTAAGTTAACATTAAGGAAATCTTCAATACCGACAGTACTATCACCATTACCAGTAAAATCAATACCATTACCACCATTAGCAATACCAGCTTGACCAACAGTACTTTCTATTGAGCCGCCTGTTGAAAAAGAGCCATTGGTTTCCGCAATCCCCCAGCGAACCCCTAGATCTTGCATATTACCTTCATTGACCGTCACGATACGTGCTTCAATTTGCACTTGCTTAACCGGAATATCTAATGATTCAACAATGCCTTTAATGATGTCGATATTATTTGGCAGATCGCGGATGAGTAATGAGTTTGTTCGCTCATCGACTGTGATATTACCGCGGCTCGACAACATGCTGAGCTCACCTTCACCACCAATTAACCCAGCGATATCCGAGGCTTTAGCAAAATTAACTTGAATCAACTCAGAGCTTAAATCGCCAAGTTCTTCTTCCATACGAGCCTGCTCTAAACGTTGCTTTTGCTGGGCATCCAATTCGGCTTTTGGCGCCACTAAAACAACATTACCTTCGACCCTTTTATCTAAGCCTTTCACTTGCAGGATGATATCCAGCACTTGCTGCCAAGGTACGCCATCTAGGCGAAGTGTTAAGTTGCCAGTCACTGAGTCTGAAACCACGAGGTTAAAACCGTTATAATCAGCGATTAACTGTAATACGTTCCGCACTGGAATATCTTGAAAGTTAATCGAAATGACTTTGTTTTCTTTATCTAAGGCCGTTGTTTGTTTGGCTGCTACCGACCTAGGTTTAGCCTTCACTTCTGTCACGATAATTTCTAAATTCTTACCTTTCAAACGATAGTCATAGGTAAAGTCACCAGAAATTAAAGCTTGTAGACGGGTGTTCGGTTCCTCTCGAAATACCTCAACGGTTTTGACTGCCGTAGAGAAGTCTTTCACGTCGATCACATACAAATCATCATCGCTGACTTGAGTATGAATTAAATCAATGGCTAAACCTTGAGGGTTTTTCTTAATATCTACCGCTGAGGCAGAAGAGCCTAACTTGACGACAATCACCCCTTCTTTTTCTTTATTTAAACGAAAGTCGAGGCCAACAAATTTATTACTCAACCCTTGCTCTGATTGTGTCGCCGAGCTAGAAGTCTTAGAAGAGGTTGTCGCAGCAACGGCAGTTGGTCCTGAAAGAAGTGTACAAGCAATGGTCGACATCAAAGTGAATTGGCGAGTCCAAGCTGTCAGCGTTAATCCTTTATGCATAATTTAATACTCAATTATTATCTTCACGTCGTTGTGATTACTTCAGCGCTAACTTAACGTTTCGCTGCTGCCAACACCCCAATCCATCTGGGAGTGTCTCTTTGATTAAAATAAATTTCGGGGTCACTTGAGCCACCTTGCCGTTATTCAACCCAACATATTCTCCAGGTTGAACCTTCACTAAAGTGCCTTTCGGCGTTTGCACTAAACCAGAAATATCATCTTTACTACCCATTACCCCTCGAAGGTGTAATTGCTCTAACGGATACTGTTCAAGCTGGCCCGTTTTGCTACGTAACCCCGGTTGCCAGCAGTCTTGCTTCGTTCGAGGCTGATTGGCCACCGCAACAGCAGGTAAGCTAAAAGGTGCTCGTAAACTCATACCGCTATATTGCGATGCTTTAAACGGTTTCTCCGGCTCCAGCTGGGCAATTTCTTTACGTGATTGATTTTCCACTTGAGAAATAAAATTAGGGATCGAATCATTGGATTGCTGACAACCGACTAGTACCAATGCAGAAAGCATCGTCAAACTTGGCTTCATCATTGACCATCCTCCGGCTTAAACTGGTAGGTATAAGCACGAACACGGAAGTGCAACGTACTACTTTCTTGACTCACGCGTTGCCACTCCACATTGTGTAAACTGATAATCCGTGGCAATTTAGCAACGGCTTCAGAGAACTGAGCGATATCGTTATAAGCACCGGTAAGCTCAATATTCAGTGGCAGACGATATAAGAACTCCTGTACTTGCTTTTCGCCCCAATCAACACGGGTAAAACTCAAATCATTTTTAATACCAATATCGTTCACTGAAGACAGCATGCTCGCGAGCTCTTTTTGAACCGGCAACTGCTTTAATAAATATTGATAGCGAGTATTCAATTCATCGAGCTGCGCTTGTAGCTGCGGTAGTGCTGCCACTTTGGCGGCTTTGATGCGAATAGAACTTTTTAACGTGACCTCTTGTTGACGAATCTGCTCAAGCTCATCTTGCTGTGGCGATAAATAAAACCAAGCGCCAACAACTTGCAGCACGATCACCAATGCGCCAATCGCTAATAACTGAGGAAGTAATGGCCATTCCGGCATATCTTCAAAATCAAGTTCTCGAAAATCGACCATTACTGACCTCCTTGTTTAGCAATAGTCTGCCCATCGTTCGCTTGTTCCGGTTGTTCTTCTTCAAAGCGAAATGACAATTTAAAACTTTGAAACTTTTTACCAAACAATACCTTGCCAGAAATAATGGAATGCATTTCCACATCAACGAGCCAGGTAGAGTTTTCGAAATTATCCAACATGGTCGCCAGACGAGCGGTGCTATCACTCACCCCTGCCATCTCTACTTCTCTGCCACTCATTTTAATTTTGTCGACATAGACGCCCTCTGGAACTAACTCCGGCATAAGGTTCATAAAATCAGTGGTTTTATTACGCTCATTTTGCAGCGACTCAACCAACCTTAAACGCGTTAATATCGACTTATGTTTGGCTTCAATTTCTTTTAAGTTGACTAATTCTTTATCAAGTTTGCTGATATAAGTTTGTAGTTGTTGATTACGACTCTTTTGCTGATCTTTTAAATGATCGATATATAAGCTGGCAAACCATTGCAGCATCAATGCGGCCAAGATCCCTAAAACCACCATTCCATAGAAGCGTTGCTTATATTGCTGACGCTTTTCTTCACGCCATGGCAGCAGGTTAATATCATGCAACATGCTTTCCTCCTTGCCATTGAATGCCGCGAATGGCTAATCCAGCCGCCACGCTAAAGGTGCATGCTTCTGATTGAATATTATTTTTCACTTTGCCTTGCAGCAGCTTTAATGGATCAAGTACTTCAACAGCAAGGTCGAGCTTTTCTGATAAATACTCATCAATCGCTGCTAAGGTTGCGCCACCACCAGTTAACCAAATCCCTTCAATTTTTTGCTGCTGGTTAACCGAGCCGTACATACTAAGCTGACGAGTTAAACGCTCCGCTAATTCGGCAATAAATTCATCTTGCTGATTCAGCTCAACGCTTGGTGAGTCACTATCGAGGGTTAATGCCGGAGAAGGCTTGATGTTTTGCGTACCAAAAGGAATATCTTTGTAATAAGCAGGGCGATTATTCGGCGCAATACACAGTGAAGTTTGACTATGGCCAATATCAACTAACAACCAACTTTGCTTTGTCGGGTCAACTTGAGTCGCCAATTGCCATACTCGAAGCAGGCCATGGGCTTGGATGTCCATCACAATTGGTTTGAAGCCGGATTTTTTTACCGCATCCATGCGACTTTCTATCACTTCTTTACGAGTGGCATAAACTTGATAGGTCGAAGTAGGTGCTCGCTTTAAGGTATCCGATTCCACTTTGACATAATCTAAGCTTAAATCTTCTACCGGAAAGGGCGATTGCTGACCAAACACTTGGTAGATAGCAAATTCTTTTTCTCGTTCTTCTAGTTCGCTATCAATATGCAGAACTTTACTGATTACCGCATTGTCTGGCACGGATAACACAACATTTCTGGCCATCATTGGCAGCTGTTTTTTTAACTCTTTTAATTTTTTGACAATCTCTTGATGATCAAAGGTATGGTTATCTGAAAAAATAGCCTCCGTTGCTGGCACTTCTTTGTAACTCACCAGTTCAAACAGTTCTCCAGCGGGTTTCATAACCACAGCTTTAATACTATGGTGACCAATATCGATGCCCGTGACGAAAGATTTACCCATATTGCTAGGCTCCAGCTAGAGGAATCGCTCCTCAACAAAGGTTGGATGAATAAATAAGCGCACTTAACTACTTAATAAACCGATAAGCCGATTTACTAAAATTCAAATCATTGATGGAAATAACATCCCTTATTGAAATGACATCACTTATTAAAATAAAAAGTTAAGAACGCATTTTTTTAGCGATATGCTAATATGTGCACCTACTGTACAGGTGTTTATATCGACACATCCTTACTCAATCAGGGAATATCCGGTGAAGTTCATAAAGCCATTGCTCATTTTTTCATTTGTTTGCATGATTCTTGGAGTGACAACAATTTTTGGGTTCTATTACTACCTAAAACCTCAGCTCCCAGACGTTGCAACTTTGAAGAACGTACAACTGCAAACCCCAATGCAAGTCTATAGCCAAGATGGAAAGCTAATTGCTCAGTTTGGTGAAAAACGACGCATCCCTCTTAAGCTCGATGATATTCCGCTGCAAATGCAAGAAGCCTTCATCGCAACGGAAGATAGCCGCTATTACCAACACTATGGTATTGACCCAATTGGTATTGTGCGTGCCGCAGTCGTAGTGGCAATTTCAGGCTCAGCGAAACAAGGTGCGAGTACCATTACTCAGCAGCTTGCGCGTAACTTCTTCTTGTCGAATGACAAAAAGATCATGCGTAAAATCAAAGAGATTTTTATCGCGATTCACATTGAGCAAGTTCTGAATAAACAAGAAATCCTAGAGTTGTACCTCAACAAAATTTATTTGGGATACCGCTCTTATGGTGTAGGTGCTGCGTCTTTAAGTTATTTTGGTAAAGAACCGAAAGACTTAACCTTAGGTGAGATGGCAATTATTGCTGGTCTTCCTAAAGCGCCATCGACCATGAACCCTATCTACTCGATTGATCGTGCCAAGACTCGTCGTCATGTTGTATTGCTTCGTATGCTAGAAGAGAAGTACATCACTCAAGAAGAGTTTGATGCTGCTGATGCAGAACCGATTGATGGTAAATATCACGGTGCACATATTGAAGTGAATGCCCCTTATGTTGCTGAATTAGCACGTGGTTGGGCAGTAAAACGTTACGGTGAAGAAGCTTATAGCTCAGGTATGCAGGTTTACACTACGGTGAAATCTAACTTGCAAGAAGCTGCTAACCAAGCCGCGATTGGTAACCTACTTAACTATGACGAGCGTCATGGCTACCGTGGTGCTGAAGCCGTGGCTTGGAAACCACAAGAAACCGCCTTTACTCAAGAGCAAATGGATAAGTACCTAAAAGGCAAGCCAACGTTTGGTTTGATCCACCCTGCTCTAGTGACGGGTATTTCTCAACGCTCTGCTACCGTGTACATCAAAAACCGTGGTGAACAAACCATTGAATGGGACGGTTTGAAATGGGCGCGTAAATACTATAACGATAAACGCCAAGGCCCAGCGCCATCTAAAGCGGCTGACATGCTAGAAATCGGTCAGCAGATCTGGGTTCGTCCAATGGGCGTTTTAGAAGAAAAACCAGCGGCAGAAGAAACGGAAAATGCTTTAGACCAACAAGCAAATGCCGAAGAAGAAGAAATCGTTGATCCAATTGCTAACTCCACCTGGCAGCTAAGCCAAGTGCCAATTGTGAATACTGCTTTTGTCGCATTAAACCCTGATGACGGCGCAGTACTATCATTGGTTGGTGGTTTTAACTTTGTGCACAGTAAATTTGACCGTGCCACAATGGCAGAGCGTCAAGTAGGTTCAAGTATTAAACCTTTCATCTACTCATCTGCAATAGATAAAGGCTTAACCTTAGCCACCTTAATTAACGATGCACCGATTAACCAATGGGATGAAGGTCAAGGCACTGCATGGCGTCCGAAGAACTCACCACCGGTGTATTTAGGCCCAACCATGTTACGTCGTGGTTTAGCCCAATCGAAAAACGTAATGGCAGTACGCACACTACGCCGTGTTGGCCTAGATGATGTACTAGACTACCTACCTCGCTTTGGTTTCGATCCGGAAAAACTGCCGCATTCAGAAACTATCGCACTGGGTGCGGGTAGCTTAACGCCAATCAAAATGGCACAAGGTATTGCAGTATTTGCCAATGGCGGTTACTACGTAGAACCTTACTATATTGATCACGTTAACAGCCCATACGGTGATTTGGTTTTCCGTTCAAACCCAACTAAAGTATGTGAAAGAAACTGTTCACATGAGCCTGTTGTGATCGATGACCAAGGCACCGAAGAACAACCTAAATACGCTGAAAAAGTCATCTCACCACAAACTGCATTCCTCGTGCGTGAAATGATGTACAGCAACATTTGGGGTGGCGGTGTTTGGAGTAACGGCACTGGCTGGAACGGTACAGGTTGGCGTGGACAAGCATTAAAACGCCGCGATATCGGTGGTAAAACCGGTACCACCAACGACTCAGTCGATACTTGGTATAACGGCTACGCTCCGGGCATTGTTGCCAGTACTTGGGTTGGTTTTGATGGTGCTAACCGTCCACTTGGTTATACCGCCGCTAACGCAAACTTTGATCGCAAAGAGCAATATAACGGTGGCGAATCAGGCGCAACAACCGCTCAGCCAGCTTGGGTTGAGTTTATGAAAATTGCCCTGAAAGATGTACCTGAGCAAGAAAAACAACTACCACCAGGAATCATTCGTGTGCGTATTGACCGCGACAGTGGCTTACTCACCGATAAAAATGATGATTCTTCAATGTGGGAATACTTTGAAGCGGGTACTCAGCCAACCGAATCAGTAGTAGAAGATCAAGGTACCGATCTCTATTCTGAAGATGAAGATGGCGATAGCTTATTCTAAGTCTTGCTTTAAACGATTCTAAATAGCAAAAAGTCTACATAACAAAGAGGCCATCGATATTCGATGGCCTCTTTTTTGTTTCGTTTATGTTCTATTAATCGTTGAGATTAACCGTCTTCGAGATAAATTCAGCAAGCTGCTCAAAACGCTTTCTTAATGGCGAACCCGGTCGATAAGCCAGCACTACTTTACGACTAGGCGTAGGGTTAATCGCTTTTAAATAACACACGCCGTCTTTAATCTTTTCTTTAGGAACGGATAATTGTGGCAATAAAGTCACGCCACCACCCGCTGCGACCATGTTTCGCAAGGTTTCTAAACTGGTCGCTTTAAAACGATCATCATCATTAGCGCCCGCAGCAAAACAAAAACCTAAAGCTTGATCGCGTAAGCAATGACCATCACCAAGAGAGAGTACGGTATGGCCTTTTAATTGCTCCATTTCTAACTCTGTCTTTTCAGCCCATGGGTGCGCTTCAGGCACCGCCATCATGAGTGGTTCATCAAGTATATCTAGCTCAATAAAAGGCTGAGTCTCCGCCACCGAAGCAAGCACGATACAATCTAAACGCCCTTCTTCTAACTGTCTGACTAATTGATTGGTTTGAGCTTCATGCAAAAATAATTCGAGATCGGGAAAAGCCTTTTTTAACGGCTGAATGATGCGTGGCAACAAATAAGGACCTATCGTTGGAATAAAGCCAATATGCAGCGGCCCACTCATTTCCTTACCTTGCAAACTGGCCATATCAATAAAAGTCTTCACCTCTGCTAGCACGCGCTTGGCTTGAGACACCAACTGCAAACCAGAATCGGTAAATAGGACTCGGCGACTACTACGTTCAAGTAACGACGTTCCTAGCTCATCTTCCATTTTTCTAATTTGGCCACTCAGCGTCGGCTGACTAACAAAGCAGGCTTCCGCCGCTTTACGAAAATGTTTATGTTCCGCTAGTGCAACTAAATATTCAAAATCACGGATATTCACACAACAACTCCATAGTAAAAAACTATCAAAACAATAGCACTAAACGATTGGGGCTATCAAAGATTTTTGATGATAATAACCCCGACAACCGCACTTCACTACTTTGAGGCTACCCCTTTGGCCTCTTTTTTTTCGAGGTAAGTAATGAAAAATTTAATCAAACAGATATCTAGAATCCAAGATGGATGGCATGCCGCTTGCTACTTTTCAAATGACGATCTCAAACAGGACTGGTCGAAGAACGCTGATTGGTAAAAATATAAATGATTAAAAAACAAAAAACCCCGCATTCTAATCCGAAGCGGGGTCATCTTAAATTTTAATCACAGGATTCAAATTAAGAAAAAGCAGTGGTATCTATTGAGACTCACGATTGAGTCTTAAGTTCCAAACTTTTTCCATCATCGGCCACATTCACTTGTTGTAATTGCAGCAAACTACAATACAAACGCCAAACCACACCAGATAATGCTATTTGTCCTTCGCTTGCTAATGATTCACTTAATTGCATTAATGAATTGAGTGATTGCTGCAATTGCACTTCATCATGGGAATAGTGGAACTCCCAATTATGAGCGATAAACCAAGCCTGCTTTATCTTCATCGATTTATAGACTTGATATAGGTTGCTTTCAACCATTTGCAATGTTTCAGCCGCTTTTGCTGAGTGCATTGTTTTTAGTTGATAAACGGCATGCTGACAGTTCAATGTCACGACTCCCAAGCGCAATAAGCCTAAGCGAGTACATTGGTCTTTACTTTGGCTCAAACGGTTAACTCGGTTATACACCAAAGATTCAAATTCATAGTGATCCATCCCTGAGCGAGAACTTAACTGAGTCAGTACATCACGTCTTAATGATTTGGCAATACGCAAGCCTTTACGACGGTCTGAGCTTGGCTTAAAGACATGAAATGCCACCGCTGAGAATAAGATCCCAACAATCATACTGACGCAAGTGTTCACAAAGCTTTGATAGTCATACGTCGGCGGGTTAGTGATCGCAATAAAGGTCCCCATAAACACAATCAAGATCCCCCACAAACCTGCATTTCTAACCGATTGAAGCTTTTTTAACTCCATGGTGATGACAGTCAGGATCAATAAGATGGCGAATGGCCCAAAGGTGCTAATTTGCAATAAAATACCAAATTTCAAAATAAATACCGCCACGCATAGCCATAGCACCGAACGGAACATGGTAGTGATCGCGACCATAGGCGCTGGGCTGGTAGAGTTTAATAAACAACTCACTGCGGCTAGAGTCGCCGCTCCTGCCCCCATATCCCATTGAGAGTTAATCCAAAACCAGCTACAGGTAACCAAACATACAAAAGTACGCAACCCGTTGTATAAAGCTTCGGTATTATCGGTATGACGACGAATTCGGCTTCGTTTCGGGACTACCCCTAAAGAGCGCTGATGGCCAGGAGACATATTTTCAATTGAATGTAAGGTATCGGCACAACGTAGATACAACTTACAAAACTGACACAAGCGAACCCAGAAGGCATGATGACGAAAATCATCGTCACGCGTGGGTTTAATTAACGCTAATTTCTGCGCTAGGCTGTATTGGTTTAGCAGACCAGACTGTAAACCTTGCTGGATCTCTAGCAAAACACTCGACAGATTTTCGGGCGGATTCGGCCAATTCACCAGCATTCGACGCAAGCTAGAAATATGACTGGTCATCTGCAGTTGTTGCTGCAATAAATGATTAAGGTAGCTGTCTTGGTAACGTAATTGGTAATGGCTCCAATAAGCTTGCACACGCAATAAGTTCATGGAGAGAATTTTACCAATCACTGTCTCATGAGAAAGGCGGATCTTGTCATGGAGATCTTTATTATGAGCATCCGGGTGATAAGACTCCGGGTGAGACAATAATTCAAAGTGCTCTAATAGCTGAGACTGCATCTGCCGCAAGGTACTAATTAATGTCACACCGTCGGAAGTACTCGGCAAGATCATCATCATCACGCCGCTACACAAAATACCGACAACCACTTCACACACACGCGCCTGAGTAATTTCAAACAGCATATGAGTATCGGTGCTGTTAACCGTGGTATAGCCAATAATGGCCGCTGTGTAGCCTGCTAACTGAAAAGCATAAGACACATTGTTTTCATAATGACTGGCTATATAGGTACAGATAGCCATCCACAGTGACATGTAGAAAGTGAATAGCCAGGGATCATTTAAAGTATGACCAACGATATGATAGGTCGCAAAAGCCCCTAATAAACTCCCAAATATCCGCCCCAAACTTTTACTGATCACACTACCAAAAGTTGGAAAGCTCACGACTGCCGCAGAGGTTAATGCCCAATATGGCTGCTCAAGATCGAGCACAAACGCCACATATAAAGCCAGCGTTAATGCCAGCGCATTACGAATCGCATATCGCCATTGAGGAGCCGTTGCCTTTCCCCATGGGGTTTGTGACCAATCTAACCAATGAAAGCTCATAATTCACTCAAATTAATAATGAATTGAAATGCTACAAGTCGTACCGGCAATTAAGCGTAGATCTTTTGGTAGATCGGTCAGCTTAATACGCACGGGAACACGTTGAGCGAGCTGTACCCAAGGTACGTTTGGCTTGATATTGGCAAGAAGTTCAGGCGAAGCGGCTTCACTTTGATCGACAATACCACGACCAATGCTTTCCACTTTTCCGGTTAATTTTTGATTTGAAGAGAATAAAGTAATATCTGCTTGGCTGCCTTCTTGAATATGCTTGAGCTTGGTTTCTTCAAAGTAACCTTGAACGTAAAATGAATTAGCATCAATAAGACCAATCAAAGGAATACCTAAAATGGCATAGCGGCCTTTACGCACTTTTAAGTGACTAATATAGCCATCAACCGGTGCATATACTTTGGTTTCTCTTAATTTCCACTCTGCTTTGGCTAGTGCCGCTTGAGCCGATTTGTATTGCGCTGCAGTTGCTTTGGCGTTGCTTTCGGCTGACTCTAATTCTTCTTTAGAAATAGTGCTTTGTTTCATATTACGGCGGCGAGTGTACTCACGCTGAGCATTTTCTGCATTGGCTTGCGCTGTCTCTAACGCCGCTGTTTTTTCATCAATTTCAATCAGAAAAGGTTCCGGGTCGATGGTCATCAGCAAGTCGCCTTTTTTGACAAACTGATTATCTTCAACATGCAACGAAGCCACAGTACCATTGACGCTAGAAGCAATATCCACTACATCAGCACGGATCTTACCATCACGAGTCCAAGGTGATTGCATATAGTAGTTCCACATCCACCAAGCAGCACACAAGGCTACGGCAAACACAGCAACAGTTGAAAAATATCTTAACGTTTTAAATTTCATACATTACCTAGGTCGATTGACCTTTTTTGATTAGAGTTCTAGATAAAATTACTAAGCACTACCCGTATTCTTTATATACCAATCATGTCAGCCGCATGATCAGGATTAAAGCGACGAAGACGGATAACACAAATAAGGATAGATCCATTAACGTTGGGTGCCAGACCTCACCAGAATACATCCAGTTTCTTAATAACCGATGAATCACTCCCCACAACAACATACCCAGTAAAAAGGCTTTAAATATTGGCGGAAAATACAGTGAAGCCCCGACGATTAAATCGGAGATAGGAAGACCTACTTGAAGAAATTCAACGTTCAAACGCACACCTTTGAAAAGTCATAACCATAAAATCGAGTACGCCAACGTTTCACCATAGAGTGAACGCAAACATAATGTCCTTTTATGATATTAGCGTTTAAGCGATTAGATGCCAGAAGAGAAATAGTATGGCGACTAGTTCATAAATTAGTAGGGGATAATTAGAAAAGTGTTTACATAAAGTACAAACAACCCCAAGCAGATAAACTAGCTTGGGGTCGATTATACGCCAAAGACCAAACAAGGGTTAGTTGTTTTTTTACATAACCCACACAGATTTAGTGCAAAAAACAGTCAGATCTGTGTATTAAAACTACAGTTTATTGTTTGTTTCTAAGCAACACTTACCTTCATGATCACTTGTTCATTCAAGTTAATCTCTAGTGCCACTTCATCACAAGCATGTTGACGAGGACATTGGTCACAGTCTTTTAATACTTTTTCCGGTAACAATGTTTTCGAAGTTGGAATGAAGTCTTGCTTCATAAAGAACTCAGGTACTCGAGTTAACACGAATACCTTTTTGATCGCCATTTGACGCGCTTTATCTACCAAGTGTTTGATAATCGCTGCGCCTTGGCCTTGCCCTTGCCAACCGGCTTCAATACCTAGTGAACGAATCTCCGCTAAACCGGAATCGTAAACATATAAAGACGCACAACCGGTGACTTCACCATGATGCTCAGACACCGCAAACGAGCCAATATCACGAATCAATTCATTACGACTACGAGGTAAGTTCTCCCCTAAGCCTGCCCAATACGCCACCATGCCTTCAAGTGCATCAATATCGGTTAGACGTGCCGCGCGAACCGTCACACCAGAATTATCACGCTCATCCAAACGTTTCTGCGCTTGAGTCACCGCATAATTCACTTGTTTCGGTGATACGCCGCCCAACGCTGAACGTTTTTCTAGGCAAGATTCAATGGTAAGAATGTCATACACATCCGATTCAATCACAGGTGAGAAGGCTTTAAGCTGCTCAAGTGATAGCTCTTCGAGTGCGCAAGATTGTTCAATCGCACTGACAACCGCAACACCGACAATATGGTGCGCTTCACGGAATGGGATACCTTTTGCAACTAAGTAGTCAGCAAGCTCAGTTGAGTTTGCATAACCTTGCTTGGCGGCTTCTAGCGTACGTTCACCATTAACTTTAATACCATCGAAACACAATGCAGCCATTTCCATGCAATCATTCCAAGTATCAAGCGCATCAAACAGCCCTTCCTTGTCTTCTTGCATGTCTTTGTTATAAGCCAATGGTAGTGCTTTGACTGTCATCATCATGGCGGCAAGCGAACCATAAACACGGCCGGTTTTACCACGGATTAACTCAAGCGCATCTGGGTTTTTCTTTTGCGGCATTAATGATGAACCGGAAGTCACGGTATCGGCCAATTCAATAAAACCAGACTCACCTGAGTTGTAGAAAATCATATCTTCAGCAAGACGTGACAGGTGCAACATCGAAATCGAAGCAATCGACATCAGTTCCATCACATGGTCACGATCCGACACCGAATCCAAGCTGTTACGAGTGGCGCGTTGGAAACCAAGATTATGAGCCAATTGCTCACGATCCATAGGATAAGCTGTACCCGCTAAAGCACCGGAACCTAATGGACAAGTATCAAGACGCTTAATCGCATCGTCTAAACGAGAATAATCACGCTCAAGCATTTCAACATACGCCAAACACCAGTGCGCAAATGTCACAGGTTGAGCTCGTTGCAAGTGCGTATAACCAGGAAGTACCGTCGCTTGATGTTCACGAGCAACCGAAACCATTTGTGATTGCAGGCGATCGAGCGCCATTAATAGTTGATGGCCTTGTTGGCGACACCAAAGCTTTAAATCGGTGGCCACTTGGTCATTACGCGAACGGCCAGTATGTAGCTTTTTGCCTAAATCCCCGACACGGCTAATTAGTTGCGTTTCAACCCAGCTATGAATATCTTCCGCATCCGACTTTAAAATCTGCTCAGGATCTTCCATTACCGCAAGTTTGAGTTCATTCAAAGCCAATTCTAATTTCTGCTGCTCTTGTTCAGTTAAGACGCCAACCGATAACAAAGATTTAGACCAAGCAATCGACCCCACAATGTCTTGCTCAGCCAATCGGTAGTCAAAGCGCAATGAATCATTGAACTGCTTAAACCGAGTGTCTGCCGCTTGGGTAAATCTTCCGCCCCATAATGCCATTGTGAATCTCCTGCTAATCCATTGTATTTATCGATTTTCGAACACTAGGTTACTCGTTACTAGAGCGCTTCGCTTCTCGATTATCCATGATTTATTATTATATTTAATTTTACTATGAACCTCTAAATGCTCGTCACTAGGCGTTTCTTTTCCGAGTCACGAGCATTCGAGTTACGATATTCGTATTTATTTCTTCTTCGCTTCATTCAGCGCACGAATGCGACTTGATAGTGAATATAAACGGATGAATCCGCCTGCGTGGCTTTGGTCGTAAACTTCGTCATCACCAAAGGTGGCAAATTCTTCAGAGTACAAGCTGTTATCAGAACGTTTCTGAGTCACGATTGCATGACCTTTATAAAGCTTGATCACCACTTCACCATTCACATCTTGCGCTAACTCTTCAGTTGCCGCTAATAGTGATTTACACAGTGGAGTAAACCAACGACCATCATAAACAAGATGAGACGCTTTTACTGCCAGCTCTTCACGGAATTCAAAAGACGCTTTATCCAATACTAATTGCTCAACCGCACGAAGCGCTTCCATCATGATAGTGCCTCCTGGAGTTTCATAACAGCCACGAGATTTCATGCCGACTAGACGGTTTTCAACGATATCAATACGACCAACGCCGTGCTTCACGCCTTTCTCGTTTAGCGCAACTAGAGCTTGGTAAGGAGAAAGTGCTTGGCCGTCGACTTCAACGACTGCGCCTTTTTCAACTTTTAGGGTTACGTATTCTGCCTGGTCTGGTGCTTGTTCAGGATCCACTGTCCATGCCCAGCAATCGTCATTTGGTGCATTCCAAGTATCTTCTAGCACGCCACCTTCGGTTGAAATGTGCCATGCGTTAGCATCACGTGAATAGATTTTGGTTAGAGAAGCGGTACAAGGAATATTACGCTCAGCTAGGTAGTCTAAACATTCTTCACGGCTTACAAGATCCCACTCACGCCAAGGTGCAATCACATGTAGGTCTGGGGCGAGTGCTGCAAACGCACCTTCAAAACGAACTTGGTCATTACCTTTACCCGTACAGCCGTGACATAACGCATCTGCGCCGACTTTACGCGCCACTTCTACTTGCGCTTTTGCAATGATTGGACGTGCCATTGAAGTACCTAGTAGGTATTTACCTTCATAATAAGCACCAGTTTTTAGGGTTGGGTAGATGTAATCAGCAACCATCTCTTCTTTCAGGTCAGCGATGTAGCATTCTGATGCCCCTGATGCGATGGCTTTTTCTTCAATGCCGACTAACTCTTCATCACCTTGACCCACATCGGCCACAAACGCCACTACTTCACAATCGTAGTTTTCTTTTAACCATGGAATGATCACTGAGGTATCTAACCCACCCGAATATGCGACAACTACTTTGTTGATACTTGCTTTATCGACGCTTAATTTAGCCATGTTACTTCTCCAAAATTTATTTTATAGCCTTCCCTGGAATCATGTTTGGGTGAATTCCGTGGATAATTTATTTTGCTTCTCCCCTCATTGAGGCAAGAAACGTGTTCCTATGCTTTGACCAGCAAAAAGTTGGGTTAGCTTTTCAGGACTTTTCCAACCTGCCACTTCAATCGCTCGACCTAGTTGATTGGCCGCTTCTAATGCCGCTTGCACTTTTACTATCATGCCATCGGTGATCACTTGCTGTTCAATCAGTTGATCAACTTGTGATTGGTCTAGTTGTGCAATAAGTTGCTTATCCGCATCGAGTACGCCTGCAACATCAGAAAGTAGAGCCAACTCTGCTCCCAATGAAGTGGCGACCGCAACCGCCGCTTGGTCAGCATTAACATTCATCAACTGACCTTCAACAGTAATACCAATTGAACTAATAATAGGCAACACATTGGTTGCTAATATTGATTTCAACACAGTGCCATCGCCGGCTGATGCTTCACCGACTGCACCGAGTTCATCGGATAACTGAGTCACTTTACATAAACCGCCATCCGCAAGACTCAGGCCAACGGTATTCAGGCCAAGTTTCATCGCTTGCCCTTGCAACAGCTTATTCGCCGTCCCCGCTAGCGCCCCTGCGATATAATCAATTTGCTCAAAAGGTGTGACTCGTAAGCCATCCTTTTTTACTGTTTCAAACTGCAACTTTGCCATCAACTCATCTACCAAATAGCCACCACCATGTACGATGACGATTTGACGTTGTGCTTCGTTTTGATATTGCTGAATTGCACCAAATAATTGAGCTAAGGTATCCAAATCGGATAATACCGCGCCACCTAATTTGATCACTAAAGGAGCCATGGTCATTATCCTTACACTAAAGCCGTCATTTCAGGGAAACCGAAACGAATATTCAAACATTGCATCGCTTGGCTTGATGCGCCTTTCAATAGGTTATCAATCGCTGAAACCACAATAAGATGCTGACCTTGACGCTTCCAACCAATATCACAAAACGGCGTGTTTTCGACATTTTGCAAACGAGGAATATCAGAAAGTAAACGAACCGCAGGCTTGCCTTGGTAAGCTTGTTCAAAGGCTTGTTCAATTTGCTCGTCAGTCACATCAGAGGCTAACTTCATGGTAATAGTGGCTAAAATACCACGCTTAAAATTGCCAAGATGCGGGGTAAAGATTACATCACGACCTAAATGAGAGGCGATTTCAGGTTGGTGACGGTGAGTGAATACACCATAAGGTTGTAAGCTAACTTCGCAAAAGCTGTTGGTCATGGAGGCTTTACGGCCCGCTCCTGTCACGCCACTAGTGGCATTAATGACTGGCCATTGGTTTAAATCGAGAAGTTGTGATTCGATAAGCGGTTTAATCGCCAGTTGAGATGCCGTTGGGTAGCAGCCAGGAACGGCAATTAATTGCGCTTGTTCAACTTGAGAAGCATTCCATTCTGCTAAGCCGTAAGCCGCTTGGTCCAGCCACTGAGATTCTGTATGTTCAAAGCCATAATATTGAGGATAAAAACCATCAGCTTTAACTCGGTACGCACCGGATAAATCCAAAACAACACAATCATTAGCAAGAAAAGTCGGCGCGAGGTCGTGACTAACTTCGTGAGCAGTGGCAAGGAAAACCACATCACATTGTTGCGCGACGTCTTGAGGTGAGGTTAGCGGTTGCACAGCAAGATCAATCAGTCCATGTAATTTGCCATGTAATTGAGAAATAGGTTTGCCAGCATCGACACTATTTTCTGATACATATAAACCAGATAAAGTCAGTTCAGGATGCTTGTCGACCATCAAGGCCAACTCTGCACCGGTGTAACCACTTGCTCCAATAATGACTGTTTTTAGCATACTCACCTATCCGTTTGTTTTGTGCTGTTTGCTTTGCGCGATATTTATATTTGTTTAAGTGGAATTCGTGACGTCATTGAGACATTTCATGCTGAAAACAAATCTTTATCAAGCGCAAAAATATGACTATCCACTCTAAAAAAACCTTATTATTTGATTTTTTATTCACAAATAATGATTTAATATGTGTTTTATCGTTTTATAAGCTTCTTGTCAATAGCCCGGTTATCAACCACAATGGCTTTTATCATTAGCATACAGGCAAAGCCATCACACGAAATGGAGTTTTTATGGGCACACCTCAATTTTTAGATGTTTATCGCGGATTGATCTCTACCTCTTCAATTAGTGCTACCGACCCCACTTGGGATGAAGGGAATACCGAAGTGATCGCCAAGCTCGCGCAATGGTTAAAAGATCTCGACTTTGCCGTTGAGGTGATTGAAGTTGCGCCGGGCAAACACAACTTGATCGCCAAAAAAGGCCAAGGTGAAGGTGGGCTATTGCTGTCTGGTCACTCTGATACCGTGCCTTTTGATGAAGGCCGCTGGAACTTTGATCCACACGCCCTAACCGAACATAACAATCGATTCTACGGATTAGGCACTGCCGATATGAAAGGTTTTTTCGCCTTTATTATTGAAGCGGTCAAAAAAGTCGATTGGGCAAACCAAACCAAACCGCTTTATATTCTGGCAACCTGCGATGAAGAAACTAGCATGTTGGGTGCTCGCCACTTTACAGAATCATGCTTAAATGGCGACGCGCCGTATAAGCCGGACTATTGCATCATTGGTGAACCAACCAGCCTTAAACCAATTCGCGGACATAAAGGCCATGTCGCCAATGCAATTCGCGTTACCGGTCACTCTGGACACTCATCCAATCCGGCTCTCGGCGTGAATGCAATTGAAATTATGCACGAGGTACTGTTTGCATTAATGCAGCTACGTAACCAGCTAATAAAAGAATATCACCACCCGGGCTTTGAAATTCCAACTCCAACTCTAAACCTCGGTCATATTCATGGTGGCGACAGTGCTAACCGTATCTGTGGTTGTTGTGAATTGCATTATGATGTTCGCCCACTACCGGGGATCAGCCTAGATGGTTTGAATAACATGTTGCAAGCGGCACTGAAAGAAGTACAAGCCAAGTGGCCAGAGCGCATTGAAATCAAACCATTGCACGAACCAATTCCTGGTTATGAATGCCAACATGACCACCCTTTCATCAAGAGTATGGAAGAGCTGACTCAAATGCCGTCAGAAACGGTCAACTACTGTACTGAAGCACCTTTCTTACAAGAAGTTTGCCCAACATTGGTCATGGGGCCGGGTTCCATTGACCAAGCCCACCAGCCGGATGAATTCTTAGCATTTGAGTTTATCGACCCGACGATTAATATTTTATCCAAGTCGATGCGTCATTATTGTTTTCAATAGAAAGGTGTTTTAAATAGACAGGTATTTGCATAAGCAGCTGCTTTGAGAAAATAAGTACCTAGAGTAAATTGGATACAATCTGACAAGTTGAAATAATGAATCATGCCGCATTCAAACCATTGGGATGCGGCCGAAAAAATCAAATATGGTATAAGTAACAAAGGTTTCACACTGCAATCAAACTCGCTTTACTCATTCATTGATAACTGATTTAGGTCAATGATATTTGTATTATTTTTTCATGAAGGCGGCAAATATTTGACTCAGTGCAAATATTTTCGATAGATTGTAGTGATTATACTAATCGCAACGAGCAACGAATCTCCATAGCTTGTTGAAAACCTCGCTAACGGTGTAATGAATTTTGTAGGTAGAACAACTACTAACAACAACTTCATGCTTTGTTATCAAGCTTTTCCTATACAAACTTAGGCGACAGACTCATGTTGTGATGAGTATAAAGAATTAAATGGATGTAATTAAATTACAAGGTGAAACGACGATGAATGAAAAATATGCCGCTTTAACGGGCAATGTTCGCATGCTCGGAGACTTACTCGGCGCAACCATTCAAGAAGCTCATGGTGATGCTATTCTTGATAAAGTTGAAACCATTCGTAAGCTTTCCAAATCAGCACGCGCTGGTAGTCAGGAAGACCGCGAAAGCTTAATCGAAGAAATCAAAAACCTACCTAACGAACAACTCACGCCTGTTGCACATGCTTTCAGCCAATTTCTTAACTTAACCAATATTGCAGAGCAATTTCATACTATTTCTCGCCACTGTGAAGAACAAGTATGTGAACCTGATGCGATCAACACTTTATTTGGTAAGTTAGCGTCTAATGACATCAGCAAAGAAGACGCTGCACAAGCAATCAAAGAACTGAATATCGAATTGGTGCTAACCGCCCACCCGACAGAGATTGCTCGCCGCACTATGATCAACAAATTGGTCAAAATTAATAAGTGCTTATCGCAATTAGAACATGGTGATCTTTCTACTCGCGAACGTCTGAAAGCCGAGCGTCGCCTAGAAGGTTTGATTGCGCAATCTTGGCACTCTGATGTTATTCGTCAGCAACGCCCAACCCCGCTCGATGAAGCAAAATGGGGCTTTGCCGTTGTTGAAAACTCATTATGGCAAGCCGTGCCTGAGTTCTTACGTGAATTCAATGACCGTGTGAAAAACTTCACCGGAGAAGCGCTTCCTATTGATGCTAGCCCTGTACATTTTTCATCTTGGATGGGCGGTGACCGTGATGGTAACCCAAATGTTACTCACCCAATCACTGCTGAAGTATTGCTATTGTCTCGCTGGAAAGCCGCTGATTTATATCTAACCGATATTCAAGAGTTGATTACCGAGCTGTCAATGACCGCTTGTAACGATACGGTACGTGAATTATCTGGCGAAGAGCATGAACCATACCGTGCAATTCTGAAGCGCTTACGTACTCTATTAAACAATACTTGTACCGTATTAGATGCACGCATCAATGGTACTGAAGTGCCTAATCTGCCAATTCTAGAACGAGTTGAGCAGCTTTGGGACCCACTACTCGCATGTTACCAATCGCTACACGAATGTGGCATGAGCATCATCGCAGAAGGCTCACTACTCGATTCTTTACGTCGTGTGAAAGCCTTTGGTATTCACCTAGTCCGTTTGGATATTCGTCAAGAAAGTACTCGTCACTCAGATGTGATCACTGAAATGACACGCTTCTTAGAAATTGGTGAGTACGACCAATGGACGGAAGAGGAAAAAGTTGAATTCTTAATTAAAGAACTTAGCTCAAAACGCCCACTATTGCCGCGTAATTGGGAGCCTTCACCAGAAGTACAAGAAGTGCTCGATACTTGCCGCGTCATGGCAGAGCACCCTCGTGAAGCATTTGGCGCTTATGTTATTTCGATGGCACGTACCGCATCAGATGTACTAGCTGTTCACCTCATCTTGCAAGAAGCGGGCTGCAAATTCCGCATGGATGTTTGTCCATTATTCGAAACCTTAGATGACTTGAACAATTCTGAAGCGGTAATGAAGCAATTGTTCTCACTCGATTGGTATCGTAACTTTATCAATAACCACCAAATGGTGATGATTGGTTACTCGGATTCAGCTAAAGATGCCGGTGTAATGGCAGCAGGTTGGGCACAATACGATGCGATGGATAAACTGGTTAAAGTTTCAGATGCAGAAGGCATCGACTTAACGCTATTCCACGGTCGTGGTGGTACGGTTGGTCGTGGTGGCGCACCAGCGCATGCCGCACTACTTTCTCAACCGCCTCGCAGCTTAAAAGGTGGCTTACGCGTAACTGAACAAGGTGAGATGATCCGCTTTAAACTAGGCTTGCCTGATGTGGCGGTGAACAGCTTTAACCTATACGCCAGCGCAATCTTAGAAGCAAACCTACTTCCGCCTCCTGAGCCTAAGCAAGAGTGGCGTGAAATGATGCATACGCTTTCAGATGTTTCTTGTGAAGCTTATCGCTCGGTGGTTCGTGGCGAACCGGATTTTGTTCCTTATTTCCGCGCAGCAACACCTGAGCTCGAACTGGGTAAACTGCCTTTAGGTTCACGTCCATCAAAACGTAATCCAAATGGCGGCGTTGAAAGCTTACGTGCGATTCCATGGATTTTCTCGTGGAGCCAAAACCGCTTAGTACTACCTGCGTGGCTAGGTGCCGGTGAAGCGATTCAACATGCGATTGAGCAAGGCCACCAGCCAATGCTTGAAGACATGTGTCGTGAATGGCCATTCTTCTCAACACGCCTTGGTATGTTAGAGATGGTGTACTCGAAGTGTAATATTGATATTTCACGCTACTACGATCAGCGCCTAACCAATGAGTCATTATGGCCTCTTGGTGAGCGTCTACGTGAGCAGTTGCAAAAAGATATCGTGACGGTTCTAAACGTTGAAAATAACGAGAACCTGATGCAAAGCGACCCTTGGGGCTTAGAGTCAATCCGCCTACGTAACATCTACGTTGAGCCATTGAACATGCTACAAGCTGAGTTGCTATACCGTACTCGTCAAAGCGACAACCCATCTTCTGAACTAGAAGAAGCGTTAATGCTAACGATTGCTGGTATCGCAGCAGGTATGCGTAACACGGGTTAATCGCTGACACTAGTTTAGCCACTAAATCGTGTTTCAATTTAAGAAGCCGCGCTTAATAATTAAGTGCGGCTTCTCTTTTTGTGTCACTTCACCTTAAATAAGATTAATTTTTTCATCAGTACATAAATGAATGAAATTACGCTATCTTGGTTATCTACTTAGTAAACTTAGAAGCTGACATGTCACTGCCCTACGTTATTTTAACTATCTTAAGTCGAGAGCCGGCGACCGGTTACGACATCAGCAAAGCGTTTTCTCATAACGTTGGACACTTTTGGAAAGCTAGCCACCAGCAGGTGTATCGTGAGCTAGCCAAAATGACTCAGCTAGAATGGGTAACATCAGAGCTTCACCTTCAAGTCGGCAAGCCTGATAAGAAAATCTATACCATCTTGCCATTAGGGCGCTCAAAATTAACCGCTTGGTTTAATCAACCTACCCCTTATACCGCGACTCGTGATGAGTTCTCGGCTAAATTAATGGCTTGCAGCGTTGAATCAGTAGACAGCTTTATTCAGCAATTAGATGTTCTGCTCCCTGAAGCGCAAAGCTTGTTGCAGCATTATCAGCAACTCGAAAGCCAGTTTTACCACAACCCAGAATCCCTTGAGCCGCATGCCAAGTTAGAGCACTTAATTTTAAGACGTAATATTTTGGAGAGACAAACTTGGATTGAATGGGCAAGCGAAGTAAAGCAACAGCTCGAAACCTTTCCAACTTCTAATACTATCGAACCAACAGATAACAAAAAGGCTTACTGAAAGTCAGTAAGCCTTTGTGGTTTATATCTTAATGCGTTGAAACAGATAAGAACAATTAGCGCGGACGTACACCGAGTGTGTGGCAAAGCGCATAGGTCATTTCAGAGCGGTTTAGGGTATAGAAGTGGAAATCTTTCACCCCTTCACGGCTGAGCGTTCTTACCATATCAATCGCCTGACTAGCACCGACCATTTGACGAGTCACCGGATCATCATCTAGCCCTTCATATTGCTTCGCCATCCAGCTTGGAATGCGTACATTAGTCATATCCGCAAAACGCTTCGCTTGCTTATAGTTCGAAACCGGTAGAATGCCTGGAATAATTTCCACATCAATGCCTGCCGTTACACAACGGTCACGAAAACGTAGGTAGCTTTCTACATCAAAGAAAAACTGCGTGATCGCGCGGTTCGCCCCGGCATCAACTTTACGCTTTAAGTTAATTAAATCCGCTTGAGCATTTTTCGCTTCTGGGTGAATTTCTGGGTAAGCGGCCACTGAAATATCAAAATCAGCCACGCCTTTCAGTAATTCGACTAAATCCGACGCATACATATCCGGCTTGCCACCATTTGGCGGTAAATCACCACGCAGAGCAACGATATCGCGAATGCCGTTATTCCAGTAATCTTGCGCAATCTCTTTTAGTTCATCACGAGAAGCATCAATACAAGTTAAGTGCGGCGCGGCAATTAAGCCGGTTTGATCTTTAATTTCTTTAATGATCGAGTGAGTACGGTCTCGCTCACCAGAGTTGGCACCGTATGTTACTGAAACAAATTTAGGTTGGAGGGTCTTTAAGCGGTGAATTGAATTCCACAGAGTTTCTTCCATTTTCTCACTGCTTGGTGGGAAAAATTCAAAAGAAACATTAATCTTGCCTTCTAGATCAGCAATATTATGGTTTAGCGCATCAATATGGCCTGCGTGTGAATAACTCATGTTTTACTCCCTGTGGACAAGCCACTTAACTCACCTAAAAAGTACGAATCTGAAAAGCATCCTTATCTCTATCGTACCTAAATTAAAAACTAGCGAAGTCATTTAGACGTCTATATGTCTACAGAATGAATTGAATAGGATATAAAGTCAATCCTATTATCATGAATTTTCTTCATAATAATGCTGAATAACTCTCAAATACAAAAAATGCCACCTCATTACTGAAGTGGCATTAATAGGTTATTGATTTAATAGTGTTATACCCAGCGACTAAATCAAATTAGATAAACGATTTAGATCCGATTGCAATGCGCCTGCGGTGACTTCTCTTCCAGCACCTGGGCCTTTAATCACTAGCGGGTTATCTTTGTACCACTTACTTTCAATCGCAAATACGTTATCGCAAGGTAGTAAGTTAGCTAATGCATGATCGGGAGATAACGCTTCGACGCCAACCGTGGCTTTGCCATCACGAGATAAGCGAGCAATATAACGCAACACTTTACCTTGTTTCTGAGCTTTAGCTAAACGCTCAGATAACAGCTCATTCAACACTTTCCCTTTATCAAAAAAGTCATCAGTTGAAAGATCTTTTAACTCATCAGGAACCAGTGATTCTACTTTAACACTTTCAGGTTCAATTTCTAATCCCGATTCACGCGCCACAATCACTAGCTTACGCATCACATCCGAACCATCGAGGTCTGAACGAGGGTCTGGTTCTGTTAAGCCTTGTTGCCAGGCTAAATCCACTAAATCAGTGAAAGGTACTGAGCCATCAAACTGTTGGAATAACCAAGATAATGTGCCCGAGAAGATGCCCGATACCGCGGTAATTTGATCACCACTATTACGTAAGTCTCGAATCGCATAGTTAACCGGTAAACCTGCACCTACCGTCGCGTTATACAACCAATGGCGACCAGTTTTATCAAAGGCATTGACTACACGTTGGTAGTCTTGCGTTGAAGCAGAACCGGCGACTTTATTGGCACAAATCAGATGCATACCATGCTCGGCAATCGCTTCGTATTGACTTGCCAGTTCAGCACTAGCAGTTACATCCATTACCACTACTTCATGATAATCGGTTTGATGCGCTAAGGTATGCAACCAAGCTTGACCATCATTCGCCACCGACTCATCTTCAAAGCGAGTTAATGCTTGAGTAGGATCGATACCATTTAAATCCAGCCAATAGGTTTGGCTATCGACTACCGCAACTAAATCAAAACTCATGCCGCGACGCTTTTCGAGTTCCGCTTTTTGCTCGGTAAATAATTCCAACCAGCTTGAACCGATATTACCTTTACCACATAAGGCAATCGCCACTCGTTTCTGTGCTTGGAATAGTTGAGAGTGAACACCAACCACCAGCTCAGCAACATTAGTTTTACGTAAAATGGCCACTAGGCTTAAACCAGAATCGGCTTCAGAAATAAACTCTACTGGTGCATTTTTTAGTTGCTGGTAGAAACCATAACAATGATTTGGGTTAATCGTTACCCCAGCGCCAACCGCTGCGACCATCGAATAACCTTCGCGCAATTTGATTTCTGCACCGACTGCGGTGTCTTGTAAATAAGTCATCGCGCTTGCGGCAATTTCAGCGGTATACGCTAAAGACACTAAACCTTGATCTGGCTGAGACTGCATCGCCAATGGCTGCAATTGTGCTCGTGTTAACGAACGCATTAAGTCTGATTCTAAACGGGTAAAATCATGCCCAGCACCAAAGTGAATTTGAATCAGTAGTACTTCATCAAGCGAAGTAATGATTTTCGCCCCACGGCCTGATGCCAATACTCGCTCAATACGGGTAGAGCCAGATTCCGGTTGATAACTACAACGTAGGCTTAAATCCATGGCGCTTTGAGCAACTGGCTGCAAGGTACGGCTGTGTAATACTGGCGCGGCTAAACGGGCCAATTCACTAGCTTCATCTAAACGAAGCAAAGGCAGCAAACAAGCATCTGTGACCTTACGAGGGTCGGCGCTATATACACCCGCCACATCGCTCCAAATCGTGACTCGAGATGCTTCAGCTAATGCGCCAATCACGGTAGCAGAGTAGTCGGAACCATTACGGCCAAGCAGTACGGTTTCACCTACATCATTACGAGCCATGAAACCAGTGATCACCACACGTAGCTTTCCGTGTTGAGCTAATTTTTCTTTTAGAAGAGGCAACGAGCGACCACGATCCACTTCGGGTTGTGCGCCACGCTCAGCTCGTAAGAAATCACGCGAATCAAGCTGCACCGCTTCCATATTAAGATGAGACAGTAACGCGGCTAATAAACGAGATGACCAAACTTCACCGTGGCCGAGAATGCTAGCTCGCATGACTTCCGTCACAGGGCCATTAATCTCACCCAATGCCATAAACTCTTGATTCACAAGATCAAGCAATGGCTGCGCTTTTTCTTCTGGCAGCAGCTCATCGATGAGATTAATTTGGAATTGACGTAATTCCTGCAATATTTCATGCGCAATACGGCCATCTTTTTCTAGCGCAGCAATCCACTCGATTAATCGGTTAGTCGTACTACCGGCAGCCGATACCACAACTAAATCAGCTGGAGATGAATATTCTTTTAAGATGTTGGCGACTCGTTTGTAGCACTCTGGATTGGCCAGACTGCTACCACCAAATTTGTGTAACTGACGAGCAGATGTCATTTACGCTACCTCTTGTGCTTTTTTGAAAGCTTGCTCTAAATCAGCGATTAAATCCTGACTATCTTCTAATCCAACAGAAACACGCAGTAATAACGGTGAAATTCCCGCTTCTGCTTGTGCTTCATCTGACATCGCTCGATGGGTCATCGATGATGGGTGACACATCAAGCTCTCTACTCCGCCTAACGATTCAGCCAGAGAGAATAATTCTAATTGACCAACAAAGGTCTTTAACTGTTCCATGCTGCCATTGATTTCAAAGCTCAGCATAGAGCCAAACCCACTTTGCTGAGCTTTGGCAATATCGTGCCCCGGATGCTCCGGTAGGCTCGGGTGATAAATAGTGCCGACTAATGGTTGCTCTTGTAGGTAGGCCAATAAGTCTTGTGCACTTTCTTCATGTACTCGCATACGCGCTGCTAAGGTTCTTAAACCACGTAATGTCATGTAGCTATCAAACGGTGTGCCGGTTGCGCCAATGCAGTTACCCCACCATGAAAGCGTTTCTACATGCTCAGGGTCTTTCGAAATAATCACGCCACCGATTACATCGGAATGGCCATTGATGTATTTAGTCGTGGAGTGAATAACAAAATCTGCGCCCAAGGTTAATGGTTTTTGGTATACCGGTGTCAGGAAGGTGTTATCAACCGCCACTAATGCGCCTACTTGCTTAGCTTTTGCACAGGCTTTAGCAATATCGACCACACGTACTAATGGATTGGATGGCGTTTCTAATAAAATCAGTTTTGGCTTTTTCGCGATAGCGGCATCAAATTCCGCTTGATTGGATTGGTCAACAAACTGAACTTTAAAATCGCCTTTTTGTGCTCGAGTATTAAATAAGCGGTAAGTGCCGCCATAACAGTCATGCGGAGCAATAATCAGATCATCGGGGCCAATAAAAGCCGATACCCATAAATTCAGTGCAGAAGTACCACAGTTAGTGATCACCGCTCCTGCACCTTCTTCAAGCTCAGATAACGCTTGCTCAAGCAAACCACGGTTAGGATTGCCAGAGCGAGTGTAGTCATACTTAGGCACTTCACCAAAAGCCGGAAAGCCATAGTTGGTCGATAAATAAATCGGTGGAACCACCGCATGATATTGGCTATCTGATTCAATACCGGTACGAACGGCGACAGTTGCTGGCTTTCTTGAACTCATTGGCGTATTCCTTTCCTTTTGCAATCGCAATCAATATAGAACCACTATACTAAAATCTTTCCAAAGCGCTATTTGCACAAACGCAATTTAAAAAACTGACACTATTTACTGCTTAAAGTAGTCAGGATCATATACCTAAGTATGTAAATCCACCTACAATGTCATGGCTGAAAATAAGATATAGCGGTACTTTATCCCTCGCTGGGTAGGACGTCAAGACTTCCAGCCATCTAAATGTCTTTACTTTCGGCAGTAAATGCCCCTAAAATTAGCACTTAGCCACTAAAATTACAGATATTAAACAACGAAGGTGCGTGATGGCAGATTGGAACGGTGAGTACATTAGCCCATATGCAGAGCATGGAAAGAAAAGTGAGCAAGTTAAAAAGATCACGGTTTCTATCCCATTAAAAGTTCTTAAAGTATTAACCGATGAACGCACTCGCCGCCAAGTCAACAACTTGCGCCATGCGACCAACAGTGAACTACTGTGTGAAGCATTCTTACATGCTTATACTGGCCAACCTTTACCAACTGATGAAGATTTACGTAAAGATCGCCCAGATGACATTCCGGCAGAAGTAAAACGCTTAATGACCGAAATGGGTATTGAATTCGAAGCGTTTGATGATTAAGAGCAGTTTCTAGGTACGAGTTCCTAGTCCCTAGGTTAAAGCCTTAAATAAACAGCGAACATAAAAAAGCTCGATCGTATACAGCGATCGAGCTTTTGCTTTTTCTAGAAACTAGGAACTCGCGTCCTAGAAACCTTATTTATTATACTGCTCTGGCAATTCAATACGAGCAACGCCCGACTCCACTGCTGCGCGAGCGACTGCGCCTGCTACTTCAGAAAGCAGACGTGGGTCCATTGGTTTTGGAATGATGTAGTCTGGGCCAAATGATAATGACTCAACGCCAGCGGCTTTTAGAACTTCTGCTGGCACTTCTTGTTTGGCTAATTGACGAATCGCTTCCACTGCCGCTAATTTCATTTCAGTATTAATTTCACTGGCACGAACATCTAATGCGCCGCGGAAAATGAATGGGAAACAAATAACGTTGTTTACTTGGTTCGGATAATCACTACGGCCAGTACCCATAATTAAATCATTACGTACTTTTGCCGCTAGTTCAGGTTTAATTTCTGGATCTGGGTTTGAACAAGCAAATACCACAGGCTTATCAGCCATTAATACTAGTGCTTCTGGTGGTAGAAGATTTGGACCAGAAACCCCTAAGAATAAGTCCGCCCCTGCAATCACATCTTCCAAGGTACGCATGTCTGTGTTGTTGGCAAACAATTGCTTGTATTCATTCAAGTCATCACGACGAGTATGAATCACGCCTTTACGATCTAGCATGTAGATTTTTTCACGTAATGCGCCACATTTGATTAATAGCTCCATACAGGCAACGGCTGCAGCCCCAGCGCCTAGACAAACAATTTTACACTCAGACAGTTTTTTGCCTTGTAGCTCAATGGCATTTAGCATGCCCGCGGCAGTAACAATCGCCGTACCGTGTTGGTCATCGTGGAAAACCGGCACATCACAACGCTCAATTAACTGGCGCTCAATCTCAAAACAATCTGGCGCTTTAATATCTTCTAAGTTAATGCCACCAAAAGTATCCGCGATGTTAGCAACTGTATCGACAAACTCATCGATAGTGCGGTGCTTTACTTGAATATCAATCGAATCTAAGCCAGCAAAGCGCTTAAATAATAATGCTTTACCTTCCATCACAGGTTTTGATGCCAATGGACCTAAGTTACCTAGACCTAAAATAGCCGTACCATTTGAAATAACCGCAACCGTATTGCCTTTGGCAGTATATTTATAAGCATTATCAGGGTTTAAGGCGATTTCACGTACCGGTTCAGCAACGCCCGGGCTATAAGCCAAAGCTAGATCTTCCGCCGTATCGGCTGGTTTAGTTAAAGCAATGGCAATTTTACCTGCAGTAGGTTGAGCGTGGTAATCCAGTGCTTTTTGGCGAAAATCATTTTGTTGCTGATCATCAGACATAGTGAGGGTTTCCTAATTATTCTATTTAGTAGGGGGGAGAGTAATTTTAAAGGATCAAAAGTTAACTTGGTAGTCAATATCGTTAATTTAAGACAATAAAAAAGGGACGCCGAAGCATCCCTTTCAAATTCTGTCTTTCACTAAAATAGTTTAGCGGAAGATTATTTTTTGCTGCTAAGTGCACCAAAACGCTTGTTGAAGCGATCAACACGGCCGCCTGTATCAACGATACGTTGCTTACCAGTGTAGAACGGGTGACATTTGTCACATACGTCTAGGTGGATAGATTCTTTTGCTAGCGTAGAGTTGAACTCAAAAGAGTTACCGCAAGAACAAGTTGCGTTTACAGCTTTGTATTCTGGGTGGATACCAGTTTTCATAGGACAAACCTTTTATTGGTCCGTATCGCTATCCGATTCTTACTTCAAATTTCTCTTGCGAGTATCGAAGCAGTCAGACACCATACGTTGTTACTAAAAAATGATGTAAAAATATACATCGTTAGAGGCGCAGTATAATAGTGAATCCAGCCCCATCGATCAACACATTTGCTCCCTTTTTCTACAATATTTCAGTTTTATATCGATAACGACTGTTTTATCATAGCCTTTCGTTTGTCTTACCCTACTGTCTCAAGGACAATTTTCTTACTTATGCAGCCAAATATTGCTCAAGTTGCCCTACCTGTTCCTTTAGATAAGTGCTTTGACTACCTTATTCCTAATTATTTATTTCCCGTGATTGGTGGCCGCGTTTCTGTGCCTTTCGGCCGCCAAACCTTAATTGGTATTGTGGTGGGAATTGTCGATCATTCTGATTTTCCGGTTGAGCAATTAAAACCGATTAAGGCCTGCTTAGATGCCAAGCCTGTCTGGCCAAAGTCACTCTATCAACTATTGCATTGGTGTAGTCAGTTTTATCAATATCCACTTGGCGACACCCTAGCAATGGCTTTGCCGTCATTACTTAAAAAAGGTAAGCAGGCTGATTTTACTAGCCTCAAAGAGTGGCACATTACCGAAGCAGGCAAAAACCAATTAGCCGCAGGGTTTGGTCGCGCGCATTTGCAAGCCAAAGTGGTACGCATGCTAGATCACGGCCCGCTTCCCCATCAAGCAATGATCGATGAGGAAATTAGCAGTGCCACGCTAAAAACGCTGCAAGATAAAGGCTGGATTGAAGCAAAACACACTCAGCCCGCTCAACCCAAATGGCCGACACAATTAGAAAACGAGCAACACAAGCCGCACTTAAATGAAGAACAAGCCATTGCGGTGGCCAGTATTAATAACCATCCGGGATTTGGCTGTTTTTTAATTGATGGGGTAACCGGCTCAGGTAAAACCGAAGTCTATTTAAGCATTATCAAACCTGTGCTTGAACAAGGTAAACAAGCATTAGTGCTAGTGCCGGAAATAGGCTTAACGCCACAAACCATTAACCGTTTCAAACGCCGCTTTAATGTGCCGGTTGAAGTGATGCACTCGGGCTTAAATGATACTGAACGTTTAAATGCATGGCTTTCCGCGCGCGACAAACAAGCGGGCATTATTATTGGCACACGATCGGCATTATTTACCCCATTTGCCAATCTCGGGATCATTATTGTCGATGAAGAGCATGATGCCTCTTATAAGCAACAAGATACCTTGCGCTACCACGCTCGTGATGTGGCAGTCATGCGCGGCCACAAAGAAAACTTCCCAGTCGTACTTGGCTCAGCCACGCCAGCATTAGAAACCTTACATAATGCCAAAACCGGTAAATACCATTACTTATCGTTAAGCAAGCGCGCTGGTAATGCACAGCCTGCCAAACATCATGTTCTGGATATTAAAGGTTTGTATTTAGAAGGCGGTTTGTCGGCACCATTAATCGCTCAAATGCGACGTCATCTTAATGCCGGCAATCAGGTGATGCTGTTTTTAAACCGCCGTGGGTTCTCCCCAGCATTAATGTGTCATGAATGTGGCTGGTTGGCCGAATGTAAACGTTGCGATGCTTACTACACCTTCCACCAAGGTAGTCAAGAAATTCGCTGTCACCATTGTGGCTCACAACGCCCAGTGATTCAGCAATGCCAAGGTTGTGGATCCACTCAACTGGTTTCGGTTGGCGTAGGCACTGAGCAACTCGAAAAGCAATTAGAATTACTGTTCCCTGAATTTAAAACCATTCGAATTGACCGTGATAGTACTCGTCGCAAAGGTAGTCTAGAAAGCGCGCTAGAATCGATTCGTAATGGTGAATATCAAATCCTCATTGGCACACAAATGCTAGCCAAAGGTCACCATTTTCCCGATGTTACCCTAGTGGGATTATTGGATGTTGATGGCTCGCTTTATAGTAGTGACTTCCGAGCATCAGAGCGCCTTGCCCAATTATTTATTCAGGTGGCAGGCCGTTCAGGGCGCGCCAGTAAACCCGGAGAAGTGTTATTGCAAACTCACCATCCTGAGCATGCGTTATTGCAATCACTGCTGCATAAAGACTACCAACACTTTGCTCAAACCGCGTTGCAAGAACGCAAAATGGCGCAGCTGCCACCGTATAGCTTTTTGACGCTATTTCGCGCAGAAGGCAACAATAATGAAGATGTTGAGGCCTTTTTACGTCAAATACGCCACACTATTGAAGCCAACCCGCTTTATGATGAGCAATGCATGGTACTGGGTCCAATGCCTGCCCCGCTGGCTAAACGTGCTGGTAAGTATCGCTGGCAACTGATGCTACAAGTGACGACGCGTAGTCAAATGCAGCGTCTTATTGGTTCATCTAAACCTGCGATTCAATTATTGCCACTCGCCAAAAAAGTGCGCTGGAATATGGATATCGAGCCACAAGATTTAAGTTAAGTGAGTAAACACAGAAAAGTAAAACCATTCTCTGTGATGCATATCACCAACATAATGTAAGATTTATCATACGCGACCTATTAACCAACTAATTTAGAACATAAAATGTTTGGATAACATTAAGAAGTCGTTATTGCTGAGGAATAAAACCTAACTTAGGATGACTCCTCACATTTTGCTTATATGCTCATTGTTTTTGATATAAGCGTTTTTGGCTTACCCATTTTGGGTATAAAAAAGTGAAAGAGAGGAAAACTTATGGCGACAATGAAGGAGGTTGCCCAACTAGCCGGAGTATCAACAGCAACGGTCTCCCGTGCGCTAATGAACCCTGAGAAAGTCTCCAATGCAACACGCAAACGTGTCGAAGATGCGGTATTAGAATCAGGTTATTCACCCAATTCTTTAGCACGAAACCTACGACGTAATGAATCTAAAACCATTATTGTAATTGTGCCGGATATTTGTGATCCCTACTTCACCGAAATCATTCGTGGCATAGAAGATACCGCAGCGGAACATAATTACTTAGTCCTACTCGGTGACAGTGGCCAGCAACTCAAACGTGAAAGCAGTTTTGTGAATCTGGTATTCACCAAGCAAGCCGATGGTATGTTGCTGCTCGGCACAGATGTTCCTTTTGATGTCAGTAAACCTGAGCAAAAAAATCTCCCTCCTTTAGTGATGGCTTGTGAGTATGCCCCAGAATTAGAGTTACCAACCGTACATATCGACAACTTAACGGCTGCGTTTGATGTAGTGAACTACCTTACTCAAATGGGTCATAAGAAAGTCGCTGAAATGTCTGGCCCTGCTGAAGCTTCACTTTGCCAATTCCGCCATCAAGGTTTTCAACAAGCCCTACGTCGTGCCGGAATCGAGATGAATCCTAACTACCAAGTTCATGGCGACTTCACATTAGAATCAGGTGTCACTGCTGCCAATAAATTACTTTCGCTGCCAGAGCCTCCGACTGCGATTTTTTGTCACAATGACAGCATGGCTATCGGCGCTATTCAACAAGCGAAAAAACAAGGCTTCCGAGTGCCACAAGACCTTTCGATTGTTGGCTTTGACGATATCCAATTCTCTCAATACTGCGATCCGCCGCTCACCACTATTGCTCAACCCCGTTATGAGATCGGCAAACAATCGATGCTAATGTTATTAGAGATATTAAAAGGCAGAGAGGTTCGTGCAGGTTCACGATTACTTGAAGCTAACCTTGTCGTCCGAAATAGTGCCGCGCCACCAAGAAGTTAAAATTAGAGTCGCGTAATTGGAACAGCAGCGAGGTAAATCCACATCACCAACCGCGCTGCTGATTCAGCAACTAAGGCCGTGGCTATCTTCTTACAGGATTAATAATAGTATTGGTTAAAAAACTGCATTAACATGTAGCTCCTTTTTTATTCTATTGAGTTATTGAAAATACCGTGGCTAACCGAGATTACGTAAGAAAGAGTCCAACTCCAAATAAGAAAAACAATAGAAACCAAAGAAGACCGGCTCAAAAAAAGAAGCCGGCACCTCGTGCTATTCCGTGGAAAGCCGCGATTATTGCCGTGCTTCTACTCGCTGGATTGATCTATTTATTGTCAGTGCTAAGTAATGATCCAGAGCCAGCCGCTCCGGCAACCAATAACGTGCCAGTGAATGTAGCACCAAAACCGAAAAACACCGAAGTGATCCCACCGCCACCACAAGAGAAATGGGATTACATGGAAAGCTTACCGAAGCGTGAAATTGAAG
The DNA here is from genome assembly GCF_021726515.1 of Vibrio sp. CK2-1. GTDB lineage: Bacteria > Pseudomonadota > Gammaproteobacteria > Enterobacterales > Vibrionaceae > Vibrio. Next base: position 86,995 of record NZ_JAKKCJ010000002.1, on the reverse strand, counting down.
TTCAAGCTAAAGAAGTTGAAGTACCTAAGATTCCATACATCATGCAATGTGGCGCTTACAAAACGTCATCTCAAGCCGAGCAGCGCAAAGCTAACATCGCGTTCCAAGGCTTAAGCAGTAAAGTAGTTAAGCTAGAAGGTAGTAGCTGGTACCGCATTATTCTTGGCCCATATACCTTTAAACGTGATGCAGTAAAAGAGCAGCACGTACTACAGCGCGCTAAAATTGAGCCTTGTATTATCATGAAGGATACGTTGCAGTAAAGCCGAGAGCCGAGAGCCGAGAGCCGAGAGCCGAGAGCCGAGAGCCGAGAGCCGAGAGCCGAGAGCCGAGAGCCGAGAATTTTTGAGCGCTGCCTTATTGGCGTCAAGCGTTCTTTTCGGCTCCCGAGCGCAGCGTCCTCGCATCTCGGTTCTGCTTTAGTGAGCAGCAAATACTTTCCTTAAAAGCTTCCTATATTCTTAACGACTCCTCGACATTTTATTCCCCTTTCTCTTGAATTCTTTTTGTCCTAACCTCATATCTGTTAAAACAGCAGAATAACTAAGAGGTTTCTCGTGACTACTATTGTATCTGTACGCCGCAACAATAAAGTCGTCATCGCTGGTGATGGCCAAGTTTCATTAGGCAACACTGTCATGAAAGGCAACGCGAAAAAAGTTCGCCGTTTATACAATGATAAAGTGTTAGCAGGATTTGCTGGCGGTACCGCTGATGCATTCACGCTTTTTGAACGTTTTGAACGTAAGCTAGAAATGCACCAAGGTCACCTAACCAAAGCGGCTGTAGAGCTGGCTAAAGATTGGCGTAGTGATCGTGCGCTACGTAAGCTAGAAGCATTATTGGCGGTCGCTGATGAGACCGCATCTTTGATCATCACAGGTAATGGCGATGTGGTTCAGCCTGAAAATGATTTAATCGCAATTGGTTCTGGCGGAAACTTTGCTCAAGCAGCGGCAACCGCTCTACTTGAAAACACCGACCTTGAAGCGCGCGACATCGCTGAAAAAGCATTAACTATTGCTGGCGATATTTGTGTGTTTACCAACCATCACCACACCATCGAAGAATTATAAATCTCTCTTGGCCTTTGTATTTCGCGCTCGAGCTCAAGGCCATAAAAGATTTACCACCCATGACTGACACTCATGGCTCACTTATAGGGTAAAAGGATAACGTTATGTCTGAGATGACACCTCGTGAAATTGTTCATGAACTCAATCAACACATTATTGGTCAAGATAAAGCGAAACGTGCGGTAGCCATTGCACTGCGTAACCGCTGGCGTCGCATGCAACTGGATGAAAATCTACGCGCTGAAGTGACCCCAAAAAACATTTTAATGATCGGTCCAACCGGTGTAGGTAAAACAGAAATTGCTCGCCGCTTAGCGAAATTAGCTCATGCGCCATTCATTAAAGTAGAAGCCACCAAATTCACCGAAGTGGGTTATGTGGGTAAAGAAGTCGAATCTATCATTCGCGATCTCACGGATGTTTCGATCAAACTGACTCACCAACGTGAAATGGAAAAAGTACAATTCCGCGCCGAAGAACAAGCGGAAGAGCGTATTCTTGATGCCTTACTGCCACCACCTCGCGAAGGTTGGGGACAAGATGAGAAGTCACAAGAAAGTACCTCTAATACTCGCCAAGTATTCCGTAAAAAACTACGTGAAGGCCAATTAGACGATAAAGAAATTGATGTTGATGTGGCAGCGCCACAAATGGGCGTGGAAATCATGGCGCCTCCTGGCATGGAAGAAATGACTAATCAACTTCAAGGCATGTTCCAAAACCTTGCTGGCGATACTAAGAAAAGCCGCAAGATGAAGATTAAAGATGCCTTCAAAGCATTAACGGAAGAAGAAGCGGCCAAGCTGGTTAATCAAGAAGATCTCAAAGAACAAGCGATTTTCAACGTTGAAAACAACGGTATCGTGTTCATTGATGAGATCGATAAGATTTGTAAACGTGCTGATCAAAGTGGCGGCGGTGATGTATCTCGTGAAGGGGTACAGCGTGACCTACTTCCACTCGTCGAAGGCAGCACGGTTTCAACTAAACACGGTATGGTTCGTACTGATCATATTTTGTTTGTGGCATCAGGCGCTTTCCAAGTGGCTCGCCCTTCAGATTTAATCCCTGAATTACAAGGCCGCTTGCCAATTCGTGTTGAATTAGAAGCACTAAGCAGCCATGACTTTAAGCGTATTTTGACTGAACCAAATGCGTCATTAACTGAGCAATACTGCGCATTAATGGCAACGGAAAATGTTGAAATTGAATTTACCGAAGACGGGATTACTCAAATTGCTGAAGCGGCATGGCAAGTCAACGAAACCACTGAAAACATCGGTGCTCGTCGTTTGCATACGGTGATGGAGCGTTTAATGGATGATATTTCATTTGATGCTACCGATAACCCTGGGATGAAGATCTCAATTGATGGTGATTACGTCAAACAACGCTTAGGTGAATTTGTTGCAGATGAAGATTTAAGTCGCTTTATCCTGTAAACTAGTCTTAAATAAAACAAACCAAAAGCTCGCACCATTGCGGGCTTTTGTTATTTGTGACAACTACTTGATATAATTGGAACACTCACCTTAACTGTATAAGACTATGAAATCATCCTTTGCTATTTGGCTTGATGCCGCTAGACCCAAAACCTTACTGCTTGCTATCGCTGCGATTGCAACAGGAAGTAGCCTTGCTTATGCCGACCACCATTTTTCTCTTGCGATTTCTCTTTTGGCATTACTCACGGCAACCCTACTGCAAATTTTATCTAACCTTGCTAATGACTACGGTGATGCAGCCCAAGGCACCGATAATGAAAACCGTATTGGCCCGATTCGCGGTATGCAACAAGGCATGATCACCCAAGCGGGAATGAAAAAAGCCATCGCGCTTAATATTGTTTTTATTATTGTTAGCGGCTTGGCCTTGGTGTTTTATGCCTTACAGAGCCCAACCAGTATTATGGCTTTCATCTTTTTAGGCTTACTGTCGATTATTAGCTCCATCGCCTACACCATGGGCAGCAAGCCTTATGGCTACATCGGTCTTGGTGATATTTCGGTATTTATCTTCTTTGGTTTATTAGCCATTTTAGGTACCTACTTCTTGCATACCGGTACGGTTAAACCAGCCTTGCTACTGCCTGCAATTGGCTCTGGTTTGTTCTCTATGGGTGTATTGAATATCAACAATATGCGTGATGTAGAAAATGACACGGTAAGCAACAAACGCACTCTAGTGGTTCGTATCGGCATTGAAAAAGCCAAATGTTATCACCTAGGCTTATTGGCTTTCGGTTGGCTTACTATGGCAATTTACCTAGTCATGCACACTCAACCGATCTGGCTCAATATTTTTATGCTGTTACCACTATTGCTGATAGTCAAACACGGCAAAACCATCTGGAATATTCAGCAAGCTAAGCAATTTGTGCCTATGTTGCCGGATATGGTGAAATGCGCTTTTATCACCAATATCGTATTTTCAATTGTTATGGTTGTAGGCCAATAACCTCCTGATCTGGACGATTATCCTGATAAGATCAAAGTCTTTTCAGGAAATTGTCCTTTGTCATTGCAAAGCCATAATGTAGCGATATACTCCTAAACATCCCCCGCAAGCAAAGAGAAAACCACTATGGAATATAATACCTCTGCACTGTGTGATATTTACCAAGACCAAGTTGATGTTGTTGAGCCTATGTTCAGTAATTTTGGTGGCTTAACCTCATTCGCAGGCCAACTAACTACAGTGAAATGCTTTGAAGATAACGGCATTATTCGCTCTATTTTACAAGAAGATGGTACTGGTCGAGTGTTATTAATTGATGGGGGCGGTTCATTACGTCGCGCACTGATTGATGCAGAGATTGCAGCGTTAGCAGAAGAAAATGACTGGGAAGGCCTAGTGATTTACGGCTGTGTTCGTGAAATTGATGATTTAGAAGAAATGGAAATTGGCATTCAAGCCATTGCAGCGATTCCAGTGGGAGCGACTCAAAACAACATCGGTGAAGTGGATGTACCGGTAAACTTTGGTGGGGTGACCTTCTTACCAGAAGATTACCTTTATGCCGACAATACTGGTGTGATCATTTCTCAAGAACCGCTAGATGTTGATCTAGAATTAGATGAAGAGCTAGACGACGTTGAGCCTTTAAACGATTAATCTCAACACATCGGGTACTCACAAACAAAAACAGAGCTCAATCGGCTCTGTTTTTTTGTTTCTATACTGCTATCTAAAACGATAATAGTATCAATTATTCAACGTCATCCATTTTACCAAGTAGGTTACGGATGCGTTCTTGCCATGCTTGTTGCTCTTGGCGCATCGCTTGAGTTTGTTGCTCTAACTCTTCACGACCTTCACGTAGTTGACCAGCTTCTGAAGCCAACTGCTCATTCTTTTCTTTAAGCTCTTCAACTTCCATTTGTAATAATGCAATAGTATCTACCGCGGTTTGAATTTTTGATTCTAGCTGTTCTAATACTTCGAAAGACATCTCTGATACCTATTAAATGATCATGGTGAGCAATAAAGCTAACTCAAGGTCACGCCCTATCACGTTTGTTACCCTCATTCTACTCAGCTTCGTTGTAAGCGCCACCGTCTTATTTAACTATTTTTGTTCGGTTGCGCAAAAAAACAGCAAAGCTAACTCAATTATGACATTAGCCCGCATATTCACTCCCTTTACTGGGCTCTATGACTGCCTCTATAACTAGGCTTGATAATGATTCAACCAAAAAAGCAAACGTTACCGTTCTGGCTGTGATAAAATGCGCCGCATAATTTTCTTCCCTTTGTTTTATTTGGAGTCAGTATGAAACGCGATTTAGCATTGGCATTTTCTCGAGTTACAGAAGGTGCTGCGCTTGCCGGATATAAATGGTTAGGCCGAGGCGATAAGAACGCAGCCGATGGCGCTGCAGTAGCCGTAATGCGTACCCTACTGAATGACACAGAAATCAGCGGTGAAATTGTTATCGGTGAAGGTGAAATTGATGAAGCGCCTATGCTTTATATCGGTGAGCAAGTTGGCCTAGGTGGCGATGCGGTAGATATCGCCGTTGACCCAATTGAAGGCACTCGCATGACCGCAATGGGCCAGTCGAATGCGTTAGCGGTACTGGCAGCCGGCGAAAAAGGTAGCTTCCTAAAAGCACCCGACATGTACATGGAAAAACTTGTAGTTGGCCCTGGTGCAAAAGGTTGTCTGGATCTTTCTAAATCGGTAGAAGATAACATTCTAAATGTGGCAAAAGCACTTAATAAGCCACTTAATGAATTAACGGTTATCACTTTAGCCAAACCTCGCCATGACGAGATTATCGCTAAAATTCAACAAATGGGTGCACGCGTATTTGCCGTGCCGGATGGTGATGTTGCCGCGTCTATTTTAACGTGTATGCCAGATAGCGAAGTCGACATGATGTACTGCATCGGTGGCGCGCCAGAAGGTGTGGTATCGGCTGCTGTTATTCGTGCACTCGATGGTGACATGCAAGGTCGTCTATTACCTCGTCATGAAGTAAAAGGCGATACGCCAGAAAACCGTACTCACGGTGAATTAGAATTACAACGCTGCGCTGAAATGGGCGTACAAGCCAACGTTATCTTAAAAATGGATGATATGGCGCGTAGCGATAACGTGGTCTTTGCGGCAACCGGCATTACCAAAGGTGACCTACTTGAAGGCATCACTCGTAGCGGTAACATCGCGACCACAGAAACCTTAGTGATTCGTGGTAAGAGCCGAACTATTCGTCGCATCAAGTCGATTCACTACCTTGAGCGTAAAGATGACGAAGTAAGACAGCACATCTTATAATTCAAATCTAACTGTTCATGTAGCTTATAAACGCAGCTTTCGGGTTGCGTTTTTTATTGCCTTCACAAATGACTTCCTGAATATGTTAAGCATTTGCTTTATTTAATTTTTGCGCCATCATATAGCCAAGTGACTTCAAGAACGCGGCGCAATACACAGCCCCCAAAGGCAATTAATGAAAAGCAGCGATAAAATTCTCCACAAAATAAAGCGTGAAGGAAAAATTACCGCACGCCAACTGGCCGATGAACTGTCGATCACCAGCATGGGTGCGCGCCAACACCTACAAGCGTTAGAAGATGAAGGCTTATTGAACTACTCTGATATCAAAGTCAAAGTAGGGCGCCCTGCCCGTCACTGGTCTTTAACTCAAAAAGGTCATGATCAATTTATCGATCGCCACCAAGATCTGAGTATTGATATCATCAGCGCGATTGGTCAAGCTTATGGTCCACAAGGGATTGAAAAAGTCACCGCCCAGCGAGAAGAAAAAATTCTCCAGCGCTATCAGCAAGATTTATCCCAATGCTCTAGTACCGAACAAAAGCTGCAAACTTTAGTTCAATTACGAGAGCAAGAAGGCTACATGGCGGAGCTTGAAACTACAGAAGCTGGATATCAACTGATTGAAAACCATTGCCCAATTTGCCATACCGCGAAACAATGCCCAGCGCTGTGTCAGTCGGAGCTTAATATCTTCCAAGCCTTATTAGAAAACGAGTGTAAAGTGGTTCGCCAAGAGCATATTATTGCCGGATCGCACCGTTGCTGTTATCTGATTACCCCACTCAAGGGTGATTAACCTCATCATTAAACGCCTTAATTAGGAACATTATTTTCGTGACTTCATCACCGACTCCTTCGCTTGCTCGTCAACTATTTCAGCAAACCTGGCCGATGCTATTTGGCGTGCTCTCGCTTATGAGCTTTCAATTGGTCGATAGTGCTTTTATCGGTCAGTTGGGGGTTTTACCGCTGGCAGCACAAGGCTTCACCCAACCAATCCAAATGGTCATTATTGGCTTACAAGTGGGGTTAGGGATCGCCACTACCGCTGTGATTTCAAAAGCGCTCGGGCAAAATAATTTTCGCTATGCTAAACAGTTAGGCGGGCTAGTCGTCACTATCGGCAGCGTAGGTATCGCCTTATTTTCCTTAATTATTTACGGCTTACGTAATCCCATTCTCGACTTATTAAGTGCCCCTGAGACCATTCACCCTATCGTAAATAGTTACTGGATTTATTGGCTTCTCAGCGCGTGGTGTGGCGCCTTGCTGTATTTCTTTTATAGCTTATGTCGCGCTAACGGCAATACGATTTTGCCGGGTAGTATGATGATGGTGACCAGTCTGCTCAATATGGCACTCGACCCTCTATTCATCTTTACTTTCGATCTCGGAATCAATGGGGCTGCGATTGCAACATTGCTCTCTTTTTCGATTGGTTTGATCGTGGTGATGCCCAAAGTGTGGGCCAAAGGTTGGATTGAATTTGACTGGAGCGACTTAAATATTCGTCGCAGTATTGGCTCGCTCACTAACATTATGGGGCCGGCAATGGTAAGCCAACTACTGCCACCCGTATCCTCGATGCTTGCCACTAAGTTATTAGCCAGCTTTGGTACTACCGCGGTCGCAGCATGGGCAATCGGCTCTCGTTATGAGTTTTTCGCCATCGTTGGCGTGTTAGCACTGACTATGTCGATGCCACCTATGGTTGGTAGGCTACTAGGTGCGAAGCAATATGACGATATTAAAAAACTCACCACAATTGCGATTCGCTTTATCTTAATATTCCAATTAGCCATCGCGCTTATCACCTTTTTGGCCGCCAATGGTTTAGCGAATTTAATGACCAGCGATCAACAGGTGACCCATATTTTGCATTGGCATCTTACTATCGTGCCGTTAAGTCTTGGTTCGTTAGGTGTGTGTATGTTGATGGTGTCGATATCTAACGCGATTGGTCGTTCTTATTCTGCGTTATGGATTTCGGCGCTGCGCTTATTTGTCTTCTTCTTGCCTTGCTTATGGCTAGGTGCACAGCTCGGAGGCATTGAAGGCTTATTTATCGGTGCTTTGTTGGGGAACTTATTGGCAGGGTTGAATGCTTGGCTGATTTTTCGTAAAAGCTTTAAGCAAATTACCCACAGCTCAAGCGAATAAGCCGAGCTGTAGGTAATAACTGAATGGTAAAGTATTTGAGCTTAAAAGTGAGATTAACTCTTTGTCGGCTCAGGCCCGTAGCGATTATCACCTTGAGTTCCTTTTAGCAGGCCACATTCAACTAGCATCCAAACACCACAAACAATTGCCACTATCGATACCGACGTTTGCATCATTGATGGCTCAAGGGTTTCAGCACCACCAATTGGTGCCATTAAACGGCCAGCAATCAAAGGCACATGCATCAACAGCCACCAGTTCGATTTATTGCGGTCATGCCAACGCTTTGCGGTTACCGCTAGATCTGGCACCAGTAGAGCGGCGCTCATAATAAAAATCGCCACGCCGGTAAAACTACCAAATAGATTTTGTGCCGCAATGCCAATAATAGCGAGCATCACTAGGTAGTAAAATAAATTCCACATCCAAAAACGCTGGCGTCCAATACGACCTTGGAAAGAAAGAAGCCAATGTTTGATTGTCATAACTACAATAACCTTTGAAATTAATTAAAAATTAGTCACTTTTTGAAAGCAACTACGATCCATATCGCGAATATTCACCGTTAAACTAGCCACAAAAGCCGCCTTATTTTGTAACGCTTGCATCAAGGCTTCTGATAACGCTCGTTTTTGTTCATCACTACGCCCATCCAGCAATTCAACCGTAACATGAATAAAACCAACGCTGTCATCCAAATCTCCGATCAGCCAGTGATGGGTTCTTAAAGTTCTCGATTTTACATCCCTAGCCTCAAATAAACCGCTTTTAATGGTCACTTGGTGTAGATCTTCCAATAGTGCTTGCACATTCGCTCGCTCTTCAATTGAATGAGAGTATTCCATCACAACATTTGGCATGTAAATTCCTTAAATTAATAACCGCTCAAATTACTCTATTTTTGATAGTTAGCTCTCATAGAAAGCATTGGTGAGCTAGACTATCATTATTGATCGTTTTGACATGATGAGAATCATGATCTCATCACATTATTCTGTTATATTCTTTGGTAGTTAAAATATTTCGACACTTAAATTAAATGGAGATCATCCTATGCGTCATCCTGTAGTTATGGGTAACTGGAAACTAAACGGCAGCAAAGAAATGGTTGTTGATTTGCTAACTGGTCTAAATGCTGAACTTGAAGGCGTAACAGGCGTCGACGTTGCAGTAGCGCCACCAGCACTATTCATCGATCTTGCTGAGCGTACACTAACTGACGCGGGTAGCGCGATCATTCTTGGTGCTCAAAACACTGACCTGAACAACAGCGGTGCTTTCACTGGTGACATGTCTCCAGCTATGTTGAAAGAATTCGGTGCTTCTCACATCATCATCGGTCACTCTGAGCGTCGTGAATACCACAACGAATCAGACGAGTTTGTTGCTAAGAAATTCGCTTTCCTAAAAGAGAACGGTCTAACACCTGTTCTTTGCATCGGTGAATCTGAAGCACAAAACGAAGCTGGCGAAACTGTTGCAGTATGTGCTCGTCAAATCGACGCAGTAATCAACCTTCTAGGTGTTGATGCTCTTGAAGGCGCAATCATCGCTTACGAACCAATCTGGGCTATCGGTACTGGTAAAGCAGCAACAGCTGATGATGCACAACGCACCCATGCTCAAATCCGTGCTCACATTGCTGAGAAATCAGAAGCAGTTGCGAAAAACGTTGTGATCCAATACGGCGGTTCTGTTAAACCAGAAAACGCAGCAGCTTACTTTGCACAACCAGACATCGACGGTGCTCTAGTTGGTGGTGCAGCACTTGACGCGAAAAGCTTTGCCGCTATCGCTAAAGCCGCTGCTGAAGCAAAAAAAGCATAATCGCTTCTAGCTAAAAAACACCAAAGGTTGGCCTAAGTGCCAGCCTTTTTTTGTTTCGTTTTTCGAGTTTCGAGAGCATAAAAAAACCGCTGACTTTCGCCAACGGTTTTATCAATCAAATTATTACTAACGAATTAGAATAATTCTTCAGCAACTTTATAAAGATCAGTACGAACTGGACGTTTCATGTTTTCAATCGCATCGATAATATCGTGATGAACAAGATCTTCTTTTTGGATACCAACACAACGACCACCATGGCCTTCGACCAATAGGTGAACCGCATAATTACCCATGCGAGAAGCCAGAACACGGTCAAATGCTGTTGGGCGACCACCACGTTGAATGTGGCCAAGTACCGTTGCACGAGTCTCACGACCTGTTGCTTTTTCGATATCTTTCGCTAACTCATCAGCATTCATTTGCAATTCAGTTAAAGCAATAATCGCGTGCTTTTTACCTTTCGCAATACCATCTTTGATGTTTTGAATTAATGCTGGTTTGTCTAAATTATTCTCAGGAGTGATGATGTACTCACAACCACCGGCAATGGCAGACATCAAAGTCAAATCACCACAGTGACGACCCATGATTTCTACAATCGAAATACGTTGGTGTGATGTAGAGGTATCACGTAAACGGTCAATCGCATCAATAACAGTATTTAATGCCGTTAAGTAACCAATGGTGTAGTCAGTACCAGCAATATCGTTATCGATTGTGCCTGGTAGACCAATACATGGGTAACCCATTTCAGTCAGTTTTTTCGCACCCATGTAAGAGCCGTCACCACCGATAACCACTAGCGCTTCAATGCCGTGTGCTTTTAGGTTTTCAATCGCTTTTTCACGAACTGCCACTTCTTTAAACTCAGGGAAGCGTGCAGAACCTAGGAAAGTACCACCACGGTTAATCACATCAGAAACGCTTGAACGATCTAGGTTTTCGATACGACCTTCATAAAGACCAAGGTAGCCATCGTAAATACCACAAACTTCAATACCTTTACTTAGCGCAGTACGTACTACACCACGAATTGCTGCGTTCATGCCTGGTGCATCGCCACCACTTGTTAAAACACCGATCTTCTTAACCATGATCACCCTCTAAAAAAGTAAAAAAACAAATTCTTCTATTCAGTCACACAAACTGGCTATGTTTTTTTCTAGCCTAATACTTTTCGGTGTGACTCAATCCAAATCTTCGTTAACTCACGATTGCTCGACTCTCAAGCAATACGTGTTAACGACAACACAACTCAATAAATACTAAGCATAATATACAAGCTTGACGCTTAGTGATGTTGATTCATATCACTATCAACTGTTTTTTATCTGCCTATAAGATAGACATTAACCATTAAATTGTCTCAATAATAATGAGCTAAGTCACATAATTTTATGTTATTCACCGCATTTCGGCTAATTTAACGGCTGATATTTTGCGTCAGGAACCACTGATATTGGATCTTGGTGAATAAGTACATCTGAATGAGGAAATAATGTTTCTAATTTACCTTCTACTTCATCTGAGATGCGATGCGCTTCAACCAGAGGTAAGTTATCATCAAGCTCAATATGCACTTGAATAAAGCGTACCGGCCCTGACATACGCGTACGTAGATCATGCGCGCCTAGTACCCCTTCTACTGACACACAAGCCAGATGAATCGCTTGGACTTCTTCTTCCGGTAACTGACGATCCAGTAATGATTGCACCGCCTCTTGCGCCATTTGATAAGCGCTATACAGAATGTACAAACCAATCCCCACGGCAAACACCGCATCGGCTTGTTTTAAGCCATACCAACTTAATACCAGCGCAATCATGATCGCGATATTCATAAATAAGTCGGTTTGATAATGCAATGAGTCGGCAGCAATTGCCTGACTACCGGTTTTGCGTACTACGTGTTTTTGAAACAGCACTAGCCCTGAAGTTAACAAGATAGCAAAACCACTGACCCATACCCCAAGCTCTGGCGAGACTAATTCTTGCGGACGGAAAAAACGGTCGACCCCGTTCAACAATAAGAAACACGCTGAACCGGAGATAAACATCGCTTGTGCCAATGCGGCTAATGACTCTGCCTTACCATGACCAAATTGATGCTCGTCATCCGCCGGTTGAGTCGCATAACGCACCACCAATAAGTTAGTCAGTGAAGCGGCCATATCTAATAATGAATCAACCAATGAAGCCAATAGGCTCACTGAGTTGGTTTGCCACCACGCCACCAATTTCACCAGTAGCAAAATAGTCGCGATCACCATGGCTGCCCACGCGGCAGAGTTGACTAATTTAGAATACGTTTTATCCATGTCTGTTTAAGCAACCTATTTTTGATGCATCTACTAAAGCGTCTCTAAACGAGCATACTCGGTAACTAACCACTTAATACCTTCACCATTAAAGGCCACTTGTACTCGGCTTTGTGCGCCGCTGCCTTCAAAATTGATGATGGTACCTTCGCCAAATTTGGCGTGTTTCACTCGCTGACCTAATGAATAGCCGGTGCTGTTAAAGTTTTCTTTGACCGCGGTTGCGCCAAATCGACCCGAGGTCGCCGGGCGACTCACTTGCGCTTTCATGCGGACTTCTTCAACACAGCTTTCTGGAATTTCACGAATAAAACGCGATGGCTTATGGTACTTATCTTGACCATACACTCGGCGCATTTCGGCGTAAGTTATATAAAGTTTTTGCATTGCGCGCGTCATGCCGACATAACACAAGCGACGCTCTTCTTCTAAACGCGCGGCATCTTCGGCCGACATTTGATTAGGGAACATGCCCTCTTCAACGCCCACCATAAACACTAATGGGAACTCCAAACCTTTGGCACTGTGCAGCGTCATTAACTGTACGGCATCGGTAAACTCATCCGCTTGTCCTTCACCGGCTTCTAGTGCAGCGTGCGATAAGAATGCTGACAACATACTCATATCATCGGCTTCTTCCGGCTTTTCAAACTGACGCGCTGCTGTGACCAATTCTTCCAAGTTCTCAATACGTGCTTTGGATTTCTCGCCTTTTTCCATTTCATACATGCTAAATAGACCGGAGGATTTAATCGCATGGTCAAATTGCTCATGTAGTGCTAAATCAAAGGTGTCATCTTCCATCGCATTGATTAACTCAATAAAACGGCTAAACGCGCTAGCCGCACGGCCAGATAATACTTTTTCATCAATTAATTGAACGCCGGCGTGCCATAAGGTAGTGCCACGATCACGCGCCGTCATACGAATGGTTTCTAAGGTTTTATCGCCGAGTCCACGAGTGGGAGTATTCACAATACGCTCAAACGCGGCATCATCATTGCGATTGTTCATCAAACGTAAATAACTCAAGGCATCTTTGATTTCTTGACGTTCGAAGAAGCGCATACCGCCATAAATACGATACGGCAGGCGCGCTTGAATTAACGCTTCTTCCAATACACGAGACTGGGCGTTGTTACGATACAACATGGCACAATCGACTAGAGGCGTACCCTTTTCGTGCCATTCTTTAATTTTATTAACCGCAAAGCGCGCTTCATCTAAATCGTTATAAGCCGAATACAAAGAGATCGGCTCACCGTCATTACCATCGGTCCATAAATCTTTGCCCATGCGCTCAGTATTATTGCTAATAAGCTCATTGGCAGCATTCAGGATGTTTTTGGTCGAGCGGTAATTTTGCTCCAAGCGAATGGTATGTGCGCCGGGAAATTCACGTAAAAACTTTTGAATATTTTCGATTTGCGCGCCACGCCAGCCATAGATTGACTGATCATCATCGCCGACAATCATCACATGCGAATCCGCCCCAGCCATCATGCGTAGCCAAGCGTATTGAATGTTGTTGGTATCTTGAAATTCGTCGACCAAAATGTGCTTAAAGCGCGCTTGATAATGCTCTCTAACATGCACTTTATCACGCAGTAATTCATGGCAACGCAGTAAGATTTCGGCAAAATCGACTAGACCGGCACGGTCACAAGCCTCTTGGTACGCTTGATAAATTTGCAGATAAGTTTTGGCAACTGGGTCGTGATAAGTATCGATATGACTCGGGCGTAAACCTTCATCTTTCTTACCGTTGATCCACCAGCTGGCTTGCTTGGCAGGAAATTGTTTTTCATCGAGGTTTTGCGCTTTGATCAAACGGCGCAACAGGCGAATTTGATCTTCCGAATCTAAGATCTGAAAATCTTCCGGTAACTTCGCATCCATATAATGAGCGCGCAGAATACGGTGACAAATACCGTGGAAAGTACCATTCCACATGCCCGACGATGTACCCATCATCAGCTCTTCAATTCGGCCGCGCATTTCTTTAGCCGCTTTATTGGTAAAGGTCACCGACATGATCGAAAACGGCGATGCTTGTTCTACCGATAATAACCAAGCAATTCGATGGACCAACACGCGGGTTTTACCACTGCCTGCGCCCGCCAATACGAGTAAGTTTTCCAATGGAGCGGCTACCGCTTCACGTTGTCTGTCATTAAGACCGTCGAGTAATAAAGAAGGATCCATCGTTATCTACTGGTTATTTATACATAAAAGCGAGTATACACCAACTTATCACAGGATATTAGGGGGTATGACGAGGTTTCATTCTTACCATTGGCAACTACACTAAAAATAGCCTTTGGATAAAAGGAAATCCTATGAAAGCGAATAAATCTATGGTGACTGCCGCTATCGTTTGGCTGCTGAGCGTATTTTTTAGCATATTATCTGGGGTACTTTTCTTAATCTTCAAACGGGAAGATGCCTTCATCAAGCAACAAGCCAAAGAAGCCCTCAATTGGGGGATTACATTGTGGCTAGCGGTTATCGCAGCATCATTTATTGGTAGCAAACTTCTGTTCACTCTGCTCGGTGCCATTCATTTGGTTTTCTGCTTACTCGGCATGGCTTCTTGCTTAAAAGGCAAAGCTTACCAAGTGCCGATTAATCTACGACTGATTAAATAACCCTGTCATCGTTTTGCAGCTTAAATCCTCAATAATCAAGGCAGGTGCAACCATAAAATATTTTAAAAAATTCAGCGCATTAACAAATTCACAGAACAAAATTGAAATTTAAATGCGCGTCATGGGTTCTTTATTAGTGATGTTTTATTAAGCAAACAGACTAGGTACGTGGTGCGAATGGAAGACTACATAATGCTAATACAACAAAATACATGGATGGCCTTTATTGGCATCGTGTTGTTGTCGTATTTGTTAGAAGACCTGGCGATTGTCACTGCCGCGGTAATGGCAAGCCAAGGTTCGATGTCTTTTGAAGCGGCGTTATTGGCCATCTTTGTAGGTATCGCCAGTGGAGATGCGTTGTTGTATGCCTTTGGAGTATGGGCTAGACGTTGGCGTGCTCTGCGCTACCGTCTATTGGGTATGCCATTATTACGTCAAGCCAGACGCCGATTAAAACATCACGCCATTATCAACATTGTCATCATACGTTTTATTCCCGGCCTACGTAGTGTCAGCTTTACTTTATGTGGTTACTTTCGCATTCCATTCCATCAATTCTTGATTGCGGTGTTATTGGCGACGGCCGCATGGACAGCGTTAGTCTTCGGCATCATTTACCAAGTCGGTAGCACCGAATATTTACAACAACATCCACTGAAATGGTTGCTTGGCCCAATCGCATTAATTTTATTGTGGGGAGTAAACCGTATTGCGGGACGCTCATTTCATCGCAATAAGCAATTTCGTAATAAACAAGGCTCAAATCGCAGCCTGTCCGAACTCTCTCAATCCCATCGCATTTCAAAAGGGAAACTTTAATATGTACGCAACTCCTGAAGATCGAACTGAGACATTAACTAGGCAGCCATCACCAGCGTTACCCAATCAAGGCATGCCGACAATGGATGATTCGGGTAAGGCGGTTTCTCGATTTGAGTTTTGGCCAACTTGGTTTTTCTATACACCAGTGGTTTTACAAAGCTTATGGTATGGAGTGAAATATCGTGATTTTCGTCTGCCTTTAGTCGCCAACCCACACATCAAACTCAGCGGTATGGTCGGTGAATCGAAACAAGAGATTTTAGAACTGGCGGGCGATTACGCCAAACAATGGATCCCGCCTTTTGTTACCTTAACCAAGCAAGCCGAATCAGAGCGTTCATCCTTATCAGCGCAATGGCTAGAAGCCAAACAAGCCATGATTAACGCAGGGTTAGACTACCCAGTGGTTGCCAAGCCAGATCAAGGTTGCCGTGGGGTCGGCGTACAATTGGTGGAATCCGATCAAGAGCTTCAACAATACATCGCCTCTTTCCCAGATCATGCTCGCTACATGCTGCAAAAAAAATCCCTTTATCAAGCCGAAGCTGGGCTGTTTTATATCCGCTACCCCAACCAAGCCAAAGGCAAAGTATTTTCTATTACCCTTAAATATTCACCAGTAGTAGTCGGCACCGGAAAGCACACTCTGCGTCAATTGATTGAACAGGATCCACGCGCCAGTCAGCTTGCGCATTTATATCTACCTCGCCATCAAGATCAGCTCGAACAGGTTTTGGATCATGGCAAACCTTTCCAACTCGCCTTTGCCGGTAGCCATAGTCGTGGCTGCATTTTCAAAAATGGCAACGCTTATATTACCGATGCGCTCGCTGAAAAATTAGACCAGATTTTTGATGACTACCCCGGCTATCACTTTGGTCGTTTGGATGTGAAATTCAAAGACATTGACTCGCTGATGCAAGGCAAGGATTTCGATATTTTAGAAATGAATGGCGCGAGCAGCGAAGCCGGACACATTTGGGACAGTAACACTCCACTCAAAGAGATTTTTTCTACCTTGCTTTATCAATACCGCTGCTTATATGAAATTGGCGCACTGCAACGAAAAGCCGGACATAAAGTGCCTACGTTTCGCGAATTGTTCCGCGCGTTAAAGCAAGAAAAACAATTGATTAAACACTACCCAGCTACTGATTAAAAAAACGGATTAAAAAACGAATCAAGGGCTTTAAGCACACCCAGCTTAAACACTTTACAGAGAGTAAGAAGGTAAGGAATGTCGACATCTATGGCAGCATCACCAGACAATCACAATGCTCACCATCCATTAGTGAGTGCCAACCTTGAAGGGATTGAGCAAGCTCTGCAGCTACTTGGCCAACTTGATAACGCTCAATATATCTATATCGCCACGCCTTATGTGCAAAGCAGCATAGGGGCTCACTTACGCCATATTAATGATATGTACTTTGCCCTGATGAACTATCAACAACAGCAAGGGGTTATCGATTACGATCAACGTCGTCGTGGGGCCTTAGTTGAAACTCAGCGAGAGGTAGGGATTGATGAGTTACAGGCAATTAAGCGTTGGTTGCTCGCGCTAGACGAACAAGACTTAACAACGCCGGTCACCATCAAAAGTGAAACCTCGATTTATCAACAACAAATATGTCAGATGGCTTCTAGTCTAGAGCGAGAGTTGCTGTTTGTGTCGAGCCATACTACGCACCACTTTTCGGTAATGAGAGTCAACGCCGAAGCTTGCCAGATTCAAACCGACGACATTTTTTCTTATGCGCCAGCGACCGCCAGTTATTTAAGGAGTCTATGTTAATGAGGAGTTTAGGCTAATGAGGAGACTAAGCTAATGTGTACCTTAACTTGGCGAGTCACATCGAGTGGCTATCAAATACTGTTTAATCGTGATGAACAGAAAACTCGTTCCATCGCACTACCGCCTCAAGCTTTCAGCAAACAAGATAGCGTGGCGTTAATGCCTATCGACCCAGATGGACAAGGCACTTGGGTGGCCATCAATAATTACGGTTTAAGCCTGTGCTTACTGAATTTTTATCAAGGACAAACCCCAAATTCAGCCAAACAAAGCCGTGGACAACTGGTGCGCCAATTGGCTTATTGTCAAAATTACGCACAAGTCGTTGAGCAATTAACCACCATCAATTGGAGCGACTACCCACCATTTAGCTTATTAATTTTTGATCCTGAAAAGCTGACACCAAATTGCCAGATACCCGCGATTATCTGGGATGGAATTGAAGTGTTACAGCGCGAGCAATCGAGCCCGATCACCTCATCTTCGTTTGAATTTGAGCAAGTGCAAGCTGCGCGAGTGGCACACTTCAACCATCAAGCCAAACATCAAATTAAGCATCAGACGCAGCCTAGCTTCAATCAATTGCGGGACTACCATAAGAGCCATTCGCCACAAGCAGGCGCGCACTCGGTATGCATGCATCGTGATGACGCCCAAACCGTCAGCTTAACCATGATCCATGTCGAAGCTAACCGCATCACCATGGATTACCAACCCGGTTCACCATGTCAGTCTCAAGCGATACATAGTCTGACAGAACCAAGAATCATAAAGACGGAGATACCAGCATGAAAGCTTATTGGAAAACGCTAACATTTGCTCTATTACTCGCTTGCCAGGCTTTGTTTAGCACTCAAGCAATCGCCGCAAGTGACCCAATTTATACTGGCTTTTTCAGCAATAAAGCGCTCGAAGGCTATGACACGGTGGCCTACTTTACCGAAGGTAAAGCGGTGGAAGGCTCAAGTAACTTTAAAGCGAAATACCAAGGTGCAGAATGGTGGTTTACCAGCAAAGAACATCTCGACATGTTTACCGATGATCCTGAGAAATACGCGCCTCAATACGGCGGTTACTGCGCTTGGGCGGTCGGTGAAAAAAATCAATTGGCACCGGGCGATCCACACCAATGGACTATCCATCAAGGAAAGCTATACATCAACTACGACCAAAGCGTGCAAGATACTTGGCTACCTAAAAAAGACAGCTTCATCAAAGCCGCCGATCAAAACTGGCCGACCATTTTGGATTAATCAAAGGGATACGCTGTAAAAAAACTGCAAGATCTAACCAGTAAATTATCTCAATCATGGAACAGATAGTCGTTATCTAGGAGCTCAATATGCAAACTAGTCCTTTTCGTTTACCCAGCGTGACCCCTTTTCGCCTACTCGAGCGCGCGGCAGAAAGAGTCACTGGACTGCACACTTTAGATACCTACTATCAAGAATTGCCAAGAGATCTCGACACTAAAAGCTTCTTACGCCACACCTTAGAAAAGCTCGGCGTGCAATATCAGGTTGCCTCTGGTCACCTTAGTAATATTCCGGCGACAGGGCCTTTAGTGATCGTCGCCAATCACCCACTCGGCGCAGTGGAAGGCGTGATACTGGCAGAAATGTTGTTGCAAGTTCGCCCTGATGTAAAAGTACTGGCCAATCAATTTTTAAAGAGATTGCCGGAACTCGCGCCACTCTTTATTAGTGTCGATGTATTTGAAGGAAAAAATGCCGTTAGTGCCAATATCAAAGCACTACGTGAAGGCTTGAAACACCTACATAATGATGGCGTATTATTGGTATTTCCTGCCGGAGAAGTCTCAAGCTTTGACGAACAAGGTCAACTCAATGACAAACCTTGGAGTCGTTCAGTCGCCAAATTGATCAAACGTAGTAATGCCAACGCGCTTGCCATGCATATCAATGGCCACAATAGTAAATCTTTTTATTGGGCGGGCATGGTTCATCCCTACTTGCGAACTGCCATGCTAGGCCGCGAAATGCTGAATAAAACCAATCAAATGATCGATATTGCAATTGGTGATCTGATTGATCGAAAAGAAATTGATAGCTTATCGAGCGAGCAAGATATCGTTGATTATCTAAGATTAAATACATACTTACTCGCGCCTAGAGCTGAACATCAAGCCCCTAGTTTGCCTCATCAAACACCGGTGATCGCGCCGATCTTACAGGATCGATTGATCTCAGATATTCACGGACTACCAAAGTCAGCCCACTTATTAAACTTTAAAAACTTTGATGTTTATTGTGCCGAGTTTGAAGAAATCCCAAACATCGTCTTGGAAATTGGTCGAATTAGGGAAGCGAACTTTCGCCTAGTTAATGAGGGCACAGGCAAAGAATGTGACCTAGATGAATTTGACCACTACTACCAACACCTATTCATTTGGGATAACGAGGCCCAGCGATTAGTCGGCGCGTATCGACTAGGATTAACCGACCGCATACTGAAAAATAAAGGCGTCAAAGGTTTATACTCTCGCACCCTATTCCAATTTGATGAAACCCTGATCCATCAATTTGGTCACGCGATTGAAATGGGCCGCTCAGTGATCGACTTACCCTACCAACGTAGTCTGACTGCATTACTGTTATTGTGGAAAGGCATTGCCACTTACGCCTACCGCAATCCACAATATACTCACTTATTTGGCCCGGTAAGCATTAGTAGTGAATACAGCCCCACAGCACGTGAATTAATGGTATCGACTCTTGAGATGCATCATTTCGATAAAGACAACGCTACACTAGTCAAAGCCAGTAACCCACTTAAAAAAAGTAAGAAAAGCTTTTGGCGAGCTGACATGTTGTCGTCACTCGCAGATATTCAACTCCTCTCTAAAATCCTCACTCGTTTAGGGCAAAAAAGCATTCCCGTATTGCTAAAACAATACCTCAACCTAAATGGCAAGTTGATCAGCTTTAATGTCGACAAAGACTTTAATGATGCACTTGATGGCTTAATTGTGGTTGATCTACGTAAAGTGCCACAGCGTACTTTGGCGAAATATATGGGGAAAGAGGAAAGCGCGGGGTATTTGAAAAAACATAAGGCGTAACTCGAGCACTCCGTTTCTCGTCGCTCGTTTCTTGGAAAAGACAAAAGCCGATAACAATGACATTTATCGGCTTAGTTAAATCACTACAGCATCATCGAGTTACGAGCAGCGTAGCGCCCAAGAAGCAAAGCGCTCGAGCAACGTTTCCCTACATCCCAAACACCCAAGCGGCCAGTGTGTAACTCAATGCGGTAATAATAAATATACCCATGATATTCAACGCAAAGCCCGCACGGATCATCTCTTTGATTTTAAGCTGACCGGAAGCAAATACGATGCTGTTTGGTGGTGTGGCCACTGGCATCATAAAGGCGCAACTCGCGGCCAGTGCTGCGGGGATGGCTAGCATCATCGGGCCTTCCCCCATCGCAATGGCAATTGGACCTAGTAACGGTAGGAAGCCTGCTGCCGTGGCGGTATTACTGGTGACTTCGGTTAAGAAGATTATTGCCGCGGTGACAATTAACATCACCACAATAATCGGCATGCCGCTCGTTGCACCTAAGCTATCGCCGATAAAGTCCGCTAAACCAGACGATTTAATCTGCGCCGCTAAACTTAAACCACCACCAAACAGTAATAGTACGCCCCAAGGTAGTTTCTTCGTGCTTTCCCAATCGAGAACAAACTCTTGTTTTTTCACGTTCACTGGGATCACGAACAACAATAGAGCAGCAAAAATCGCGATGCTGGTATCGTTAATTGGCAAACCAGTCCATTTCGCAAGCAGTGGACGAATAATCCAACTAACCGCCGCACCAACAAAGATTACCGCAACCCATTTTTCACCTTTGCTTAGCTTACCTAGAGAATGCAATTGCTCTTTCAATAAACCACGCGCATCACCGGTTTGTTCATTCGGTAGCTTATAAGACACCTTAGTGAGCCATACCCAAGCGAGTGTTAACATCACAATCGTCAGTGGTAAACCGACCATCATCCAACGACCAAACCCTAGTTCAATTTGATAAGAGCTCGATAAATATGCAGCAAGCAAAGCATTCGGCGGTGTACCGATTAAAGTGGCAAGCCCGCCAATACTAGCGGAGTACGCGATACCCAATAATAAGGCACTAGCAAACTGAGGGTTTTTATCGCCTTTTTCGCCGCACACCATACCGATAATCGACATACCAATAGGCAGCATCATCACCGCAGTCGCGGTGTTACTCATCCACATCGAAAGAAAAGCCGTCACCAACATTAACCCGCCGACTTGAGACGCCGGCTTATTGCCCACCGCTAACATCGCAATCAAGGCAACACGTTTATGCAGGTTCCATTTTTCCATCGCAATCGACAGCATAAAGCCGCCCAAGAATAAGAAAATTAATGGATTGGCATAGGCTGCGGTGGCGGTTTTAATATCCGCCGTACCGAGTAACGGAGAGAGAATAATCGGTAAAAATGACGTAACTGGAATTGGCGCGGCTTCGGTTACCCACCAAATAGCCATAAAAGTCGCTAAGCCAATCATACGCCAAGCAGGTTCGGTTAAACCTTCAAATGGTGCGGGAAAGATAAGCGTTAAAATAAGAACTAAAGGACCGAGAATTAAACCTACATAACGCGAACCGCCAGGGATTGATTCTTCTTTTGTTAATACTGACATAACTTCGTCACCTTATGATGCGTTTTATACAACTGATTATGCTGCTGTTTTAAATCATATCTTGTTGAAAGAGAACCCCGAAAATAACAGTTCGTGATCAAGGTGTAACTTATTGTTTCATAAATGTGATCACTTTAACCTTTCTTTTGTTGTGGTTAATTTACATACAAAAAAAGCCCAAGTATTCAAACTTGGGCTCCCATTCATTTATTGTCGCTTATCTGTTGTTATTGAAGGTAAGCGTTCAGCATCCAGCTTTCTTTTTCTTGTTGACTGATATAGTCACTCATCAATGAAACGGTACCTTCATCGTCAACATCAGCAGCGGTTTTCACAATTTGACGCTGCTTAGTCAGGAGTACTCGGTAAGCCGATAAAATATTGCCCACCGCTTCAGTACCATTCGATACATTCAAGGTTTCTTCCAGATCTGACATCTCTAAATAACGAGAGAAAGCATGAACCGGCGTTCCACCTAGTGTCAAAATACGCTCAGCAATTTCATCGACTTTCACAACCAAGTCGTTATAAATCTCTTCAAATTTTGCATGTAATTCAAAGAAATCACGACCTTTAATGTTCCAGTGATAACCACGTACATTGGTATAGAGAATTTGGTAATCTGCCAATAGTTGGTTGAGATCATCCACCAATGTTGCCGTTTGTTGTTTGTTCAAACCAATCATATTCTTTTCCATTATCGCCTCTCTTGTCGTGAGTAGTGATTAACATTAACTTTGCTATGGATATAGAATATCCCTCACAGTTAATAAGGGCTAATGGATTGAATATATCGATTTGATAGGTATAAACTATTAACTATTCAGAAATGATTAAACCACCTACTCACTATCTAATAACCCATCGATTGGTTTGCTATGAATTCTTGAGCTTTTAAACATAGCTTTATTACCAGTTTCTTCTTCAGCCCAAAAATTAATATTAAATTGAGCATCATCACTGAGTTCAACACGATGCCAATATTGAGGTGGACTTGTGGCAAACGAACCGGCATTAATCACCACCACTTGTTCTGGCTCAGTGGCTTCTTCATTTGCAAACCCATAGAAAGTAACCGTTCCTTGCATGACACAGATCTGCCCAAACACACCTTCTGCGGTATTGTGATGAGTCAGTAACGCTTTAGGTATATTATCTTTAGTAAAAAAGTGAGTAGAACGTCGGATTTTCCAATGTTTTGGAATGACTAAATGGCTCATATATTCCCCTTAGGTACCTATTAATATCATGGTAGGTATCGCAGTTTAGTGAACGTATTTTATTGAGTATGGCAATACTATCACTTTAATCCTAGGCGCCTGGCTAGTCGATGCAAATTACCACTGTCTATTTTCAACTCACGAGCCGTAGCTGACCAGTTCTGCTGATTATTGTTTAGTGCATCCATGATCACTTGCGCTTGAAATGTTTCAGTCACTGCTTTTAGACCCAAGGTGTAGTCCTTAGCTATATCAGAATTAACGGTATCCGCTAGCTGATTTTGATTTTCAATACCTTGTGGTGAGGTGGATTCTGCTTGTATCAATTCAAAATGATGAGGCTGTAAACTAATCGGGCTAGACTGATTATTTTCTGTTTTTGCTAATACGGCCGCACGGTGGATAGCATGCTCAAGCTGACGAATATTACCCGGCCAACTATATTGCCCCAATAACTGCAAAGCCGCAGGGGAGATACTTAGGTGATTCAAATTCAGTTTGTGTTTGCACTTTTCAATAAAAAAGCCACTCAACAAGGTAATATCCCCAGTTCGCTCTCTAAGCGCCGGAACATGGATAGGAAAAACACTCAAGCGGTGATATAAATCCGCCCGAAACTTGCCGTTCACTACATCTTGATGCAAGTCTCGATTGGTTGCTGCCACAATGCGGGTATTCACTTTAAGCACACTGTCATCGCCGACTCGCTGCAAATCGC
Organism: Vibrio sp. CK2-1; assembly: GCF_021726515.1. Lineage (GTDB taxonomy): Bacteria > Pseudomonadota > Gammaproteobacteria > Enterobacterales > Vibrionaceae > Vibrio. The sequence continues at coordinate 62,925 of NZ_JAKKCJ010000002.1, read as the reverse complement.
CATATTGCAATACTCGCAATAATTTGGATTGCAGTCCTAAAGGCAACTCCCCCACCTCATCTAAAAATAGCGTGCCATTATCGGCTAATTCAAACTTGCCTTTACGGTGACTAATCGCGCCAGTAAAGGCCCCTTTTACATGGCCAAACAACTCACTTTCCGCCACTGATTCAGGTAAAGCCGCACAGTTTAAATACACCAAATTTTGCTTGGCACGATTCGATTGATTATGAATAGCGGTCGCGACAAGCTCTTTACCAACCCCCGTTTCTCCCATAATCAAAACCGAGAGGTCGGTATTCGCCACCGCTTGGATCTGCATCCTTAAATCCATCATCGCGCCCGACTGACCAACCATCTCCTCAGTTAAATTCATTTCTTTGGTGATATGAGAATCCGCATCACTGGTATTCACCACCTGTGATTCCAATTGCTTCACTAATAAGGAGGTATGTAAGCTCGCGGCTGCCAGCGCACTAATGGTTCGTAAGTCACCATCAGTGAAAGTGTCAAACTGATGAGCATCAAAACCATCAATCGTCAGCGCCCCAATCAAATGGCCATGTGCAATTAGCGGTAATCCAACACAGGCATGGACGTGTAACTTATCCCCTTTATTTGGGATCAGCCCATCATAAGGGTCAGCAATATCACTATCGGCAGGAAAACGAACCACATCCCCCGCTCGTGCAATCGCTTCTAAACGAGGATGTTCATCAAGATTAAATCGTCGCCCCATCACCTCATCATATAAACCATCAATCGCTAATGGCACAAACTGTTGATTTCGATAAGCAAGCAATGCCGCTGCATCACAATTTAAAATATTCCTTAATACTTCTAGAAGACGATCAAAACGGTCTTGATTGGAAATTCCTAGCGTCAAATCAAGCGCGAGTTGCGTTATTTGTGAATGAAACTTCTGCATTTGCCTGCTCTCTTTAATTTTCTTACTTTCTTTAATCGCCATGTCAATATGACACATAAAATGTCTTTTTGACACAAAACAAATACTGTCATTATGACAATGAAAACAACCTTAAAAACATAAACACTTGAAAAGTAATGCATTTAAAAGTTGGCACGCATGCTGCATTAGTATGAGTAAGAAATTTATTCATTTACTTTTTATCCAAATTTAGAATTCATACTTAGGAGTCGTTTTATGTCTATTCATGTTAAAAATAATATCCACTGGGTTGGCCAACGTGATTGGGAAGTACAAAATTTCCATGGTACAGAATATAAAATCACACGTGGCACCAGTTATAACAGCTACCTAATTAAAGAAGAAAAAACCGTTTTAATCGATACCGTCGATCATCGTTTTAGCCAGCAGTTTGTCCAAAACTTAGAAATGGAAATTGATCTTAACCAGATTGACTACATCGTTATCAACCATGCTGAAGAAGATCATGCCGGGGCTTTAGGCGCGCTATTAGCCAAAATCCCTAACACGCCAATTTATTGTACTGAGAATGCCGTTGATTCGATTACCGGTCACCACCACCAGCCTGATTGGAACTTTAATGTAGTTAAAACCGGAGACAGCATCGATTTAGGCAATGGCAAAGCACTTGTATTTGTCGAATCTCCAATGCTGCATTGGCCAGATAGCATGATGACTTATATGACCGGAGATGCCGTGCTATTTAGTAACGATGCATTTGGTCAGCACTACTGTGATGAACATCTATTTAATGATGAAGTCGATCAGGTTGAGCTTTATGAGCAATGTTTACGTTATTACGCCAACATTCTGACACCATTTAGCCCATTAGTGACCTCTAAAATCAAAGAGGTGCTTAGCCTAGAGCTACCCGTTGATATGATCGCAACCGCTCACGGTATTGTATGGCGCGATAACCCAACTCAAATTATTCACCAATACCTAGAGTGGGCTGATAACTATCAGGAAGATCGCATCACTTTATTTTATGACTCAATGTCGAACAACACACGCATGATGGCTGATGCTATTGCTCAAGGCATTAATGATGTAGATCCGAATGTGGCGGTGAAAGTGTTTAACGTCTCTTTGCACGATAAAAATGAAATCTTATCTAATGTATTCCGTTCAAAAGGTATCTTGGTTGGCTCTTCTACCATGAACAACGTCATGATGCCTAAAGTCGCTGGCATGCTAGAAGAAATCACAGGATTACGCTTTAAGAATAAAAAAGCGGCGGCATTTGGTAGCTATGGCTGGAATGGCGGTGCAGTTGACCGTATCCACACCCGCTTGATGGACTGTGGCTTTGAAACCGCAATTAGCAAGAAAACCAAATGGCGCCCTGATGGCAAAGCTATGAAAGAGTGTCGTGATTATGGCCGTCAAATAGCAAAAGAATGGGCACTGCATGATCTATCCAATGTGAGTCATTCTGCGCCTAAGAACGTCACCAATATCATGACAAATAAAGCGGTTGCTCAACCGGTTAATCCTACTCAAGCTGCCAATGTGATTGAAGCTACAAATGAGCCTGCAATCGAACCGACTACTGTCGAGTCAGTGAATTGCACAAATTCGTCAGCCGAAGATCAGCAAGCGATGTTATGCACCGTTTGCCAATGGATCTATGAGCCTGAACTCGGTGAGCCCAACCAAGGCGTTGAACCTGGAACCGCTTGGGGACAAGTACCTGAAGACTTCTTATGCCCTGAATGTGGTATTGGTAAAGAAGTGTTTGAACCTTGCGCCAGCACATTAGGCAACAATATCGACAAAGATAACCAATCTCAGGTGGCGTAATGAGTAATCCAATTATGATCATAGGCAGTGGTTTCGCTGCCTATCAATTAGTGAAGGCATTACGCCGTTCAGATAAACAAACCCCAATTACAGTGATTACCGCTGATGATGGGCATGACTACAATAAGCCCGATCTTAGTCATGTATTTACCAACAAACACAATGCCGATGCGCTTATCCGCCAAGCTGCAAATAGCTTCGCTCAAGATAATGAGATCACAATCTATACCCAAACCAAAGTGGAAACGATTGATCGCCATGCACAAAACGTAACAACAACCAAAGGGGATGTGCTTAGCTATTCCAAACTGGTCTTGGCGACCGGCGCTTCAACTTTCATTCCAGCGATGAATGGCTCAGCGGTTAAAGAGGTGATAACACTCAATAGCCGTATCGAGTATCAAGCAGCGCAGCATAAACTGGACCAAGCAGAGCATGTACTCATTATTGGTGCGGGCTTAATTGGCACTGAACTGGCGATGGATCTTTCAACATCAGGTAAAACCGTGTCGGTTGTTGACCCTTGCGACAGCGTCATGCAAACCATGTTACCAGACGCTATTTCTGCGCCGTTACAGAAAAAGTTAATCCAAGGTGGCGTGAAGTTACATTTAAATAATACCGTGCAAGCACTCGAACAAACGGAGTTTGGCATAGAGGTTATTCTCAATTCTGGTGAACAATTTCTTGTCGATAGTGTTATTTCAGCTTCAGGACTCAAGCCCAATATCCAACTAGCACAACAGACTGGTTTAACGGTAGATAAAGGCATCGTAGTCAATCGTCAATTACAAACATCTGATTCTAATATCTATGCACTTGGTGATTGTGCTCAAATTGAGAACAAAGTCCTCTCATATCTACAGCCAACCTTATTAAGCGCCAACGTATTAGCTAAAGTCTTATTACAATCCAATAGCTTATTACAAACAGCAGGCCCAGCCGCAACGTTAAAATTGCCGGCCATGCTGATAAAAGTAAAAACGCCTAATTTGCCTATTCAATTAGCCGGGCAAACTGGTCAATCCGTACCAAAGTGGTCGATTGAATTAGATCAGGAAGGCATCACCGCCCGTGCATTTGATGACAATGATGAACTAGTGGGCTTTGTCACCACACAAAACCACATGAGTAATGCGTTGAAAATGCTCAAAACATTACCAGCATTAGTGTAGGTAGAGCGAGGGAGGAGATATGAAACTGATAAATCATTATATCAATGAACTGCAAACATCATGGGCTAAATGGTCAGTGAACATGGTGAGCCGCCGAACGCTGCATAAGCCAAGAGAGTGCGAACTCGAATCCTCCCCACTCCACCATGAGCTAGCTTGTGAGTATTATCAAATAACAACCAAGTAAGTATTTTTTTACTATCGCGATACAGCATAAGCAGTCAATTTATGTTGTATCGTATTCACATCGTTCGGAAATATCAGGGCTGAATCTATCCTACCCCTTATTGCTTGAATGATTACTACCTTTAGCGACTATGGCTTTGAACGATTTTGGTTTTGATCGAGCAAATGCTGACGTTCTTTTTCAAGCTGCTCCCGTAACTCTTCTTCACTTGGTAGTTCCATCATGTACTTAGAGGCAAACAAATGTTCACTATCGTTTAATACTGAGTATTTAGCGACAGTATGATTGCTTTCGGTACACAAAATTAAACCTATGGTTGGGTTGTCATCTTGTCTACGTCTTTTCTCTTCATACATGCGCACGTACATATCCATTTGCCCAACATCTTGATGAGTTAATTTGTGCATTTTCAGATCAATTAACAGGAAGCATTTCAGATGGAAATTGTAAAACACCAGATCAATGTAATAGTCACCATCATCGGTACTAATACGCTGCTGACGCTCAACAAAGGCAAACCCTTTACCGAGTTCCAGTAAGAATTTTTGGAGGTTATCAATGAGGGCTTGTTCAAGCTCGCTTTCTTGCAACCCCTCACTTGGTAGACCTAGAAAGTCTAAAATGTACGGGTCACGTAAATAGTCTTTAGGGCTTACCGCTAACTCTGCTGTTTTTTGGTGGGCTTCATCAAGCACTGGTTTTATATCGTGCCTGCCTGATTGCGTTGCTAATAAACGTTCGTAGTAAAGACTACCCACTTGCCGCTCGAGTGCTCGAACACTCCAATTTTGCTCTACAGATTCTTTAAGATACCAAAGGCGTGCTTGGTCATTTTCAATGGTGATGAGCTTACTATAATGTGACCAACTTAATTTGGCAGACAGTGTCTGCCGATTTGGAAAACATTGAAAGAAGCGTCTCATATTTCGTAGGTTACGAACTGAAAAACCCTTACCAAACTCTGCCGCCAGTGATGTGGAAAGTGTTTTTAATACCGCTTTACCGTATTCAGCACGAGCCTCACCTTGCTGCTCATCTTCGACGATCAAACGACCAATCTCCCAATAGGTCTGTACCATAGCGGTGTTGACTGCCTGAACCGCTTGTTTGCGGCCTTGATTAAGCAACTCACGAATATTGTTAAGTAGTGGGTTCTGTTCTACTGGGAAATCTTTGCTCATTACACCCTCTCCATCTATTCTTTATATTGACGCCCTTAAGATGACAGGGAAATGCGCTACTAACCCCTCAACCAGTAGTGTATAGATATGTTTTCTCTTACTTGAAGCAATTCAATTTCTTTGTCATCCAAAATGTGAACCTGGAGGCTCTTGAAGTTGTTTGATTAAACACCTACACCCACTGCCCAGCCACAAAACCAGAGGCCCATGCCCACTGGAAATTATAGCCCCCGAGCCAGCCACTTACGTCCATCACTTCACCGATAAAGTACAAACCTTCAACGCTATTGCATTGCATGGTTTTTGATGACAGGTGTTTGGTATCAACGCCGCCTAGTGTGACTTCTGCGGTGCGATAACCTTCGGTGCCGTTTGGTAGAACTTGCCAGTTTTGTAGTTGCTGATCGATGGCTTGCAATTGGTTTTGGTTAAATTGCTTAAGAGGTTTGTCTTGCAGCATTTTTCGCTCAATTAGAACTTCAACTAAACGCTTCGGCAGTACTTTAGCTAAGGTGTTTTTCAAACTTTGGTTGGGATGTTTTTCACGAGATTGGGTTAATAGTTCTAAAACATCGGTCTCTGGGATCAGGTTGATGGTGACAGTTTGACCCGGGTGCCAGTATGAAGAAATTTGTAGTACCGATGGGCCAGATAGGCCACGGTGAGTAAACAGCAGCGCTTCTTTAAAGACAGTACCATCTTGCGCGGTAATTTCTGCCGGAATGGCAATGCCAGAAAGCTCGGCAAAGTCTTCTTTGTCTTCTTTATGCAGGGTAAATGGTACTAGCCCAGCGGTAGTATTGATCACCGACAAGCCAAATTGCTCTGCCACTTTATAACCAAAAGGGGTGGCACCGAGTTTTGGCATCGAAAGTCCGCCAGTTGCCACCACTAATGATTCACAAGTGATTTCATCGTTGTTGGCTTTAAAGCGAAATCCGCTATCGGTTTTTTCAATATCGTGAATATCACAACGGTAACGCTGTGAAACATTTGGGTAATCACATTCCTTGAGTAGCATATCAACAATTTGCTTAGCGGAATCGACACAAAATAATTGTCCGTGTTCACGCTCTTCAAACTCAATGCCGTATTTCGACACTAGGCTGATAAAATCCCAATTGGTGTATTGCGATAGCGCCGATTTCACAAAATGCGGATTTTGGCAGAGGTAGTTATTGGCACTGACATCGTAGTTAGTGAAGTTACAACGACCGCCACCAGAGATCAGAATTTTACGTCCTGGTTTTTTCGCATGATCGATCACTAAGGTTGTGCGACCTCGTTTTCCGGCTTCCGCTGCGCACATTAAGCCCGCGGCACCAGCACCGATAATCACCACATCATAATGAGTACTCATAACTACTTCTCTTGCTCTGCTTGCCTAAAACAATAGGCAAAATAAAAGGACGCGCGATTTTAACGCACATCCTTTCAATGTCACATCATTTGTTCAGCAGAAATATTAACCAATACAGTGAAGCTAAACCACAAATGCCATCAACAAAGTGAGCCCAGCTAATCCGGAAGTTAACACGAACAGTTCGCGAACTTTACTGCATTTATTAATAAAGACTTCTTCGTGATGATGAAGATACTCTTTACCTTTCAGATAGTGATAGAGACGAACTTGTTTGGTCATATTGCCGTGAGTGCTAAAAAAGCCTCGGCCATCGACTTGCTGGTAAAGAAGAGGATGCGCTTCTCTCATAATAAAAATGAGTGAGCGGAGTGCGGTGATATAACGCACTAAATTAATAAGGGTAACAATGGATAACGCGGTTAATAGTATATCTGCACTGATCATCTTTCCCTCCAAACATCATAAATGACAGGAGGAAAAGACAATCTCAACAACAGTTATGTTGCCTTGGCTTTTCGCGATCGATTAAACGGTCGTAGAACCTGCCATCACAGATGATGAACCTTGTTTTGCTAATTCAGCTAGGTCTTTATCAATGAAGAACAAGGCTTTGCCATCTTCACCAACTAACTCTAGCTTGTCTAAAATCCCTTTAAACAATTTCTCTTCTTCGTGTTGCTCTGCCACGTACCACTGCAAAAAGTTAAAGGTTGAGTAGTCTTGACTAGTAAAAGCTAAGTGAGCCAATTTATTGATGCATTGAGTGATCATTTGCTCATGTTCATAAGTTTCACGGAACACATCACCTAGGCTATCAAAATTATGCTTTGGTGCATCAATCGCACCTAAAATTGGTAAGCCACCGGTTTCACTCACGTAAGTGAATAAACGCTGCATGTGTTCCATTTCTTCAGTTGCATGAGTACGTAGAAACTCTGCTGCACCTTCGAAGCCTTTATCTTCACACCAAGCACTCATCTGTAAGTATAGATTAGATGAGAAAAATTCTAGGTTAATTTGCTCATTCAATTGTTCAACCATTGCTTTAGACAGCATTTGTGACTCCTTCAATATTTTGATACACACCTCCACAAATTATAACACGGCACCTAAACAAAAGGCTCGACCGCATCAATTTTATACCTAAAGTAATTGTTTATTGCATTAATGGAAAGTCATTTACCACCTTAAAATAGTGAAAGATAGTGAGAGATAACCAACACTTTTTGCGCTATGTTAATGATAGTCTCAATACAGACTCAGTGCTTAAAATCTTAATCGATAAGCCCTGAAATGATGATAATTGGAGAGCGCATTATGACGTACAAACATATTCTTGTAGCGGTAGACCTATCTGATGACAGCGTTATTCTCGTCAATAAAGCCGCCGCATTAGCCAAAGTCTGTGACGCTAAATTGTCGCTGATTCATATTGATGTCAATTTCACTGACATGTATACCGGCTTCATGGAAATCAACTTTGCTGAAACGCAAAATGCCATGCTTGAGGCAGCACAGAAAAAAATTAAAACCTTAGTGGAGAGCATTGATTTCCCCATTACTGAAACCATCGTCTCTAGCGGTGATTTATGTAATGAAATTTCTCATGCGATTGAACAGCAACATGTCGATTTAGTGTTGTGTGGTCACCATAAGGATTTTTGGAGCAAGCTACTTTCGACGTCTCGCCAGCTGATTAACGATACTTCTGTCGATATGCTGATCGTACCTTTAGAAGACTAATGTGTTTTCAATTTGAATTAATGTAAACTCCAGAAATATTTTTTAGTTTACATTTAATTTGAATTGGTGAGTTATGTTCTATCTTTCTGCGGTCACTCTTCTGTGGGCGTTTTCATTTAGCTTGATCGGCGTCTATCTTGCCGGTCAAGTTGATGCTTGGTTTTCTGTTTGGATGCGTATTGCCCTAGCAGGCCTAGTCTTTCTTCCTTTCCTTAAATTTAAAGATATTCCAGCTAAGTTAATCGGTAAATTAATGGCGATTGGCGGCATCCAACTTGGTTTGATGTACTGCTTTTATTATCAATCGTTTCTGTTGCTTTCCGTGCCGGAAGTATTGCTATTCACCGTCTTTACACCTATCTATGTGACGCTGATTTATGATCTTCTAAAAGGTCGCTTCTCACCTTGGTATTTGTTAACTGCGGTGATTGCTGTTGCCGGTGCTGCGATTATTAAATTTGCGGGCATCAATGAAAACTTCCTCAATGGTTTCTTAGTGGTACAAGGTGCCAATATTTGTTTTGCCCTAGGCCAAGTTGGCTATAAGCATGTAATGGAGCAAAACAAAGTCGAAATCTCTCAACGCACAGTGTTTGGATACTTCTATATTGGCGCATTTGTCGTCGCTTCTATCGCTTTTGCTTTAATGGGCAATAGCGACAAACTACCAACCACCAACCTGCAATGGGGAATCTTGACCTACTTAGGTTTGATTGCTTCTGGACTAGGCTATTTCTTGTGGAATAAAGGTGCTTGTTTAGTGAATGCTGGCGCACTAGCGGTAATGAATAATGCACTGGTGCCGGCAGGATTAATCGTCAACATTTTGATTTGGAATCGCGATGTGGATTTAACCCGTTTATTACTAGGTGGCGCAGTAATTATGTTGTCGCTATGGGTAAATGAAACTTGGGTGAAACGTAAAGCGATGGCTTATAGCGTGTAGCCTGTAAACGAAAAACGAAAATATTGCCCCAATAAAAAACGGACGTTCAAATTAATGAGCGTCCGTTTTTCGTTCTAGATTATTAACTATAAGATACTTTCAATTAAGACAGCTTAATCTTACCCGGTAGCGCCTGACGAGCGGCAGAACCCACTACCCAATCAAGTACCACGCCTTTCCCTTCACGGGTTGGATCAATCAAGCCGATATCGTTGATATTCACCCCATCGCTCGATTTCATTTTCACTGGCTGTTGCTTATCGCCAATCCAGTGAGCACGTTCACCAAGCTCGGTATGACCAAAGCCATGCTCAAAGCCGAGTACGCCACGGTGAATACCATCCACCAGCATTGCCGTTACTTTGATTGAGTGAGTTGGCGTTTCAACCGTAAACTGATCGCCCGTTTGCACGCCGTATTGCTTGGCATCTTCTAGGTGAATATAAACCGGATTATTACCTTTAATTGAATTCAAACGTGGTGAAAGATTAGATACCGCGCTATGAATATTCGACTTAAAGTTGGTTAAGGTAAACGGCCACTCTGACTTAGCATACATCTCATCCATTGGCGTACCATCTGCCAGTTTTTGTGGATACCAAGTTGGGCAACCAGAATACAACTCACCTGACATGGTATTACGCGAAGTACCGAGTTTTTCATTCCAAATCGCCACCGGTTTTTGCCATTGATATTTCATGACATCACCTTTGTAAGCTTCAGTGGCATTTTCAAAACGTCCGCCGCGAGCATAAATAAAGGCTACTTTAGCGAATTCATCTTTGCTTAACACGCGCTGCATATCGGGTAGTAAACGCTCTAGCCCTGAAAAGTAAATATCTTCACTGCTAGCATTGGGCGTTCCACCAGCAACATAAGCAAGGTTAGCTGCTGAACGTAGGTAGAAGTCTGCCGCATTATGAATGCCATGCCAGTTACCTTGCGCATCTTTAATCGCGTTATCACCAAAGCCACCTAGCTTCATGCTTTTCGCCATATCAATTAAGAAGGTTTCTAAGCAAATCTCACGACCATCGGCAGTTTTCTCAGTACGAGCTTCGACAATCGGCCAACGAGCGGTGACCGCTTTGGTCGGAACATCATGCCAAGGACCAGCCATACCCCAACTTTCATAAGTCACGGTATCTGGCACGATATAGTCAGAAATTGCCGTGGTTTCATTGATAAACGCATCCACCGAAACAATCAAAGGCAACTCTTTCGGATCGCACAATTTGTCACGTAACAACGTGGTTAAACCCGGTACGCCATACAGTGGGTTCGCCATGTGGTTGATCCAAGCTTTTAAGCGGTACGGATAACCATCAATCGCCGCCGATAAATGCTCAGTAAGCAATGGCGCAGAAATTGGATACCAAGGTGCACGAGTTGGATATGGCGATTCACCAGCTTCAACACGACGTTTATATTCAGTGGTTTTTTGATATGGGAATTTAGAGCGAGAAAGAAATACTCCCTTCGGCGCAACCATGCCATCAAACTTAGTGAAATCGTAACGTGGGCCAGCAGCCGAAGTAGGATAACCACCCGCTTTAGCTTTCATGCCGCCTTTTTTGTTGATGTTACCTAGCATGGCGTTAAGCATCACAATACTAAAGGCATTGTAGAAGCCGTTACTGTGCATGTTACCGCCATGAGTATCGACCACAGACTTACTGCCGTGTTTATGCAATTTAGCCGCTAACTGAGTAATTTCATTAGCAGGAATACCACAAAGCTCAGCGAATTCATCAATAGAGTATTCAAACGCTGCTTGCTTGAGTTGTTGCATCGATGAACGAACCGCAATCTCACCATTTGGCGTGTTGACCTTTTGATCAACATACAACTGCGCAGGTTTATCTTGAGTATGCAGAGTTAACTCACCAGTGGCTTGATCAAGAATCACATAGGCATCGCCATCTGACAATTTATCGCCACTGAAAGCCAAACCAAGATCGGAAGCACGTAAGAAACTACCTTCTCGCTCATGGCCTTGCTCAACAATCACTAAATGTGTCGCGTTACACCAATGGGCATTACCGGCTTTTTTCATTGCAGCAGCACTTGGCTGAACAAGGAAATTTTTATCGTATTTGTCGTTGCTGATCATCCACTGAATGATCGCCAATACTAAAGCGGAATCGGTGCCCGATTTAATGGCTAACCAATGGTTATTATTCCCCGTGGCAAGACTAGTCGACATTTGAAGAGTAGGTGTCACTACTGTGTATTCAAAATTTCCGCGAGTACGTGCATTGGCCAATTGACGTGCTTGACGCTTAAATGGATTACCGGCTTGCGCTGGCGCAGTACCAATAAATAACGCAAATTCTGCATGTTCAAAATCAGGCTTCATGTGAGAGAAGCCATCTAGATCATTCATAAATGCGCCAGAGCCGGCACGGAATGCGTAACCACAATACGAGCCATGATGACCAAAGTTACGAGTACCAAAACTATTAAAAGCAAAACGTTTAATGATGTCATCACGACCTTCATTACTCGCATTGGTCATCAATAATTGGTTGGCTAGCGGGCCGTATTCAGGGTTATTCGGATCAACCGGCGTTTTAATATCACGAATCGCTTTTAAGCCATCGACATGACCTTCACCAAACAAATCGCCACCTTCAACCACTTCTTTTAATAGTTGCTCATAGCTAATCGGCTCCCATTTACCTTCACCACGTTTACCAACACGTTTTAATGGTTGAGTAATACGATATGGGCTAGTGCGCGCATCCATCATGGCATTACCACGAGCACAAGCCGTCGAGCGACCTTCAATGCCCGCTTCACCAGTTAAGGATAAATAGGCATCTTTAACTGGTGTTTCAAATGGGATTTTTTGCTCACTTGAAAGTGGATGATAAGGGTTGCCTGAGATACGTAAGATCTCATCAGTTTCGTTATCAACGCGGACACGCACGCCACATAACGTCCAGCACCCCAAACACATTGATGGCACGACACGTTGTTTTGGGTTAGCAATTAGATTGCCGTTCTTCACCTGATATTCAGGGTCAAGTGAGTTACCAAAGTGAATGTGTTTGGTTTTCTCACCAGCAGTGCCCTCGACAATACCTTTTGCAGTATGCGCTGCAGTTGAAGAATAGCCTGCAGCAAACGCAACACCGCCCCCAACAGCAAGACCAGATTTTATAAACTTACGACGTTTGTTATCCATGATGACCTCTTACTCTTGAGTTGATAAAGGAGTGTTTGATGCGACTGACTTGTCAGATTTAGATTGCACTACTTCGGTTAATATCACCGCCAGCAATAGCCATAAACCCGCCATGCCAACTACCCCCAGCATACCCGGTGCGCCTAATGGCAAATCATAAGGGTACGGACCTTGGTCGTATTTCGGCAAAGTTTGCACTTCAATCATTGTCATCCAGCGAATCGCCCAACAGGTAGCAATAGTAAGTGCACTACAAGCCAGTAATGAAAGACGTTTAAATTGCTGACCACGCATCACGAACATCGCCATCACTAAACAAGCGACAAACGCAGCCATCATTAACACTAGGTTGCTAAACCAACTGCCGTATTGCAGTAAGTTCATATAAGCGCCATTGGATACCCAAATAGGTAATAGGATTAACGACAACACTGAGCAAATCGCCACGCAACGTTTCAGTAAACTCATATCGGTTGAAGTCAGTTCAATGGTCTTATCTTGGTTCGGCATTAAGTTCAAAATGAACAAAGTAAAACCAATCGCACCAAAGAAAGCGGTCACAAACCACAAGATAGGCGACGCAGGTTGATGCCACATTGGACGAGCCACAACCGCGTAGATTTCCATTCCGGTGTACAAAGCAATCGACAAGCCAGAAAGAACCGTTACCCCAGCAACCGCAGTAATTAATTTAGCGGAAGCTTGCCACTGACCTAGTGTGAGCAAACCAGCAAGACGAAGGTATTTATTATCGCTATTGGCTAGCTTGCTAATATCAGGGCGTAAATATAACCACGCCGCTAATACCGCTAGCATAGAGAAAATTGGCAATAAAATTGCGCCACGCGACATCCAAGACCAAGACGTTAAATGAGGAAAGAAATGCCAAGCACGACCCGGTTGGTGTAAGTCAGCGGTTAAGGCTAACGGGCCAACAATCGCACAAATGCCTAAACATAATGCCAAGGCGGCACGTAATGTGTGACTGGTCTTATCGCGTAGCACTAAGCTCGCGAAAAATAAAATCGCCACCGCATAAGCCGAGCCAATGTAGAAAAAGTATTGCACTGCCCACGGGAGCCAAGCCACCGTCTGAGACGGAATTAAAACTTCAGTAATATTCATTAGTGCTCTCCTTGAGGATCGTAAATCGCCGCTTTACCTTCAATATGCGAGGTAAACTCATCTTGCAAACCGATATAGAACACATGCGGTTGCGTACCAGCTTCCGGTTTTAGCACTTTGATTTCATCTTTAAATTCACGCATCAGCTGGCTAATTTGGCTATTGGCATCATTTAAATCACCAATCACACGCGCGCCGCCAACACAGGTTTCTACGCAAGCAGGAAGCAAACCTTCTTCTAGGCGATGAGCACAGAAAGTACATTTATCAGCAGTAAGGGTTTCTTCATTGATAAAACGAGCATCGTAAGGACAAGCTTGCACACAATAAGCACAAGCTACGCAGCGTTTGTTATCGACCATCACAATGCCGTCTTCACGTTGGAAGGTCGCTTGTACTGGGCAAACCGCCACACAAGGTGGGTTTTCACAATGGTTACAAAGACGTGGTAAAGTGAATACCTTGCTTTCTTTCTTGGCTGTTGAACCGTCATCTAAAGTGACTTCATACTGTTTCACAGTAGTGCGGAACTGACCAATCGGTACTTGGTTTTCAATGCTGCAACCTACTGTACAGGCTTGGCAACCAACACATTTACGCAGGTCGACTACCATTGCATAACGCTTGCCTTTCATGCCTTGACGGCCCGGCTCTTGGTTATTACGAATGATAGGTGCGGCGGTCGCCACCGGAATAATGGCAGCCCCGGCAGAAACTGCGCCGAGACCTCGGAGAAAGCGTCGTTTAGTTTGATCCATGAGATTAGCCTTGCTGGTGATAACTCTTAAGGGGTATTCTCGCCAATGGATACTTTTTGCTCTATTGTGGTTTTCCACATAACCCAACCTGACTTGATCTAGAACAAGTTTTGCCAGAACTATTTCAAACGAGGAAAGCATGTGAACCGCTTTATCAAACCACTCACTCAAGCTAGATGGTCGCTTCCCCTGTTATTTATTATTTTCGGGATAAGCCACTTTTCTTTAGCTCATGCTGAAAGTTCACAGCCTCAATCTCAACCTATAGCTCATCCGATTCAAGTTGCCGTACTGGCGACTCGCGGTAATCCTCAAGCAATACAACGCTGGCAACCGACCATTGATTGGCTCAACCAACAATTACCTCAATACCAATTTTCTCTACGGCCGAGAAACCTAGAGCAAATGGAAGAAGTGATCACAACCAACAGCGCCGAGTTTGTGATCACCAATCCCGGCCAATCAGTAAAATTGGGGTGGCAATATCCGTTATCTTGGATCGCGACGTTAAAAAGCCCGTGGCCCAATGGCACCAATCAAGCACTCGGCAGCACCTTAGTTGTCAGAAATGACAGTCCGTTTATCGACCTAGAAGATTTGCAAAATAGTCACGCGGTTGCCGTTTCACCGGATGCGTTTGGCGGGTTTCTTACCTTAAGTCAGTATTTAAAATCCAAACAACAAGACCCGAGCCTATTCTTCAAAAAAATTGATTATCTGGGCTTTCCGATTGATGCCATGTTGTATCACCTACGCGATCATCAATCCGACGTAGCAATTACTCCGGTATGCTTATTAGAGAATATGGATAAAGAAGGGCTGATCGATAAATCGAAATTTCGGGTGATCAACAATAGCGCCCCGCAAGACTTTCCATGCGCAGTGTCTACCCCGCTGTATCCCAACTGGTCATTTGCCAAAACCAGCAAAGCCAATGAAGTCGTCGCCACCGCGGTAACTCAAGCGTTATTAAATCTACCCAAAGATAGCCCTGCTGCGGTTGCCGCTAAATCACAAGGTTGGTCATCTCCGATCAGTTCATTAAGCGTGGTGAAAATGTATCGTGATTTAAATATTCATCCACAACAAACCCCTTGGTGGCAACAGGCTTTAATGTGGCTCAAACAGCATCAACAATGGGCTTGGGGCGCAGCAATTTTATTTATCGCGCTGAACATTTATCATTTTTGGTTGGAGTTTCGCTTTAACCGCAACCAGAAACTCCTCAATCAAGCGCAACTCGAACTAAAACAAAAAAGCCAAATGCTAGAACATGCCCAGCGGGTAGCGATTGTTGGCGGTCTAGGTACTAATCTAGCCCATGAAATTAATCAGCCCCTTTCTGCGATTCGCAATTACAGCCAAGGAGCAAAACTGCGGATTGAAAAAGGCGCGGATGCCACCAGCCTAACGCCAATTATGGATAAGATTGAGCAGCAAGTAGTGCGAGTCGATGCAATTGTGCAGCGCTTACGAACCTTAATCACCAAACGTACCGTAGCTAAGCATAACCTAAACATCAATGCATTAATCGATGACACCTTAGCCCTACTCAGCCACGACTTAACGGATAAAAAGATACAAATCGAAGTGGTCTCAAATGGCAACCCGCGAGAGATTTATGCTGATGCGGTAGGTTTACAGCAAGTGTTAGTCAATATCATCAATAACGCTGCCGATTCATGTCTCAGCTACCCTCAAGAGCCAACTAACTGCATTGAGATAGTCATTGATTATACCGAGCAACAGTTGGATATTTATCTGCGTGATAATGGCGCAGGTCTAGCTCAGCCTATCAGCGAATTACAAAGCGCCTTTGTCAGCACTAAAGAAAAAGGACTAGGCTTGGGGCTATCGATTTGCCACGATATTATTGAACATCATCATGGCCATTTTACTTTGTCTCCTATTGAGCCACACGGGTGTGAAGCGCATATTCAACTCCCCTACTTACAACCGTCACCCCATCAACAAAATAGTTAAAGGATCACTATGACTCAATTACCGATTTACCTAGTTGATGACGATGAATCCGTGCTCGATTCTCTGGCCTTCTTGCTGCAAGAATTTGACTACCAAGTGCACTGTTTTTCCGATGGTGAAAGCTTTCTCCAACAAGCGAAACTCGATCAAGCTGGTTGTGTAGTACTCGATAGCCGCATGCCAAGTATGCGAGGCCAGCAAATCCACCAACTATTGCAGCAACAACATAGTCCATTAGGCGTGATTTATTTAACCGGCCACGGCGATGTGCCCATGGCAGTAGAAGCATTAAAGCAAGGCGCGGTAGATTTTCTACAAAAGCCGGTAGATGGCAAGGTACTGGTAGAGGCTATCAATAAGGCGTGTGATTATTCAGAACAAGCCACTCAAGCAATGACGATACAAAAGGCGTTTGAATCGTTAACTGAGCGAGAGCAGGCTATTTTAGGTTTGGTGGTGCAAGGAATGAAGAATCAACAAATCGCCGAGGAGTTATGTATCGCAGTGCGAACGGTCGAAGTCCACCGCTCGAATTTAATGAAGAAGTTTTCCGCCAAAAGCATTGCTGAATTGGTGATGCAGTATGCTCAACTGAAATAAAGCCACTTATAGCAGATTAGTAAAAGTATCTTGAAGCCTTAAATGTTTGTTATGAGCGTAGTTCAACTAGGTGATCTATGCCTAACTCTCGTTGTTTACGCTTGCTTAAACCACTCGCGACAATGCGGTAAGACTCCGATAAATAATACTTTAGATCGTCGTCTAATTTACCCGAAGTTTCGACTTGCTGGATCCACTTCATTCCACGACTAGCAAAATAAGGAGCGGGTTTATAACCTTCACAATCACTTAGAAAGTCGAAATTTAAGTCGGAAGTTTTAAAAGTGAACGCCGCTTGAGAGCCATCGCCCCAACCGCCTATAGCAAAGACTTTACCCCCAACCTTCCATACATCTGAATTACCCCATTGAACAACGTGACTCGTTGCAGCAAAAGAGCCACAAAAATGGTTGAACTCATCATAATTCATATTGCTTTTCCTCTAAACTCATAGTCATACCAACGCCCTGTTAAGGTGTGAGCAACGCATACTGAAAATGCCACACGTTGCGAATCACTCTTAACCAGTTTATTAGCCGCTCATTCCCGAAGGTTATTGCTTACTCAACAAGAACTTACGCAAGTCTCTCTCTGCACGCATAACAAACAGAATAAACACTTTGTCACCGTGTTGTTTATAGAAAACACGACATGGATTAACGACAACTTCACGATAACTTAAATGTTCTAATTCGGGTGGAATACGTCCTGACTCTGGGAAAGTTTGTAGGCGTTCGACTTTGGAGAAGATCGTTTGTACTAACTGCTTTGCCGCAACAATATTTTCAAGTGCTATATATTCAGCGATATCATTGAGGTCAGATAACGCTGGTTCTGTCCAGATTACTTCAGCCATTTTGACATTTTGTCCTTGGCTTCATCATGACTTAGCATTTTACCGTCAGCTAGTGCACGCTCACCTCGTGCAATACCCTCAAGAATAGCTATACGATTTTGCATAAATTCGTAGTCATCAACATCAACTAGATACGCAGATGGCTTACCATGCTCAGTAATTAACACTGGCTCTTTGGTGTCGTGGAGATCGGCGAGGATCTTAGTTGCTTGACGTTTAAGTGATGTCACTAGTTCTACTTTCATGAGAGCTGCTCCAAAGGAATACTAAAGTGATACTATTCTATCACTTTGAGTATAGCAATCTCCATGACGGCTAACTATTTAATAGACGGATAAAATCCGTATAGTCTTTCCATCTATCTTCTCAGTCACTTTTTTGAACAGCAAGCTAAATAACTAAATTCATTCATAACATATGAATTCACCTCATATTTATTCAGCGTAAAATGCGGAAATAATCCGTATAGTTCACCAAAGCCAACTCATGATGAAGAGCTGTTGATTACGCCAAACTCCTTTGGGGTATAAATAAATTTCTCACATCAACCCTCCCCCGCCCTCCCTTGGCTGTAAATCTTGATGCCAAGTATTTTTCATTGGTAAAGGGAGGGAGTTATTTGTGAGCGCTTTTTGTGTAGTGGTATCTGCGAAAAAAGAACATTCCAATATTGAGCGCGTGATTAGTAGATTCCTGCTCTCGCTTAGGCTCGGCTGGAATGACGCTCAAATAATGTTCGGTAATCTGTAGTTGGCATTGTAGCTACAAGCGACAAAGAATAGCTCTTCCCCTTGATAGATAAAGCCACTTGGCAGCAGGAGTTAATATAAGGGGAAGCGGGGATGGGGTTGGTTACGCAAAACTACTTTGGGGCAGCATTTATTTAGGGAAAAATATCAGCTGTAATCAGATCGGAGAATCGAAACTCTCCGGCTTCATACAAACCAAAAACTTTTTTAATGCAGAGATTTCAGGCCGACCACTTTGCCGGTGATATTTTTTGGAAACTGGATTGGTTCAACCGTGTTAAAGCTAGATAAACGCTTTTCAATACGCGCTTCTTGTTTGGCTATCTTGGCTTCTTGCTTATTCAATTTAAGCTCTTGTTTTAAAACTTTCTTATGCTTCTTAGCTAACTTACGCTGCTTTTTCAGCAGTTTTTTCATTTGTTTCTGTTGTTTCTTCTGTGCTTTTAAGCCTTTCTTCAAGGTTTGTAGTTGCTGCTTAATTTCATTTGGAGCAAGTAAAGGTTGAGCCTCTAGTTCTGGCATGGTTGGCTCAATACTAGGCTTAGCAATCACTTTTGATGGCACTACTAAGTTCACACCATTATTAAGCGGCTTGATGGTCGCTTGTTGGTTATATTCGCGTTGGGCTTTCATCGCTTTAGCTTTGGCGATCACGTCAGGCACATTGCTCGCCTGAATGGGCAATAATGCTTGAGTCACTTTTTTATCGAGTTGATTAGATTGAGAAAGCTTGGCAAGAGAGACAGGTTTGCATAGTGCGCCTTTTTGATTCGACGTACGTGCGCAAGAGCCGCAATAAAATTGCGAATCCAACACTAACTTGTCGATTTTTCCGGCTTTAATATCGCGGCGAGAAAATTTACATAAAGACTTTGCCATAACTACACACCCTACTGAAATGACCAATCGCAATTACGATAAGACAAATAACAACGATTCTCATTTCTTTATAGAGTTAAATATCATTAAATACAAGTGAAAATTACTCGCATTTGAAAGCAGTTATGACAAAGGTTTGATTTTCAGATTATTTTTTCTTTTTGTGAATGTACTTCTGTTCTACATCCACTAGAGCAATTGGATCTAGAAAAGAGCGACCAATCAAAATCGCATTAATCATGTGGTCACGATCTACCAAGTTAAATGGTGTGGTGTAGGTCTTATCGCCCAGCTTAATATCTAGTTCAACAATTGGGCGACGTGAGGTTTCTGGACTTGAAGATTGTTTGATGTGCACCCAGCGCTTAACTGGCAAGGTGATTTCTTTGCTGACATCATCTTTAGCTTTGATTTTAAACGACACCATATCTTTGCCGTCTTTTTCAAAGTCATGAATATCAATAGCGTTGATTGAAGAAGTGGTCGCGCCGGTATCTATTTTGGCGATAGTGCGCTGATCGGTATCTAAAACCGTGACCCACTCTTTTTCGCCGACTACGATTTTATCTTGCAGTAATTGGGCGACATCTTGTTGTGGCTCGGCTGCTACCGCAAGCGAAGATAAAGGAATGAATAACGAAGCGGTCAATAAAGCTTGAGAGAATTTCATAATCACCTTTAGTGTCTGAGTATAAATATCTTTGGGGTAACTTGTATTCAGACTCCATGCTCGCACGTTAATTCCCTCGAAAGTGTCAGCTTTGTGTCACCATACTGTTGAGAACATACACATCAAAACGATTTTTCTTAGTTTCAATCGCCATACTAGGTTTATGCTGGTTGAGCCACGGTGCATAGTCTGGACGTTTGACTACTACTCGTTTGGTGGCCAGTTGCAGTGCAGGTTCTAATAAGCCATCTGCATCATTATCCGCCCCCACCAAAGATTGAAACACCCGCATTTCTTTTTTAACTAATGCGCTTTTCTTTTTGTTTTCAGGATGAGGGTACATTGGATCGAGGTAGACGACATCTGGCTGAATGAAATCGTTTTGCGCCATTAATTGCTGCAGAGCATCGTGACTCGAAGCGTGCAATAAACTCATGCGTTCACTGACCCACTCGCCAATTTCAGGATCTTGCTTGGCGCGAGTTAAACCATCATCCAATAAAGCGGCAACCACAGGATTACGCTCTACCATTTGAACCTTGCAACCTAACGATGCCAATACAAACGCATCGCGTCCTAATCCGGCAGTGGCATCCAGTACGCTTGGTGTGGCACCTTTGTTTAAGCCTGCTGCTTTGGCGATCGCTTGCCCTTTACCACCGCCAAATTTGCGACGATGCGCTACTGCGCCTCCAGCTAAATCGACATAAATCGCGCCTAGCTTAGGTTCATCTAATTTACGCAGCTCCAAACGTTGCTCGGTAAGCACCAAAGCAAACACGCTATCAGGCTGATGGGTAAGTTGCCAACGTGCAGCAATCTCATCTAATTGAGCTTGCTGAGAAGGGTTATCACAACATAAGTTCAGCTGCACACAAACTCCAAAAATTATACGGATTCAAATAATGACGCGGCATTATCCGTTATCCGGCAGATAAGATGAAGCGGGTTGAGCAATAAAACTTTCGACCAGATGCTCTAATGGCTGAGGAGGACTAATTAAGTAGCCTTGAGCATAGTCGACGCCTAGATCGACTAGGCACGATAATATCTCATCATTTTCCACAAATTCAGCCACAGTTTGCTTACCAAGTTGCTTAACTAGGTTATGAATGGATTGCACTAAAATATAGTCCACTTCATCTTGATGCATATCTCGTACAAAGCAGCCATCAATTTTCACGATATCTAACGGCAAGGTTTTTAAATAAGCAAAAGAAGACAAGCCTGAACCGAAATCATCTAATGCGATCTTACAACCTAGCTGCTTTAAACGAGTAAACAACTGGGAGGCTTGTTGCATATTCCCGACCGCAGCCGTTTCAGTGATTTCAATACAGATTTTTTCTGTCGGCACAGTAGTGTTTTGCAGCAGCTCAATCAGAAAAGCAATAAAGTCTTTATCGCCCATCGACTGGCCAGAAAGGTTAATCGAGCAACGACCTAGCTTATCAATCGCATCCGGTCGCGCCTCAAACCAGGCTAAGGTTTGTTTAAACACTTCACGATCAATCAAGTGAGCCAGATTATAACGCTCGATCGCCGGCATAAATATTCCCGGTGACATCAGCTCATTCTTCTCATCACGCAAACGTACTAAAATTTCAAAGTGCAGCTTGTCACTTGGCGATGGCGCAATATCTAAAATCGGCTGCGCATAAAGCTCTAATCGGTCATGGGCCAATGCGTCATAGACTTGGCTAACACAGGCCATTTCCAATTCTCGATGGCGGAAGTTTTCATCATCACCACTATAGAAATGCGCTCGATTACGCCCTTCTTCTTTGGCTAAATGGCAGGCTGTATCCGCTTGAGCATTAATTCTTTGCACCGATTCCGCGGTGTAATCAATTTTACGGATCCCGAGCGAGCAATTTAAGTTAAAGTGAATGCCTCGCCACATAAACTGACTTTGATTGAAACCATTAAGAATCGACTGAGCAAATTGCTTCACTTCTTCCTCATCACAGTCACGCAATAAAATAGCAAACTCATCACCACCGGTTCTTGCCAATGTCGCTTTTTTTGGAATTAGCTGCTCTAACAACTCTGCACTATAGACAATCGCCGCGTCTCCAGCTTCATGTCCGACGGTATCATTGATTAATTTAAACTGGTCAAGATCAAGATAAAATAAGGCATGCGCACGTATGTTGCTTTTCACTTCCTTTAACGCCGTGACGAGTTGTTGCTCAAAATGATATCGGTTATACAAGCCGGTTAAACCATCGTGGTGAGCTTGATATTCAAGCTGCTCCGCTAACAGGTGGGTTTCGGTAATATCTTCACCGACAATGAGTAGCTGACGAGTTTCTGGGATTTGACGGATATTTTCTCTTATCCAGACTAACTGACCGGTATTATCAATATATTGAATTTCACGACGCGCCACTAAAGCATGTTTTTTTTGTGGCTGACGTAGCTTTTCTAGCGCACTGAGCTCGGTGCTTTTAGCATAGAAACTCTGTAGTTTTCGCCCTAAAATTTGCAGGTTATCGTAGCCTAATATGTCAGAGGTAAATTTGTTGGCGGCTTGAATGCAATCATGCTCATCAATAGTCAGCATCATCACTGGCTGTAATTGATAGTAATTTCTAAACTTGGCTTCATTTTCAATTAAGCGTTTTTCTGCCAATTTACGAGCGGTAATATCCTTGCCTTCAAATAAATATTGCTCATCATGGCCATCCGCTATTGGTAATTTTTTAATGCTTAAATCTAAAGTAATTGGCCCAATACTGGTTCTAATTAATTCAACTTCAAGACGAACGACGCCTTCTTGCTGTGCTTTGAGAAACGCCTGCTGAACTTTTTCACCACTCGCCTCTCCCCAGCCGCCATAGGTCCAAACTGGGTGGCCATAATCAAAGTTCGGGTCATACACTAATTCTTGCAGGGTCTGATTACTCGAGATTAACAGCCCTTTTTCATCAACAATTCCAATGGCTTGTCGACTTAAATCATAAACCGTTTCCAATAAATACTGGCTTTGCTGTGATTGATTTTCAGTAATACGAACACGCTTAAAATGACGAAGAATAAAAAACAAAGCCACTGCTAATACAATGAAATAGGCGAGAAATTGCAGCATATCATTCGGGTGAGGAATGCCTACAGAACTAGACTGAGCTTGGCTGATCACCGCTGAGTTTGTTTCTGGCATAGTAGGCTCTATGCTTGATTTTGCTCCGCTGTCAGTTGCCCAAGCGAGACTACTCGCGCAGGAAAAAGCTAAAGTAATAAAATATCGAAAATCTACATTCATTCAGTACAAACTACGTCTTTGGTAAGAATTTGGCACCGAGTGATTCAGTACCTAAATAAAAAAGCGAGCAATCACTCGCTTTAACAATAATGACTTATGTTATTAACCTTACCAACTATTTTGCTGTTTTGTTTGTTATATTCGTAAGCCAAAGCAAAAAATCAGATTAATACTGTGAGTTAAGGAATCCACATGCCCGATCCGAATGTTCGATTAGATGAACTTGATAAAGCGATCTTGAAGATTTTAATGGCAGACGCACGAACGCCTTATGCTGAAATGGCAAAGCGCTTTGATGTTAGTCCGGCGACAGTGCATGTTCGAGTGGAAAAAATGCGAGCCGCCAAAGTCATTGAAGGCACTGAAGTGGTGGTGAATGCTAAAAAGCTAGGCTATGACGTGTGTTGTTTCATTGGTATTAATTTAAATGCGGCGCGGGATTACCACTCGGCCATTGAAAAGCTCAACGCGTTAGATGAAGTGGTCGAAGCCTACTACACCACCGGTGCCTACAATATTTTCGTCAAATTGATGTGTAAAAACATCGAAGAGCTGCAATATGTATTGATTGATAAACTACAAGCGATTGATGAAGTACAGTCCACCGAAACCTTGATTTCATTACAAAATCCGATTAATCGAAACGTTAATCCGTAAGCCAATAATATGAAAACGGGCGACTTCAGTTTAGCCCTTTCAATATGAAATTATTTTGACAGCCACTTTTCTGCAACATTAGTTTTACATTTCATCATTAACCTCTGCTCATCTTTGACAATAACAATAGGAAGTCAATTATGAGCAAGCAACACCCATCGAAAACTGATATGAGCGATTTTTCACAAATCATTGAGAAAGGATTGAGCCGTCGCCGTTTTCTACAAACGACAGCAGCAGGCAGCTCAGCCGCATTTTTTGCCGCCTCTCCCATTGCGAATGCCATGGTTCGCCCACCAAAAGCACCTGAGTTACTTGGCTTTTCTCCTGTCGCAGCCTCAACTCAAGATAGCGTAATTGTGCCTAGAGGTTATCGCGCCGAAAATTTAATTGCTTGGGGTGATGCTATCAAGCCTGCGGCTGCGGCATTTTCTCAATCAAACTCAGCAGCCGATCAAGAAATGCAATTTGGCGACAACAATGATGGCATGACTTTCCTACCTCTTAGCCGACATCGTGCAGTATTAGCGGTCAACAATGAAAACACCAGTTACCGTACTTTATTTGATGACCAAGGCGAAAACCTAACCGCGGAAAAAGTTCGTCGTTCTCAAGCGGCTATCGGTGTTTCTATTGTTGAATTACGCAAAGGAGAACAAGGCTGGGAAGTTAATGTTGATGGCCGCTTAAACCGTCGCATCACCTCTTACACCGAAATGGAATTAACTGGCCCAGCGGCAGGAAGCGATAAAGTAAAAACCCACGCAGATCCAACTGGCACACAAGTTCTCGGCACTTTTAACAACTGTGCTAATGGCGCGACTCCTTGGGGAACCTACCTAACCTGTGAAGAAAACTTTAATGGTCTCTTTGGTAGTCAAAATGAAATTGAAGTGCCAGAAGATGATGCGCGATACGGCATTAATTCTGGCAATAGCTGGTTTAATTGGCATCAATTTGATGAGCGCTTTGATATTGAAAAAGAACCGAACGAAAACCATCGTCATGGCTGGGTAGTTGAAATCGACCCAATGAATCCAAATTCCAAACCGAAAAAACGCACCGCATTAGGGCGATTCAAACATGAAAATGCCGCGTTAACGATTGATAAAAATGGTCGTGTCGTTGTCTACCTAGGCGATGATGAACGAGGCGAGCATATTTATAAATTTGTTTCGAAAGGCAAATATAAAGCGCACAAACCGGAAGACAACCGAGATATTCTGGATGAAGGTACTTTGTATGTGGCGAAATTTAACGCCAACGATGGTGATATGCATGGTAAAGGTGAATGGCTTGAACTGACCTTTGGCAAAAATGGCCTAACCCCAGAAAATGGTTTTAATAGCCAAGCGGATGTACTTATTTTTGCACGTAAAGCCGCCACTCAAGTCGGTGCGACTACAATGGATCGCCCTGAATGGGTTGCAGTTCATCCTGATAATGAACAAGTATTTTGTACCCTCACCAATAACTCCCAGCGTGGAAGTTCAAGCCAACCGGCCAATCCTGCCAACCCGCGTGAAGATAATATTTATGGTCACATCATTCGTTGGCAGCCGAAAAATGGCAAACACGATTCCGACCAATTCTTCTGGGATATCTATGTGTTAGCAGGTAACCCAGAAATTTATGCCAGTGATGATCCTCGTTCAGGTAGCGACAATGTTACCCCTGAAAACATGTTCAACAGCCCTGATGGTGTAGGCTTTGATAAAGATGGTCGCCTATGGATTCAAACCGATGGCAACTACTCAAACGCAGGTAATTTCGAAGGCATGGGCAACAACCAAATGTTGTGCGGCGATCCAAATACCGGTGAAATCAAACGTTTCTTAACCGGCCCAACCGGTTGTGAAATTACCGGCCTCACCTTCAGCCCAGACTACCGAACTATGTTTATCGGCGTGCAACATCCAACCGGTTCTTATTCAGCAGTTGATGGCATTCCACGTTCTACGGTAGTGAAAATTACTCGTGAAGATGGCGGGGTGATAGGAGCGTAAGCGTTTCTCGTCTCTCGAGTGCTCGTAACTCGAGAGGGTCGCTTTAGCTATCATCACAAAGTCGAGACTCTAGCATTCGAGCTACGAGTTTCGGCTTTATCTTTGTAACACCTAGTCAACCTTAATCCACCACCTAGAAACTAGGAACTAGGGACATACACGCTTCTCGTCTCTCGAGTGCTCGTAACTCGAGAGGGTCGATTTAGCTATCATTACAAAGTCGAGACTCTAGCATTCGAGCTACGAGTTTCGGCTTTATCTTTGTAACACCTAGTCAACCTTAATCCAGCACCTAGAAACTAGGAACATATACGTTTCTCGTCTCTCGAATACTCGTAACTCGAGAGGATCGATTTAGCTATCATTACAAAGTCGAGACTCTAGCATTCGAGCTACGAGTTTCGGCTTTATCTTTATAACACCTCGGCTGCCTTGGGCACATTCCACCGCGCGAACAAATCACCCTCGCTTGATTTTCAATGCCGCGTTCAATCCAATTGATATTTAAGATCCGCGCTACGGTGAGTAGTTGTTGTTTAATTTGATAAGGGATCTCACATTGCCCGCCTTTACGCACACATTCTTTTTGCAAAGCAGTGGCGATGGCAACTGCATCTTCCCCTTGTGCTTCTAGCGCTGGGTTTAAATCGACCCCCGAACACAACACATGATAATTGCCCGCCATGTCTTTAACTTTAACCGACTCACAACAATAAATATGCGGCACGCCATCTTGATTCAGCACCGAAATTTGCGCCACTGGCGTGTTACCCGGAATGCCTATCATGCGGAAAACCGACCAATGCTGACACGGATCTTCTACCATTCGCATATTGCCCCAAGGTAGAGGAATACCATTGCCGCGATAAACCGCTTTCAACTTACCCGGATTATAAGCATCGAAATAATGCCAATGAGGATACGGTGAAACCGCGGTCATACGACGCATCACCACCGACTCTGACACACCGATTAATTTACTCACGCTGATCTCATAACCATGACGGTCGAGCAACTGACGAAATGGCACTTTCGGACACAGCAACGCACCGGCAAAAAAGGAACATTCAAAATCTCGCCACGCTTGCAGAATATGCTTGGAATCGAGGTTATTCACATCTCGTGTTTGATCCGGCATTAAGGTAGATAAATTACGATTATCCGAGGCAATCACATGCTTTTCACCATCACTGTTGTGCAACACTTTATGGCCGATGTGTACCGCTAAATCGTATTTAAGTTTTTCTGGCGTAGCTTTCAGTGCGCGGTTAATTCGGATCACACCCGGCGCTTCCGCGTAAGAACGCACAATATGCTTGGACTTCACCCCATGAGTGTCCTCCACATCTTGCGATGGCTCATCAAACCATTTGATCTTTACTCCAACCTCTTGACAGATATCTAATAAATCTTCGACCGACAACGGCATGCGTTTTTGTCCGACTTTTTCTGCCGCCTTTTCTAAATCTGGAAAATGGTTTTGATGATGTTCTTGGTGAGCTCGAATCAACAGGTGCGCAAATTGATGCCCAGTAGTGCCGGTTTGCGACAGCATTTCTGGAATGGCAATTTGTAAAATATCATTAGAAAACAAGAAGCTTGGTTCAAGCACCATGCCATTAATGCCACCACGGCTGCCCTTTTCTGGAGTAATTTCTTGCTCTTCACTGGCATCATCCAAAAACCACTGTAACGGCTTTTGAAATACTTGCGCGATCACATCCAACATGGCTTCACTTGGTACTCGCTTGCCTCGTTCAATCATCGAAAGGTATGACACCGAAGGCGCATCTTCAGGATCAATTTTAATGCAACGTGATGATAAATCTTCCAAGGTTAAACCGTTACGTTTCCGTAGGTTACGAACTTTGGTGCCGAGAAAGTGTGACTGTCTATTTAACGAACTTGATGCCTTCATCCCTGACCTCGTATTTGTAAAATTTACACTGTGTAATTTTCTTTGTGAAATTTTAGTCAGTTTATCGCTATTCTTTTAGTCACAGGATGAAAAAGCAGCATTTGATGTTCAACTTTAAGACAGCGGTCACTTATTAAGAATAAACGGTGACTCAAAAAACAAATAGTCAAAAAGCCAATATCAAATCATCGCCACTGCTACAAAACGAGTCGCAACATGAGGGAATGAATATGAACTTAGCACATACTATCGATGGTCCAATGACCAGCACACAGACAACATTAGCCACTCAACACCAATTCAATGCCGAGCTAGTTCAATTCGTCAATCAACAAGTATTGCCACTAACCGGTCTCGATCAGCAGCAATTTTGGGCTAATTTCAGCCAACTTCTCAATGATCTTGCGCCGAAGAATCAAGCATTGCTAGAAACTCGTACTCGCCTACAAACTCAAATTGATGACTGGCACAAAAGTCACCCTCAATTTAATCAAGGCGAATATCAGGCATTTTTACAGCAAATTGGTTACCTAGTGGAACAAGGCGACGACTTTCAAATCAGCACCCAAAATGTTGATCAAGAAATTGCCACACTCGCGGGGCCGCAACTTGTCGTACCGATTAAGAATGCTCGCTTTGCACTTAATGCCGCCAATGCTCGCTGGGGTAGTCTTTACGATGCAGCGTACGGCAGCGACATCATTACTCAATCGGAAGGCTTAAAAGCGGGTAAGAAATACAACCCAGCTCGTGGCAAACATGTGATTGATTTCGCTAAAACCTTTTTAGATGACAACTTCCCACTAAAACAAGGCTCACATCACGATGTTCAAAGCTATTCGGTGTATTTCCATCACTTATTAGCGACGTTCCCTGATGGTAGTCAATCGGGTTTAGCTCAGCCTTGTCAGTTCGTTGCCTCTAGTAACCCAGATGTAGAGCCGACTTCTATCGTGTTGAAAAACCACGGTTTGCACATTGAGTTAATCATTAACCGCAAAGGCGCAATTGGTAAGCATGACATTGCCGGCCTAGATGATATTCAAGTGGAATCGGCGCTTTCGACCATCATGGATTTTGAAGACTCCGTTGCCGCGGTCGATAGCCAAGACAAACTTGAAGCCTATCAAAATTGGTTTGGCCTGATCACTGGCAACCTAACCGCCACGATCAGCAAAGGCAATCAAACCCAGATCCGCCGCCTGAACTGCGACCGTAGTTACACCCATAAAAATGGTGATGACTACAACTTGCATGGTCGTTCATTACTATTGGTTCGTAACGTTGGTCACCTAATGACCAGTGATTTGGTGCAAACCTCGCAAGGTAAAAATATGCCGGAAGGCTTAATTGATGCGGTGATCACAGCACTTATTGCCGCGATTGAAATTAAGAACCCACAAGCATGTCGCGTCACCAATAGTCGTACTGGCAGCATTTATATTGTTAAACCGAAAATGCATGGTCCAGAAGAAGTGGCGTTCAGCAATGAGCTATTCGAACGTGTAGAGAACATGCTCGGTCTTGCGCCAAATACCATCAAAATGGGGATTATGGATGAAGAACGTCGCACTACCGTTAATTTAAAAGAGTGTATCCGCGCCGCACAATCACGCGTGGTATTCATCAACACCGGATTTTTAGACCGCACTGGCGATGAAATTCATACCAGCATGCAAGCCGGCGCTTTTAAACCGAAAGCCGATATTAAACAGCAAACCTGGATTCAAGCTTATGAAAACAACAATGTCGAAGTGGGTCTAGCGTGTGGTTTTACTGGTAAAGCGCAGATTGGCAAAGGCATGTGGGCAATGCCAGAAGAAATGAAAGCCATGATGGCGGCTAAAGTGGCTCATCCGAAATCGGGCGCTAATACCGCTTGGGTACCTTCGCCGACCGCGGCCACATTGCACGCTTTGCATTATCACCAAGTAGACGTGTTTGCCGAGCAACAAATGATTGCTGAGCGCACTCCGACTAACCAAGCGGATTTATTAACCCTTGAATTACTAGAAGAAACGCTTTCTCAACAACAAATTGAAGCGGAACTCGATAACAATATTCAAGGCATCTTAGGCTACGTAGTTCGCTGGGTTGAGATGGGTATTGGCTGCTCAAAAGTGCCCGATATTAATAACATCGAGCTGATGGAAGACCGCGCCACTTTGCGTATTTCCAGCCAACACATTGCTAACTGGTTATTGCACAAAGTTTGCCGCCCGGAGCAAGTGATGGACAGCATGCACAAAATGGCTCAGGTAGTTGATGCACAAAACGAAGGCTCAGAAGGTTATCAACCTATGCTGCCAAATGTTGAGCAAAGCCTAGCATTTCAAGCCGCAAGAGAGTTGATTTTCCAAGGCCGTAATCAACCGAGTGGGTATACCGAACCGCTGTTGCATCAGTATCGAGTTTGGGCAAAAAGCTAAAACGAATCTCGAATCTAGGGCGCTACGCTGCTCGTTTATCGAAGTGCAGCGCACCTAAAACGATAAAAACATACCAAATCCAATAACGAAAAACGCAGAGCGTCCGAGCGACGAAACACGAGAAGCGAAGCGCTCTAGCAACGAAAATATAGAAGGGAATCATTATGCCAAATACAACAACCCCAAATAGCTATAAGCACCAACTAACTGAAGCGCAAAAAACCATTGAAAGCCAAAGTACCTGGAATGCTATCACGCCAGAATACGTCGCTCGTATGCGCTTACAAAACCGCTTCCGCACTGGGCTTGATATTGCACGCTTTACGGCAAAAATTATGCGTGAAGATATGGATGCTTATGACCAAAACTCTGCCAATTACACGCAGTCTCTAGGTTGCTGGCATGGCTTTATCGGCCAACAAAAAATGATTTCAATTAAGAAGCATTTTGAAACGACTCGTGGCCGTTACTTATACCTTTCAGGTTGGATGGTAGCCGCAATGCGTTCTGAGTTTGGTCCACTACCCGACCAATCCATGCACGAGAAAACCTCAGTGCCAATGCTGATTGAAGAGCTGTACACCTTCTTAAAACAAGCGGATGCGCGTGAGCTAAATCATCTATTTAAAGATCTTGATGCGGCGCAAGCGTCAGGCGATCAAATCAAAGTACAAGCGGTACAAAAGCAGATCGATAATTTTGAAACTCATGTAGTGCCTATCATTGCCGATATCGATGCCGGTTTTGGTAACGAAGAAGCGACCTACCTACTGGCGAAGAAAATGATTGAAGCAGGTGCATGTTGTATTCAAATCGAAAACCAGGTGTCAGATGCTAAACAATGTGGTCACCAAGACGGTAAGGTAACGGTGCCACATGAAGACTTTTTAGCGAAAATTAACGCAGTTCGCTACGCATTCCTAGAACTTGGCGTGGAAGATGGTGTGATTGTAGCGCGTACAGATTCACTAGGTGCGGGTCTTACCCAAAAAATCCCAGTATCACAAAGCGAAGGCGATTTAGCCGACCAGTACAATGCCTACATTGATGGGATTGAGATCCAATCACTAAGCGAATTGAACTCAGGTGATATGGTACTAAAACAAGGTAATGCGGTAATTAAACCGACTCGACTACCAAATGGCCTAGTTCGCTTTAAGCCAAACACAGGTGAAGATCGCGTAGTGCTAGATTGCATTACTTCGCTACAAAACGGCGCCGATCTACTATGGATTGAGACCGAAAAACCGCATATTGGTCAAATCGCTGGTATGGTAAATCGTATCCGTGAAGTCATTCCAAATGCTAAGTTGGTGTACAACAACAGCCCATCGTTCAACTGGACGCTTAACTTCCGTCAGCAAGTATTCGATATGTGGGCAGAAGCAGGTCAAGATGTATCGGCTTACGATCGTGACCAGTTAATGAGCCAAGTGTATGACGGTTCAGAACTAGCACTAGAAGCGGATGCCAAAATCCAAAGCTTCCAACGTGATGCGGCGGCGCAAGCGGGTATTTTCCACCACTTGATTACGCTACCGACTTACCACACCGCAGCACTTTCAACCGATAACTTGGCGAAAGACTACTTCGGTGAGCAAGGCATGTTGGCATACGTAGCAGGCGTTCAGCGTAAAGAACTGCGTCAAGGTTTGGCTTCGGTGAAACATCAGGATATGTCAGGCTCGAACATCGGTGATGATCACAAAGAGTACTTCTCAGGTGACCAAGCTCTGAAAGCATCTGGAGAGAATAATACGATGAATCAGTTTTCGTAACGTAGCTCGAGACTCGGGCGCTACGCTGCTCGTGGCTTGAAAAAGATTTAACTCGTTCCCTTAATCAAAAGGCTTCCTACTTCTCAATTCATGAGAGTATGGAAGCCTTTTTTATCGTTATTCGAAGCTCGGAATCTCGGCCGCGTTATTGCTCTTGGCTCGAAAAACTAAAATCCAAAGCAACCTGAGCTTCTTCATTTTCCCGTCATTCCCGCCGAGCCATAGCGAGAGCAGGAATCTAATCACAGCGCGCTGAATATAGATCCCTGATAACTCCTTCGTCGTTTCAGGGATGACAACTTTTATTACTATCTTCCACCGCCGTTCGAGCTACGAGCAACGTAGTGCCCGAGCACCGAGCCACGCTCCTAGAAACTAGGAACTAGGAACTAGGAACTAGGAACTAAAGTCTTCACCAACCCCGCCGCAATCGAAAACATAATCACCGCAATCACTGTATCCAAAATCTGCCAGGTTTTCGGGTTAGCAAAAAATGGGATCAGCTTTTTGGCAATATACGCCACGCCATAAAACCAAATCGCAGAGGCGGTTAACGCGCCAACTAAGAACCAACGTTTTTCTTCAAAGTTTAATGATGAGGTAATGCCACCTAACACCAAAATGGTGTCGATATAAACATGCGGATTTAAAAACGTCATCGCCAAGGTCATTAACGCCACCTTGACCCAGTTGCGACTGACTTCCGAGTTATCAATATCTAAATGACTTTGCCCGCGCCACGCTGATTTCGCGGATAAAAAACCATACCAACATAAAAATGCGATACCACACAAGGTTAAGATTTCTGTCATCACAGGGGCTTGCTGTAATAATGCGCCAACCCCAAGCACACCAGTACTGATCAGCAATACATCCCCTAAGAAACATAAGGTCGCCACCAGCATTACATAGTTATTTTTCAAACCAGATTTAAGCAAAAAGGCATTCTGACTACCAATCGCCACAATGAGACTACCGGATACAAACGCGCCCTTTAGTACCACACTCAACATGTTTTCTATTCCTAGTTATTATTGTTCACTCACATTTGATGTACGCTAATATTGCGCTACAAAATACTTAAGTTAAAATTAAAATAATTGAAGCTTCATAAGAATTACTTAAGCAAGGCGTGGGCATGTTTGACTACAAGTTATTAGAATCACTGGAAAGAATTGCAGCGCTGAAAAGTTTTGAAGCTGCGGCACAAGAACTCAATATTAGTCAATCGGCCATTTCACAAAGAATTACTAACCTAGAACAAAGGGTTGGTGCCATTCTCGTGCAACGAGGTAAGAACTTAACCCTCACACCAACCGGGCAAAATCTGGTTAATCACGCCATGAAGGTCAAGCAACTCGAATTTGAACTGCACCACCTACTCGGTGAAGACGGTGTATCTCACCCACTCAAAATTGTCATCAATGCTGATAGCCTTGCCACTTGGTGGTTTAAAGCGACCAAAGATTTCCATCAACAACATAATGTAATGTTTGATATTTTAATTGAAGATCAAAGCGAAG
Source organism: Vibrio sp. CK2-1 (assembly GCF_021726515.1). Taxonomy (GTDB): domain Bacteria; phylum Pseudomonadota; class Gammaproteobacteria; order Enterobacterales; family Vibrionaceae; genus Vibrio. The sequence continues at coordinate 29,192 of NZ_JAKKCJ010000002.1, read as the reverse complement.
GCTTAAAGCACCTCGAAGAAGGATTAGCCATGGGCTGTTTATGCAGTTCGAATAAAACCTTATCTGGCATTCGTTGTGAGTATTTAGGTTCGATGGAATATCGTTTCTATTGTTCTCCCGATTTTAATAAAAGATACTTCCAGACTTCGCAATCGGAACAAGATCTTGCTGACATATTACAGATTGCTCCAGCGGTAATTTTTGGCGCAGACGATAAGCTGCAAAAACAGCAGTTTCAAAAATGGGGCTTACCTACCCAATTCCCCTACCATATTTGTCCATCAAGCGAAGGGCTGGCCGACATGATCTTAAATGGTCAAGGTTATGGATTGTTGCCAGTGATTCAAGCCCAACCTTTTGCAGCGCAATTAGTGGATATATTCCCCGAACGTGAAGGAATTGAGGTGCCCTTGTACTGGCATTATTGGCATCAAACGGGATCGGTATTGAATAAGTTGTCGGATGTATTGGTAGGAGAGAAAACCAAGGGGATGATTAGGTAGATATTTCGTTGCTCGTTGCTCGTTGCTCGTTGCTCGTTGCTCGAATAAGCATGTCACTCTCACACTAGAATAAAACAATAGAAGCGATCCCATTTAATGAAATCGCTTCTATCTTTTTCAAGTCACGAGCAGCGAAGCGCCCGATATTCGAGAACCGAAGTTAGCCCTCTATCCCCGCATGACGCAATAACGCATCAATTTTCGGCTCACGGCCACGGAAGCGTTTGAATAGCTCCATCGGCTCTTCACTGCCGCCCATTTCTAGGATGTTATTCAAGAAGCTTTGTCCGGTTTCTTTGTTGAAGATCCCTTCTTCTTCAAAGCGTGAGTAAGCGTCACTTGAAAGCAGTTCTGCCCACAAGTAGCTGTAGTAACCCGCGCTATAACCACCAGCGAAAATATGGCTGAAGGCATGTGAAAAACGGTTCCATTCTAAACCTGGTAATACCGCTACTTTAGATTTCACATCCGCCAGCGTTTCCAGCACTTTAGCGCCAACTTCTGGGTCGTATTGTGAATGCAGCGTAAAGTCGAATAGACCGAATTCTAACTGACGCAGGATAAACATTGCCGATTGGAAGTTCTTCGCTGCAAGCATTTTATCCAGCATTTCTTTTGGAAGCGCTTCACCGGTTTGGTAATGACCAGAAATGAACGAGAGTGCCTCTTCTTCCCAACACCAGTTTTCTAGGAACTGACTTGGTAGCTCAACCGCATCCCAAGGTACGCCGTTAATGCCTGATACCGCAGCCACTTCAACTTGAGTTAGCATGTGGTGAATACCGTGACCAAATTCATGGAACAAAGTTACGACTTCATCATGTGTAAACAAGGCAGGTTTATCACCGACTGGCTTGTTAAAGTTACAGGTCAAGTAAGCCACTGGTGATTGAGTTGCACCGTCAGCCAGCGTGCGACGTACGCGACACTCATCCATCCAAGCGCCACCACGTTTGTGCTCGCGAGCGTATAAATCTAAGTAAAAGCTACCGCGCAATTGACCTTTGCTATCGGTGATTTCAAAGAAACGCACCGACTCATGCCAAACATCAACGCTCGTTTTTTCAGTCACTGTCATGCCGAAGACGCGATTTAATACTTCAAATAAGCCAGATACCGCTTTTGATTCAGGGAAGTATGGGCGTAATTCTTCATCGGAAATTTGGAACAGCTTTTGTTTTTGCTTTTCGCTGTAGTAAGCAATGTCCCACAGGTTTAGCTCAGTGACACCACATTCTTGCTCAGCAAATTGACGTAGTTCTTCAACTTCACGCTCACCTTGAGGTTTCGCTTTGGTCGCCAAGTTATTAAGAAACTCTAAGACTTGCGCTGGTGTTTCTGCCATTTTGGTGGCGAGAGATTTTTCAGCATAAGAGCTAAAACCAAGCAGACGCGCGATTTCATGACGAAGTTTTAATTCTTCCGCCATCACTTCTGTGTTGTCCCACTTGCCGGCATTTGGACCACGATCAGAAGCACGAGTCACAAAGGCTTCGTACATTTCTTGACGCAATGCCTGGTTGTCACAGTACGTCATTACAGGAATGTAAGATGGCATTTCTAGTGTTAGTAACCAACCCTCTAACTCTTTCGCTTCTGCATTGGCTTTTGCTGCCGCCATTGCAGATTCTGGCATACCGGCTAATTCCGCTTCCTCGGTAATATGCTTCGTCCAACCCATAGTCGCATCAAGCACATTGTTCGAGAACTTAGAACCAAGCTCAGAGAGACGCTTGCTGATTTCGCCATAACGTTTTTGTTCATTAGCAGGTAAACCAATACCCGATAATTCAAAATCTTTTAATGCATCGGTGATCGATTTTTGTTGCGCGGTATTGAGGCTAGCAAATTCATCACTGGCTTTAAGTGCTTTATACGCTTCGTACAGTCCTTTATGTTGACCAACCCAAGTGCCGTACTCAGACAGTAATGGTAAACAGGCTTCATAAGCTTCACGCAATTCTTCGCTGTTTTGAACCGAATTTAAATGACTAACTGGTGACCAAAGACGACTTAAACGATCATCGGTTTCTGTTAGTGGCTCACAAAGGGTATCCCACGTTGGCTTTTCACCACCAGCAAGTACTTTTTCAACTTGGGCACGGCAATCAGCAATCGCTTGCTCTACAGCAGGTTGGACATGTTCTGGTTTAATTTGAGAAAACGGGGGTAAACCATCTTTAGATTCGACGAACGAGAGTAACGGATTAGACATGAATGCTTTCCTTGTATAGTGAAATGAGTCACTGGGTTTGCTTCTACTTATAGATAGATAAATGTAGCCTAACTAGGCAAATTTCAATGGCGCTGAAAGTAAAAACTGCTTTGGGCTTTCTTTTATCAGGCAAGGCTCAATAATATTCGGTATCATAGACGGTAATATTGACCCAATTTCAAGAGATAAACCATGCTGAGTTATCGCCATAGTTTTCACGCTGGCAACCATGCCGATGTGGTAAAACACATAGTACAAAGCTTAATTTTGAATGCTTTAAAGCAAAAAGATAAGCCGTTCGTTTACCATGATACGCATGCTGGTGTCGGCCGCTACGACTTAACTCACGAATGGTCAGAAAAAACCGGTGAATACAAACAAGGTATCGCACGCATTTGGGGACAAGATTTACCTGAAGAAGTGACGAGTTACTTAGATGCAATCAAAGCACTCAATGACAGTGATGAACTGCGTTACTATCCGGGCTCTCCACGCGTAGCACGTGCTCACTTACGCAATCAAGACCGCATGGTATTAACGGAACTTCACCCAAGTGATCACCCGCTTTTAGAACAAGAATTTCATCGTGATCGTCAGGTTAACATTCATCAAAAAGACGGTTTTGAACATTTAAAAGCAACATTACCACCTAAAGAACGTCGTGGTTTAGTGCTCATCGATCCGCCTTATGAATTAGCTCACGAATATCAAGATGTGGTAAGAGCCATTGCACAAAGCCATAAGCGCTGGGCGACCGGTATTTATGCCATTTGGTATCCTGTGGTTTATCGTCATACGATTGATGACATGATTGCCGATCTCAAAAAGCTCGATATTCGTAATATTTTGCAAATTGAATTAGGCGTTTCTGCTGATAGTCTTGAGCGCGGTATGACGGCATCGGGCATGATAGTGATTAATTCACCGTGGAAACTCGAAAGCCAAATGACCGAAATTTTGCCTATGCTACAACAGGCGATCGCGCCAAGCACAGGCCACCATAAAGTTGAGTGGATCGTTCCAGAATAAGCAGCAATAAATTGAACTAGGGTTGCATAATCCATCTGCGACCCTCATTAAATAAAGACAGACATAACAGGTTACGGAGAACAGAATGACAACGCATTTTGATTACATTTGTATTGGTGGCGGTAGTGGCGGTATTGCATCGGCTAACCGAGCAGCCATGTACGGCGCAAAAGTGGCACTGATTGAAGCACAAGATCTGGGTGGCACTTGTGTCAACGTAGGTTGTGTACCTAAGAAAGTAATGTGGCACGGCGCACAAGTAGCGGAAGCGATTAACCTGTACTCAAAAGATTACGGCTTTGATGTTGAGCTAAAAAGCTTTAACTGGGCCAAAATGGTAGAAAACCGCCAAGCCTACATTGGCCGTATTCACCAATCTTACGACCGCGTATTAGGTAATAACAAAATCAATGTTATCCGTGGCTTCGCTAAGTTTGTTGATGAGAAAACCGTTGAAGTTAACGGCGAGCAATACACCGCCGATCATATTCTGATCGCAGTCGGTGGCCGTCCAACCATTCCAAATATTCCAGGTGCTGAACACGGTATTGATTCAAACGGTTTCTTCGAGATTAACGAACAGCCAAAACGCGTTGCCGTGGTAGGCGCAGGTTACATTGCAGTTGAGATTGCTGGCGTACTGAGCGCACTTGGTACGGAAACTCACCTATTTGTTCGTAAAGAATCACCGCTACGTAGCTTCGATCCTATGATTGTCGATACTTTAGTTGAAGTGATGAACACCGAAGGCCCAACGCTACACACTAACTCTGTACCGAAAGAAGTGGTAAAAGAAGCTGACGGTAGCATTACTCTTCACCTAGAAAACGGTGAAAGCCAAAACGTTGATACTCTAATTTGGGCAATTGGTCGTCATCCGGCAACCGATGCCATTAACTTAGATGTGACTGGCGTAGCGACCAATGATCGCGGTTACATCAAAGTGGATGAATACCAAGAAACCAACGTCAAAGGCATCTACTGTGTGGGTGACATCATGGAAGGCGGTATTGAACTGACGCCTGTAGCCGTTAAAGCCGGTCGTCAATTATCTGAACGTTTATTTAACGGTAAAACCGACGCTAAGATGGATTACAACCTAGTACCAACCGTAGTATTTAGCCACCCACCAATCGGCACCATTGGTTTGACCGAGCAAGATGCAAAAGCGCAATACGGCGAAGACAATGTCAAAGTTTACACCTCTGGCTTTACTGCAATGTACACCGCGGTTACCTCACACCGTCAACCATGCAAAATGAAACTCGTTTGTGCAGGCGACGATGAGAAAGTCGTTGGCCTACACGGCATTGGCTTCACGGTTGATGAAATGATCCAAGGTTTTGCCGTAGCAATGAAGATGGGCGCAACCAAAGCAGACTTTGATTCAGTCGTCGCGATCCACCCAACCGGTTCGGAAGAATTTGTTACCATGAGATAGTTCCATAACTATCAGCAACTTAAATAACAGCCTCACTTTTTAGTGGGGCTTTTTTTCTCTTTTTTATTCTATTTTTCATTTCTTCACACTTCTTTCACGCCGCCTTTCTTATTCTAGCGCCATCAAATGATATTCCCCTTTATAAAAACAGTTTCTAGGAAGACATAAAAATGAAAAAAGTTATTGCACTTGCTGCTCTATTTGCTGCCCCAGTTTTTGCTAACCCTTACCTTGGTCTTGAGTATGGCATGTTGCATACTGATCACGATTTTGAGCCTACGGTAAATGGTGAACAATTAAATCCAGAATCAGACGATGCTGTACTAGGTGGCTACCTTGGCTACAAATTTAATGATAACTGGGGATTAGAACTTGGCTACCGTCAGTTTGATATGGATGACTCTAAAGGTAGTGAAACTATCTCTAACGGTATAGAAAAAGAGCAAGATTGGGATGCCGATATTAAAGCTAAGCAATTTACTTTAATGCCAATGTACTTCCACAACTTTAATGATAAATGGACAATGAAAGTAGGTGCAGGTGTCTCATACACTCAATATGACTACTCATCTGGCTATAGTTATGAAGAAGAAGTGATTGCGACAGATGTAGATCAAAACTATAGCCACATTAAAGGTGAGTCAGGCTCTAGCAATGAGTTTGGCGGCATCGCCAGTATTGGTATTGAATATGCAATCGTTTCTGGCTTTACTGTCGGCGCTAATGCTAAATACCAAATTGATAGCTATGCAAATGCAGCAACCTTTAGCTTAACGACCGCATACTACTTCTAAATTCTTTATCAAAAAGCAGCAATCATCTGGTTGCTGCTTCACTCCCTCATTGCAATAATTCTTGTGAACCTCATCACAACAGTGACACTTACTGCCCAAGCGTGTAATATAACACCAATAGTCGTAAGGTTAATTTAGACGCCATCTATTATCGACAACCTTGACTCAAATTACCTGATACCCCCAGGTTTCAATATAGCAATACCAATGCATTAGGATGATTCATTGTCAGTGAGCCCTTTTCCTCACTGATATCTGGTATGGATAACAACGATATTTTTCGCTATTTATACATATAATAAAAAGACATCATCAAATGAAACCAATTTTTGTTGCCGCCGCCAAAGCAATGCCTCGACTTATCTCGATGCTTGGTGCTGCACTTACCTGTATTACACCAGCCTACGCGGAAGTTCTGCAAACGAACACTAGTGTCATGCTGGCTGAAAATCAATCAAGCAATCAACCCACTACGGATGACGCCCCCCTTCTTTCTTCTACTATTCAAACGTCATCGAGTAATGTGCATAAGCCATCGGCAGCTGCCGAGAAAAACAAGCGTGTTTGGGACCATGTACTACCTTTTGGTGGTCAGCAAGCTATCTATAATGGTTATGATTTGCCGTTGCCTTTTGGGATTAGCTTTTTGTACACCCAAGTACAACAGCATCAAAATATCAGCAACATCAAAGTAGGTGCTAACTCTCTTGGCGGTAACCTATCTATTCCGATGGCAGATATTCACCCCGATTTATTTCGCTTCGATAACTTCTATACCGATACCAAAACCCCGCAAGTTAAAGTGGATGCTTGGGTACTGCCGTTCTTAAATGTGTTTGCCACGATAGGTAAACTGAAAGGTGAAGCGGATTTAGATATGACGATAGGTGGAAAGCGTTTGCTCGATCAACTTGGTCCTCACCTCAACTCCTGTAAACCGGGAATTGCCGGAGCAGCTTGTCAAAAATTACGCGATACAATATACGATACTTTTAGCCACGATTACCCGATTAATGCCACCGCAGAACTCGATGGTTACACCTATACTTTTGGTGCCTTGATTGCCGGAGCATCTGGCCGTTGGTTTTACACTATGCCAGTGAGCTACACCCAAACTCGCATGAAAAAGACTACCGTCGATGGCAGTACTATTAATATTCAACCCCGGGTTGGCTACGGTTTTGATTTAGACTACGGGACTAAATTAAGTCTTTATACTGGTGCTGGCTATATGAAAACCAGCCAAGATATTTTCGGTAGTTTTAGCCTAGATAAACGACAAGCGATTGATGATATCAATGCCGATAACAGCTTGCCATTTAGCGTACATCAGGAAAATCAAAAGCCGTGGGCAGGCATTATTGGTTTAGCTCTAGATGTTAATCAATACTTATCGGCCGATCTGGAATACACTGGTTTAGGCGGCGATCGTAAGCAATTTTTATTTATGTTTAATACTCGTTTTTAACTAGTCTTTATATTAAGCATTAGCGTAAAATTTAAATATTCTCTCTAGGGACAGACTCTCACTATGTTCATTTTGCTTTTTTCGATGCTCTCATATTGGACAGGAACGCCGATAACGAGCTTAACCAATCCAGATTATCGCGCCTACGACTCACCGTATAATTATAATAATTTGCAGATTGGTGCCGGTTGGCAAACGGATGGCTTGGATATCAAGCTAGGCGGCAGTTATATGATCAATGAGAGCTGGATCTTTACTGGCCACTATCAAAACTACTTTCTCAATGATGGCGACTTTCCAACCGGTGAAAATGCCTACGATTCCAAATTTAGCCAAAGTGATGTCGCATTTGGTGCCTTGTATCGTATGCCGCTGAACCCTTCACTCGATTGGGTTGTCGGTGGTGAACTTGGTTATGATTGGTACAAAGATCGTGAAACCAGTTCGACTGCAGAAGAAATTATCGGCATTGATTACGATGATCACAGTGTTGGTGTAAAAGGCTTAACTGGCTTACGTTATAGCCTGACTCGCAACATTGACCTTGGTGCCGACATTGGCGCTAAATATGCCTATGACCGTACCTATTTCCAAACCTCTGCTGAAATGAACTACTACTTCACTGAAAACATTGCTCTAGGCGGCAGAGCCAGTTATGAAGACCACGATGGCCATATTGGCTTTTATATTCGTGTTTCAAATTGATCGGACCGTCCATTCGTCACGACCAAACCTCCCCTCATCCAAAAATAAGCTAAGCTATCTAAGTAACCTCAATATTCGAGTTTCAATAAGAATAAAATCTGCTTTTGCTGAACCTTTAAGGATCTTGAGTATAAAGTTACTCCGTATTAGCAAATTTATGTGTAATCTATGTGAATATCCATTACCATTACCAGCGCAAACCTTATACATATTGATGTGGCTAATTATCAACGCAGACTAATCTTTACATCAATATCTCGATAGCAATAAATGGACCTTATTCTATGTCTCTCTCGCTTTATTCTTGGAATCCCCATTTAGTTAAAACCATAAGCAGTATTCTTATTTATAGTGCGAGTGCCTTATTGTCTTTTGCTTATGCCTCTACCAGCAAGATAGGTGAGGTACAAACTGTCCCACAAAGCTCGCAACCGTCACTTCCTAGAGCAACGAGTAATCAACCACCAGCGATCTCTAATGGCCCTAATCGCCCGGCCAATAGCGATAAAGTTTGGGATCGTATCTTGCCTATTGGTGGCCAAGTAGCGATTTATAATGGTTATGATTTACCTCTGCCTTTTGGTATCAGCTTTCTTTATAGTCACATAGAACAAGATCAAACCATTAGTAACATGAAAGTCGGTTATGGCGGCCCAGCGAATGTCGATATCGATTTTCTTTCTTTCGATAACTTCCGTAGTAAAACCAATACCCCACAACTTAAACTCGATGCTTGGGTTCTTCCATTCTTAAATGTGTTTGCTACGGTTGGGAAAATTAAAGGCACCATTGATATTAATATGAGCATGCCGAAAGGTAGTGTGGTGACTAGCGATCCGGTGACCAATGCGATTAATGATGGAATACAAGCCTACTGCGCGAAAAATCCTCGTAAATGTAAAGCGGGCAGCGCACTACTTCCAGATACGCCTCCCGATATATTCGGTGGTGACCCTTGGACTTTAAGTGCCGAGGCAGAAATTGAAGGTTATAACTACAGCCTAGGTGCGATGTTAGCCGGTGCCAGTGGTGATTGGTTCTACACTATGCCAATTGTTTACACCCAAACCAATATGGAAAAAACCAAAGTTTCTGGCGGTACAATTAATATTCAACCTCGTGTGGGTTACACTTTCGACTTAAACCATGGGATCGATTTAAACCTCTATACTGGCGCAAGTTATATGGATATCAACCAGACTCTTAAAGGTGGGTTTAACTTGGAGACGATGGAGGCAAGCCAAGATTTTGATGCGCCTCATACGATTGCTTTTGAAGTTCACCAGGAAAACACCGATAAATGGGGTGGCATTGTAGGTTTTAACGTTAACGTCAATAAACATTTGTCTGCCGCTATGGAATACACAGGGATAATTGGTGATCGCCGCCAATTAATTTTAATGGTTAATGGTCGTTTCTAGTCTTCGACTTCTAAGCCTTTACTTCCGAACTTCCGCTCCAAAATTTACTATTCAAAACTTACACCTCAAAACAACAAAGCCCCAGTTAATCAGCATTAACTGGGGCTTTGTTTATTCTTAGTCCAAAATGTATTACTTATCCGCAGGGAATACTACGCCAACTTGCTTTCTCACTTCAGTGCTGATGCGCGACACGCCCAACGCTCTCGCTTTAGCTTTTTCACACAATTTACCTTGCTTGATTTGCTCAGCAAAAATGGTCGCTTCATAAGTCATGGTGTTTTCCACTTGAGGGACGGTTAGCGTCACTGCGTCTTCGCCACGCAATTTCAACACAATATGATCGCATTCCGAAATGTGTTCAATAATCATTGAACCAGACTCTCCTTGGATCTCACTTGGGATATTCGAATCTGAAACTTTAGAGTGGGAAATCACTACATCATGTTCTTTGTAGCTCAAAATCACCGTACCGTGAGCATCAACGCCAGAGTCAAGTAAGTGAGCGCTCGCTTTAATCGTTTCAGGCTCGCCAAATAGCGCTACCGCACTAGAGACACAGTAGAAACCGATATCCATAATTGAGCCGTTTGAGAAGGCCGGATTGAAAGTGTTCGGGTTTTCACCATCCAAATAACGCTGATAACGAGATGAATACTGACAATAGTTGATAAATACTTTGTGCAGTTTACCGAGCTTCTCAAGGTTCTGATTAATGAGCTGGAAGTTAGGTAGGTATTCCGTTTTAAATGCTTCAAACAGCACCACACCATTTTGCTGAGCCACTTGGTACATATGCTCAGCTTGAGTGATATTCGAGGCGATAGGCTTTTCACAAATCACATGCTTACCATTTTCTAGCATCAGCACGCTTTGTTCATAGTGCAGAGAGTTCGGACTAGCAATGTAGACCGCATCAAACGCATCACTTTGCGCCATGGTCTGTAAATCGGTAAAACACTGCGCTTGGGCGTTAAACGGCGCAGCAAACTCTGCCGCTCTCGCTTCGTTGCGCGAATATACGGCAGTTAATTCAAATTCATTCACTTCTAATGCGGCTTGTACAAAGCGTTCAGTGATCCAGTTTGTCCCGATAATGGCTAGACGTAGCATAGTGTTCCTTTACTCCCAATAAACAAAAACCGTAGAAGTTACTCCTCTACGGTTTTCATCATACGTAAATTTATCTCGCTTGAGTAACTCTTTTACTTTGAGCAACACCAAGTACGAGGGATATTTAACCCTTGTATAGCTTAGGGTTAAACACGTCTCGCAACCAGTCGCCAAGCAAGTTAATCACTAACACTATGGTTACCAATACAATTCCTGGGAAGGCAGTGATCCACCAAGAGCCAGAGAAAATGTAGTTAAAACCAATGCTAATTAATGAGCCCAATGATGGTTGGTCAACCGGCAAGCCTAAACCAAGGAAAGACAGCGCCGCTTCCGACATGATCGCGTTGGCAATTTGCACCGTTGAGATAACCAAAATTGGCGATAAACAGTTCGGTAGAATATGACGGAACATGATGCGAGGTGAACGGAAACCCATCACACGCGCCGCTTCCACATACTCTTTCTTCTTCTCTGCTAATACGGATGCACGAACTGTACGTGCGTATTGTGGCCATTCCGCGACACCGATAATCACAATCAGCATTAACACGGCATACTGACCATAAAATTCCCCACCGAAGCTGGCTTTGAAAATCGCCGAAACAATGATCGCTACCATCATCGTCGAGAAAGATAATTGGATATCAGCAAAACGCATTAAGAAGCTATCAATTCGACCACCGAAGTAACCAGCTGACAAACCAATAATGATGCCCAAAAACAGCTGCACCGCTACCGCACAAAAGCCAATCATTAATGACAAACGTGAGCCATATAAAATGGTTGAGAAAATATCACGCCCTTGGTCATCAGTACCCAACCAAAATGCTGGGTCACCTTCTGCCATCCAAGACGGCGGCAGTTCAGAGTTCATAATATCAATCGAGGTTAAATCATACGGGTCAGTTGGCGCGATCAACGGCGATAAAATAGCGGCCACAAAAAATGCCATAAATACCGCAAAGCTGACCATCGCTACTTTGTCACGTAGGAAGTAATACAAGATATCTGATTGTTTGAAACGTTCCCAACGAGTAGGAACAACAGATGAAGTTTGCTGATTCATAATTATGCTCCTTTTCCTGTGATATTGACGGTTGGGTTAACCAAACCATAAAGCAAATCGACGATGGTATTGGTGACCACAAAGATCAAACCAACGAAGATAACGTAAGCGGTAATTAACGGTGTATCGACACGGTTAATCGCTTCAAGGAAAAGAAAGCCTGTACCCGGCCATTGGAATACGGTTTCAGTCAAAATGGTGTATGCCACCATAGTACCAATCTGCACACCACCAACCGTTAATACCGGTAGCATGGTATTTTTCAGTGCATGTTGGTAATAAATTTTGTTCATCGCCAAGCCTTTCGCTCGACAGAATTTAATGTATTCAGAGCCTAGTACTTCCAGCATTTCAGAACGGACTAAGCGAATAAATAACGGCAACATGATTGAAGCCAAAGAAATACAAGGCAAGACCAAATGCGCTAAGCCATCGAGTGTAAACAGGCCAGAATCCCAACCTAGAATATCACTAGTATCTCCACGCCCGTAAGATGGCAGCCAACCTAGCTCTATCGAGAAAACGTACATCAACATAATCGCGGTTAAGAAAACCGGAATCGAAATACCAATACTACTAAAGCCCATGATCACTTTAGTTAAAATGCTTTTAGGGTTAATCGCAGAATAGACGCCGAGTGGAATCGACAAAAAGATAATGATTAGTGTCGCGCCAAAAACCAGTTCTAATGTGGCTGGAAGTTTATCCAAAATCACTTCTGCCGCAGGTTTTTTAAAAAAGTAAGATGTGCCTAAATCGCCATGCAGTGCATCCACCACAAAACGAGAATACTTAACTGTGAATGGGTCATTGAGTCCCAATTCATCACGCAATGCTTGTCGCTCAGCTTCTGAAACTGATTGCCCGACTAACTCACGTAACGGGTCACCTAGGTTATCCTGTATGGAAAACGCTACTAGACTGATCACAAACATCACTATCAGTGCCTGAAATAGGCGCTTGACCAGAAACGTTAACATTCCTTGCCCCTTAAATAATCCATTAAATGCTGGTTAGCTCCATATTTCTTAGAAGTAACCAGCTTATTTTTATAGGGCCGTATATCAAGATTCGAAGAAAATACGGCCTATTACTCACTAATTAAAAACGAATTAATTTCGTTAAATTAGCTTATTTTTCATCTACCACTAAATCACCAAAGTATGGGAAGTTCATCGCATTCACAATTGGTGTAATGTGAACATTAGACTTCGCGCCCCATGCTAGGTTTTGCCAGTGTAGTGGTACAAAAGCGGCGTCATCATAAAGAATACGTTCAACTTTTTGCAGTTCAGCACTACGCTTCGCTGGGTCGGTTTCAGTATTCGCTTCAGTAATCAGCTTATCGACTTCTGGGTTTGAGTAGTGGCCACAGTTATATTGACCTTTACCGGTTTTCTCATCACGAGTCATGGTTAAGAATTCGGTTAGGTTTGCAGAATCTTCGGTATCCGCATGCCAACCAATCATTAGCATATCCGCTGCACACTTATCAAACTCAGGCCAGTATTGCGCTTTAGGCATGGTTTTCAAATCAACCTTGATGCCGATTTTTGACAACATGGCTGCCGCTGCTTGAGCAATTTTCGCGTCATTTACATAACGGTTATTTGGCGCAATCATGGTTAAGCTAAAGCCATCTTCGTAGCCCGCTTCTTTCATCAACTCTTGAGCTTTTTTCAAATCATAACGAGGTTTCAGTTCAGCATCGTAACCTGCATACCCTGCTGGACTCTGCTGACCAGCAGCGGTTGCGAAGCCTTTCATGATTCGCTTAGCAATCCCTTCATTATTAATTGCATAAACAATTGCCTGACGGACACGCTTATCTTTTAGTGCAGGGTTGCTTTGTTGGTTCATTTGTAGAGAAATAATACGTGTACCAGGAAGCGTCACTAAATCAATACCATCGGCACCTTTCACTCGCTCATGGTCATTAGGTGCAACTGGAGCAATCATATCCACACCACCAGAAAGCAAAGCAGCCACACGAGTAGCATTTTCTTTGATTGGTTTAAGTGTTAGGTGATCAACATTACCTTTTGAATCTTTATCCCAGTAGTCAGCAAAACGTTCGAAATCGACTTTTACGCCTTGTTCGCGATCAGTCACAACGAAAGGACCAGTACCTGAAATATGAGTCGATGCATAAGAGTTACCATGCTTCACAATTGCAGCTTTATCGTTGCCATTTTCATCTTTACCAGAATAGAACTTGCTATCCATTGGGAAGATGTAAGTAGCAGATTGAAGCACTAGAGGGAAAGCACCTTTAGTCACAAGATCGACTGTGTAATCATCGACTTTTACTGCTTTTTCAAACGGTTCAAAAATGGCTTTAAAATCTTGTGAGTTTTGTAAACGTTCGAAAGTCCACACCACATCATCGGCCGTCATTGTATTGCCTGAATGGAATTTCACGCCTTTACGCAAATGAAAACGCATAGTTTTATCATCAATTCGCTCCCACTTTTCAGCCAAACGAGCTTCAAACTCAAATTTTTGGTTATAGCGAACTAGCGGGTCAAACACCATGTGAGACAGCTGTAAAGTACCACCTGATAATTGCTCATGCGGATCCATTGATACTGGGTCAGCATCATAAGCCACGGTAATATCAGCAGCCATTGCGTTAAAGCTCAAACCCGCAGCCATTAATGCTACGGCTAATTTGCTCTTCATCATTTTCATTTGCATAACTCCTTCATGCGGGAGGACATCCCTTGTTTTTATTTAGAGTGTGTTGTGTTTATACATCTGTGGTCGCATAGGCAGCGAGCTCTCGCGGCCCATACGATATCGCCGTTAAGCGATTTGCATATCTTCTCTAAGGCCAGTAAATTCCGGCATTAAAGAAATCAATTGTTTACTGTATTCGTGTTGCGGATCAGTAAACAGCTGTTCGGTTGGAGACACTTCCAATAATTGCCCCATTTTCATCACACCAATGCGATCACACATTTGGCGAATAACTGGCAAATCATGACTGATAAATAACATGGTTAAGTTCAGCTCATCTTGTAAGTCTTTTAATAGATTCAAGATCTGTGCCTGAACCGATACATCAAGTGCAGAAGTCGGTTCATCACAAATCAATAAACGTGGGCGAGTTGCTAAAGCACGAGCAATCGAAATACGTTGACGTTGACCGCCGGAGAATTCATGTGGGTACTTCACCCCTGCCATACGGCCTAAACCTACGTGATCTAACAGATCATGTACGATCTTGCGCGTTTCATTTTCATCACGAGTTAATTTGTGAAAACGAATCGGCTCAGCAATGATATCGAAGATTTTCATGCGAGGATTCATTGAAGTATATGGGTTTTGGAACACCATCTGCATTTGACGACGGAATGGTCGACGTTCACGCTCTGATTTAATTGCAGTTAAATCAATCCCTTCAAAGGTCACTTTGCCTTCATTTGGTGCGTATAGTCCGGCAATGACACGAGCAATGGTTGATTTACCCGAACCTGACTCCCCAACTAAACCAAAGGTTTCCCCTTCATGAACATCAAAACTGACATTATTAGAAGCTTGCACATATTCTCTACGTGATTCGAACAACGAGTCTTTGGTGGTAAAGCGTAAGCTAACATTTTCAACACTCAACAGTGGGCCCGTGTAATCACGCTGATCTTGGCTTTGACCAAGCCAGTGGGTTTTAACATCAAGCGGCTCAAGTTCATGCGCCTCTTCGATATAACTCACAAGTGGGAAACGGTCGAATTTTTTATCTGAACGCGGCACAGCAGAAATAAGGCTTCGTGTATAAGTATGCTCTGGCGTGCCAAGTACTTTGGCGGTTGGACCAAATTCAACAAGGTCACCACGGTACATTACCGCGACTTTATCGGTAACGTTAGAAACTACGCCCATGTCATGGGTCACCAGCATACAACCGACATTATTCTTGATACACAAGTCGCGAATAAGGCTAAGAATTTGATCTTGAATCGATACATCAAGCGCGGTAGTTGGTTCATCTGCAATAATTAAATCGGGCTCGCCAGCTAACGCGATGGCAATCACCACACGTTGACGCATGCCGCCAGAAAATTGGTGCGGATATTGTTTTAAGCGGTTTTCAGGTTGAGGAATACCGACTTGGTTCATTAGGTTTAATGCACGTTCGTAAGCTTCTTTTTCCGATACCTTCATATTGGCATGAATGGTTTCGGTAAGTTGATGCTCAACCGTAAATAGAGGATTCAATGACGTCATTGGATCTTGGAAGATAAACCCAATTTTAGAACCGCGCACCGAACGCATTTGTTCAGGCGTTAAACCTGAAATTTTCTCTCCATCCAAGTAAACATCGCCACCAGCGATACGACCTGGAGGGCTTAATAAATCAATAACCGCATTACCGACGGTCGATTTACCCGCTCCAGATTCTCCAACCACACCGACTATTTCACCGCGCTCAATGCTGAAAGAAAGGGATTTTACTGCGGCGTGAACACCGTGACGCGACGGATACTCGATCCGCAAATCTTTAACTTCTAAAAGTGGCATTACCAGACCTCTACTGCTTTGACAGCTTTCTGCCTTGTCTGTAAAAAAACGAATCCATTCGTTGTAATCCCCATAAAAAAAGGAGGGAAGACAAATTGTGCATTCCAATTTGGCAAACAATTAATGAAAATGCAATAAAACAGCATATTAAACGCCAAAAAAAGCCGTACAAAGCACATTTATTAACAAAATTTCAACAAAGGATAGATAATATTGCTGACAAAATAAACAACACAACAGATTTAGCTTAAAAAGCATGCAGTAGATCACAGCAGATTGTCATGCAATCAATGCATAAATAAGCAAATAATATTGAGATAACCAATAAATAAAGTAGCAGAAATACATAGATATAAAGTTAAAGCTAATAATCAGTCAGCTTTAGAGGCGGCAGTATTTTAATACCCAAAAGCCACGCCTTTCGATATAACTTCTTAAAAGTAGTCGCTGAAGAGCCAAGAGTCTAATATCAAACTCACCTCGCGATCTGGCGAGATTAAAATGTAAAAAAGCTCCGCATTTCTGCAGAGCTTTTTATAAAGTGGTCGGTGAAGAGCCAATATTCTAACATCAGACGAACCCACGACCCGTCGGGCTTAGATGCAAAAAAGCCACATCTTTCGATGTGGCTTTTTAAAGGTGGTCGGTGAAGAGGGATTCGAACCCCCGACCCTCTGGTCCCAAACCAGATGCGCTACCAAGCTGCGCTATTCACCGATGTAAGTTCCTAGTCCCTAGTTTTCTAGTTCCTAGAGGTGCCAGTTTTAATCTTCCTAGTAACTAGGGACTATAAACTCGTACCTAAAATATGGGGTGGCTAACGGGGTTTGAACCCGCGACAACCGGAATCACAATCCGGGACTCTACCAACTGAGCTATAGCCACCAAAGTTAAAGCCTCACCTGAGTGAGGCTTTAAAATATGATCGGTGAAGAGCCAAGATTCTAATATCAGGCGAACCCACGATTTGTCGGGTTTCTTGCACCGAAACTTCTGTTTATCACAAAAGTTTATTTAAAATGGTCGGTGAAGAGGGATTCGAACCCCCGACCCTCTGGTCCCAAACCAGATGCGCTACCAAGCTGCGCTATTCACCGATATAAGTTCCTAGTCCCTAGTTTTCTAGTTCCTAGAGGTGCCAGTTTTAATCTTCCTAGTAACTAGGGACTATAAACTCGTACCTAAAATATGGGGTGGCTAACGGGGTTTGAACCCGCGACAACCGGAATCACAATCCGGGACTCTACCAACTGAGCTATAGCCACCAATGTTTTGTACCGATATTTCCGCTTTCCGAATGGCACGCCCGAAAGGATTCGAACCTTCGACCTTTGCCTCCGGAGGGCAACGCTCTATCCAGCTGAGCTACGGGCGCATGCCCTATCGGCGGAGTGGAATAATACGTATATCACACTAGGCCGTCTAGTGTTTTTTGAACTTTTTTTACTGTTTGGTGCGTTTTTCAACAATTAAGCAATAAATAAACCTATTTAGGATGTGACGCACACCATGTCACTGCAATCTTATAGTTTATGCCACGTTATTAAAAGGATACAATCACGACTTATTTACAATTTTATAACGATATACTGCTCCTTCGAAGAGCAATGAAGCTTTGTTTTTATCTAGGTCTTTTTTATCGGCCTAAGCATATAGTGAGTTTATGGATATGATTCGCCAAACCTTAATGATACTTACCGCGACACTTACCTTTTCTTCTTTCGCTTTTGCTTCTGGAATAAGTGATAGTGAACGAGCTGCGATCGCTGATCGTATTAAACCTGTTGGAGATGTCTACCTAGCGGGCAGTGAACCTGCTACTGCTGAAGCATCAGGTCCTCGTGATGGCGCAACTGTGTATGGCACTTTCTGTGTTGCTTGTCATGGTACTGGCGTCAGTGGCGCACCGAAGAAAGGTGATGCTGGAGATTGGGGAGCACGTATTGCACAAGGTGAAGATACATTAATTAAGCATGCCATCGAAGGCTTTAATGCAATGCCACCGAAAGGGACTTGTATGGATTGTTCTGATGATGAGATCAAAGCGGCTATCGAGCACATGATTGCTGGCTTATAAATACCGTGACGCATAAACAAAGCCTCGTACTCTGCTAGTACGAGGCTTTCTTATTTATTAAACACCTAGTTTATCTCACCTAACAAATCAGCTTAACTACTTTTTAAACATAGCCCGTAAATTCGCAATATGGGCTTGGCCTTTCTCCATCCGTTCTTCTGCGCTTTGTGGTTTTTTCTGTAATTCCCACTCAACATCATCAAAAGGCAGTTCATCTAAGAAACGGCTTTGTGTTGGTTTAATTAGCTCACCATATTGGCGACGCTCACGACACATCGTAAAGATCAGCTCTTTCTGCGCACGGGTAATACCGACATACATTAAACGACGCTCTTCATCGACATTTTCTTCATCGATACTGGTTTGGTGTGGCAAGATGCCCTCTTCTGCTCCCATTAAATAGACATAAGGGAACTCTAAACCTTTAGAGGCATGCAATGTCATCAACTGGACTTGGTCGGCATCATCATCGCCTTCCCCGCGCTCCATCATGTCACGTAGCGTTAGGCGTTGAACCACTTCTTTTAGAGTCTTTACTTCTTGATCGTAGTTATCGCCTTCTAAATCTGCAGTGATCCACGTATAAAGATCAGAGACATTCTTCATGCGCATTTCTGCTGCTTTAGGGCTCGATGAAGTTTCGTATAACCAATCCTCATAATTGATGTCACGCACCAATGAGCGTACTGCCTCAACTGTATTGCCTCTTTCCGCATTATCAGCAATTTCAACAATCCAAGCGGTAAAGCGTCGCAGTGATTCTAAGCCTCTGCCAGATAAATGTTGCTCAAGCCCCAACTCAAAACTGGCCTCAAATAAACTTTTACCGCGCATATTGGCGTAACTACCAAGCTTTTCGAGCGTCACAGGGCCAATTTCACGCTTAGGTGTATTCACAATTCGCAAGAAGGCATTGTCATCATCTGGGTTAACCAGAACGCGCAGGTAGGCCATCATGTCTTTAATTTCAGCACGAGCAAAAAATGAAGTGCCGCCTGAAATCTTGTACGGCACCCGGTTTTGCATGAGCGACTTTTCAATCAAGCGAGATTGGTGATTACCACGGTACAAAATCGCATAGTCTTTATATTGAGTACGATTTAAGAAACGATGCGCAATGATTTCACCGGTGACTCGCTCGGCTTCATGCTCTTCATTTTTGGCGGTAAGCAACTTTAGCTTTTCGCCATCGGGAATTTCAGAGAAAAGCGTTTTTTCAAATACGTGTGGATTATTGGCGATAAGAATATTGGCGCAACGTAGAATTCGACTGGTTGAGCGGTAATTTTGCTCCAACTTAATCACTTTTAATTGTGGGAAATCTTGATTAAGCAACACTAGGTTTTGTGGGCGAGCACCACGCCAAGAATAAATCGATTGGTCGTCATCTCCTACCACGGTTAAACGCGCTCTTTCACCGACAATGAGACGTACTAATTCATACTGACTGGTGTTGGTATCTTGATATTCATCCACCAGCAAGTAGCGAATTTTAGACTGCCAACGCTCACGCACCTCACTATTGGTTTTCAGTAGTAGTACTGGCATGGCAATCAGATCATCAAAATCAAGCGCATTATAGGCTTTCATTTGGTTCAAGTATTTTTCAAAACAAAAGGCGAACAACTGCTCTTGTTCTGAACGTGCTTGCGCTTTGACTTGATCGGCGGTCAGCATGTCATTTTTCCAATTAGAAATGCTGCTTAATAGTTGGCGCAGTAAATCTTTATCACCATCGAGTTGCTCTTCGGTTAGATCTTTCAACAAGGCTAACTGGTCTTGATCATCAAATAGCGAGAAGCCGGCTTTTAATCCTAATGATTTATATTCACGGCGAATGATATTGAGACCTAGCGTATGGAAGGTTGACACCATCAAGCCGCGAGCTTCTTTCTTGCCTAAGGTTTGGCCAACACGCTCTTTCATTTCTCTTGCGGCTTTATTGGTAAAAGTAACCGCTGCGATATGCCTCGCTTGGTAGCCACATTGCTGCACAAGGTAGGCCATTTTATTGGTGATCACACGAGTCTTGCCCGAGCCTGCACCCGCGAGCACCAAGCATGGGCCGGAGACATATTTTACTGCTTCATCTTGTCGAGGGTTTAACTTCATACTGAGCTCAATACTTTTCTCTACGCCTGCTACCCTAATCAAGGTGTAACAAATGAATACTTATTTTTTATTTTTACTGACTAATCAATAAATCCTGAATATAATGAATGAACGTTCATTCATTACCTGGTTTTTCTATGGTTAATTCTAAAGACAATTCGCTGTTAGATAAACGACAACTCATATTGAATAGCGCTGAACATATGATTGCTAAAAATGGCTTTCAAGGGTTATCTATGAACAAACTGGCTCAAGAAGCCGGTGTTGCCGCGGGAACCATCTACCGTTATTTCCAAGATAAAAATGACTTGGTTGAAGCGGTGCGCATACATGTCCTACAGCGTGTAGCTGATATGGTACAGCAAGGTGTTGAAGAACACATGCCTCTCAAAGAAAGATTCATTTTAATCTGGAGAAATGTTGCTCATGTTACTACGACTCAAAATGAAGTCGATGTAATTCTCAACCGAATCCAGTATGAATCTTTACCCACGAGGCCAAGCTGTGGCTCAGAAATGGAACGTAAGCTATTCCATAAAATTGAAGCTATGTTTAATGAAGGGAAAGCTCTCGGTGTTTTTAAACCATTAGATAATCACTTACTTGCTAGTTTGAGTTTAGATGTTTGTTTATCAATAGCCAGAAAACACGTACTTGGTTGTTACATTATCACTGATACTGCCCTTGACTCCGCGATTGAAGCGAGTTGGGATGCGGTTATTCAACATTAATTTTGGAGTTCTGACGAAATGAAAAAGTGGACTTTCGTTATGCTGATCATCGCAATACTACTGTTTGGTAGTGTGATTGGCTTTAATATGTTTAAGCAGAAAAAAATTGCCGAGTACATGGCAAATATGCCAGAGCCGGAATTTCCGGTAACCGTGACTAAAGTTGATCCCGAAGATTGGGTTCCAACCATCAATGCCATTGGCTTCATCGAGCCAATTCAAGGCGTAACGTTAACGGCACAAACCAGCGGTCAAATTGATAGCATTCATTTTGATTCTGGCATTAGTGTCAAAAAAGACGATGTACTGGTTGAAGTTGACTCTAAGGTAGAAAAAGCACAATTACAAAGCTCTCAAGCTAAGTTGCCTGCAGCGAAAGCTAAGTATCTTCGCTATAAAGATCTTTATGCAAAAGGTTCGGTATCAAAAGAAGCATACGATGAAGCACAAGCAACCTACTTGTCTCTATCAGCCGATATTGCAAGCCTGAAAGCATCAATTGATCGTCGTACGGTTACCGCTCCTTTCGATGGCATCGTTGGTCTACGTAATGTCTTTCTTGGTCAATTTTTAGAGACAGGTACTGAAGTAGTACGCTTAGAAGATACCAGCGTGATGCGTTTACGCTTTACGGTTCCGCAAACTGATATCAGCAAAATTCACGTCGATCAGAAAGTAAATATTACTGTCGACTCTTTTGCCGATAAAACCTTTGAAGGCTCTATCAGTGCTATTTCCCCTGCAGTTAACGCACAAAGCGGTTTAATTCAGGTACAAGCACATATTCCGAATAATGATGGCAAGTTACGTAGTGGTATGTTTGCCCGCGCTAGCATTGTGCTACCAACATTAAAAGATCAAATCATCGCTCCTCAAACAGCAATCACATATACCCTTTATGGCGACAGTATTTATGTGCTTGAAGAAAAAGATGGCGTACAGCGTGTTACCCAAACAGTAGTAAAAGTGGGTGAACGTGCGGGCAGTGTTGCTCATATTATGGAAGGCTTAAAACCAGGCCAAACCATTGTCACTTCGGGACAAGTTCGTTTGAGTAATAACTCGAAAGTTAAAGTTGTGGAGAGTGACGCAACCACTCCACCTGCCCAAACCCCAATGCTGTAACTGGAGGCACTATGCGCTTTACTGATGTTTTTATAAAACGTCCAGTTTTGGCGGTATCGATCAGTCTTTTGATTGCATTGCTTGGTTTTCAAGCCATCTTCAAAATGTCCGTTCGCGAATACCCCGAAATGACCAACACCGTTGTAACGGTAACGACCAGCTACTATGGTGCGGACGCAAACTTGATCCAAGGCTTTATTACTCAGCCTTTGGAGCAAGCGATCGCCCAAGCCGATAATATCGACTACATGACCTCCAGCTCAGTGTTAGGTTTATCGACCATTACGGTGACGATGAAACTGAATACCGATCCTAATGGTGCGTTAGCCGATATTTTGGCACAAACTAACTCGGTTCGTTCACAGTTACCGAAAGAAGCGGAAGATCCAACGGTAACCATGTCGACAGGTTCAACAACTTCGGTACTTTATATCGGCTTTACCTCTGATGAACTGGAGTCTAGCCAAATTACCGATTACCTTGAGCGAGTAATTAACCCTCAGTTATTTACCGTTAATGGTGTTTCTAAGGTCAACCTGTATGGTGGGCAAAAGTACGCGTTACGTATCTGGCTTGATCCATCCAAAATGGCAGCCTTCGATTTAACCGCGACGGATGTCATGGGCATTTTAAATGCCAACAACTACCAATCAGCAACCGGTCAATCTACTGGTGAATTTGTTGTTTACAACGGTAGTGCTAACACTCAGGTCGAAGATACAGCAGAACTTGAACGCTTAGTGGTCAAGTCTGATAAGGGACAAGTAGTTAGACTAACTGATATCGCCAAGGTTTCATTAGCCAAAAGCCATGATACTTATCGTGCGACTTCAAATGGTGATGAAGCGGTAGTGGCGGCAATTGATGCCTCACCAACTGCCAACCCGATCAATATTGCACATGATATTTTAGAACTATTGCCTGACTTGGAAAAAAACCTACCTAGCAATATTGAAATGCGAATCCTTTATGATTCAACGGTTGCGATCAATGAATCAATCAATGAAGTTATTCATACCATATTGGAAGCTGCATTAATCGTATTGGTGGTGATCACCTTATTCCTAGGTTCACTTCGCGCGGTTATCATTCCAATCATCACCATTCCATTATCTTTGGTTGGTGTAGCGGTCGTTATGCAGGCGATGGGATTCTCATGGAACTTGATGACCCTGCTGGCAATGGTACTGGCTATAGGACTGGTAGTTGATGATGCCATCGTGGTATTGGAAAACGTCGATCGGCATATAAAACTCGGCGAACCACCATTTAGGGCGGCGATTATTGGTACTCGTGAGATTGCGGTTCCAGTTATCGCGATGACATTAACGCTAGGTGCGGTATATGCTCCGATTGCATTGATGGGCGGTATTACGGGTTCATTATTTAAGGAATTTGCCTTAACTCTAGCAGGTGCAGTATTTGTGTCGGGAATTATTGCCTTAACACTATCACCGGTAATGTGTTCTAAGATGCTTAAAGCCCACTCAGAGCCGAGTCGCTTTGAAGTCGTAGTACACAGCGTATTAGATCGCATGACCAATCGCTATGAGCGTATGTTGCGTGCAGTAATGCAACATCGACCAGTGCTAATCGCATTTGCGGTCATTGTTATGGCAAGTTTGCCACTACTGTTTAAGTTCATTCCTAGTGAATTAGCACCATCGGAAGATAAAGGCGTTGTGGTATTAATGGGTACAGGTCCATCTAATGCTAACTTAGACTACTTACAAAACACCATGAATGAAGTAAACGATGTATTGGTTGATCAACCAGAGATTCAATACGCTCAGGCATTCACCGGTGTTCCTGCATCTAACCAAGCTTTTGGTATTGCTTCGATGAAACCGTGGAGCCAGCGTGAAGCGAGCCAATCGGAAGTCACCGAGCGTGTGGGTAATCTGATGAAAGATATCCCAGGTATGGCAGTATCGGCTTTCCAAATGCCAGAGTTACCAGGTGCGGGTTCAGGCTTACCAATGCAGTTTGTGATCACTACGCCAAACAGCTTTGAAAGCTTATTCCAAATTGCCAGTGACATTTTGGTAGAAGTAGGCAAAAGCCCATTGTTTGTTTACTCAACATTGGATCTCAATTTTGATTCAGCAACCATGAAAATCAATATTGATAAAGATAAAGCCGGAGCTTACGGCGTGACTATGCAAGATATCGCAGTGACCATTGGTACTATGATGTCTGACGGTTATGTTAACCGTATCGATCTCAATGGCCGATCTTATGAGGTAATACCTCAAGTAGAGCGTAAATTCCGCCTCAACCCTGAATCGATGAATGGCTATTATGTTCGAGCATCTAACGGACATTCGGTGCCACTTAGCGGCTTAGTTAATATTGACGTTATCGCTCAACCGCTGTCGCTACCTCACTTAAATCAGCTGAACTCAGCTAATATTAGTGCGGTTCCAGCACCAACAGCTTCTATGGGGCAAGCGGTTGATTGGTTCGAAAACATTGCTGAAACTAAACTACCTCTAGGCTATAGCCATGAGTATTTAGGGGAAGCAAGACAATACGTGACTGAAGGTAGTGCGCTGTATGCCACATTTGGTTTGGCGCTAGCGATTATCTTCTTGGTACTTGCGATTCAATTTGAATCCATCCGAGATCCGTTAGTCATCATGGTATCGGTACCACTGGCAATTTGTGGTGCATTGATCGCCCTTGCTTGGGGTGCGGCAACCATGAACATCTACTCTCAGGTAGGGTTGATCACACTAGTTGGTCTTATCACCAAACACGGTATTTTGATTTGTGAGGTAGCTAAAGAAGAGCAACTACATCACGGTAAATCAAAAATGGAAGCGGTAATGGAGTCTGCAAAAATTCGTCTTCGTCCAATCTTAATGACGACAGCAGCGATGATTGCAGGTTTAATCCCTCTACTTTATGCCAGCGGTGCAGGTGCGGCTCAGCGCTTTAGTATTGGTATTGTTATCGTAGCGGGCCTTGCCATTGGTACTTTGTTTACCTTGTTTGTATTGCCTGTCATTTACAGCTACTTAGCAAGTGAACATAAACCTCTACCAGAGTTCGATGAAAGTATTCCAGCTATCGAAGAGCCTAAACACTAACTCTTCATATTGGATAAGTTAAATACAAAGGCTACCAGCTAAATTGGTAGCCTTTGTTTTATTTCGCGATAACAAGCCGAGACATTTTGAACAGATTTGCATAAAATAACGCAATATTATTTAGGAGCTAACCAGATGTTTGATGCTAAGAAAATTGAGCAAATTGCCAAACAAATTCACGAATCAATGCCTCAGCCAGTAAAAGACCTTGGTTCCGACGTTGATCAAAAAGTTCGCCAAGTGATCCAAGGACAACTCAACAAGTTAGATGTGGTTTCACGTGAAGAATTTGATGTACAAACCCAAGTTCTACTGCGTACTCGTCAAAAACTGAATGACCTCGAAGCAAAACTAGCTGACTTAGAAAGTAAATTAAGCGAAAAAGAATAGTTTCGAATTTCGAAAAAATAAGGCTTGCCCATCAATAGGCAAGCCTTTTTTATCTAGTTCGGAATTACGTCGGAATATCTCTGACTTTCTAGGAGTTGGCGCGGAGTTGACGATAGTCAATGAGCACCAACGACACCGAAAGTCTGAGATATAACAAGTAATTTAGCCACCAACGGCAATACGTTTCATATCCTTCATGTACCCACGTAGCTCTTGACCAATCCACTCAACTGGGTGGTTACGTAGCGCATCATTAATCTCAATCAACTGACCGTTATCAACTTGATTACTTTCTTCTTTTAAGCCCTTACCGATTACATCTGTACCGACTTTCGGCATGAATTTTTCACGAAGTAGCGGCGTGGCAACATTCGCGAATAAGTAGTTACCGTATTCAGCGGTATCTGAGATAACCACATTCATTTCATATAGACGCTTACGGGCAACCGTATTAGCAATCAGTGGCAATTCGTGTAGTGACTCGTAGTAAGCTGATTCATCAATGATGCCGGAAGCTGTCATCGCTTCAAATGCTAGCTCAACGCCAGCACGAACCATTGCAATCATTAGAATGCCATTATCAAAGTATTCTTGTTCTGAGATTTCTACATTTGATTCAGGGTAATTCTCAAACGCAGTTTGACCCGTTTCTTCACGCCAGCCTAGTAGGTTCTTGTCATCGTTAGCCCAGTCTTCCATCATAGTACGTGAGAATTCACCACAGATGATGTCATCCATGTGCTTGTTATACAGTGGACGCATTAGGTCTTTAAGCTCTTCAGATAGCTCAAATGCTTTTACTTTAGCAGGGTTTGATAGACGATCCATCATGTGAGTTACGCCACCAAATTTTAATGCTTCAGTGATAGTTTCCCATCCAAATTGCAGTAACTTACCGGCATAGCCAGGATCAATACCATCTGCAATCATCTTCTCATAACAAACGATTGAGCCTGCTTGAAGCATGCCACAAAGAATAGTTTGCTCACCCATTAAATCAGATTTTACTTCTGCTACGAATGAAGACTCTAGTACACCTGCACGGTGACCACCTGTTGCCGCAGCCCATGCTTTAGCAATTTCTAGACCTTCACCTTGTGGATCATTTTCAGGGTGCACAGCAATAAGCGTTGGAACACCAAAACCACGTTTATATTCTTCACGAACTTCTGTACCAGGACATTTAGGCGCAACCATCACTACCGTAATATCTTTACGAATCTGCATGCCTTCTTCAACGATGTTGAAACCATGAG
The DNA here is from genome assembly GCF_021726515.1 of Vibrio sp. CK2-1. Classification (GTDB taxonomy): domain Bacteria; phylum Pseudomonadota; class Gammaproteobacteria; order Enterobacterales; family Vibrionaceae; genus Vibrio. Next base: position 2,130 of record NZ_JAKKCJ010000002.1, on the reverse strand, counting down.
AGTAACCAAGCGCTGCACCTTGTTTCATCAATGGCATCACAGTTTCAACCACATTCGTATGCTGCTTATCTGGAGTCAAGTTTACTACTAGATCAGCTTGAGGAATTAATTCTTCATAGCTTGCTACTTCAAAACCGTTATCTTTAGCATTTTTAAACGATTGACGTTGCTCATCAATTGCTGCTTGACGAAGTGCATACGCAACATTTAATCCTGAATCACGCATATTTAAACCTTGGTTAAGGCCTTGAGCACCACAACCTACGATTACGACTTTCTTACCTTTTAGGTAATCAGCTTCTTGTGAAAACTCTTCGCGATCCATAAAACGACAACGACCTAATTGGTCTAATTGCTCACGTAGATTCAAGGTATTGAAATAGTTAGCCATAATCTAAAAATCCTGTCTTTAATTAATCCATAATAACGTTGAGTAAGCGTTGCTATAAAGATGTCCTTACTCGATGATTTGATATTAAAACACGAATTCAATTGCTCAAAGTGATATATTCACAAGTAATCATTGCGAAAAGTGCAATAACGTTAATAGGATCACAATGAATATTCGTAGTCTTCACTTATTTGTCCATCTATGCAGTAGTCAAAACTTCAGTAAGACGGCATCTGCGATGCATATTAGCCCGTCCGCTTTAAGTAGGCAGATCCAAAAGTTAGAAGAAGAGGTAGGACAATCGCTACTGGTTAGAGATAACCGAAGTGTTGAGCTAACGGAAGCAGGAAAAAAACTCCTTCCAGTTGCCACCCATATCACTCAAGAGTGGACTCAGTTTTGCAATAGCCAACAAGGTAATGAACAGCAGTTAACCGGAGAAATTCGATTATTTTGCTCGGTGACTGCGAGCTTTAGTCATTTACCCGAAATTTTAACCGACTTCCGGCTGGCCTACCCTAAAATCGAATTGAAACTCTCAACCGGAGATCCGGCACAAGCGATTGATAAGTTATTACGCGATGAGGCCGACATTGTGATAAGCGCTTTGCCGACACAGCTACCTGCGCGTTTAGAGTTTGAAACAATCGGTGAAATTCCCTTATCTGTCATTGCTCCAAATGCCCATAGTAGTTTCACTGCTGAACTGCAAAAAAAACAACCTGATTGGACTCAAATTCCTTTTATCATTCCAGAAGCCGGCACCGCTCGAGATAGGAGTAATACTTGGTTTAGAGAGATGAAGTTTAAGCCTACTATTTATGCTCAAACATCCGGTCATGAAGGGGTTGTTAGTATGGTTGCACTTGGTTTAGGAGTGGGAATAGCTCCTGATGTGGTCATCAATAACAGTCCAGTTAAAGATAAAATTCAACGTTTGAAGGTCGCACCGATTAAACCTTTTAAACTAGGGATTTGTTGTCAACGATCTCAGCTGCAAAATCCGCTAATAAAGGCATTATGGCAGGTATCACAAAATAAATTTATAAAAGCGTAATACGAAAAAGGCCTCCCAATTCAGGGAGGCCTTAAAATATAAGCCTAGCAATGTCCTACTCTCACATGGGGAAACCCCACACTACCATCGGCGCTACTTCGTTTCACTTCTGAGTTCGGCATGGAATCAGGTGGGTCCAAAGTGCTATTGTCGCTAAGCAAAACTGTTACGGCTAATTTGATGAGGCCGTTGCAATGCTAAATAGTGGTGCTGATACCCAGACTCGAACTGGGGACCTCACCCTTACCAAGGGTGCGCTCTACCGGGCTGAGCTATATCAGCATATATTCTCAGCAATAATTTTGCTTCGAACATAAAAAAGCCCGTTTAATACGGGCTCTTTCAAAATAAAGCCTGGCGATGTCCTACTCTCACATGGGGAAACCCCACACTACCATCGGCGCTACTTCGTTTCACTTCTGAGTTCGGCATGGAATCAGGTGGGTCCAAAGCGCTATGGTCGCCAAGCAAATTCTTTTGTTAAACGCTTAAGCGTTTAACTTAATTCGGAAAGCTGTCTGTTATCTCTAACTCGTTCTCACACTCATTCAAGTATCAATATGTATTCTTCTATTCAGTCCAACCAAAACCCTTTAGGTGTTGTATGGTTAAGCCTCACGGGCAATTAGTATTGGTTAGCTCAACGCCTCGCAGCGCTTACACACCCAACCTATCAACGTCG
>NZ_JAKKCJ010000015.1 GCF_021726515.1 Vibrio sp. CK2-1 | reverse complement strand
AATTGAAGAGTTTGATCATGGCTCAGATTGAACGCTGGCGGCAGGCCTAACACATGCAAGTCGAGCGGAAACGAGAAGTAGCTTGCTACTTCGGCGTCGAGCGGCGGACGGGTGAGTAATGCATAGGAAGTTGCCCAGTAGAGGGGGATAACCATTGGAAACGATGGCTAATACCGCATAACCTCTTCGGAGCAAAGCGGGGGACCTTCGGGCCTCGCGCTACTGGATACGCCTATGTGGGATTAGCTAGTTGGTGAGGTAATGGCTCACCAAGGCGACGATCCCTAGCTGGTCTGAGAGGATGATCAGCCACACTGGGACTGAGACACGGCCCAGACTCCTACGGGAGGCAGCAGTGGGGAATATTGCACAATGGGCGAAAGCCTGATGCAGCCATGCCGCGTGTATGAAGAAGGCCTTCGGGTTGTAAAGTACTTTCAGTTGTGAGGAAGGTTTCGTAGTTAATAACTGCGTTGCTTGACGTTAGCAACAGAAGAAGCACCGGCTAACTCCGTGCCAGCAGCCGCGGTAATACGGAGGGTGCGAGCGTTAATCGGAATTACTGGGCGTAAAGCGCATGCAGGTGGTTTGTTAAGTCAGATGTGAAAGCCCGGGGCTCAACCTCGGAAGGTCATTTGAAACTGGCAAACTAGAGTACTGTAGAGGGGGGTAGAATTTCAGGTGTAGCGGTGAAATGCGTAGAGATCTGAAGGAATACCAGTGGCGAAGGCGGCCCCCTGGACAGATACTGACACTCAGATGCGAAAGCGTGGGGAGCAAACAGGATTAGATACCCTGGTAGTCCACGCCGTAAACGATGTCTACTTGGAGGTTGTGGCCTTGAGCCGTGGCTTTCGGAGCTAACGCGTTAAGTAGACCGCCTGGGGAGTACGGTCGCAAGATTAAAACTCAAATGAATTGACGGGGGCCCGCACAAGCGGTGGAGCATGTGGTTTAATTCGATGCAACGCGAAGAACCTTACCTACTCTTGACATCCAGAGAACTTTCCAGAGATGGATTGGTGCCTTCGGGAACTCTGAGACAGGTGCTGCATGGCTGTCGTCAGCTCGTGTTGTGAAATGTTGGGTTAAGTCCCGCAACGAGCGCAACCCTTATCCTTGTTTGCCAGCGAGTAATGTCGGGAACTCCAGGGAGACTGCCGGTGATAAACCGGAGGAAGGTGGGGACGACGTCAAGTCATCATGGCCCTTACGAGTAGGGCTACACACGTGCTACAATGGCGCATACAGAGGGCAGCAAGCTAGCGATAGTGAGCGAATCCCAAAAAGTGCGTCGTAGTCCGGATTGGAGTCTGCAACTCGACTCCATGAAGTCGGAATCGCTAGTAATCGTGGATCAGAATGCCACGGTGAATACGTTCCCGGGCCTTGTACACACCGCCCGTCACACCATGGGAGTGGGCTGCAAAAGAAGTAGGTAGTTTAACCTTCGGGAGGACGCTTACCACTTTGTGGTTCATGACTGGGGTGAAGTCGTAACAAGGTAGCCCTAGGGGAACCTGGGGCTGGATCACCTCCTTATACGAAAGATTAT
>NZ_JAKKCJ010000014.1 GCF_021726515.1 Vibrio sp. CK2-1 | reverse complement strand
GTATCCGCGCCATGAACCCACGGGGCGATATTGTTAGTGTTTGAAGTTCCAAGGCAGGAGTGCATCGATATCAGGTTCCGCTTTCGCTAACTCCTGCATGCACTTGACCATGTAGTCGTAAACGATAAGGCCGTTGGCTTTCGCTGTCTCGACGATACTGTAAAGCATCGCGCTCGCTTCAGCTCCATTGGGATTGGTCGAGAAGAGCCAGTTCTTTCTCCCAATAACCAGCGGTTTTATTGCGCGTTCAGCTCGGTTGTTGTCTATCGATAAGTGACCGTCATCGATATAGCGGGTGAGCTTCGGCCACTGACCGAGCGTGTATTTTATTGCTTTACCCAGCGGGCTAGACTCAAGCACTTTCTGAGTTGTCATCCATTCATAAAGCTCATCCAGTATCGGCTTAGCATGCTCTTGGCGCTCTGCTTTCCGTTTTTCGGCACTGGCACCTTTTAAGCGTGATTCTATTCCATAAAGCTTCTGGATTTTGGCCAACGCTTTATCCGCTTTACCTGACTTGCCTTTGCCTTGAAGCTTTTTCGCCTCCATGAACTTGCGACGAGCATGCGCGAAGCAACCGACATTGGTGACGAGATGAAGCCCATCATAAACACCATAGCCATCGGTTTGCAGATACCCATCATAGTCGCCCAAGAAGGCAACGGGGCACGCCCTCGCGCGACTGTTTTGATAGTCGTACAAGACGATATTTTTCACATTGGGGAGTGCGGCATCTGGCGAGTCTGCGCCCGAGCAGTAGAGCCACATGTAACACTGTTTATCTTCTTTGAGGACATTGAGCGGCGTTTCATCCGCCTGAATCACCACTTGCTCAAGTAGGTGCGCTTTCAAGGCCGCGTAAAGCGGGGCGAACTTCTCACTGACTTGGATAATCCACCTTGCCATCGTGGTTCGTGAGAGTTCGATACCCGACTGGGTAAACAACGACTCTTGTCGATAAAGTGGCATCGCGTATTGGTATTTGCCGAGGATGATATTGGCCAACAAGCTTTCTGTGGCGAAGCTCTTCGGGATAATGCTTTGCGGCGCTGGCTTTTGAACAATGCGGCTGTTGTCCTGAGTTTGCTCGCATTGGCGGCAAGCATATTTAGGACGAACATATTCCAACACTTTGAGTACCGCTGGCGTGAACTCAAGCTTTTCACTGCGGTCTTCACCGATTTTATGCAGACTATGTTGGCAGCAAGCGCACTGCTTTTCATCGTCGTCTAAATCGAGTTCGATAACCTCACGAGGCAAGCTCTTTGGCAGAGGTCTGCGTTTACCGCGTTTCTTCGTTGTGATGGTCGTTGTGACAACGTCAACCTCTTCTTCTTTAGCAGCTTCACACTCCGCTTCGTTGAAGAGGTCACCTTGGGATTCATTGTAAGGCTTTAACGCCTCCGAGCGTTTAGCGAACTGACGGTCGAAGGCAAGTTTGAGCTGTTCAAGCAGCGATTGGCGCTCTTGTTTCAATTGGATTTCTGACGCCAACAGCGCTTTCACCATCGCTTGTAGCTCGGCAACATCTTGGCTTTCTGGGTTGATATTTGGCGTCTTTTTCATGGCATTTATTATACTAAAATCATGCCGTTAACGCTTGGTGGATAAGACTATATTATCGATTAAGTCATTGTAAAATCTTCTATTTTAACGGGTTTATGGCCGATAATCGTGAAGCCTGAAAGCAGCCTATCAAGCTCGAAATGAGTCAGGGTAAACACGTCATTTTTCTCTTTGGAAGGCCATTTATATTTGGCTTTTTCAAGGCGCTTGTACCAAAGAGCAAAGCCTGTTTTATCCCAGTACAACACTTTGACTTTATCACGCTGTTTGTTGGTGAACAGGAATAGTGCACCGCTGCCCAAGGGCAAGTCGGTGTCATTTTCGATAATCGCAGCGAGGCCGTTGATGGACTTTCTAAAATCGACGCTTTCGCGATAGAGATAGATTTCGGGAGCACTGAGCATACGTTTCATGACAGCGCACCGATAAGTTCTGCAAGATAGGTCGCTGGCGTGCCTTGTGGGATGCTCAGTTCAACATCATTGACGAGCAGGGTCATATTGGCAACGGCAAGGTGAGTGGCTTGATACTTTGTGGTCTTTTCAACGACTTCTGCTTTAACAAAGCCAACCGTGTTCGGTTTTTCGATGTGCTTTAACTGTTGGCGCTTAGCATAAAAAGTGGAAAGGCTGAGGCCGTTACGTTCACAGAATAATCGTTGTGATAGTTGGCTGGATTCATAGCGTTCGAACAGGGTTCGCCATTCTTGGTTAGTGCGTCGTTTGGCCATTTCAAATCTCCTTTGCTGCTTTGGGTTGGAGGTTTGATCTTATTATTCGGGCTAGACGATTAGAATGCGGGGTTTATGATGCGCTTAC
>NZ_JAKKCJ010000013.1 GCF_021726515.1 Vibrio sp. CK2-1 | reverse complement strand
TCAATATGTATTCTTCTATTCAGTCCAACCAAAACCCTTTAGGTGTTGTATGGTTAAGCCTCACGGGCAATTAGTATTGGTTAGCTCAACGCCTCGCAGCGCTTACACACCCAACCTATCAACGTCGTAGTCTCCGACAACCCTTTAGGACGCTTTAAGCGCCAGGGAAGACTCATCTCAGGGCTCGCTTCGTGCTTAGATGCTTTCAGCACTTATCGATTCCGAACTTAGCTACCGGGCAATGCCATTGGCATGACAACCCGAACACCAGAGGTTCGTCCACTCCGGTCCTCTCGTACTAGGAGCAGCCCCCTTCAATCTTCCAACGCCCACGGCAGATAGGGACCGAACTGTCTCACGACGTTCTAAACCCAGCTCGCGTACCACTTTAAATGGCGAACAGCCATACCCTTGGGACCGACTTCAGCCCCAGGATGTGATGAGCCGACATCGAGGTGCCAAACACCGCCGTCGATATGAACTCTTGGGCGGTATCAGCCTGTTATCCCCGGAGTACCTTTTATCCGTTGAGCGATGGCCCTTCCATTCAGAACCACCGGATCACTATGACCTGCTTTCGCACCTGCTCGAATTGTCATTCTCGCAGTCAAGCGGGCTTATGCCATTGCACTAACCACACGATGTCCAACCGTGTTTAGCCCACCTTCGTGCTCCTCCGTTACTCTTTGGGAGGAGACCGCCCCAGTCAAACTACCCACCAGGCACTGTCCTCACCCCAGATAATGGGGCTAAGTTAGAACATCAACACTACAAGGGTGGTATTTCAAGGTTGACTCCACAACCACTGGCGTGATTGCTTCAAAGTCTCCCACCTATCCTACACATGTAGGGTCAATGTTCAGTGCCAAGCTGTAGTAAAGGTTCACGGGGTCTTTCCGTCTAGCCGCGGGTACACTGCATCTTCACAGCGATTTCAATTTCACTGAGTCTCGGGTGGAGACAGCGTGGCCATCATTACGCCATTCGTGCAGGTCGGAACTTACCCGACAAGGAATTTCGCTACCTTAGGACCGTTATAGTTACGGCCGCCGTTTACCGGGGCTTCGATCAAGAGCTTCTCCGAAGATAACCCCATCAATTAACCTTCCGGCACCGGGCAGGCGTCACACCGTATACGTCATCTTACGATTTTGCACAGTGCTGTGTTTTTAATAAACAGTTGCAGCCACCTGGTATCTGCGACTCCCGGCAGCTTAGAGAGCAAGTCTCATCACCGCTAGGAGCGTACCTTCTCCCGAAGTTACGGTACCATTTTGCCTAGTTCCTTCACCCGAGTTCTCTCAAGCGCCTTGGTATTCTCTACCCGACCACCTGTGTCGGTTTGGGGTACGATTTCTTACAAACTGAAGCTTAGAGGCTTTTCCTGGAAGCATGGCATCAATGACTTCACTACCGTAGTAGCTCGACGTCGTGTCTCAGCCTAACAATTTCCCGGATTTACCTAAGAAATTAGCCTACGCACTTGAACCTGGACAACCATCGCCAGGCCCACCTAGCCTTCTCCGTCCCCCCATCGCATTTGTAAGAAGTACGGGAATATTAACCCGTTTCCCATCGACTACGCTTTTCAGCCTCGCCTTAGGGGTCGACTTACCCTGCCCCGATTAACGTTGGACAGGAACCCTTGGTCTTCCGGCGAGGGAGTTTTTCACTCCCTTTATCGTTACTCATGTCAGCATTCGCACTTCTGATACCTCCAGCAAACTTCTCAGTTCACCTTCAACGGCTTACAGAACGCTCCCCTACCCATCCTAGTAAACTAGGATGCCGCAGCTTCGGTGTATAGCTTAGCCCCGTTACATCTTCCGCGCAGGCCGACTCGACCAGTGAGCTATTACGCTTTCTTTAAATGATGGCTGCTTCTAAGCCAACATCCTGGCTGTCTGAGCCTTCCCACATCGTTTCCCACTTAGCTATACTTTGGGACCTTAGCTGGCGGTCTGGGTTGTTTCCCTCTCCACGACGGACGTTAGCACCCGCCGTGTGTCTCCCGGATAGTACTTACTGGTATTCGGAGTTTGCAAAGGGTTGGTAAGTCGGGATGACCCCCTAGCCTTAACAGTGCTCTACCCCCAGTAGTATTCGTCCGAGGCGCTACCTAAATAGCTTTCGGGGAGAACCAGCTATCTCCAGGTTTGATTGGCCTTTCACCCCTAGCCACAAGTCATCCGCTAATTTTTCAACATTAGTCGGTTCGGTCCTCCAATTGATGTTACTCAATCTTCAACCTGCCCATGGCTAGATCACCTGGTTTCGGGTCTATACCTAGCAACTCGACGCCCAGTTAAGACTCGGTTTCCCTACGGCTCCCCTATACGGTTAACCTTGCTACTAAATATAAGTCGCTGACCCATTATACAAAAGGTACGCAGTCACACCACGAAGGTGCTCCTACTGCTTGTACGTACACGGTTTCAGGTTCTATTTCACTCCCCTCACAGGGGTTCTTTTCGCCTTTCCCTCACGGTACTGGTTCACTATCGGTCAGTCAGGAGTATTTAGCCTTGGAGGATGGTCCCCCCATATTCAGACAGGATATCACGTGTCCCGCCTTACTCGTTTTCACTTAGTATGCGTTGTCGGTTACGGGGCTATCACCCTGTATCGCGGCACTTTCCAGAGCCTTCACCTGACGCATATAAAGCTTAAGGGCTAATCCAATTTCGCTCGCCGCTACTTTCGGAATCTCGGTTGATTTCTCTTCCTTCGGGTACTTAGATGTTTCAGTTCCCCGAGTTCGCCTTATTAACCTATGTATTCAGTTAATAATACATGCTTATGCATGTGGGTTTCCCCATTCGGAAATCGTAGACTCAAGTGGCTTTTACTGCCTAATCTACGCTTATCGCAAGTTAATACGTCCTTCATCGCCTCTGACTGCCTAGGCATCCACCGTGTACGCTTATTCACTTAACCATACAACCCAAAAGGGTCTTAATGTATGTTCAACTAAATAAGGTTTTAGTTTTGTTCACAAGGAGGGTAATCCTTGATGAACGTTTGCCGGACTCAATAGAATCAATTGCAAGCAATTGATTTGAATACAAGACACTTGAATGTGTGTTGTTGTGTTTATCCGTTAAGATAAACATTGAGAACTTTTATTAAGATAAACATTAAATGTTTATCTAGTCAGCTTTCCAAATTGTTAAAGAGCAA
>NZ_JAKKCJ010000012.1 GCF_021726515.1 Vibrio sp. CK2-1 | reverse complement strand
AGGGTTCGCCATTCTTGGTTAGTGCGTCGTTTGGCCATTTCAAATCTCCTTTGCTGCTTTGGGTTGGAGGTTTGATCTTATTATTCGGGCTAGACGATTAGAATGCGGGGTTTATGATGCGCTTACAGTCTATCAGTGCAAACTAACAACAAAACTCTCAACCCTAGAAACAATCTGGGCTATTGGGGTGAGCTGCATGGCAGGTGCCCTGTCACCCTATGTTCACTTAACTACATACCAAGTAGCTTCATAAGGATAGCGACAAACAGCACATTAACGATACAATATTTTTTGTGCTTAAGGTTGCCTTATTCAATGATTAAGCGTTAGAACAACGTTGGAAGGTATAATGAAAAACGAGAACTATGAAAAAGAGGTAATTGAATTTTTTGAAAGACTGTCTATGTCTATCAAAAAAATCCCTGAATCAAGTGAAAAAACACCAGACTTTCTTATCGATAGCTTTGAACGGGTTTTGATAGAGCTTAAAGCCAAGTTTGATTCAAAAGAACTACAACTTGAACAGAACCAAGCTTTAGATAAGGGGGATGTGTTTCAACATGGTGAGTTGACGGGATACACTGGAAAAATCGCGAATATTATCAGTGAGGGTAACAGTCAGCTTAAAAAACAAAAAGATGCTACAGAGAGCCAATTCTGCTTTTTATTTGTAATAGCTAGCGGTGTAACAGCATCTACACAGGTTAAACAGTTCATCTCGACATTTTACGGCTGTATGCCAATTATAGACTTCGCAAGCAAATCAGATCAGGCGAAAAATTGTTACTACTTTACAGAGAGTCAGTTTTTTCGTTTTAGAAACTCACTTGATGGAGCATTCATTGTTAATGTTTATTCTGGTCAAACTCAGTTTATTCTGAATGATCAATCCATAAATTATTCACTTCTTAAGCACTCCAAGTTCCTAGAGCAGTGCGGTAGGCACATACCTGTAATTGACCCAATTGAAATGGAAGCCCAAGGCCATATTTATATTGCTGACTGTGAGATAAACCGTAATCAAATGCAAGACATACAAAGTTACGTGTTTGAAAAGTATGGAATTAAAAAGGGTATGTACCATAACTTTGAGAATGTAGTCTTTCAGACCAATATTTAGAGCGCATTAAATTTCACAGCAGTTTTTTAGAATCCGCTACCAAAGCTATAACCTTTGCAGGTCTCACCTACATGAAAGCATTCGAAATAGAACCAAAACTAAAACCTGACATGTCTAACTTTCTGATACACATGACTGGAAGAGATGCAATTAAAAGTATTCTAAAAGGTGGGAGGTGCAAGGGCGAAGGACTGATCCGATCTCAAGTGCCAAATGGCTCCAAGACAGACTCTTTTAAGCATAAGATTGCCTGCTTTACAGAGACTCCTATCTTTGCCCTTGGTGCATTTGTTGCTATATCAAAGCGTCGAGATGACGAAAAAATGGAGTATGGGGTTGGATTTAGTAAAACCTATATGGTTGAAAGTAAAGTACGACCGACCATTTATCTAGACAATGACCTATTGGGTCAGTTGTTTGCCATGTCCGAATCCACTCAGTCTGAAGACACAGAGTCCCTTCTAAATTCACTTAAAGCTCTAGCGCACCCGCTTGGCGAAACATCACCAAAGCAAGGCTTTACATGGGAACGAGAGTGGCGCTATGTAGATGAGACTGGTTTCTACTTTGATCACAAAGCGATTGAAGTGATCTGCTGCCCTAAAGAAGAACAGATAGAACTCAAGCTCATTCTTGGTGATCATGCTGAAAAGATACGATTCGTTGATTCTTGGACACAATACAAAGACTACACCCAACATATAGAACATTCTGATTTTAAAGATAAGATTACGGAAAGAATGGCAGTCTACGATCAAGACGAGATCGAAGAATTCTTAAAAGGCTATGACGAGTACATTGAGTCCTTGAGAGAGTATAAAGCGTACCTGTCATCTCTACAGATTAATGTTGAGGCGATAGAGAAACATCTGCAAGAACTATTTGAATGGAAACAGTATGTTGATGCTCACACAGCAAGCTTCTGTGGTCATTTTTCGGAAGATATCATATGGCGAGCTGATTTCGAGGAGACTTTTTGTCCTGATTGTTCAAGAGACTTCGATGAAGGTCTCGCTAGAGTTATGAGGGAAGATTAAAAATGCTATCGAATTTCCCTGTAGTCGTTCACTCAATTTAACCAATAAAGAATAGGATTACCATACCTGAGATAATCAATTGATTCCTAAATTAGAAAGGTCGCTAACACGCTTATGTCCAGAGATGTGTCAGTGCCGAGCATGACTAACATACCTATGCCTCAACATGAGTTTGGCTTTACTTAATTACCAGCACAGCGGTGGTCGTGTAGTGGTGGTTAATCCACTTTATCTTCTTGCCTTTTCTATCAATATCCTTAAAAATAACACTGTGTTTTTGTACAGTGTTATTTTTAGGTGTTTGCTATGAAAGTTATCCCCATTTCTGCTGGAGCCGGCATTACCGGTTTTGAGTCACCTGCTGCCGAATATTCTCAACTGAGCTTATCGCTCGATGATTTGTTGGTTGAGCACCCGAGTTCGACTTTCTTATGCAAAGCCTGTGGCGATTCGATGCAGAACGTCGGCATCTTTAACCAAGATATTTTGATTGTTGACCGCCATGAGACCTCTAAGAATCTTGACATTATTGTGGCGAACTTCAATGGTGAGTTTGTTTGTAAGATCCTTGATATAAAAAACCGCTTGTTACTGTCAGCAAACGAACAGATTCAACCCGTTTCTATCTACGATTATGATCAGTTTTCTATTGAGGGGGTTGTTGTTCGCTCTATACGCTGTCACCGGCCAAGTTATTTGTTTGCGAACTAGCCTATGTTTGCCTTAGTCGATGCCAATTCTTTTTATTGCAGTGCGGAGCAGGTGTTTCGCCCGGATCTACGTGGCAAGCCGTTGGTGGTGTTATCGAATAATGATGGCTGTATTGTGGCGGCTAATCGTCAAGCTAAAGAGCTGGGTATCCCTAAGTTTGCGCCATTTTTTAAAGTACAGGCTCAATGTGAAAAGCTGGGCGTGATCGCGCTGTCGTCTAACTATGAGTTGTATGCGGATTTATCGGCCAAAATGATGGCGGTGATAGGGCGCTTTGCCCCTCATCAACATATCTATTCTATTGATGAATCGTTCCTGTCATTTAAGCATTGTTCCAAAGCTTTACCTTGTTTAAAGGAACATGGTGGTCTTATTCGTCGTGCGGTGTGGAAGGAATGTCGTTTACCGGTGTGTGTTGGAATGGGAAAAACATTAACACTGGCTAAAATAGCGAACCATGCCGCAAAGAAAATCCAAGGCTATCATGGGGTCTGTGTGCTTGATACGGAGAAAGAACGCGTCGATGTGTTGAAGTTACTGCCGGCCTCCGAGGTATGGGGAATAGGCCGAAAGCTCACAGCTAAGCTTTCTATTATGGGCATTAAAACGGCGTATGATTTAGCGTGTTTAGATCCAAAAGCAGCACAGCGTCAGTTTAGTGTGGAAGTGGAACGAACGGTGCGAGAGTTGAATGGCCAACCTTGTAAAACGTGGGATGAAGCCAAAGCCGATAAGAAGCAGATCTTCTCAACCCGCAGTGTGGGGAAGCGAATTATTGATTTACCATCATTGCAACAAGCATTGAGTAAGCATGTTGCCATTGCTTCTTACAAAGCAAGGCAACAACAATCGCTTTGCCAAGTGCTGATGTGTTTTGCGGCGAGTTCGCCTTATGATGCCTATCCCGTTAATGATAAGTGCATACACCGTTTTGCCTATCCAACTTCTGATACTACGGTACTCACAAAAACGGTGATGGCAATGGTGGAACAAATGTTTAAGCCTGATGTTCGCTATTACAAAATAGGGGTTGGCTTGATTGATTTAGTAGAAGGTCAGCATACTCAAATGGATTGGTTAAACCCAGAACCGGACGACCCAAGACTGATGAAAGTATTAGATGGCCTAAACCAACGTTATGGCAGTGATAGTGTGTTTTTAGCGGCGCAAGGTATCGAGCAAAAATGGGCAATGAGGCGTGACAGGTTAACACCTCAATATACGACGAGATGGGGGGATTTACCGGTGGTTAGGTGTTAAGGGGAATGGTTTTTGCCCCAAAATGCGTTAGGCAGTAACCTTGCAACGACTACAATGATTTTCTTTTTCCATATATTTCCTCATGCTACATATTGCTAATCCTGCATAGCTTGAAATTAAAATAATTGGATTTTTAGTTAGAAAGCTAGGCATGCATGAATCAGAGAGATAGCTCCGATTTTCGGTTTGTTTTAGGGGCTTGTTAAATACACAGCTCTTTATCTCGAGTGGCTTTGGTGAACTATACGGATTATTTCCGCACTTTATGCTGAATGAGTATGAGATAAATCTTACTTTATGAATACATTTAGTTATTTAGCTTGCTGTTACAAAAAGTGACTGAGAAGATAGACGGAAAGACTATACGGATTTTTTCCGTCTATTAAATTGTTAGGCTAATACGAGGAAAGAATAATGAAATTAAAAAAGTTGGGTGTAATTGCGATTTTTATGTCATTTGGAATATTCAGTGCATCTGCCAGCGCGCAAAAAACATATACACCAGCTCAGCTTAAAGGAATGGTACAAAGCGGCTCTTATCCAAAACAAGGTTCTGTATCATCCAAAACACTAAACCTTGATTATGTGTCATGTATAAGCAAAGTTGATTCTATTGTTGACTCTATAAAAGCTAATTATCCAACTCAAACAGTTGTAAGCACAAATGTTCTTCGCATAGAAAAAGTATGGACAAATGACGCTGCAATGACGTTAACATGTAGTGCAGCAGACAAAAATTTAGTAATAACTACGGCAGCATACTTATAAACTACCGTTGAGCACGGCGTTGGTATGACTCCCACTGTCAAGTAGAGCGTAAAAAAATCTACCCATTTATTTTGGGCATTTTGTCTTTAAAAAGAGATAGTGTTAACGCATTGCTCAAGCAAGCACTTTCGTCGGTTATCATGCTGGTATTTGTAGATTACTCACCCTAAAGTGAGCAGGGCTTACATGAGTATTTGCTTGAAGTTATTGGTGCAATGAAGGAAGTAGCTAAAGCACTCTGGGATGACATTAGAACGAATGCCTAACAGGTCAAATTTTAAGCTGGCTCCTGCTTGGGGCGTTATAAAAAAAGGTGTTATCCCATTATGATGAAGCAAAATATTGTATTCTCTATTAGTGCTTTAATCATTGTTTCCCTTTGGGGAATAAACTATTACCTTCTTATCGATTTTCCTAACGATGTAAGAGGTACATTTGGCGATATGTTTGGGGCTGTAAATGCTCTCTTTTCTGGTTTCGCTTTTCTCGGTGTGATTTACGCAATTCTCTTACAGAGAAAAGAACTTTCATTGCAACGAGAAGAATTATCACTAACCAGAAATGAATTAAAAAAATCAGCTGAAGCTCAAGAAAAATCAGAATTAGCATTATCTAGACAAGCGAAATCATTAGAGCTGTCGGCAAAAATTAATGCTAATTCAGCTTTATTAGACTCGTTAAAAAATAAAGAAAAAATGTATGATTATTATGCTTCTCAAAATCCAGAGCATCAGCGACAAAAAAACATGGAACGTATTCAGCTTCACCATGAAATGGTTAAAGTTCAAGAACGTATAGAGAAATTGATCACTGACAGCTGATTTTTTATAACAAAAAATAAATTGGGCGTTGGGGGCTTAGCATTTTTGGTTTTAGGTTTAGCGCGCTTTGTTGGTTAAGTGGGGCGCCAATTATTAGGTGCGTCGAACAATTTCGCATTTTCAATCAGTACTAATTTGCACAAATATTATTCATATGACGAAAGTTATGCTTATGCCCATTCCAAGTCAGCAACTTTAATATTGTGACATTCGTAGTATCAATCATATCGAATTTTAGTAATCTATCACGATGTCCAGTGACTTAGACAAATAGCCAAATAATATTGAGAGTCTGAAAGTATGGAAAAATACGCAATATTGCTTAAAGGTGATGAGATTGCAGCGATTGAATTAGGTACATTTGCTGCTAACAAAGGAATTGATAAGCTGATAAAGCTTGGATTTGTCGAACAGGATGTTGAGATTAATGCTGAGAATGAAAAACAAGCTATTGATAATTTCATGAATGATGTAACCATTGCTGAGAGCGAATCTATTCAAGACAATATTACAGCCCCTATATTATTGACGACTGAAACTAACTTAGTTGATATGGACGTTATTGAACGCTATGGCGTTGTTTACGCTGATTGTGTCTATGGTGTAAATGTTGTGAAGGACATATTTGTTGGTTTTAGGGATGTTTTTGGAGGTCGATCCAAATCCATTGAGGATATAATTAGAAACGGTCGAACAGCCGTTACTGATGAGTTAAAGCAACAAGCATTTAGAAAAGGGGCAAATGCTGTTATTGGCATTAGTTATTCTGTTAATGATATATCTGGAAAAAATGTGAATATGATATGCGTCAGCGCCACGGGAACTGCTGTGGCAATCAAATTATAATATTTCAATCATCGTACAGTTGGCACTTTTAATCTCGAAAGAGCCCCATTAATGTGTACTAGTACATTAATGCGTTACAGTTGACCTCGTAACATTTCTATACTGAGTTATTTGGCTCAGTTTATCTAATGCATATAGTGTGCAGTAGATCACTGTGCTTTGCTAAAAGTGTACCTGTTGTCGATTGATATGAAAGTGTATCGACAACAAGGGGCTTTGAATTAGTCGAGCTCCTTTTTATTGCGTTCAATAGCTTTGTCTAACTCTTCATGTGTCAGTCGCGTTTTGTCTAATTGTTTTTTGGCTTTGTCACCAATAGTTTTTAATTTTTGGCGATTCTCTTCAGTTTGACGTTTGTTATTGTTTCTTAATCTGTTGTTTGTAAGCGCATCATAAACCCCGCATTCTAATCGTCTAGCCCGAATAATAAGATCAAACCTCCAACCCAAAGCAGCAAAGGAGATTTGAAATGGCCAAACGACGCACTAACCAAGAATGGCGAACCC
>NZ_JAKKCJ010000011.1 GCF_021726515.1 Vibrio sp. CK2-1 | reverse complement strand
CGACGTTGATAGGTTGGGTGTGTAAGCGCTGCGAGGCGTTGAGCTAACCAATACTAATTGCCCGTGAGGCTTAACCATACAACACCTAAAGGGTTTTGGTTGGACTGAATAGAAGAATACATATTGACACTTGAATGAGTGTGAGAACGAACAGCTTTCCGAATTAAGTTAAGGCATCCTACGGATGCATTAACAAAAGAATTTGCTTGGCGACCATAGCGCTTTGGACCCACCTGATTCCATGCCGAACTCAGAAGTGAAACGAAGTAGCGCCGATGGTAGTGTGGGGTTTCCCCATGTGAGAGTAGGACATTGCCAGGCTTTAAATTAAGACTGAAAAGTCGAACATTATTGGTTTACCATTAATGACAATTTGTGGAGGGATGGCTGAGTGGTCGAAAGCACCGGTCTTGAAAACCGGCAAGGGTTAATAGCTCTTCTAGGGTTCAAATCCCTATCCCTCCGCCACTATTAAAAAAGCCCGCTAGTTATCTAGCGGGCTTTTTGCTATCTGTGATTATAGAATTGAGCGGCGAAATGAAAGCCATCACTAGGTTGTATCTGGATGTATTCTAGTAATGGAACAGAAGCTTCACACTACCTTCTTATCCTCTTTCCCTTTATTATGAAAATCTCCTTAATCTTCCACTTAAAATGACAGTTGGTCGGTATTCTTATACCCGTCGACTTTATATTCAGTGTAATAAGTAAATGATCACCTGAGTTTGTAAGGATGGTCTTTGCTTCGGCTTATTTGGTTATTATACTTGCAGTTATTGAGCTTGGTATTAAAGCGTTGGTTTGGAGTATTGAAACGACTTCTTTGGGAGGAATATTCGGAGAATAAAAAAGCCAACACCGAATTAAAAGTGTTGGCTTTAGTGTGCTTAGGCTTGGGTGATTTAAGTTTTATCTATTAAAGATAATGCTTTACGAGATACCTCACCTGCAGCTTGTTTCATGTTTTGTTGCTCCAATGCATCTGCTAGATAAGAGTAGTCAGATATGCTGACTCTTTGCTGAAGAGCTGCTTCAAATGCGTGTTGTGCTTCCTGCCATCTTTGCTCTCGTAAATACAACTGACCTAATGTGCTATTTATTTCCGGGTTGTTAGGTTGTTTTTTCACAAGTCCTTCAAGCATCACTACTGCTGGGTGGGTATCGGGTAAATCAACTTGCGTGATTAACGGCAATAGTTTATTTGATGGAGTCTGCTTTATTGAATCACGTAAAATGATATAAGCTTCTGAGTCGCCATTATGTAAGATCAGTTGTTCAACCATTAGTTGGACTACGCTGTCGTCTTGCTTGAGCTTTTTAGGAAGATGAGCCCAATAAGACAATAGTCCTTCAACGCCTTGTTGAGAGCCGATTTCTTTCATTTTACCCAGTTGAGCTTGATAAAAAAGCTGATGATATTCTTCATCTGAAATCAGCTTACTTTTCTTTAAGCGCGGTAGTAATTCATCTAACGCTCCCCATAGCTCTAATCCAATATAAGTTTTCTTGAGTAGATTAAGTACTATGGTGTTATTTGGATAACGACCTTTTAAATGTTCAAGCTGACTATGAGCATCAGCATATTGTTGATTACGAACCATTTGACGAATCTTAGTCATTTCAACAGCGAGAGAATGCCCTTTTTGTTGCTCAGCTAAAGCTAGGTACTTTTCTCTTTTTGAGTCATCACCCATTCCTTGCGCCGCTTCTGATGCGATCAAGTAGCAAAGCAATGGCATATCATGATGGTTTGCCCAACGAGTGACTTTCTTTTCTGCTGCTTTCCAATCGCCTTCTAGTAGCTTAATGATACCTTCATTGGTATAGCGACGGGCTCGTTTTAGCTTGCGAATGCTAAACCAGTTCCAAGTGGCGCTGGTTGCTCGTAAGCTTCGTTTGATGATGAACTCTAGCAAAAATAGCGCGGCGAGTGCGGCAATCACAAAGATGACGAGTGTTGTCACGCTCATTTCAGTTGTGGTATTGGCAAACGAAATTAAAACGTAACCTTGCTGATCGGAGAACAAGGTTCCAGCGAAAAGCCCTAAACCTAAAACGATTAAGAGAAAAACAATACGAAACATTATTTATCTCCTTGTCCAACTGTTGAAACTGAGCGACGTAAACGTTCAGAGATCAGATCGGTTAGAGGTTGTTGAGCTTTAAGCTTGATTGGGTAATCGACAGTAATATCTTTTTCTTGTAGCTGGCTGATTTCTTTCTCAAACTCTTTTACTTTGATGGACTGTTGATTGAAAAATTTACTCGACCACTCTTGAGCAACATTGAGCGATGTTTGATAAATATCGTTATTTTCCGCGTACACTCCTTTAATTGCGGTTTCTAATTTCGCTTTTACATTTTCTTTTAAGTAGAAATGTTGAGTGGGAGATAGGAGTGGCGTGGTGTTACCTTCTCGGGTTCTAAAGGTAATAAAGTGGCCAGCAAAGTCTTTTAATGATGTCATTAAATTGGTTTGCCAATCATTAATATCCTCAGATACCACTTCTTGGTGATGCTTTTCTTCTTTAGGTAGCAAAGCATTTGCTAAAGGTAGTTGATCGACTTCTTTTTGTAGGCTGATTAGCTTGAGGATTAACCCTTCTTGATCGATAACCGGCAATGATTTTAACTGAGTAATATCATCGGTCATTGCTTCTCGTAAAGTAACCAGACTAGGGTCATTGAGCGCCGCAATTCTTTGGTCGGCTGAAATCATTAATTGGGTTGCAGACTCAACATCATGCTCTAAAAATAACTTACGCCCAGCCATTTTGACTAAATAGTCCGCCTCTGCGAGTAGCCAATCGTTAGGGCTGCGGCCTTTGATATCCGTGATGGCTAGCTGTAGACTTTTGATACTTTTGCCTTGTTGTTCGGCTTGAGTTTCAAGTTTGTGCTGCAACGTTGTCGCTTGCTTTTTAATGGTTGCTTGATTGGTTTCTAATTGTTGATTGAGATGGCTATTTAATTGATTAACTTGAGCTTTTAGTTGATTGATGGTTTGTTGGCTTTGGGTGTATTGATAGGCTTCGAAAGCGATCACTGAGCCCGTAAGTAATACCGCCAGGATAATGGCCGCGGTTGCGCGCTTTTGGCCTTTATTTTTGTTCGGCTTAACTTGAGTCGAAGCACTTACCTCAGCCGTGGTGTCATTGGTATTATTATGATTATCTGTCATGTTTCTGTCCTGTGGTAAATGTCTTACTGAGGCAATCCAATAAAACAGGGTTAGCAGCGCTTCCTGTATTGATTATATGTGAAAAACCGAGTTCTTTTGCTTGTTGTTGAATTCGTAAGCTAGGAACGTAAAGCTTCAATTGGATTACCCAAGGTAAATATTGCTTTGGTACTTGTGACATAAAAAATGCAAGTTGCTCACCACTGGTGATAACTAAGTGAGAAACGGCTTGCATTTTCCATTGCTTCCATTGGTTTACACCGTCTATTGGCAATGACTCTCTACGATATATTTCATTGTAATAAACCTCTGCGCCACGTTGTTGCAATGTTTGTTGTATTAACTCTCTACCGCCATTGCCTCGTAGTATCAAAATACGCTTGTTTTTCACTAACTTCAAAGCTGGTAAGTCCAGTAAGTGTTCGCTGTCACTTATTTGAGGGGAAATGACGAGTGACTGAGCATATCGTTGCAGGCATTCTGCCGTTTTATTGCCGATAGCAAAATAAAGTGGCGTGGTAGGAAATTTTTGTTGAGTGAGTTGAAGAGTGTATTGCGCCCAAAGCACAGCATACTGGCTAACGGCAATCACAATATCTGACCGAGAAAGATCATCGATTAGTGATGCGCAGTCTCGGCCCTGTGTCAGTTTGATTAGGGGGTGGTGAAGGCTGTTAATTTGCCGTTGTTGCAAACTTAAACATAGCGCCTCACCATCCTGCCCTGGACGAGTGACTAAAACCGTGCTCATTAATCGTGATCAGAGTAGAGTTTTTCTAGGATCTCTTTGGCTCCATCATTTAATAGTTGGTTTGCCAGTTGAATTCCTAGTTTTTCTGCGTCTTGTCTATGACCTTTGATCTCGCCACGTACGATTAAGCTACCATCTGGCTCTCCGACCAAGCCTCGAAGCCAAATTTGGTCACCATCTAGCAACGAGTAACTGCCGATAGGAACTTGGCAGCCACCTTGTAGTGTTAGGTTCATTGCTCGTTCACATAACACGCGATCAGTCGTATCTACATCGTTAAGTGGAGCAAGTAATTCGATTAAGCGATCATCATTGAGTCGACATTCAATACCAACCGCACCTTGGCCTACCGCAGGTAGTGACTCTTCCGGTTCAATAAAACTACGGATACGCTCTTCAAGGTTTAGACGCTTTAGGCCTGCAGCCGCTAGAACAATGGCATCGAATTCACCGGCGTCCAATTTACCTAAACGTGTACCTACATTACCGCGTAAATCTTTAATAATAAGATCTGGGCGACGTTCTTTTAGCTGGCACTGACGACGTAAACTGCATGTGCCGACTACTGAGCCTTGGGGTAGGTCATCAACGTTTTGATAGTGATTAGAAACAAAGGCATCGCGTGGATCGCCACGTTCACAAATCGTCACTAGACCTAAGCCTTCTGGGAAATCAACCGGTACATCTTTCATTGAATGAACCGCAAGGTCAGCTCGTCCTTCTAGCATGGCGACTTCTAGTTCTTTAACAAAAAGCCCTTTACCACCCACTTTTGCTAGCGGTGTATCTAAAATAATATCGCCTTTGGTCACCATGGTAACAAGCTCGACTTCTAGTCCTGGGTGCGCTTGTTGCAAGGCGTCTTTCACGAAATAAGCTTGCCAAAGAGCTAAAGGGCTTTTACGAGTAGCGATACGAATGGGTGTGGTTGACATAAAGTGACCTTTTATTTCTTAATATTTATCCCTAATCCTACCATTCATTGTATTAAAAACTTACTTTCGTAGCCGTTATTTTTGGGAAATGAGATAATAATTTGAATTGGCTGATACAGGACTAAAGTGGTATATGTCATCAGATTGTATAATGTTTACCCAGCGCCAAAAAAGTGTTAAATTGATCACGTTTTTAGCCCTGTATTGATTTAGGTGTCATCGTTTTATTTCTGTGTCGTTAGGATGTAATCTTGCAAGCATATACCACTATATTAATAGATAGATTAGATAAGCTGAACCAGCAAAGGGTTGAGCGAGCACTGTCTATTATGGATAAGCAAAGCCAGCAAGTTTTTCATCTTATTCCCGTTTTATTGCATTTTAATCACCCTGGCCTTCCTGGCTTTAGTTCAGAGCTTACCCCTTGTGGTGTGTGTGACTTCTCTCTCAGCCATTCTCAACTTCAAGCCCTGCAAGAATTTGACTTTGATGAAAACCTCGATTTATCCACCCTAGTTCAGCCTTCTTCGGATTCTGCCGATATTCTCGCTCTTTATACTATGGGCAGTACATCCTCTGTTGGGCAGAGCTCATCGAGTGATTTGGACATATGGGTGTGTATTTCACCGACTATGGGGCTGGATGAGCGAACTAAATTAATCAATAAATGCTTATTAGTGACTGAATGGGCACAAAGCCTAGGAGTGGAAGCGAACTTTTTCTTAATGGATGAGACTCGTTTTCGGACCAACCAGTCAGAAGAAATGACCGGTGATAACTGTGGCTCTTCTCAGCATTTATTATTACTCGATGAATTCTACCGTTCAGCCGTACGTATCGCTGGGCAGCGTTTGTTATGGCAAATCGTGCCTCCAGAGATGGAAGAGTGCTATGACGAATACGTACAAAAAATTTGTAGTAGTGGCCATATTGATTGCTCGCAGTGGATAGACTTTGGTCAACTGCATCATATTCCAGCAGAAGAGTACTTTGGCTCTAATTTATGGCAACTGTATAAAAGTATCGATTCGCCATATAAATCGGTTCTAAAAGCGATCTTGCTTGAGTCGTATTCATGGGAATACCCGCATCCTCAATTATTAAGTGTTGATACTAAGCGTCGTTTTTTTGCCCATGAGCAGAAAGAATACGGTATGGATAGCTATTATCTGATGCTGGAAAAAGTGACTCAGTACCTAGAAAGAATTGGTGATAAGCGCCGTTTAGAATTGGTAAGACGTTGTTTTTATCTTAAAACTCACGAAAAACTATCCCGTGAACCGGGAGTGAATTTTGTTGCTTGGCGTCATTCAGCTTTACAAGATCTTGTTGCGAAGTGGGGTTGGAGTAATGAGTTAATCGAGGAGCTTGATAACCGTCGCCATTGGAAAGTTGAACAAGTGAAAAAAGTGCATCATGAATTGCTTGATGCATTAATGTTGAGCTACCGCAATCTGATTCAATTTGCTCGTCGCCATGACATCACGTCTGCGATCAGCCCACAAGACATTAGCATCTTAGCAAGAAAACTTTACGCCGCTTTTGAAACTCTGCCGGGTAAAGTGACGCTACTCAATACTCAAATTTCTCCCGATCTACATGAACCCAATTTAACTTTTATTCAGGTTCCTGAAGAGCGAGTAAACAAAGCCGGTTGGTATTTGTATAAACAATCACTCGATCCTTATCAAATTTTAGGGAGAGCGCCGCTAGAGCATAACCAATATTTAAGTAAATTGGTGGCTTGGGCATTCTTCAATGGCTTAATTACCGAAGGTACTCACCTTGAAGCGGTTGTTCGCCACGCAGATATTGATATCGATAAGCTCTATCAAATGGTTAGTGACTTGCGTAATACTTTTTCATTGCGTAAGCGCCAACCAACCATGCAAGCTTTAGCTAGCCCTTGTGAAGTGAGTCAGTTATCGATTTTTATCAATTTAGAAAGCGATCCTACGGCTAAGTTAAAGCCGAATCAGCTTAAGAATGAATTAAAAAATCATGTCGATGTATTTAGTTTTTCTGCGGAGCAGCAATGCTTAGTTTCTAGTGTTGATTTGGTTTATCGTAACTCTTGGCATGAAGTCCGTACTCTGCATTTCTCCGGTGAAACTGCGATTATTGATGCGTTAAAAACCATTCTAGGCAAAATGCACCAAGATGCACTGCCGCCGGAATCGGTTGATGTTTTTTGTTATAGTGAAAACCTGCGCGGCGTTATGCGTAATATGGTGTATCAACTGCTGGCGGAATGTATCGAGTTACGTTTAAAACCGGTCGAAAATGAAAAACGCCGCCGCTTTAAAGTATTGAAAGTGGCAGATCAAATGTACGGTTTGTTCTTTGAACGTCGCGGTGTATCGGTGATGAAGCTAGAAAACTCGATTGATTTCTATAGCAGTATTTCGACTAATAAGCTGCAAGGTTCGCCATTACTTAAAGTGGGTAAAAGTCAGGAATTGCCACCACCAGATGTGGTTGATGCCTACGCCAGTGAAGGATTAATTCAGTTTTTCTTTGAAGGCGATGATGACGGTTTTAATATCTATGTATTAGATGAAAGTAACCGGGTTGAAGTGTATCGACAGTTTGATGGTAACCGTGATGATATGGTGAGAACGGTCAATCGTTTTTATACCAATAATACCCAAGGGCTTGAATCGGAATCGAAGTGTAATTTCAACTTACCTCAGTATTATCAGATTATTCACCCTGATAGTGGTGATAGCTATGTGGTGCCATATCGTAGTACGACAACCAATTGCTCTAGCAGCGAAATGCATGTGAAATAGTGTTTCGCTCTAAAATGTATAGAAAAGATAAGGGCCACTCGACTTGAGTGGCCCTTGTTGTTTTCGTTGATACTAAGATGATCTAGTTATCGACGCGTTCGAAGACGGTGGCAATACCTTGGCCAAGCCCGATACACATGGTGGCAAGACCAAATTGAACATCCTTGGCTTCCATCAAGTTAATTAAGGTAGTTGAAATACGAGAGCCTGAGCAACCGAGTGGGTGACCCAGTGCAATCGCGCCACCATTTAAGTTTACTTTTTCTTCCATCACATCCAATAAGCCAAGATCTTTAGCGCATGGTAGTGCTTGCGCGGCAAACGCTTCATTGAGCTCGATCATACCCATATCTTCAATCGATAAACCGGCACGCTTCAAAGCTTTTTGTGTCGCTGGAACCGGGCCATAACCCATGGTCGAAGGATCGCAACCCGCTACCGCCATTGAGCGAATGCGTGCGCGGATCGGTAAACCTAGCTCTTTCGCTTTACTTTCGCTCATCACTAGCATGGCTGACGCACCATCCGATAGTGCAGAAGACGTGCCCGCCGTGACTGTTCCATTGGCAGGATCAAACACAGGGCGCAGTTGAGATAGTGTTTCGACGGTAGTTTCTGGGCGAATCACTTCATCATAGTCGTATAGCTTTAACGTTCCATCTTCCGTATGACCTTCAGTTGGCAGGATTTCATTTTTAAAACGACCCTCTAACGTTGCAGCGTGTGCACGACGGTGAGAGCGAGCGGCAAATTCATCTTGCGCTTCACGGCTAATACCATGAACTTTACCTAGCATTTCAGCGGTTAACCCCATCATACCGGCAGCTTTGGCGACATTTTTTGCCAAGCCTGGGTGGAAATCCACGCCATGGTTCATCGGCACGTGGCCCATGTGTTCAACACCACCAATTAAGCAAATATCGGCATCACCGACCATGATGGCACGTGAAGCATCGTGTAGTGCTTGCATTGACGAGCCACATAGGCGGTTGACTGTTACCGCACCGACATTTTTAGGTACGCCAGCAAGTAACGCTGCATTACGTGCAATGTTAAAGCCTTGCTCTAAAGTTTGTTGCACACAACCCCAATAGACATCTTCAATTTGAGTAGGATCTACCTGAGGGTTACGTTTTAAGATCCCTTTCATCAGGTGAGCCGATAGATCTTCAGCACGGACATGACGGAATGCACCGGCTTTTGAACGACCCATAGGAGTACGAATACAATCGACAATAACTACATTATTCATTTTGATTTTCCTTATCCAAAGTCGTTAAACAGCAGCGGTTTGACTAGCGTAAAAAGTATCGCCTTTTTCTGCCATATCCAATAGTAGTTGCGGTACACGATACATTGGGCTTAAGTCAGAATATTGAGACGCTGCTTGGATATAATTTTGTAGTCCAACACTATCTAGATAGCGGAATACCCCACCACGGAATGGAGGGAAGCCTAAACCATAGATCAGTGCCATATCCGCTTCTTGTGGTGAGGCGATAATGCCTTCTTCAAGACAGAGTACGACTTCATTGATCATTGGAATCATAGTTCGGTTGATGATCTCTTCATCTGAAAAGTCTTTCTTAGTCGCTGTGATGCCTTCAAATAGCGCTAGGACATCTTTCTCAAAGGTTTTCTTCGGCTTGCCTTTGCGGTCAACGCTATAAGTATAAAAACCACTACCATTTTTCTGGCCATATTTATCGGCTTCAAATAGTGCATCAATCGCATCTCGGCCTTCTTTACCCATGCGCTCAGGGAAACCTTCTGCCATCACCGATTGTGCATGGTGTGCCGTATCGATACCCACGACATCAAGCAAATAAGCAGGGCCCATTGGCCAACCGAATTTACGCTCCATCACTTTATCGATTTGTGTGAAACCCGCGCCATCACGCATTAACAGACTAAAGCCACCAAAGTAAGGGAATAGAACACGGTTAACGAAGAACCCTGGGCAGTCATTAACTACAATCGGTGATTTACCCATTTGCGCAGCATAGGCGACGACTTTATTGATAGTGTCTTCAGACGTGTGCTCACCACGAATAATTTCAACCAACGGCATGCGATGTACTGGGTTAAAGAAGTGCATACCACAGAAGTTTTCTGGGCGTTTTACTGCTTTCGCAAGCTGGTTGATGGGAATGGTTGAGGTATTAGAGGCAATGATGGCGTCTTCTTTCGCGTGTTGCTCTACTTCCGCTAATACCGCCGCTTTTACTTTTGGATTTTCAACTACGGCTTCTACTACGATATCGGCTTGTTCAATACCCGCGTAGTGTAGGCTGGGCGTAATCGAACCGAGAATCTTTGATAGTTTGAAGCCATCAATTTTTCCACGTTCCAATTGTTTGTTGAGTAATTTGGAAGCCTCGGTCATACCTAAATCAAGAGAAGCTTGCGCGATATCTTTCATTAATACTGGCACGCCTTTCGATGCGGACTGGTAAGCAATGCCGCCCCCCATGATGCCAGCACCAAGTACCGCAGCACGTTCCGTCTTCTGTGAGTTTTTGCCTGCTTTTTTAGCGATGCCTTTGATGTATTGATCGTTAAGGAATAATCCAATCAGAGATTGAGCCACTTCCGTTTTCGCCATTTTGACGAAGTATTTACGTTCAATATCTAAAGCCTCATCACGGCTTAACGTTGATGCTTCCTCTATCGCTTTCACTGAAGCAATCGGCGCTGGATAGTGTGGGCCCGCTTTGGCTGAAATCATGCCTTTGGCCATGGTAAAGCTCATCAAGGCTTCTATTTTACTTAAAGATAGCGCGGAGGTTTTTTGTTGACGACGCGCTTGCCAGTCAATTTTTCCGTCGATAGCTTGCTTTAATGTTGTGATAGCAGAGGCTTCTAGTTGCTCGCTATCTACAATCGCATCGAGAAGACCAAGCTTGATTGCTTCATTGGCTTTTTGTTGTTTCGCGGTGGCGATCATTTCCATGGCATTATCTGCCCCGATAACGCGAGGTAGACGAACCGTACCGCCGAACCCCGGGATGATGCCAAGCTTGGTTTCTGGTAGGCCGATAACCGCAGTGTTATCACCAATGCGTAAGTCAGAAGAAAGAATCAGTTCACAACCACCGCCCAGCGCAAAGCCGCGAATAACCGATAGGGTCGGGAATGGTAGGTCTTCTAGCTTGCAGAAAATATCATTGGCGTATTTGACCCAGTGATCGAGTTCTTCTGCGGGTTTAGCGAATAGGCCGAGGAATTCTTTTATATCTGCACCTACAATGAAGGCGTTTTTATCTGAGCTCAGAATTAATCCGGTGATGCCCGGTTGCGCTTTGATGGCGTCAATCGCTTCATCTAGGGCGGTGAGTGTTTTTGAGTTGAGAGTGTTGACGGACCCTTCAGCACTGAAAGTCAGCTGAGCGATACCATCTTGTAATTCTTTTACGTGTAGGGACGTATGTTGGTAAATCATTGTCTATCTCCATGACGAACAAACGGTATTGTTGTAGAGCAACTTATTATCGTTTTTCTCTGGTTTGACCAGGTTGTTACAGTCTTGATCGTGTAATTGTTAACTTCAATAACAATTCAAACAATTGTTTGAAATTTGTGCGCAAGGTCATTTTGTGGACCATCAACCGTTAAATGACGTGTTAAACTGAGGCACTTTATTTTTGAGGTCGTGTGTTATGAATGAGCAGCCATATTTAATCCCTATTGATAGGGTGATATTTGAAGAGGAAATTAAGAAGAGCCTTTTCATTACTCATATTGCGCACACTCCGACTATAGAAAGCGCGAAAGCCTTTGTTGATGAGATAAAAACGCAGCATGCTTCTGCTCGGCATAATTGCTGGGGCTTTGTCGCCGGTAGGCCAGAAGATTCGTTACTGTGGGGGTTTAGTGATGATGGTGAACCTTCCGGAACGGCGGGGAAACCGATATTAGCTCAATTATCTGGCTCTGGAATTGGTGAGATGGCGGCGGTTGTCACCCGTTATTCTGGTGGAATTAAGCTGGGTACTGGCGGATTAGTGAAAGCTTATGGCGGTGGTGTGCAGCAAGCTCTCAAGCAAGTTCAAACTATTGAGAAAAAGATCACCACCCAATTGCAGCTGGGGTTAGACTACTCTTTAATGCCCTTGGTGCAATCTATCATGGTTCAATATCAAGCGGTTCAACTTGATGGAAATTTTGGGCAACGCATTGACTTACTGGTTGAGATCGATATAAGAGAGGCGGACGTGTTTACACAGACTCTCGTCAATAAAACTGGCGCTAAGGTTGAGATTAAACCGAAACACATGTGATCCCCATTTTAAAAGGACTTTGGAAGCTTAGCTTCTCTACTCTATATGCAATTTCGTTCAATTATTCGAATCGTCGGTTTACTACTGGCACTATTTAGCCTAACGATGTTGGCACCTGCGCTGGTGGCTTTATTCTATCGCGATGGGGCCGGTGTGCCTTTTGTGACTACCTTTTTTGTGTTGTTCTTCTGTGGTGGCTTATGCTGGTTTCCCAACCGTTATAAAAAATCAGAGTTAAAAGCCCGAGATGGTTTCTTAATCGTGGTTTTATTCTGGGTGGTGATCGGTAGTGCAGGGGCGCTGCCATTTTGGTTGTCTCATGATCCTAATATTTCAGTGACCGATTCTTTTTTTGAGTCTTTTTCTGCATTAACGACCACCGGGGCAACGACGATTGTTGGCCTGGATGCTTTACCTAAAGCGATACTATTCTACCGACAGTTTTTACAGTGGTTTGGTGGCATGGGGATCATTGTTCTCGCGGTGGCGATTTTGCCAATCCTTGGCATTGGTGGCATGCAGTTATACCGAGCGGAAATCCCTGGGCCGGTAAAAGATAATAAAATGACACCGCGAATTGCCGAAACGGCGAAAGTGCTTTGGTATATTTACTTAAGCCTTACCATTGCGTGTGCTGGGGCATTTTGGTTGGCGGGTATGAGCTTATTTGATGCGATTTGCCATAGTTTTTCGACAATTGCCATTGGTGGTTTTTCTACCCATGATGCCAGTATGGGGTACTTTAATAGCCCAGTGATTAATATGATCACGGTAGTCTTTCTACTCATTTCAGCGTGTAACTTCTCACTGCACTTTGCGGCTTTTGCTTCGGGAGGCGTACACCCTAAATATTACTGGCGAGATCCTGAGTTTCGCGCCTTTATCACGATCCAAATTTTGTTGTTCTTATTATGTTTTGTCATTTTGCTTCTACACAGTAATGACTTAACGACATTTGAAACCTTTGATCAGGTGCTATTCCAGACGGTATCTATCTCTACGACTGCGGGCTTTACTACGACAGGTTTTTCACAATGGCCGCTGTTTCTTCCTGTGCTATTGCTGTTTTCTTCTTTTATAGGTGGTTGTGCCGGTTCTACGGGGGGGGGCCTCAAAGTGATTCGAGTGTTGTTACTCACACTGCAAGGAGGACGTGAACTAAAACGTCTTGTCCATCCTAAAGCAGTCTTCCCTATTAAAGTCGGCGGTAAAGCGTTGCCGCAACGGGTGGTTGATGCGGTATGGGGATTTTTCTCCGCGTATGCATTAGTGTTTGTATTGTGTATGTTGGGGCTCATCGCTTCAGGCATGGATGAATTAAGTGCCTTCTCCGCTGTGGCTGCAACGCTTAATAACTTAGGGCCAGGGCTCGGTGAGGTATCTGTACATTTTGCTAATGTTAATGATGCCGCTAAGTGGGTGCTTATTGTTTCAATGTTATTTGGTCGACTAGAGGTGTTCACACTTCTTATCTTATTTACACCGACATTTTGGAAAAGTTAGGTTTTCGTGAAAAGTACTATTATTTTGTATTCAACCCGAGAAGGGCAAACCCATAAAATTGCACAGTTTATGGCAGAACAGATTGGCAACGATAGCTGTGAATTGGTTGATTTGCACCAAGCTGATGATTTAGATCTGAGCTTATATCGCAACATCATTATTGGCGCATCTATTCGTTATGGTCACTTTAATAAGAAGCTGTACCAATTTATCGAGCAGCATAAAGTGCATTTAACCTCAGCGGGTGCGTCTTTCTATAGTGTTAACTTAACCGCTCGCAAACCGGGTAAGGATACGCCAGAGGGTAGTGTCTATATCCAGAAGTTTTTAAAGCGCTCACCTTGGCAACCTAAACATATTGGTGTGTTCGCTGGTGGACTGTATTACCCACGATACTCATGGTTCGATCGAGTGATGATTCGTTTTATTATGTCTATGACAGATGGTGAGACGGATACAAGCAAAGAAGTTGAGTATACCGACTGGGAAAAAGTTGCTCTATTTGCCAAAAAGGTTACTGAATAGCAGACAAAATAGACAGAAAACATGTCTTTCGGTGCTTTTTTCTTCGAAATGGAAAAAAATCAAAGAAAAGTGAAAAAAGCCCTTGCCAATGTGAGCCAGGTCTCTATAATGCGCCCTCACTGACACGGAGCACACAGCCTAGCTGCAGCAACGAGTCAGAGGTCAAAACCTTCTCAAAAAGGTTTGCGAAAAAAGTTTTAAAAAAGTATTTGACACGAGCTTTTAAATCGCTAAAATGGCCGCCCTGTTCAACGAGACGCGCTAAGCGCTTTCAATAAGAACAACGCTCTTTAACAATTTAAACCTATCAATCTGTGTGGGCACTCGTTGATGAT
>NZ_JAKKCJ010000010.1 GCF_021726515.1 Vibrio sp. CK2-1 | reverse complement strand
GTAGGACATCGCCAGGCTTTGAATTGAAATACTGAATAGACACTGCGGAGTGGTAGTTCAGTTGGTTAGAATACCGGCCTGTCACGCCGGGGGTCGCGGGTTCGAGTCCCGTCCACTCCGCCACTTACTTTAAGAAACCTGATTCGAAAGAGTCAGGTTTTTTTTCGTCTGTTGAAATTAGGTCTGACATTTAAGAGCAACTTGATGTATATCAAGTGAATATCTGTTATTACGGTTGTACAAACATTGTTTTTGTATAGAATAACAATGTGATCTTGATCACGGGTGATGGGGTTCCACCTTTAACCGCTCAATTCTTTTTTTGAGATGATGGCTCCTGTTAGGTAGGATAGATCTATCTGCAGGTTTCCAATTGCTCTCAATATATCTATCCTTAGCATGAATATTAATTATATTAGGTAGATATATGTCTCACCCACTAAACGCTAACCCAAAGCTGTTTGCTCAAATACTTCGATGGATTGTCATCATTATTCCTGTTGCATCTGTCATCGGTGCGCTTAATGCTTTTTTCTTATGGATTTTGTCTGAAGCGACCGCGACACGTGAAGCAAATACTTGGCTTCTTTATCTATTGCCCTTTGCTGGTCTTGTTATTGTCTACTTATATAAAGAGTTAGGCAAAAACTCGGATGGTGGTAATAACCTCATCATGGATGAAATACATCAGCCTGGAGCTGGCATTCCTACTCGTATGGGGCCACTGGTTTTAATTACGACGGTGATCACCCATTTGTTTGGTGGCTCTGCAGGTCGTGAAGGTACGGCTGTACAGATTGGTGGGGCCGCTTCGAATTATTTTGCTAAGATTTTTAAATTATCAGAATCAGACAAGCGATTGCTACTTATTTCAGGTATTGCTGCGGGCTTTGGTGCAATTTTTGGTACACCTTTGACTGGTGCTATTTTCGCGCTAGAAGTGCTCGCTATAGGACGCTTAAAGTATGATGCTATAGTTCCTGCTCTATTTGCTGCTATCGTTGCTGATGTGGTCTGTACGGCGTTAGGAGCGCATCATACTCACTATCGCATTGACTTTTTAGAGTCATATCAGCTACTCGATCATGTTGTGAAAGTCGATCCATTGCTATTGCTTAAAATCTTAGTAGCAGGTGTAGGCTTTGGTTTAGCGGGTTATCTGTTTGGTGAACTTACGCATTCTTTAAAGGACTTTTTTAAACTGACTCTGAAGAATCCATATTTGATTGTGTTTGTTGGCGGTATTCTAGTGATTTTAATTACTAAGCTGATTGGTAATTATGACTATACAGGTTTAGGTGTCTACAGCTATCGCGAAGGTGGGGTGAGTATTGTTTCAGCTTTCCATCAAGGTGGTGCTGAGTGGTATAGCTGGTTATTTAAATTAGTATTAACCGCTCTTACTCTATCGGTAGGCTTTAAAGGTGGGGAAGTAACGCCATTATTTTTCATAGGCGCAACCTTAGGTAATACTTTAGCTTGGGCTTTAGGTGCGCCACCTGAATTGTTCGCCGCGTTAGGTTTTATCGCTGTGTTTGCCGCTGCGACTAATACTCCGCTTGCTTGTACTATCATGGGTGTAGAGCTGTTTGGTTCAGAGTACATCTTATACTTCGCCGTTGCCTGCTATACCGCGTACTATTTTAGTGGTCATACAGGAATCTACTCTTCACAACGAGTTGCGGTTCCAAAGTTATTTGATTTAAAAGACGCGCCTAAGTTTGATGGGAAAATTGGTCAACTACGCGAAACCCAATCAAGTTTATTTGCATCACTAGTTAAGAAATTAAAAAATAAATAATAGATAAGTCGTTACTCATCAACTTTATCAATAATAATGGTTGATGATTATAAATTGACCTAATATACTTTTTCTACTTGTCGGAGTGCCATAAGGCTGAGACCGCTATGCGGGATCCGTTGAACCTGATCAGGCTAATACCTGCGAAGGGAACGAGAGAAGAGTAATCTATCTACAATTACCCCTCTATATGTGTATCTGTTTCTACAGATCCACTCTTGTGCATCAAAATCCGTCAAGCATTTACCCTTCGGGGCTTCTAACTCATACAGTTAAAGGAAAATGCTATGTCGTCAAGTCGTAAACAAGCCAGAATGGACGCTAAGAATTTTATCGATTCTCTGTCTGTCCAACCTTATCCCAATTCGCAAAAAGTTTATATTCAAGGAAGTCGTTCTGATTTACGTGTACCTATGCGTGAAATCAGCCTCGCAGATAGTTTTGTCGGGGGCACAAAAGATGATCCTATTTTAGAGCCAAATCAGCCGATTCACGTCTACGATACCTCTGGTTTTTATACCGACCCTAATTATCAAATCAATCTATATGAAGGCTTACCCAAGTTGAGAGAGTCCTGGATTGAAGAAAGGGCGGATACTGCTTTTCTCGATTCGGTGAGCTCAAAGTTTACTCAACAAAGATTAGATGATGATACTTTGGATAGCCTGAGATATGGAAATTTACCGAAAGTTCGTAAAGCAAAATCAGGTTGTTGTGTCACGCAATTGCACTATGCCCGTAAGGGAATTATTACTCCTGAAATGGAGTTTATTGCGATACGTGAAAATATGGGACGTCAAAAGTTTGCCGATGAACAATTGAATCAGCAACATCCTGGCGAAAATTTTGGTGCTCATCTTCCTAAAGAAATTACCCCAGAGTTTGTGCGCCGTGAAGTGGCAGAAGGACGAGCGATCATTCCATCCAATATTAATCACCCTGAATCCGAGCCTATGATCATTGGTCGCAACTTTTTAATTAAAGTGAATGCCAATATTGGTAACTCATCGGTATCATCCTCGATTGAAGAAGAAGTCGAAAAACTGGTTTGGTCGACCCGTTGGGGCGGTGATACCGTTATGGATCTTTCTACTGGACGTAATATTCATGAAACGCGTGAGTGGATTTTGCGTAATAGCCCAGTTCCAATTGGCACAGTTCCAATGTATCAGGCATTAGAAAAAGTAAACGGTGTTGCGGAAAACCTCAATTGGGAAGTGATGCGCGATACTTTAATAGAACAAGCTGAACAAGGGGTAGATTACTTCACTATTCATGCCGGTTTATTACTGCGTTATGTTCCTATGACGGCTAAGCGAGTTACGGGGATAGTCTCTCGTGGTGGTTCTATTATTGCAAAGTGGTGTTTGGCTCATCACCAAGAAAGTTTTCTCTATACACATTTTCGTGAGATTTGTGAAATTTGTGCTCAGTATGATGTGGCACTTTCACTTGGTGATGGTTTGCGTCCGGGCTCTATTGCCGATGCTAATGATGAAGCTCAATTTTCGGAATTACGTACACTAGGCGAACTGACTAAGGTTGCTTGGGAGTACGATGTTCAAGTCATGATTGAAGGTCCTGGCCATGTGCCTATGCACATGATCAAAGAGAATATGGATGAACAATTAAAGCATTGCCATGAAGCGCCATTTTATACATTAGGTCCACTAACCACCGATATCGCTCCCGGTTATGATCATATTACTTCTGGCATTGGTGCCGCGATGATTGGTTGGTTTGGCTGTGCCATGCTTTGTTATGTAACCCCAAAAGAGCATTTAGGACTACCAAATAAAGAAGATGTTAAGACAGGGCTTATTACTTATAAGCTTGCAGCTCATGCCGGTGATTTAGCGAAAGGGCACCCCGGTGCGCAAATTCGTGATAATGCTTTATCTAAGGCGCGTTTTGAATTTCGTTGGCATGACCAATTTAATCTCTCGCTCGATCCCGAAACCGCATTGGCTTTTCACGATGAAACATTGCCTCAAGAGTCTGGCAAAGTTGCTCATTTCTGCTCGATGTGTGGTCCTAAGTTCTGCTCGATGAAAATCTCTCAAGAGGTGCGTGAGTATGCCAAAGACAGTGAGCAAGTATCTGCTGATCAAGCTATCGAGGTAAAAATGATAGGCGATCCGTTAGAAGGGATGAAAGCCAAATCACGTGAATTTCTTGAGACAGGTTCTGAACTTTACCATCCTGCGATTCAGCCAAAGAATAAAGAATTGGCAGAGCAGGAGGATAAGTAATGAGTAAGCTTATCTTTAATGGTGTCGATGAAGCTTTATTTAAACAGCAAGTTCAATCTTGTGTACAAGCAGTTGAGCAAGCGGGCTTTATTTTGCCTGATGTTAAGTTTTCAGCATGCTCGCCTGTAGGTGATTTATCAGCAGTTGTGCATTTAGCATCTGGCCCGAAAGTGATTTCTGTAGTGTTTGATGTCGAGAGCCTAGATGAAGGTTGCGACCTTGTTTTGTGTTATCAGCATGAGCCGAATGCATCACTTACTGCTGAAAGCGGAGTAAGTTTAATCTCAGTGGCAGTAAATGATGGTGATGTACTTACGGATAAAATTAGGCTTGCGAATGGATTGTCTGCTGATTTGCACACTTTTAATTTGCAGTGGAATCATGAAGCGACTATCCGCCATTACTGTTGGTTTGTTGTTAGTTTATGCTTGGAGTTTACATTCGAAGACGCCGCTATCATTGCGAATGCAGCAGTGAAACAATATCAGGATGTTTCACGTGAAACATGGCCAGTCGATGCGCGCGTCTTCCCACAATTAGCCCAAGCTGCTACACCTCAAATCTGTCCTCCATTCAAACTAATACCAAACAACATCGGCTTATACCCAGTGGTTGATTCGGTTGAATGGATCGAAATCTTGCTTAAACGAGGGATTAAAACGCTTCAGCTTCGAATGAAAGATCCGAGTGACTTTGACTTAGAGGCCAAGATAAAGCATGCGATAGAACTTGGCCGAGAGTATAAAGCACAGCTATTTATTAATGATCACTGGCAACTCGCGATTAAATATAGCGCTTATGGTATTCACCTCGGGCAGGAAGATATTGAAGTCGCAGATTTACATGCGATCAATCAAGCTGGCTTACGTTTGGGTATTTCAACTCATGGTTATTATGAGATTTTACGCGCCAAGCAGCTGAAACCTTCCTACATTGCGCTTGGACATATTTTCCCTACCACCACCAAACAAATGCCATCACAACCGCAAGGTCTGAATAAGTTAACGGGGTACCAAATGTTAATTGGTGATGATTTTCCAACGGTAGCAATAGGAGGCATTGATTTGAATAATGCAGCACAAGTTTGGCAAACGGGAGTGAGCAGCTTAGCTGTGGTTCGTGCTATTACACAGGCAAATGATATACAATTGGCGATAGATTCTTTCTATCAAATTATGGCTTCTCCGCGAAGTCATAAGGCCATTGCTTAACAGCTCTATATAGGTAACAAGGGAAAACAATGAACGACCAACAATTTCAGCGCTACCAACGACAAATCATGGTTCCAGAAGTATCAGAAGTGGGCCAAGAAAAACTTATTGGTAGCAAAGTACTGTTAGTTGGTTGTGGTGGACTGGGCTCAGCGGCTGCGCTTTATCTCGCCGGAGCGGGGGTTGGTTCATTAGTGGTTGCCGATGGTGATGAAGTCGACTCATCCAATTTACAGCGTCAGGTAATATACCGTGAATCTGATATTGGAAGAAATAAAGCAGAAGCGACTGCCGAACAACTTAAGCAGTTAAATCCTAATTGCAAAGTCCGTAGCGTGAAATCATTTCTAGCCGACGCTCAGCTGAATTTAGAAGTGATGCTGGCGGATGTGGTATTAGATTGCAGTGATAATTTTCCAACTAGACAGGCGGTGAATAAAGCCTGTCATGATGGTAATACGCCACTGATTTCAGGTTCCGCGATCGGTTGGGTCGGGCAATTAATGAGCTTTGACTTTAAGCACCATTCATCACCTTGTTACCGTTGTGCTGTGCCATATCAAGATAACAGCGCAGGTTTGAAATGTTCAGAATCGGGAGTGATTGGCCCGGTCGTTGGTACGCTAGGTAATTTACAAGCGCTTGAAGCGATCAAATACTTAACTCAAAACGACAAACTAAAACCTGCGTCTCTTAATTTATTTGATGGGCAAACGCTATCTTGGCAGAAATTTAATATTGCTGAAGATGCCGAATGCCCAGTTTGTGGAAGCTGATTAGTATAAATCAGTCTCCACAAAGAAGGATCTAAGGAGACACCATGCAAGTCACGGTGAACCAACAAGTACATATTTTAGAGAAGAATCAATATAACCTAATTCAATTACTTTCTCTGCTATCTCTAAATCAGCAAGGTATTGCGATTGCGATTAATCAGGATGTGGTTCCTAAAACGCAGTGGACCGAAACGACACTTAATGATGGTGATGATGTTTCGGTTTTCACTATGATCGCAGGAGGGTAACCATGAGTCATTTTCAAGATTCGCTGGTTATCGCCGGCCAAACATTCAATTCAAGATTATTTACAGGCACAGGCAAGTTTGCTAATTCTGACCTTATGCTGGAATCGCTGCTGCATTCTAGTTCAGAACTCACCACTTTGGCGCTCAAGCGTCTCGACCTACAGCGTCAAACGG
This sequence comes from Vibrio sp. CK2-1, assembly GCF_021726515.1. Lineage (GTDB taxonomy): Bacteria > Pseudomonadota > Gammaproteobacteria > Enterobacterales > Vibrionaceae > Vibrio. The sequence goes on along the minus strand of NZ_JAKKCJ010000010.1, from coordinate 22,948 downwards.
ATGATATTTTACCGCCATTATTAAAAACGAACGTACGCTTGTTACCCAATACTTCTGGGGCAAAAACAGCCAAGGAAGCGATTTTTGCCGCTCAGTTGGCACGAGAAGCGCTTGATACGAATTGGTTGAAATTAGAAATTCATCCCGACCCTAAATACCTAATGCCTGATCCTATCGAGACACTAAAGGCGGCTGAGAAGTTAGTTGAGCTCGGCTTCATTGTTTTACCTTATTGCCATGCTGATCCGGTGTTATGTAAGCGCCTAGAGGAAGTTGGCTGCGCCGCCGTTATGCCCTTAGCGGCACCGATTGGTTCAAATAAAGGTTTAGTATCAGAAGATTTCCTTAAAATTATTATTGAACAAGCGAATGTGCCGGTGGTGGTTGATGCTGGAATTGGCGCGCCTTCACATGCTGCTTATGCCATGGAGTTAGGCGCTGATGCCGTATTGGTCAATACCGCCATTGCATCATCGGCTAATCCTGTAGCAATGGCGCAAGCATTCAAACTTGCCGTGCAGTCAGGACGTCAGGCTTATCTAGCAGGGTTAGGTGGAGTAAGCCAACAAGCAAGTGCATCAAGTCCGCTTACTGCGTTTTTAGGGTAGGTGATATGACTTTTACTGAGGTATTTAAAACCCTAGATTGGGACCAAGTCTATTTGTCCATTCATAGTAAAACGCCTACTGATGTTGAGCGAGCTTTAGCTAAAACCAGATTAAACTTGGAAGATTTTAAGGCGTTAATTTCACCTGCCGCTGAACCTTATGTTGAGCAAATGGCGCAACGTTCTTATGCTCTGACGCGACAGCGATTTGGTCATAATATTAATTTCTACATTCCACTGTACCTTTCTAACTTGTGCGCCAACGCCTGTACTTACTGTGGTTTCTCTATGGAGAATAAAATTAAACGTAGGACACTCGATCAAAGTGAGGTAGAAGCAGAAGTAGAAGCCATCAAAGCGATGAATTTTGATAGTGTGTTATTAGTCACCGGTGAGCATGAAACTAAAGTCGGCATGAATTATTTCCGCACTATGTTGCCTGTGATTAAGAAGCAGTTTTCTTACTTGGCAATGGAAGTTCAACCGCTTGATCAAGATGATTACCGCGAACTGAAAACGCTAGGACTTGATGCAGTGATGGTCTATCAAGAAACCTATCATCCAAGTACTTATGCTAAACACCATTTGCGAGGGAATAAACAGGATTTCTATTACCGACTCGAAACGCCAGATCGTGTTGCCAAAGCGGGGGTTGATAAAATCGGCATAGGGGCGCTGATAGGTTTAGAGGATTGGCGAACTGATTGTTTGTTTACGGCTGCGCATTTACAGTATTTGGAAAAGCAGTATTGGACCTCTCGTTATTCGATTTCTTTCCCAAGATTGCGACCATGTGAAGGTGCTCTGCAACCTAAGTCGGTAATGACAGATAAACAACTCGTGCAGCTTATTTGTGCTTTTCGTTTATTCAACCATGAAGTTGAGTTGTCATTATCGACACGCGAACAACCGAGTTTTAGGGATAACGTATTGCCACTAGGGGTTACTCATATCTCTGCCGCATCAAAAACCCAGCCGGGTGGTTATGCCAATTCAGAAGTTGAGTTAGAGCAATTTGCCATCAGCGATGAACGTTCAGTTGAAGAGGTGGTTAAGTCTGTGCAACAACGTGGCTATGAAGCCGTGTGGACCGATTGGCATCACGCTTATTCTGGGTAATTTGTGTATCTTATAGCTACTAGTTAGCCTCAAATGTAGTTAACTTCAAATAGGTTTCACGTGAAACAATAAAGCCCGTCTCGGTTGATATCGAAACGGGCTTTATTTTTATTTAACTTCAACTGCGGTACAGAGTGACTTCTAGTTATCTGCAGTTGAGGTGATTTATAGTGAAAACGGTCGTTAATTAAATCGATAAAGTAGCCTGCTTTAACCATTGTTTTACTTCACCATCAACTAGTGGGCTGACATCATTCCATACTTTCTGATGGTACTGATTTAGCCACTCAATCTCATTAGTGGTCAACAGCATGCGATCAATTACCCTAACATCAATAGGACAACGCGTAAGAGATTCAAAACCAAGAATAGATAAATCACCTTGGGTTTGTTTCTCCGTGACTAACTCAAGGTTTTCAATACGAATACCAAACTCGTTAGCACGGTAGTAACCCGGTTCATTGGATAGCACCATACCTGCTTGTAGGGCTACGCCATTGTAGGCAGGGGAAATACGTTGCGGTCCTTCATGAACACTTAAAAAATGACCCACACCATGGCCGGTACCATGATCATAATTATAGCCTTCAGCCCATAAATATTGACGAGCCAAAACATCGAGTTGGCTACCAGTGGTTCCTTTTGGAAAACGCGCTGTTGCTAAAGCAATGTGGCCTTTGAGTACCAGTGTGAACTGTTGCTTCATAAAAGTTGAAGGCTCACCAATTGCCACGGTACGTGTGATATCAGTAGTGCCGTCTGGGTACTGGCCGCCTGAATCGACAAGATAAAGTGAGTTTAATTCTAGCTTACCAAACTCTACTTGATCGGCGTGATTGTAATGACACATAGCCGCATTGCTTCCTGCCGCTGAAATAGTATCAAAACTTAAATCGGCTAATGACTCATCTTGCTTACGGAAATCATGCAACTGGTTAGATAGGATATCTTCATCGTGTAAGCGACCGGCTTCAACTTCAGAATCAATCCAACATAAGAACTTCGCCATTGCCACACCATCTCGCACATGACAATTAATCATGCCTTGTGATTCAGTTTTGTTTTTAACCGCTTTAGGTAGTAAACATGGATCACTGGCTGCAATAATATGCGCCTGGCTATTTTCTAATACTTGGCTAAACCAGGCATTACTGCTGGCTGGATCAACAATAACTTTTTTGCCCGTCAGTGAGCTAAGCGATGCTTCAAGTTGAGAAGGCGATGAGATTCGAACGTCTGAGCCGACATGTTGTGCAAAATCAGCAGGGATGCGTTCAGGGTTAATAAATAACTCTAAGCTTGAATCTGCATGTAAAATCGCATGACATAACACGGCAGGTAGGCGAGGTACATCGAGACCACGAATATTGAGTAACCAACAAATTGAATCTATTTGAGTCAGCAGTGCAGCATCAGCATTTTGTTGAGTAATGAGTTGCGCGATGTTGTGGCGTTTATCTTGTGAAGATTGACCAACAACCTCTAATGGCATTAAACGTAATGGTGATTCAACGGTTGTAGGACGATCGGACCAAAGCATATCAATTGGGTTGCTTTCGACATCAACCATCTCAATTTGACCATCGAGTTTGCTTTGTGCCGCTTGATACCAAGTGGCGGAATGCATTTTAGGATCAATAGCTAAACGACTACCCGCCGGCATATTTTGTTGTAGCCAAGTAATCGGCGGTTCTTGAATAAAGTGATGATAACTAAAAATATCACTTGGAACTTGTTTGGTGACTTGAACGGTATAGCGACCATCAACAAACATCGCTGCGCTATCTTGAGTAATTATCGCTGCACCGGCTGAGCCAGCAAATCCAGTGATCCAATTTAAACGTTCATTATGGGCTGGAATGTATTCCCCTAAGAACTCGTCTTCATGTGGAATAATGATCGCGTCATAATCATTTTGAATTAGCCATTGGCGAAGTTGTTGGACACGATCTGCAATTGCTTTATACATCTGAATCATCCTTATTGATTTAGCGGTCGATGCCGAAATCATGAACATTGTTGTTTCATGTTATGGCTTAATACTACCATTGGGACTAGAGAGTGTAATGCGCTTGTGCTTAAAATCTGATGATGCGAGTGATAATTTTACTGTTTCACGTGAAACATTAAGTCATCGAGTTTCTCAATAGGATGGTAGGTAGAATGCTGTGGAAAACCACAAACGCATGAATTCAAATCTTAAATTCGAAAATAGGCTTATAAAGTCGCTTTGAGATATAAAATTTGTTTTGCTTAACCATCAATCAGGCGTATATTTACTGCTCCTTTCTAGATTTCCTTAATTGAATAATTGGAATATAAATAAACCTATGTCATTAACAACGTATGAAATGGCTCGTATTTTAGAGCAGTTGGAAGAAAGCCCAGAAAAAATTATGTTCGGTAAATTATTAACTGAGCTGGGTAATCAAAGTCAGGAACGAATTCGTAGTGCGGCTAAGCAAGTGCCACTAGAATTATTAAGAGATATCATTTACCAATTTCAAGTTATCGCCGATTCTCGCAAAGGTGAGCAAGTGCAATTACTGGCAGAGCAATTAAAAGCTCAAGGCCTATCGGTTGAAGATCTTAAGCGTTATATGGAAAAGACGAAGTAATATATTTAATTAACGATTATCCAGACAATCGATATTTCGTTTTTTAAATTTTATCTGCTGAACGACCAAGCCTAATAATATACAAACTAACCCAATTAATGTTGATGGGTAGATAGTCTCGCCAATAATTTGAGATAACAAAATCAATGAAATAAATGGCGATAGAAAAATTAAATTACTCACCTTGGCGGTATTTTGAGTACGCTTTAGCGCCGTTAGCCATAATACAAACGTGACGCCCATTTCAAATAATCCGACATAAGTCACCGCCAACCATCCCTTGATGCTGATCGCTTCCCAACCTAGTCCCTCGTACCAAACAAGCAGGGCAGAAAACGGCAGCGAAACCAAAAAACCGAGTAAGACAACTAATATTGGATCGGCTTTATTTTTGGCATTTAAAATCCAATAACTTGCCCATAGTAAGGTTGATAATAACGCCAGCCCTACCCCTAGTGGACTATCAAAAGATAATGCAAACACATCCCCTTTAGTTGCAATAATCAACACACCTAAGTAACCAAGCGCGCAGGCTAACCAGTCTTGCTTACGAATTTTTTGACCTAAAAATAATGCCGCCATTAAGGTTAAGGTAATCGCCCAGCTGTAATTAAGCGGTTGAGCTTGAGAGGCCGGTAATAAATCGTAAGCCTTGAACAGAATTAAATAATAACCGAGAGGGTTGACCAGCCCTAATAAGATGAAATATTTAGGGTTGGCCAGAAAGGTTGAAGCTAATTGAGGAAGGGTTCCTTTGATTGTGCAGATAAGCAGTAACACTGCCACCGAAACCAAACTGGCGACCAATAGCATTTGAATGGGTGAGAACTCTTGCAGCGTGAGTTTAAAGGCGGTGGCAACGGTTGACCATAATAAAACAGCCGCAAGCCCATAGAGAAGAGCGCTGCGTTCTGAGGATGCCGTGTTTTCCATAATCGCCTCTTGTTCGCTAAATTAAACTATAAACTGGACATTTATCCAGTATTTAATATGATCTGAATAAATAAATGTAAGAAAGTAAGGGTACTTATGCAGTGGATTTTTAATCATAGCGATTTCATTTGGCTTTGCCTAATCGTGGCTTTGATGATGTTGGTCGGTGCACAACTTTGGATTAAAAATCGCCATAGTCACCAAATTGAAATGCTAAAACAGCAGCATGAGTCTGAATTAGCGAATCAACAACAAATTCTGCAGGCCGCACATCAACAAATAAAACAGCAGCAATCGGAGTTAGATCAACTCGACATTGAGCGTGATAAATCCGAATTCGAAGCGAGAAAGAATTTTGGCCAGTTAATGGCGGCCAATGAACGATTAAAACAACTGGAACAAATACAGTTCGACTTGCATCAACTGCAAGATAAGTATGAGCAATTAAATAACCAAAACCATGAACTAAAAGCCAGTATGCGAGAGCAAGACGCTAAGCATGAACAAGAAAAACGTTCCGCTCAAGAAAAGCTACAGCTATTAGAAAAAGCCGAACAAAGATTGAAAGTTGAGTTTGAAAGTCTTGCCAACCAGTTATTTGAAAGCAAAGTGAAAAGTGTTGATCAGCAAAATAAACAGAGCCTAGAAAGTCTATTGAACCCATTAAAAGAACAACTCAATGGCTTTAAGCAGCAAGTAACTGCGAGTTATCACGCTGAATCCAAAGAGCGACATACCCTAGTCCATGAAATCAAACAGCTACAGAAACTCAATGAACAAATGGCGCAAGATGCAGTGAACTTAACCCAAGCGCTGAAAGGTGATAACAAGCAGCAAGGTAACTGGGGAGAAGTGGTTCTCGCGAAAGTACTGCAAGATTCTGGCTTGCGAGAAGGCCATGAATATCAAACTCAAGTCAGCTTAAATCACGCTAGTGGTAAACGTTATCAACCGGATGTGATCGTTAATTTACCAGAAGATAAGCAAGTGATTATCGATTCGAAAATGACCTTGGTGGCGTTTGAGCGCTACTTTAATGCTGACGATGATGCTCAAAAAGTCAAAGCCTTAAATGAACATTTGGTATCGGTGAGAAGTCATATCAAACTATTGAGCCAAAAAGATTATCATCAACTAAAAGGTATCACCTCGTTAGACTATGTCTTGATGTTTATTCCGATTGAGCCGGCATTCCAACTGGCTATTGAGCGCGATCCAAGCTTGATTCGTGATGCGATGGAGCAAAATATTATCGTGGTGAGTCCGACGACATTGCTGGTGGCACTACGGACGATTAATAATTTATGGCGTAATGAAAGACAAAATCAAAACGCTCAACTGATCGCAGAACGAGCCAGCAAGTTATATGACAAGATGCGTTTATTTGTCGATGATATGGAAGCGGTTGGGCAGGCGTTAAACCGCGCGCAAAATAGTTATCAGGGTGCGATGAATAAGTTATCGACCGGACGCGGTAATCTCATTCGCCAAGCTGAGAGCTTCAAATCATTAGGGGTAGAAGTTAAAAAATCGATTAGCTCCGAAGTGAGTGAAATTGCACAAAATGATTCTGACAAAGACAGACAAGCGATTGAGGATAAAGTAAACTAACCGCAATCAAATTAAGCGCACATCTGTGTCAACGTTGGAGTAATGGAAAACATGACAGATAAGCCAGTACATGCAGACAGTTCTGACTCGCAAACTGAAACTACCCACTTTGGATTTTCAACGGTAGCAAAAGAGCAAAAAGTTGAAAAAGTTGCTGAAGTCTTTCATTCGGTGGCCGCTAAATACGACATCATGAATGACTTAATGTCGGGTGGGATTCACCGTTTATGGAAGCGCTTTACGATTGATTGTAGTGGTGTACGTCCAGGGCATAAGGTGCTTGATCTTGCTGGTGGTACTGGTGATCTAACCGCTAAGTTTTCACGTATTGTTGGTGATACTGGCGAAGTTATATTGGCTGATATTAATAACTCTATGCTCAATGTTGGCCGAGATAAGCTGCGTGATATCGGTATTGTCGGTAATGTTCATTACGTGCAAGCCAATGCCGAAGAACTTCCTTTCCCAGATGATCATTTTGACTGCATTACCATCAGTTTTGGTTTGCGTAATGTGACAGATAAAGACAAAGCGCTACGCTCGATGTTCCGAGTACTAAAGCCCGGCGGTCGTTTATTGGTACTTGAGTTTTCGAAGCCGAAAGTTGAAGCATTATCGAAAGTCTATGATTTATACTCTTTCCACTTACTGCCTAAAATTGGTGAGTTTGTGGCTAATGATGCCGATAGTTATCGTTACTTAGCGGAATCCATCCGCATGCACCCAGATCAAGAAACATTAAAAGGCATGATGGAAGAAGCAGGTTTTGAGCAAACCAAATACTTTAATTTGACTGGCGGTATCGTTGCCTTGCATCGCGGATATAAGTTTTAAGGAATAAGTATGCCATTTGAACCATTGGTGACAGGGATTATTGAAACCACATTAAACCGTTTAATTCTCGACGCACCTGAACATCAAAAGCAGGTCGCTCGTTTAAAAGGTAAGGTGATCAAAGTTCATATACAAGAACTCGATCGCCAACTTATTTTTGTGTTTAGTCACCAGGTTGATGTACTTAGTCATTATGAAGCAGAGCCGGATTGCTACTTGAGTTTAAAGTTAGCAGTACTGCCTGAATTAAAAGACCAATCCAATATCACGCGTTTAATTAAGCAAGACAAGTTAGTGCTAGAAGGTGATATTCAGTTAGCACAAAAGTTCTCCCAACTGATGACCGACATTAAACCAGATCCGGAAGAGTGGCTCTCTCGTGCAACCGGAGATATTGTCGCTCATACCGTAGTGCAAAGTGCTAAGAGTCAAGCTGAATGGCTTAAGCAAGGACTGCAAAACCAACAAAGAAGGTTGGGTACAGTGGTTACGCAAGAGTGGCAAATTGCTCCTAATGCGCTTGAAGTGGCTTACTTCTGCGATCAAGTTGATGAGTTGGCCGGTTCAGTGTCAGTTATCGAACAACGTCTAGAGAGATTGGTGGCGAAGTTATGACGTTAGGTGAAGTAAGACGTTTATATCGCATTATCAAAATTCAATTAGAATACGGGCTAGATGAACTTTTACCTGAACATCAATTGGTAAAAATGCCTCGTCGCCTGATTAAACTTTTATTCTGGATCCGTAAAAAACATCAAGATAAAGAAGTGGGTCAACGCTTGCGACTCGCTTTACAAGAGTTAGGTCCGGTTTGGATCAAGTTCGGCCAGATGATGTCGACTCGCCGTGATTTATTTCCTGATTATATCGCCGATCCTTTAGCTTTATTACAAGATAAAGTGAATCCATTTGATGGTGAATTGGCAAAGCAACAGATTGAAAAGTCATTGGGTGGGCCATTGGAGCAATGGTTTGATGATTTTGATATTACGCCGCTTGCTTCTGCATCGATTGCCCAAGTGCATACTGCGAAGGTAAAAGAGACTGGCCAAGAAGTTGTTCTCAAGGTTATTCGCCCCGATATTCGCCCGGTTATCGAAGCCGACTTAAAACTGATGTACCGCATGGCAAGAATTGTTGCTCGGTTTATGCCAGATGCACGTCGATTAAAACCGGTTGAAGTAGTCGAAGAATACGAGAGAACTTTGCTCAGTGAACTCGATCTACGTATGGAAGCGGCCAATGCATTGCAGCTGCGCCGTAATTTTACCGACAGTAAAGATCTCTATGTCCCGGATGTATTAATGGATTTTAGCTCGGAGCATTTAATGGTCTCTGAGCGAATTTACGGTATCCAAGTTTCAGATCTCGATGGACTCGCCAAAAACGGCACCAATATGAAGCTTCTTGCCGAGAAAGGCGTGAGTGTCTTTTTTACTCAGGTGTTTCGCGATAGCTTTTTCCATGCTGATATGCACCCAGGTAATGTGTTTGTTTCTTGGGAGACACCGGAAGATCCACTGTGGATTGGCTTAGACTGCGGGATTGTCGGCACGCTTAATAATGAAGATAAGCGTTATTTAGCCGAAAACTTCTTAGCCTTCTTTAACCGAGACTACCGACGTGTGGCTGAACTGCATGTCGATTCTGGTTGGGTGCCTGCCGATACCAATCTTATTGATTTTGAAGCGGCTATTCGTACCGTGTGTGAACCTATTTTCGCTAAACCGCTATGCGAAATCTCCTTTGGTCATGTACTGCTAAACTTATTCAATACAGCACGCCGTTTTAATATGGAAGTGCAGCCGCAGTTAGTACTGCTACAAAAAACATTACTTTATATTGAAGGGCTAGGTCGTCAGTTATATCCACAACTTGATTTGTGGGAAACCGCCAAACCTTTCTTAGAAAAATGGATGATGGAACAAGTCGGACCTAAAGCGGTGCTGAATGCAGTGAAAGACAAAGCACCGCTATGGGCGGAGAAATTACCTGAGCTGCCAGAGTTGCTCTACGAAACTTTAAAACGTGGGCGTGACTTAGATCAAAATGTAGCACGTTACTTTGCCCTATATTCGGCGGGTAAACGCAAACAGACAACAGGTAAGTTTTTATTTGGCATTGGCGCGACATTAGTCGTATGCTCTGCCATATTGCAGTTAAGTGTGACGGATTGGCACCATCAATTGTCTGGTGGGTTTGTTATTGCGGGAGCTATATTCTGGCTCGCGAGTTGGCGAACCTACCGTAATTAAATCGTAAACTTGGCACATTAGTATGTGTTTCTTTTTATTTGACCCGAGGTAAAACAAATGGGCGGAATCAGTATTTGGCAACTTTTGATTATTGCAGTTATCGTTGTGTTGTTATTTGGTACTAAAAAACTACGTGGTATTGGTGGTGATTTAGGCTCTGCGGTAAAAGGCTTTAAAAAAGCGATGAGCGAAGAAGAGACTGCAGAGAAAAAAACTGAATCAAAAGATGCAGATTTTGAAGCAAAATCTCTTGATCAAAACAAAGCGGATGCAAGCGTAGAAACTGACGCTAAAAAAGAAAAAGAGCAGGGCTAATCGGTGTTTGATATCGGTTTTTGGGAGTTGGTATTAATATCGGTTGTCGCACTTGTTGTTTTAGGGCCAGAGCGTTTACCGGTCGCGATACGTAGTGTGAGCAAGTTTGTTCGCACTGCAAAAACGATGGCAAACAATGTGAAAGATGAATTATCTCAAGAGCTCAAAATACAAGAGCTACAAGATAATTTACGTAAGGCTGAAAATATGGGGATGAAAGATCTCTCTCCTGAGCTGCAATCTTCTATTGAAGAGCTAAAAAAAGCCGCTCAAGATGTGCAGCGACCTTACGCTAAAGAATCTGAACCTACCTCTACAACAACGCCTTCCAGTTCGACAGATGAACATCTACCGGAAGAGAACCGCATCATGAAAGATGAAGGTTCGACCGATGAGAAGAAAACATCTGACGACAAAAAAGCTTAACTCCCTGTTTTTCTTTGCTGCTCACTGGTTATCTCCAGTGAGTTAGCGTGTTATCAAGAGGTTCACATGTCCACTCAAGAACAAACTCAGCCATTAATTACCCACCTGATTGAGCTGAGAAACCGAATCTTAAAAGCGATTGCATCTGTTTTAGTGGTCTTTGTTGGTCTGGTTTGGTTTTCTAGTAATATCTATGAATTTGTTTCCGCGCCATTAATTGATCGCTTGCCTGAAGGCGCAAGTATGATCGCAACCGACGTCGCTTCGCCATTTTTCACGCCACTTAAACTTACCTTGGTAGCCTCGGTATTTGTTGCTGTACCTTTGGTGCTTTATCAAATATGGGCGTTTGTTGCGCCAGGTTTATATAAGCACGAGCGTCGCTTGATCGCACCATTACTTTTTTCTAGCTCTTTGCTGTTCTATGCCGGTGTTGCGTTTGCTTACTTTGTGGTGTTCCCGCTGATCTTTGGTTTCTTTACTGCGATTTCATTGGGTGGTGTCGAATTTGCTACCGATATATCCAGTTATCTAGATTTTGTTCTTTCGCTATTTATGGCATTTGGTATTGCTTTTGAAGTACCGGTTGCGATTATTTTGTTGTGCTGGACTGGTGCAACAGATGCGAAAACTTTGGCTCAGAAAAGACCGTATATTGTTGTGGTGGCTTTCGTTGTTGGGATGCTATTAACACCACCGGATATGGTGTCGCAAACCTTACTCGCGGTGCCGATGTGTATTTTGTTTGAGATTGGTTTGTTCTTCTCGCGTTTCTATACCAAGCGAGGTGAGTCGGATGAAGAGCAAGATGATAACGATGAAGACGAAGTGAAATCCTAAACCTTGTCGATAAGATCGAAAAACGCAGCCCATTATTTTTATGATAAAGGTGGCTGCGTTTTTTATGGTTTCATGTGAAACATTATCGTATCAATCGATGATGCGATTTCTATTTAAGTTGGAATAAGGTTTCCGTATTACGATCGGTAATGTCACATACTTGCGAGAGAGGCATCTCTTTTAAGTCAGCAATGCGTTGTGCCACTAGCTGCATAAACGACGGTTCATTTCGCTTACCACGATGCGGGGTTGGCGCTAAATAAGGGCAGTCTGTTTCCAAAAGAAGGTAATCAAGATTAAGCTCAGGGATAACTTTATCCATTCCACCATTCTTGAAAGTAGACACTCCACCAATCCCTAAATGGAAACCGAGGTCGTTAATCGCGTTGGCTTGCTCGACTGAGCCCCCAAAGCAATGGAAGACGCCCGCCAATGTGCCATCTTGCTCTTGAGATAAAATACTCAGTGTTTGATCGATGGAATCCCGAGTGTGGATCACTACTGGTAGCTTTAATTGCTTGGCCCATTTTAACTGTTCGCGAAAGGCAAATTCTTGTTCCGCTTGGAAGGTTTTATCCCAATACAAATCAATACCAATTTCACCTACTGCAATAAACTTGTGTTTATCAAACCACGCTTTAATGGTCGCTAAATCTTGTTCAATATTGGCATTGACGTAACAAGGGTGTAATCCCATCATTGAATGACAAGTGTCAGGATAGGCGGCTTCCGCTGCGAGCATAGGTTCAATTGAATTCAAATCAATATTCGGCAGTAAAATTTTCTTTATGCCGATATCTTTAGCGCGTTGAACCACTTCATCACGGTCTTGATCAAATTCTTCGGCATAAATGTGCGCATGGCTATCTATCATAAAAAACTCATAGTTGGAGAATACTCACTTAGTATATACATAAGTGACTGGGGTATAAATGACTCGGAAGCTAAGATCATATCCGATGATGAATTCATAAGGGATTGCGACATTCTTTGCTTTCATGGCATGGCGAGGGTGATATGATGGGGATAGCAAAACTTATAGAACCTATCAGTAAGGAGAGTAAAGGTGTCAGTATCTATTCAAGGTCAATTCCCTGGTCGTCGTTTACGTCGTATCCGTAAGCACGATTTTAGTCGTCGCTTAGTCGCTGAGAATAAAGTATCAGTCAATGACCTGATCTATCCGATGTTTGTATTGATGGGGAAAAACCGTCGTGAAGCGGTAGAATCCATGCCTGGCGTTGAGCGTCTATCCATTGATTTATTATTGGAAGAGGCCGACTATCTCGCCAAATTAGGTGTGCCAGCGATTGCGCTATTTCCTGTCGTGAATCAGGATGCTAAATCATTATGTGCAGCTGAAGCTCATAACCCTGAAGGCTTGGTGCAACGTGCGGTACGCGCATTAAAAGAGCATGTGCCGGATATTGGTGTGATCACTGATGTTGCACTCGACCCATATACTACCCATGGCCAAGATGGCATCATCGATAAAGATGGTTATGTGCTTAATGAAGAAACCACAGAAGTGTTAGTTAAGCAGGCATTGTCGCATGCGGAAGCGGGAGCGGATGTAGTCGCGCCATCGGATATGATGGATGGACGTATTGGTAAAATCCGTGAAGCGCTGGAAAAAGCCGGCCATATCCATACGCAAATTATGGCGTATTCTGCCAAGTATGCTTCTAATTACTATGGCCCGTTCCGTGATGCCGTCGGCTCTAGCAGTAACTTAAAAGGCGCAGATAAGAAAAACTACCAGATGGATCCGGCTAACAGTGATGAAGCGTTGCATGAAGTGGCGATGGATATCAATGAAGGTGCCGACATGGTGATGGTGAAACCTGGCATGCCATACCTAGATGTGGTTCGCCGAGTAAAAACTGAGCTTCAAGTGCCGACGTTTGCTTATCAAGTATCTGGTGAGTACGCGATGCACAAAGCGGCGATTCAAAATGGTTGGTTAAAAGAAAAAGAGACCGTGATGGAATCGCTACTGTGCTTTAAGCGTGCCGGTGCCGATGGTATTTTGACTTACTTTGCCAAAGATGTCGCAGAGTGGTTAGCGCAAGATAACATCTCTGCCGATCAAGTCGAAGACTAGTCTTGGCGGTAGTCGTTAAAATTAAATAAAAAATGGGAGCCTGAAATTGGCTCCCATTTTTTATCGAAAGAATTTTACTGTAGTAGCGGATATTACAAGCTAGTAATGGTTAACGGCCAGCCAATATCCGTTTGACGGTTAGCTTCAATTTCTAATTCAGCTTGCGTTAATGGATTGTCTTGTAACCAGTCACTGCCCATTGCTAGAGTCAAAATATCATCTTGAGCCGTTAGTGCAAACTTAGGTTGAATCTGAGTGCTTCTACGGTGTGTGAGTAGAACTGATAAACGTAGTAGGCGTAGTAGGCGCTTACTGCTTTGCCCTGAAAGCGCATGTTGCTCGGGTAGAGACGATAGCGAATCACGATAGCGTCTTACTAGTTCAGCAAGAAAGTGTTTTTGTGCACGGGTAAAACCGGGGAGATCGAGGTTTTGGAGTAGGTAGGCACCGTGTTCTCCACCTTTTTTGAAATCAATACTCAAACCGATCTCATGTAACTCCGCTGCTGAATGTAATAAAAATTCTGCTTGAGCTTCTGGGATCCATTGCTGGTGGCCACATTGCTGCAGCAATTGCATCGCGACATCCGCCACTTGATCGCCATATTGAACATCAACTTGATAACGCTGTTGCACGCTGGAAATCGTGCGTTGACGAATATTGGATTGGCGCATTTCACCGATCATTTCATAAGCCAAGCCTTCGCGTAATGCGCCGCCCGCTAATGTCATCGATTCAATGTTTAAGCTTTCAAATATTGCGATTAAGATCGATAAGCCGCTAGGGAAAACTAAAGCGCGTTCTAGTGTTAAGCCATCAATTTCGAGCTCTTCTAAATGAGAAGCCATCATGGCTTGTTTCTGTAGTCGCTTTAATTTCGCTAAGGTAATGATCTCATCCATACCTTGAGCCAACATAATCTCTTGCAGCGCCTGAACCGTACCGCTTGCGCCAACACAGACATCCCAACCTAGGCTAGTATATTTCTGTAAAATTGGTTCTAGGGTCGATTTTGCTGCAAAAATAGCTTGTTCAAAGTTTTGCCGAGTTAATTGGCGATCGTGAAAGTAGTGATCCAGCCAGGTAACGCAACCCATAGGTAGGCTTACCAGAGCTTTAGCATCAAACTCACGACCAATAATGAGCTCAGTACTGGCACCGCCAATATCGACCACCAAGCGATGACCTAGACCACCAGAAGTATGCGCTACGCCTTTATATATAGTCGCAGCTTCTTCTTCACCTGAAATTATTTCAACAGGGTGGCCTAGAATTTGATTGGCTTTTTCGACAAACACATCAACATTGGTTGCTGAGCGAAGGGCTGCAGTCCCCACGATACGAATGTTATCGGTTGGAATATCTTGCAGGCGCTCAGCAAATAAGCTTAAACAGTCCCATCCTCGTTGCATGGCTTCTTGGCTTAACTGATTATTTTGATCTAATCCATTGGCCAAGCGAACTTTACGTTTGATTTTTGCCATGGTTTGCACGCTGCCATCAATGTGGCGAACGACTAACATATGGAAGCTATTAGAGCCTAAATCAATCACAGCATATAAAGGGGATGAAACTGCATTACTCATAAACCAATTATACCTTAGCTAGGGTTACGTGGTTGGCGCGGACGACGAGTATTATTGCGCGAACCATTATTACGGTTTGAATTACGAGAGCCACCGGTATTGGTTCTACGGTTAGTTTGCGGACGGCGTTGCAAACGTATTGGTGGCGGTAAATCGGTTAACAGTGCTTCTGCGTCGTATTCCGACATAGGAATTGTGTGTTCAATGTATTCTTCAATTCCTGGTAGGTTTACCGCGTATTGCTCACAAGCAAAGCTGATTGACTTGCCGCTTGCGCCTGCACGACCAGTACGACCGATACGGTGTACATAATCTTCACAATCATCAGGTAGATCAAAGTTATACACGTGAGTCACTGCTGGGATGTGTAGACCACGAGCGGCAACATCGGTTGCAACTAGGAAATCCACATCACCGCAAGTAAATTCTTCTAGAATACGTTCACGTTTTTTCTGAGGAACATCACCGGTTAATAAGCCTACACGATGTCCATCTGCTGCTAAGCTACCCCAAATGGCTTCACATTTATGCTTAGTATTAGCAAAAATAATCGCACGTTCTGGCCAATCTTCTTCGATAAGCGTCTGTAGCAGCGCCATTTTATGTTCGTTTGAAGGGTAGAATAATTCTTCTTCAATACGGTGGCCGGTTTTTTGTTCGGCTTCGACGACGACATGCTCTGGGTTGTGCATGTGTTCAAATGCCAATTCTTGCACTCGGTAAGATAGGGTGGCAGAAAACAGCATGTTTAGGCGATCGCTTGGCTCCGGCATACGACGGAATAAGAAGCGAATGTCCTTAATAAAGCCTAAATCGAACATGCGATCGGCTTCATCCAGTACCACAGCTTGAATGCTGTTTAAGCTGAACACTTTTTGCTTGTAGAAATCAATGATTCGGCCACAAGTACCAATCAAGATATCGACGCCATCTTGTAATTTAGCGTGCTGTTTCTCGTAGCTTTCACCACCGTAAGCTAAGCCCGCTTTTAGGCCTGTACTAGCAATTAAGCCTTCCGCATCGTTATAGATTTGGATCGCTAGCTCACGAGTAGGCGCCATAATAATCGCTCTAGGGTGTGATTTGGCACGTCCTTCTGGCTCGGGTGTTTTGAGCAAATGGTTAAAAGTAGCAGTAAGAAACGCGAGCGTTTTACCTGTACCCGTTTGGGCTTGGCCTGCAATGTCTTGGCCGGTGAGCAGTACCGGCAACGCCAAGGCTTGGATAGGGGTACAGTACTCGAACCCTTTTTTCTCCAATCCTTCAATGACTTGGGGTAATAAATCCAAGTCGGCGAATTTTTGCTCTGTGATGTGTGTCTTTTTCATTGCTATAGAATATCAGCTTAAGCTTGCAATACGAAAGTAAATCCATTCAAATAGGGAATCTAATTGCTGGTTATCATCCAACCAGAGCATAAAAATATATATTGGAGTGGAAGATGAGTGACAAGATTATGCAGCTTTCTGATGAAGGTTTCGAAAATGATGTAATCAAAGCTGCTGGTCCAGTTCTAGTAGATTTCTGGGCAGAATGGTGTGGTCCTTGTAAAATGATCGCCCCAATTCTTGATGAAATTTCTGAAGAGTACGAAGGCAAGCTCACCATTGGTAAATTGAACATCGATCAAAACTCTGGCACGCCACCAAAGTTTGGTATCCGCGGCATTCCAACATTGCTTCTTTTTAAAGATGGTGGTGTTGCTGCAACTAAAGTTGGCGCATTATCAAAGACTCAATTGAAAGAGTTTTTAGATGCAAACCTATAAGCATCGATAAAATGATAAACTTAACCGCATATAAATAGCTTATATGCGGTTTTGTCATTTTATAAAGCTAGACTAGTCTTTACTTTAGTGATAATTTATCGCACGTTAAACATACAAATGTTCATTTCTTGGCCGTTCCTATAGGTCAAACATATCTTATTAAACAACCAACAGAATCCTATTTTGACAAAAAAAGCATCCACCACTATGAACCTAACAGAACTGAAAAACAGACCTGTATCTGAGCTTGTTGCGCTTGGTGAAAGCCTAGGTTTGGAAAACTTAGCCCGTTTACGAAAACAAGACATCATTTTTTCCATCCTTAAAGCGCATGCCAAAGGTGGTGAAGATATTTTTGGCGATGGGGTCTTAGAGATTTTACAAGATGGTTTTGGCTTCCTACGTTCGTCAGACAGCTCATATTTAGCCGGCCCTGATGATATTTATGTTTCTCCAAGTCAAATTCGTCGTTTTAACTTACGTACTGGTGACTCAGTAGCCGGAAAGATTCGACCACCAAAAGATGGTGAACGTTACTTTGCTCTCCTTAAAGTCAACACTGTTAACCATGATCGTCCTGATAACGCCCGCAACAAAATCCTTTTCGAAAACTTAACCCCTCTACATGCGAACGAACGTATGGTAATGGAGCGTGGTAATGGTTCAACAGAAGATATTACGGCTCGTGTTTTAGATTTAGCGTCTCCGATCGGTAAAGGTCAACGTGGTCTGATTGTTGCTCCGCCAAAAGCGGGTAAGACGATGTTGCTGCAAAATATTGCACAAAGTATTGCCCACAATCACCCAGAGTGTGAGTTGATGGTATTACTTATCGATGAACGCCCTGAAGAAGTAACCGAAATGCAGCGCCTAGTTAAAGGAGAAGTGATTGCTTCGACTTTTGATGAGCCAGCATCTCGTCACGTTCAAGTGGCTGAAATGGTGATTGAAAAAGCTAAGCGTTTGGTTGAGCATAAAAAAGACGTGATCATTCTGCTTGATTCGATTACTCGTCTAGCGCGTGCTTATAACACGGTTGTACCTTCATCAGGTAAAATCCTGACGGGTGGTGTGGATGCCAATGCACTGCATCGTCCTAAGCGTTTCTTCGGTGCGGCGCGTAATGTTGAAGAGGGTGGTAGTTTAACGATTATCGCTACAGCATTAGTTGATACCGGCTCTAAAATGGATGAAGTTATCTACGAAGAGTTTAAAGGTACAGGTAACATGGAATTACACCTAAACCGCAAGATTGCGGAAAAACGTGTCTTCCCAGCTATCGACTTTAACCGTTCAGGTACTCGCCGTGAGGAATTGCTAACGAAGTCGGATGAACTACAAAAAATGTGGATCCTACGCAAAATTGTTCACCCGATGAGTGAAACGGATGCGATGGAATTCTTGATCGACAAATTGGCAATGACCAAAACCAATAATGAATTTTTTGACGCGATGCGCCGTCAGTAAATTCTGAATTTGCCGTTGATCTACGAATAAAGACTATCACCGCTCACATTGGGCGGTGATTTTTATTGTCTAAAAGCTAATTTACTTGCACCATATTGATAGAGGTTAGGATGACCTCGATTTCAATACAGGAAAACAAAATGCGACATCGGATGTTAGCGATTATTTTTCTGCTGAATATTGTGCTTAGTGGGCAATGGGTACAAGCAAGTGAGATGACTCACAATGAAGTCACATCTTGGTTAACTAACCCTGAGGTTCAATCTTCGGTAGAGCAGATCTATCAATTAGCTTTGCAAGACCAAGTTCCCGAAATCCAAACCTCATTGGATGGCATGCCTATGCCTAGGCAAGAAGTGGTGCGCTATCTCTTTTTAAAAAAAGTAGAAGACACGCGCTTGGTGCTGAGTCCTCGCTTGGCTATTTTCATTCAATCTCACCAAACTCGTCAGCCACTCTACCAATATTCAGAATCTGGTGAGGGCTATAGTGTGACGCTTCCTGCTTTTAATGCTTCGCTGGTGGCCAATCGCTTAATCAATCATTGGAAGCTAGATCAAACTACCCTTGACTTCATTATTGAAGCTGAAAATAACCAATTGCAACTCGCCAATTGGTTGCAAGGTGACGATTATCAAGTGAAACAAAAAGAAGCGCTATTTGTCACCGAAGCCGATAGTCTTTCTCCTCAAGCTTTGCAGTTTCTCTCTAATCAATTGGTTGGTAATAGTCTAAAGTGGCTACCAACAACACCGATTGTTATTAAGTTGGCTCAATTAACTAAGGATGAACGACTTTATAATTTACTGTGGAAAATGAAAGGTGATGATCATAGCTTGAAGGAAATTCAACGCTTAGCCCAACAAGCAGATCCATTTTCATTGCAGCAAGTTATGAATGCGACGCACAATCCGGCGATAAAACCTATTGCGTTAAAACAACTCACCAGCATCAAGCCAATGCCTGAAAGTGTGCAAACTTTTCTTATCGAACGGCTGAATCATTCCGGTGATGGTTTATTGGTGGCACAAACGCTATCTGAAAGTGAGCACTATGACTGGTTGGTCTCATTGCTTGAATCTGGGCAAGTGAGTCAATCACAAGCATTACTTAAATCAATCGCTGCGATAGAATAGCCATAAATTTAATGATAATGATTGTGATTTTACTTTGAGAGCTCATGCATATTGTCTTTGTTGTGTATATAATGTCCGCCATCGCATGCAGCCAGTGGAAAGGTTATGAGTTTTAAAGATTTACGTGACTTCATTGAGCATTTGGAAACGAATGGCTTACTCAAGCGAATTTCTCATCCTGTTGATCCTCATTATGAAATGACAGAAATCAGTGATCGTACTTTACGAGCTGGTGGCCCTGCCTTGTTATTTGAAAATCCTATTGGTTACGACATGCCAGTATTGACTAACTTGTTTGGCACCGCTGAACGTGTGGCAATCGGTATGGGAAGAACAGAAGTTAGTGAATTACGTGAAGTGGGTAAATTGCTCGCTTTCTTAAAAGAGCCTGAGCCACCAAAGGGCTTTAAAGATGCTTTTTCAAAACTGCCGTTATTTAAACAAGTATTAAATATGCCGGTAAAAAGGTTGCGATCGGCTGCTTGCCAAAAAATTGTCTGGCAGGGCGATCAGGTTGATCTCGATAAAATTCCAGTAATGAGCTGTTGGTCTGGTGATGTTGCGCCGCTATTAACTTGGGGCTTAACCATCACGAAAGGTCCGAATAAGAAGCGTCAAAATCTAGGTATTTATCGCCAGCAAAAAATTGCCAAGAATAAAATTATCATGCGTTGGCTTGCCCACCGTGGCGGCGCGCTAGACTTGCGTGATTGGATGGAAAAATATCCTGGAAAACCTTTCCCTGTCTCGGTCGCATTTGGTGCCGATCCTGCGACAGTACTTGGTGCGGTCACGCCTGTACCAGATACTTTGTCTGAATATGCTTTCGCAGGATTACTCCGCGGTAGCAAAACAGAGGTAATAAAGTCACTGACTAATGATCTTGATATTCCGGCGAGTGCAGAGTTGGTACTTGAAGGTTATATCGACCCGCAAGAATTTGCTGATGAAGGTCCTTACGGCGATCATACTGGCTATTATAACGAGCCAGAAAAGCATCATGTGTTTACCATTACTCATATTACGATGCGTGAAGATGCGATTTATCATAGTACCTATACTGGGCGTCCACCGGATGAGCCTGCGGTATTAGGTGTGGCATTAAATGAAGTTTTCGTGCCGATTCTGCAAAAACAATTCCCTGAAATTATCGATTTTTATTTACCGCCGGAAGGTTGTTCTTATCGAATGGCGGTGGTGACGATGAAGAAGCAATACCCTGGTCATGCCAAAAGAGTCATGATGGGAGTGTGGTCTTTTCTGCGTCAGTTTATGTACACCAAGTATGTTTTAGTGTGTGATGAAGACGTTAATACCCGAGATTGGAGTAGCGTAGCGCAAGCGATGGTTGAGAACATGCAACCGCAAAGGGATACCTTGTTTATCGATAATACGCCGATAGATTCTCTTGATTTTGCTTCGCCAATTGTTGGCTTAGGATCCAAAATGGGAATGGACATTACCAAGAAGTGGTCTGCTGAAATTGAAGCCGATAAGTCGAATAATTCATTAAATAACACGGGTTCGCTGAAATTAACTCAAGATGAAGTGGCGGTTCTATATCAACAGATACCTGAAATCAGCGATTTACATTTCCCTACCCACGATAATTCTCATCAAATGATGATAGTCAAAATGGAAAAGAGCCAAACTGGCCAAGGATTCGAACTCATCAATAAATTACAAGATCTGTTGCAAGAAAAGATCGATCTTAAATTTGTCATTATTTGTGATGGCGATGTTGATATCTCGGATTGGAATGATGTTATATGGGCGATCACCACTCGTATGGATCCTTCACGAGACACGCTAATGTTGAATAGCGAGAAAGTATCGATGATGGGACTTGATGCTACTAATAAGTTTGCTGATGAAGTGACAAGAGAGTGGGGAACTCCAATTATTAAAGATTCTCAATTGGTGAAAAGAATAGACAGCATCTGGAATGATCTAGGCATAATTACCCCAGATGACTTATAAGGTAATAATCAAACCTAGCAATGTAGAGTTTACCTGTGATTCAGGGCAAACCATATTATCTGCCGCAATAGAGCAAGGCATCATGCTACCGTTTAGATGTAAAGTTGGAGCATGTATGACTTGTATCTGTAAAAAGATCGAAGGTGAAGTGGAATATCAACTGGAACCTATGCTGACAAGTAAAGAAAAGCAGCAGGGTTGGATATTCCCTTGCCAAGCATACGCAAAGAGTCACTTAATTTTGACATTTGAAGAGTGACAAGAGGAAATCATGACCATTGAATGTAAAGTAAAGTCCATCGAACCATTGGCAAGTAACACATTTCGTATTTTATTACATCCGGAAGCGCCAGTGTCGTTTAAGGCTGGGCAATACCTCATGGTAGTGATGGGGGAAAAAGATAAGCGACCATTTTCAATTGCCAATAGTCCTTGTCGACATTCTGGAGAGTTAGAATTACATATTGGCGCTGCAGAACATAATGCTTATGCCATCGAAGTTGTAGAGGCAATGAACCAAGCTTATGCGGATGGCACTAGTATTCAAATTGATGCTCCACATGGGGATGCCTGGTTACAAGAAGATCAAGAACGTTCTCTATTACTGATCGCTGGTGGTACTGGCTTTAGTTATGTGCGTTCAATTCTAGATCATTGCATTAGTCAAAATAAAACTCAGCCAATTTATTTATATTGGGGAGGCAAAGACAGTAGTCAGCTATATGCTATGCAAGAATTAAAAGAAATCGCCCAACAAACCAAAAATGTTCACTTTGTTCCAGTGATAGAGAATGAAGAGCAAGATTGGCAAGGTAAACTAGGCAATGTCCTGCAAGCGATTGAGCAAGACTTTGAATCTTTAGCCGACTTTGATATTTATATCGCAGGACGATTTGAAATGGCGGGTGCGGCTCGAGATCAATTTGTGGATCGTAAGCAAGCACATAGAAATCGTATGTTTGCTGATGCTTATGCTTTTATATAGAAGAAAAGTGTTAATTAGAGAGTTTTATATACAAAAAAGGAGCTTTTAGCTCCTTTTTTAATCGAACAATAAAAAAAATCAGAAAAACGCTAAAAAGATCTTGCTAACCCAAAAGATCTCCCTATAATGCGCCCTCACTGACACGGAGCACACAGCCTAGCTGCAGCAACGAGTCAGAGGTCAAAACCTTCTCAAAAAGGTTTGCGAAAAAAGTTTTAAAAAAGTGTTTGACACGAGCTTTTAAATCGCTAAAATGGCCGCCCTGTTCAACGAGACGCGCTAAGCGCTTTCAATAAGAACAACGCTCTTTAACAATTTAAACCTATCAATCTGTGTGGGCACTCGTTGATGATAATCAAAAACG
>NZ_JAKKCJ010000001.1 GCF_021726515.1 Vibrio sp. CK2-1 | reverse complement strand
AGATGGTGAAGATCCAAGTTTTGGTGACAATACCGAGATTGCTGAAATCACAGAAAACGACGGTGAACAAACGGCCAATGGCAGCATTGAATTTGACCAAGGCAGTGATGAGGTTGACCAAATTGTTTTCGACCCAAGCCAACCATCTCTAAATGACATCACCAGCAACGGCGAAGCGACTAGCTACAGTGTTGATGGAAACACGTTAAGTCTAGTGGATGCCGATGGCAATCCAGTGATGGATGTGACCATTGACGCTGACGGTAATTACGATGTCACTCAATACCAACCGATCGATCAAGATGACAGCACTATCACCAACATCGACTTAAACGTCTCAGGTACGGATGACGATGGCGATACCGCGAACGGTACCATCCACATCGTGATTAATGATGGCGAAAATGCTGCGGATGTCGATGCTGAAGTGACGGTAACGGAAGGGGATTTAGAAAACCCTGCTGATGGTAACGACTATCCGGTGGACAACAGCGTCTCGGTAACCATTGAGTCGCCAAGCGATAATTTAGTAGCGGGCTCACTGCGCTTAAGTGAAGCGGGTAAAGCTGCTCTACAAAATGAGAAGTCCGAAATCACCACCAATAATGGCGATCCGGTCGTGTTCAAGATGACCACTGATGAGAATGGTGTGATCACCATTACTGGTGTGGATGGCGAGGGTAACCCTGTTTTAGATATCACCATGACGCCGACCATGTCGGACAATGGCGATGTCACTGTGGTTACGGATGTCAATCAATATCAACCGCTTGATGAAAATGATGGTGCAGGTGATACCGATGGCCTTATCACCAATAATGGTGATGTGATCTCGATTGACCTACCGTTGGAAATTGATGACACCGATGGTGATACGTCTAAGGTTGATATCACGGTTAATTTTGCAGATGGTGAAGATCCAAGTTTTGGTGACAATACCGAGATTGCTGAAATCACAGAAAATGACGGTGAACAAACGGCCAATGGCAGCATTGAATTTGACCAAGGCAGTGATGAGGTTGACCAAATTGTTTTCGATCCAAATCAACCGTCTCTAAATGGCATCACCAGTAATGGTGAAGCGACGACCGTTGTGGTTGACGGCAGTACGTTAACGCTGGTTGATGTGAATGGTGACCCAGTAATGGACGTGACCATTGACGCGCAAGGCAATTACACGGTTACTCAATACCAACCTATCGACCAAGATGACAGCAACATCACCGACATCGACCTCAATGTCTCCGGTACGGATGACGATGGCGATACCGCGAGCGGTACCATCCACATCGTGATTAATGATGGTGCAAATGCTGCTGATGCGGCTGCTGAAGTGACGGTAACGGAAGGGGATTTAGAAAATCCTGCTGATGGTAACGACTATCCGGTGGACAACAGCGTCTCGGTGACCATTGAGTCGCCAAGCGATAACTTAGTCGCGGGCTCACTGCGCTTAAGTGAAGCGGGTAAAAGCGCTTTACAAAATGAGAAGTCAGAAATCACCACCAATAATGGCGATCCGGTCGTATTCAAGATGACCACGGATGAGAATGGTGTGATCACCATTACTGGTGTGGATGGCGAAGGCAACCCTGTTTTAGATATCACCATGACGCCGACCATGTCGGAAAACGGCGATGTCACTGTCGTTACCGATGTCAATCAATACCAACCGCTTGATGAAAATGATGGTACAGGCGATAGCGAAGGCCTTATCACCAACAATGGTGATGTGATCTCGATTGACCTACCGTTGGAAATTGATGACACCGATGGTGACACGTCTAAGGTTGATATCACGGTTAATTTTGCAGATGGTGAAGATCCAAGTTTTGGTGACAATACCGAGATCGCTGAAATCACAGAAAACGACGGTGAACAAACGGCCAATGGCAGGATTGAATTTGACCAAGGCAGTGATGAAGTTGACCAAATTGTTTTCGATCCAAATCAACCCTCTTTAAATGGCATCACCAGTAATGGTGAAGCGACTCACATTGATACCGATGCACTGGCCAACGATCCAAGCACGTTAACCTTGTTGGGTGTTGATAATAATCCTGTGATGAGCGTGACCATCGATGCGGATGGTAATTACACCGTGACGCAATACCAACCTATCGATCAAGATGACAGCACTATCACCAACATCGACTTAAACGTCTCAGGTACGGATGATGATGGCGATACCGCGAACGGTACCATCAATATCGTGATTAATGATGGCGAAAATGCTGCTGATGCAAGTGATACGGTCGATGTAGTGGAAGGGGATGTTGATACTGGAGCCGTGGATGCGGATGGAAATCCTATCCAGACCTACCCTGTAGAAGGCCATAGTTCAGTCACGATCGAATCACCAAGCGATAACTTAGTCGCGGGCTCACTGCGCTTAAGTGAAGCGGGTAAAGCTGCTCTACAAAATGAGAAGTCCGAAATCACCACCAATAATGGCGATCCGGTCGCGTTCAAGATGACCACTGATGAGAATGGTGTGATCACTATTACTGGTGTGGATGGCGAAGGCAACCCTGTTTTAGATATCACCATGACGCCGACCATGTCGGACAATGGCGATGTCACTGTGGTTACCGATGTCAATCAATATCAACCGCTTGATGAAAATGATGGTGAAGGCGATACCGATGGCCTTATCACCAACAATGGTGATGTGATCTCGATTGACCTACCGTTAGAAATTGATGACACCGATGGTGACACGTCAAGTGTCGACATCACGGTGAACTTTAAAGATGGTGAAGATCCAAGTTTTGGTGACAATACCGAGATTGCTGAAATCACAGAAAACGACGGTGAACAAACGGCCAATGGCAGCATTGAATTTGACCAAGGCAGTGATGAGGTTGACCAAATTGTTTTCGACCCAAGCCAACCGTCTCTAAGTGACATCACCAGCAACGGCGAAGCGACCAGCTACAGTGTTGATGGAAACACGTTAAGTCTAGTGGATGCCGATGGCAATCCAGTGATGGATGTGACCATCGATGCGGATGGTAATTACACCGTGACCCAATACCAACCGATCGATCAAGATGACAGTACTATCACCAACATCGACCTAAATGTCTCCGGTACGGATGACGATGGCGATACCGCGAACGGTACCATTCACATCGTGATTAATGATGGTGAAAATGCTGCCGATGCGGCTGCTGAAGTGACGGTAACAGAAGGGGATTTAGAAGATCCTGCTGCAGGTAACGGTTATCCAGTGGACAACAGCGTTTCGGTGACTATTGAATCGCCAAGCGATAACTTGGTCGCGGGCTCATTGCGCTTAAGCGAAGCGGGTAAAACTTCCCTAAAAAATGAGATGTCAGAAATCACCACCAATGGTGGCGATCCGGTTGTATTCAAGATGACCACTGATGAGAATGGTGTGATCACCATCACTGGTGTGGATGGCGAGGGCAACCCAGTTCTTGACATCACCATGACCCCAACCATGTCTGAAAATGGTGACGTGACGGTTGTTACAGACGTCAATCAATACCAACCATTAGATGATAACGATGGCACGGGCGATACGACGGGGTTAATCACGAATAATGGTGACACCATTTCGGTTGACCTGCCGCTAGAAATTGATGACACCGATGGTGACACGTCAAGTGTCGACATCACGGTGAACTTTAAAGATGGTGAAGATCCAAGCTTTGGTGACAATACCGAGATTGCTGAAATTACAGAAAACGACGGTAAACAAACGGCCAATGGCAGCATTGAATTTGACCAAGGCAGTGATGAGGTTGACCAAATTGTTTTCGACCCAAGCCAACCGTCTCTAAGTGACATCACCAGCAACGGCGAAGCGACCAGCTACAGTGTTGATGGAAACACGTTAAGTCTAGTGGATGCCGATGGCAATCCAGTGATGGATGTGACCATCGATGCGGATGGTAATTACACCGTGACCCAATACCAACCGATCGATCAAGATGACAGTACTATCACCAACATCGACCTAAATGTCTCCGGTACGGATGACGATGGCGATACCGCGAACGGTACCATTCACATCGTGATTAATGATGGTGAAAATGCTGCCGATGCGGCTGCTGAAGTGACGGTAACAGAAGGGGATTTAGAAGATCCTGCTGCAGGTAACGGTTATCCAGTGGACAACAGCGTTTCGGTGACTATTGAATCACCAAGTGACAATCTTGATCCAAGTACCTTGCGTCTAAGCGAAGACGGTAGAAAACAACTAGTTTCAGAAATGAGTGAAATGACCACTCATAATGGCGAACCCGTTAAATTCTCAATGACCACTGACGCTAATGGTGTAATCACTATTTCAGGGGTAGATGGTGAGGGTAATCCTGTTTTAGACATCACCATGACACCAACCATGTCAGAAAATGGCGATGTCACTGTCGTTACCGATGTCAATCAATATCAACCGCTTGATGAAAATGATGGTGCAGGCGATACCGATGGCCTTATCACTAATAACGGCAACACCATCTCGGTTGACCTACCGCTAGAAATCGATGACACCGATGGTGATACTTCAAATGTTGATATCAAGGTGAATTTTGTTGATGGCCAAGATCCGTCGTTTAGTGTTGATAGTGAAGCCGTTGTTATCACCGAAACAGATTTTGATAATGTTGATCCAGAGACTGGAGAAGTAACTCAAACTCCAGGTGAATCCACAGGTAAAATCCCAAGCTTTGATATGGGCTCTGATGAAATAGCATCGATGACGTTTGATGACCCTCAAGGTGAAAATTCCGGCTTAGATGATATTACTTATGATGGCGGCAAAGAAACCGACTATGAAGTGGATGGTAATACCATTACCGTCACCGGTGAAAATGATGAACCCATTCTAAGTATTACCGTTGATACGGATGGTAATTACACCGTTACGCAATATGAACCTATCGATCAAGATGCAGGAGATGTTGACCTTAATCTCAGCATTACTGCAGTGGATGATGATGGTGATAGTGCCTCGGGCAGCTTTAACATTGTGATTGTCGATCCAGAGGGAGTCGATGTTACTGATGAGGTCAATATTACCGAAGGTGATCAGGAGAACTGGGCTGATGGAAACGCTTATCCAGTATCAGGTAGTAGCTCAGTAGTTATTGATTCTTCTAGTGATGATCTACGCCCTGAGACCTTACATATTGATCCAGAAGTCTCTACAGCTTTGGAAGCCGAACTTGATGGCTTAACCAGTAATGGTCAACCGATTGACTTTGAAATCACTACAAATTCAGATGGCACAATTACGATAACGGGTACTTCTGGTGGCTCGGATGTCTTAACGATGACGATGACTCCAACCGTTGATGCAGACGGTAATGCCACCATTACCACCGATGTTATACAAAATGGTCCAATTGATCACGAAGATGGAGATGGTGATAGTGAAGGCTATGTGACCAACAATGGTGACACCATCAGTATTGATGTGCCATTAGTGATTGATGATGCAGACGGCACACCAAATAATGTTGATATCACGGTTAACATTGAAGATGGCCAAGATCCAAGTTTTGGTGACGATACTGGTGTAACAATTAGTGATGGCACTGATGGTGTGGATTCTGGGTCAGGTCAGATTCTTGTCGATACCGGAAGTGATGAAGTTGTCGATGTACGATTTAGTGACGACCAATCCCAATTAGATGGATTGACTAGTGATGGGCAAGCAACTTCCGTTATCGTAAGTGAAGATGGTCATACTTTAACCATTGTTGATGCTGACGATAATCCTGTAATGGACGTCACCATTGATCAAGAAGGTAATTATGATGTTAAACAATATCAACCGATTGACCAAGTTGAGCAAGTAGATGACATTTTAGATATCGATCTTAATGTCGAAGTTGAAGATGCAGATGGTGATGTAGGCAAAGGAACGATTACCATCAATGATGCCGATGGTACTAATGCGACCGGCGGCGGTAGCATTAGTGTTGATTTCACCGAAGGAGATTTAACGCCGGACACTGGTGATAGTGATGCTTATGGTCAAACTTTTTCGAGTGATAAAGTCCATGTTGAGCCTGGCGTTGACAACTTAGATCCATCAACCGTACAAGTTGACCCTGAAGTTATGGACGACTTGATTGCAGAATTAAATAGTGAAATTAAAACCGGCGGTGGTGAGTCGGTTACCTTCAGTTTTGACCCAGATACAGGTTTGCTTCAAGGGGTAGATGCTGATGGTAATCCTGTTTTAGATATCAACTTAATTGCTGAGCAAACTGAAGATGGTGGTGTAGACATCTCCGTTGATATGACTCAATACCAACCGATTGATCATATCGATGGAGATACAAGCGGTTATGTTCAATCTGAAGGTGATTCAATTAGCATTAATGTGCCAATTCAGATCCAAGATACCGATGGTGACTACCTAGATGAGTCAATTGACTTCAATGCGGTTATTCATGACGGTGAAGACCCTGAAATCATCAGTGCAGATGCGATTACCGTCGATGAAAGTCAAATTGATGCTGGCGGTGATAATCACCAAGGTTCAAACCCTAATGGTAGTGGCCAAACTGCGACAGGTACGATTAACACGGATTCGGGAAGTGATGGTTTCACTCACTTTGTTATTGATGTTGATGCTTTCAATAACACAAATGACATCACTTCTGGCGGTGAAAACGTTACTTTAATTGATAATGGTGACGGTACCTATTCTGGTATGACCGATTCAGGTGATGAAGTATTTAATATCACTTTTTCTGAAAATGGCAGCTACACCTTTACAGTAACAGGTGCGTTGGATGATCCTCTAGATGAGAATAATGGTGAATACATTAACGTCACTATTCCAATTAGCGGTGTCGATGATGATGGCGATCCAAGTAACACTGTTAATGCCGTTGTTACTATAAAAGATGATGTTCCGACAGCTACTGATATTAGTCATTCAGTCGAAGAAGGTGCTGAGTTTACCTACCTTGGTGATGTATTGACCAATAAAGGTGAAGGTGCTGATGGTGCTAAAGTTACTGCGATTATCGTTGATGGGAGAGAGATACCTTTAGATAGTTTACCTGTAGAAACAGCTCCAGATGGCAATGAATACTATGTTTATGAGCTTATAGATTCTGATGATGGTAATCAGGATTTAGGTACTTTATACATTTCAGACTCAGGTGAGGTGTATTTTGAACCTAATGATAACCTTGATCACAATGGTGAAGATTTAAGTGAGCTTGTGCAATTCGTTGTCACTGATGGTGATGGCGATACCGACACCGCAGATGTCAACATTGTTGTGACTGACGAAGGCCCAAGTTGGGAGATTGACGGTGGCAGTTATAGTGGCCATGAGGAAGATGGGCGCACAGACACAACGGATCTTGATAATCTGGATGACGTGCCAGACGAGACTCCAAATGGCATTCCGATTGAAATGAAATTGAACGTGGGTGATCGTGATGAAGGAGAGACCATCATCAACCCTGATAACCCAGAACAGAGTACCGTTGTCATCACACCTCCAGAAGAAGGCGCCCATGGGGTGTTTATGTACGATGGTGAGCCACTTGAAACTGACGCTGATGGCAATTTCATCATACCAGCAGCTGCATTTAGCTTAGTCGATAATGGTGATGGAACTTATAGTTATGAACTGTCTGGTGTCACGTTTGTACCTGATTCAGATTTCTCAACCGTTGATGGTAACTTAGAATTTGGTGTGCAAGCGGAAGTTATTGATGACGATCCCGAACAATCTGGTCAGATAATCAATGGCAACTTCAACATCACGGTTGAAGGGATTGCCGATACACCAACATGGGATATGGATAATACTGATCTCTATTATGAAACCGGTGAAGACAGTGACAATGTAAAACTGAATATAGATGTAAATCTGAATGATAATGATGGTTCAGAAACCCTAGAATATCACCTTGAAATAAAAGAAGGTGAAGGGGACATTTATGTTGATGGAGTAAAAATAGAGCCGGATGAAAATGGTGTATATACCATTTCAGCTGATGATATCGATAAAGTGGAAGTTGACCCTGCGGATGACTGGTCAGGTGAAATGCAAATTGATGCTTGGGGAACCAGTACAGAAAATGGCGATACGGTTGAAGGCAAAGAAACAGCAGAATCTGATCACCAAACGATTGTCATCGATGTGACTCCAGATGCTGATGAAGTCAGCTTGAGTACGAATAACAACATCAAAGTCGATGAAGATACTGCTATTCACTTATCGGATGTGATTACCAAAGCGCATACTTCTGTCGATGACGATGGTTCAGAAAGTTACTTTGTGCGTATTTCAGGTTTACCAGAAGGCGCAACAGTATGGGGCGTAGATGATGAAGGGAATCCTGTAGAACTAGAGCCAAATGCGGACGGTTTCTATGTGATTTCTTTCGATGATATTGATGATACTGTCATCATGCCACCGCCACAAAGTAATGACGATTTTACTTTTACCGTTGATGGAATGTCGGTTGATAACGCCGATCTGAGTGATACGGATCTGAATGATGAAGATACTTGGGCTGGCCAAGATAGCACTGAAATCAATGTCGATATGCACGGTGTTGTTGATGACCCATCCATTATTGCCAATGGTGAGTGGGAAGTTTCTGATGATGGTAAAACGATCTCAACCACAGTGAATGAAGATGGTTCAGCCACGATAGATTTCAACTTTATTTCTGGTGAGTATACAAACACCGATGGGCATGGAGCGGTATCGGAAGATACAGATTCATCTGAAAAGATCACTTTCACAACATTACAAGATATCCCAGAAGGGGTGTATTTTAGCGATGCTGATGGTAATCCATTAGAACCGACACTCGTCTCAACCAATCCAGACTTATACCAATTTGATGTTGATTCATTGAACGGTATTCAAATTCATACCGATAGCAATAGCGCGGATGATATTGATATTCCAGTACGTATTGTGGTGACTGAAGATGACGGTGCTTCGAAAGAATTTGAATATAATATCCATATTAATGTTAATCCTGTCGTTGATGGCGTTGGTAAGGACGAGAACGGCAATCTAGAGGAATACAACACCACATCAACAGGTAATGAAGATGAGTTAATCAAACTGAATTGGGATCCTACTGCGCAGTTTGTCGATAATGACGGCAGCGAAAAAGTGGTTGGATTAACCATTAATGGGTTTGAGAATTATCCTGATGGTTATGCAATCGTTATTGGTGATGAAGTACTTACCCCTGATGAAAACGGTTCAATTACCTTAACACCAGAACAATTAGCAGAAGCTCAAGAAAGTGGCTTGTATCTTAGCATGCCAGAAGATTCAGATAGCGATTTGCATTTAACCACGGATGTCACGATTCGAGATTCAGATACTGAAAATCCAGATGATAACTACGATGAAACCACAATCCATGGCAATTTAGATGTGGATGTTACCTCGGTCGTCGAAGAAGACGGTGATGGTGTGAATGATGGTGGTAAGTTGGTTATCGATGGTGCTGACGGTAATGCGATTGAAGATATCGATGGTGACGGAATTCAGGATGTATATGAAGACCAAGACCCTAATGATGAGTGGTCAAATGAAATTCACTTGTCAGTTAACGATGTAGTTAATGGTAGCTCAGGTGGTAACAGCTTAGATTGGGTCAATGATGACACTTCAAGTGATGAAGTAATCAATAAAGTGATCATTACCTTCCCAGATGATTTGCCCGATGGTTTCCAGGTTGAAGGTGCGGTAAATAACGGCAATGGTTCGTTTACGATTACTGAAGATCAACTCGATGATATCGTGATTAAAGCGCCTCGTGGGTTTGATGGGGATGTGACTATACACGTCAGTGTTACCGTACAAGACCAGGGTGATGATGCTAACTCGGAAAGTGAGACAGTAATCAAAGAAACCGATATTACTCTTCACTTTACTGATGAACATGATGGCGGTGGCGGCACTTATACTCCACCAGCTGCCGGCGATATTGATGATGATGCAACTCAAGATCAACAAGTCGATGCTTCTGAAGATCAAGCAGGTGGCGTCAATATAGGTGAGTTAATTTCTGATGGTTTGGTGATTAGCACTGATGATACTGATGGTGATGGCGTCTCTGATCTGGATAACGATACCACTTCGATCATTATTAATGCCGATGATTTGCCTCCAGGTGCCACGATTGGTGGTATGGAGTACAACGAGCAAACGGGTGAGTATGTCATTAGTGTCACTCCAAATGCAGATGGTTCAATAACGTTACCACCAGATGTGATTCTATACTTACCACCAGATTATGCTGGTGATATCGATATTCCCGTTAAAGTTGTGGAAACTGATAACGAGAGTGGCCAGTCTAATGAAGGCTCAATGAATATCACGGTTAATGTTAACCCTGTTGCAGATGCTCCAGACGTCACCATCACTGGCGGTGGCGATGAAGATAGTCTAATTGAGTTAGATTTAAGTGCTGTTATTGGCGACCAAAATAACGGTGGTACAGATAATGGCGGCGATGAAGAAATTACCGATGTGACAATTAAATTAGTTGATCCATCACAAGGTGAATTTGTCGACGCGAATGGAAATGTGATTCAACCTGATGCCAATGGTGAAATTCATGTTGACCCAAATGACCCAATTTATTTCCAACCTGCTCCAGATTTCAGCGGTACTGTTGATGTTACCGTGACAACGGATGTGACTGATACAGCAATGGTTGATGGTGAAGAAGTCAGTAATAGTGGTTCGTTTGAGCAGAATGTAAGCTTTGATGTTAATGCCGTAAACGATGATATTGAAATCAATGGTGAAGTCGCTACCGATGATAATCCTGTTCAAGTTACAGGTGACGAAGGGACATCGATTTCATTTGGTGATTTTAACGGTAATGTGACTGATATGGATGGCTCGGAAGAGATTGTTTCTGTCAGTATTACCGGCGTGCCAGATGGTTTCGTCATTGAAGGCGCTAATAATATGGGGGGTGGCGTTTGGTCTATCCCTGACGTGATTAGTGATGATGGCCAAAGTTTTGATTTATCAGGTTTGAGTATTCTGCCACCAAATGATTTTAGTGGTGATATTGATCTGACACTTAAAGTCTACACAACAGATGATAATGGTGATCCTGTTGAGAAAGACGTACCTGTTAATATCCATGTTGATGCAAAAGCAGATGCAGTGAATACCGATGTGGATGCTTCCGCTTCTGGGGATGAAGATGCGGCGAATGGCATAACAATCAATATCAATGCACATGCCGTTGATGATGAAAATAGCGTAACAGACCCGGCAAGTAATGTTCACGAAGATGAGCCAGAGCAAGTTCAAGTGACCATTTCTAATGTGCCAGATGGTGCGACTTTTGGATTCCCAGAAGGATCAGATGGTGAAATTATTCAAAATCCAGATGGTACGGTAACGATCATTTCAGATGGTTCGGATCTGGATAGCATCATCTTTTACCCACCAGAAGATGGTAACTCTGACAACATGACTGTGGCTGGCGAAGATTGGGACGGAACCCTTGATCTTGCTATCCAAGGTAATGATAACGGTGATACCTCTGGCCCTGTTGAAAACGTCACAGTTGATATTGATGTGAAGGCAGAAAATGATGCGGCGGTGAATACAGTTCCTGACTCCGTTCCTGCGTCTGCTGATGGTGTCACTACGATCACAGGTTTACAAATTAGTGATGTGGACGCCTCGGAAGGTAAGGGTGACTTTACTGTTGAGTTACATGCTGGAAATGGCAGTTTATCTTTACCAGAAGGTACGGACACATCAGGTCTTACTATTACTGAAAGTGGTGATGGTACTTACACTATCGAAGGTTCATTAGATGATATCAATGCCGTACTTGATGGCGGTATTATCTATACACCAGATGATGGCTACAGTGGCGATGACACTATCACCATGACGACGACAGATAATGGTGATGCTGATGGTAAGAATCAAGAAACAACAGAAAGCACGATCACCATTACTGATGTTGTAAGCACTGAATCAGATGAACCGAATGAGCAAGCTTCTAGCTATAACGCAACTTATACACCAACAGAGCCAGCCCAGAACTTACGTAGTCATCTAGCATCAGCAACATCACAAGTGAATGCTACATCGGCGATACCTTTAACAGCGTTACTATTAGGCGCTGCTGTTGCTGCAGACGAAGTAGAGTCGCTGCAATTAAATCAACTAGATGGTGCTAAGATTGTTGATGCAGATAACCAGCCTTTAGGGACGGTTGCTGAAGATGGTTCTGTAACATTAACACCAGACCAAGTTGCAGAGGCTTATGTACACCAACAAGCGGAATCAACCACGACTGAATTTACGGTAGTGACTAAATCTGCGGATAACCGTGTTGTGGGCGAGCATAATGTTTCTACCGCAAGCTTTAATACGACAGGGTTAGACTCACAACGTGATGTTGCAGGTCAAAATAACTCATCGGCTTCGTCTAACAACGCTGAGAATGTACAAGCCGCAGCAGTGGGTGATGCTGAACATGCTGTAGAAGGTCAAAATGTGGCGGATTTATTAGCCACAAACCCTGAAATGGCAGAGCAATTAGCCGAGAATGCTGAGCAGCTTTCGGATGATTTACACGCGATCGTTGATGAAGTATCTGCGCTTTCTCAAGATAATATTGATGAAGATATCCTAGATAAAGTATCGGAACTTCAACACGATCTTAATGATGTGTTGAACCAAGATGATTTAGCGAATCAAGATTTATCACCAACGGCTAACCCATTTGAGCAGGTAGATGAGACGGATGAGCTAGCAAGTACTGATGATAGTGCAAATTATTACGAGCAATCTCAGCAAGATGATGAGAACGCTCTAACGAATGATTATGCACAAGATGCCGATGATGAGCTTGATAGCGAGCAAGATGGCTTGTATTCAAATGACGACGCGAGTGACAGTTCACTATACGCGGATAATGACAATCAAGATGACGGCTTCTTCGATGAAGATGACAGCTTCGATTGGGATCACCTTGCTGCCAACGGTCTAGATGGCGAACTAACTGGCGATGCTTCTGGAATGGAAATAGCTGACGATGTGATGATGATGCACAGCGATACGGATTTTGATGTGTCAGATTTGCTTGATCAAGACGATCAGAATGGCAATCTTGATATGGATAAATTACTAGGTGAGGCAGCACCTTCATCGGCAGCAGATATTGGTAAGCCGGAAGAAGCATCAGCGGATGATTTAGCGTCTACCCAGCATCTTGACCAACCGGATGTATCTGGAATGGGAATGGATTTATCAGGGTTGCATGACACAAGCTCAGCAGGTCATATCATTAATGACTTGTTTGATCCAAACTCAATGAAGCCAACCGATGGCTAATGTCATTTTAAGTTTGTAGTAATACAGATGGCCTCACCGAGAAACAATTGGTGAGGCTATTTTTTTATGGGTAGGAGCAAGAAACGGTTTCATACATTCATCGTATTAGCTGGAAAACGCTACTAAGATCGAACATTCTATAACCTGCATTACCGTGATGTTAGCTTTTTAAACTAGCCATTGTACCTAGGTGAAAAACGCCATAGGATTAATAAAAATCGAGAGTAGTCATAGGCTTTCATCGAATTCAAAATATCCTCATCTGAGGTTAAACAACAGGGAGTCAACCAAATGGTTGCAGTGAAAAAACAACAAATTGCACCTCAAGGGCCTGAATTTTCAGAACTAGTTCAGGGTTATTGGCGCTTGGGTGACTGGGGTATGACACCACAAGAACGTTTAACGTTTTTAAAGCAACACGTTGAACTCGGTGTGACCACGGTTGACCACGCGGATATTTATGGTTACTACGAGTGTGAACAATTATTTGGTGAAGGATTAGCTCTCGATAAAAGCATGCGTGATCAAATTGAGATCGTCACTAAATGCGATATCAAACTATGCGGCGATAAAAATCCTGAGTGGAAAGTGAATCACTACAACACCAGTAAGAATCACATTGTTGAATCAGTTAATAATTCATTAGCGCGCCTACAAGTTGAAAATATTGATGTGCTATTGATTCACCGCCCAGATGCATTAATGGATGCAGATGAAGTAGCTGAGACATTTTCTGAGCTAAAACAAGCCGGTAAAGTGAAGCACTTTGGTGTGTCTAACTTTACGCCTCGTCAATTTGAGTTGCTGCAATCTCGCTTAGATGCGCCGCTAGTGACCAATCAAGTTGAAATTAACCCATTAAATTTTGATGTGGTTGATGATGGTACTCTAGATTTGCTTCAACAATTACGTGTTAAGCCAATGGCTTGGTCTTGCCTTGCTGGTGGCTCTATTTTTAATGGTTTAAAAGAGCAACATATTCGCGTACGTGATGAACTAGAAGCGATTCGTGAAGAAGTCGGCGCACAAAGTATTGACCAAGTGATTTATGCTTGGGTTCGTCGTTTGCCATCTAAGCCCATGCCAATCATTGGTTCTGGTAAAATTGAGCGAGTTCAAACTGCGATTGATGCTCTAAGTATTGAATTAACTCGTGAGCAATGGTTCAGAGTTTGGATTGCGTCGAAAGGTCACGGTGTGCCATAAATCACTATGCACGTATAGTAATAGTACTTAGTTAATAAGGAGCTCACTTGAGCTCCTTTTTACATTGTTTTGGTGTTGAATTCGGGACAACCCGTTGTTTTATGATAATGAGGTAGGTTGGTACGGCAGTCCGGCCTGTTGAATAGATTGGCATATCGTTTCACGTATCCATTGATGACCTTTATCTTGATTGTTTCTTTCATGCCACAGCAATACATAAGCCATTGGCATAAATTCAAAGGGTAGCGGTAATTGAGTCAGCGGATAAAGCTTTAGTGCGTGGCTAGCAAAGCTTGAGGGTAGGGTGAAGATCAAATCAGTATGAGCACATACGCTAGCCGCGCCATAAAAATCCGGCACAGTAGTATTAATTTTACGATGATGACCTAACTCTGCGAGGTAGTAATCTAACGCCCACCATTCTTTACCTTCGCACCTAACCTGCACATGTGATAAAGCTAAATAGTGCTCTAATGTCCAGTCAGTCTCTTTAATAGCTTTTAATACAGGGTGATCATTTCGTACTAAGCAAACTTGTTGATCC
This sequence comes from Vibrio sp. CK2-1, assembly GCF_021726515.1. Classification (GTDB taxonomy): domain Bacteria; phylum Pseudomonadota; class Gammaproteobacteria; order Enterobacterales; family Vibrionaceae; genus Vibrio. The sequence continues at coordinate 1,075,029 of NZ_JAKKCJ010000001.1, read as the reverse complement.
TTAAATAAGGTTTGGTGCTCAATGCCTTCGGGTAGCTTTCCGACACTAAATTCTGATTGAGGATGCAAATCCCGCCCAGCAATACCAAAATCGATTTGTCCGTGTTGTAAGTCGTTAAATGATTGGCCAGTCCATAGATAAGAATCAAGTTGAATATCAGGCGCTTGATTGAGTAATGAGCCAATAAAAGAGGGAATCAAGGTTTCGTAGGCGCTTTCTACCATAGAAAAACTAAACTTACGGTGACTCGTCTCTGGGGTAAACGTGGGTGGTTGAGTGATTTGGTATAAGTCTTGGAGTATGCTCGGCAAAATTTTGGCTAATGCGAGGGCATGAGCGGTTGGTTTTAAACCATGAGAAGTACGCTGAAAGAGGGGATCTTCTAGCGTATCGCGTAGACGGTTTAAACTTTTACTTAATGCCGATTGGCTTAAATTCAAACGACTGGCAGCACGCGTAACACTTTGTTCTTCAATCAGAACTTGTAAAATTACAAGTAAGTTAAGATCGATTCTGGCTAGTTTATCTAAATTCACTGTTATTCCTTTAGGGAAATTGTCTTTAGCTATTATACCATTTCTATTCATAACATCTAAGCGCTACACTAGCGGCCTTATCTGATGTGCCAACTTTTACGAGAATTCAATGCAACGCAACTTATTACCAATGTTAATGGCGATGGTGTTACTTAGCCCATTAGCTATCGATATTTACTTACCGTCTCTCCCGACGATGGCGGCGGAATTTTCTGTTTCCAATAGTGAAGTTCAATCCACATTAATTCTATTTTTGTTCGCAATGGGGTTAGGCCAGATTGTGATTGGCCCGCTTGCTGACCGTTTTGGTCGCCGACCAGTTGCGTTGTTTGGTGTCATTTTATACGGGTTGAGTAGTGTTCTAGCCGCCGTGGCACAAGAGTTTGAGCTGTTACAAATTGCCCGAGTGCTACAAGGGTTAGCGGCTTGCTCGACTTCCATTGTCGTATTCAGCGCAGTTCGAGATTGTTACAGCGTAAAAGATGGTGCAAAAATTTATAGCTACCTGAATGGCGCGATTTGCGTGATCCCTGCATTAGCACCGACCCTAGGTGGGGTACTGGCGCTCCACTTTGGTTGGCGTTCAACATTTGTATTTATGACCTGTTATGCCATTTTGATTTTATGCATGGTGGCGTTCCGCTTCCCTGAAACTCGTCCATCTCATACGGTTAGTGATGGTGCGTTATACCGTTGGGCTCGTTATAAGCCTGTACTGATGGATCGCCATTTTCTCTTTTATGCCATTTGTTGCATGACAGGCATGGGCGCGATTTTAACTTACGTGTCTTATTCTCCAGTGTGGCTGATTGGACATTTAGGTATATCGGAATTAGCATTTAGTGGTTTATTTGGTGTCAATGCGTTGATTAATATCGGTGCTTGCTTTGGCGCACCTTGGGTGATCAAAAAGCTTGGTAATCGCCCAACGGTTATCTTTGCGCTATCACTGTTCATTATTTCAGCGGTTTTACAGTTTGTGGTTCAGCAGTGGGGACTTGTTTCACCATTGGCAGCTGCGGCAGGTTTCATGTTACCAATGGCATTGCTATGTATTGGTTTTGCTTTGTTGCTTGGTCCGGCAACCAGCATGGCCTTATCTGGCTTTGGTGAACGCGCTGGAACCGCGGCAGCAATGCTTGGTTTTATTCAAATGAGCGGCGCGTCATTATTGGCGGGCTTGATTCAACAAACCTCGTTAACCGCTCCTTATGCGGTGATCTGTGTGATGGGGGGCGGCGCTATTGTCTTACTTAGCGTGATGTCGATGAAAAGAATGAATGCATGGCATGTCGAACGACTGGCTCACGATTGATGTGTCATGCTTCTCTTTATGAGTAATAGATGAAAGCCAGCCTAGTGCTGGTTTTTTGTTATTTGAATTTTGTATGTTTATCTTTAAATTATTTGTGCGACTGAAGCTTATGAAGCGTAGTATGGGTTTCAAATCATGAAACTTTAAATTAGAGGTGTACGGATGAAAATCTCAATGTTCAGCACAAAATCTTATGATGAAAGATCGTTTCTTCAAGCGAATGAAAATTATGGCTATGAGTGCCATTTTTATAACTTTCAACTCGATCTAAAAACAGCATCGATTGCTGAAGACTCTCAAGTCGTTTGTGCTTTTGTGAATGATGATTTAAGTCGCCCAGTACTAGAGAAATTAGCAAAGCAAGGCACTAAACTGATTGCAATGCGCTGTGCTGGTTTTGACCGCGTTGATTTAGAAGCCGCAAAAGAGTTGGGATTACAGGTTGTGAGAGTTCCCGCTTATTCGCCAGAAGCGATCGCAGAGCATGCCGTTGGTATGATGATGTGTTTGAATCGTCGTTTTCATAAGGCTTATCAACGAACCCGTGATGCTAACTTTTCTTTGGAAGGTCTAACCGGATTTAACTTTTATGGTAAAACCGCAGGCGTGATTGGTACGGGTAAAATTGGTTTAGCCACCATGCGTATTTTAAAAGGGCTAGGCATGAATGTTTTATGCTACGACCCATATCCTAGTGATGCGGCAAATGAAATTGGTGCCACTTACACATCGCTTGACGATATTTATCAGCAATCAGATGTGATCACTCTACATTGCCCTTTAACACCAGAAAATCGCCAACTCTTAAATGCTGAATCATTTAGTAAAATGAAAGATAAAGTGATGATTATCAATACCAGTCGAGGTGGGTTACTGGATTCACAAGATGCCATTGAAGCACTTAAAGCCGGAAAAATTGGCGCATTAGGACTTGATGTATATGACAATGAAAAGGAATTATTCTTCCAAGATAAATCAAACGACATCATTACCGATGATATTTTTCGTCGTTTATCTGCTTGTCATAATGTCTTATTCACCGGACATCAGGCATTTCTAACTAATGAAGCATTGGCTAATATTGCTGATACGACATTAAGTAACATTAAGTTGTTCTCGCAAAGTAAATCTTCTGGTAATGAAGTGATCTAAAGTCAAACTGTAGTAGTTAGTAATGGGGTGGAGTATTATTCGTATATCAATTTTACGCCACCCTTAAAAGAGTACGATTTAATGATTTCCCTGCAAGCTGGATTAATTTACTGCTTAATCCTGAGTTTTGTCACTTTTATTATTTATTGGAAAGACAAGCGAGCGTCAATCAAAGGCAATTGGCGTACCCCTGAAAAAACGTTACACATACTTGCTTTTTTAGGTGGATGGCCGGGCGCGTTGTTAGCTCAGCGCCTCTTTCGCCATAAAACCAGTAAGTTTCGTTTTCAGTTTGTATTTTGGTTATTAGTTGTCCTTAATTGTATTGGTACAGTCTTGATCCAAAACCCTGATTTTTATATGTGATGTGAATCAACAAGGATTACCGCCATGAACTCTGATTATCCTCTCGTTTCTGCAACTTGGCTCTTCGACCATTTTTCTGATGATAATGTCGTTGTTCTTGATGCGACAACTCAACATGCCGTAGTCGGTGAAGCCTTAGAAATGCCTCGCCAGTATTTACCCAACTCTCAGCTTTTTGATATCGAAAATGTTTTCCTTGATTTAACCAATCCGCTCCCAAATACCATGCCAAGTCCTGAGTTGTTTACCGAACAAGCTCGTCAGCTAGGCATAAATCAAGATAGTGTGGTGGTGCTCTATGATGCTCGAGGTTTATATTCTGCCCCTCGCGCCTGGTGGATATTTAAAACAATGGGCTTCGATCACGTCTATGTCTTAGATGGTGGAGTGTCATTATGGCAATCATTGGGCTACCCATTAGCGGATTCTTATTCCGATATAGATAGAGCGATGGGGAATGTGAAAGCAAACTATCAAGCGAATAAAGTGTTTAATGCAGATGATGTGTTAGCGGCGATTTCAAATGATGATATTCAAATTATTGATGTACGTTCACAAGACCGATTTTTAGGTAAAGTAGCAGAGCCTCGTGAAGGAATGCGCTCTGGGCATATTCCATCTTCAATTAACCTACCTTTTAGTACAGTACTTGAAGGCCACCAGTTTAAGACATCAGAAGTTTTAGACGCTTTATTTTCACAACAGTTAGACGCTTCAAAACAGCAGGTATTTTCATGTGGTTCAGGCTTAACGGCGTGTATCGTCCTGATGGCGGCTTATCTTTGTGGCTATACTAACCTAGCGGTATACGATGGCTCTTGGGCTGAATGGGGCGCAAACCATGATCTACCGATTGAATAAATAATAAGGAATCGAGTTATGACGGATGTCAGTTATCCAGTAAAAGGTCAATGTCAGTGTGGTAGTGTGAACTTTACATTGAAAGCGGCACCTAAAGTGGTAATGGCTTGCCATTGTAAAGAATGCCAGAAATTATCCACCAGTGCGTTTAGTATCACTTGTGTTGTGGATGCAAAGGATATTGATATTCAAGGTGAGCTAAAGCAAACCAGTCGTACTGCAGACAGCGGCAATGAAAACATCGGCCATTTTTGTGCTGGTTGCGGTAACCGTATCTATCAATTAAATCCTGCTGTGCCCGATATGATCAAATTTAAGGCCACGGCCAGTTTAGATGATACTCGAATGATTGTGCCGGCGATGCATGTATGGACAAGTCAAAAGCAAGACTGGGTTGTGATCCCTGATGATGTTCAGCAATTTGAAAAACAACGTTAATTGATAACAGGTGAGCGTTTAATTACTTTTCCTTATCACAATGATAACTTGCATATCGACTGAATAGGTTCGACACTGAAGCCATTCCATCACAACTTAAGGATGATGTTATGGCTTCTGTTCCCTCCAATACTTTTTACCGTACCGAACATGACAGCATGGGAGAGGTAAAAGTCCCCAAAGATGCTTTATATCAGGCTCAAACTCAACGAGCCGTCGATAACTTTTCAATCAGTTCTTTGACAATGCCACCTCGTTTTATTCAATCTGTTGCCATGATTAAACAAGCCGCCGCTAAAGCGAATGAAGAGTTAGGTCTACTCGATAGTTCAATGTCTAAAGCGATTCAGGCTAGTTGTCAGGCCATTATAGATGGCGAGTATCTAGACCAATTTCCGATCGATGTTTTTCAGACAGGTTCTGGTACCAGCACCAACATGAATCTTAATGAAGTGATCGCGACTTTATCAAACCAAATTCTTGAAGAAGAAACGGGGCAAGCACAGCGTGTTGGGCCGAACGATCATGTCAATATGGGGCAAAGTAGTAATGATGTCATTCCTTCGGCGATTCAGCTTAGTGCATTAATAGCAATTGAAGATGAACTGTTTCCTGCCATGGAGCATTTAAGTCAAGTGGTGGAAGAAAAAGCGTCGGCACTGTCTCATATTGTGAAAACCGGTCGTACTCACTTAATGGATGCAATGCCAGTAACCATGGGGCAGGAGTTATCAGGTTGGAAGGTGCAAATTGATAAAGCTCGCTGCCGCATAGAACAACTCTTGCCTGATTTAAAGCAATTGGCGCAGGGCGGAACCGCAGTCGGTACTGGAATTAATGCACCACAAGAGTTTGCTGAATTATTTACTCAGCATCTGAGTTCAATAACAGGAAAACCCACCCAACCAAGCGATAACTATTTCTACAATTTAAGTAGCCAAGACTCAAGCGTAGCAGTATCTGGTGAATTGAAAGCTTATGCCGTAGCGTTAATGAAAATATCCAATGATCTACGTTGGATGAATTCAGGGCCACTTGCGGGAATCGGTGAAATAGAACTGCCAGCTTTACAACCAGGTTCATCGATTATGCCGGGTAAAGTGAATCCCGTTATACCCGAAGCTGTAGCCATGGCAGCAACCCAAGTGATGGGGAATGACACAACGATTTCGGTTGCAGGGCAAAGTGGTAATTTTCAGTTAAATGTGATGTTGCCAGTGATTGCTTTTAATCTACTACAAAGCATTGAACTACTTGCTAATAGTTCACGTAGTCTTGCGGATAAAGCGATAAAAGATTTTGCTGTACGAGAAGATAACTTGGATTTGGCTCTCGCTAAAAACCCAATTTTAGTGACAGCGTTAAACCCTATTATTGGCTATGAAAAAGCCGCGCAAATTGCCAAGAAAGCGTATAAAGAAAAGCGTGCGATCATTGATGTAGCCGAACAAGAAACCGAACTATCACGTGAAGAGCTTGAGCGATATCTCGACCCAAGTAAGTTAACCAAAGGTGGACTAGCTTAAATTTTCTGATATTGAAGTTGGGAATAAAGTTACTTAGGTAGTGATGAAAAGAAAGAAGCCACGATCATGTGGCTTCTTTAGTGAGAAATTTTATATTAGCTGATTACTCGTAAAGTACTTCAACGCGGCGGTTATGCTCACGGCCTTCTTCAGTACTATTATCTGCAATCGGATCTTCTTCACCTTTACCGATAGTGGTAACACGTGATTCATCAATACCTTGAGATTCTAGGTAGTTAGAAGCAGATTGCGCACGTTGTTCTGATAATTTTTGGTTGTATTCAGCACTACCTGTTGAATCGGTATAACCAATGACATCTACGCGCGTTTCAGGGCTTTCTTTTAAATGAGTGACCACTTGATCAAGAGAGCTTTTCGCTTCAGGTGTTAACTCAGTTGAGTCATGTTCAAATGCACCTTTTGAAAGTGTCACGGCTGGAACTGGATCCGCTGGTGGAGCAGGAGCAGGCTCTACCACTGGCTCTGGTTCTTGCTCTTGAGTAGCAACTACTGCGGCGGTCGTTGCGGCTGCAGCTGTTGCCGCGGCACCATTATCAGAACTACCAAAGTAGTAGCTTAGACCTAGAGTTAAGTAGTTCACATCTGTTTTGTCGGTAGTGCTGTGCTCACCAACATTATTAAACCATTGATACTCTGTACGGATTCGCCAGTTATGGCTTAGTTGATACTCGATACCTGCACCCAACATGACTGACCAGTTTTCTTCGCTATCGTTGTAGTTACCTTCTTGATCAACATAGTTATAAGAACCACCTACTTTACCAAATAAGTTCCATGCGCTGGTTAGGTTCCAATCTAGTTTAGCGCCAAGCTCACCATTCTGAATTTGAGTTTTATTAACTTCATTGCCAGCGATATGCTCTTTAGAGTTACCTAGATAGTTATAACCACCCTCTAAAGAGAACCATTCGTTAAATTGATAACCACCGTAAACACTGCCACCCCAGGCATCATCATCACAATCACCGCCATTTTGGCAGAAATCGAAATTGGCCCAGCCGGTTTTTGCACCAAGGTAAAACTCTCCGGCATTTTCTGCAGCGGCATTGACCTGTGGCGACATAAGAAGGGAAAGAGAAATGATCGACGCGACAGAAGGGTAAAGAGACATCCGTTTAATATTCATATTGGCACCAACTATAAAGTTATTTTGTCCATACAAGCGATCCATAACTTCGACAAAGGAAACTTGGACCATGATTTTGCTAGCGAGTTATTGAAAACTATAAAGTTAATCAAAAATCTACCTACACAATACTGCTGTAAGAATAGTTTATCAATCCATTGGTGTGAAACCTTTGTAAATATTTGGTGTCATCGATTGGTTTGTTGAATGCTAGTGTGAAGTACATGTCGGTTGTGCTATGTATGGTATGTTACTGTTCGTAGTGTCAAATAAAGAAATTATATTTCAATGGTTTATATTTTATTTATGCCTGTTGAGTCATTTTCTAAATAATGAATTACGATTATAGTGATACCGTTTTTAGCTCTGGCTCGTCGTAATGTTGCTGTTTTGTGTTGAAAATGAAAATTAAATATTGTGATCTAGATCTCTATTTTTTAGTGCGCTCTATCACATAAAAAGGGATTTATTCGGTTCTAGCTAATTTATTACTTTCTAGTAGAAGAATAGAGTGTAGATCTAAATAGAGGTCATTAAGGTTCATAAGGAAAATGAAATGCTGAGTTTAGGTCTGGATATTGGTGGAACAAAAATTGAAGCGGTTGTGCTATCGGAAGATGGCCAAACTATTTATCAGAAGCGCATACCGACGCCAACTAGTAGTTACTCTGAATTCTTATCAACAGTCACCGGTTTTATTCAAAGTATCCAACAAACATTACAACAGCCTATGACGATTGGTATCGGCCTACCTGGGGCAATAAGCCCTGATAGCCAAACCATAAAAAATTGTAATTGCTTAATCTTGAATGGCCAGCATTTGGATAAAGATATTGCTGACATAGTTAAGCAACCTGTATTTATCGCAAATGATGCCGATTGTTTTACATTATCGGAAGCGCAAGATGGTGCAGGGGCTGGGCATGGCACAGTCTTTGGCGTCATTATTGGTACAGGTTGCGGCGGTGGTGTTGTCGTCAATGGTCAGTTACTTTCCGGGCCCAATGCGATTGCTGGAGAGTGGGGACATAATACCTTGCCACAATATCACCGAGATAATGATGGACTTGCACAGCAATGCTACTGCGGAAAAATTAATTGCATTGAACGTTTTATTTCAGGTTCAGGCTTTTCTGAACGCTACAATCAACAACATGGCACAGACTACAACTCTGCAGAAATCATGGATTTAAAACGTGCTGGCAATACGAATGCTGAGCAACATTATTTATCGTTTATTGATATGTGTGCCCGTAGTTTGGCATCAGTCATTAATGTGCTTGATCCACATGTGATTGTGCTTGGTGGCGGTTTGTCGAATGTAGAAGAAATTTACCAAGATATAAACGATGTAATTGGAACTTATGTTTTTTCGGATGTGTGTAACACTAAGATTGTGAAAGCGAAGTACGGTGATTCAAGTGGCGTGAGAGGGGCGTGTTGGTTGCCTAAAATGCATCAAGCTAATACCTAATTAACATTCAATGCAATTGCTAAAATAGCCACTCACTTTTCCTGATTGAACCGGATCGTTAAAGTTAGTGGCTATTTTTTAGAATCAACTTCAATTGAAGTTAATCAATATTAATCTTCATTGGTTGCGCTGATTTTATGGATAGATAAATCGGCACCGTTATATTCTTCTTCTTGGCTTAAACGTAAGCCTGATACTTTGTGGATCGTGCCATAGACCAGAATTGAACCTAATACGGCAATGGTAATACCTAGCAGTGTACCGAGAACTTGAACAGTTAAACTCACACCACCCATTCCGCCTAGTGCGGTTTGTCCAAAGATACCAGCAGCAATTCCACCCCATGCTCCACACACGCCATGCAGCGGCCAAACACCTAATACGTCATCGATTTTGGTTTTGTTTTGCATGAAGGTAAATAGCCACACAAAAATTGCAGCAGCTACAACACCCGTTGCTAATGCGCCGATGGGATGCATTAAATCTGAACCAGCACAAACCGCGACTAAACCCGCCAGTGGACCGTTATGAATAAAGCCTGGGTCATTTTTACCCATCACCATTGCCGCTAATATTCCGCCAGCCATCGCCATTAAAGAGTTAATCGCTACTAATCCACTAATACCATTAATAGTTTGTGCTGACATAACATTAAAGCCGAACCAGCCAACACATAGTATCCAAGCACCTAGTGCCAGAAATGGGATATTAGATGGCGCAAAGTTAGTATGTTTGCCTGCGCGGATCCGTCCGTTTCGCATACCAAGGAATATCACGGCGACTAGTGCAATCCAACCCCCGACACCGTGTACAACTACTGAGCCTGCAAAATCATGAAAACCAGTACCAAAGGTGCTTTCAAACCATGCTTGTAGGCCAAAATTACCATTCCAAATCATGCCTTCAAATAATGGATAGACTAAGCCAACAATAAAGAATGTGCCGATCAACACAGGGTAGAAACGAGCTCGCTCGGCGATACCGCCAGAGACAATTGCCGGAATTGCGGCAGCAAAGGTCAATAAGAAAAAGAACTTAACCAGTTCGTAGCCATTACCTGCTGAAAGGGTTGGGGCATCTACGAAAAAAGAGTGGCCGTAAGCAACCCAGTAACCAAAAAAGAAATAAGCAATGGTCGAGACACCAAAGTCGGACAGTATTTTCACTAACGCGTTAACTTGGTTCTTATGCCTTACGGTACCCACTTCAAGGAAGGCAAACCCTGCATGCATAAGAAAGACCATGATAGCGCCGAGTAATAAAAATAAAGTGTCAGAGCTTTGGGTCAATGCTTGTACTGCGCCATATACTTGAGTGGTGGATTCATCCATGTTCACGTATCTCCTAAAAATGAACGTATTTAACCTTTGGGGTTAGTGATGCACAACGGTGAAAAATCAGCACCGTTTTGATGCAACTACCGTCTCATAAAGCAACTATCATGCCACTTATATTTATGTGGTTATTGGATTGGTTTCGCAGTTTTATTGGGTTATATCGGTGATATTCATAAAAGAAAATGCACCAAGTTTGATCGCGAAGTTCAAACTTGGTGCATTTGTTGAAATAAGGAAGGATTTATTTGGTGCAATTACTTACGGTTGATTTCAGCTTCTACTTCAACACTGGCTTCAATTTTTTCTTCTTCATGCTTAGGAAGATCAACTTGTTGTAGTTTGGCCTTTTTCAAGGTTCTATGCAGTAATTGAGTGTAGATAGGTTGACCGCCTAGTAGCTGAGCCATAATGGTTGCACCTAGTGTGGTAATAATTAAAGGCAAAATCAGATGGTAGTTATTGGTCATTTCAATTACCAGTAAAATACCTGTGATCGGTGCTCGCACAGTTGCCGCAAAAAGTGCTCCCATACCAGCAATAGCAAACATACCTGGGTCAATGTTTAAGCTTGGGTCGATATAAAGTGCAAGTTGTCCAAAGAAAGTACCAAATAGAGTACCAAGCGCAAGCATAGGCGCGAAAATACCCCCTGGTGCTCCTGAGCCAAAACAGACTAAAGTCGTTGCAACTCGGGCAAAGAATAGAATAAGCAATAAGCTGATGCTGTAGTCGCCGTTCGTCGCACCAGGAATAAGTTGGATACCGCCGCCAGTTAACTCTGGAAGGTAAAGAAGTAGGAGACCAAAGGTACCACCGATGATAGTACCTGTGATTAAGTATCGCTTTCTATCGTTGCGATGAATCAACACGAACATATCTTGCGACCAAGTCACGAGACGGTTGAAGGTGACGCCAAAGATTCCGAAGATCAAACCCAAGACGAGAAACAGCCATAGGGTGTTGAGATCTGGTGCAATATACTGCGGCATCGTTATAACGGCTGCTTGTCCGCTGATTGAACGAAATACAATAGTCGCCACAACAGAAGAGATAATTACCGCTTTAATCGAGAGTAGGTTGTATCGGAAGTGAGGTCGCATTTCTTCAACCACAAACATGATGCCAGCCAGTGGCGCATTAAACGCCGCCGCCAAACCACCTGCCGCACCACAAGCGAGTAACGAATGGCGGCCATCTGGATCTTTTAAGCGAAAAATATCAGACACCATGCGGCCAATATTACCGCCCATTTGCACGGTTGGACCTTCACGGCCGAGTACCATACCGGAACCTAAAGCGCCAAGCCCACCGAAGAATTTTACTGGAAGGACTCGCCACCAACGTACCGGGCGAATATCATCCATCGCGCCTTCAATTTCAGGGATCCCAGAGCCTGCTGCTTCAGGAGCAAATCGACTTACCAGGTAATAACCAATAAATGCGAGACCTGCACTAACAAGAATGGCCGATACCCACAAAGGAAGTAATGAGCTCATTTCTTGTTTTAGCCAATCGGTACGAGTTTCCGAGACCCAATGCACACCAATTTCAAAGAAAGAGCCAACTAAACCCGCCAAAAGCCCCACAATCACAGAAAGTAATAAAATAGAGACTGGTGTCTTGTCTCTAGTCAGAATGACACCAACAAACTTTTTAGATTTGTATTGTGATAGAGAATTTCGAAATGATTTTGAATTGGCCATTAGGTTAGATTTTTCCACCATTGCTGAGAAAAGGTCGAGTATCTGTTTAGATGAAGAATAGATACATTGAAAAATAAAGTTCCACATCATTATAAGATGCAATGAGAGTATTACATCAAATTGTTACGAAAAGTTATTTTACTTAGATCATTAAAAGTGTACATAACGAAAAATAATAATATTTTGACTAGGTTACGAGTGAGTGACTTAAAGCGTGATAGAAGATGCTATTCACTAACTTGTCATTTGGTGTTTTTGTGCCATTCTTGTAATTAGATAGAAGAGAGTGACATTTCATTACGGAGGAAATCATCTTCTATCTACGTAACCGGTTACAAGAAGGTTATGTGTTTTTAGACGTAACACTACAATATGGATGTACATAGAGACATAAATTGAAATCCTCGACAATGATCATAGCTCAAATAAAGCTTAATGATTCGCATACTCACGATTGAGTCTCGAGGGGAGAAGCGCACTCAAATGGGTGCGCTTTTTACGTTTATGGCGATTGGTTATTTATCGTAGTTGAAGTTACTTACGGCGGTTATCTACTGCATCTTCAAATGAGTTGAGTATAATGCGGAAAAAAATATATACCCAAGGTTCAACGGAGTAGGACATGACACAAAGAGTGCCAACTAACATCATTACAGGTTTTTTGGGAGCAGGGAAAACCACCACTATTTTGCATTTACTCAAAAATAAGCCAAAAGACGAAAACTGGGCGGTTTTAGTTAATGAGTTTGGAGAAGTTGGTATTGATGGTGCGTTGATGACAGATCAAGGTGCGATGATTAAGGAAATCCCCGGTGGTTGTATGTGCTGTACTGCGGGCGTTCCTATGTCGGTAGGGATTAATGCATTACTTCGAACCAATCCCGATCGTTTACTCATTGAACCAACCGGTTTAGGTCATCCCAAAGAAGTGATTGCCAAATTGCTGTCTGAACAATTCATGCCTTATGTGGATTTAAAAGCCACGATAGCATTAGTTGACCCAAGGCATTTGTCGATTGAGAAATACACTGAAAATCAAAACTTCAATGATCAACTCGATTCCGCCCAAATTATTATGGCTAATAAAGTCGATCAGGTTGCTGAAAGTGATTTAGCGCAATTGGCGGTTTGGTTTGAATCATTTAAGCAAAAGCATAGTGCTAACGCTGAACAATTGCATTTGGTTACCGCTATTCAAGGCGAGTTAGATCTTTCTCTACTCGATATAGAAAGAATAGTAAGTGACCAAGATGAAGCTAAGCATGGCCACCACCACCATCATGATGATCTAGACCCTCAGTTTGGTTTAAAGCCTGGTGATAAATTTGTCCGCAAAGAAAATAAAGGGCAGGGCTATCACAGTTGTGGCTGGTTATTTGGCGCAGAATTCACGTTTAATTTTGATCAACTTTTCTCAATGCTGTCTGCACTAACGGCTGAACGAGTCAAAGCGGTAATGAATACCGACCAAGGTTGTTACGCTTTTAATGTCTCGAATAGTGTGGTGTCAGTGAATCAAATTAGTTTGGATGGTTTTGAATCTCGCATTGAAGTGATCGATAGCCAATTAATGCCATGGCAGCAACTAGAAGATGTATTGCTTTCTATTGCTGAAGAAAAGTAAGAAAGACCGATGTAGGTTGGAACGATGCAAGATGATATTTTACAAGGTGCATTACGCACTGAAATGAAAACCGTGACGGCAATGGTGGAGATCTATTGTCGCGCGCATCATCATGCTGAAGGCTCGCTATGTCAGCACTCGTTATGCCAGCAATGCAACGATTTGGTGGAATATGCTCGAATGCGTTTAGACCGCTGTCCGTATGGCGAAAGCAAACCAACGTGCAATAAGTGCCCAATTCATTGCTATAAACCTGAGCAAAAAGAGCAAATGCGTTTAGTGATGCGTTACTCTGGCCCGAGAATGTTACTACCGCATCCACTATTGGCAATTCGACATTTATACAAAGAAAGAAAAAAGGCGGTAGGAAAACCTGCCGCCAATCAATCAAATCGTGCTCAGAGACTACAAAAGCAAGATTAACGTTTGTTACGCAGGTAGCGTTTACGACGTTCTTCTTTTTTCTTAATTTGCATTTCTTTTTTACGCTCAGCTTCTATCTCAACTTGAATTAATTCTTCCGTGATCATCTCCGGTAGCTCAAGAGTAATTTTACCGAGTGTGCCATTACGAAGCTCATGTAGCAGAATCTCAGAGGCTTTATGTAGATCAATGCGGCCACCGGCACGTAAAGCACCACGCTTACGACCAATTGCTTCCATTAATTCAATTTCAGTTTCTGGCAATTCATCAATGTTGTAGCGTTCTTTAAGTAGTTCAGGGTATTGCTTAGCTAAATACTCAACCGTATAAAAAGCCACTTCATCGTATTCCATTGCAGTATCTTTTACCGCGCCGGTAGCCGCTAGACGGAAACCACTGTGCGGGTTCTCTACCTTAGGCCACAAAATCCCCGGAGTATCTGAAAGCACCATACCATTTTGCAAGTTAATACGTTGCTGACGACGAGTTACCGCTGGTTGGTTACCGGTTTGTGCAATCATGCGTCCCGCTAGGGTATTGATAATGGTAGATTTTCCAACGTTTGGAATCCCCATGATCATAGTGCGAATATCTTTACCAATCGCTTCACGGTGCGGAGCTAACTTACGGCACAACTCCATGATCTTAAATACTTCTTGAGGATTTTCAGTCGTGATCGCCATAGCCTTCACACCTTGCTCTTTCTCAAAGTGATCGATCCACATTTGAGTCAGTTCCGGATCAGACAAATCGCGCTTATTCAGTACTTTAACGCAAGGCTTATCACCACGCAGTTGCGAAATAAGCGGGTTTTCACTCGAAAATGGAATGCGCGCATCCAGCACTTCAATAATGACATCAATTTTAGGAATGACTTCTTCGATCTCTTTACGAGCCTTGTGCATATGGCCTGGGAACCATTGGATTGCGTTGTTAACCATTTGAATTTATTAACCTTGTGTTTGAAATTTTGCGCCTCGGGCCCTTTTGGGGTACTTCTTGGGGTATTAAAAATAAAAGTGAAACCACCAAAAGTGAGTGCAAATAACGAAATGCATTTTAATGGCGCAGAGTATAGCAGGTATGGATATGGGAGAGAAATTAAGTAATAGCCATGGTTACCACATTAAGTTATCCCTAACCAATCTTTATCCTCACCGCATCGGGTCGCCAATATTCAAACTCACAATCGATCAACTCGCCATCTTGCTTATAATTAGTTCGCTGAATTTTGAGTACGGGTTGGCCTTCTGCCAGGTTCAACGCATGTGCCACATGGTAAGGGGCTGCGGTGGGGATCACTTCAAATTGCGAATGAGAAGTCTGATAGCCGTACTTGTTTTGATATAACAGTGTTAGCGATGAAGTTAGGCATTCATCTAAAATCCCTTCAAATAATTTTTCTTTTAAGACGTTTTCAACAAACAAAACGGCGCGGCCATCAATTAAACGCAAACGCTCAATAATGATAATGGGCTCTGGTTGCTTTAAGGCTAACGCTTGTGCGTAATCAGCATTGGCAAGCTCTTCACGAACCTTTATTAAATGGGTTTTCGCAGTTCGATTTTGGTCGTTGACCATTTGATGAAAGTGGCAACGAGAGAGCGGGTTATAGGTTAATCGCTCTGGTGAAACGTACCAACCACGACGCTTTTCTCGGTAAATAACCCCTTCAGTTTCTAGTGCAATTAGCGCATCTTTTATCGTAATGCGGGTAGTGTCAAACAAGGTACTCAGCTCCCTTTCTGATGGGATTTTTTGTCCTTGTTGTAACTGCCCAGAGTGAATTTTGTTTTTTAGATCCGACTTGATTTTGCTGAGCTGCGTTGTAAATAAGGGAGCATTGTTCACTTGTATTCTTGACCTAGTCCATGAGTAATTCTTATTAAATTTAATCAGCAAAGGTAACAGAAATATGACAAGTTTCGATTGAGAATTCTGAAATGATTCCGTCATATAAAGTCATTAAAACTGTCAAAAAAGTGGCACGGAACCGTCATTTTTCCTCCCTAGGATAACTAGTGAACTCACTGACCTAGTCCAGAAGGATGGAAAACATGAAAACCTTAACAAGTCGTTCAATTCAATTTCCGATAAAGCATGTTGTGACTGCATTGATAGCGGTAGGTGTCTCTTCATCAGTATTTGCAAAGGAAAGCGATATCGATTCATTAGTGACTGCAGCAAAGAAAGAAGGCGCGGTATACAGCGTTGGAATGCCAGATAGTTGGGCAAACTGGAAAGACACTTGGCAAGATTTGAATGAGAAGTATGGTTTAAAACACCAAGATACGGATATGAGCTCAGCGCAAGAAATTGCTAAGTTTGAAGCGGAAAAGAAAAATGCTACGGCAGATATTGGTGATGTCGGTTTTGCTTTTGCGCGCGTTGCAGTGAAAAAGGGCGTGACTCAGCCTTATAAACCAACGACTTGGGATGAGATCCCAGATTGGGCAAAAGATAAAGACGGCCATTGGGCACTTGCTTATACCGGTACGATTTCTTTTATCTCAAATAATAACCTAGTAAAAGATGCACCGAAAACTTGGGCTGATCTCTTAAAAGGTGACTATAAAGTGACGGTAGGTGATGTGGGTGTTGCGGCGCAAGCTAACAATGCAGTATTAGCAGCGGCGTTTGCGAATGGTGGTGATGAAGCGAACTTAAAACCGGCATTAAAGTTCTTTGGTGAACTGGCGAAACAAGGTCGTTTATCCTTTACTGACCCCAGCATTGCGAACCTTGAGAAAGGGGAAGTTGAAGTTGCGATCTTATGGGATTTCAATGCTTTGAACTATCGTGACAAAATCGACCGTGAGCGTTTCACTGTTAATATTCCTCAAGATGGTTCTATCATTTCTGGTTACACCACCTTAATCAACAAATACGCGAAAAACCCAAATGCGGCCAAACTTGCTCGTGAATATATCTTTAGCGACCAAGGCCAAATCAACTTAGCAGAAGGGTATGCGCGTCCTATCCGCACCAACATTACTTTACCTAAATCGGTACAAGACAAGCTACTGCCAAATGAGCAATACAAAAATGTTCATCCAGTGACTGACTTTGCTGCATGGGAAAAATCAGCACGTAAACTTCCACGCCAATGGCAAGAAAGCGTTTTGATTAACCAGAAGTAGGGCCATGACTATGAACAATAAGGTTATCCTTGTTGTTTTAGATGGACTGAATAACCAAGTAGCCCGTGATTGTATGGGCTACTTAAATGGTCTACTAGAGCAACAACGCGCGACATTTTATACCGTACAAAGTGAGCTACCTTCCATGTCTCGCCCGTTATATGAATGTATTTTAACTGGCGTTCGTCCGGTTGATAGTGGCATTGTCAGCAATCAAATAGTACGACGTTCACATCATGAATCCATATTTAGTCTGGCAACTTCGCAAGGGAAAACCACCGCTGCTGCTGCCTATCATTGGGTGAGTGAGCTGTATAACCGTGCGCCGTATGAGGCAGTGCGTGATCGATTTACTCACGATAAGGATCTCAATATTCAGCATGGTTGTTTTTATCATTGGGATAATTATCCAGATGAAGCTTTGTTCTTGGATGCTGAACATTTAAGACAAACGCATCAGCCAGATTTCTTGCTAATCCATCCGATGAATATTGACGATACCGGTCATAAATTTGGTTTAGATTCTCGTCAATATCGAAACTCTGCTCGTCATGCCGATATTATTTTGTCGCACTATATCGATACCTGGTTACAAGAGGGCTATCAAGTGATTATCACCAGTGATCACGGTATGAATAATGATCTCTCCCATGGCGGTATTTTGCCCGAAGAAAGAGAAGTGCCATTTGTGGTGATTGGTGATGGATTTTCGCATCAAGATTGCAAGATCAAACAAACGGATATCTGTGGCAACGTATGTCAATTATTGGGCATTCAACACCAAAAAGATGTGACTCAAGGATTATTAGCCGTATGAATTCTCCTATCTCATATTCCACCACAGTGACGCAACCAAAGGCGAAAAAGCAGCCTGTTTGTCTTTGGTTCAAGAAGATCAAACCTGCCATTTGGCTTGTGCCTTTTGCTGTGGTGTTTTACTTATTTCAACTCGCCCCTATGTTGTGGGTGTTGGTCAATAGCTTTATTTATGATGAAGCGTTTGGCTTGGATAACTACTTAGATGTGCTGGATTCTGCATTTATGATGCAAGCGTTCGGCAATAGCTTATGGTTGTCGATTTGGTCGAGCTTTATTGGGCTGGCGATTGCCACTTTATTGGTGTCGTCACTGAGAAAAGTCAGTGGAAAATTGCGCGATGCGGTGATTGCTTTTACCAATATGAGCAGTAATTTTGCCGGCGTTCCGTTGTCATTTGCTTTCATTATTATCTTAGGAACCAATGGCGCGGTGACCTTGTTGCTTAAACAATATGGGCTACTGGGAGATTTTGATCTTTATGGACAATGGGGCCTGTTGGCGATTTATATCTACTTTCAAATCCCACTCGCGGTGTTGCTGCTTTATCCCGCGTTCGATGCGTTAAGCGATGATTGGCAATCGGCTGCATCTCTACTTGGCGCTAATACCTTTCAATACTGGTGTCGAGTGGCGCTTCCTGTGTTATCTCCGGCATTGCTCGGTACTTTTATTATTCTAGTGGCTAATGCGATGGGAGCTTATGCCAGTGTCTACGCATTAACTTCCGGCAACTACAATCTGATCACGATTCGTATTGCGAGTTTGGTGTCTGGCGATCTCTTCCTTGAGCCGAACTTAGCCGCTGCCATTTCCGTTATTTTGATGGGCATTTTAGCCTTTATTACAGTGATTAATCAGTGGCTTATTTCAAAAAGTTATGCAGCGAAAAAGGGAAGTGAATAGTCATGAAAGAACTGAATACTCAATTTCATAAAACGATGCTATTCCATAAAACCGTAGTGTTTAGCATTGTTAGCGTCATGATGCTCCCGATTGTCGCCACATTAGTGTATTCCATCTCATCACGTTGGGGAGCGACCATTTTACCGGATGGTTTCACCTTAAATTGGTATGTGCAATTACTGACCGACCCGCGCTTTGTGCAAGCCTTTGGACGTTCGTTATTTATTTGTATCGCGGCGCTACTACTCAGTGTGGTGTTGATTTTACCGGCAATTTTCGTAGTGTTTTATTACTTTCCAAAGCTGGATAAGGTCATGAATATTATGATCTTGCTACCGTTCGCCGTACCGCCAGTGGTGTCATCGGTGGGTTTGTTGCAATTGTATGCAGACAGCGATTGGTCGTTAGTGGGGACGCCATGGATTTTAGTCGGCACCTACTTCACTATTGCAGTGCCATTTATGTATCGCGCCATTGCCAATAGCTTTGAATCGATCAATCTGCACGACTTGATGGATGCCGCGCATTTGTTAGGTGCGAGTACCAGCAAAGCGTTTTTACTGATCATCTTACCGAACTTGAAGAAAGGCTTAATGGCATCGTTGTTTTTGTCTTTCTCTTTTTTATTAGGTGAGTTTGTTTTTGCCAATATTTTGGTGGGAACGCGTTATGAAACGCTACAAATTTATCTCTTCAACATGCGACAAACCAGTGGTCACTTTACCTCTGCACTGGTGATCACTTACTTCATCTTTATCTTTGTATTGACTTGGTTGGCAAGTCGTTTCAGCCGCGGAGCAACAGCATGAGTTACGTTACTGCAAAACAATTAACCAAATCATTTGGCGACAATACTGTTTTTGAGAATGTGGATTTTACCATTGAACAAGGCGAATTTATTACGCTTTTAGGGCCAAGTGGCTGTGGTAAATCAACCTTGTTGCGTAGCCTTGCAGGATTAAATCCGGTCGATCAAGGTGAGATTTGGGTCAATGGTGAAAACATTACTCACCAATCACCACAAGAGCGTGGCATTGGTATGGTGTTTCAGTCGTATGCTTTGTTTCCGAATATGACCGTTGAGGGCAATATTGCTTTTGGGCTGAAAATGAAAAAAGTAGCTTCCGGTGAGGTGGCTAAACTGGTGAGCCAAGTGATTGAGTTAGTGGATTTAAAAGGTAAAGAGAAACAGTATCCACATCAATTATCAGGCGGTCAGCGCCAGCGTGTAGCATTAGCGCGTGCTTTGGTCGTGAAGCCGAGAATTTTATTGTTGGATGAGCCATTATCGGCATTGGATGCCAAAATTCGTAAGCATTTACGCCAACAAATTCGCGATATTCAAAAAGAGATGAATTTGACTACGATTTTTGTCACTCACGATCAGGAAGAGGCGATGATCATGTCTGATCGTATTTTCTTGATGAACCAGGGTGAAATAGTACAGGCGGGATCGCCTGAAGAGATTTATACCCAACCTGCCAATGAGTTTGTAGCCGGTTTTATGGGGCACTATAACCTGATTGATGGCAGCTGTTCTAAAGCCTTGTTTGACCTTGACACGATAAGTAAAGTAGCAATCCGTCCTGAGTCGATATATGTCAAAGAAGAAGGGCGTCAGTATGCGCAACATATCTCTTCGCCACGACAAGGGGTGATTAAAAGTCATCAATTATTAGGTAATATTATTCGTTACCAAGTGGCGGTGGATGAGTGTGAATTGACGGTTGATTTATTAAACCGTTCATCTGAGCGCTTGATGCCAGAAGGGAGTTCGCTTGAGCTACTCTTTAATCTCAATGAAATTCAACCTGTGGGTGCTTAAGATGACACAACCTTTGTATGTCTTTGATATGGATGAGACGTTAATAGATGCTGATTGTGCGATGTTATGGAATGCTTTTTTAGTGCGTAAAGGCATCATCAAAGATCCGAATTTTCTTGAGCAAGACAAGCGTTTGATGAGTCTGTATGCACAAGGGAAAATGGATATGCAAGATTATCTAGAGTTCTCGATTGCCCCTTTAGCGAGTTTGCCGGTTGAAGAGGTGAATCAGCTGGTGGAAGAGTGCGTGGTGGAAGAGATCTTAGCTAAGCAGTTTTCTCAATCGAAAGGCTTGATTGAACAGCTTAAACAGCAACAAGCGCAGATGGTGATCATTTCCGCTAGCGTGTCATTTTTAGTGAGCGTCGTCGGGCGTCATCTTGGAATCCCCCATGCTTTAGGGATCGACTTGGTGACCAAGCAAGGTTGCTATACGCCTGAGATTTCCGGTATTCCCAGCTATCGTGAAGGAAAAGTATTGCGATTAAAAGAATGGATTAAGCGACAGCCAGAACGATTTTCCGAAATCCACTTCTATACTGATTCAATCAATGATTTACCTTTGTGTGAGTTTGCCGATTATGCGTATTTAGTGAATCCCTGCCCAGCTTTAAAAGCCCATTCTGATCCAGAAAACTGGCAAGTGTTGGAATGGAGTGTTTGATAGTGGCTCGTGTGATAATAGATCGCGTGATAGGCTGGTATTAGCTTGTTGTCCCTACTAGTTTAGTATCACTATTAGTTTATTTGCCACTATGTATTGGATATTCACGAAAGAAGAAAGAGTCGCCTAAGGTGCTACTCTTTATCTAGTCAACGTTGATCTGCATTAATCGGAGATACTAACGCAAAATCAATAATGGCAAGTGAGTATGCTCCAACATTTTTAGGGTGTTACTGCCTAGAAATATTTGTGCAAGTTTAGAGTGCGAGAAAGCACCCATCACCAACATGTCTACTTCATTATCTCTTTTGTAATCCATCAGAGAATCAAACACATTACCTTCTAAAAATTGAGACTTAACGTTAAAGCCATTTTCAATTAACAAAGCTTCAGTTTGTTTGAATTTATCCGCTAAGTCATTTTGGTTATTTTTTACTGTCACTAGGTGGCAAGTAAGGCCATGTAATAACCCTCCGTCAATCACACGTTGCACCGCTTTATCTGCGGTTTCACGTCCATCATAAGCCAACATAAAACTTTTAGGCTCGCTAAATTCCTTATTGGTAATGAGGATAGGAGTGTGAGCTTGACGAATGACCTTTTCGATATTCGAACCAAGCTTTTTAAACCCTTTATCGTGATCTTCACCTGAGCGGCCAATGACAATCAGTCTAGCTTCAAACTCTAGATCAAGAATGGCTTCTACGATGTGGCTGTAACGTTGAGTTTGTTCTACCGCCTGGCAACCTTGTTCTGCTGCAATCTGAGAAGCATGGGTGAGCATATCTTTGCCAACTTCTACCGCGAGCTTGCTTCTTTGTTCGTCTAGCGATGCCATATCTTTTAATAATGAAGAACGTGCACCAAGGCCAATTGCGCCACTCAAATCTTCGCTGGTGGATTGATTGTTTTTTTCAATCGCATGTAAAAATAGTAGGGTTTTATCGAGCTTATTCGCAGCCCAAATCCCACTTTGACAGACAGCATTGGCATAAGTTGAGCCATCGATACAGGTAATAATCTTATTCATAGTTCTCTCCTTAGTGACCAGCCATCAATTTTTCAACTTCTTTGGGATCGTTATGAACGCCAAACTTGTCGACAATGGTTTCTGTTGCTTCGCTCATGCCAATAATTTCCACTTCAGCGCCTTCACGACGGAATTTGATGACGATTTTATCGAGTGAAGAGACCGAGGTGATATCCCAAAAGTGTGCATGAGTTAAGTCAATAACCACTTTATCAACTACTTCTTTGAAATCGAACGATTCAGTTAATTGCTCAGAAGAAGCGAAGAACACTTGCCCTACGACTTGATATTTACGTACGCCATTGTCGGTTATGTCTGATTTCACCACCATAAAACGACCGATTTTGTTGGCGAAGAATAGCGTCGCTAACAAGACTCCTGCTAGCACACCTAAAGCTAAATTATGCGTGGCGACAACCACAATAACCGTCACGACCATCACAATGTTGGTCGATAGAGGGTGCTTTTTGAGATCTTTAATCGAGCTCCAAGAGAAAGTACCGATAGACACCATGATCATTACCGCGACAAGGGCCGCCATTGGGATTTGTTTCAGCCAATCATCTAAGAAAACCACCATGATGATCAAAAAGACCCCAGCAGAAAATGTAGAAAGACGTCCACGACCACCAGATTTTATATTAATCATAGATTGACCAATCATCGCACAACCAGCCATGCCACCCATTAAACCAGCTCCGATGTTGGCAATACCTTGGCCTTTACATTCTTGGTTACGGTTACTTTTGGTGTCGGTTAAATCATCCACAATGGTAGCAGTCATCATCGACTCTAATAAACCAACCACCGCTAAACCTACAGAGTAAGGCAAAACAATCAGTAGAGTATCAAGGTTAAGAGGAACATCTGGCCATAAGAAGATAGGTAAAGTATCAGGTAGTTGCCCCATATCGCCTACGGTACGAATATCAATTCCAAAAGAGATCGCAATAGCGGTTAATACCACAATGCAAACTAAAGGCGAGGGAATGGTTTTACCGACAAAAGGTAGGTAAGGGAAAAGGTAAATAATCGCTAAGCCGGCAGCCGTCATTGCATAAACATGCCATGTAACGTTGGTGAGTTCTGGTAGTTGCGCCATAAAAATCAAAATAGCTAGCGCGTTTACAAAGCCGGTGACAACGGAGCGAGAAACAAAACGCATTAGGCTGCCAAGTTTCAAATAGCCGGCAAGAATTTGTAATACACCGGTGAGTAGTGTTGCCGCGAGTAGGTACTCTAATCCATGTTCTTTTACCAGAGTGACCATGAGTAGCGCCATTGCACCGGTTGCCGCAGAGATCATACCTGGGCGACCACCCACAATAGCAATAATGACTGAGATACAAAAAGAAGCATATAAACCGACTTTAGGGTCAACACCGGCAATAATCGAAAAGGCGATGGCTTCGGGAATTAAGGCTAGTGCAACAACAATACCAGCCAGTAGATCGCCTCGAATGTTCGAGAACCATTCTACTTTCATTTTTTCAAGCATAGAAATCCTTATTATGTACTTGTAAATAACCTGACAGACAGCATGCGAGAAAAGACAGACATGAGTAGTCTTTCTGCGAGCATGGCAGTATGTACAGTTTTTTGAGATGTTATTTGTGTGTAATAGTGGTGACTCTGATATTTATATCAAAGTACCTACCGTGGAAACGGCATAAAAGTGTCACGCGAAAAGTGGTGACTTTTGGGAGGGTGTACGTCTAGGGCGGCGTAACAAGCAAAGTACTTTACCTTATGTATTGCAAATAGTGCTTGGAATATATAACAATTTTATTAACTAAGGAATAAAAAATTGTCGCACTATTCGTAAGGACTATCTGAATTAAGCTATGAAAACATTAATCAAAACTGTGTATTTGTAAGATATCGCACTGCAGATCGGCGGACAAATTGTCTTCAATACCACCAAAAAAGTGAGTGAGTTTATTTTTATGGCCGACAACCACAAGCTTCGCTTCAACTTCTTCAATTAAATCTTCTAAGTGTTTAATGACTTCCCCAGCAGCAAAGTGGATATTTTTTACAGGGTAAGGGCTTGATTGGCTTAACTCATGCAACTGTTGAATGAGTTCAAGTTCTTTGCCTGGATGAAAATTAAACAATCCTTCATCTCGATAAAGATACTGAATATTGAAAATGCCTTTTTCGACATAAGCAAGGTGAAGTTCTGCTTGGTTTTGCTTAGCCACGGTTGCAGCTTTAAAGACAAGCTGTTTGGCATGTAAGTCGTTTGGGTTAATGGCGACCAAAATAGTAGGATATAGATACATAAGCACTCCGATAAACAAAAAATGGCCAGTGATTAACTGACCATTTTAGCAAGGTAAACCTAGGGCAACATCTCCTAGATCTTGGTGTTGTAGGATTATAGTTTCGCTTTAATCATAGCTTCTAGTTTGCCTTGGTCGACAGCAAAAGCGCGGATGCCCTCAGCTAGTTTTTCAACTGCCATCGGATCTTGGTTGTGCTCCCACAAGAACTCAGCGTGCGTCATTTTTTCTGGTTGAGCTTGAATGCTTTGCGCAGGTTTCAGTTTTTGCACCACTTCACCTTGGCTATCTTCCAGCTCTTGCAACAACTGAGGGCTGATAGTTAAGCGATCACAACCAGCAAGTTCTAAAATCTCACCGGTATTACGGAAGCTTGCGCCCATTACTACCGTTTCGTAGCCATGTTGCTTGTAGTAGTTGTAGATACTGGTAACCGATTTAACACCAGGATCTTCACTCGCTTCAAAATCACGACCTTCTTTCGCCTTGTGCCAGTCCATAATGCGACCAACAAACGGTGAGATTAAGTAAACACCAGCTTCAGCACAGGCACGTGCTTGAGCGAAAGAGAAGAGTAGAGTGAGGTTACAGTTGATGCCTTCACTTTCTAAAATTTCCGCTGCGCGAATGCCTTCCCAAGTCGAAGCCAGTTTAATCAAAATACGGTCGTTAGTAATACCAGCATCGTTGTACATTTTGATTAGCTGGCGAGCCTTAGTCACACTGCCTTCAGTATCGTATGAAAGACGAGCGTCTACTTCAGTTGAAATACGACCCGGAATCACTTTTAAGATCTCTTGACCAATCGTTACCGCTAGCATGTCACAAGTATCTTGCACTTGTCGGTCTGCATCGTCGCTTTGCGCTTTGGCATAAGCGATAGATTGATCAATCAGGCGTGAATAGTTTTCAATTTGCGCCGCTTTTAAAATCAATGATGGGTTAGTGGTGGCATCTTGAGGTTGGTATTTTGCGATGGCATCAATGTCACCAGTATCTGCAACAACGGTAGTGAGTGCGCGAAGCTGTTCTAATTTACTACTCATGTATAACCCTATCTAATAATTGAAATGAAATAACAGAAGAAAAATAACTCAGCTAAGCGACATCAAGGTGGCAAGCTAAAGTCTGTAAGGTTTAATTAGGTATTCATAGTCGAAATATAACGAGCTCAAGTCAAACCAAGTGAGTGAAAAAAGATGCCTAGATCTCACTTTATTTTAAGGAAACGATTGCTAATTTTAGAACTTCTCTCTTTTCAATATCACGTCTTTTTAGCCAAACGATTGCATTAAATACCTCATTATTTTTGCGTGTGAATTTGAAAAAACATGCAACACACATGGTGAGATACATTAATTTTCTTCTAAAAATAACCACAGGTCATAAATTGAACTATTTGGCTCTACGAACTTAATAATTAAGATTAAGTTTACTCAATAGCATGATTAATTGAGGCTGCATAATCATGTGCTTAGGGTGCATTTGAACAGCGTACTCTTTGATTTGTCATGATTTATTGGGAGATAGAAATGAAAAAATTAGTATTACCCACGTTAGTCGGTTCTATTTTGTGTGCAAGTTTCAGTGGGGGCACTGCTTTTGCTGCTGAAAAGCCGATGAACTCACCCATCGTTGCTGGGTATTTTGCTGATTGGTTTTATAAAAGCGAGATCAATCCATATTCTGTAAAAGATATTCCGGCGGACAAACTGACGCATATTATTTATGCATTTCTATCTATGTGTGGGCCACATACTGGTGCAGGTGAAGCCGTTCAAACTCAAGTAGCCCAACAATGTGAAGGAAAAGAGCCTTATACGGCAATTATTGTCGATAAAGAGGCGGCGCTTGAGCATGATTTCGGGAGTGTATCTGTCGATGTGGATTACAAAGGTCATTTCTCTCAATTAGCACAGCTAAAAGCTAATCACCCAAATTTGAAAATTCTGCCATCTTTTGGTGGCTGGACAATGTCTGAACCTTTCCACGAAATGGCTAAAAATAAAAAAGCAATAGACCAATTTTCACGTACAGCTGTAGAGCTCATTGCTCAATATGATTTTTTTGATGGTATCGATTTAGATTGGGAGTATCCAGGAGGCGGTGGCTTAACGACTTCTCCATGGAATCCAGACACAAAATTAACCGATGAACAAAAAGCATTGGAAAAAGAAGCCTTTACTTATTTAGTAAAAACCATGCGGGCGGATCTCGATGCGTTAGAAGAGAAAACAAAGCGTGAGTATGAATTATCTATGGCGGTTGGGGTTGGTCCTAAAACAACGCAAATAGATTTTCAGAACGCGGAGCAATATCTAACCAATATGTTTGCTATGACCTATGACTTTTTAGGCGGCTGGGGTCAACAAACCGGTCATTTAACCAATCTACATGCAACAGAGCGTAGTTGGTGGGGAATGGGCGCTGATGTGTTTATTCAACAAATGATCGATCAAGGTATCCCCCCAGAAAAATTGGTTATTGGCGCGACATTCTTTGGCCGTGGTTGGGAAGGAACGAAAGACTTTGATGGTAAGTTGCCTAGCTCAACATTAACTTCAGAGAAAGGGGCAGCGTTTGGTACAACGGAGCCTGGCTTCTTCATGTATTGGGATCTGATGAAGAACTACACCAGCAAACAGGGCTACGTACAAGGCTATGATAAAGCAGCTCAAGCACCTTATTTATGGAACCCTGAAAAACAAGTGTTCATTAGCTACGATAATCCTGAATCTATTAAAGCTAAGGCTGAATGGGCCAAAGCTAATAATTTGGCAGGGATTTTTTCATGGGATTTATCAGGAGACACGAAAGATCATGATTTAGTTAATGCGATGGCTGATGGCATGAATAAAGAGTAGCAAAACAGAGAGCGCCACCTAGAAGAGATAATCAGGTGGCGCTAATTTTATTTATTCAGTTGCATTAATCGCACTAGGTTCATGTTGCAAGTTAATGTAGTCCCGCTGCAGCATGTACATACGAATGGCATTTCGATACTGACCATTCATGAAGAACTCCTCAATCAATAGGCCTTCACGTTTAAAGCCAAAGCTTTCGTACAGGTAAACGGCTTTCTCGTTTTCATCCGAAACTTGAAGATATAACTTGTTAATATTCAATATTTTGAAAGCGTAATTAACAGCGCGATCAATGATTTCTCGTGCATAGCCTTTGCCTTGAAAGTGAGGGGCAATGATGATCTGAAACTCAGCCGTTCGGTGGATATAGTTGATTTCAACCAACTCGACCAAACCAACATGCTCGCGGTCTCCATTCTCAGCAATAAAGCGTCGCTCATTCAAATCATGGATATGTTTAACATAAAGACTTTCTAGCTCCATAAAGGATTCATACGGCTCTTCGAACCAATACGACATCACACTGCGGTTATTGTTGAGGCTATGAATAAATCTAAGATCGTCTTTTTCTAAAGCGCGAATACGGATAGTGTCCGGCATAATTAACTCTTTAATATTCAATGATTAATAATAGAACCCAATCGACGGGTTGGCTTGAGTATAAAGGATTCAAGTTACGTTGAAGAACGAGAAATATTGCAGATCTTGATAAGATTTTTTTCTTGACATGGTGACGGCGTCACAAT
This sequence comes from Vibrio sp. CK2-1, assembly GCF_021726515.1. Taxonomy (GTDB): domain Bacteria; phylum Pseudomonadota; class Gammaproteobacteria; order Enterobacterales; family Vibrionaceae; genus Vibrio. The sequence goes on along the minus strand of NZ_JAKKCJ010000001.1, from coordinate 1,046,851 downwards.
TGGTTTTACAGTGTAAATATGGCGATCGGTATAAAAATGCCGATGTAGTGGGTACATCGGCGTTGAGCTGTTAGTTATTGAAAATATTAGATATTTGTTTTTCGATGTGATTTAAGAAAGCATCTTATAGAAAAACGTGGTGCCATCTAACTCACCAGTGGCGCTTAAAGCAAAGTCAGGAATATAGCCAGCTTCGGTATAGTTCATACGTTTGTATAGTTCTGAAGCAATATCGCCGACACGGGTATCGAGAATTAATAATCGACGGCCGGCCACCAGAGCCTCTTCTTCTAGGTGTGATAATAAAGCCTTGCTGATTCCATTACCTCTATGCTGGGTATGTACCATTAACTTTTCAACTTCAGCGCGATGCTTAGCGTTTGATTTGCTAGCTAGAGATAATTGCACGCAGCCAATCAATTGTTCGCCTTCAAATGCGGCGATTAATAATCGAGTTGAAGGTTTTGCTTCGAGTGCAGCTGCGACATCTTGCCAATACTTTTGCGCTGTTTGAAGCTCTACTGGTGGCAAAAAACCAACCGATGCACCGCTCGCAACACAATCTTGCAATAGTACAACCAGATCATCCATGTACGGAGTAATATCTATTAAGACTTTGGTTTTCATCGTTATTTCCTTATAGCACCCTAGGCTAGGGGATTCGGCTATTGGTGGCTTGGCAGTTGGCTAATTTGGTTTAGCATTTCATCAAGTCGGTTAAAGATGGTTTCACCGTCGACACCAATGCCGTTGTGTTCATATTCATTAGTCATCCAAGCTCGACTGTTCGGTATGTTTGCTAGGGTTTCGCGTGAATAATCGAACTCAACATACATATCTTCAACATAAACCGCGCAAGCAATGGGAACGGTATTCTTTTTTAACTGTTCTACATCGTAAAGAGCAGACCAATCTTGTTTTTCAGCGAGTTTGTTTGCCGCCTCTTTTAATGGTTTTAAGCATTGCATTTGTTCAAACATCCACGGGTACACCATTTCACCAGTAAATAGGAAAGGGTTTCCAGTTTGGTAGTTGAATTCAGGGTAGGTTTGTCGAACACGATGCGCTGACCAAGCCGATGCTGTTTGCTCGGAATCATTCTTAGCAAAAGGCTGGCAATAAATCGATTCATGCAAAATGGCATAGATAGGATTGGTCTGGTAAGCCTGTTCCGCCAACATGGCATTCAAAAAGGCGTAGCTTAATGTTTCTTTGCCATCTACGGTGACAAAAGCGCTTTCAAGCAGGTAGTACATAGGAAGGGCTGCATTGCCACGACCTAGGTTAATACCGATCATTTGAAATTGTTCTACGGTAAATAGCTGGCCGTTAGGAAAATAGGTATCGTGATTGAGTAAGTAGTCTGCAATGCGCTGACACAAGGTTTGCGCCTGTGGAAATTGGCGGAAGAAACTATCATTTTTTTGTTTTACTCGTTGGTAGGTCGCTTGGTAAACCTCATCGGCATGGCGAGTTAAAGAAGGAACGCCGCCAGTAATATAAGATTTTAATAGACTATCAGGATAAAGCGATAGGTAGGTTAATGAACAAAAGCCGCCAAAGCTTTGGCCAAGTATTGCCCACTTTTCTACATTGAAATGTTTACGTATGGTTTCGGCATCTTTGACAATGCTGTCTGCTCTGAAATGGCAGAGATAGTCTGCTTGTTCATCACTACTCATACCTTCAAGTGTTTGGTGAGTAATAGGTGAACTTAGCCCTGTGCCGCGTTGATCGAGTAATAATACGCGATATTGCTGGAGCGCCGCTTTTAACCAACCCGATTGTCCATTCGCTCTAGGGGAAGGAAAACCTGGGCCACCTTGAAAATAAACTAGCCAAGGTAAATCTTGCGTTTGTTTCTCTAGGCTGACTAACTCGCGAGCATAGACGGTAATAGTCTGGCTTTGCTTATCATCATGCTTAAGAGGAACTTGAAATTGGTGCGGCTGATAAAGTATTCCATTATCAACAAATGATGAAGCAAGCTCATGAGGAATGGGCACTAGAATTCTCCTTAATTCAACAAACTACTTTTTATTGATGGAGCTTATCACCAAGCGTGAAGTGAGTTAATGGAAAGCTGCTGGAAAAGCAAAATTTTACATCTTGGTTAAGGACAGATGCTTTTCATTCAGGTTAATATCTGGCTATTAATGCATTACTACTGAGAGTTTTTATGTCATCACTTCGTTTGCTGTTTTCTACTTCAACCAATCCTCTATTTAACTTAGCGGTAGAAGATACCATTTTCCGTTCGATGAGTGCCGACCAAAAGGTGTTGTTTCTGTGGCGTAACGACAATACGGTGGTGATTGGCCGAGCGCAGAACCCTTGGAAAGAGTGTAATACTCAGCGTATGGAAAGAGACGGTATTACTCTCGCTCGTCGACAAAGCGGTGGTGGAGCGGTATTTCATGATCTTGGTAACAGCAACTTTACTTTTATGGCAGGCAAGCCGGGATACGATAAAACTGTGTCTACTCAAATTGTATTAGATGCATTAAAAGCATTAGGTATAGAAGGTAAAGCCACAGGGCGTAATGATCTTGTAGTGGAAACCGAAGAGGGAGAGCGTAAGTTCTCTGGCTCAGCTTATCGAGAAACAATGGACCGAGGCTTTCACCATGGCACGATTCTATTAAATGCAGACATGAGTCGCTTAGCGGACTATCTCAACCCAGATCCGAAAAAGCTACAAGCGAAAGGCATCACCTCGGTGCGATCTCGCGTAATTAATCTCAATCAGTTAGATGACACTTTAACCCACGACAGTTTATGTGAAGCGATCAAACAGGCATTCTTTGACTACTATGGTGAAACAGTCGAGCCAGAGTTTATCTCCGAAGAATCGATGCCGGATTTACCAAACTTTGAAGCGACCTTTACTAAGCAGCAAGATTGGCATTGGAACTTTGGTAATACTCCTGAGTTCAGCCACCACATTGACGAACGTTTCAAATGGGGCGGCGTAGAGCTACATTTTAACGTCAAGAAAGCGCACATTACAGAAGTGCAAGTGTTTACTGATAGCCTAGATCCTGCACCGCTTGAAGCATTGCAAGAGGCTTTGACTGAGCAGCTTTATAATGCTGAAGGAATAACGACCGCGTTAGATGAGGTTTCAATTCGATACCCACAGAATGCTGAAGAGTTAGCCCAAGTAAAAGAATGGTTGTTAGTTCAACTAGCTTAAGTAAAGCAAAGAGTAGGCTGAGTTTTTGAGAAAAATCAGCCTACTAAATATGTGACGAAAAACACAAACAAGATTTATTTTCAATAATATGTACGAAATAGGTGTACATCTCTCTCAAACCCTGTAATATCTACCTCGCTCTGTTGATAAGAGTGATTGATGAAACAATTTAGTAAAAGTAGAATCCTCAAATACAGCTTCGTTTTTGTCTTTGTTATTAGATTTTCCCTTCGCTTAATAAACCATTAAATCGTTCAACGTAGCACCCGTCGCATTTAGCGACATCATTTATGAACTGCATTTATTGCACACAAGATAAGGGACATAATATGTCTAAAACAACTGGTATCGTTAAATGGTTTAACGAAGAAAAAGGTTTCGGCTTCATTACTCAAGACAACGGCGGCGCTGACGTATTCGTACATTTCCGTGCTATCGCTTCTGAAGGTTTCAAAACTCTTGCTGAAGGCCAAAAAGTGTCTTTTGAAGTAGAGCAAGGCCAAAAAGGTCTTCAAGCTGCGAACGTTGTTCCTGCTTAATAATTGATTTTTTAGTGTAGAGTTTATCTCTAACACTGGAAGATATAATAAACGCTGGCTTTATTAGTCAGCGTTTGTTTTTATAAGAAGTAACACAAAAATAAAAAACCAGACTAAGCATTTTGCTTAACAAGCTGGCAAGGCAAGCCCAAATAACCCATTTATAAACTTCATTGTTTGAAGTGTGAAAAATTAATACTCGACCCTCTGCTTTAGCATCAAGTCCCGTTGTAATTCTGTTCACCGTACTTTCGATAAAAGAAAGTGTCTTCGAAAAGTCGTTTTATCGATCTTCTCTAAAAGCGAAACTCGAACTCAGCGTCAAAATAAATAGGTTAATACCGGCTTATATGCTCATTTTTGAGTATTCGATTAGCATCACAGTTTTTCTCTAAATAATTGAGTAATTTCAGTGATGTAATAGAAAAATAAGAAGGAAAATAACTATGATTCGTTCAAACGGTAGAAAACGTTTTTGGTTTCAACACCAACGTGATCAATCTCAGTCTCAAATGAAAGACAAATAGATTCTCTCTAAGAATCAACCCTCCCATTAGGGAAATGAAGCACAGCACTGATTCAGTGGTGTGCTTTTTTGATCTAAAAGCCCTTCAATAACGTATTAGCTAAAATGATTAACCAACCTAGCGATGATGTTATGTGGAAGTGGCTATTTATAGGATGTTTAGCGGTAAGCCAGGTAGTCAGAGCCCAAGTTGATTCGAGCAATTTACAGCTTGTTGGCGAAGCTCGCATGACATACTTGTTTTGGGATGTTTATGATGCGCGGCTATACAACTTATCAGGGAACTACACTACCCAGAGTTTTCCACTGTTACTTTCACTATCTTACCTAAGAGATTTTAAAGCCAAAGATATTGTCAAAGCGACCAATGATCAGTGGCAACATCTAGGTAAACAATCTCTTGTTGGTCAGTACGATCAAATATTAATGGCACTATGGCCAGATATTAGGCAAGGCGATACGTTAAGTGTTCTAGTCGATAACAATCAGACTTCCGTTTTTTTCTACAACGGTAAAAAGCTTGGCGTGATCCGAGATCCTACTTTTACCGAATCTTTCCTCGCGATTTGGCTTTCACCGAATACCTCTCATCCCAAAGTGCGTAAGCAACTCATTGGGCAATAAACATCAATAAACTCAAGGAAGCAGTTATGAACCTGATTAAATCGTTTTTTGTTATCTGTTTAGCGGCCGTTTTATCCAGTTGCTCAGCTCCCGACGTTGACTCTTATAAAGGTAGCCAACCTGAGTTTGATTTTAAGAGTTTTTTCACTGGTAAATTAAAAGCTTACGGCGTGGTGCAAGATTATAAGGGTGAGCTGACCAGAAAACTCGTTGTCAATATGGACGCAAGTTGGCAAGGAAATAAAGGCGTTATCGAAGAAGATTTTGTTTATGATGATGGCGAAACTCAAAAACGAATTTGGTATATCACCTTAAATGATGATGGTTCAATTTCAGGCGAAGCAAGTGATGTAATAGGCATTGCCTCTGGCCGCAGTTCCGGCAGTGTTTTCCACTGGAGTTATGATGTTGAGATCCCCTATAAAGAGGATACACTTGAAACTCATTTTGATGATTGGATGTATCTGGTGACTCCTACACGTTTGATTAACCGTACTAGCATTTCAAAGTTTGGTATTGAAGTAGGGCAAGTGACCTTAATTATAGAAAAGTGATATGGCTACTTTAAATATTGGTACTTTAAATCATGCTAATGATATTAATTTTGTGACAGAGCTAAGCACTTTTAACAAAAGCTTGTTCAGATTATTTTACTCGCTTTCTCTTTTTGTAATACAATAAGATTAATTTAGTGGTTCAGACAAACTTAATCTTAAAATTTATATAAAGAGAGTGACTATGACAGACCAAAAATCTCTTGATGCGATCAGGAAAATCAAACTAGAAAACGATACATCAGCGGGTAACTTAGTTGATTTACTTCCTATTGAAGTCCAAAAACGTGACTTTGATTTATCTTTTTTAGATAGCTTGAGCGCTGAGCGTCCACGTCTTTTAGTGCAATCAAAAGATCTTGCTGAGTTTAAAGCGAAAGTAAAAGCTGACGACTCATACTGCATGTTCAATGATTTTTATAACAATTCTACCGTTAAGTTCTTAGATGTAGAACCTTATGAAGAGCCACAAGCTTATCCTGAAGAAACAGTAGGTAAAGCATCACTATGGCGTCCTTATTGGCGTCAAATGTATGTCGATTGCCAGATGGCGATGAATGCAACTCGTAACCTTGCTATTGCAGGTATTGTGAAAGATGACGAAGATCTGATTGCCAAAGCAAAAGCTTGGACACTGAAGTTATCGACTTACGATCCAGATGGCGTGACTTCTCGTGGTTACAATGATGAAGCGGCTTTCCGTGTTATCGCTGCAATGGCTTGGGGTTATGACTGGTTACACGCTTACTTTACTGATGAAGAACGTCAACAAGTTCAAGATGCGCTCGTTGTTCGTCTTGATGAGATCATGCATCACCTTAAAGTGACCGTTGATCTACTGAACAACCCATTGAACAGCCACGGTGTGCGTTCGATTTCTTCTGCGATTATTCCAACGTGTATTGCTTTGTATCACGATCACCCGAAAGCGGGCGAGTACATTGCTTATGCTCTTGAGTACTACGCGGTTCACTACCCACCATGGGGCGGTGAAGATGGCGGTTGGGCGGAAGGTCCTGACTACTGGAATACTCAAACAGCGTTCCTAGGTGAAGCATTCGATCTATTGAAAGCTTACTGTGGCGTAGATATGTTTAATAAGACTTTCTACGAAAATACAGGTGATTTCCCACTGTATTGCATGCCAGTACACTCTAAACGTGCAAGTTTCTGTGACCAATCATCTATTGGTGATTTCCCTGGTTTGAAACTGGCTTATAACATCAAGCATTATGCGGGTGTAAACCAAAAACCTGAGTATGTTTGGTATTATAACCAACTTAAAGGCCGTGATACTGAAGCGCATACTAAATTCTACAACTTCGGTTGGTGGGACTTTGGCTATGACGATCTTCGTTTCAATATTCTTTGGGATGCACCAGAAGAAAAAGCGCCGTCTAATGAGCCATTACTGAAAGTCTTCCCAATTACCGGTTGGGCAGCGTTCCATAACAAGATGACTGAGCGTGATAACCATATTCATATGGTATTCAAATGTTCTCCGTTTGGTTCAATCAGCCACTCACATGGCGACCAAAATGCCTTTACTCTGCATGCGTTCGGGGAAACCTTAGCATCGATTACGGGTTACTATGGTGGCTTTGGTGTTGATATGCACACCAAATGGCGTCGTCAGACATTCTCTAAAAACCTTCCACTGTTTGGTGGCAAAGGTCAGTATGGCGAAAACAAAAATACTGGTTACGAAGCGCACCAAGATCGTTACTGTATTGAAGCGGGCGGTAACATTACCGATTACGATACAGAGTCTGATGTTAAATTCGTGGAAGGTGATGCAACCGCATCTTATAAACATTTTGTTCCTGAAATTGAATCTTACAAGCGTAAGATCTGGTTTGTGAAAGGTAAAGTATTTGTGATGCAAGACAAGGCAACGCTTTCTGAAGAGAAAGACATGACTTGGTTAATGCACACTACATTCACAAACGAAGTGGCAGATAAGAACTTCACTATTCGTGGCGACATCGCGCATCTTGATGTGAACTTTATCAATGAAAGCGCTGATAACATTCTTTCTGTGAAAAATGTAGAAGGCTTCGGTGAGGTTGACCCTGCTGAATATGAAGATTTAGAAATTCACCGTCATGTTGAGGTAGAGTTTAAATCAGCAAAAGAGCACAACATTTTGACCCTTCTTGTTCCTAATAAGAATGAAGGTGAGCAAGTAGAAGTGTCGCATAAACTCAATGGTAACGCTTTAGAGCTTACAGTTGATGGCGAAACGGTTGTGATTACGCTGTAAATCATCATTAAATTCCAGTAAATGAAAACCACCGATATCAAATCAGATACGGTGGTTTTTTATTTGGCTCGAACAATTTGAACTTCACTTGCTTCAAAAATGTATAAAATATGCCTTATATGGCAATTAATGATTGAAGTTCTGTTTTTGTAGGGATAAGTTAACTAGAAGGAAAAGAAATTAACATATTTTAAGCATTAGAGAATTCGAACTGTTTATCGAATCAAAGCTTGAGATGCACATAAAACAAGGACAATGTCGTTATGCAAAAAGTAGATGATGTAAGAATCAAACAAGTTAAAGAACTTTTACCGCCAATCGCTGTTTTAGAAAAGTTTCCTGCCACTGAAACCTCTAGCGATACGACATTTGAGTCTCGCCAAAGTATCCATAATATTCTTGAAGATAAAGATGACCGCCTTCTAGTCGTTATTGGCCCATGTTCTATTCATGACACCGAAGCCGCTCTTGAATATGGCAAACGCTTAAAAGTATTACGTGATGAGCTAAAAGACGACCTTGAAGTGGTAATGCGAGTCTACTTTGAAAAGCCACGCACAACCGTAGGCTGGAAAGGGCTTATTAACGACCCGTACTTGAATGATAGTTATCAAATCAATGATGGCGTGCGTATGGGACGTAAACTGCTTCTTGATTTAACCGATAGCGGCATGCCAACGGCGAGTGAGTTTTTAGATATGATCACACCGCAATATGTGGGTGATTTGATTAGCTGGGGCGCAATTGGTGCTCGTACAACCGAGTCACAAGTTCACCGTGAGCTTGCATCTGGTCTATCTTGTCCAGTTGGTTTTAAAAATGGCACCGATGGCAACATTAAAATTGCAACAGATGCTTGTAGTTCTGCTGGAGCCTCTCACCATTTCTTGTCAGTCACTAAATACGGCCATTCTGCAATTGTAGAAACCGCAGGGAATCCAGATTGCCACATTATTTTACGTGGCGGTAAAGAGCCAAACTATAGTGCTGAACATGTTGCTGCGGTGAAATCAGAATTAGCAGGTAACGGTCTACGCCAAAAAGTGATGATTGATTTCAGCCACGCAAATAGCTCTAAGCAATTCCAACGCCAAATGGTGGTTGCAGAAGATGTTGCCACTCAAATTTCCGGTGGTGAAGATGCTATCTTTGGCGTAATGATTGAAAGCCACTTAAATGAAGGTCGTCAAGATCTGGTTGATGGCAAAGTTGAAAACTATGGTCAGAGTATTACCGATGCGTGTATCGGTTGGGATGATACAGAAACAGTATTGCGCCAACTTGCAAAAGCAGTAGCGGATCGTCGTAAAGCGAAGTAATCCGAATTAGAAATACGATTAAATAGAATGCCCAGCGAATGTGCCGGGCATTATTGTATGTGAAGTTATTACTTAACTAAAAAACGACTTCTGCTCTAAATTAGTTAAAAAGCTCCACGCCACAAAGCGACTGATCTTCTGGCCTTGTGCCATCTCAACAACGCGAATATTAGTTGCGCCTAATTTTTTCAACTGTTGCTGCAGTAACGGCACATTTTCTTTCTTGGAGACTAGGCTGGTAAACCAACATACTTGCTTGGCAAAATCTTTACTTTCGATGGCCATTTGTTTTAAGAAAGCAATTTCACCACCTTCATAACACAATTCACTTTCAGTCCCTGCAAAATTTAAAACCGGTTGGCTATTTTTTGATAGCGGATCAGCTTTGCCTTTATTGAGGTTATTCACTTTACGTAAGCTGCCTTCACGTGCTTTTTCCAATGACTCGTGAAATGGAGGATTACACATGGTTAAAATGAAATCGTCGGTTTTCTTGATAATCCCGTGGAAAATGCTGTTTGGCTTAGCTTGCTGACGAACTTTCACTTTGTTCGTCAATCTCTTATTCGCCTGAATTAACAACTGTGCGGTTTTGACTGAAATAGGATCAATATCGCTGGCAACAAAATTCCAGTCATAAAGGCTTGAGCCTAAAATAGGGTAGATGCAGTTTGCCCCTGTGCCGATATCAAGCACGGTATGTTTATGATTGGCTGAACCTGCATTCGGATCGCGCTCGTCATTTTCAACTACCAGTGTATCGGTTTTTTCTTTAGTTGCGGTTAATAAGTCAGCAAGATAATGAATATAATCGGCTCTTCCCGGAATTGGCGGGCATAAGTAACCCGGTGGGATTTGCCAAAACTCTAAACCATAATACGCTTTTAACAGCCCTTCATTGAGTGCTAACACCGCTTTAGGATCGCTAAAACTAATCGAACGTTCACCACGAGGGTTTAGGATCACAAATTCTGTTAATGCCGGATTAGCAGCTTCTAATTTATCAAAATCATAACGACCATTATGCAGGTTACGTGGATGCAATCCGGTAGGTTTTTTATGTACGGGTGATTTTGAACGGTGTGATGCTGTCTTACTAATATTAGCTTTGGGTTTATTCGTTCTAGGCTGATTGGATCTTGGTTTCTGAGAGCTGGACTTATTACTTCTGTTAGTCGTTTGAGAGTGACGATTATTTTTGTTATGAGGTCCAGTGGCCATGAGGGCTCCAAGAAATAGGTAGAATGAAAAACGGCGTGAATAATAACTCACTTCGGTATCATACCCAAGTAACTTCCCAGCTAATATGTTCGGATGCTGCTCAGCGTATATCTGCTATTTTACTTGGTATTTGATCACGGAGTGACGCTCTATCAAGGTTGGCTCTAATTGAATCACTTGTTGAGGTGCATTTGGGCTTTCAAGACGTGACAATAAGGTATCTACCGCGGTTTTTCCCAGCTGATGTTTTGGCTGGTGGATGGTGGTTAAAGACGGAGTGATGTACTTAGTTAGTTGGATATCATCATAGCCAACAATGGAAAGCTCGTGAGGGATCTTTATACCATCCTGGCTAGCCGCATTAATTAAACCCAATGCCATCATGTCATTACAGACGAATAAAGCACTTGGTAAAGCCCCATTGAGTTTCAGAGCTTGATAAGCATCATAGCCACCGTCACATTCAAAGTTGCCTTGAGCAATCCAGTTTTCATTTAAAGTGAGGTTGTTATCATGCAGCGCTTGTTTAAACCCATCAAAACGCAGTGATGCTTGACTACGATGTAGCGGACCGGTGACACAGCCTATGTTGGTATGGCCATGGTCGATTAAATATTGAGTGGCTAAGTAACCACCTTTGAAAGAGTTATCTTGAATTTTATCGCTAGCGTATTCCATTGGGCCCCAGTCCATAACGACCACTGGTAGTTCTGGATAGCGTTCAAAAATTTCAATTTCTTCGCCTTCAAGGGTAGAGCACATGAGCATTAAACCATCGACACGCTTTTGTAGCAGAGTGTCGATAGAGGCTTTCATGCGTTCGCTGTCACCTTCGGTATTACAAAGTATTAAGTTATAACCTTTTTCATAACAACGTCTTTCAACACCTTTAAGTACCTCCCCAAAGAAAGGGTTGGTTGAGGTGGTCACTAGCATGCCAACGGTTTTAGTGCACTTCATCTTTAAACTACGAGCTAATGCCGATGGCGCGTAGTTAAGCTCTTTTGCTGCTTGTTTTACGCGCTTTTCAATATCTTCACTAACAAATCGTGTTTTATTCAATACATGGCTAACGGTGGACGTTGAAACCTGAGCAAGTCGGGCGATGTCTTTCATTGTTGCCATGTGATGTTTCCCTATTGATTGAAAATAAATTTAAACACGAAATTAAAGTGATTGTGATACCAAAAAATTATCCGTTTCTTGTCGTGTCGGAATGGAGGTTTGTGCGCCAAACCGTGTAACCGAAAGGGCAGCCGCAGCGTGTGCGAAATAGATCGCTTGTACAGTGTCAACGCCTTCAAGTAATGCAGTAACAAAAGCGCCATTAAAGGTATCTCCAGCGGCGGTTGTATCCAGCGCTTTTACTTTAAAGCCTTGAATAATTTTACCTTTACCATTTTCACTTAGCCATACACCTTTAGCACCTAGGGTAATAATTACGGTTGAGATACCTTTTTCATGGAGATTATTCGCCGCTGCTTGTGCTGAATTATCATCGGTGACAGCAATCCCGGTTAAGACTTCAGCCTCAGTTTCATTCGGGGTAATAATATCAATTTTATTCAGGATAGAGTCCGGCAATGCTTTCGCTGGAGCTGGGTTTAAAACGACTTTTATATCAGCATTCGAACTCGATTTAGCCAATTTGATTGCCGATTCAATACCATCTAAAGGGGTTTCAAGTTGCAGCAGTAAATAATCACAGTGTTGGATGGGATCTTTAAAAATAGATACTCGTTCTTGGTCTAGAGCATTATTGGCTTCTGGTGAGAGGCAAATACTATTTTCGCCTTCATCAGAGACTTGGATCAATGCTACGCCAGTAGGAGTCGATGGAATGCTAGATACATAGTCAGTGTTGATACCATCTTGTGCAAAACTTTGAATGATATTTTGCCCAAAGGAATCACTTCCTACACAAGCTATAAATCCAATGTCTGCACCTAAACGTGCGGCAGCCACCGCTTGATTAGCTCCTTTTCCACCAGGAATAACTTGGTAATTACGTCCCATTAGAGTTTCACCTGGGCGAGGGAAAGAGGGGACTTGAAGTACATGATCGGCATTAACACTACCTAAAACGATCAGCTTGTTCATATATCATCCTTATGGCGATAACGTTTAAATACGAATTGATATGACCGAAATACGTCATATCAATGAGCATTTTCAGTGAAGAAAGTGAGGGCAGTTCAGCCCCCACATTAGTGATTATTTAGTAATAACTTTAAGTGGAACCGGAATGTTTTTTTCCACTGACTCACCTTTTAAAACTTTGTCTGCAGTGGCAACACCCAGTTCACCAATTAAGGCTGGTTGCTGAGCAATTGTTGCGCCTAACATGCCGCGGTTAACAGCTGCAATACCATCATCGGTACCATCAAAGCCAACAATTAAAATTTCTTTACCGGAGGCTTGTACTGCACGTAAAGCGCCAAGTGCCATTTCATCATTTTGTGCGAATACTGCTTGAACTTCACCATTAGCCGCGAGTAGGTTTTCCATTACATTCAAACCTTTGCTGCGGTCAAAATCAGCAGGTTGGCTGGCAAGAAGGTCGAGTTGTGAATTTTTCACAGCGTTCATGAAACCTTCACCACGTTCACGAGCGGCGGAAGTACCGGCAATGCCTTCAAGTTGAATAACTTTGGCTTTTTCACCGACCTTTTCAATAATGAATTTACCCGCCATTTCACCACCAGCAACATTATCAGAAGCAATATGGCTGACAACGTCACCACGGCTTGCGCCACGATCGAGTGTTAATACTGGGATATTTGCGCGGTTAGCAATTCGAATCGCGTTAGAAACCGCGTCGGAATCGGTTGGGTTAATAAGAATCGCTTTTACACCTCGAACCGAAAGATCTTCGACATTAGAAAGCTCTTTACTTGGGTCATTTTGCGAATCTAAAACAATCAGATCGTAACCGAGTTCTTTTGCTTTGGCTTCGGCTCCATCTTTCATACTCACGAAGAATGGGTTGTTTAGTGTTGATACCACAATAGCCATTGTATCTTGAGCTTGCGCTGCAACCGACATCGTACTGGTTAACATGGCAGCGGAAAGCAAAGTAGTCAGTTTTTTAAGTTTCATGTTGTTATTCCTTTATCGTAGGGGAGCTTATTGTTAGCTCTTAGTGTCGGTAATGACGTTTATTATCAATCAATTACTTATTTTTATTATCAACTAGTACGGCCAATAAAATCACGACTGCTTTGGCAATCATTTGGTAATAAGAAGATACATCAAGCAGGTTTAACGCGTTGTTTAAGAAACCGATAATCAATGCGCCAATTAAGGTGCCCATAATGCGGCCACGGCCACCCATTAAACTGGTACCACCTACGACAACGGCAGCAATCGCATCGAGCTCATACCCCATGCCAGCGGTTGGTTGGGCGGAAGATAAGCGTGATGTGACGATCAAACCCGCAAGAGCTGAAAGTAGGCCACAAATCGCGTAGACACCAATTTTTACTCGGTCGACATTAATGCCAGATAAGCGAGTTGCCGATTCGTTACCACCTAATGCGTAAACGTATCGACCAAAGCGAGTGTGGTTTAAAACATACCAAGCGGCAGCAAAAACAAAGACCATGATCCACACAGGAACAGGAATGCCTAGTGTGTAACCAGTACCAAACCAAGCAAAGTTATCTGCGACATCCGTAAAGCCAGTTGAAATTGGGCGACCATCGGTATAAACCATTGTGACACCGCGTAAAAGCGTCATCGTGACTAAGGTTGCAATAAAGGCTTGAACTTTACCCTTGGCGATAATGACACCACTGATACCACCTAAAATAGCACCCGCTAATAGGGCAGTTGGAACAGCAATTAATACGGGTACTTCCATGGCAATTAAACTGGCGGCGAAAGCGCCACATAAAGCCAGAACAGAACCGACACTTAAATCGATACCAGCCGTTAAAATAACCAAAGTCATACCCACTGCAATAATGGCGCTAACGGAGGTTTGGCGCAGAATATTGAGTATGTTGTCGACGGTGAAAAAGTTAGGGTTTAAAAAGGAAACCACCACGATTAAAAAGATCAAGGCAATGAGCGATTTTTGCTCAATTAACCATTCCTTGCTCAATAAAGGCTTTTTTGGTTGTTCTGGTGTATTGGGTTTATTGATAGTGTTGCTGCTCATGCGACGTCCTTACTGATGTTTTTACCGACTGCACAAGCCAGTAGTAATTCTTGGTTAGCTTGTTTGGCGTCAAATTCGCCACTGATTTTGCCTTCATGCATAACTAAAATCCGGTCACTCATGCCAAGCACTTCCGGCATTTCTGAAGAAACAAGAATGATGCTCATCCCTTCGGCTTTAAATTTATTAATTAACTGGTAGATCTCTTTTTTGGCGCCAACGTCAACGCCACGAGTAGGCTCGTCCAAAATCAAAACATTAGGTCGAGTCATCAAACCTTTCGCAATCGCCACTTTTTGTTGGTTTCCGCCGGATAGATTTCCGATAATTTGTTCGCGGCTTGGCGTTTTTATATTAAATAGATCAATAAAGTCATCCACTGCCATGACTTCACTTTTATGCTGAATTTGAGCGCCAGAACTAAAGTGTTGTAGGGCAGAAAGCGTCATGTTGTCTTTGACAGAAAGCCCTAGTACTAAACCATCACCTTTACGATCCTCTGAGATATAAGCGATACCACAAGCCAGCCCTTCTTGAGGTGAGGTTGGATGAATTTTGTTGCCCTCTAATAAGATGTCTCCAGACTGGTAAGGTAGGGCACCATAGAGCATTTTCATGAGCTCTGTCCGACCTGCGCCCATTAAGCCAGAAACCCCCAAGATTTCACCGCGCTTGAGATCGAAACTAATGTTTTCAATACCTTTGCCTGTTAATCCTTTGACGGAGAGACGAGTTTCATCAGATTGCACAGCAATACGTGGGTATTGTTCTTCAAGTTTTCGGCCTACCATCATTTCAATCAGTGAATCCTCATCGGTATCTTTTACTTCGCATTGCCCAATGAATTTTCCGTCTCGTAATACGGTAATATCGTCACAAATTTCAAAAATCTCTTTTAAACGGTGAGAGATATAAACGATCCCACAGCCTTGAGAGCGCAGCTCATTAATCACTTTAAATAGAAATTCTGTTTCCTTATCTGTTAATGCATCGGTTGGCTCATCCATGATGATCACTTTTGATTCGAACGATAAGGCTTTGGCGATTTCAACCATTTGTTGCTCGCCTAAGCTTAGATCGCCCAGTAAGGTTTTTGGGCTACGTTTTACGTTTAATCGTGCAAGTAGCTCAGCCGCTTTTTCGTGCATTTGGTTCCATAAGATGCGGCCAAACGCATTGGTCATCTCACGGCCAAGGAAAATGTTTTCAGCAATGCTGATCTCAGGTATGAGATTAAGCTCTTGGTGAATAATGCTAATTCCAGCTTGCTGTGAATCTCTTGGCCCTTTGAATGCAACGGGGTGACCTTGATAATGAATACTGCCGTTATCTAACGAGTAGATACCTGTTAACACTTTCATCAGTGTCGATTTACCGGCTCCATTTTCGCCCATCAAAGCCATTACGCGGCCGGGATAAACATTAAGGCTCGCTTTATCTAACGCTTTTACGCCCGGGAACGCTTTTTCTATTTGTTTGAGCTCTAAAATAGCTTTTGTCATATTCATAACTCGCTTAAAAAGTGACACCAGATAGAAAGATTACATTCGCATAAGGTGTACATTCACCCGTACGAATGATGGCTTTACTTTGATGAGTCCTCGATTTAAAAGCTTCATGGCTGATGTAAGTAATGCTGATTTCTTTACCTGTTATTTGCTGTTCTTCTTCAATTCGTTGAAGTAGGGCGTTGTGGTGCTCTGGGCTGAATTGTTTAAATTCTTCTGCCAAAATGACACCTTCAATTTGTGATTCTTTTAAAAACACATCAACAGTTTGAGCAAATGTCGGGATGCCAAGTGTCAGTGCTAAATCAATACGACGAGTTGTGTTCGGAATAGGTAACCCAGCATCGCAGATGGTAATTTCATCGGTATGCCCTAATGTGGCTGCCAGATGTGAAAGTTCAGAATTGAGAAGGGCACTTTTTTTCATATTGATACACCTAGTTTGATTTATAATTCGGCATCAGCGAAACGTTTCGATAAAGAATAGTGATTGTTTTAGATAATGCATTCTATAGGTCAATATTTTGTGAAATAGATCATCGAAACGTTTCGATGGTTTTGTGCGGAATTGATCACTGTCACAGTTAGCTTTGGTGACGACTATAAAAATATACCTTCTAATGAGTATTCGATATCTTCATTACAGCTTATGAAATTTAGGACGAGAGGCACCAAGATGAAGAAGAGTAGTCACCCGCCAAAACACCGCATTCGCGCTGCTGGCATCATTGTTCAAGATGAGCATGTTCTATTGATTAAAGTGAAAGACTTTACTGGTGAATATTGGATCCCGCCAGGTGGTGGTTTAGAAGCTTGTGATTTGCACACCAAAGATTGTGTTAAACGGGAATGCTTGGAAGAGGTAGGGCTTGAAGTTCAGGTAGGTGAATTGTTGTGTGTGCGAGAGTTTTTAGAAACCACGGCAAATCGTTATAACGCGGAATTTTTTTATCATATAGAACAATTTGAAGGACAACCACACACTGACAATCTAGCCGGTTTAAATGATGAAGAATTTATTCAATCGGTGGAGTGGGTGCCGGTGACTAGTTTGGCAGGTATACGTACATTTCCTACCGATTTAGCGGCAGTGATCGAGTTAGTATCACACAAAGTAGGCAGTATTCACCTAGGTAGTTATATTCAAGGTAAAAATGAGACTCACAATCAATTGAAATGATCGCAACAAGCTAACTATTTGCGTATATAATCAACGGAAGATTGTGTGTGTAAATAGGTATTAAATTTATGGAACAACAAAGGAAATATGATGCCTCGTTCTAAGTCACTGCTAGCGATATGTTTACTTTTTTCATCCTCTTTTATCATATCTCCAGCAGTAAGTGCCGCCTCTTTCACTGATCCATTAGATGGTCAGTTTGATATGAGCGAGGCAATAGCAGAAAACCCTTATGCATTTCTACCAATTCCTATTGTGCTTACCGAGCCGGCTATTGGCTACGGTGGTGGCTTTATGGGCATGTTTTTACATGAATCGAAAGAAGCACGTGCTAAAAGAAAAAAACTCGCTCTAGAGTCGGCAGATGGTGGTGTGAACCTTATTCCACCTAACTTTACCATTCTAGGTGGGGCGGCGACTGAAAATGGCACATGGTTTTTGGGCGGGGGTCATCGACATACTTGGCTAAATGACCGCATTCGTTATTTGGGAGCGGGCGGCTATATCAATGTCAACATGGATATTTATCATCATTTTGATCAAATCCCCTTAGATAAAGATCTTTCTTTTGAAAGCCAGACAGAAGGCTTTGGTGGTCTGCAAAAATTGCAGTTTAAAGTTGCGGATACCAATCTATACCTAGGGGTATCTCAGCTTTGGTTTCATACCAAAATAGGGGCGAAAGAAGACGTTGCAAATGATATTTTACAACGTGTATTAGGTGATGAAAGTACCTCTTCCGCACTTGGTTTGATCGCGCAATATGACTCTCGAAATAACCTGTTTTATCCTACTAGTGGCGGTTCTGCTAAAGCTGAGTATTTATGGTATCGCGATGGTTTAGGCAGTGATTATGAGTACGATACTTTAACCTTAGATGGAAAGTATTTTATTCCTCTTTCTAAAACTTGGACGCTCGGGGTTGCGGGTAATTATCAGTCTTTAACCAATGCAGACAGAAACCTGCCACCATTGGCTCGCCCGTATATTAACTTGCGCGGTATCTCTCGTTATCGTTATCAAGGTGATTATGTTCTGACCGCACAAACTCAGCTTATGTGGCAAGTTACTCCGCGTTGGTCGTTGCAAGGTTTTGTTGGAGCGGGTTCAGTAGCAGAAGAGGCTTATGATTTATACGATGACACTGAAGTGGCTTATGGCGCAGGTTTTCGTTATTTAATTGCTCGTCGCTTTGGTTTGAATATCGGGATGGATTTTGCGTTTAGCGACGATGATAACGCATTCTATTTTAATGTTGGTTCTGGGTTTTAGCGGTGAATTTTATTCCGCTGCTATTGGCTGACAAGCTCTTTTATTAGCTAACCAGCTCTTTATAAGTCAAAAACAATCTCGCATCGAATTCTAGCTGGTGGTAATCCGGTTCCATATGACAGCAAAGGGCATAGAAAGCTTTGTTGTGCTCTTTTTCTTTGATGTGTGCCAATTCATGAACCACTAACATTCTAAGCAACGGCTCTGGTGCGTCTTTGAAAATAGAGGCAATCCGAATTTCATTTTTTGCTTTTAATTTCCCACCATGATTACGAGACACAAAGGTGTGTAAACCTAGAGCATGGTTGACGACATGGATTTTGGGATCGTAAATCACTTTGGAAAGGGGCGATGATTTTTTCAAATAACGATTTTTTATCGCCATAGTGTAGTCGTATAACGCTTTCTCGGTTTTCAGGTTGTGCATTTGTGGGTATTTGTTTTCAACCCATTTGGCGAGCTTACCTTGCTCAATCAGTGTTTTTACCTGAGATAACACCGCATCAGGGTAGCCTTGCAAATACTTGAGATTGGTTACAGACGTCATATTGAATTACTTTGAATGTGATGGGCGATATAGTGAATGATATTAGGCTACCTAGAAAGAAAGGTTTCTAGATAGCCCAATGAGATTAAGCTTTAAATTGCGCTTTACGTAAACGGTTTAAAACAGCCATTACATCTAAGGTTCTTGGTTTGGCTAGGTCACCATTTTTCGGCATCGTTTGATACCAATCTTGGTTTAGGGCGTTATTAAAGATCTTTGATGGATCTTTGCTCCAACCCGGCTGTTGAGACAGTTGGAACCATAACCAGCCAATCGCGTTCAGCTCACTTGTCGATTCAATTTGCTCAAGTGCAGAAACATCAATGTGCTCTTTACCAAAACGTAAGGTATGAGTGCCTTTCCCTTGAATTCGAAACTTTCCTTCCGCTAAGATTTTGGTCAAGCAAGTATTATTAAAGGCACGAGCAGGGTGCTGAACAAGTTCACTTTCTGATTCGAGTTGTCGCTGGCTAGGGTGCTGTTTAACCACTTCTTTTGCCTTAACCGTTACATCCAATGCTTGGTAGTCGTGCATTTGAATCACGGTATCGGCCACATCAAAGTAATCGCCTGAGCCGCCCATTACGATAATTGAAGAAACGCCTTGCTCATCACGCAATTGACCAATTCGATCGACTAATGGAGTGATCGGTTCATCGCCCTTACTGACCAATGCTTGCATGCGCTCATCACGGATCATGAAGTTAGTCGCGGAGGTATCTTCATCAATTAACAGCGTAGTGGCACCCGCTTCAAGAGATTCTTGTAACCAAGCCGCTTGAGAAGTAGAGCCAGAAGCATCTTGAGTGGAGAAATCAGTCGTGTCTTTACCCATCGGCAAATGGTTGATGTAGTTAGATAAATTCAAATGGTGAACACTACGGCCATCTTCTGCGCGAATCTTCATCGCTTGTGGATCCGTGACAATGTATTCACGACCATCTGTTGGAATATGATCGTAGATAGAACGTTCAATCGCTGTCAGTAGGGTTGATTTACCGTGGAAACCGCCACCGACAATTAACGTGATGCCTTTTGGAATACCTAAACCGCGAATTTTGCCTTTATGAGGAGTATTTAGTTCAATGGCTAGAGATTCAGGCGCCGCAAAGGTCACCGCTTCTTTCATTGGTAGATCGCAATCTCCAGATACGCGAGGAAGCACGCTGCCATCAGCAACAAAAGCCACTAGATTGTTTTCTGCTAGTTGCTTGCGTAGGGCAACTTGATCTTCGACTACTTCACAATGGCGCTTCAACGCATCCATATCTATTTCACGCGCAATCGTCGCGCGACGGATAAATTTAGGCAGGTGGAAAGTTAAAATGTTAATCGCTTTCTTACCGAGGATTTGACGACCATCGGCAGGTAGATTGACGCGAAAACGTAGCTCAATACCTTCTTGGTCAAACACAACGGCAGTGTGATCAAGTACGCTTTGGCCATTAAAGGCGATGTCTACAGAGGCTTCAGGCTGCGCAAGCTGTGAAAAGTAGCGAGCAATATAGTCACGTGCGGCGCGTTGGTAGTCTTCAGATTGTTCCAATAACCACTGTAAATCCGTTAGAGACCACGCTCGGCGAGCACGTAAGCGAGAGGCGGTAGCATGTGGGTCACCTTGAACGGTATCGATAAAAAGATCGAAATCAGTGAAATCATACTGACCTTTGATTTGTTGGTAAGCACGGTAGTTTTGCTTTTCGATATTTTTTAGTTTGAAGATCAAGGTATCCATAGGGTTCCGGTATCGCTTTAATAAAGTAAATCTGAGGCGGGATTATATACTAAATGAGGAATAGATGGAGGTTCGGGGCTATCTATATATAAAAAAAGCCTCCTTTGCACCATGACGAAGTATGTAGTGCGGCAAAGGAGGCGTTGAGCCATTACTCCCCTTACAGAGTTTAGCGGCTCAGAAATAACTTTAAACTTAAATTACTTGGGTCTATTGCATACAAATTAAGGCTGTAATGCAGTTAATGCTTCTAGGTCGATATCTTGTTGATAATCAACATCTTTAATATCAAAACCATTGAGCTGCATAAATTCTTGTTTGTAACCTTGATAATCACCAATCTCTTTAAAGTTAGTGGCGTTCATTTGAGTCATTAACTCAGCGACACGTTGTTGAATGCTTGGTTTCATTTCCCAATCATCCATACGGATCAAACGCTCCGCATCGACAGGTATCAGTTCTTGGTTATAAAGCTTATCGCTAAACAGACGTTGCATTTGCTCAATACAAGTTTCGTGGCTACCGTCTTCTTTCATCGCTTTGTATAGTGCAATGATATAAGGCGTGAAAGTTGGAATAAACACGCTTGCTTTAGTGACGAGTGCTTTACATACCGTGGCATGAGCAGAACCGTTGAAGTTCGCGAGTTTCAGGTTTAACGAGTGGCTTGCTTGATGCAAATCTACCTTAGCCCAACCTAGTGTACCGTCACGGTAGATAGGGTAGTTAGCCTCTGAACCAATGTATGAAAAGGCGATAGTTTTACAGCCATCAGCAATCGATTCTGCATTGATAAGGGTATCGACCCACGATTCCCAGTCAGAGCCACCCATTACTTTAATGGTCGATTCGATTTCTTGCTCAGTAGCCGGTTCAATGGTGGTTTCAGTCCACTCATCATTTTCAAGTAGTACCGTTGCGCCAGTGACGCTGTCACCAATTGGTTTAATGCTTGATACCCAATTTTCACCGGTCGCTGGATTTGGACGAATGCCAGTCGCTAAGCTGTAAATAATTAGGTCAACTTCGCCTTCAAAGTAAGTCTCTATTGCTTCAATAACTTGTTCACGAGTTTCTTTTGCAAATGCATCACCAACAATATTAACGGCAATACGGCCCGCTTTTTCGGCTTCTTGTTTAAAGAACACATTGTTATACCAACCGGCTGTGCCAAGGCCTTTTTCAGAAGGGCCACGCTCAAATGAAACGCCGATGGTGTCAGCATCACTACCGCCAAAAGCGAGAGCGATACGAGCCGCTAAACCAAAACCTGATGATGCGCCTAAGATGAGAACACGTTTAGGGCCTGCTTTAATTTGTGTTGCAGCTTTAGCGAATTTAATTTGTTGTTGGATGGATGCTTCACACCCGTAAGGATGGGCACTGCGGGCAACCACGCCCTTGATGATAGGTTCAATGACCATACGTTATCCTATGTAATCTTATTTTATGATGGATTGATTAATACTAGGATAAGGTCATCAAGAAAGTGAAATATTGAGCTGAAAGGGTATAAAGGTGAATTTTTAAGGTTAAATAAGAAAAAATTGTTTCAGATCATGAATGATTGTCGATAAAAGCAGCAAAGCCAGCTTGGATTAAAGCTGGCTTTTTAGTGATCGGTTTATGAGTAAAAAGAGTAATGGATTAATGATTTATAGAATAGGTTGTAGCTGAGACGCCATAAACTGGGCGATCCAAGGTTGAGCATCAGCTTTGGGATGCAGCCCATCTTTCATCATCCATTCCGGTTTGATGATGACATTTTCTAGAAAAAACGGCAGTAACGGAATGTCTTGCTGCTTGGCTACCTCAGGGTATAAATTAGCAAAAGCTTGAGTGTAACGTTTACCGTAATTCGGCGGCACCATAATTTGCATAAGTGCTACTTGGCTTCCGGCTTGTTTACTTTGCTCTATCAATTGGTTCAAATTTCTTTGAATGGTCGCTGGTGGAAAGCCTCGTAGACCATCGTTGGCACCGAGCTCAATCAATACCCAATCTGGTTGGTGTTGTTTTAATAATGAAGGAAGGCGTTGCAGGCCATTTCCAGTAGTATCTCCTGAAATACTGCCGTTTATTACTTCTGCTTCAATGCCTTTTTGTTGTAATTCTTTAGGTAGTAGTGATGGCCAACTTTGTTCAATCGGCATTTGATATCCAGCACTTAAACTATCGCCTAAGATTAAAATAGTGGTTTTTACCGCAGCTTGTGTGACGGAAGAAAAGCACAGCACTAATAGTAAGGATAACAATCTCATCATGTCTCAATCACCTATAAAAAATGCACCTTTAAAAGATCCATCTATAACAAAAGCAGCAGAGAGCGACGGCGTAGACTTGAATGCAGATCAAACTTCGTCTACGACTACATCACCTAAATTTGACGATTCGAACAAGATAGTCATCCAAGCCCAATCTTTGTCTAAATCAGTCTCTACCGAGAAAGAACATTTAACCATATTAAAACAGGTTAACCTAGCCATTCGTGCTGGGGAAAGTGTTGCGATTGTCGGAACCTCGGGAGCAGGTAAATCTACTTTGATGACCTTATTAGCAGGGCTAGATGTGCCAACTCAAGGTGAGGTGAGCTTGCTTGGCAAACCTTTATCGACACTTGATGATGAGCAACGTGCCGCGCTGCGTAGTGATTCCATTGGTTTTGTATTTCAAAGTTTCCTACTTATTCCAACCTTAACCGCACTAGAAAACGTTACCTTACCTTGCTTGTTAAAAGGCGAGAAAGAGGACATTGAACGAGCAACCCAGTTATTAACAGAAGTCGGATTAAAAGATCGATTAACTCATACCCCAAGTCAGCTTTCCGGTGGTGAGCAACAACGTGTGGCTTTGGCTCGCGCTTTTATGATCAAGCCAAGTATTTTATTTGCTGATGAACCGACTGGAAACTTAGATCAAGTGACGGCTGCGAAAATTATCGAGCAACTTTTTGAGCTCAACAAAGCGCATAAAACGACGTTGGTTTTAGTAACTCACGATAATGATTTAGCCAAACGTTGTGATAGAACTTTTTACATGCAAGCCGGTGAGTTGGAGGAAAGGGAATGAATCAAACGTCCAAATCATTGCCTAACCGAGAATTGCTAAGGTGGAGTTGGCGTGAAATCAAGCAAGGTCAGCTTTGGCCAATTGCGATTGCGCTGACCTTAATTATTGCTTGTGTGTTTGGTTTAGCCGCATTGGCTGACCGCATGGATCAGGTGATTGAAACTCAAGGCAAGAACGCGCTTACGGCTGATACGGTATTTCGCTCATCAAATCCTTTACCAGAAAGATTATTAGCGCAAACTGCTCAGCAGCAAGTTGAAACGGCGACGCTGACACGTTTCGCCACCATGGCATTTAGCGATAACAGCATGCAATTGGTGACAGTCAAAGCGGTGAATAGCCAATATCCTTTACGCGGTGAAATGGTGCTATCAAACAATTCTACCCAAAGCCAATCACCACAAAGCCATTCTACACAAAGCTCACATGTTCAAGCCAATCAATTGTGGCTTGAGCCTAGAGTCATGCAGCAGCTACAAGTTAAAGTGGGTGACAGTGTCACTATAGGCGATGCGGATTTTGAAGTGACAGGCGAAGTTTTGCAAGAACCGGGGCTTGCCTTTAATCCATTTCAGCAAATGCCGAGCGTGTACATTCACCAATCAGATGTAGCAAAAACCGGTGCCGTTCAACTAGGCAGTCGAGTAAGTTTTCGTCTGTTTATTAACGGTGATGCTCAGCAAATCTCTCAAATTAAACAATCGATAGAGTTAACCCCAAGCGATCGCTGGGTAGATGAAGATTCACAAAGCCGTACTTCAGAAGTATTTAATAAAACCAAACAGTATTTATCGTTAACGGTCGCGATTGTGGTCGTAATGGCAGCGATAACACTAGTATTAACTTGTCAGCATTACGTATCGAGCCGACGTCAAACTATCGCCATGCTAAAAAGCCTAGGGGCACAACGTCCTTGGTTGATTCGTTGGTTAAGCCTGCAAATTGGTAGCTTGTTTGCCATTGGCATCGTACTAGGTTCACTGATTGGCGTATTACTTGAAATGGTATTGCGTATTCCATTAACCGACGTTCTGCCGGATCCTTTACCTAGTTATGGTTTGATGCCGTTTTTGTTATCAGTTGGAACGTGTTTAGCGATTGGCATTCCCGCGTTAGGCATTCCTTTGATTGGATTGCTTAATACTTCTGCTGCATCAGTCATGCAACCTAGCCAAGGTAATATTCCTCAGAAAGCATGGTTGTTGATCTTATTGCCATTTGGTTTGTTGATGTCGGTTTACGGCGGCAACATGCTGGTTTGGATAGTGTTAGCCAGTATTCTAGTGCTATTTGTGATCCTTGGTGTAATCAGCCTATTTATGGTTAAAGGTCTACAGCGTCTACCTGCATCACCAGCATTGAAATTAGCCTTAAGCCGCATTAATCGTTCTTCGGTTGCTAGTGGCATTCAATTTGGCGCGTTGGCTTTGTCATTAATGCTGATTGCGATTATTTGGTTAGTACGTAGCGATTTATTAAGTGATTGGCAGCAAACACTACCTCAAGATGCGCCGAATGTGTTTGCGCTCAATATTGCCTCTTATGAGAAAGATCAATACCTACAAGAAATTGATGATCAGGAGTTAAACCGTTCAGAAGCTTACCCAATCATTCGTGGCCGTTTAAGTGAAATAAATGGTGTCGAAGCGAAAGAATATGCTGAAGGCGAAGACAAGAGTGACTCGCTACGTCGTGAATTGAACTTCACATGGGCGGAAACCCTGCCAGAGCGTAACGACTTATTAGAAGGTGAATGGGGCGAGTCTGGTACGGTTTCTGTTGAATCTGATGTGGCTAATGATCTTGGCTTAAAAATTGGTGATTCCTTAACTTTTGTGATCAGTAGTCAAACCGTTACCGCTAAAGTGAATACTATTCGTAAAGTTCATTGGCGTGAAATGAAGCCAAACTTCTACTTCATTTTCTCTCCAGATGTGCTTAAAGATATTCCAGGTACTTGGCTTGTAAGTTTTAAAGCGCCAGAAGGCAACAAAGCTCAAACCGATGCTTTCTTAAATAAAATGGCACGAGACTTCCCAACCGTGAGTTTAATGGACATTCGAACCATGGCTGGAAAAATTCAAGTTCTGCTGACGCAAATCGTATGGTCGATAACTGTATTGGCCGGATTAGCTGTGATTGCCGGTTTACTGTTGATATTCACATTACTGCGTTTGAGCCTGTCACAGCGACAAGATGAAATTCGTTTATACCGAACGCTAGGAGCGAGTAAAAAACGCATTAGCAGAACCGTATGGTATGAATACGGCATCATGGCTTTGATTGCAGGCTTGGTGGCCAGTTTCGGCGCAGAGTCTAGCGTCGCGAGCTTGATGAAATGGGGCTTTGAGCTAGATCCTACTTGGCATTTTGTTTTGTGGATAACGCTTCCATTGCTCGCATTTTTAACTTTGGCACTGGTGTTACAAACACTGATTAAGCAATTACTTATACCTGTTAATAAAGCGAGCTAATAAACGTACTATGAATAAAAAATGCAGTTATCCACAAAAACGGTGGATAAATATTGGGATAACTCCATTGTGAAAAATAACCAATCTGCTTGTAAGCCACGACTGGGTTTGCTTAGCGGATTTTGGTTATTCACAACATCGATTTTTGGCAAAAGTGAATAGAATCGGTCAAGCAATTTTTTATATTTTTTTGCGAAGAAAATTAGCAGAGTTAGAACCAAACTGGTGTAGGAAAAATCGCCCAGCAATTTGCTTGTATGATAAGGATATTTCCTATTTTTTAACCAGTTGGTAGCACCTGTTTAAAATTTAATTCGAAATATCCGACTAAAGTGGTAGGGTATTACTAGATAAAAACTCAACTCAAATATATTCAGTTCTTTCGCCGAGTTCATTTGGCATAAAGACGTTTGTTGTAGGAATAATTGATTAGCTATGGCTTCTCCACATATTGGTATTATTGGTGGTGGTATTGCAGGGGCAACGGCCGCGCTGCACTTTGCTGACCTTGGACTTCAAGTGTCTATTTTTGAACAAGGACCAAGCCTTGTCGATGGTCCACCTATTTGTCATTTGCATGCTGGTGGTAACTTGTATCGTGAGATCTCTCAGCAGCAATGTGTGCAACTTCTCAAAGAGTCGATTGAAACGGTTAAGCTGTATAAACATACGATGAATGTTCGTCCGACCGTTATCGCGGTTCCTACCCAAGATAAAGGCCAACCAGAAGAACTACTTCCTCGTTTGCAAGTGATCAAGCAGGCTTATCAATCACTGGTTGAACAAGACAGCAGTAACCAAGTACTGGGCGATCCGCAGCACTACTATAAATTGTATTCACAGCAAGAATTACAAGCGCTAGCGCAGTGTGAGGTGCCAGAAGTCGATTCTGTTACCGAACAAAGCCTAGATGAGTGGATGATCCCATTTGCGAAAAGCGTTGATCTCAATACCTTAAAGTTTCCTGTGGTTTTAGTGCAAGAATATGGGCTTAGCGTGTTCCGTTTATCAGCCACCGTGAACCTTGCATTAAGCCAACTGCCAAACTGCCAAATCTACACTAACACTCAAGTGACTGGCGTTGAGTCGCAAGGCAAACAATGGAATATCAATTACAAATCCAATAATAAGAGCTCAACGGAGTCTCCTGAGCCTATAACGGTAGATTACTTGATCAATGCGTCTGGCTATCAAACTGGCGTGGTGGATGATTGGGTTAAAGCGCCACGTTCACGTTTAGTGGAATTTAAAGCGGCTTATGTGACTCATTGGCCAGAAGGTAGTGCGCTATGGCCAGAAGTGATCTTTCATGGTGAACGAGGCACGCCGCAGGGCATGGCACAGTTAACGCCGTATCCAGATGGTTATTTCCAATTGCACGGTATGACGGAAGACATCACCTTGTTTGAAGACGGGGTAGCACATTCTACCGATGAAAGCTCGCAGCCTAAATTGCCCGAATATCTTGTTAATAAGATCATTCATGGTTGGAGCGAAGAGCAGCAAACCATTCGTACCAATAAAGCAATCAAACACATGGCGCAATTTATCCCTAGTTTCGCCAGTGCCACTTTAGGCGGTAAACCGTTATTTGGCGCACAACAAATTCCCGGAACCGACATTACGTTACGCGCGGCCAGTGTTTCTTTTGCTGGTGATAATTACGCTCGCATGGAAATCGTTAAGGCTTCGTCAGCATTAGAGGCCGCACAGCAAATCGAGCAGCAAATGCGTGAATGTGGGTTTTATGATGAACTTCATCTCACTAAACAAAACATTTCCTCACAACTCACCATTGAACAAGTTATAGATAAAGCCTGCACATTAGCTGAACAAAGAAGCTACCCGACGGCGCTGGCTAAAGTTGGTGGGGTTAAATCGCGTAACTAGATGATACTTTGGTTAGGCAGTCTCTTGCCTCTCTGTAGATGTTTCGTGTTAATTAATCTACAATGAGAGTGTTCAATTTGTTGTAGGAGGCAAAATGGATACTCAACTAATCGAAAAAAAATCGAGCACCAAAGCGATGGCTACGGCAGGTTTTAAGGCTGCTGAGCAAATCATGGATGGCTGGGGTTGTACGACCAAAGATAAGCAAAAGATCATGCGCATAGCGCCGTCGACTTATCACAAGTATAAGGCTAATCCTGAAAGCGTTTCTTTGGATAGTGATCAACTGGAACGGTTAAGTTACATCGTCAACATGCATGCCAGTCTACGAATCGTGTTTGATAACCCAGAAAACGTGAAAGGCTTTATGGCGCTAGAAAACCATAATCCATATTTCAATGGAAGATCACCACTTTCGATTATTCGTGATGGTAAGTTTGCGCATATTTATGAGGTGTTTTGCCGTATCGATTCCTTACGCTCAGGGTTATGGGGGTAGGCGTGGCTTCTGTTGTGCAAGGGTTTCGTCTTATCCCATCTAAATACCCTACGATTAATCTTTTTGATGATGTCGCGAATGAGGATGAATTTGCAGCATTGTATGAACTTCAAGCATTAACCAACCCACGTCTTGCTAATGAGGTTGGGGATATGTCGCTTTTAGATCAAAAGGAAATCCCATTTCATTGCAAAAGAGGGCGTAGTTATGCCATCGCAGCCTTTACCCATATCAACCGAGATGGCTCACGCTTTGCCAATGGCCAACACGGCATGCTTTATATCGCTGATGATGAAAAAACCGCCACACGAGAAGTTCAATTCCACCAAGCAAAGTACTGGCGTAATGTGACAGGTCTAAAGTATGACCGCATTATTTTCAGAACCTTAAAGTTTACCTTTGATGATTCAAGTTGTGTCGATATCACCGACAAGCCCATGTCAGACTCAATATACGATCCCGATAATTATCTAACCGCTCAAAAATTTGGCTTAGAAGTCTATCTGAATAGGGCTGAAACCACCGGTATTAAATACAATTCTGTCCGCTCGGAAAATGGAGTTTGTTGGGCATTATCGACCCCTTATGTGGTGCAAGATGTGATTCAATGCTCTCATACAGAAATGGTGTGGAATGGTAGCGACATTAAGCATGTAGATAAAATTAAACCGATGAAGCTTTAGTTTTAACTACTTTGGGACGAGAGGCGTGAACGCTGTGCTTCGTGTTACGGGAAAAGCATCCTATGTTGGAATTTTATAGAACCTATTGAGACACCAAGTGCGGCTGGAGATCCTGAATTGCGCTCCTACGTCGCTTTTCAGGATGACTGGCTGATCGTTTCTTGAAAACCCAAAGCACAGATCGAGTCACGAGCTACGAGAAACGAAGTGCCCGAGACTCGAATCCCCTTATAACTACCTTTGAATTTTACTCACCACCGGACAATGATCGCTTAAATGATAATTCAACGCTTCTTGTTCCGTAAACACTACCTGCTGTGTGCCTTGCGGGTGGTTTGCTTGGCTGACAATAATGTGGTCAATCAAACTAGGGTAGCGATACAACTTATTCGGGTTACGGTTTGATTTCACTTGGCAGATCGCAGGTGTCGTCTGCGTTGCCAGTTTTGCTTGGTTGTTCAATCCATTGGTTAACTGCTGCCACATCCAATCGCCTTTATAAGAGAGGTTGTGGTTAAAATCGCCCATCACAATGAAACTGTCCTGATTGCTCACTCGGGTTGTTAACCATTGATTTAGCTGGTCTGCTTGCTCAGATAGCTGTCGGCATGAACGAGAACGCTTTTTCTTGGTAGGGCAGCCACTTTTTAAATGTACCGACAATAAATGCATATCCGCTTGGTTAGGCTGCTTTAATACAATGTAGGTGGCAAAGCGCAGTTTAGAATTGGGAAGTAGTGAAATATCCTTTGGATCGATAATCGTTGCTTGGTTTTCTTTAAGCCACTTTTTAGATACCGCAAAGCCAGTGTATTGGTTGAGATCATTAAACTGTAGGTTGGCATATTGCGGTTTGGCGCGATCGGATAAATAGATCTGATAGTCATCACCAACCACTTTTTGAATGGCCTCGATGGAGTCTACTTCTTGAAAGGCAAGAATATCGGGTGAGATTTGGCGAAACTTACCGCTGAGTACACTAAAATCTTGCGAGTCTCTTTTACTTTCTTTGATTGAATGACTTGGGTTGGTGGTGAGCCATTCTATATTCCATGTAGCGATATTAAGAGTGCTGCCTTTTAATGAGGCAGCTGAAATAGGTAGAGAGACTAGATTCAAAAGCCAAAGATAAGCGAACCATTTCCATTGTATTTTCATTTCTAGATCGTCTCTTACAAGTTGATAATAACTGTTTCACGGTAAGCCTAAAATTTAACATAGCAAAGCAAATAGGTACGTTTATTACACAGATTATTTTTCATTTTGTGAGCAAAAAGACTTGCAAAAAATATCTTTAATACTCCTCCAAGATCATTTGATTAAGATCAAGATCGAGCGGTCGATAAAATCGATAATGGCACAACATATTGTGTTTCACGCTTTATTTTTGTCTATATCATGAATATTTTTAAGGGGCAAGGTTAGGATGAGTCAGTTAATTGTTATAAAAAGGGATGGCTCACAAGCCTTGTTTCAGCAAGACAGAATCGTTGCGGCGGTACTAAGTGCGGCAGATAAAGCTGACGATCAATTAAAGGGATATGCAGAGCAATTAGCGGGCTGTGTTGAGCAACGTTTAACTGAGACTCAAGCTGATTTTCCTGATGGTATTCATATTCAAGATATCCAAACCATGGTGGAAAACTATTTGATGCAAGGTGAATACAAATCACTCGCGCGTCATTATATTGAGTATCGCCATGACAGAGATATTGCTCGTGAAAAAACCAGTTCACTGAATAAAGAAATTGAAGGGCTGATTGAGCAGAACAACACAGACTTGCTCAATGAAAATGCCAATAAAGATGGCAAAGTGATCCCAACTCAGCGTGATTTACTGGCCGGTATCGTGGCTAAACATTATGCGAAACAACACATTTTGCCACGCGATATCGTTCATGCTCACGAATCTGGTGACATTCATTATCACGACCTAGACTACGCGCCATTTTTCCCAATGTTTAACTGCATGTTGATTGACCTAGAAGGTATGTTAACGCGCGGCTTTAAAATGGGTAATGCTGAAATAGATACTCCGAAATCAATCTCTACTGCCACGGCGGTTACCGCGCAAATCATCGCGCAAGTTGCTAGCCACATTTATGGCGGCACTACGATCAACCGTATCGATGAGATCCTTGAGCCTTACGTGCTTGCCAGTCATCAAAAGCAACTGAAGTTAGCGCAAGAGTGGGATATTCCTAATCCACAAGAATTTGCTCGCACTCAAACTGAAAAAGAATGTTATGACGCATTCCAGTCTTTGGAATATGAAGTAAACACGCTGCATACCGCAAACGGGCAAACTCCTTTTGTTACCTTTGGTTTCGGCTTAGGGCAGTCGTGGGCTAGCAAACTGATTCAACAATCGATTTTACGTAACCGCATTGCCGGCCTTGGTAAAAATCGTAAAACAGCGGTATTCCCGAAATTGGTATTTGCGATTCGTGATGGCTTAAACCATAAACCAAGCGATCCAAACTACGATATTAAACAGCTAGCGCTTGAGTGTGCGACTAAGCGTATGTACCCAGATATTCTTAACTACGACAAAGTCGTCGAAGTGACGGGTTCATTCAAAACGCCGATGGGTTGCCGCAGCTTCTTAAATACTTATGAAGAAAATGGTGAGTTGATCCACGATGGTCGTAACAACCTAGGTGTTGTTAGCCTGAACTTGCCACGTATTGCGATTGAAGCGCAAGGTGATGAAGCGCGTTTTTATGACATTTTGAAGACCAAGCTGCAACTGGCTCGACGCGCATTAGATACTCGTATTCATCGCTTAGAGAATGTTAAAGCACGTGTTGCGCCTATCCTTTATATGGAAGGGGCATGTGGTGTACGTTTAAATGCCGACGACAATATTGCTGAAATATTCAAAAATGGTCGTGCATCAATTTCATTAGGTTATATCGGTGTGCATGAAACGGTTGCCGCATTATTTGGTACCGAGAATCATGTTTACGATGATGAGAAGCTACGCTTAAAAGCACTTAAGATCATCGATTTTATGAAGCAACATGTTGAAGCTTGGACAAAAGAAACAGGCTACGCATTTAGCTTATATGGCACGCCAAGTGAAAACCTATGTAATCGTTTCTGCCGCTTAGATGCTAAGCAATTTGGTGTGATTGAAGGTGTGACTGATAAAGGGTACTACACCAACAGTTTCCACCTAGATGTACAAAAGAAAGCAACGCCTTACGATAAAATTGATTTTGAGATGCCATATCCTGAAATTTCAAGCGGTGGTTTTATTTGTTACGGTGAGTTCCCTAATATGCAGCATAACGTTGAAGCGTTAGAGAATGTTTGGGATTACAGCTATAGCCGCGTGCCTTACTACGGCACCAATACTCCAATTGATGAGTGTTATGAATGTGGTTATACCGGTGAGTTTGAATGTACTAGCAAAGGTTTTACTTGTCCTAAGTGTGGCAATCACGATTCAAGCAAAGTGTCAGTAACGCGTCGCGTATGTGGTTATTTAGGTAGTCCAGATGCAAGACCGTTTAATGATGGTAAGCAAGAAGAAGTGAAACGCCGCGTTAAGCATTTATAAGCTATAGCAAGAAAACAGAGCTGATATGAATATTTCTCAATATTACCCAGTCGATGTGATTAATGGCCCAGGAACACGCTGTACCTTGTTTGTCTCTGGTTGCGTGCATCAATGCAAAGGCTGTTATAACCAAAGTACTTGGTCGTTGAGCTCTGGAGTGACGTTTACCCAAGAAAATGAAGATGCGATTATTCGTGACTTGCAAGATACTCGAATATTTCGCCGTGGATTGTCGCTATCTGGCGGCGATCCTCTGCATCCACAGAATTTATCGGTGGTATTAAAGCTGGTTAAGCGAGTGAAGCTTGAATGCCCAGAGAAAGATATTTGGATGTGGACAGGGTATATCTTGGCAGATTTAACAGAATCACAAAAAGAAGTCGTGAACTATGTTGATGTGCTGGTGGATGGTAAGTTTGAAAAAGAACTGGCCGATCCTAGCTTGCAATGGCGAGGCAGTAGTAATCAGGTTGTGCATTATTTGACGGAAAAATAAGCACTTCTTAGTGTTTAAGTGATACCACGATTAGAATATCGACGAGAACTTTAAAATCTCGTCGATTTTTTTTTGCGTGGGTGGTAATTTAAATTTTTATTAATTGATCAGCACAGGGTTGTGTATTCATGCTTTCTCATCTAACCGCTTCGCAGCAAGATCCTATATTGTCACTATCTGTGGCATACCGTAACGATCCTCGTCCAGAAAAAGTCGATCTAGGTATTGGTGTTTATAAAAATAGCCAAGGCCAAACTCCAATTATGGCGGCTATCAAACAGGCTCAAACTCAACAAGCTCAAGAACAAACGACCAAAGCGTATGTTGGCTTAGCCGGCTGTGAAGAATTCAATCAATGTATGGTTGATTTACTGCTTAAAGATACTTCGGCTTATTCTCGTGTTTCGGCGATTCAAACTCCAGGTGCAAGTGGTGCATTGAGAATGCTGGGTGATTTATTGAAAATTGCAGAGCCAGAAACCACGGTGTGGATCAGTAACCCAAGTTATGTCAATCACCGTCCGGTTATGGAAGCGGCGGGTTTGAAAGTGCGCTTCTACCATTACTTCAACCCTGAAACGCGTCAAGTTGATTCAGCTAAAATGCTTGAAGAACTTGCTCAAGCGGGCCCTAAAGATGTGGTTCTATTGCATGGTTGTTGTCATAACCCAACGGGCGCAGACATCAGCACTGATGATTGGAAAGTGATTACAGAACTGGCCCAGAAAAATGGTTTCACACCGTTTGTGGATATTGCCTATCAAGGTTTTGGTGATGGTTTAGAGCAAGACATTGTTGGCTTACAACACATGGCTAATAATGTAGAAGAAATGCTGATTACCACATCTTGCTCGAAAAACTTTGGCTTATATCGTGAAAGAACTGGCGCGGCGATTGTTATTGGTAAAAACTTACAAGAAGCCAGTAATGCCAAAGGTAAACTACTGACGCTAGCCCGTTCTACTTATACTATGCCGCCAGATCATGGCGCGGCATTAGTGAAAACCGTATTGCAAAGTGAGCACTTAACGCAGCAATGGAAAGCGGAATTGGTTGAGATGCAGCAACGTTTAGTTGGTTTAAGGCAAGCGCTGTGTCAGGAATTGCTGAATAGTCATAAAAATGATCAATTTGAGTTTATAAAGTCACACAAAGGTATGTTCACTGTGTTAGGCTTTTCGCCTGAACAAATGACGCAATTGCGTGAAGAGTATGGAATTTATGGCGTCGGTGATGGCCGTATTAATATTGCAGGTTTGCAAGAAAAAGACATACAATATGTAGCAGATGCGATAAACACTCTGGCTCAATAGGCCATACGTACAAAAATAAAAGGTTATTGAACATGAAAAAATGGGGCTTTTTTCTTCCCGCGCTAATGTCTGTTGTTATGGTTGGTTGTTCGACAACCCCTGAACAACCAGCAGATAAATCAGATACTAGTAAAGCTGAAACGACTCAACCGGAAGAGGCGGCAACGACTCAGCCTGCAGAAAAACCAGAGTCAGAGCTTTCGCCTATGGAGAAACACCCAAATGTGAAACCTAAGCCAATGCCTACGGTAAAACCACAGCAACCAAAAGCACCTGTAACGGTTTCTGCTGGTGAAAAAAGCGCTGATGGCAAATTAATCTTGGGCCAAAAAGAGTGGGTTCATATTGAAGGTTTAGATGTCAATGTAGTTGCACGTGTCGATACCGGTGCTACAACATCTTCAGTAAGTGCTATTGATATCGTTGCTTTTGAACGTGACGGCAAAAAATGGGTGAAGTTCAAGCTTGCTCATGAAGGTAAAGAATCAAAAGAATTAGAGTTACCAGTGGTATCAACGAAATCTATTCGCCAATCAAGCTCTGATGAAACGTTTGAGCGTTATGTGGTTGAAGGTTGGATCAAAGTCGGTGACCTAAAAGTGAAAACGCCATTTACATTAGCGGATCGTACGCACATGGACTTCGGCCTGTTACTTGGTCGTAGTTTCTTCCGTGACGTAGCGATTGTCGATGTTAGCCGTGAGTTTGTTCAACCTAAATCTAAATTAGATTCGAGCAAATAATTCGTGTTATAGAAAACTCGTCTTGCTTATAATTGTTAAAGCCTCCAGCGTTGGAGGCTTTTTTCTATTTGTGTTATCTACAAGGAAATAAAATGTTTAATCAAATTGATCATGTTGCGATTATCTGCTCAGATTATGGTAAGTCTAAACATTTCTATTCAGAGATTCTGCAATTTAAGATCGTACAAGAAACTTATCGTGAAGCGCGTGATTCATATAAGTTAGATTTGCAAGTTTCTCCTACAACTCAAATAGAATTGTTTTCTTTTCCTAGTCCACCAGAGCGTGTCGACCGACCAGAAGCCTGTGGCTTGCGTCATTTAGCTTTTTCAGTGGATGATATCGAGCAATGTATTGCCTACCTTGAATCTCATAATGTGGGGTGTGAACCGATCCGAGTTGATGAACTTACCGGTAAACAATTTACCTTCTTTAAAGATCCTGACGGTCTGCCTCTCGAACTTTATCAATCTTAATCACTGGCGAGTTGACTATGTTAGAACCAATTCAAGCGTTAATGGTGCAGGGCACAACTTCCGATGCCGGCAAAAGTGTGCTGGTGGCTGGGTTATGCAGAGTGTTAATGCGCAAAGGTGTTTCGGTCGCGCCGTTTAAATCTCAAAATATGGCGCTCAATAGCGCAGTGACCAAAGATGGCGGTGAGATTGGTCGAGCTCAAGCATTGCAAGCCTTTGCCTGTGGCGTTGAGCCTAGTGTCCACATGAATCCAATTCTCTTAAAACCTAATACCGATATGAAAGCGCAGATTATCGTACAAGGTAAAGCGCTGCCGACAGAAGCCACTTTGGGCAATATTTCTTATAAAAACTACACCATGCCTTATGTGCTGGATTCTTTCGAACAACTGAACCAGAAGTTTGATTGTGTGTTAATTGAAGGCGCGGGTAGTCCTGCAGAAATTAACCTGCGAGAAAATGATATCGCTAACATGGGCTTTGCAGAAGAAGCCGATGTACCGGTGATCATTGTGGCGGATATTGATCGTGGTGGGGTATTTGCGCATTTGTATGGCACGCTCGCGCTATTATCTCAATCAGAACAAGACCGAGTGATGGGTTTTGTCATCAACCGTTTTCGTGGCGATATTGAGCTATTAAACCCTGGATTAGACTGGCTCGAACAAAAAACAGGTAAGCCAGTGATCGGCGTATTGCCGTATTTGCATGGTTTAGAGTTGGATGCTGAAGACGCGGTTGATAGTCAACAAACCAAAAATGAACAAACCAAACTCACAGTATTTGTGCCAGTTTTTCCTCGTATGAGTAACCACACCGATTTCGATATGTTTAAACATCATCCGGAGATCGATTTTCAATTTCGTTATCAAGGGCAAAGCCTGACGGGTGCTGATTTGGTGATTCTACCGGGAAGTAAATCTGTACGTGCCGATCTGGCCTTTTTGCAGCAGCAAGGTTGGCATAAAGATATTGAAAAGCATCTACGATACGGCGGTAAATTGATCGGTATTTGTGGCGGTTATCAAATGTTGGGTAAAACCATCGCCGATCCTGATGGTATTGAAGGCCCAGCAGGAATTGCAGATGGACTAGGCTATTTAGAGTTAACAACAGAACTAAAACCGCATAAATCATTAACTCAAGTAACAGGCACACTATCTTTAGTTGCAGGAAAAGTGGCCAGCATCATTGGCTATGAAATTCATGCAGGTGAGACACTTGTTGATTTACAACAACCTATATCAATAAACACAGTCTCACATGACAAAAAATATGATGGTGCCTTATCGGATGATGGTATGATCTTTGGAACTTATTGCCACGGTATCTTTGATTCGCCACAAGCCTTTGAACATATTCTTGAATGGGCTGGGGTGAGTGACTTGCAACAAATTAATAGCCGTGAGCAACAGCAAATCAAATCGCTGGATCGTTTAGCCGATAGTATTGAGCAAGATTTAAATCTAGCCTTACTTTGGCCAGAACTATTTTCTAGATAAAGTGATGTTGAGATTTTAAGCCATAATGAAGTAACACAACGTAGAGACTGCCATGAAAAAATCATTCACTAAAAAGCCATTTACGAAAAAGCCCGTTATAAAAAAATGGCTACTTTGTACGTTAGGCTTATCGGCTTTGTGCTCATCACTTCAAGTGTTGGCGGCTGACATTAATGTTTATGCGGCATCATCAATGACAGATGTCATGAAAGAATTAGGGCAAAAGTACCAAGCTGAAACTGGTGATACCTTGGTGCCAGTATTTGCTGGCTCGTCTACTTTAGCGCGTCAAATTGAGCAAGGCGCACCAGCCGATGTGTTTATTTCAGCCAACCCGAAATGGATGACTTACCTTGAAGATAAGGGCATGACGACCAAAGATCAGGTTACGGATCTTGTGGGCAATAGCCTAGTTTTGATTGGTTCTGACGAGGTGAAAAATGCACAAGTCAATGCGGGGACATTTAAAGAATTACCTAAATTATTGGGTGAGAATCGTTTAGCGGTAGGTGAGCCTCAAAGCGTTCCAGCGGGCATGTATGCCAAAGAAAGCCTTGAAAACATGGGACTTTGGTCGGAACTATCTTCTAAAACAGCACCAAGCAGTAATGTCCGTTTAACCATGTCACTGGTTGAGCGTGGTGAAGCACCATTTGGCGTGGTTTATAAGACCGATGCATTGATGAGTAAAAAGGTTTCGATTATTCAAACGTTCCCAGAAAGCACCCATTCGCCGATCATTTATCCAGCGGTTGCGTTGAATGACAAAGCCACTAGCCAAGCTTTCTTCAACTTTTTGAAAAGCCAGCAAGCGAGCGATACTTTTATTAAATACGGATTTACTCCGCTTGTGGCTCATTAAGTCCTGATTTAATAAGCCCTAACTCGATAAGCCTTAACGCGGTGAACTAATCATTTATCAGAATGAATAAAAACAGAATCAATAAAAGGATAACCAGTGATCTTGTCTGATTACGAAATTAGCGCCTTATTACTTAGCTTAAAAGTATCCTCAATCGCAGTCCTTTGGTTACTGCCGGTTGGGGTTTTCTTTTCTTGGCTACTTGTGACTAAAGAGTTTTGGGGTAAAAAGCTACTAGACAGTTTAATTCACCTGCCTTTAGTGCTTCCTCCGGTGGTGATTGGTTATATGCTCCTTCTAACCATGGGTAGAAAGGGCATTGTTGGCGAATGGCTGTTCGATACCTTTGGTCTAGTGTTTAGTTTTAACTGGAAAGGGGCAGCATTGGCATCGGCAGTCGTGGCCTTACCGTTAATGGTACGCTCGATTCGATTAAGCTTAATGAATGTCGATCCAAAACTCGAACAAGCGGCGAGAACGCTTGGTGCATCGCCATTTCGAGTCTTTATGACAATCACCTTGCCGTTGGTCTTACCGGGCGTAATCACTGGTGCCATGCTGTCATTTGCCCGTAGTCTAGGGGAGTTTGGTGCAACGATTAGTTTTGTGGCAAATATTCCCAATCAAACGCAAACTCTGCCATTGGCAATGTATAACTTTATCCAAACGCCCGGTGCGGAATTTGAAGCCGCACGTCTTTGCGTGATTTCGATAGTGATTGCACTATTATCTTTGCTTTGTTCTGAATGGTTAACTCAGAAAACCCAGAAAAGACTCGGCGTTTCTAGTGCTTCCAAGACTAGCGCTTTCAAGAGCAGTTCTTCCAAGCATGGAGGCCAAGCATGATTGATCTAAACTTTAAGCAGCGTTTCACGGATTTCGATTTAGATATTCAAGCTCAGATACCGAGCTCTGGCATTACCGCGATTTTTGGCCGTTCAGGCGCAGGAAAAACCAGTATCATCAATGCCGTGAGTGGATTAAAAAATCCCGACTCTGGCTCGATAAGAATCAATCAACGAGTGCTGTTTGATTCCCAACAAGGTATTAATCTTGCGGTTGAAAAGCGAGATATAGGCTATGTATTTCAAGAGTCTCGGTTATTCCCACACTATAAAGTGAAAGGCAACTTACTCTATGGTGTGAAAAATAAAGCTTTATTCAGTAAAGGCCAGTTTATTGGTAAAGAAAGGTTACCGGGTAACTTTAATCAAGTGGTTGATCTACTAGGCTTATCTGAATTATTAGATCGTTATCCGGCCGATTTGTCTGGCGGTGAGAAACAACGCTGTGCGATCGCAAGAGCCTTGTTGTCAGAGCCAAAAGTATTGCTGATGGATGAGCCATTAGCGTCTTTAGATCTGCCGAGAAAAAAAGAAGTCATGCCGTTTTTAGAGTCTCTAGCGCAAGAGATTCAAATTCCAATCTTGTACGTTACGCATAGTCTGGATGAAATTCTGCACCTAGCCGATCACATGCTATTAATGGACTCAGGAAGAGTAGTAGGCTCTGGCGATATTGAGACCATGTGGGCATCAAGTGCCTTTAAACCTTGGCATGATGAAGCGGATCTGAGCACTATATTTAAAGGAGTCATCAAACAACATCACCAACGTTACGCGCTGACCTATGTAGAAATTGCGCCGAGTTGCGGTGTTTGGATGTCGGGTATTGATGCCAGTGTCGATGAATCCGTTAGAATTCGTATTCATGCCAGCGACATATCGTTAACCTTATCCGAATCGACAGACACGTCGATTCGAAATATCTTGCCTGCAAAAGTCGTAGAGCTCGCGCCCGTGACGGATCCTGCGCAGCCCGTTTCAATTTGTTTAGCGATAGGCGAAGGTGAGGTTGAACATTACCTTTGGGCCAATATCACCGCTTGGGCCTACGAAGATTTACGGCTTGAGATCGGGCAAAAGGTATTTGCACAAATCAAGGGCGTGAAAATGACCAACAAAGATATGGCAATTCGAAAATAAATATCACTGTAAAAAAACCTTAATGGCCTGAATGGAAACGTTCAGGCCATTTTTGTATCTGGAAAGCCAAAACCCCAGTGGCACGCTTCTTGAATTACTTTTATTAAGTGTTTAACACAAGGAGCAACAACTATGTGGTTATCATTATATTTTCCATCATTGAACGCGACAATGGACGAACATAAGGTCATTTATAGTGCAAGCCCTTATGGTATGCCGCTTGTTGTGCACCATGTTGATGCAATCAGTCAAGCTGGGGCTAAAGCTGACTCACTAGCAAAGTCAGAGATCTTTAATGCTTAAGCTCGGACAGCAACTAATCATCTTTAGCGACTTAGACGGCACGCTACTAGATCATAATGATTACAGTATTGATGCCGTTGAACCGGTACTTAAGAAGTTAGTGCGTTTGAGTGTTGATGTGATTCCTACCACCAGCAAAACCTTTGCTGAATTGCAATTCATCATGCCGCAGTTAGGTTTAACGACTCCTTTCATTGTTGAGAATGGCGCAGCGGTATTTATTCCTAAAACAAACACAGCATTAATGAATCAACCAGAAGGCACTGAATCGATTCAAAACTATTGGCGCAAATCCTTTACCCAACCACGTAGTCACTGGCAACCATATATTGAGCAAGCTAAACGCCAATTTGAAGGATGCTTTAGTTTGATGACCGAGATGTCAGCAACACAAGTAGCGAAACTCACGGGCTTGACTGAGGAAGAAGCGCAACGAGCATTGCAACGTGACTATAGTGAGCCGGTTAGTTGGCATGGCAGCGTTGAACAAGAACAGGGCTTTATCGAGTTTATGCAGCAGTGTGGTGCAACGGTATTAAAAGGCGGCCGCTTTCTACACATCGGCGGCTGCGCTCAAAAGGGTATCGCAATGGAGTGGCTTATGAATGTTTATCAGAGAGATATTTTACAGCAAACAGGACAACAGAAAGATTGGTTCAGTATCGCGCTAGGAGACAGCGGCAATGATATCAGCATGCTCGAATTAGCGGATATCGCCGTTCGTATTAGTTCAGAGCATCATGATTTTCCGGTTCTTTCTCGTGAACAAGGAGTCATCGATAGTGACAGTTATGGCCCAACGGGCTGGGCAGAGTGTATGAGTAAAATTTTAGATTTGAAGCAGTAAATATTAATAAATAAACAGACTTTAATTTCGCATGGAATGCAGGAGGCATCATGGCTGACTTTTATCAAAACGGTATCGTGACAACATTACACAACTTGTCTGAACGGCCAGTGGAGGAATTGGAAGCGGAGCTGATGTCGTTTGCTGACCAGCGTTCTATGGGGTTGATTCTACCTTCTTTATTTTCGGAACTAGAAGGCGAAGCACTGCCGAAAATTGTCGAAGAATTAAAGAGTGTCCCTTACTTATCTCAGATCGTAATTGGCTTAGATAGAGCCGATGAAGCGCAATATAAACATGCTTTATCTTTCTTTAAAGATTTACCTCAGCATCATCGGGTTTTGTGGAATGATGGCCCTCGTTTACAAGCGCTAGATAAAGAATTAGCGGCACTAGGTTTAGCTCCTAAAGAGCTCGGCAAAGGCCGTAATGTCTGGTATTGCATGGGTTACGTACTAGCAACCGGTAAAGCCGAGTCGGTCGCATTACATGACTGTGACATTGTCACTTATGAGCGTGATTTATTGGCGCGTTTGATCTACCCAGTCGCTAATCCACGCTTTAATTATGAATTCTGTAAAGGTTACTACGCACGAGTCGCCAATGGCAAAATGAATGGCCGAGTGGCACGTTTATTGGTCACGCCATTATTAAAAGCACTTAAACGTGTGACCGACCAAAATGCCTACCTAGATTATATGGATAGCTTTAAATATTCATTAGCTGGCGAGTTCTCATTCCGCCGCGATGTATTGAGTGATATTCGTATTCCAAGTGACTGGGGATTAGAAATCGGTGTGTTGTCAGAAATGCATCGTAACTATGCCAGCAATCGTCTATGCCAAGTAGATATCGCCAAAACCTACGATCATAAGCATCAAGATTTATCGTTAGATTGCACCGATGGTGGGCTATCTAAAATGTCGATTGATATTACTAAATCTCTATTTCGTAAACTGGCGACTCAAGGTGAGACCTTTAATACTGAAGGCTTTCGTTCGCTTAAAGCCACTTACTACCGCATTGCGCTCGATTTTGTTGAAGCCTACCACAACGATGCCTTAATGAATGGCCTAACTTTGGATGTTCACCTAGAAGAGAAAGCGGTCGAAATGTTTGCCCAAAATATAATGACCGCAGGCCAAAGCTTCCTGGATAACCCGATGGAAACGCCATTTATTCCAAGTTGGAACCGCGTGGTCAGTGCCATGCCCGATGTGATGGAACGATTAAAAGAGGCGGTAGAATTAGATCAACAAGAATTCGGGGGCTAAGTATGACGTCATCAAATCTATTAGTAGATAAAATTTGTCACCATTTGGATGTGATCTACCAAGGTATTGAATTATCAATTGAGCATAAAGAATTAGCCAATCAACTAATCAGTGCGATGCGTCTATCGCCCAATTTAGAGACTTCTATGCCGATATCGCAATCGCAATCTCTGTGGACTGAGAAAGAT
Source organism: Vibrio sp. CK2-1 (assembly GCF_021726515.1). GTDB lineage: Bacteria > Pseudomonadota > Gammaproteobacteria > Enterobacterales > Vibrionaceae > Vibrio. The sequence continues at coordinate 1,004,036 of NZ_JAKKCJ010000001.1, read as the reverse complement.
ACCATCATGATCACTTACGGCGATAGCTTGCTGCAAAGCGGTGAAACGCCTCTAAAAACCTTAAAATCCTTTCTCAATCAATATTGCCAGCCTCATATCAATGGCGTACATATTCTGCCTTTTTTCCCGTATAGCTCGGATGATGGCTTCTCAGTGATTGATTACTCGAGTGTCAATGAAGGCCTAGGTGACTGGCCAGATATTGAAGCGATTTCCAGTGAGTTTAATTTGATGTCGGATTTGGTGATCAATCATTGCTCAGCAAGGAGCGCTTGGTTTCAAAACTTCATTAAGAGCGAAGGTGTAGGGCATGATTACTTCTATACCGCTGCGCCAGAGATTGATACCCAACAAGTGGTGCGGCCTAGAACTTCAGACTTACTCAAAGAAGTAGAAACCGCACAGGGCACTCAATATGTTTGGTGTACCTTTAGCCACGATCAGGTCGATTTTGATTTCCGTAATCCAGAAGTATTAAAAGCCTTTGTCGAGATCATTCGTCAATATATCGATCATGGCATTCGTACCTTTAGGCTCGATGCAGTAGCGTTTCTATGGAAAGAACTCGGCACCAGTTGTATCAATCTCGATCAAACCCATGAAGTGATTCGTCTATTACGTAGTTTGATTGAACAAGCCTGCCCACAAGCCATCATAATTACTGAAACCAACATTCCCAACCATGAAAACCTGACCTATTTTGGCAATGCCAATGAAGCGCACGCCATTTATAACTTCTCGTTGCCGCCGCTACTGGTGAATACATTAATTACGGGCAATGGTGATCATCTGAAACGTTGGATGATGGGAATGCCTCCCGCGCAACAGGGTACAACGTACTTTAACTTTATTGCCTCACACGACGGCATTGGTTTGCGGCCAGCAGAAGGCTTACTCCAAGAAAACGAAATCAATGTATTGGTGAATACTATGCAATCGTTCGGTGGCTTGGTGTCATGGCGCACGACGGAAAATGGAGACCGTAAGCCTTATGAAATCAATATCGCCTTATTTGATGCTTTACAGGGCACGCAAGCAGGGCCAGATAAGTATGGTATAGACCGCTTCATTTGTGCGCATGCAATTATGTTGGCGATGGAAGGCATTCCGGGAATTTACATTCACAGTTTGCTTGGTACGGGGAATGATTACGATAAAGTTGAAAACACCAATCAAAATCGCTCGATTAACCGTCATCGTTGGGAGTTCTCACAACTGCAAGATCTATTATCTCAACCGCATACTCAACATCATCAGGTATTAAAACGTTTGATGCATCTAATCGAGCTGCGAACAGGGCAAGCCGCTTTTCATCCCAATGCGGTGCAATTTACGCTGCACTTAGGTGGACAGCTATTTGGTTTTTGGCGTCAAAGTATGGATAGACGACAAAGCATTTTCTGTGTCAGTAATATCAGTCTTGAAGAGCAAACCTTAAACCTAGCCGATATGAACTTGATCCAAACGGATCATTGGAAAGATCTGATCAGCGATACTGAACTGACAGGCTCAACGGAAAGCATCCAATTAAAGCCGTATCAAACCGTCTGGATCACGAATAGGTTCAACTAACAGTAAAAAGCTCGAATAAAATAGAGTTTCAAAGCAATAGGCTATGTTCATTTCTACCTTGAAACGGTATCTTAGCGGGGTTTAAAATTTTGAAATACCTCGCTTATGGTCGAGGTAAAAACTTCGGTAGAGGAACAAGCAATGAGCAAAGCAAAAATCGGTATTGTGACGGTAAGTGATCGTGCTAGCCAAGGTGTGTATGAAGATTTATCTGGCCAAGCCATCATTGATACGCTCAACGAGTACTTAACCTCAGAGTGGGAACCGGTTTACCAAATCATTCCAGATGAACAAGACCAAATCGAAGCCATGCTTGCAAAAATGGTGGATGAAGACGGTTGTAGCCTAGTGGTTACCACTGGCGGTACTGGCCCAGCAAAACGCGATGTAACACCAGAAGCCACAGAAGCAGTGTGCGATCGTATGATGCCAGGTTTCGGTGAGTTGATGCGTGCGGAGTCATTAAAGTTTGTTCCAACTGCGATTTTGTCTCGTCAAACTGCGGGCCTACGTGGTAGTAGCCTGATTGTAAATTTACCGGGTAAACCTAAATCTATCCGCGAATGTTTAGACGCCGTCTTCCCAGCAATTCCTTACTGCATCGACTTAATGGAAGGGCCATTCCTAGAGTGTGATGAAAGCGTAATTAAGCCGTTTAGACCGAAAGCGAAGTAACACCACATAATAAAATTAGCCTTTGGATTAATAGTGGAAAATCTATTAGTCCAAAGGGCTTTTAGTAAAACCAAATTTGCTACCAATCACATGTGTATACCGCTCTTTTTTACCGCACTTCTTAATTTCTTCCTAAACGCATTTTCATGTAAACATTGTAATTTAAACCTAACTCACTGATTTAAAATTAAGCATGTCATAATCTCAAGTTTGGATTGTGGCAACTGGCTCGCTAAACCCAGTTCTCGCTTTCTACATTGCATAAAATTAGCTAAATGCTTTTAAAAATCCATCATTATAGTATTTTATGATGATAACTGAATTGATTAGCAGTGAACGTGTTGAAATGATCTGTGGGTTTATCCGTGTATTATTACTAATACAATGTTATATCTATCAGCCAACATCGGTGCAATATATTAATTTTAAAGGAATAGATTTAAGTCAAACGTCGTCTTGTTAATGAGTGTTATTGTTTGAAATAACTGTTCAGAGCTTAGGTGTATAAATGTCGATAACGAATAAATCAATAAAACTGTTGTGGTCTAATGCTGCTGGTAGGTGCTCATTTCGAAGCTGTGGTGAAAGATTATCAGTAGAAGAAGCAGAAGGTGTTACTCCTTATACTCTTGGTGAAATGGCACATATTAAGGGTAATAAACCCGGTTCAAATCGCTATGATGTAGAACAATCAGCTATAGAAAGAGATAGCTATGAAAATCTTATCTTGCTTTGCCCAACTCATCATACATTGATAGATAAAGCTGAAAATGAGGCTGTGTTCTCCATTGAATTACTCCACGAAATGAAGCGTGAGCATGAGAATTTTATTTCAACTCGGTTACAGGGTTCAAAGATAGATAATATTGAGCAACTTAAGGACAAAATTGCTCCTTATATGGCAGAAAATTATCAAGCGTGGGAGCAATACGGTCCCATGTCAGAAAATGCTCGAAAAAATCCTAATAGTGACCAAGTTTACGCTTTATGGACTTCAGAGCGTCTATCAACGATCGTCCCAAATAATAGGGAAATCGCAGCCCTTGTGCAGGAATACAGAGAATTGTTCTCTCGCAGGGAACAAAGAGTTTTAAGTAAGTTTATACAACATGTCGAAAGTTATGAGCAATGGGTTCATGATAAAATCCCTTACAACGCTGTTCAACGCTTTTCGAGCGACTTTGAATACTTAATATTAGGAGAATAACATGCCCGCACATCACGATAACTTTCCTTGGATGAGTTACTACCGAAATTACAGGTTCTTTGAACAGCGTATGAATGAGCATAGTAAGGTTAGTTCATGTGAGCAACTAGATGCGGGTCTATATAGTATTGAACTAAATACTGGAAGTACCCTTAAGGTATTTATATGTGAATGTTATTCGTTCAGCACGGCTGAGTATGTCGAGTCTTGCGATAACTACGGTGCTCTTGATGCTGTTGTTATAAGCTCAAATTGGTGTGGTTATGGTCTTGAGCTAAAGCGAGATTGTATGGCAGATAAAGTTGGAATCTTCGATGTTCGTGGCTTTATGGCTGCAATCAATCAAAATGCATATTGGACTTATATGACAGAGGACGAAAAAGATAAATTTAAAGAGTATGGTTGGTTATAAAATTGTTAGCTAAAGTTTATGGCTTCGGCTCTTACTTTAAAGCTTCAGAGGCTTTCAATGATATAGATATCTTAATTGTTCATAATTCGACTAGCCGTAAGTCATGCTTAGACGCTATTTCATTAAAAAAAGGTCTAATGGAAAAAGTGGGGAAAGCCTCAATAACTATGCTTTCTAAATCAGAAGAAGCTGAATTGAACTTTATAAGTAAAGCATCAGCGAAGTATCTGTTATCTTATAATGGCAGTAATTTGTGTGACGTTATTTCTATCATAGAAACGATGAAACCAACTGATAGATAAACATAACAAAGCAATCAAGTTGACCCGTTACACTCGGCGGTTTTTGGTATGGAACTCGGTGTGCTTTGTAGGCTTTTCGTGGGGCACCTTATTGCAGGCGTTATGTGTCTGGTAGAAAGTAGTAAGGCTGAACCAAAATTTGTAGTAGAATTCATAAACTGTATTTAAATGTAAATTTGTATTTGATATATGTCCGAAACATTAAAAAAATCAATAGCTTTACCTAAACCTCAATACATTGATGGTATTACGGGGACGATAGTAGCTCATGAAAAAAGGCCTGTTGGCAAATACTTCTCAGGTCAAACCATTGACCAATCGAATGAGCTCACTTCAATTGTCAACAAGTTCATATTTCATAACTCTGCGGATAGTGCTTTTTACTCTTGGTATTTATTCTTATATGTACCTGGCCCCGATGCTCGTCACCTCCCGGGTAAAGCATCTTTGAACCCCTTAGAAACCTATTTTCTGCTAAATACTTTAAAGTTAGCACGGTCAAAGATGGAAGCACTATCATCAGTTGAGTTCGATGGCGAATACAAAAAAGACATTGATTGTGCAATTTCAAATCCTAAGCTTTCGGTTACAGCGAAAGATAATGTAATTAAACTAGAATTTTGGTTAACTAGCGGCGGAAAGTATATGTACGCTCGTAAATATACGTTGGCTCAAGTTGTGCAGATTATTACAGCAATCGAATCTTCATTTGAAATTGGAGAAAACTTAGCTGTAAACCTTCAATTGCTATCAGATTAAAAAGCACATAACATTTCATTCAAGTGGGAAAACTTACAGTTGGTTTTTCTCACTTCGTTCGTTATTTTAGCCAACAATAAATTTCCCCCCTTAATGCGGCGTTACTAAATCAACCGAGAATGCTTATGCGGACTTCCCCAGCCATTCCTACAGTGTGATTAGTGTGACAAAACAGAGTAGGTAAGGCTCTGATTGTATGTAGCAGATAACAAAATACTAAATCTTGGCTTTCAAGGTTTAGTAATTTTTGTTTTATAGTAGGTGTTTGACGACGGTTTAGCTTTAACTTTAGGTATAAATACTTGGGATATTTGGACATAGTGATTTATATAGTGACAGGATTGATTGTTGGAGCGACTCTGCTTCCTATATCCCGTCATCCACATTGGATTGTTAGAGGAATGGACTTTCCTCGGATGCAGCTCGCTATCTGTGCCGCATTACTGATCTTGCTGCAACTGATCATTCTTGACCTTTCTGAGCTTCAAAACTGGTTTATTATTATCCCGACAGCACTATGTTTGGTTTGGCAGCTTTGGTGGATTTTGCCCTATACCAAACTATGGCGAGTTGAAGTTCATTCAAGCCAAAATGTCGATGAGACTCGTCAACTTAGTATCTTAACCGCCAATGTTCTGACACCGAATCGAGATGCTCATAAGCTGGTTGAGCTGGTTAATAAATATCAGCCTGATGTGCTGGTGACGCTTGAATCGGATCAATGGTGGGAAAACCAATTAGAATGCCTTGAAGTCGATATGCCTGAAACCATGAAGTGTCCGTTAGATAACCTTTATGGCATGCATGTGTATTCGCGACTGCCGTTGCATGAGAAAGAAATTGCTTACCTAGTTGAAGATGATATTCCATCTATGCATACGCTTGTAGAGTTGCCGACCGGTGACTTGGTACGAATGCATTTTCTACATCCTGCGCCGCCAAGCCCTACAGAAAACCCTGAATCAGCCGAACGTGATGCCGAATTAATCATCGTCGCGCGTAGTGTGGGAGATAGCGATCAGCCAATCATCGTTACCGGTGACTTAAATGATGTGGCATGGTCTCGAACCACTCGTTTATTCCGTAAATTGAGTGGTTTACTGGATCCTAGGGTAGGTAGAGGAATGTTTAATACCTTTCATGTCGAATATCCGCTACTTCGCTGGCCGCTAGACCATCTTTTTCACAGTGAGCACTTTACCGTTCAGAGTATCCAAAGATTACCATCCATTGGCTCAGACCACTTCCCGCTATTTTCTCGCTTGGCTTTCACACCAATAAAAGGCGAAGGGCAAGATGGCTTGGTTCCCGATCAAGATGATAAAGCGTTCGCGACTTCTATTACCCAATCTCAAAATGTTAGCAAGGAAGATGTGCCTACACCTTAAATGGCATTAAAGTAGGGATGTTTACAGTTCATTTAGTGTTCAAAAATGGAAATCATTCTCTTTGAGTAGTAGACTAATATTATTTCCGCATAAATGTGCGAGGTAAGCATGAAGTACGAATTATTAGTTTTAGCTGCAATGACTCGATTGGAGTCTCCAAATACCCAAGCAATCGTTGCTGCAACTGGGATTTCTGAACGAAAAGTACAATCCGTAGTTAACTCATTAGTTGAAGATTTAGGCTTACACATTCAAAGAGAGCGCCAAGGTCGAACCTTCCGTTTTGCTATTAATAGTTGGGGTGTTTTTGAATCAGGGAAAGCGATTCAATCTCAACTTAATGACATTGATTTAGTTATGCCAAGTAATTCAAAACTTTCCTCTTACGAAGAAAAACATGCCTATTTCGAGCAAGTTAAAATGGATAACTTTAAAGAAAGTATGCGTTTAGAGGGACATGATGTTGCTAGTGATTTCGATGTATCACTCGACAGAGAGCAACAACGTCAAATTTTGTTAAATAAATACTCAAACCTCAATTCGTTAAAGGCGATCAGTGGCTGATAAATACGGGACAACACAAGATCCTTATACTTACGAAAATAGCACGGTTCTTGTTAATAAGCTCAACATCAGAAATGAAGCTGTATTAGAGGCTGCTGAACGTGATTTAACAACGTTGGCAGCAATGTATGTGGAATTTCAATTACCTCCTTACGACTTCAACTATCTGCGCTCAATTCATCACATTTTGTTCTCCGACCTATTTGAATGGGCAGGTGAACTAAGAACTATTGATATTTCAAAAGGGAATACACGTTTTTGTAATGTAGCTAGAATTGAAAAAGAAGCAAATAATCTGTTTTCAATGTTAGAAAAAGATAAGTATTTAGTTGATCTTCCATATAATGAATTGCTTATTAAGTTAGCTGAGTATTATTGCGATATTAATGTACTCCATCCATTTCGAGAAGGTAATGGTCGTGCTCAACGTTTGTTGTTTGAGCATATTGCAATCAATTGTGGCTACAATATTAATTTTTCTGGTATTACTCCTGAGCGATGGGTAGCCGCCAATATTCATGGTTACCATTGTAATTATGTACCAATGAAAGAGCTATTTTCTGTTTGTGTCACTAAAGCTGAAAAGCGCAGTTAAACACGATTTTCCACATTGGGTTGTGAGATTTCTTCACGCTAAACCCTTTTCTTTGTACTAAATAGCAAGGCGGGTAGAACTGTTTGGCTGTAAACCAGCAAGAAACCAATGCTGAACATACCTCAAGAAATATCATTTATTTAAAATCCCTTAAAAAATTCCCATAGAAATCATGCTATCAACTTTGGTGCAAAGGATTGCACTTATCATAACATTTTGCACTACTACTGTTCATGATAGCTTGTTAAATAGCTATAAAATTAAATTAATATCGTTAAATCAATAAGTTGAAATATTGGCACTTTTTGTGCTTAACAATATTGTAACAACTATAAATTTAACGATAACAGAGAGAAACTATGGCTTATATAGAACCAAGTGAATTTGTCACTAAAATGGTAGATGCCGGCGAGCAAAAAGTTTACATGTCTACTAAAGATACTTTAATTCGTGCTTTTATGGCGGGGGCCATTCTAGGTTTAGCAGCAGTTTTTGCTATTACCGTAGCGATGAAAACGGGCAGTCCTATTCTAGGTGCTTGCTTATTTCCTGTTGGCTTTATCATGCTTTATTTAATGAAGTTTGACTTATTAACGGGTGTATTTACCTTAGTACCGTTATCTTGGTTAGATAAGCGCCCAGGCGTTACCTTTGGTGGCGTTATGCGTAACTGGGGTTTAGTCTTTATCGGTAACTTTGCCGGTGCAATGGCTACTGCATTCTTCATGTCCTTTATTTTAACTTATGGTTACGCAACCGATGGTGGGGAACTAGCAGCTAAAGTGGCTCATATTGGGGAATCACGAACCGTTGGTTACCAAGAACACGGCATTGGTGGTTGGTTTACCATTTTTATTCGCGGTATGTTATGTAACTGGATGGTTTCTATGGGGGTTGTTGGCGCAATGATTTCAACATCTGCTGGAGCGAAAATGGCAGCAATGTGGATGCCAGTAATGTTGTTCTTTTTTATGGGCTTCGAACATTCTATTGTAAATATGTTTTTATTCCCGTTCTCTATGATTATGGGCGGTGAGTTTACTGTTTATGATTACCTTTTATGGAATGAAATCCCAACGGTATTAGGTAACTTAGCCGGTGGTTTATTACTCGTTGGTTTACCATTATATTTCACTCATGTGCGTACTTCTCCAGCACGAACTATTGGCTAAGTTAGCTGTATACAAAGTATTGTTATTACAATGAGATAGTACGAATAATACTGACATAACAATTGATAATATAAAGGTTTCTTAATTTAGGTTTTGAAACCTTTTTTGTTGAAGTTCTTTTGTCGAGATTAGTGTTGAAGGTAGGTTAAAGGTCTTTTATGGATAAATCGTTAAGTGTCAGTATTGGTAGTTCAACTAATAAAGGAATTAAAGCCATTAACCAAGATGCTTTAGGGCATGTTATTCCTAAAGAGCCTCTATCTAGTAGTAAAGGTATAGTGTTAGCTATGGCAGATGGTATTAGTTCTAGCGAAGTTAGCCAAATAGCGAGTGAAACAGCCATTGCTAGTTTTTTAGAAGACTACTACTGCACTTCTGATTCATGGTCAGTTAAAACCTCAGCCCAAAAAGTTATCCAGTCCATTAATTCATGGCTTTATGCACAAACCCGTAATAGTCAATATCGCTTTAATAAAGACAAAGGTTATGTGTGTACTTTCAGTGCTTTGATATTAAAGTCAAATACAGCACATCTTTTCCATTCTGGTGATACACGAATTTACCGTGTTTCAGGCGGTAATTTAGAACAGTTAACAGAAGATCATCGTCGAATTATTTCAGAAGATACTAGTTATTTAAGCCGTGCTTTAGGTATTGAGCATAACTTTGAGGTTGATTACAGCCAACAAGCTATTGAAGAAGGTGATACTTATGTAATTAGCACCGACGGTGTTTACGAGTTCCTAGCTGATCAAGAAGTTGCTGCTGCTATATCAGCTTCCAGTGATTTGAACGAAACAGCAGATAAGCTTATTGAACAAGCTATCAAATTAGGCAGTAATGATAACTTAAGCATTCAAATAGTCCGAGTTGATCAAGTAGCGACTTACCAACTTGATGAGGTTCATCAACTGACACAATTACCACTACCACCAACATTATCACCTAGAATGATTTTTGATGGTTACGAAATTTTACGCGATATTTATATTAGTAGTCGTAGTCATGTTTATTTAGCTCGCGATACTGACACCGATGAAACCGTTGTTATCAAAGTCCCGTCCGTTGAACTAAGAAGTGACAAAGAATACCTTGAAAATTTTATGTTAGAAGAATGGATTGCGAAGCGTATTAATAATCCTAATGTTGCTAAAGCTATTACCTCTAATCGTAAGCGGAATTATTTATACTTAGTCACAGAATATATTGACGGGATTTCTTTAAATCAATGGATGATAGACAATCCTAAACCTAAATTAGAACAAGTTAGAGACATAATTAAACAAGTCGCTAAAGGGTTACAAGGCTTTCATCGGCAAGAAATGATCCATCAAGATTTACGCCCAGCTAATATTATGATTGATAGCACTAATACCGTTAAAATTATCGATTTTGGCTCAACCTATATTGCTGGTGTTACCGATATGTACAAAGAAGCGGCGGTACGTGGCACCATTCGATATAGCGCACCAGAATATTTTTTAGGTCAACCAGGTACTAAGCGTTCTGATTTATACGCATTAGCGGTAATCACTTATCAAATGTTATCAGGGAAATTTCCTTATTCACCTAAACTAGCCCAAGCGAACAGTGTTTCAGCACAAAATAAGCTAGCCTACCGTAGTATTCTTGATGAAAATTGCCAATTTCCGGCTTGGATAGATGACACTTTAGAACATGCATTAAAGATAAATCCGCAAAAGCGTTACACAGAGATCAGCGAATTTGTTCACGACCTGCATCAACCAAATAAACAATTTTTAGCTAAAACTAAACCGCCGTTAATGCAACGAGATCCCGTCAAATTTTGGCAAAGTATTTGTGTTATCTTGATGATATTACTAATAATACAAAGCGTATAACTGGAAATTGATAATTCCGATACATTTTCAAGAACACGCACTCAGCCTTCAAATATCTTAAATCAAATATTTCAAAGCCCGCGATAGACATGCTAGTGGAAATAGTAGAAGGCAAACTAAAGTGATAAATCCCTTAGCAATATTGAGTAAAATTATGTAAATAAGATTCCGGTTTATAAGTACTGGACATAACCTTTAGATTATAAACACACACTATAAAAAAGGTTAGCAAGGATGCGTGTAATTCACTTTACGTTGGCAATGGTTTTATTAGCTTTACCACCTATTTCGAACGCTCAAGATAGCAGCATGGTCCGCGATATTGCTCAAAGTAATGTGGATGAAAAAGCCTTAACCGATGCAGTTGCCTCGCGTACTCTATCTTGGCTAACCGGAAGCTCTTCCAATAATGATTATATGTCTGTTGGACGCATGGCTAACTATTTTGGTTTTGTTGGCTTACGTGTTGCAAGTGGACATAGCTTATCTCGTAGTCAAGTCGCTAAACAAACCTTGTCGGTCCTCGATACTAAGCAACGTCAGGCTTTAATAACGCTCCTTGAACAGCAAAAAGCACCCTTTAAACAGGTGGTAACCAGTCGTTTTGAAATGAATAGAGCACTTGAAGGGTTGTTAGTTGGTGAAGATCTTTCAGAAGAAGAGTTCCTCGCATTAGGACAGACTTATGGACAAAATGAGGCAGAACTTGGTGAAGTGATCGCCGGTACTTTTGGTCAAGTAATGCAAACCTTGACTGTAGAACAGCAGCAACAACTCGATATGATTAGGCATGCTCACCTGAATGGCAAAGGGCAAGATGTCAAATTACCTAACTCGGAGCCTAAGATAAAACTTAATAAGGATGATAAGCGAGAATTGACAAACCTAGCTGCTCGTTTTCTAAGTTGGTCAACGGGCAATGAAGAATTTAATGATTTTGAAGTGGTTGGCAAGCCAAGTCAGCATTTTGGCTTTGTAAGTTTAAGATTAGCATCGAATCATGGCATTAAACGAGGTCAAGTATCCAAAGAAGTCATCGCATTACTTACTCCAGAGCAAAGAAATATTTTAGCGCAATCCGCGAAAAGCAATATCGTTGAGTTTCATGATTTTATTGAGCAGCGTGCAAAGCTCATGCGCAGTTTGGAAGCCGCGCAAAAAGGTCAATCTATCGATAGTCAAAAAGTGATTGAATACGGTCGTGAAGTTGGAAAAATTGAAGCCAGTATGACATGGGATCAGGCGATGGCCATGTTAAAAGTCAGGTCTACACTGACCGATGAGCAATCTCAATCTTTGTTGAATATTCGCAATAAATATACAGCAGGTAATGTAGCCGTTTTGTCTGAAAACAGCGTGGAGCGTGGTCGACAGCTTTATTCTCAATGTACTTTATGCCATGCCAATAACTCTACAATTGCACCAAACTTAAATTCAATTGTGGGACGAAAGGTGGCTTCACAAAGTAGTTATGATAATTACTCTAAAGCATTGGTCGACTTCTCTAAAAGCAATCCTATTTGGACGGAATCCTTGCTAAAGGAGTTTTTAGCATCACCTAAAAATTTAGTTCCAGGTACTTATATGGGCTTTACCGGTTTAAATGATTCTGTTGATCAACAAGCGCTCGTTGATTACTTAAATTCATTAGACTAGATATATAGGCTGCTTCACTTATGTTATTTCAAGGAAGCAGCTCTACATTTTTCTTCACGCTAAACGCTTTTCTTTATACTAAACTGCTTTCTTTGTACTAAACAGCAACGCGGGTAGAACCGTTAGGCTGTAAACTAGCAAAAAGCCAATCGCGATAGTCAGTAAGAAACCGATGCTGAACATACCGCGGTGATCGGCCAGTAATAATGAACCGAATGTCACTATGGTCGTGAGTGAGCTTAAAACAGCAGCTTTTGGTGTCGAAGATTGGTAGAAGGCTTTTACTGAGCCTACCTCGCGGAAACGTTCCACAATGTGAATCCCGTTATCTACGCCTAATCCAAAGATCAATGGGATCACGATGATATTCGCCATATTCAGTGAAAAGCCACTCCAATGGGCGACTGCCATGGTTGATAGGGTTGTCAGCAGTAGCGGAATAAAACTCAGTACCACATCTCTCTTATGCTTTAGAGCAAACAATAACACTAGTGCGATTAAGGCTAATGAATAGCAAGTGGCTTGCATGAAAGCTTGAGTAATAATCTTGCCAACTTGTTGCTCGGCGACTGGGCGTCCGGTGGCATTAGGCGCAACCGCCTGTACCGCATTAATAAACTCATCCAACTGTTTTACATCGCGCATATCACCAGATGGGTAGGCAACTACTAATGCGTAATCTTGATTGTAATAACGTTGTGCAAGTTGCATTGGAATGTCATCAATAGTGGCGGGTGGCGCTTGCATCATTTGTGTAAAACTTTGCTGCATTTGAGCTAAAGGTTGCAGGGCTTGCAGCGAAATTGCCTGATAAATCTCAGCTTGGTTAGCGTTTTTTAACCAATGTAATGTGTTGCTTGAAAGGGCATCTTTATAAGGTGAGGTTTCTAATTTCTCAGCAATCTGAGTTGGCGTAATGCCTTTAGCTTCAAGCGATGCCGGCTGATTTATAGCTTGTGACAATGTCACCGTTTTACTATTGCGATCTTGCGATAAGAACGAATTAATCGAGAGTGCATTGCTAACTTCAGGTAGCTTGGCAAGTTGCTGCTGCCACTGCTGTGCTTGCTCTGGCGTTTTTGCCAACATCATCATTTGATAGCTTGAAGTTAAGCCTTGTTGCTGGATCTCTTCTAGGGTGTTTACCGATTCTGATTTTGGTGATTTAAGCACTAAGGTTGAGAAATCGAATTTCATTTGGCTAGCACCAATGCCTGCGATGATGAGCAACACTACTGCGATACCAATCACCAGTTTATGATGCTCAACTAACCAATAACCTTCATCACTATGCTCTTGTTCAATGACTTGTTGTTTCTTTCTTGGATAGCCAAATAGGAAGAAAAACACGGGGATTACGCTAAACGTCGCCACTAAGCCCATCAACATACCTGCGGCAGAAATAATACCGAGTTCAGCAAGTCCTGTATAAGCGGTAGGGTAAAAGCCTAAAAAGCCGATTGCAGAAGTCAGGGCGCATAAGCTGAGTGGCGTTAATGTTCCGCGAATAGAAGTCAGTAAAGTGGCTTGATTATTGGCATGTAAGCCTTGTTCTTCTCTAATACGCAAACAAAAGTGGATTGAGAAGTCGACACCTAGGCCGATGAACATGACTAGGAACACAATTGAAATGGTGTTGTAGTTACCAACCAGCCACAAACCCAGAGCAAGCGTCCAGACTAGGCCGACAATCACCGCAACATAACTTGCCGCGATAATGCGCAGTGAACGAATACCAAAGCCTAAAACCACGATTAAGCCAATTAAAGACATAGTACCGGCTAATTTTACGCTGTGGTTTGCATCTTTAATTTCATCAAAATCTAAGGCAGTTTGTCCTGTTAAACGGATTTGAACGCCCGACACATCACTATATTGACTAATAATGTTCTGTGCGGTTTCCATGATGAAGCGGTTAGGCTCTTTTTGAGATCGATCCGGTTCGGCATTAATCGAAATGATTTGATAGCTTGTTTGTTTTGTTTCAGGAAAGAGCAGTGAAAACCAGTTTACACCTTGAGTCGTCGTGTTTTTTTGGGTAGCGGTGCCTTGATGATTCTTTTCGGATTGGTTTGATTCTGCCACTTGATTCAATGCTTGTATTAATAAGCGTGCAGCATTGTCATCTTTTGACTCTACCGCTTGATTAAGTTGAGCAAGAAGTTGTTTAGCCGGCAAGGTAGGATCGATTTGCGATTGGCTCATACTGGCACGTTGCAACCTTGGCATTAACGAGGCTAGGTTTTGCGAGAAGTCGTTAAATTCTTGGTCGGATAAAAACCACAGCGCTTGTTGTTTTAGCCAAGGTAGTGCCGAAGGTGCGAACACATCTTTAAAGCTAGGTTGCTTGGAAAAATCGCGAGTTAAGTTCTCGTTGATTTGTTGAACCTGTTGACGGTCATCGCCAGACACTACCACTACAAGAGAGCTTTCTGAGTCTCCAAACGCTTGAGTGGTTTTATCTAGGTTATCTCGCCAAGGGGCATCTTGTTTGACCAAATGATTGAGATCCGAATCGACGGAAAAGTGCTCTTGGCTGTATATCACACTGATATAGGTGGTTATGCAGATGAGTAGTAGGCCAAGCCAATAAGGCCATGATTGAGGTGTAAATCTAGAGTGCTTTGTTGACGTGCCTGATTTTGTGTGAGGATCTGATTTGGAATGCTGAGAAAGAGTCATGGGCTTCACTAGATGGTTGTCACTGAGAGCGGTGAGTATACAACCTATTAGAGTTTGAGAAAAATAGGTGATTAATATGAAGTTTCACTAGCTATTGATATGGTGATAACTTAAAGCACGGTGTTTAAATAACGAACTGGAGGCAATATGAAAACAATTGGAATGATAGGCGGCATGAGTTGGGAGTCGACGGTTAGTTATTATAAAGCGCTGAATGAAGGCATTAAGGCTGAACTAGGGGGCTTACATTCTGCCAAGATTTGCTTATACAGTGTCGATTTTTCTGAGATAGAAGCTTTGCAGCACCAAGGGAAATGGGATGAAACGGCGGTGATTTTGTCTAATGCCGCTCAATCAGTAGAAGCTGGTGGTGCTGATTGTTTGCTTATCTGTACTAATACTATGCATAAAGTTGCGCCTCAAATTGAAGAGAAAATTACTATTCCAATTTTACATATTGCGGATGCGACGGCTGAACAATTGTTGAGCGATGGCGTTACTAAAGTAGGCTTGCTTGGAACTCGCTTTACTATGGAGCAGGATTTTTATAAACGCCGCTTAGTTGATAAGTTCGGCATTGAAGTCTTGGTACCAAATGACGAAGATCGCGATGTGATCCACTCGGTGATCTATGAAGAGCTTTGCCAAGGTGTGGTTAATGCTGAATCGAGGGAGCGCTATCTTGATGTGGTTGAGCGTTTAGCATCACAAGGTGCGCAAGCTGTCATACTAGGCTGCACTGAAATTGCATTGCTCATTAATCAAAGCCACACAAATGTGCCGTTATACGATACGACTAAAATTCATGCTGACTATGCCGTGAAGTGGGCGATTAGCTAATTTATACCTAGGTGGCTTCAAGATGCAGAATTCAGATCTATCATCCAAACCTTTAGGCAATAAAAAACGCTGACATCAGTCAGCGTTATTTTTATTCATTTACTTATACTGGAATGCTTGGCTCTAGCGGCGATTAAGCTTGCTCTGCAAAGATTTCCATAAAGTCTTTTTTCAAGATAGGGTCACGACGTGCTTTTTTAAGCTGCTTAACCATATCTTTTACGCAATTTTGTAGCACTTTGTCTAGTAGGCTTGCGCGATATTCTTGTTGCTCTTCTTCGCTCATATCGTCACGCATTTTTAGCGTTTCGAACTCTTGCATGAAATCGATAGCGGCAAAAGTTTGGCCTACAGAAATCAAAGCATGGAATTGTTCGAAGTTATCTAAAATATTCTGCGCACTGCCTGGTAGATCATCCCATACATCACGAACGGCTTCTTCTGAAACTTCATGAATTGAAGTAACCATAGGTACAGCTTGCTCTGGTACTTGTTCGAACTCGATAAGGTGGCGAAGTTCTGGTGAATAAGTGCTTAGATCAATGGCTTCCACTGACTCTTCTGTAACGTTTACTTCTTGTTGTTCTGACATAAGGAAACCTCATTTAATTCTGCACAATTGTGCTGCTAAGCCTGCATTATGGATAAGCTTGCTACGAAGAGCAACTGATCTCAAGTTCATGTGCCCAAGAAGGCGGCAGATTTGAATATTGATCATACTCTGGTTGCTCATCATAAGGGTTTTGTAGCAAGTTAAATAATGTTTCTACTTCAGAGTAGTCTCCATCTTCCGCTTTATCGATAGCGATTTGAGCAAGATGATTACGCAAAATGTATTTAGGGTTGTGAGTTTTCATTGCTTCGCAGCGTTCAGCATCGCTTTGTGTTTCTAGAGTTAACCGCTGTTGGTATTGCTCTAACCAGATTTTCGCTGCTTCACGATCTAAGACCAAATCAATCACTGGCTGAATTCCTTGGCTATCGAGCATTGAAAGCTGACGGAAAAAGCGAGTGTAGTCGACTTTGTTTTTGGCTAGTAGAGCAAACATCTCACCAAATAATTCAGGATCTTGCTCTTGTTTGGTTTGCAATCCAATTTTATTACGCATCAAACGGCTGAATTCACGGTTAAGTTCCGGTTCGTAGAGCGCGAGAGCGTCATCTAAATCACTACGTTCAATCAATGGTGATAATGAGTGAGCGAGGGCGGTTAAGTTCCATAATCCAATATTCGGTTGATTGGCGAAGGAGTAACGGCCTTGGTAGTCAGAATGGTTGCAGATAAAGCTTGGATTGTAGTTATCTAAAAAACCAAATGGCCCGAAATCGAAGGTTTGTCCTAGTATCGACATGTTATCGGTATTGAGTACTCCATGAGCAAAACCAAAGGCATTCCATTTGGCAAATAATTGAGCGGTAGAAATGACCACTTGCTGTAGCATGGCTGCGTAAGGTTTTTCTTGTTGTTGGCATTCAGGGAAGTGATTGCTTAAGGTATGTTCAACCAGCTCTTTAAGTTGTTCGTGTTGACCTGTATAAAAGCAATGCTCGAAATGACCAAAGCGGATATGGCTTTCTGCGAGGCGAATACAAATTGCACCCGTTTCAGTTTTTTCACGATAAACCAGAGTCTCGCTATTGATTAATCCTAGCGCGCGAGTAGTGGGAATACCTAAGTGGTGCAAGGCTTCAGAACATAGATATTCACGGATGCTAGAACGAAGAACCGCGCGACCATCACCTTGACGAGAAAAGGGTGTTAAGCCTGCACCTTTAACATGAATGTCGTAACGTCGCCCATCGTTTGCTTTGATTTCTGCCATCAATAAGCCGCGACCATCACCTAGATCAGGGTTGTAATAACCAAACTGGTGACCGGCGTATTTCATGGCGATTGGTTTAAATTCTTCAGGTAGAGTAATACCAGAAAAAGCATTGAGCATTTCTGTATTATGTTCTGTTGGGAGTTGGAGTGATTCAGCAAATTCACGGTTCCAATGAACCCAATGAGGATGGCTTAATGGTGACGGCGTAACACCTCGGTAGAAGGATTCTGATAATCCATGAAAATGATAGCTAAACTGTGCGCTAGACCAAGATGACATAACGGAATCCCCTTTATTTTGTCTAGATAAATTAGCATACTTACTTGGGTATATAACACCGAGCAAAACTAAGGTTAAGCAGTACTTTCCATTTCATTTCCCATTCTGATTGAAATGAGAGTCATAAATTTATTATAAGGGTTGTCAGTGACGTCAGTTTTATCGGCATGGTTCGTTGGTTGTATTGTTTATTTTGCCGTGATTTTATCCGCTATCGCTGATGAGGAAATCCAATCTCGTGCACGGCAGAACTTCGCAACTGCTGTGGTATTAACCGATAGCGATGCGATTCAATTTGGCATACAAGATTTTAACCCTAACGCGATTACACCATTTGATAACGATGATTTAGGGGATGACAATTCATTAGATTTAAGAAACAAAGTTTCCGTTACTTCTTTTCCCTATTCATGGGAGCTCAATAGCCCCAGCCCTCAAGTTAAGCATGAAATAGCGGTACGTGCTTCTTATGTTCACTTTGAAAACACCATCTCTTTAGATAGCCGACCTGATTTACCCGCAGATACAGATAGTAATGAAGTCTATGATGCTTTTTTTGAATATCGCCTTATCTACAATATTACTGATTCTTGGAATATTAAGTACGGACTAGGCAACCATCTGATGTATTTCAAAAATAAGCACTCTTATAACAGTCGAGAAAGTGAGCAATTAAAACCCTTTTTAGATGGCTATGCCTATAATACATCGAGCCGTTCTTATATTGCTGAGCCTAACATTGAGCTGAATTATGAACTAAAGCGTAAGTGGGGCTATTGGAAGTACACATCATCCTTTAACTATTTTTATGGCAAAGTTTGGGATAAAAAGCGTGAGTATGATTTTGGTAATCCGAAAGGTTGGTACATGGTTAACGGCTTAAAGGCCAATTACAACTTAACCAATTGGGATGGATACATACCTTCGGCTTATACCAGTTTTAAGCGTATCGATTTAAAGGGAGATCCTGAGGCTTCGTTTGGTACGGATAACTATTATGAATTTTCGGTTGGATTACTGCTTACGCCGCCAATTTTTAAAGACTACATCGATAATGTCGGAATAGGCATTAACATGAATTATGGTAGTGCGCTGAAAGGCGGGAGCTTAGTTTTATTCTTTAATGAGTAACAACCGCATAGTCAATGTGTTGGATTATACGATTTAATCGTTTAGCTTGATGGCAGTAGTAAGAACGTTAAAACAAATATTGGATAGAGAATTATAAAGAGGATAGAGCATTGGGATTTTTATCGAAGTTATTTGGTGGCAGCAAAACACAAGTAAAAAAAGAAGTAGAGCCAATTGAGTACAATGGCTTTCTAATTTATCCAGAACCTATCGCAGAAGGTGGTCAGTTTCGCATCGCTGGACAAATAACCAAAGAGATTGATGGTGAGGTTAAGAGCCATCGTTTTATACGTTCAGATGTATTGTCTTCTGAATCAGATGCTTGTGAATTAATGGTTAAGAAATCAAAGGTGTTTATTGACCAGTCATCGGGCAATATTTTCTAATCTAATTGAATGTTTAATAAGCATTTTATGGCGTATCACAGGAAAGTTTTTTAGACAAATGCATGGCGTGCATATCAGGTATGACCTGTTATTGTGATCAATCTGTTGTTTTTTTACGTCATAAGAGTGAGAATCGTCAAACTTAGAGTTATATGTCATATAAAAATGTTTTTTTATTACATTGAACTTACGGTTACTATCGTTAACGATTATCTATCAGATGATGAAGCCTTTACGGAAAGTCATACTCTGAAATAGGTTAATGATAGTGAACTACAAATTTATTGTGCCAATGTTCAAGGAATAGCTATGCAGATTGGTGTACCAAAAGAAATACTCGCAGGTGAAGCGCGAGTTGCTGCCACACCTAAAACGGTAGAGCAGCTTTTAAAACTAGGCTTTACAGTCGCCGTTGAGTCAGGAGCCGGTGCTCTTGCCAGCTTTGACGATGCAGCCTTCGAAGCCGCAGGTGCTTCAATTGTTAATACTGAAGAAGTGTGGAAATCAGGCTTGATCTTGAAAGTAAACGCGCCTCGTATTAACGATGAAACAGGTGTGGATGAGTTTGAGCTAATTCAAGAAGGTGCGAGCTTAGTTAGCTTTATCTGGCCTGCTCAAAACGAAGAATTGCTTAATAAACTGGCGACCAAAAATATTAATGTTATGGCGATGGATTCTGTGCCGCGTATTTCTCGCGCGCAATCGCTAGATGCATTGAGTTCAATGGCAAACATCGCGGGTTACCGTGCGGTCGTTGAAGCTGCGCATCAATTTGGTCGCTTCTTTACTGGTCAAATTACCGCTGCAGGTAAAGTGCCACCAGCGAAAGTATTAGTTGCAGGTGCGGGTGTTGCCGGTCTTGCTGCAATCGGTGCTGCCGGTAGCCTAGGCGCTATCGTTCGTGCATTCGATGTACGTCCTGAAGTAAAAGAGCAAGTCCAATCAATGGGCGCAGAATTCTTAGAAGTTGATTTCAAAGAAGAGTCTGGCTCTGGTGATGGTTACGCGAAAGAAATGTCTGAAGCATTCAACAAAAAGGCTGAAGAGCTTTATGCTGAACAAGCTAAAGATGTTGATATCATCATTACAACCGCATTGATCCCTGGCCGTCCAGCGCCGAAGCTTATCACCAAAGAAATGGTTGATAGCATGAAAGCGGGTAGTGTGATTGTTGACCTTGCTGCTGCGAATGGCGGTAACTGTGCATACACTGAAGCCGATAAAGTAATTACTACACCAAATGGTGTAACGATTATTGGTTACACTGACATGGTAGGTCGTTTGCCGACTCAATCTTCTCAGTTGTACGGTACAAACCTTGTAAACCTTCTTAAACTGCTTTGCAAAGAGAAAGATGGCAACATCAATATCGACTTTGAAGATGTCGTTCTTCGCGGTGTGACAGTAGTAAAAGAAGGCGAAGTAACATGGCCTGCGCCACCAATTAAGGTATCTGCGCAACCACAAGCTGCTGCAAAACCTCAAGCTGCACCAGAACCTAAAGTTGAAGAGCCTAAGTCACCTGTTAAGAAAGTGGTGGGTATGGTTGTTGCTGCCGGTGCGTTTGCTTGGATTGCAAGTGTTGCTCCTGCTGCATTCCTTTCACACTTTACTGTGTTTGTATTGGCCTGTGTGGTCGGTTACTACGTAGTTTGGAATGTTTCGCATTCATTGCATACTCCATTGATGTCGGTAACCAATGCTATTTCTGGCATTATCGTTGTCGGTGCATTGTTGCAAATTGGACAAGGAAATACTTTGGTATCCGTCTTGTCTTTCATCGCTGTATTAATTGCGAGCATTAACATTTTTGGTGGCTTTACCGTGACCAAACGTATGCTTGAAATGTTCCGTAAGAAATAGGAGTAACATATGTCTGCAGGATTAGTACAAGCGGCATACATTGTTGCTGCCGTTCTTTTTATCATGAGCCTTGCTGGTCTATCTAAGCAAGATTCTGCTCGTGCTGGTAACTACTACGGTATTACTGGTATGGCGATCGCGTTGATCGCAACGATCTTTGGCCCTGAAACGGGTGGTATTACTTGGATCATCATTGCGATGGTGATTGGTGGTGCGATTGGTATTTTCTACGCGAAGAAAGTAGAAATGACAGAAATGCCTGAGCTAGTGGCGATGCTGCATAGCTTTGTAGGTATGGCAGCTGTGTTAGTAGGCTACAACAGCTACTTAGACATGGGCACTATGACTTTAAACCATGCTGAACACGTGATTCACCTAGTCGAAGTATTCTTAGGTGTATTCATTGGTACAGTAACCTTTAGTGGTTCGATTGTTGCTTTCTGTAAGCTACGTGGTCTGGTTTCATCTTCTGCGATGAACATTCCTCATAAGCATAAGTGGAATTTATTAGCATTAGTGACTTCAACTTTGTTGATGATCTACTTCGTGAACAACGATGGCAGCATGCTAGCGCTAATGGTGATGACGGCGATTGCATTGGTATTTGGTTACCACCTTGTATCATCAATTGGTGGTGCGGATATGCCAGTTGTTGTGTCAATGCTGAACTCATACTCAGGTTGGGCAGCGGCAGCAGCAGGTTTCATGCTAGCAAATGATCTACTTATCGTTACCGGTGCTCTAGTGGGTTCTTCTGGTGCGATTCTGTCTTACATCATGTGTAAAGCCATGAACCGTTCTTTCATCAGTGTTATTGCTGGTGGTTTCGGCGCAGCACCAACTTCTACATCAAGCGATGAAGAGCAAGGTGAGCACCGTGAAACAACCGCTGAAGATGTAGCTGAAATGCTGAAAGACTCTAAGTCAGTAATCATCACTCCGGGATACGGAATGGCGGTTGCACAAGCACAGTACCCAGTTTACGAAATCACTGAAAAGCTACGTGCACAAGGTATTGAAGTTCGCTTTGGTATTCACCCTGTAGCGGGTCGTCTACCAGGTCACATGAACGTATTACTAGCTGAAGCGAAAGTACCATACGATATCGTATTAGAAATGGATGAGATCAACGACGATTTCACCGAAACAGATACGGTTCTGGTTATCGGTGCCAACGATACCGTTAACCCGGCAGCTCAAGAAGATCCAAATAGCCCAATCGCAGGCATGCCTGTACTGGAAGTTTGGAATGCGAAAAACGTGATTGTCTTTAAACGTTCAATGAGCACAGGTTATGCCGGTGTACAAAACCCATTGTTCTTTAAAGAAAACACGCAAATGCTGTTTGGTGATGCTAAAGCCAGTGTAGATGCGATTGCGAAAGCACTGTAATTAATAGTATTCGTTAATTAATAAGCTTCACAATAAAAACCAGTTGCTGAAAAGTGACTGGTTTTTTTTGTGTCTGAAATCTATTTATCAATACACATATTTACAACTTGAGCCTTAAAAATGTAACGGCTGCAAGGCTTATCACAAAATCAGGTCATCGAATCGCTAGAACGCGGAAATTGTTAATAAAAAGTGGTATTTTCTTTGCCATCTTTTGGTTGTAGTCGTGTCCTGTCTTAAATAAGGTTGGTGCCGTGATCCAGTGGAATACACTTAATTTTCGTCGACGCTTATTGGTGATCATGACGGTATCAGGCTTATTTGAGCTTTTGGTACTGACTGCCGCAGGCTTTAGCTATATCAAACATACTCAACAAAATGATTTAGCCCAAAAAGCCAAAGAAGTGTCGGTTTTTCTTTCTCGTTCCCCAGAAATCATCCAATTAATTCAGACTCGTCAAGTAGGTGAACTACAGCAAGAAATGCGAGATCTCACAAGGTTAATCGGCGCGGCTTATATTGTGGTAGGTGATAAAAACAGCATTCGCCTTATTCACCCATACGACGATAGGCTCGGCAAACGCATGGTGGGTGGCGATAACCAAAAAGCACTCCAGCAAGGGTTGAGTTATATTTCTTATGCGAAAGGATCACTTGGCCACGCTGTGCGCGGTAAATCTGCGGTACTTGATAACAGTAGCAACATCATCGGTATTGTTTCAGTTGGCTATTTACTGGATAACTTACAAAATCGTATTGAGCCTTATCTTGCTTTCTTGTTGATTACAGCACTACTAGTTCTAACGTTAAATATTATACTTGCCAACTATGCATCGAGACGTTTTCAAAAAGCCATTTTGGGGTTTGAACCCGAAGAAATTGCCCGTTTGTATGTGGAACTAGATGTCACGCTAAGCACGATTAAAGAAGGGGTTCTGAGTATTGATGCTCAGGGAATCTTACGCTCTATCAACCGCAGTGCTTGCGATATTCTAAAACTGAACCGAGATGAAGTCTTGAATAAGCCTTTTTCAGCAGTGATGCCCGACAGCGATTTAGAACGATTATTGGTACAGCCAAAACCGGATCATAATATTAATTTGTTTTTGAATGGTCAGCGGATTATTGCTAACCGTAGTCCTATCTATATCGATGGCCAAGTGGTGGGGGCGGTATCGAGTTTCCGCCGCCGCGATGAAATTGCTGACCTAACAGAGAAGCTTTCGCAAACTCGTGAATATGCCGATTTACTTCGTTCTCAAACGCATGAGCATCGCAATAAGCTCAATACCATTAGTGGCTTATTACAACTGAACGAAATTGAAAAAGTACAGAATTTGATTGGTAGAGAAACCGAACATTACCAGCAGCTTATCGAGTTTTTACGTCAAGCGATTGCTGACCCATTAATTGCTGGCTTGTTACTTGGTAAAACCGAACGAGCAAGAGAGCTGGGGATTAGCCTACATATCGAAGAAGGCTGCCATTTAGAGGCATTACCGCTAGAAATTAACTCTGAAGATCTCGTTACTATTCTAGGTAATTTGATTGATAACGCGTTTGATTCGGTACTTGAAGCAAAAGAGGCTAAACAGTGTAGTGAACCTGTTGTGGTGGTCTCCATAAGTGATTATGGCACCGAAGTGATTTTGGAAGTTGAAGATAATGGCCTCGGTTTGCCAGATAAATATCGGCCAGAAGAACTCTTTGAAAAGGGAATTTCAAGTAAAGCGAAAACTAATCGCGGTGTTGGATTGTATTTAGTGAATACCATTACCAAAACCTATCATGGTCAGTTCGATATTATAAATGGGCTACAAGGTGGCGCACGTGTGACGATTTATTTGCCCAAAGATCAGCATCTTTATCGTAATGGTATGAACTCAGGCGAGATTAAATAGGAAGAAAAAATGACTCAAGAAAGTATTCGAGTGTTGATCATTGAAGATGACATTGCCATTGCTGAAGTAAACCATAAATACCTGAGCCAAATCGATGGCTTTGAAGTGGTAGGTATTGCGACTAGCCAACATGAAGCCGAGATTCAAGTCGATATTCTTAAACCACAATTGGTATTGCTCGATGTGTATTTACCTGATGGTAATGGACTAGATATTTTGCGTTATTTACGCCAGCAGCAACACCAATGCGATGTTATTTTGATTACTGCTGCTCGTGATGTTGATACCTTGCAACAAGCCATGCGTGGTGGTGTCGTGGACTACTTATTGAAGCCAGTGATTTTTTCTCGCTTGGAGTCAGCTTTAAATAAGTACAAACACCGATTAACGGGTTTTGAGCAAGCGTCTAGTCTAGATCAAGGATTAGTGGATAAGATGTTTCAAACGTCTTCCACTGATGGCGAAGGAAATCAGCATACATTGCGTCTACCCAAAGGCATTGATGGGGTGACATTAGATAAAATCCGCTGTTTGTTTAAGCAAGAAACCGGTCAATTAACCGCAGATGAAGCTGGAGAAAAAATCGGCGCGAGTCGAACCACTGCACGTCGTTATTTGGAGTATTTGATCACAACTGGTGAACTGGTGGCTGATTTAAGCTACGGCACGGTAGGTAGACCAGAGAGAAGCTATAAAAAAGTGGTTCGTTAAGCTTAAGATGAAAATCCAATAAATTGAATAACATAAAGCCACCAGTGACGGTGGCTTTGTTTTACCTATACTATCAACTCGTTATATCCGTTGATTATTGCGGGGCTTCACTAGACGATGCATCTACTTTACGACCTTTAAAATATTTCCATGCCATGGTTAGTAGTGGCGAGAAGAGAACCAGTACAGCGATAGAGGTAAAGGCTAGAGTAATCGGGCGTTCCCATAGGAAATTCAATTGCCCGTCACTGATCATTAAAGCTCGTCGCAAATTTTCTTCCATCATTCCCCCGAGTATAAACCCGAGTAGTAATGGGGCGAGCGGGAAGTTAGCCAAACGTAGTACAATTGCGACCATTGCAATCATGATCATAATGTACACATCCATGGTATTAAACGAAACCAGGTACACGCCTGTGATTGAGAAGAACAAAATCATTGGCAGGAGTACAGTTCGTGGCACCATGAGTAGCTTTGAAATATACGGGATCAGCGGCAAATTCAAAATCACTAACACGATATTGCCGAAGTACATTGAAATGATCACTGACCAAAAGATATCTGGGTTGTCGACAAATAGACGTGGGCCAGGTTGAATACCATAAGAAATTAAAGCACCAAGCATGATCGCGGTCGTACCAGAGCCGGGAATACCAAGCGTTAATAATGGTACAAAGGAACCACTTGATGCAGCATTATTAGCAGATTCTGGTGCAACTAAACCACGAATACTGCCTTTACCAAACTCTTCTTTTTTCTCTTTCGGGGCGAGATTACGCTCCATACCATAGCTTAAAAATGCCGCAATGGTTGCGCCAGCGCCAGGTAGTACACCGGTAAAGAAACCAAGAATCGAAGAACGAATCGACACTGGAGCGGCTTCTTTAAACTCTTCTTTAGAGATCTTCATGCTACCCAGTTCATTCATTTTTTGGCTTTCTTGTTGGCTAGTGTCTTTTGACGGTTTCAGGATTCCCATTAAGGTTTCACCTAGTGCAAAAGTTGCCATTGCCAGCAATAAGAAACTAAAGCCATCGATTAAGTCGGTTGAACCAAAAGTAAAGCGCTCAACACCAATGCCTTTGTCGATACCCACGGTAGATAACATTAAACCGAAGATAGTCATCATCCATGCTTTTATGACTTGTCCCTTACCAGCAAAGGCAGCAACCGCCGATAAACCTAGTAGCATTAATGCAAAATAATCGGATGATTGGAAGCTAAGTGATACAGAAGCTAACGCGGGAGCCGCAACCAGTAGCATGATGGCTGACAAAGTACCGCCAGTAAAAGAAGAATAGGCGGCAAGTGCTAAAGCTTTACCTGCTTGGCCTTTTTGCGCCATTGGGTAACCATCAAAAGCGGTCACAACCGTAGAAGAACAACCCGGTGCATTAATTAATATTGAAGAGGTCGACCCGCCAAACACCGCGCCATAATAAACCCCAGCCATTAAAATTAGGCCAGAAGAAGGATCTAACCCATAACTAATTGGGATCATTAGGGCAATCGCTGAAATTGGTCCAAGACCAGGTAACATGCCGATAAAGGTACCGACAAAGCAGCCCACGATAACCATGAAGATATTCATTGGCATAACGGCCGTGGATAAACCGATCAAAATTCCATCTAACATGATTTCTATCCTAGAAAAGGTTGAAGATGTACCCAGGCTCTAGATAAATATCTAAACCTTGAGTGAGTAATAAATAAAAAGCAAAAGCGAATGGGAACGACGCGCCAAATAAAATCGACTTTTTACGTTCACCGAGTAGATAAAAGCCGCCAAGTAAGAAGCCACCAGTGGCAAGAACAAAACCTAGCCAAGTTAAGCCAAATCCATAAAGTGCCATTAAAATCAGAAATGAAATAAGCAGCTTCCAATCAAAATGACTGGCAAGGCCGCGCTTTTCATCAGGCTGAGCTGTCACAAGCAGTAATAAAGATAAAATTGAACCAATTATTGCTAATGCAAAAGGTAAGGTTCGAGCGGTAAAGGGTTCATATTCATCACCCGGAAAAAGCATAATTTCGGTTGTTTGATAGCCATAGCCTAAGCAAAACAAGAGAAATAACAGGGCGCTAATTCGGTCGGTTGAGATAAATTTGGAGAACATAACTCTGCTCCAATAGTGAAAGGGAATAAGAAAGCCGCATTCAACCAGTTAACTACCTACGTGAGTAGCGATGCACAATAGTCATCTGTTAGTTAACCAAAGTATACAAAGGAGAACGTTTTAAAAATCAAATGCGGCAAATTGTGATTGTGCCTAATATGGCGACAATATTATTTTAAAAAGCCTAGCTCGCGCATCAGATCACCGATCTGCTGTTCTTGCTGCTCAAGAAAGGCGGTAAATTCAGGGCCAGCTTTGTACTCATCGATCCAACCGTTACGGTCACGAACTTCTTGCCACTCTTTGGTTGAGTACATTTTGGTTAAAGCCGCATTCCATTGTTCTACCTTTTCTTTACTAATGCCTGGAGAGGCAAAGAAACCGCGCCAGTTCGCAAAGACGGTAGGGTTGCCCATTTCTTTAAGTGTTGGAATATCAGGAGCGGTATCTAGGCGTTTAGGGGCAGTGATTGCAATGATTCGAACTTGACCACTTTTAGACAGCTCAAGCACTTCGCCTAAACCAGTTGATAGCATTTGGGTCTCACCAGAAAGTAGGGCGGCCATGGCTTTTCCACCTGCATCATAAGCAATGTAACGAACCTTGCGAGGGTCTTGATTTTCCCCTTTAAAGGCGGCTGCAGCAACAAGGTGATCCATACTACCGCGAGCAGATCCTCCTGCGATTTTTAATGAACGCGGATCTTGCTTAAACATGTCTACCGCTTGTTCCCACGTTTTGATATCAGAGTCAGAGGCAACTACGAAAGCAGCATAATCGGCAATGGTCTCAGCAACAGGAGTCAGATCTCGGAAAGATTGCGGGAAAATGCCTGATAAAGAACGAACTACTATTGGAGTAGAGTTAACCATTAATGTGTCTTGTTGACGATCTGCGGTTTCAATCATATAAGCAATTGCTTTACCACCACCGCCACCAGATAGGTTTTGGTATGAAACATTTTCAATAATACCAGCTTTTCTCAGTGCATCACCGGTACTGCGAGCAGTCATATCCCAGCCACCACCTGCGCCACCAGGAACCACAAAATGAATTTCTTTTATATCATTGGCAAACGCAGACGTTGCAAATGCAGCGGATAGTAGTGTGGCTGAAATTGAAGTGGTTAGTTTTTTCATGTTTAACGTCCTTATGTTCTTATAGTTATCTATTTCTATAATTGATTACCCAGTACTGCTGGGTTATTGGATCACGTGAATGAATTTAGAAGCTGGAGGCGAGTTTTTCTATAATGGAGACTTAAAAGGGATATTGTTACTTGTGTCCATTTTGTTCATAAAAATCACAGCATCGCCTTTTGACTAGGTAGGTTATGCTTAGCTGTGAGGTAACTTTTAATCAAAGGTTACATAAACGTTAATAATGACTTAAAAATGACATGACAAGTGGTTAGAACTGTTTTTTTGTGTAGTATGATACGCCCAGATATTTGTCAGATAGGATGATTACCCTTTGAAATTAACGCGATTTTTAATTTTGTCGATGACGGTGATAGCGGGGGCAGCAAATGCCAATACGCTACCTGATCGTATCGAGCAATTTAAAACATCGTTTGATAATGACAAAGCGGCAGCAGTCTATGATTTACGAGTGATTCAAACGGACTATCCAACGAGTCTATTATCACCAGATTCACTCATTCCACAGACCGCAACATATCCTCTGCAAGATATGCAACGTTTATACAAATTGGCGACGACATGTAAGGGAAAATACCCATTAAGCCCTTTAGTGACCGACCCTTTAGTTTTTTCTCGAGCCTTGTGTAATGGTACTAACTTACCAATTAAATGGTTTGTACGTTCTGGAATGATCCACCCTGGTGGGGGGACTTATGCAGCACGCTATGCGGAAGCTCATCCTGAGAGATATAAACAGCTATTACCTTTTATGCATATTAAAGAAAGGCCAATAGCGGATGAGAATACTTTATTAGGTCGTTTACAAATAATGCCTTATGATTCGATTTCTGCGTTGATTTCAGGATCGGAAACCATTATCGCGGGAAATGAATTTTGGTTACGAAAAGGCATGCAATATTATGTCTTCGACCAAAAGGCATTAGACACTAGGTTGCAAGAAGCAGAATTGATCGCGACGCCGGCAAGTCAAAGTGAACATTGTTACGTAAAAAGTGGCAATGTATGTTGGGATATAAAAAGCAACTCAGATACCTTATTTTACAGTATCTTAGCCTTAGGTATCGTCAATGTTATTCTAATCTGTGGCTGGGGTTATTCGCGTTGGATCAATAAACGTAAAGAGCTACGCAGCCGGATGTTAGTGCTACAAATTTTAACGCATGAGCTTAGAACGCCAATTGCAAGTTTGTCACTTACCGTTGAAGGTTTTCGCCGTGAGTTCGAGCACTTACCGGATACGGTGTACGATGAATTTCGCCGCTTATGTGAAGATACTCGCCGCTTAAGACAATTAGCCGAAGCGAGTAAAGACTATTTGCAATCTGATACTCAAACACTTGCAACAGAGTGGATCCCATCACTTGATGAATGGTTAGAGTACCGCTATGCGCAAGGCGAATTTAACATTGCCATTGAATTAAATCAGGATCTAGCCGTCAAAGTTAATATCTACTGGCTAGGGACTTGTGTTGATAACTTAGTAAGAAATGCATGTAAGTATGGTGTTGACCCTGTGGTATTAAAGGCAACAACGTATTCAAATAAATTGGTTCTTGAGATAATTGACCAAGGACAGTTGACTAAAAAGGACTGGGCGAAACTACGTAAACCATTCGTGAGCAAAAGCGGATTAGGCTTAGGATTAACTATCGTTGAATCGATGGTTGCACGAATGGGTGGCTCTTTGAGCTTAAGTGGCCCGCCGACAACATTTAAATTGGAGATTCCCTGTGAAACAGACACTGCTACTCGTTGAAGATGATCGCAATCTTGCTGATGGCCTATTGGTCAGTTTAGAGCAAGCTGGTTATGAGTGTTTGCATGTTGAGCGTGCAGCCGATGTTGCATCCGTATGGGGTAAAGCAGACTTAGTGATTTTAGACCGTCAATTACCCGATGGTGATTCTGTTACTTTCCTAAATGATTGGAAGAATATTAAATCGGTACCCGTTATTTTGTTAACGGCGTTAGTTTCGGTTAAAGATAAAGTCTCAGGACTTGATGCAGGTGCCAATGATTACCTAACAAAGCCGTTTGCTGAAGCGGAACTGTTTGCGCGAATTCGTGCGCAATTACGTTCACCAGATGCAGAGGAAGATGGCAACACAATTACGGTAGGTGACATCTTTATTGATAAAACGACTCGCGATGTGAAATTTGGCGAGGAAATGATAGTGATGACTCGTACTGAGTTTGATCTGCTCGTTTTCCTTGCAAGTAATTTAGGCCGAGTGTTTACACGAGATGAACTGCTAGATCATGTATGGGGCTATAACCATTTCCCAACAACTCGTACCGTGGATACACATATTTTACAGCTACGTCAGAAGATACCTAGTATCAAAATAGAAACTCTGCGTGGTGTTGGCTACAAGATGAAAGCTTAATAGTTAGTTGAGCGAATTGTTTTGAAGTTAAAATACTCATTAATTACACTGTCACTTTTTGCCGCTCCAATTTGGGCGGCGAATGACTGGTTTCTGGAACAAACTTCGTTAACCAATGCTCATAAGTTTTTATTAGAAGGCCATCTTGAAGAAAGCTTTGATGCTATGATTCAAACTTGGCAAAAAGAGCCACAAGAGAACATTGAAAGTCACCTTGATCAACTGTTATTAAAAGCGCTTGATAAAGATTGTGGTCGTTCTTTTGATAATTCAAAACTGCCAACATGGTTGAATAAACTTGCTATCCAACGCCAAGTGATACAAAGTCCTGGACGTTTAAGCTATCGGCTAGAAATTGATGCTCAAACGGATAGAGAGCTCGATCAGATCCTTTTTATTCAATGGCCTGAACAGGTATTGATGTCTAACGTTGATACGCCGGAAAAAATTGATGATAAATATTGGCAATATCGTCAACAGGCGGATCTAAATGCACAGTTAGATACCGGTCTCTATAAAGTCAAAATCAAAACTAGCCTTGGAGAAGAGTGGGAAAGTTGGATTTTACTGACGCATCCAAATAATAAACAGACCGTGAGATGGAGTTCCAAGGAATCTTGGGTTGTCGATAAAACTGCTTTGTTGAATCGATATTGCCCATTACCGGTTATGGATGTTGCTCTTTATGGTGATGTAGATGGTGACTATACCGAAGTTTGGAATAAACAGTATGAATCTGATTATCCTAGTGAAGTTCCTAAAACTAAGCTTCCGGTTGACCGGTATTTACTCGGGGTTTCAATTACTCATAAACGCTGGCAAGGTGCGATAGCCATTGAAGATAAGCAGGTTATCAATAAAGCTTTTGATATTTCTGAATAATGCAAAGCCCAACTTACTCTAAAAGAGAATTAATATGTTTGATGATTTACCAACGCTTAGCCATGCAGAGCAACAAGCGGCAGTAGAAGAAATACAAAAGCTGATGGAGCAAGGGATAAGTACCGCTGAAGCAATTGGAATTGTCGCTCAGCGAATCCGCAGTGAAAAGAAAGCTAAAGCCGAAGAAGGCGAGTAATCTTTACTCGCTTTGATGCACTATAACTAAATGAATTGACAAAAATATAAGAGGGCATTAATCGCCCTCTATTTCATTACACATTAGTACAAACGGTCTTCGAAGTCCTCGGATCGTGGGTGGTGCTTATCTCTATGAGATTTACGCTTTGATTTACTTTTTTCAATCAACTCACCGTCATAATCATCGAAATCTCGTCTGTTCTTCTTACCAGACAAACGAGAACTATCATTCTTTAACCACTTATCCCAGTTGCTCATGTTCCTATCCAACCATCTAACGTCTTAAAGTATTTTCAGACAACTTAGAGATTATGTAATAACAATGTGACAGTAAAACGAAGTTTTTTTGATGTCAGCATGAAAGTTATTAATCGTCAGAAGGTGTCCTTAATTCGAATGGAACCTCAGCTAATTGATTAATTAGATTCACTTTTTCATTATCTTCATTCCAGCATAAATACAAAGACTGCTCCATAACTGGGGAATCTTCCACGATAAATA
Source organism: Vibrio sp. CK2-1 (assembly GCF_021726515.1). Lineage (GTDB taxonomy): Bacteria > Pseudomonadota > Gammaproteobacteria > Enterobacterales > Vibrionaceae > Vibrio. The sequence goes on along the minus strand of NZ_JAKKCJ010000001.1, from coordinate 971,613 downwards.
ACTTTCCAGCGTCAATATGTTTCGATACGACGGGCTCTGGTAAATAAGCCATACCCGTATTGGCACTTAAAAACTTAACAATGACGTTACTAGAAGCCGCATGTAACAATGGCGTTCTTTGTAACTCGGCAATTCTCGCATGCTCAATCGAAAAACGAGTACTCCAATCTAAGTAAGCTAATGGAACCGAAGGTAGTTGATTAAAATTCACATCCGGTTGCGTTGAAACTAACTTAAATTCGAAGCTAGCCACTTGTTTCAGCTTAAAGCCTTCGACTTTAGGTGGATCGCCGAGTAGTGCCATATCGATACTTTTTTCTAATAAAGCTCGTACGATATCTTGGCGACTAACAGACTCCATTCTGAATGCAACTTCTGGCAAAGCCTGATGAGATTCGTTAATCCAATCTGAAATGCCACCTAGTTCCCAAACACTAGAAGAAGCGCCTAAGGATATCTGCTCCATGTAGTTTTCGCTCAGAGAGACATCCTGCCTAGCGCGTCCCCAGGTTTGTAAAATAGATTCAGCGTAGGGTAATAACCTTTCTCCAGCTGGAGTGAGGTGAACATTACCTCGTTGACGTGAAAAGAGCGGGCTGCCTAATTGTGACTCTAGTTGGCGGATACGAAAGCTCACCGCTGATTGCGTGAGATACAAACTTTCTGCTGCACGACCAAAGTGACGCGTCTTTCCTACTTCTAAAAATGTCCTTAATAGCTCTGTATCCAAAGTTCACCTCAAAGGATTTGAAAAAAGTTTGATTCTTTGACTAATATGAAGACAAGAATATCGCAAAATGATAAAAAAATTTTATTAAATTGAACAAAATCTTTTGTTGTACAGTTAGACAATAAACACCTATTTTCGCTGAAATACAAGTAACACAGTAAAAGAGTTGAAATATGAGAAACCTAGGAAAGTTTTTTGATAATAAACACTTTGCACGCGGCTTTAGTCGTTCTGGTGAATTTACTATTAATGAAGCACAAATCCTCGAAAATTATGGTCGAACGATGCAAGGACTATTCGAAGGTAACTTAACTCCTGAAGATGATGACGAGAAAGAATTCATCACCGCTTTTCAGCAAGAAGGAGGCGAGGGGATTGCTAGTAAATATGTTCAGTGCTGGAAGAAGTATTTAAGTAAAACTCAGCGTAAGCGAACATACACACTCTGCAGCACGGTAAAAGGCAGTGCGTCATCTTATGAGGATGATGATAGTGATTCGGACGATCTATTGTTAGATGATTAAAGTCGACAAAAACTAAATTGAATTTTCGATGAGCCCACCAGAAATGGTGGGCTTTTTTTGTACTAAACATGCTCAGTAGAACGCAACGCCGTAACGAACTGGATAATTGTAACCTGTATATAAATTGCTGATTTGATTGGTTATTTAAATAGGGCTTTCAGATTGAAAGGTAAAATTTCCAACTTAATAACAACTTACCCACAAAATGAAAGCGAAAAATACCAGAAAATAGCGTGAGATTTTGGTGTGTTATTTTATTACAGTTGGGAGGAGGATGCTTATGAAGCTAATGGTAGGAAAATGCAAGAGTTACCCTGTAGCGTTTATCCCCAGATCGGCGCAGTATTAGTTACAGTGTAACTTTGTTGATGTGAAAAAATAGCGAATCTGTTAAATTCGCTATTTCAAATTAGATGATTTGGATGGTTCTTTATTTAGATAAGGTTTTTATTGCATTGGTTAATGACGCAACATCTGCGCCATTGATCACGTAGGTATTTTCAGTGGTCGCACCATCGGTTGGCATGACAACTAAAGCCGGTGTGCCTTTAAAACCAAGTTGAGAAAATAGTTGTAAGTTCTTTTGATAATTTTCCGTTGGTTTAAACTTATCTAATGAAGCCCCTGCATTTTTAGCTTGGGTATTCACAACTGCTTTAGTTAATTTACCTTCATTTAAACCACTGGCATAAATTCCATTATGATATTGCTCATATCCTTTAGAGCCTTTTTGAGCGAAAACTTCTAATCCCATTTGTGCAGCGTATTTTGATGGTTCCCAACGGTTACCAAAGATAGGGGTTTCTTTAAAGATAAAGCGTACATTCGGGTATTGCTTTTGCAAAGATTCAATTGTTGAAGAGATTCGGTAGCAGTAGACACACTGGTAATCAAAGAATTCGATAACATTCACTTTCGCATCTTTAGGGCCAGTAAAAGGGGTCGTCTTATCATTAATTAAAGCATTTTTATTTGCTATCACTGCCGATTTTTGAGCATTCGCTTGTTCTTCTAGCTGTTTCTGTTGCAGTTTCTGGCTGGCTTTAATTAAAAACTCTGGGTGATCGGCGAGGTATTGTGCGGCTATTTCACCAATTCTTGCTTCTTGTTCTGGAGTGAATGTCGCAGTATTAGCAGCTGTAGCACAATGTGTCACTGCGGTGAGTACAAGAGGTAGAATAAGCTTTTTCATAAAGTGTCCAATTTAAAAATAAGTGTTAGTGATTTTAGAACCTTTATTTAACAACAAGTTCCGTAATATGAAGTTTTCTCGCAATTATTTTCGTGAAATGTAATCGCTTCTTAAATCTGAGGTTAGCATAACTAACCATTGAAGTAGGCTTGATGAGATCATTGAAACGGTGAAAACTTTGATTTTGTTAATCAATCAAGGTGTTAGTAGGATGAAATCATTCGTTATATTCTTTTGTATACTTATCATTAGTCCATCAGTCTTTAGTTATGATGATAGCCAACGCTATAAAGTTGCGAAATTTTACAAAAAGAAAGCACAGAAAGCCGTAGATGATTCAGCCAAGCATTTAAAAGGTGAATGTAGGATCATGCTATCAATGAATCATCTAGACCAAAAGTATGCCAAGCTCAAACGAGTGAGAACCAATGGGAACAGTCAGGTATGTAAGGTTGTAAAGAAAGAGCTAAAGAAATACCGAAATCAAAAGATAGCCTATGATACACCTGAGAAGCTATTACGATTAACAATCACTACAGGACATTGATTGCTAAGTAATTGACTTAAAATAGTAAATTTTGAATGACCAAGCTGCCACATAGCAAAACGTAACCAGAAAAAATCATCCAGGCTCTTGATTGATAAGCAATAAGTGCTCCACAAGCCATTATCGGTGGCATAGCAAAACCAATTGGCAATAGATAAGTACTATCCATAATTGGTCGAAAATCAAAATACCAAAGGTAAGCAAGCCAAATTAATGGTGCAATCAACAATGCCTTAATAATGTTCTTGTTCAAGCAGTAGGTTCCTATGAATGAGATCGCGAGATTCTATCATCAAAAAATCATAATAAAAATTAGCTACTTAAGATTTCAGATTTGTTGGTTAAAGTTCAGACAATAGTGTGGGTTTAATACTAATAGAACTTACACCTTAGTGCGCATTACGTATATTATGTTAAATAAAGTGTGCATGTACGTAGGATTTGTTGTGATTGTTCAATGGAATACCCTATTTTGTATTTTTTAGAAGCCATCGATAAATGGCTTCCTTTGTATCCTAAATGCCCATCATCACAATATATAAATATATACCCATAAAACTTGAACTTGCCGCTTGTTACCTACGTTCTCAATCTCTCCAATCACATAAGCAAATTAAATCAATTCTGAGTGTTTAACGTTATCCAGTACATATTTCCCGTTGGTGTTGAAATCGACCAACGTGAGTTATCTATGTCTGATACTGTTTTGATGCTGATCGATTGTTCTAGGTGATGGCTTTTACTATCAAGTATGGCTGAAGAACTTAAAGTCAGATCCTGTAATTTGGTTTTAGTTTTACTATCAACTGGTTGAGCCAAAATCATAAGCGAATCATCGGTTTCTCTTTCAAAGAGCATTGAAAGCTCTATATCATCGACTTTTATTGTACAATTTTGATCTATTTGGCATACGGTATCAGTGCTTTGCTGTGGTTGGTGTTGAAATGTTCTCCACGTGAATGCTGTGGCTAATACGCTGAATATGATGAGTATTTGTACAAGTCTTGCTTTGGTGAGTTTCTCGGCTGCCATTACACTTTTATCCTATGCAACTTACTTCAAATTTTTACTAATTTACCTATATAACCTGTTCGCATGTCAGGTATAGTAGGCAACGAAAATGTTACTTTTATTGAAAACCATTGTTATCGGCTTATTTTTAATCAGTTGATGATGTGTGTTTGGGTGACATTACAACACTATTTTCGTGTTGATGCTATGTAGTTAATTATAATATTGGAAGCATTCAAGATGAGCCAAGAACATCAGCTTGAGCATAATTATAACTACACAGTCGTACGTCAATTCGCCCTGGTTACCATACTTTGGGGTATTGTTGGTATGAGTGTGGGTGTGTTAATTGCCGCTCAATTAGTTTGGCCACAGCTTAACTTTGATACGCCGTGGTTGACGTACAGCCGTTTACGTCCATTACATACAAATGCGGTAATATTTGCGTTTGGCACAAGTGCCCTATTCGCTGCATCATATTACGTTGTTCAGAGAACCTGTAAGACCCGCTTATTTGGTGGTTTATTAGTTCCGTTTACATTTTGGGGTTGGCAAGCCATTATTTTGGCTGCAGTTATCTCACTACCTTTGGGCTATACAACCAGTAAAGAATATGCGGAGCTAGAGTGGCCTATTGATATCGCTATTGCGATCGTCTGGGTTGCTTATGCGATTGTTTTCTTTGGTACTTTAATCAAAAGAAATACATCTCATATTTATGTGGCTAACTGGTTCTTTGGCGGTTTTATACTGACTGTTGCGGTACTACATATCGTAAATAGCATGGCAATCCCAGTTTCATTAGGTAAGTCTTATTCGATTTATTCTGGTGCTGTCGATGCCATGGTTCAATGGTGGTATGGACACAATGCAGTTGGGTTCTTATTGACTGCGGGCTTCTTAGGTATGATGTATTACTTTGTACCAAAACAAGCTGAACGCCCTGTTTATTCTTACCGTTTATCGATCGTGCACTTCTGGGGTCTAATTTCTCTTTATATTTGGGCCGGTCCGCACCACCTTCACTACACTGCTTTACCTGACTGGACTCAGTCATTAGGTATGGTGATGTCTGTGATCTTATTCGTTCCTTCTTGGGGCGGTATGATCAACGGTATTATGACGCTATCTGGTGCTTGGCATAAACTTCGCTACGATCCGATTCTACGCTTCTTGATTGTTTCTCTGTCTTTCTACGGTATGTCTACCTTTGAAGGTCCAATGATGGCAATTAAGACGGTTAATGCGCTATCTCACTATACTGACTGGACAATTGGTCACGTGCATTCTGGGGCATTAGGTTGGGTTGCAATGGTTACCATTGGTTCTCTATACCACTTGATTCCTAAGTTATTTGGCCAAGAGCGTATGTACTCTATCAAACTGATCAATGTTCACTTCTGGCTTGCGACTATCGGCACTGTGCTGTACATCGTTGCTATGTGGATTTCAGGTGTGATGCAAGGTCTGATGTGGCGTGCAGTTAACGCTGATGGCACATTAACGTATAGCTTTGTTGAGACGGTTGAAGCTTCTCACCCATTCTACTTAGTTCGCTTTATTGGTGGTGTGATTATCGTGTCTGGTATGTTGTTGATGGCTTATAACACCTACAAAACTATTTCTGCGCCAAAGGAAAGCTTAAAAGCTATTCCTCAACCGGCTTTATAGGAGGCTATGAATATGAGTTCGAATAAGAATCGCCATTCAATAGTCGAGAAGAACGTCGGTCTATTGGCAATTTTGATGGTTTTCGGTATCAGCTTAGGGGCATTAGTTGAGATCACTCCGCTAATCTTCCAAAAGCAAACAACTGAACCTGTTGAAGATTTAAAAGTATATTCAGCGCTTGAGATGGAAGGCCGCGATATCTATATCCGTGAAGGTTGTAGTGTTTGTCACAGCCAGATGATTCGTCCATTCCGTTCGGAAACAGAGCGTTATGGTCACTACTCTGTGGCTGGTGAATCAGTATGGGAACACCCTTTCTTATGGGGTTCTAAGCGTACTGGTCCTGACCTTGCTCGTGTAGGTGGACGTTATTCTGATGAATGGCATCGTGTCCATTTAATCGACCCTCGTGAAGTCGTGCCAGAATCTATCATGCCTGGCTATCCGTGGTTGGCAGAAAACACACTAACCGGTGAATATACTCAACAAAAACTTGAGTTATTCCGTGATGATTTCGGCGTGCCGTACACTGATGAGCAAGTTGCTAATGCGAAAAAAGATGTTGAAGGCAAAACTGAGCTAGATGCTTTAGTTGCTTATCTTCAATCGCTTGGCCACTCGATGAAATAAGGAGAGAGATATGGATATCGTAACCGTTCATAGTATCTGGACTCTTGTTTTATTCATCAGTTTTTGTGGTGTTGTATGGTGGGCTTATGGAAGCAAAAGCCGCCAGTCTCGTTTTGATGAAGCTGCGAATATTATTTTTGATGATGAGCCAGTTGAATCAGATAAAAAGCAGGGAGGAATGCAGTAATGACTACATTCTGGAGTGTTTGGATTACCGTAATTACACTAGGTACAATCTTTGGTATTGCGGCCATTTTAATCTGGTGTCTAAAAGATAAAATGGGCGTAGAAGAAGGTGCGGATATGGGGCATGAATACGATGGTATTCGTGAGCTCAACAACCCACTTCCAAAATGGTGGACTTACTTATTCTTCTCAACATTTATCTTTGCTGCTGTTTATCTAGCCTTGTTCCCAGGTTTAGGTAACTACCCTGGTCTTCTAGGTTGGACGAGTTCAGCGCAACAAGTTAAATCTGTTGAAGAGATGGAAGCATCAATTAAAGCTTCACAAGAGAATAAGCAGTTAGATCAATATGCAAAAGAGTTAGATGATGCCGATAAGTTTTACGGTGAGTCGTTTAAGCGCTTAGCTTATAACTCTGAAGGTACTGCATACCGTACATTACCTGAAATTGCTGCAGATCCAGACGCCTTACGCGTAGGACAGAATTTGTTTTTACAAAACTGTTCTCAGTGTCATGGTTCTGATGCTCGTGGTTTCAAAGGTTTCCCTAATTTAACCGACGATGCTTGGTTATACGGTGGTGAGCCTGAAGCTATCTTGACGACAATTCGTCATGGCCGTGTAGGTGCGATGCCTGCATGGGGAGAAACATTTGGCGATGATGGCGTACGTGAAGTGGTAAGTTATGTCTTGAGCTTATCTGGACGTAAAGTTAACTCACGTGAAGCGGCGGCTGGTAAAGTACGCTTTGCGGCGTGTGCGGCTTGTCATGGTACAGATGGTAAAGGTAACCCAGCATTTGGTGCACCAGATCTTACCGATAATGATTGGTTATTCGGCGATTCTCGCGCTGATGTGACTGAATCTGTTGAGTATGGTCGTCAAGGTGTGATGCCGGCTTGGAGCAATATCTTAGGTGATGATAAAGTTCACCTGGTTGGCGCTTATGTCTGGAGCTTGAGTAACCAACCTCAGCCAGAACCTGCCCAATAATACATTAAGTGGTTTAACAGCCCCGCTCTGGGGCTGTTTTTTCTTGTATCTATTTCGTTTTATTTGTGAGAACACTATGCAACAGCCCTGGTACAAACAATTCTGGCCTTGGTTTCTAATTTTCCTTCCTATGTGCGCAGTCACCGGTAGTTTCGTTACCCTTGGTCTATTTACGAAAAATAGTGTCGATTTGGTTTCTGAAAATTACTATAAAGAAGGCAAAGGGATTAATGTCGATCTGACTAGAATACATGTCGCAAAAGGCTTCAAACTTAATGCTAGTGTTGTTTCAACTCCTAGAGGCGTAAGTTTTAAGTTAGACAAAGGTAAACTCGAACTTTACCCTGCTTTAAAAGTCTCATTTACTCACCGAACCCTACCTGATCGTGATTTCGAACGTACTCTTAGCTCTGATGCTAATGGTAATTATCGACTTAGTTTAGATACGCCATTACAAGGCCCTTGGTTTATTAAACTAGAGCCACATAACAAAGAATGGATTATCCAAGGGAAAGTCGCATTTCCTAGCAAAACACCAACCGTTTTACTTGATTAAGGCGTAAAAATGTCTGCTCGTTCGACGCATCAAGTGTGTTATCACTGTAATGATGATGTACCAGCTAATACTAACTTTAACGTTGAAATACTTGGGCAGATTCGCCCTATGTGTTGCCCTGGTTGCCAATCAGTTGCACAAACTATCGTAGAGAGTGGTTTAGTTTCTTATTATCAATATCGCACTACTTCTGCTGAAAAAGTTGAGCTGGTTCCTGAGCAGCTGCAAAAGCTTATTCATTACGATAATGAAGATGTTCAGAAAGAGTTTGTACGACACACTGAAGATATGTCGGAAGTTACCTTGTCACTCGATGGTGTGTCTTGTGCCGCTTGTGCATGGCTTATCGAAAAGCAGTTAATGGCCTACTCTGGTGTTGTTTTAATTCGAGTAAACATCACTACCAACCGAGCCATATTACGCTGGGATGACTCTAAAATTCATTTAAGTGAGTTATTAAAAAATATCCATCAATTAGGGTATAAAGCTGCACCTTTTGAGCCTAATCAGCACGAAGAAAGCTACCACCAAATGATGAAGCAATACCTTTATCGCTTGGGTGTTGCAGGCTTAGCGACAATGCAAGTTATGATGCTTGCTATTGCACTTTATTTTGAAGTGTTCTCTGATCTTGATAGTGAGTTTAAACAGTTTTTAAGAGTGGTCAGTTTGATCTTCGCAACACCTGTACTGCTCTATTCTGCTCAGCCTTTCTATATTAATGCTTGGCGTAGTTTAAAGGCCAAGACGCTAGGTATGGATGTTCCCGTATCTATTGCACTTATCTTTGCTTATGTTTCAAGTTTATGGGCCACCGTGGCGGGCAAAGGTGAAGTGTTTTTCGAATCCATTTCCATGTTCACCTTCTTTTTATTAGTTGGCCGTTTCTTAGAAATGCGCGCACGCCGTAAAGCGGCCACCGCCAGCGCAAATTTATTGAAACTAGTACCCGCGATGGCAAGGAAGTTAGATGGAAGCCAGATCCCTGTCCGAAGCTTAACCATTGGCGATGTGATTCGAGTATTACCCGGAGAACATATTCCTGCAGATGGACAGATTGTCGTTGGTACCACACAAGTCGATGAATCCATGCTCACGGGTGAATCGATTCCCGTTTTAAAACAGCACCATGATTTTGTTTATGCCGGCACTATGAATGTTGGCGAATCTTTTGAGTTGGAAGTGACTTGCCACAAAGCCGACTCTGTCATTTCCAATATTGTGAGATTGCAAGATGAGGCCCAGTTATCAAAGCCTAAAATCGCAGAAGTCGCCGATCATGTTGCTAAGTATTTTGTTGCGGTCATTCTTGTTATTGCTGGTGCAACTTGGTTTTATTGGCATCAACATCGACCAGATGAAGCATTTTGGATTATGTTGTCAGTACTCGTGGCAACCTGCCCATGCGCCCTATCTCTTGCGACCCCAACAGCTGTGACATGCTCAACCTCAAAGCTGGGAAGCTTAGGTATTTTATTGCGTAAAGGTCATGTATTTGAAACTTTATGCCGAGTAGATCATATCGTATTGGATAAAACCGGCACCCTGACGGAAGGTAATATTGAGATTAGTGATACAGAGCTTTTAGATAGTCAGTATACCAATTCTCAAGTACTCGCGATTGCTGCTGCGTTAGAACAACATGCTAACCACCCAATCTCAAAGGCATTCCAGAAATATTCATCTGAAGAAGTCACGATAGAAAATGTCTCTAACGTTATTGGCTCTGGTGTCTCTGGACAGTATTTAAATGATGTTTGGCATATTGGAACCTTATCTTTTGCCTTAAATACTGATGAGAGAGAATTAGAACAGTCACAAGCATCTTCGGTATATTTATCTTGTAATCACCGCTTAGTAGCACGTTTTGAGTATACCGACCCTATACGTAAAGAAAGCCTCAGTTTTGTTAAGCAATTACAAAAAGCCAATATAGACATCACCCTATTGACGGGAGATTCAGCGTTAAATACTCAAAAAGTCACTTCAGCGTTGGGCATTACTCAATACCAATGCTCAGCCAAACCTGAAGACAAATTAGCTTATCTACAGTCTCTTAATGAGAATAGCGTTACCTTAATGATTGGTGATGGTATTAATGACGCACCAACTCTAGCGGGTGCGCACCTTTCTGTTGCCATGGGTAGCGGCTCAGATGTGGCAAAATCCTCTGCAGATATGGTTCTACTTGGCGATAGACTGGATAAAGTACTTGAAGCTAGAGGGCTAGCCATTCAAACTCGTGGTATTATTCGACAAAATTTAGCTTGGGCACTCGGCTATAACGCCTTAATTCTTCCATTGGCTGTTATGGGGTTCATTGCTCCTTATTTTGCCGTTATTGGTATGTCTGCAAGTTCCATTATTGTAGTGACCAACTCACTTAGATTGTTGAAGTAATAAGGTTCTTGAAATGGCCAGTTTGTATTTGTTAATTCCAATTGCCATCATATTTGTCTGTATCGCCGTTGGTTTATTTATGTGGGCAGTAAAAACCGATCAATTTGATGATCTCGATCGTCAAGGACATAGTATTTTATTTGATGATAACGATGACCTTGACGATAAAATCGTAAAGCCTGCTGAAAAGAAAGATAAAGCAAAATGAGTTCTGATTGGTTAGCGGCTTTTCTAATCGGTTTATTAGGCGCCAGTCACTGCATGGGTATGTGTGGTGGTATCGCTTCTTTAATGAACTTAGGCCAAGTTTCAACAAAGAGACAATGGCTGAATCCCCTTTTTTATAATATTGGCCGTTTATCGAGTTATGCTTTAATCGGAGCGATAATTGGCGGCTCTATTTCAACGATTTCGTCCTACTCTGGAATCAACTCTCCTCTCAATTGGTTACGTCTTTTATCTGCCGTATTCATGTTGCTACTGGCTTTATATATTGGGCAATGGTGGAACGGCCTGATATGGATAGAAAAAGTAGGTCAAAGCCTTTGGAAGCACATAGCGCCATTCGGTCAAAAGCTACTTCCTATTAAGCACCCTATTTATGCGATTCCATTTGGTTTCATTTGGGGATGGCTGCCATGTGGCCTAGTCTATTCTATGTTGACTTGGTCTGCTGCAGCTGGGAATTCAGTCAATGGTGCTTTGATCATGTTGGCATTCGGCTTAGGAACACTACCCTTGATGCTTGCGGTTGGCGTGAGTGCGACTCAGTTCAATCAACTAGTAAAATCCTTACTCTTTAGACGCCTTGGTGCCACGGTTTTATTGGCCTACGCCTTATTTCAGTTGTATCAAGGAGTTGTCCGTTTACTGTAATATAACTGTTATATCCGATGATTTTCTGCTGTCCTTTAGTGGTATGAGGTGCTAAAATCTTGATGTATATCAATTAAAACTGCTCGGTATTTTATGATTTCAGATAACGCAAAAACGAAACGAGTCCAATCAGGTGGCTGTGCCATCCATTGCCAAGACTGCAGTATCAGCCAATTATGTATTCCGTTTTCATTAAATGAAAATGAACTGGATCAACTTGATGAAATTATCGAGCGAAAAAAACCTGTCCAAAAAGGACAAGAAATTTTTAAAGCGGGTGATGAACTAAAATCACTCTATGCGATTCGCTCAGGTACGATAAAAAGTTACACCATCACAGAACAAGGCGATGAACAAATCACCGCTTTTCATCTTGCGGGTGACTTAGTTGGCTTTGACGCAATTAATAACAATTCTCACCCTAGTTTTGCGCAGGCGTTAGAGACTTCAATGGTCTGTGAAATACCTTATGAAACGTTAGATGAACTTTCAGGTCAAATGCCAAAATTGCGTCAGCAAATCATGCGCTTAATGAGTAATGAAATCAAAGGCGACCAAGATATGATCTTGCTGTTGTCTAAGAAGAATGCCGAAGAACGTTTAGCAGCATTCCTATATAGTTTATCGACTCGATTCTCACAACGTGGTTTCTCCCCTCGTGAATTCCGATTAACCATGACTCGTGGTGATATTGGTAACTACCTAGGGCTAACCGTTGAAACGATCAGTCGCCTACTTGGTCGTTTCCAAAAGAGCGATATTCTAAGCGTTAAAGGTAAGTACATTACGATCATCGACCATGATGCACTGCAAAAACTTGCCGGTTTTGCTGAAGAATAAAAATTAGATATTGAATCAATGATTAAGCCGTTAAGTTTTCATACTTAGCGGCTTTTTTCTTTCCAAAATCAAGGTTATGTCACTAATAATTATCTGCAAATTCAGCTAAAGTTAAACTAGTACCAACGGATTTCTTTTGCTGAAAGAATCAAAATCTAGGCATGTTGTACCCTTGGTATACTTTGATCTATCGTTAGATCAAATGAGTTAAGAAAGGGAGAGCTTATTATGAATTCATACAAAAATATTTTGGTGGTTGCTGATGTTAATAATGTCGAACAGTCAGCATTAGCACGTGCATTTCAGATTGTACGAGATCTACCGAACCCCGCTCCAATCACTTTTTTTCTATCTATTTATGATTTTTCATATGACATGACATCCATGCTGTCTTCTGAAGAGCGTGATGCAATGAGACGCGGTGTAATCCAGCAACGTGAAGAATGGATGAAAGAAGTCGCCCAACCTTATTTGAAAGATGGTGTCGAATTTAATATAAAAGTGGTTTGGCATCACCGTCCGTATGAAGCCATTATTGGTGAAGTGTTCTCTGGTGATCATGATATTGTTTTGAAAGCCACTCGTCAGCACGATGCGCTTGAGTCGGTATTCTTTACGCCAACCGATTGGCATTTATTACGTAAGTGCCCATGCCCTGTACTACTGGTTAAAAATCACGATTGGCCGGTCAATGGTAATATTATTGCATCAGTTCACGTTGGTTCGGAAAACACTACCCATACCGCACTTAATGAAAGCATGGTAGATCAAGGTTTAAAATTTTCGAAACAACTCAATGCCAAACTATTTCTGGTTAACTCCTACCCTGTGACTCCCGCGAATATTACGGTAGAGCTACCGGAGTTTGATCCGACTTCCTATACTGACGCTGTTCGTGGTTTCCACTTAACGGCGATGAAAGCGTTGCGCCAAAAATATAGTATCGATGAGGAACACACTAGAGTGAATGAAGGCTTGCCAGAAGATATTATTCCAAAAGCGGCCAAAGAGCTTGATGTTGGTTTGGTTATTCTAGGAACCACAGGTAGAACCGGTTTATCCGCTGTGTTTATTGGTAATACAGCAGAGAACGTCATTGATAAGATAAACTGTGATGTTTTGGCACTAAAACCAGAAGGCTTTATTAGTCCACTCGATCCTAATTAAGAGCTAATATTACGTCATTAAATTGGGTATCAAACGGCAAGAGCAATCCTTTCGAGTGTTGCTCTTTTGTCATTTGTGAGTATGATACGGCCTTTATTTATGCAGCACCTATGACCTTTAGAATTTTAAAAACTATAGGTACTTGGCAACACCATCAAGCATCGCTTGAGACCAGTAAAGGCAAATCACCATGAATTCAGATCAAAATACTGTTGAAGAACTTGAGCAAGCAGCAAAAAATAAGGCTGAGCAGTATAATTTCAATAAGTTACAGAAGCGTATTCGTCGTAATACAGGTCAAGCTATTGCTGACTTTAATATGATTGAAGATGGCGATCGTATCATGGTGTGTCTCTCTGGCGGTAAAGACAGCTTCACTATGTTAGAAATTTTGATGAGCCTACAAAAAAGTGCGCCCGTCAATTTTGAGCTTGTAGCGGTGAACCTAGACCAAAAGCAACCTGGGTTTCCTGATCATATTTTACCGGCTTACCTTGAGTCTTTAGGTATCGAATATAAGATTGTTGAAGAAGATACTTACTCAATCGTTCAAGATAAGATCCCTGAAGGTAAAACGACCTGCTCTCTTTGTTCTCGTCTACGCCGTGGTATTTTATACCGTACCGCTAATGAAATTGGTGCAACCAAAATTGCACTCGGTCATCACCGTGACGATATCTTGGAAACGTTATTTTTAAATATGTTTCATGGCGGAAAAATGAAAGCAATGCCACCTAAATTGGTATCGGATAACGGTGAACATGTGGTGATCCGCCCTCTTGCTTACTGCCGCGAAAAAGACATCATTAAGTTTTCAGCGATGCGTGACTACCCAATCATTCCTTGTAATTTATGTGGATCACAACCTAACTTGCAGCGCCAAAACATTAAGCAAATGCTTAACGAATGGGATAAGCGTTTCCCTGGCCGTATCGAGACAATGTTCAAAGCGGTGCAAAACGTGGTACCTAGCCACTTAGCCGATCACAATTTATTTGATTTTAAATCGATTGACCGTGATTCTGGCGTAATCAATGGTGGTGATATTGGTTTTGATAAAGAAACATTACCTGAAAGCTCAGTAGCGTCAGAAGATGCAATAGAGTTTGATCCTAGCTTACAGCTTGATGTAACGAATATTTAATCTCGACCATACTTAGCTTAAGCTGCGGATAACTAAAAAAAGAGCCGAACAATTCGATATTGTTCGGCTCTTTTTTATCTTATAAACTACTCTACTGGTTACTTTTCAAGTAAAGGCAATGCCCTGAACGTAGCTTGTGGAAGCAATAATGATTCATCTTCAGAGAGTTCGGCTAAGCTTACTTTGGCTTTACCGTCATCGATTGGGAAAGTATTGCCTTTAGAGGTTTGAATAGCGCCTTGTTTTAGCCCATCAAACTCTAATGTTAGACCAATTACTTTTGGCGCAAACCAACTTGAAAACATCCCACCTAGATCATCGAGCATCTTACTCATTTGTGGAAGCAAGCTCTCTATATCTTGATAAGAAACTTCACCGGAAAGTGGCTGCTTAGTCATCACTACCATAGAGAAATCACAGGTCTTGCCTTGCTCTGCATTGACATAGACTAAAGGACCTACCTGTCGCAAGTTGTTATCAAGTGGTACGATAAGCTCTTGAGATGGCGGAATAACAAACTCTTCGTAATGTTTGTCTTTTTCCATCCAAGCTTTATCTATTTTACATAAACGAGAAGTTTGATGTTCTTGAAAAAAGAACGCGACTTTAACATCGGGGTGCCCTTCTTCAAGGTTATTCTTCATCTGTGTATAGAGCTTAGAATAATTAAAACGATACTGCTCGGCATGCGCAGGTAAAGCTAAAACGGAAGCGCATAAAGCTGCGATCAATCCAATATGACGAATGTTCACCATTATTTATCCGTCCAAAACTCAGCGTTATGCTTAATCATCGATTGAAGATCATCAACGTAATCTTGTCCACGCTCAGAGTAACTCAGCAAGCCGTTGGTTAACTCTAATGCTGTTGCTTGAGATTTTAAATCCTGCTCATTACCGGCTAATTTCGCTCTAATATCACGAAGTTCTTTATAAGCGTTATTACGGTTCACATTCATAAAGTATGCGTGAATCGATTCTTGCGGAGAGTCGAATTTCGCCACTTCATGAGTTGCTCCTTCAACACGGTGTAAAGGCACTAACCCACAACCTTCTGTATAGCACCATTGCCCAAAGAAGTTGTTGCCTTCTTTAGCAAATCTTGAGGTTCCCCATGCAGATTCATTCGCCGCTTGAGTTAATACTAATGACTGCGGCAAAACATTAACGCGATTAAGCATCGTATCTAACCATGCTTCATCAATTCCCGCTTCAGGGATGGCTAATTCATAACCTTCAGCTAATTGTTTTGCTTTTGATGGTACTGAGGTGAGATCGCCCTCTTCAAATTGTTTTTTAATATCCAACAGTTCATGACGCTCTTCCACAACACGAGCATTTTCTTTTGCAATCCCAGGACGAAGCGCGTCAAAGAATTTTTGCTTTTTAAGATGAATATCATCAACCGGCATCGGAGCTTTCGGTTTAGACGCGTTCTCAGTTGCCTGTTCCTTGCTGGTATCAGGTTGTTGATTGTAATGATTTTGAAAATAGTAAACGGCCCAGAACGAAAGAATCGCTAAGGTCATAATGATTTTTTTCTTCATGCGTCAAATACCTGTGATTGTTTATTATTATTGCTAGGCGGCGTTCCGTTGCCTCCTGAATTGATTACTTTCATTTTAATTCCAAACATATCGCGATAGATGATGCCTTTAACATGGAAGAAAAATGGTAGAACAAGGATAAAGCCGATCCCATAGAACAGAGCTGCGGCAAAAAACATAACGAGAATCAAAGCATAAACTGCCACGACGGTTAGAAGTTTCTTATTAACCGCACGGAACGACAGCAACAACGACCGCATAGGTGTCATTCTTTTTTCACAGACCAGAAAAACAGAATTACTAAAAGTCATTGAAATATATAAAGATAGGAAAGGTAAAATCGCCCCAGCTAAACCTTGAAGAATTAATCCCATTAGCGTGACGAGCATTACTGGGATAGTAAAGTGTAATCCTTTAAAGATGTGGTTCGTTTTGGTTTTGAAGCCAGTAGCATGACTCATCGCCATTAAACATACGCCGGCATACAATGGCGCACTGATAATTTCATAGCTAAAGTTGGCGACGATGACAGACTGAATGATGCTTTCGATTTGGGTAGAGTCTGCACTGCCATCAAGTAAAGTAAAGAGGATGCTGGTATCCCCTAGCTGCAATTTTAAAGCAATCATAAAAATCGCTATTTGCAAAATGATTAAAACCACAATTGTCGGTGAAAATGACAAGAAGTTCTTTATTGTCAGTTGCCAAGCTTCTTTAATAATATTAGCTGCTTTTAGTTCGTATTGTCCTGATAGCGCGGTATCTATATTGCCACCGACATTAAACTCTTTTTCTACTTTATCATTCATAAAACGGGGATCCAGGATCTCTAACTAGCATAATTGTGGCTCATTATACTCAAGACACCTTAATATGCGAGTTTGTGTCTATTTCATTTTGTAAAAGCAAAGGAATAGCTTGATAAACCATCTCTTGATAGACCATAGCTTCGTAAACGATTGTTACCCTGTCGTTATTCTTTTTTGTATATCAGATATGAATAGATGATAATTAATAACCTCATGGCAAAAAATGCTATGAATTACACTTAATGGCGACTATGATTCGCCCTCAAATTTTTGTGTCTAACATCGCTGTTCTTTCTTGGGAGAAATACAGAAATTGAACGTTGAATCTACTCAAACTTCTACCGTTATCCAACTGACTGGTATCAGCAAAAGTTTTGATGGTAAATCCATCATTGAAAATTTCGATCTTAATGTTAACCATGGTGAGTTCTTAACTATTCTAGGACCTTCTGGCTGTGGTAAAACAACGGTATTAAGAATGATCGCAGGTTTTGAAACGGTTGATTCTGGCAAGATTCTACTGGCAAATGAAAATGTGACAGAACAGCCACCCGAACAAAGACACGTTAATACCGTATTTCAAAGTTATGCCCTTTTCCCTCACATGACGGTGTTTGAGAATGTTGCCTTCGGTCTGCGTATGCAAAAAGTCGCGCAAACGGAAATTGAGTCGCGCGTTGAAGAAGCCCTTAAAATGGTTCGATTAGAATCAATGGCGCAACGCAAACCTCATCAACTTTCAGGTGGTCAACAGCAGCGCATTGCGATTGCGCGAGCAGTGGTGAATAAACCTAAAGTACTGTTGCTAGATGAATCCTTATCCGCTTTAGATTACAAACTTCGTAAGCAAATGCAGTTAGAACTAAAACAACTGCAACGTCAGCTTGGCATTACTTTCATCTTTGTTACTCACGATCAAGAAGAAGCACTTTCAATGTCTGATCGCATTATTGTTATGCGTGATGGTGTAATTGAACAAGATGGCTCACCTCGTGAAATTTACGAAGAACCAAAGAACTTATTTGTCGCAAGCTTTATTGGTGAAATTAATGCCTTTGAAGCCACCGTCGTGAAGCGTAATGATGAGAAAACAATCACTGCTTTAATTGAAGGTATCGAGTGTTCTGTTCATTACAAGCACCCTGTCCAACCCGGCCAACATCTTAATGTTCTTCTTCGCCCTGAAGATATTCGCATTGAAGAGATCAAAGAATCTGAAGATATTGGTATTGTTGGTCATGTAACAGAGCGTACTTATAAAGGTATGACTTTAGATTCCGTGGTTGAACTTGAATCAGGAATGCGCGTCATGGTCAGTGAGTTCTTTAACGAAGACGATCCTGATGTCGATCACTCGATTGGCCAGAAAGTTTCGATCACTTGGGTAGAAAGCTGGGAAGTTGTTTTACCACAAGATGACGATTCTCATACTAACCATGAAGCAACAGAGTAGATGCAAATGAAGAAACTCAATCTTCAAAACAGCATAGTGCTTGTGATTGTTTCATGGCTGATGCTGTTTGTTTTTATTCCAAATTTGATGATTATCATTACCAGTTTTTTAACGCGTGATGAAGCCAATCTAATCGAATTAACCTTTACGCTAAGCAACTATACTCGCCTGCTTGACCCGCTTTATGCCAAAGTCATGCTGCATTCATTGTACATGGCGGTTGTCGCAACAGGCTTGTGTTTGCTGATTGGTTACCCTTTTGCGTATATCGTTGCAAAGATGCCGGTCAAGATCCGCCCATTTATGCTGTTCATGGTCATTGTGCCATTTTGGACCAATTCATTAATTCGTACTTACGGCTTAAAAATTGTCCTAGGTACTCAAGGTATTGTGAATAAAAGCTTAATGGCGATAGGCTTGATTGAGCATCCAATGCGCATTATGTATACCGAAACAGCGGTAATGATAGGTCTAGTCTACATTCTACTCCCTTTCATGATTTTGCCTTTGTATTCCGCGATTGAAAAGTTAGACCGCACCTATATTGAAGCGGCAAGAGATCTTGGCGCCAATAAGTTGCAAACTCTACTAAAGGTTGTCTTACCCCTCACCATGCCAGGCATTATTGGCGGTTGCTTATTAGTATTGTTGCCCGCTTTAGGTATGTTCTATGTTTCTGACCTACTAGGTGGCGCGAAAAACTTACTGATTGGTAACGTAATCAAGAGCCAAGTGCTCAATGCCCGTGATTGGCCATTTGGTGCTGCCACGAGTATCGCATTAACTCTAGTGATGGCATTGATGCTTTATGCCTACTATCGTGCGGGTAAATTATTGAATAAAAAAGTGGAGTTAGACTGATGAAAAAGTCTGTTGGTGGAACGGTTGCCAAGTCTAGCTTTATGAGTTTGGTCTACCTGTTTTTATACCTGCCTATTATTGTTTTGATCGTAAATTCATTTAATGCCAGTAAATTTGGTATTAAATGGGGCGGCTTTACGACTAAGTGGTATAGCGACTTAATGAATAATGACAGCTTAATTCAAGCGGCTGGTCATTCCATTACGGTGGCAGTCTTTTCTGCGACAGCTGCAACCATTATTGGTAGCTTAACGGCTGTCGCGCTATTTCGATATCAGTTTAAAGGGAAAGGCGCGGTTAACGGCCTGCTGTTCGTAGTCATGATGTCACCAGATATTGTGATGGCGATTTCACTGCTTGCTTTATTTTTGGTCGTAGGTTTCCAATTAGGGTTAATTACCCTGCTTATTTCACACATTACCTTTTGTTTACCATTTGTTGTTGTGACGGTTTACAGTCGCTTAAAAGGCTTTGATGTGAAAATGCTGGAAGCGGCGAAAGACTTAGGTGCCAGTGAGTGGATTATTCTAAAACGTATCATTTTGCCTTTAGCTAAGCCTGCGGTTGCCGCCGGTTGGTTGCTGAGTTTCACCCTATCGCTTGATGATGTCATTATCAGTTCTTTCGTGACTGGGCCAAGCTATGAAATTTTGCCGTTGAAAATTTACTCTATGGTTAAAGTTGGTATCTCTCCAGAAGTTAACGCGCTGGCAACCGTAATGCTAGTCGTCTCTTTAATGTTGGTGATGTGCTCACAAGCTTTAGCTCGAGATAAAGTGAAGTAAAACCCAAAGAAGTTACCCAATAAATAGCCTGCTGAGTTGCAGGCTTTTTTTTAATGAGTAAGTAGTGAATAAATACTTTAAAAAACAATTTATATGACTATACTCACACTATTTTGAAGCTAATGACGATTCTGCAAAAGATGAGCATTAGCAAAAGTGTTAATAAATAAAAATTCCATACTGGGGGAAATCAATGAAGACATGGTCTAAGTTTTTTGTCGGTGCAGCACTAGCGGCTACATTTACCACAGGTTATGCGCATGCTGAAGATAAAGAACTTTATTTTTATAACTGGTCTGAGTATATCCCAAATGAAGTTTTACAAGACTTCACCAAAGAAACTGGAATTAAAGTCATTTACTCTACTTATGAATCCAATGAGTCAATGTACGCCAAGTTAAAAACACAAGGTAAAGGTTACGATCTAGTCGTCCCTTCTACTTACTTTGTCTCTAAAATGCGTAAAGAAGGCATGTTGATGAAAATCGACCACGCCAAGCTTTCTCACTTTGCTGACTTGGATACTAACTACTTAAACAAACCTTTTGATCCAGGTAACGACTACTCTATCCCTTACGTTTGGGGTGCAACAGGTATCGGTATTAACACTGATATGTTGGATAAATCATCAATCAAAAAATGGGATGATTTATGGGATCCAAAATGGGTTGGTCAATTAATGATGATGGATGACCCTCGTGAGTTATTCCAAATTGCCTTAACCAAATTAGGCTACTCAGGCAATACCACCGATCCAGAGCAGATTAAGCAAGCTTACCTTGAGTTGAAAAAGCTAATGCCAAACGTATTAGTATTTAACTCAGACTTCCCTGCTAACCCTTATTTAGCTGGTGAAACATCACTAGGTATGTTGTGGAATGGTTCGGCTTATATGGCTCGTCAAGAAGGCGCTCCAATTCATATCATTTGGCCAGAAAAAGGAACCATCTTCTGGATGGATAGTTTAGCGATTCCTTCTGGCGCGAAAAATACTGAAGCGGCTTATAAGATGATTAACTTCTTACTGCGTCCAGAAAATGCTGCAAAAATCGCAATGGAAATAGGCTACCCTACACCGGTTAAAACAGCCTACCCATTATTGCCGAAAGAATTTGCTAACGATGAAAATGTCTTCCCACCACAGAAAGTATTAGATTCTGGTGAATGGCAAGATGATGTTGGTGATGCTAACGTGCTATATGAAGAGTATTTCCAAAAGCTTAAAGTAGAAATGAACTAAGTTCTTTCACTAAAGACGATAAGTAACAAATGCAAACCGCTGAGATTGAATAGTCTCAGCGGTTTTTTACATTAACCGAAGTGAAAATAACATGCGTTGGACTACAGTTTTAATAGTTCATCAACAAGCTTTGGTACTTCAATACTTGCTTTACCATAGCGCTTCTCTGCAAATTCGCTTTCTACCGCACTTGGTTCTAGATTGATTTCGATGGTATGTGCTCCATGCATTTTAGCATCGTGAACAAAACCTGCTGCC
Organism: Vibrio sp. CK2-1; assembly: GCF_021726515.1. Classification (GTDB taxonomy): domain Bacteria; phylum Pseudomonadota; class Gammaproteobacteria; order Enterobacterales; family Vibrionaceae; genus Vibrio. The sequence goes on along the minus strand of NZ_JAKKCJ010000001.1, from coordinate 950,194 downwards.
GGATAGACCACGCCAGACGTACCAATAGAAATAAATAAATCGGCCTCTTCAATCGCTGCATAGATTTCCGCCATTTGTAGCGGCATTTCTCCAAACCATACGATGTGTGGTCTGAGTGGATTTGGAATCTGGCAGCAGTGACATAAGTCATGCACACCGAGATCATCATAACGTTCGATTACTTGGTTGGACTCTGGGCAACGAACTTTAAATAGCTCACCATGCATATGAATAATATTGTGACTACCACCTCTTTCGTGTAAGTTGTCGATATTTTGAGTCACAATCGTTACTTTACCATCGAGTTTGCTCTCAAGCTCTGCCAAAGCGACATGTGCGAGATTGGGCTCGATATGCTTATCTTGCAGCCCTTTACGGCGTTGATTATAAAAGTTTTGTACCAATTCAGGGTTGTAGCTATAACCTTCCGGGGTCGCGACATCTTCAATTCTATGATTTTCCCATAATCCATCTTGAGATCGGAAAGTTTGAATGCCAGATTCTGCTGATATACCAGCCCCTGTTAGGACAACAATGTTTTGATATGGGAAGTTCATTCGAATCCTTTTGAGGTAATGGTTTGTCGATTTGTCTTAATCTTTATAAGGATAATTTATCTTGTCTATTCATGTAATAGCAACGCCAAGATAAAAAGTTTTGTACTAGATCCCTATTTAATATTAATTAATATAAATAACAGAAGAGCTCACAGTTAAAGTTAGTTATACAAAATACCGCTATTTCTTTGCCGGAGAACAAGCACTTAATGACAATAACTCATAGAATAAGTTATGATTTGCGCCGCTATTGTTCTATCTTTAGTAAGATATACCCAAGTAACTTCAATATGTGAAGTTTAGCGCCTTGAAGTCGCTTGGGTATATGACCTATCAACTATTTATAAGTGATATCTATGGGTAAAATTTACCAATTCTGTTTGGCCTTCTTGTTTTTGTTCTCATTAAATGCACATGCGGAATGGGAGCCAACACAACAATCACAAGTCGCAAAAATTACGCCACAAGCACAAAGCATATCGGATAAAGTTTCTAAACTACCCGATCCTTTATTTATGACGGATGCCGATCATGCAATGGTCGATGAACTACTTTCTACTACCCTTTATCAAATCGACAACACAACTAAAGATTTTGATGCGTCATTAAAAGAATACCGAAGCCAAGGTGGTCAAAAAGCTTGGCTTTCAGCACAAGAAGATTACTTATCACTTCATAGTTTTAATCGTTCAAAGCAAGACTTGCTCAAATTGGTCAATAGCCGAGTTTATAATAACTTAACTGGTTTTGGTCCATTTGGGGTGACTCAATTTAAAAACGAAATTCATATTACCCAGCTTAATGCTCAATATTTGATTTTCTTTCAAATTCAGAGCTTTAAGCAATTCATCAAAGACCTCGCAATATCCCCAGTTCCGGTTATTGTCACCGTCATCAAGCTTTTCCTGGTTTATCTAATTTTGAACTGGTGGCTTCGCAATAGCCCTGACATGATCAAGCAATTCCGAAAAGCCAAGCTAGATTCACCGACCAGCGCTCCACCAATATGGATTCGTTTATTGTGGTATATCAGCAAAGCTAATAAGCCGATTGCGTGGTTAATTGCGATTACGGTTTCCTTAGACATCCTTTCAGGCTTACAAAGCCTACAACACGTCAAGTTCTTAGATATTTTCACTTGGTGGATTTTGGGTGGCTCTATCGCGGTCAAATTCATCTTAGAATTCGTCTACCGCAACAGCCGTAGTACCTCTAAAGATATCATTGCAATTCGACTATCTACCATTCGCTACTATGTTTGGAGTGTGATTGGCGCAGGTGTTTTATTACAAATCACCAAGACGACGGTTGGTGAAGGCACCATTTATCACTGGGTTTCTAGCTTAATGTTCCTATGGTTTATCTTAATTACCATTGTGGTACTAAGAAAATGGAAGCCATACGTATTTAGTGACAATAACGTTAGTCTAGATCACCCTATTTGGGCGCAATGGGCGATTAATCATAAAGATAGTTTTACTTTATCAACCATTGCCACGGCGATAATGACATTTTGGATTTTTACCCGCCACTTCAAACAATTCGTGATTTCTAACTTATCGCAATATGCCTTTTTCAGCCAAGCTCTTGCCTATTTATTTCGTATTGAAGTTGCGAAACAAAGTGATACTGGAGGTCAAAATACAAACCTCGTTCCTCTCTCTGGCGATGAAGTATTTAAGTATGTTTTACCAGGACGAGAAGACAGTGAGTTAATTAGCTACGCTTCTGATGAAATCAAGCAACTCTCACGTTATGTATTAACCGATAGTCCTGCAATGTGTGTGATTTCAGGTGAGCGTGGTATTGGCACTACCACATTCCTAAAGCAGATTCTGTACCGTGTTAATAATGCTGAACCAATTTATTTGAACTGTCCTAACTCGGGTTATGCAGAATTAGTGGCAAATTTAGCGGAACAAATCGGTTTAAGCCGTGAATCTAGTGATATTCAAGTATTAGCTCATTTACGCAAAAGTGACACGTGCTATTTATTTGCTGTAGATAACGCTCAAAGACTCGTTAAACCTATGGTTGGTGGCCTTTCTGGGCTTATGAAGTTTGCCAATTTAATGCGCCGTTCTAAGAAAAATCACCGCGTATTATTGGCGATTGAAAAATCAAGCTGGCGCTTTGTCGACCGTGCAAGAGGCGAACGTCTATTATTCGATTTAGTCGCATTTATGCCGCGTTGGTCTGAATCACAAATCACCAATTTGCTCGATTCACGCTTAAATCAAGAATTAGAAAACCCAGTGTCATTTGATGATTTGAACCTACCTAAACAGTGGGATCAGGATGATATTTCGGAAGAAGAACGTGTGCGCCAAGGTTTCTACCGAATCTTATGGCACTACGCGGATGGTAACCCTACCGTTGCTCTGCGTTTTTTCCGTTTATCGTTACGTAAAGATCAAACCACGGGAAAAATCGTAGTGCGTCTCTTCCAGGCACCACAATCTGAAGAGCTGGAAAAAATGCCAAAGCCTATGCTGGCTATTTTGCGCTCGATTGTGCAGCTTGAAATATCGACTCCAGAAGAGCTTTCAGAATGTACCCAGCTCACTATCCCTGAAGTTATTGGGACATTACGCTACTTTGAAAGCCGTAATTACATTGAATGGTCAGATGATAAAGCGAAAATTTCCGACCACTGGTATCGATACATTACCAACGCCTTGCACCGTCAACATTTATTGGTGAAGTAATATGAAAAAGTTTCTTAGTTTAATCGTCTTATTGATGGTGAGTTCAACTGTTCTAGCTGCAGAAGGAACAGATGAACATTTAGACAATATAGTGCAATTTACTAGTCTGATTCGTTGGGGCGGCGTATTTTTTTCATTCTTTGTGATTTTGGCATCTTGGATACTATTACGATTTACCAATCGCCTAGTCGAAACCTTTAGTACTCAATTCGTACAGTATCGAATGGTGCTACAAAAATTGCAGTCATTCTTCCAGTTTTTCGTTTATATGTCGGCAGGTTTAGTCGTCTTCATGATTAGCTTTCGGATCAATGACCAAATTCTTACGTTGATTGGTGGTACGTTAGCGGTTTCCATTGGTTTTGCATTGAAAGATCTGGCGGCATCATTCATCGCCGGTTTAACCGTTATGATTGATAGACCTTTCCAGGTTGGTGATCGAGTGACATTTGAAGGTAACTACGGTGATATCATCACAATTGGTTTACGCTCAGTACGTATGCGAACACTGACTGATGACATCATCACGATACCGAATAACAAATTTTTAAGTGAAGTGACCATGAGTGGTAACTACGGCGCTCTTGATATGCAATGTGTGATCCCTTTTTATATTGGGATGGACCAAGATATCAACTTAGCTCGTGACTTGATCCAAGAAGCAGCGTCGTCAAGCCGTTATATTCACCTACCTAAGCCAGTTGTCGTGTTGGTGAACCAAGAAATTGCGGATAACTACATGGCGATAAAACTTACCTGTAAGGCGTATGTGGTCGATACTGTGTATGAGAAGTTATTCGAAACCGATATTACGCTACGTGTGATGAAAGAGTTTAAACACCACAATATTCAGCCACCAATGATTGCAGTTCGCTCAACCGTACAGTAGCAATGATTTAACGCCCTACCTCCCTATACGGTGAGTTTGGGTATATAATCCACATAATTAATTTCGAGCAGTAATTTCGGTTACTGCTTTTTCATTTAAGGCGTTTTATGTCTCGCACAATTTTATACACATACAAAAATGAAGAAAAAACCTTAGCGTTTAGCTACCGTGATTTTCACTCGATCCATGAAGCAGTTGCCGCTCATGAAGGGATTGATATTCGTGAGTATCTAAAAATGGAGCAATCAATTGAAGCGGTGTCTGATACAAAAACCGTTCGTAACTACCGCGATGCACATTTTAAAAAGCTTGGTTTTGGCAAAATCACTTTAATGCCGAAAGAGAATATCGGCATTGGTCAAAAGAAGAAAGATCAATAATCTCTCACTTTACTGCTGACTGCACCTCATATAAAAAAGGCTCGATGAAAAACCATCGAGCCTTTTTGTTTAAGCTGATTAGCTATTGAATATTTAAAAATGCAGCGCCACGTACACCACCAGAATCACCATGTTTGGCTTTTAAGATATGAGGTACTTTACCGATAGAAAGTAAATGCGGTTGGATACGCTTTGGCATTTCTTCATAAATTGCTTCAAAGTTTGATAAGCCACCGCCCAGTACCACGACATCTGGATCAAAAGCAGTAAAAATATTGCCTAAACAAATGGCCAGTAGCTCCATAAAGCGTTCAACATGTTCAACCGCTTTAGGCTCTTTTTGCTGGTACTGTTTGATGATGTCGATAGCCTTCACTTGTTCATCATAGTAATGATGGTAAAGCTGCTCAAAACCACGGCCAGATAAGTAGTTATCGATACAACCTTTTTTATCACAGCCACAGCCAAATAATGGTGCGTCTTTATCTTTAGCGCTATCGTTCAAGTAAAACCAAGCATCAATTGGCATGCGGGTATGACCTATCTCACCGGCAACATGACTACCGCCAGAAACTACATGACCATTAACGACAATACCGCCGCCAAAACCTGTGCCGAGAATTAACCCTAAAACGCTTTCTTTGCCTTGATGCTCTTCATCCCAAGCTTCTGATAGTGCAAAGCAGTTTGCATCATTCGCCACTTTTACTGGGCGGTCTACTAAAGCTTCAAGATCTTTGCGTAAGAACTTTCCTTTCGCGGCAGGGACATTTGAAGTCAGCACGGCACCATCTTCAACACTTTCCATGCCCGGAATTCCGATACCAATGGTACCTTTTAGCTCAAACTGCTCATCATATTTAGCCACTAAACCGGCAAGTGTTTCTAATAATGCTTGGTAATCTTCTCCAGGTGTTGGCACCCTTTCCGACGCGACTCTTTCTAACTTTTCGTTAAAAGCACCAAATTCAATCTTTGTGCCACCGACATCAAAACCGTAATACATTAATTCTCTCCATAAATTAAAATATAAAATCAAAAACAAATAAAATTAGCTTTATTATCCATAAACTTGTTGTACAAACTGTGATGGTTACGCAAGTTAGGCTTCTACTGAATTCAAGTGCGCGTTTTTCCGACACGTTTTGCCTATCCTGGCTTATATCCAAGTCACTTGGGTATTTACTTTCACCATATTAACTGGCGAGCATTTACTCATTCCCCTTTATCCGATAGCATCTCATCAATCCACAAATTTGAAGCGTGTAGAAATGAATAAAGCACTGACTATTCCATTGATGAGTATCCTACTGTTATCGGGCTGTGCTTCGAGCCCACCTCCTGCACCACCTCTGCCTTCTACTCCTGTAGAGAAAACTGAGTTCCAACACTTATACAAATCATGGTCTGGCGTTCCCTATCAATTTGGTGGTAGTACCAAACGAGGAATAGATTGCTCTGCCTTTATGCAAGTCACTATGTCGACAATTTATCAACTACACCTTCCTCGTACCACTGAATTACAAAGTCAACAAGGCGACTATATTCCAGAAGATGAAGCGGCTTTTGGTGATCTTGTTTTCTTTAAAACCGGTTGGAACCAACGCCATGTTGGAATGTACATTGGTAATAATCAATTTATGCATGCCTCAACCTCTAAAGGTGTGATTATTTCACGTTTGGATAATCCTTATTGGGCAAGTAAGTTTTGGCAGTTTAGGCGTTTTAGTCCAAATTAAATGCGTTGTTTTCCTAAGTGACTGCTATATAAACAACAGCTCGAATAACGTCAGTAAATGAAACTAATTTTTGCGAATCAGCTCTCTAATTTAAAAGTTCAACTAAGCTAATGTCATAGACTGATAACTTTCAGGTTCTGGAGGCAACTATGTGGCATGGTATCGCACAACAGCTATCACAAGTACTGGCGTTTGAATTTGTCATTCAGGAGCGAGAAAGGCTGCAAGGTGGTGATTGTAATCAGTGCTATATGATCTCTGACGGTCAGCAGCGTTACTTTGTCAAAATTAATGATCGAGAATACCTACCTAAATTTGAATCCGAAATAGATAACCTATCGAGCCTTCTTCATACTGGCACCCTATCGGTTCCTCAACCGGTTACTTGTGGTGTCGTCAAAGAGAACGCCTTCTTAATCTTAAACTACCTACCTACCAAACCTCTCACAGCGCCAACTGAGCAATACCACTTAGGCCAACAATTAGCGCATCTCCATTTGTGGGGAGAGCAAAAAGAATACGGTTATGATGCTGATACCTATGTTGGTTTAAACCTGCAACCTAATGCTTGGCATAAAAAATGGGGGATCTTTTTCTCTGAATGTCGTATTGGCTGGCAATTGCAGCTACTAAAAGAAAAAGGGATTGAGTTTGGTGACATCGAAGAAATCGTAACGTTAGTGAAGCAAAGAATCGGTACTCATAACCCGAAGCCTTCCCTTTTACATGGCAACTTAAGTGATAATAACTATGCGTTATCAGTCAATGGCGCTATCTGTTACGACCCTTCCAGTTATTGGGGAGATCCAGAATGCGATCTGGCAATTATCGAAGAATTTAGTCACCTAGGACCAGAATTCTTTGCTGGTTATGAAGATATCTTATCTATCGACGATGGTTACTATAAACGTCGCGAACTCTATCAACTTTACTACCTTCTTTGTCGATGCAATCAATATGGTGGAGAATACCTCACTCAATGCGTATCAAAGATTCAACTGATACAACAAGGTTCAATCTAACTTATTGTTAATTCAGTAACGTAATTAACAAATTAAATAATTGAGATATGCGTCGTAATAAAATGTCACTCGTAGACTAGACTTACAATTAACTTCAACATGGTCGATTTTCCACCATATTGTAGATTTTAAAAAATACAACTTCACGGTGAATGTCAGGATAAATCGGGCGGTTTTTGTTCATTACTTTGCACTAATTCAACCTTTTCGCTTTTTTTCAATCATGAACTAACTTAAAGCGCTAATATTGAATTAAACCAGACCAAGTTAACCACTTGATCTATTTATTTTGTAGTTCATTCAGCTTGGCACAAAGACGTAATAGTGAGGAAAGCAATGATAAAATACACTGAAAAAAGAGTACCCTGCCCACATTGCGGACATCAAATCGGTATGACCGTGGATTCATCGAGAGGCGATCAAGATTTTTATGATGACTGCCCTTCATGCAATCATGCTATCCACTTAGAGCTCAAAGTTGATAATGCCAAAGTTCATCTCACTGTGGGGGTTGAAGACCATTCAATCTTCTAATATTTACAATAGGTTATAAATATACCCAAGTAACTTGGGTATACCACTATCCCGAATAATCACTCCAAAATTGTTCGGGATTTTTTTATTGCCTTTTTGTTAATTTTTTATCGCTAATTGTATACAACTAGATATAATTCTTTTCCGCCTTTTCACGCAGTTAGGAGTTGATATGCACCGTTATCGTAAAGAAGGATCAATCCTTGTTAAGTTAGCAACCCCCGTGCTATTGGCTTCTGTTGCTCAAACCGGTATGGGTTTCATTGATACCGTCATGGCCGGTGGCGTAAGTGCAACCGATATGGCTGCGGTCGCGGTTGCTTCTAGTATTTGGCTTCCTTCTATTCTATTCGGTATTGGTCTGTTGTTGGCCTTAGTTCCAGTTGTTGCTCAACTTAATGGCTCTGGCCGACAAATAAGAATTGCCCATGAAATTCAGCAAGGTTTCTATTTGTCGTTTTTGGTAGCGATTCCTATCATTTTAGTCTTATCGCAAACTAAGCATATTCTCGACATCATGCATATTGAGCCTGTGATGGCGCAGAAAACTAATGGCTATATGTTTGCCATGATTTTTGCGGTTCCCGCTTTTCTACTCTTCCAAACATTGCGTAGTCTGTCTGATGGTTTATCGCTAACCAAACCAGCGATGATTCTCGGCTTCTTAGGCTTGGCGATTAATATTCCATTAAACTGGATCTTTGTTTATGGCAAGTTTGGTATGCCAGCACTCGGTGCCGTAGGATGTGGCGTGGCAACCGCCATTGTTTACTGGGTTATGTTTTTGCTGATGCTTACTTATGTATTAGTAGCGCAGCGCTTTAAGAATATTCATATTTTCAGTGAATTCCATAAGCCGAACCTGCACTCATTAAAGCGTTTATTCCGCTTGGGATTCCCTATCGCGGCTTCACTGTTTTTTGAAGTTACCCTATTTGCAGTGATTGCTTTGCTTATTGCGCCACTCGGCCCGATTGTGGTTGCCGCTCACCAAGTGGCGATAAACTTTTCAACGTTAATCTTTATGCTACCGATGAGTATTGGTGCAGCCGTCAGTATTCGTGTTGGTCACCAGTTAGGTGAAAAAAGTGTCGAAGGCGCTAAAATTTCAACGCATGTCGGTTTGTTATTTGGACTTGCAACCGCGGTTATAACGGCCTTGTTAACGGTGGTATTTCGCCATCAAATTATTGATTTATATACAGACAACCCAGAAGTAACCATCATCGCATTACACCTTTTGATCATGGCAGCGATTTATCAATGTAGTGATGCTATTCAAGTTGTTGCCGCCGGTGCACTACGTGGTTATAAAGATACCAGTTCCATCTTTACCCGCACTCTCATTTCTTATTGGGGAATCGGCATGCCGGTTGGTTATATTTTAGGAATGACCGATTGGATCACCTCGAAACCAATAGGTGTAACTGGCTTTTGGATTGGTATCATTATTGGCTTAACCACCGCGGCGATTTTATTATCACTTCGCTTATTATGGTTACATAAACAAGAAGATGATGTGCAATTAGAATTTGCTGGTCGTTAGATTTAAGAAAGGCTCGATTACTGTCGAGCCTTTCTCCTAAAGTCACTTGGGTATATATGCCCTATTACGCACCTTCATTTCTAACATGCACAAAGCGTGCGAAACGTGGTAATCCGTTTTTTGTGTAACCATTAAACCGAAAAGTGACTTTAGAGCCTAAAGCCGGTGGGTTTTCTCTTAATTCATCCGTGAGCCCGCTACCAACATAGAAACGCTTCCCGTCTTTCCATTCAACGTACAATGATCCCGTCTTTAATGCATTTCGTCCTTTGCCAGGTTTATAGCCAATCACAACCGCTTCATCATCTTGATAAGATTTAAGCTTTAAAAGATCTTCACTACGACCATTTTGATAAAGACTGCTGAAATTCCTTAGCATTAAGCCTTCACCATTCTGCTTTTCAATTTGTTCTAGTTTCTCAAATAACGCGTCACGGGATGGAATCGTTTCATACTCTACTCGGTTCAAATAAGGTGACTTAGCCTTATAAACGGCATGATTTAACCATTCGCTTCTAGTTATAAATGTGGCTTCCTCATCAATCACGTCAAATGCCATATAGAGAATATGCTTCCAATCTTCATCACTAGGAATATCATCAAGAACGGTCCGTTGAACTTTAGAAAATTCCCCTCTACCCGCCCATAATTCACCATCTAATTTGGTGTTTGGGAAATTTTTAGTAAACCATTTCGGCGCATGAATGGGGTGTCCATTACGTGTATAAAATTGCTCACCATCCCAAAATGCTCTTATACCGTCCAACTTTTCACTCATGTAGTAATCTTGAAGATTAATATCATCGTCATACTCATTAGCGAGCATCAGTTGCACCTTGTCATTCTCTTTAGCATTAACCTCAGCATTGATTGAAAATGCGGTTGGTAAGCACGAGATTGTCAGCATAAAAGATAGTGGTGTGAAATATTGATTATTAGCCATAAAGCCCTCCTCAGCTCAGTGTAAGCAGAGAGCTTGATTCAAGGCTTTTTAAAACGAAAAAATGCGATTGGTAGGAAACAAAAAAATAAGTGAGCATCATATAAGTTACAAATAATAATGATAAACTCATGCACTACATTTAATAGATGAGAATTTGCAATGATTAAAGCAGCTGTGTTTGATATGGATGGTCTTATGATCGACTCGGAACCTTTTTGGCGACAAGCCCAATTGGAAGTGTTTCCAACCCTTGGGGTGAAGATCAGCTTACAAGATACCATTGATACTACCGGTATTCGTATTGACCAAATTGTTGAACAATATTTTCGTCAACAGCCATGGGAAACTCACAGCTGTGATGATGTCTGCATTATGATTTTAAATCGCGTTATTGAGTTAGTGAAAGAACACAAGCCATTGATGCCTGGGCTATTTCATGCGCTGGAGACATGCCAACAACTAGACTTGAAAATTGCACTGGCTTCATCTTCGCCTATGGTTCTCATTCAGGCAACATTAGATGCGTTAGAGCTAGATGGTGTATTTGAAGCGGTATTGTCTGCGGAAGGACTACCTTATGGTAAGCCTCACCCTGAAGTGTATTTGAATGCTGCGAATGAATTGGAAGTGTCGCCGCTAGAATGTGTCGCGTTAGAAGATTCTTTTACTGGTTTACTGGCAGCTAAAGCCGCACAAATGAAAACTATCGTGATCCCAGACACTAATCATGCAAGCCAACCACGATTTGTGATTGCTGATCATAAACTCAGCTCACTTGAAGAAATTACTCCAGAGTTATTACAAGCTCTGTAAGTTAACTTTCCCGTTGCTATTTCCCGTCACTACTTTCTCGTAGCGACGGGAATTTTTCTACCTTTTGGAAATAGCGTTACATCCCATCGAGCAGTTTAGCCAGTTGTTCTTTTTGAAGTACTCCAACATAGCGTCCACCTTTATCAATCACAGGTAATAACCCCTTACTTTCTAGTACGGTAGGCATAATGGACTCTATGCTTTGCTCTATATTTGCAATAGCTTGCTCATGAGCTTGTTTACCCAATAATTCACCTATATGCGCATTTGAATTTGTGGCTTCTTTTAACTGATGCAGAGTAACATTAGCTATGTACTGTTGTTCTGATGTCACTACCGCCATTTCACTCAATGCCAATTGTTGCATTTGCTCGATAGCTTCACTGATCGTTAGCGTTTCTAATAGAGCCTCCTGCGCTAAATAGGCGTGTTTAACGGTTAATGCTCGACCTCGATTAATATCCTGAACAAACGACGCTACATAGTCTGTCGCAGGGTTTAATAATATATCGACCGGCTTACCTTGCTGAACCAATTCACCATCTTTTAAAATCGCGATTCTATCGCCTAAGCGAAGTGCTTCATCAAGATCATGGGTGATGAAAATAATAGTTTTATGCAGTTTTTGTTGAAGATCTTTTAATTGCTGCTGCATTTCACTACGAATGAGTGGATCTAATGCAGAGAACGCTTCATCCATTAATAAAATATCAGGGTCAGTACATAGCGCTCGCGCGAGGCCTACCCTTTGTTGCTGTCCACCTGACAATTGATTGGGGTACTGATTCTCATAGCCATTAAGCCCCACAATATCGATCCAGTGCTGCGCTTTTTCTTTCCAGTCGGCTTGGCTAATACCCTGAATTTTTAATCCGTAAGCCACATTTTGAATCACTGTACGGTGTGGCAGTAATCCAAAGCGTTGAAACACCATCGACATTTTATGACGGCGTAGGTCTTGGATTTGCTTTTTATCTAGCGAGCAAATATCAATGCCATCGATTTCGATAGTCCCTTCGCTTGGCTCGATCAGACGATTGAAATGACGTATTAAGGTCGATTTACCAGAGCCGGACAAGCCCATCACCACGAAGGTTTCCCCTTGTTCAATCTCTAAATTAATGTCACTTAGCCCGACACTTAGTTGGTAGCGATTCATTAACTCATCTTTTGACAGTCCTTGCTTTAATTTAGTGACGCCGTCACTTGAGTGTTCACCAAATACTTTATAAAGGTTCGAAATTTTAATATAGGAAGCAGACATTAAGACTTACCTCCTAGGTGCTGTTGTGTACGCTTTGCATAGCTTTGGGTTACACGGTCAAAAATAATCGCTAGTGCTACGATTGCTAGGCCATTCAATAAACCTAGAGTGAAATATTGATTGGTTATCGATTTTAATACTGGTTGCCCTAGCCCTTTAACCCCAATCATTGAAGCGATCACCACCATTGCCAGTGCCATCATTATCGTTTGGTTAATACCGGCCATGATATTGGGCATCGCCAGTGGAATTTGAACGCCAAATAACCGCTGCATTCGATTGGCACCAAAAGCGGTTGATGCTTCTAGTACTTCTTTATCGACTAAACGAATGCCTAAATTGGTTAATCTGATCACGGGAGGAATCGCATAGACGACAACGGCAATGAGCCCCGGAACTTTACCTATCCCAAGTAGCATCACAATAGGAATTAAATAAACGAAAGCCGGCATGGTTTGCATCACATCAAGCAGCGGCGTGACGACTTTTTGAATCCGATTGGAACTTGCCATGGCAATACCTGTGGGTACACCGAGCACAATGGCGACAAAGGTAGAGACAAGAATAATACTCATGGTACGCATGGTATCTTCCCACATCCCTAAGTAGCCGATAAAAAAGAAAGCCGCCACCACACTTAACGCCAGCTTCCAAGAACGGCTCGCGCCATAGGAAAGAGCGGCTAATACGGCGATCACAAGCCACCAAGGTGTTGCCAGTAGCAGTTTTTCAAAATGCACTAAGAAAGATAATAGTGGATCAAAGAAGGATTCAATTGTTTCGCCATATTGACGGGAAAAATCACGATACGCCCCATCTAAGGTTCTTCTTAGCCATAATAAGCTATCGCGATCAAGCTCGGGGAATTCGGTTATCCATTGAGGTACAGACATATCATTTCCATTTTTATGATCATTACAACAAGCGGATACAGGCTCTTCTGCACCCGCTAGACCAACATTTATAGCTCATCTACCGCAGCTTGAACGGCCGCTTGTGCTTTTTCATCTAGCCACTGAGACCATATGTCTTTGTGCTTTATCATGAACTCTTCCATCGCCATATCACCATCGGCCTGATTGTCTTCCATCCAAGCAAGCATTTGGTTCATTTGCTTATTGGTATAAGAACGGTGAGATAAATACTTCATGGCCTCTGGAGCCCGATTAGCAAAAGATTCCGTGACTACTGTGTCTACTTTAGAAGGTGGCCACATAATTGGTTTTGGAGTCGCGCATTCAACTTGAGTAATACACTCTTGGTAATGCTTGACATCGGTGCCTTGTCCGAATTCCACTTTTACCATTGGATACTTACCTAATACCGAAGTTGGTGCCCAGTAGTAACCAAACCAAGGTTGTTTTCTATCGTAGGCTTTGGCAATGGTGGCCGCTAAAGCCGCGCCAGATCCCGGATCGACTTTCTCAAACCCTGACTGGTTAAGATGAAGTGCATCAAAAATGTGTCCAGCTGAAATTTGGCAAGTCCAGCCTGCCGGGCAAGTATAAAACGCGGATTTGCTGTTATCTTCTGGGTGGGTAAATAACTTTGCATTGGCTTTTACACCCTCAATGGTAGCTAGGCTTGGGTCTTTATCCACCATATATTGCGGAACCCAAAAACCTTCTTCACCACCATCCGATAGGCTCTGCACCGCAAAGCGCAGGCGTTTTTCTTTTACGCCGTTTTCTAGCAGTTCTTTTGCGGAGTTACTCCACAGCTCGGGGGCAATATCCGGCTCGCCTTTTTCAACCATAGAAGTGGTTGTCGGAACGGTGTCGCCTGGTACCAGTTCGACGTCACAATCGTAGGCATTTTCTAATATGAATTTATCGACGTTGGCCATTAAAGTGGCGGAGCTCCAATTCATATCGGCAATCGAAACTGTACCGCACTCAGATGCCACGGCTGACAATGGAAAAGATGAAGCAAGCAAAAGAGAAGACAAGCCTAATAAATGTTTTTTCTGCATAAATATTTCCTTATATTTTTTATTAATCGTACTGTAATTGCTTATAAAATTATTCCTCTAAATATAAATAGTAGATATAGGGCAAGGTTTTGCTGAATTTAAATTAAAAACTAGGCAATAAAAAAGCAGCTAAAAACTAGCTGCTTTGATTGTTAAGACTGAAAATGGCTAGACTTTGGGGTCTTCCACTTTGCCTTGAGCTTTCATTTCTTCATACCATAAGTCATGATGCTCTTTAGCCCAAGTTTCATCCACTTCACCTTTCACCATGCCCTCTAGAGCGCCTTCCATACCGAATAAACCGATATAAATATGGAAGATAAAGCCACAGATAAGGATCAAGGCGGAGATCATGTGCGCTAAGTTAGATAGCTCCATATCTCTGCGCCCTTGGCCAAACATAGGGAAGTCTAAGATAAAGCCGGTGATTGCTGCCACAACCCCCATGAAGATAAGCATCCAGAAGATCAGCTTTTCACCGGCATTGGAAAACTCCGCCGATGGATGTGAGCCTTTATGCTTACCAACCATGCCGCCTAGTTTCAAACACCAATCAAGGTCGATTTTCTTGAAGGTACTTTTACGCCACCACTTAATCAGTACCGCAATCAGTAAAATAAAGAAAATAGGACCAATATAGTTATGGAACTGCTTAGCAAAGTAGATGATATCTCCCCATGCTGCGGTTGAAATAACAGGTTTAAGGAAATGTTTTCCCCATACCAATGTCATTCCTGAAAACGCGAGGCTTAGGAAAGTAAACGCCATTGACCAATGCAAAGCGCGATCAAAGCGCGACCAACGCTTAATAGTGCGCCCTGTTCTAGGCTTACTTAGTTTTAGTGGACCGACGATAAAGTACGCCAGCGTAACCATGGCTAAACTGCCTAGTACTGCAATCGCGCCTAATGGCGACATCCACTTTTCTTTTAATTTATACCAAGTCTCACTTGCGGTGCTGACTAAAACGCCATGCTCCATCGATTGAGAAGTGGTATAGCCTTCCTGACCATCTTTCACTTGCTGAAAAAACTCATCACCCGCTAGGCGAGTCATTTCTTTTTCAGCCGTCGTAGCAGGCGCAACACCGGTTTGTTTATTTTCGTTGTCGTTAGCTAAAGTGGTAAAACTCAAGCACAACATCATCACTGTCACCAAAGAGACAGCAAACGTCTTGAATGATTTCATAAACATGCCTTTCTCCTTATTTGTGACTGCTTGGTTGCGATGCATCATGTGCAAGAGAGTCATCATAAACAACTCCAGTCACATTGCTGCGATCGTCTTTACCACCACGGTCATGCACACGTTTTGCCATGACTTGAGCAATCTTATCTGCAGGACCGGCGATTAATGCTTTGGTCGAGCAAAGAGAAGCACACATTGGTAGCTTGCCTTCCGCGATACGGTTAGCACCATACTTTTCGCGCTCTTCTTGTGAACCCGCTTCTGTTTCAGGACCACCGGCACAGAAGGTACATTTATCCATTTTGCCACGTTCTGCAAACGCACCATGTTGAATAAACTGTGGTGCGCCAAATGGACAGGCAAACAAGCAGTAACCACAACCAATACATAAGTCTTTATTGTGTAGAACAATATTGTCTTCTGTACGATGGAAGCAGTCAGCAGGACACACCGCCATACAAGGCGCATCATCACAATGCATACAAGCCACCGAGATAGACGCCTCGCCAACTTCACCATCATTAATGGTTACAACACGGCGACGTTGAATACCCCATTCAAGAGCATCATCGTTTTCGTTTTTACAGGCAGTGACACAACCATTACATTCAATGCAGCGTTCCGAGTCACATAAAAACTTCATTTTAGATTTTTTATCTGTCGTAGACATAACCTACCCCTTACGCGTTTGAAGTGCTGGTGGCTTTGCTGATTTTACAAAGCGTCACTTTGGTTTCTTGCATTTGAGTCACAGGGTCATAACCATAAGTAGTTGCCGTGTTTGCTGACTCGCCAATAACGTAAGGATCGGTACCTTCTGGATACTTCTCGGTTAAATCCTTGCCTTGGAACTTACCGCCAAAGTGGAATGGAATAAATGCCAGTCCAGGTAGAACACGGTTCGTCACCATGGCTTTCACCTTAATGCGACCTTGTTCTGCACCTTCCACCCAAACATCATCACCATCCTTGATGCCATTGGCTTGTGCTTCTTGTGGGTTAATTTCCACAAACATTTCTTGTTGAAGCTCAGCCAACCAAGGGTTAGAACGGGTTTCTTCACCACCACCTTCGTACTCAACCAAACGGCCAGAGGTCAGAATAATTGGATATTCTTTCGAATGGTCTTGATCTTGTATTGATTTATACAAAGTCGGTAGACGATAAATCGCATCGTTATCTTCCCACGTTGGGTAGTCGGCAATCAGATCACGACGTGGTGTATACAGTGGCTCACGGTGCAATGGCACGCGATCTGGGAACTGCCATACAATCGTACGTGCTTTACCGTTACCAAATGGAATACAACCATGCTTAATCGCAACACGTTGAATGCCGCCTGATAAATCCGTCTTCCAGTTTTTACCTTCAGCAGCGGCTTTTTCTTCAGCGGTTAACTCATCCCACCAACCAAGTTGCTTCAATAGCTTGTCGGTAAATTCAGGGAAACCATCTTCGATTTCACAATCTTTCGAGAAGCTGCCATCCGCTAACAGACTCTTGCCTTCAAACTCGACACCAAAACGAGTACGGAAGTTACCACCACCGTTCGCAACGCTTTTCGACGTATCATAAAGAATGTGAGTGCCCGGATGTTTCAACTCTGGCGTACCCCAACATGGCCAAGGTAGACCATAGGTTTCGCCTTTGATTTCACCTGATTCCGCTTCCAGGTTTTCATGGCTAAATAGGTGCCAATTTTGTTGATGGAACTTCAAACGCTCAGGGCTTTGGCCTGTGTAACCAATTGTCCACATGCCGCGGTTAAATTCACGGGTGATATCTTCAATAACTGGCTGGTTATTCTTGATTTCTACATTTCTAAATAACTCATCGGCAATGCCAAGTTTTTTAGAGAGTAGATACATGATTTCATGATCAGGTTTTGATTCGAACAGAGGATCAATTACTTGATCACGCCATTGAATCGAACGGTTTGAAGCTGTCACCGAACCATGGGTTTCGAACTGAGTCGTTGCCGGTAGTAGATAAACACCGTCAGTACGATCATTAATCACCGCTGCAACCGTTGGATATGGATCGACAATCACCATCATATCCAGCTTTTGCATCGCTTTTGGCATTTCATGTCCACGGGTTTGCGAGTTCACCGCATGGCCCCAGTAGAACATGGCACGAATATTATCGTTTTGCTCAATGCGAGATTTGTCTTCTAGAACACCATCTACCCAACGAGAAACAGGAATACCCATATTATTCATTGGTAATTTTCCGTTGTATTTACGCTGATCAAAACGGCCTTTTAGCCAGTTATAATCAATGCCCCACACTTTCGACCAATGCTGCCAAGCGCCTTCAGATAAACCGTAGTAGCCTGGTAAATCGTGAGATAACACACCAAAGTCGGTTGCGCCTTGTACGTTATCGTGACCACGGAAGATATTTGCCCCGCCGCCAGATTTGCCCATGTTGCCCAGTGCAAGTTCAAACACACAGTAAGCACGAGTATTGTTGTTGCCCGTTGTATGCTGAGTACCACCCATACACCAAACCACACAACCCGGTTTATGATGAGATAAGGTCTTCGCCGCTTGGTAAACTTCTGCTTCAGGAATGCCTGTTACACGTTCAACTTCAGATGGGCTCCACTTCGCGACTTCTTCACGAATTTCATCCATGCCGAATACGCGTTGATGGATAAACTCTTTGTCTTCCCAACCGTTATTAAAGACATGCCACAACATACCCCAAATAAAGGCAACGTCAGTACCAGGACGTAAAGGAACGTGTTGATCGGCTTTTGCTACGGTGCGGGTTTTACGAGGATCCGCAACGACGATCTTACAACCACGCTCTTTGGCGATAAGAATGTGCTGCATCGCAACCGGGTGCGCTTCCGCAGGGTTTGAACCAATAAATAGAATCGACTTACAGTTATGCATGTCGTTAAATGAGTTGGTCATTGCGCCGTAGCCCCAAGTGTTAGCAACACCGGCTACTGTGGTCGAGTGACAAATACGCGCTTGGTGATCAACGTTATTGGTGCCCCACATAGAGGCCATTTTACGGAAGGTATAAGCTTGTTCGTTGTTATGCTTAGCGGAACCTAAGAAATACACCGAATCAGGGCCAGATTCTTGACGAATTTTTAA
Organism: Vibrio sp. CK2-1; assembly: GCF_021726515.1. Lineage (GTDB taxonomy): Bacteria > Pseudomonadota > Gammaproteobacteria > Enterobacterales > Vibrionaceae > Vibrio. The sequence goes on along the minus strand of NZ_JAKKCJ010000001.1, from coordinate 931,526 downwards.
TGCTTGGTTACCGATTTCTTCGATCGCGGTATCCCATGAAATTCGTTTCCACTTGCCGCCTTCTAACTTCATTGGATATTTTAAGCGACGTTCGCCATGACCATGTTCACGTAAGGCTGCGCCTTTAGCACAGTGACCACCGGCATTAAATGGGTGATCGAAAGCAGGCTCTTGACCTGTCCAAACGCCATTTTGCACTTCTGCATAAATGCCACAACCTACCGAACAGTGAGAACAAATGGTTCTTTTCACTTCGGTTGGCGCTGAGCGGTCCACTTCTTGAGCTTCGGCTTTTTTCATAATGCTTGGGGCAAACATAGAGGCGCCCACAACCGCACCACCGGCAGCGATACCGGTGTTTTTCATGAAATTACGACGGCTTAAACCGAGTTGGTTCTCGCTTTTCGAGACGCTATCAGAGCGCTTTGTCAGTTTCATTATCGCTACTCCTATAGAGAATCGAAATAATCACGAATGTGTTGCGTTTCGTGATAGCCCTTTTTTAATTTTGGCTGCTCATTATTTTGAGGCTTTTCTGCAGCTGATACTTGCGTTGAAATACCGGCTGCCACTACACCACCTACAACCGCGGCAGTAGTGATTCCCTTGAGTAAATCTCGTCGACTTTCGTTGACGCTCTCTTTATTTAGAGATGTTGTCGTTTTCATACATTGCTCCTTGTAACCGTGTATCCGGTTATCGGAAACCATTGTTAAATAAGCGATTTGATAGATAGATTCACCGAACCGCTTATGACGCAGATTTAAATTGCTTTCAAAGGCAATTAAGGTCCATGGTTGAACCTGAAGGCTATCAAAGGTATTCCCCTTAAATGCCTATTCTTCAAATATAGAAATACTTAAAGAAAACTTATTCTTATTGCAGACGAGTTATTTCTATTTCGCCTGACGATGTTTTTTCGGTATATCGAGCCTGCTCGATTAAGCCAAAGTGGCGCAGTACCCGTGAAACCGGTAAATAAAACTGAGCCGATTCAGCCTTCTCAATTTCATTACAAAATGAGATAAACCACGGGCGAATATGAGCATTAAAAAACTGTTGCTGAGAATCGAATTCTTCAAATTGCAACATAGACATCACTTCTAACAGCGCCGAAATACTGTCTTCTGGCTCGCGAATATCTTCTTGTCTTTCAAAGCCAAAACGTTTGAGATCTTGGCGAATCGCAACCAATGGTTTTTCCATCAAGGTGCCCGCTATGTGCCATGAACTAAATGGCACTACTTCACCGCAGCCAATACCAATAAATAAGTCTTGGTACTCATCGGCAACCTGTTCTGTTGTCGTTGCCATGGCGGTTTCTTTTAACTTAAACCAGGCGTTAGTCATTGCGTGCTGTTCACAAGGTTCAACATCTAATTCACTTAACCATTGCAGAACTTCTGATGATGACACTTCACGGAATAAGCACGCCAATAAACCATAAATTTCCGCCGTCACCTGATCTTGTTGGTCACCTGCTTGTTCATCAATAAGGTCTTGCTCAGCAATATTTTCATTCGACTGTGACATAGTTAAATATCCAATTGTTTTGCAGGGTTAGCGGTAAGGTCTGAGAACAAATCACGCACACGACAATCTTCACACATCGCAATACGGCGTAGTTTTTCTTCACTGGCAAAATGAGAGTGACCGCGTAACTTATCTTGCAGCATTTCTATCATTGAAGCGGGTGCAAATGGCTTACCACAACTTAAACAATGCGCCGCTGGCTCTTGATGCAGCGTAGTATCTTGTGTGCGCTGCTGCTTATCCCAGTTAAACCTAGGCTCTAGGCTAATCACTTTTTCTGGGCAGGCGCTTTCACATAAACCACATTGAACACAGTCTTGTTCGGTAAATAACAACGCCGGACTATCACCTTTGGCATGTAAAGCGCGCGTTGGGCAAACCGACACACAACTCATGCATAAAGTGCAGTTATCAGAATCACAATTCACGCTACCAAAAGGCGCACCACTCGGTACTGGCGCAATATTATTAGTCACTAACTTGGCATCTGGCGTGTAGTGTTCGGCCAGTAAATCTAAAGCATTGAACAAACGATCACGCTTCATGCCTGACTGAATATTGCTTGTGGTAATTGCCAGCGGTTGCTGAATTAATGTCGGTTCGCTGTGGCGTAGATCTTCCATGTAAAGAATATCGATACGTTGCTTTTCTAACCCTAGTTGAGCCAGTAAGGTTTGCGCAGTTTCAACCTCGGTTTCTAATACACGAATAATGGTCGCGGGCATATGTCTACTCGCCGCAAACATCACCTGACAGGCACCGTGAACCAGCGCACTAAACCAGGTATCAATTCCGACACTGGGCAACTCATCTAAAGTAATAGGGATGACGTTGTCAGGTAGCATGCCTAGCATCATGAGGTTGTATTTTTCATGACGTTCACTACAAAACATTACGATTGGCGTTTCGCCACCTTCTGCAAAGTACTTGGCAAGCACACGTTCAATAAAGGTTTGAGTCTCTGTTGGCTCCGGCAGTGCGTAACTGATGGCTTCAGTCGGGCAAGAAGTCGCACAAGTACCAACGCCTTGGCAAAGGTATGGATTAATTTCGATTTTATGGCCGGTTTGTTCACTACCCTGACTGGTTAAAGCTCCAGCCGGACAAGCATCAATACAACGAGTACAACCTTTCACACCACGTGAACTGTGGGCGCATAATTCAGTATTCAAACGGAAGAATTTCGGCTTATCAAAGGTGCCGATAAGATCTGGAATGGCTTCTAATGATTCATCAAGTGTTGGGTAACCACGACCACTTGGGTAGTAACCCGGAACTGGCACTTCTTCGGTCATCATGCCATCAGTGGTGAGATCTAAAACCACATCGAAATGATCTTCACCAGTCACCGCTCGCGCTAAATTATGTGAAATACCAGAGCGAGTAATACGAACTTCAAAGTGACCAAGAAAACCAGAAATCGTCACTTGTTGAGAATAGAAACACTGAGTAGAAGGAATGACCGTTGAGGTTTGAGTTTCAGCGCCAACAATTAACGCCGTCACCGAATTCATCGCATCAAAATGACCAAATACCGCCTCCACTTCTTGCAGTGTTCCAACAATAAGTAGATTGCCACGAGACTCGTAGCTCACGGTTGGTGGGATCAAGTTTTTTAGCTCGACCGTATTTAACAACGCGAATGAACGTGCTTTACCGTTAGCGCTCGATTGTTGCTCTAGAAATGATGTTAACATTGCTCTTCTTCTTATATTGAAGTTCTAATTTTTTGTAGTATTCCAGTCGTGATAATTCAAAATCGATTTAATCATCGAGCACTAGTGCTACTGATAATAACCTTTTTAAAGTTATGGTTAAGTTATAATGTGATGAAAACGCTAAATTTTTGAATTCGAGCCCCTTTTAGTGACTGGAATGAGAATCGATATTAATAAGCCGGCTCAAATATTGACCAAATAAAAGCTTAGTCTAAATATGGACATTACAAGTCACTATCATCCTGACTTTTGATTACCCTCATCCATCGCCACTTTAGTTAGCTCGCTTTCTTCCATTTCAGAAGACGCTTGATCATCTTGTGCCAATTCTGATTTTTCAGCTTCAACGTGAGTGATTTCTAGATCTTCATCCTCATCGAACACTTCCTCGACACGCTTGTGCCAACTGCGCAAAGTATCCGCGACATCTTTAGGTAGGCTTTTTACTTTGGTGTAATCCATGTTGTAGCTATCAAGCGGATCGATGCCGGAAAACTCATCAGAATGAAATAACGCGCGAAGTTGCTGCTGTTTTTCCTGCTTTGAAAAACCATCAGCAAAGACATGGGCGATAGTTGTCAGTGGTAACTCTTGAGTGGCTTGTTCTTCACTCTCAGCATGTTGAGAAGCCAGCTCGTTCGGCTGCTGATGAGTAGAGTTCGACTCCGATTCAGACTCGAGAATGGTTTCAGTATTCGAATGAGCATCGGTTGAATCTAGAGCATCCTCTGACTGTGCTGTGCGTGGCGTGTCTAGTTCTTGGCTTTCCTCCAAGCTTTCATTCTTTTTACTTAACCAACGTTGAAATCGATTAGTTGCCATTTGAACGCCCCGCGCCTTGACGCTTTTTCTTACGAACTTCTAATAACTCGCCGTGCCTTCCAATAAAGGCTTCCATCCAGGCTTGAATCGCTAATGGCATATCAATGGATAACACCAAATAATCCGTATCCATGTAGCAAGCAATAGCCGCTTGTGAAGCGGTCAGGTGTGAGATTTTAGGCGCAGAATTGGTATCTAAGAACTCAAGAGCAAGAAATAATTTAGGTTGTTTAGAGCTTAGGTTGAATCGATAGTCAGTTCGTTCGTCTTTATATAATTCTAATAATTGGAGATACGGATTTGGAATAGTTAAGTCTGGTGTCAATTCTAGCCCTATCCATTGCCAGGATTCCGTTTCCCATCGACCGACTTGTTTAATTTGTTTTTCTAACAAACATAAGACTGGCCAGCTTTGCGCATTTTTTTTCATCAACATGTGAATCCTTTTTCCGTATGTTCGAATTTTGATCTACGATAATGGAACAATATTTGACATGAATCATTAAACCTACAGATAATAGGGTAATTCACCCATTTAGAGGTAGTCGTACATTAAATTAGTTAGTTTACTATTGATTTAATACGTTATTTCTCTGCCTATACTGATACTCCTAAGGAGCACTCGTGTCCGACTATCCAAGCATAATCAAAAGTGGAACAACGCCAGTTCAAACTGAAATTGTAGAAGTTTTTGATGAATATGGTGAAAAGTTAACCAAAGAAATTGCTTGTGAGCGACCTCTTACGGTTTTATTAAATTGGAAAGAAATCGTTACTTTAATGACTTTAGGATCTCGTCCTGAATCATTGGTACTTGGTTACTTGAAGAATCAAGGGTTTTTAAACGATCCAAAAGCAATTCAATCTGTGATCATCGATTGGGAAACACAAAGCGCTGCGATTGTCACCAATGAAAATACCGACCATTTAGATAAAGCATTAGAGAAAAAAACCGTTACGTCGGGCTGTGGTCAAGGCACTATGTATGGCAACGTAATGGCGCAACTAGAAAACTATCAAGTCCCACAAGTCGCCCTTAAACAATCCAATATTTACGCCACACTTGAAGCCTTAACCCACTTTAATGAAACCTACAAAAAAGCCGGAGCTGTTCATGGTTGCGCGGTATGTCGTGGCAGCGAAATCTTATCCTTTGTGGAAGATGTTGGCCGCCATAATGCGGTGGATACGTTGGCTGGGGAAATGTGGTTAAAGCAAGAAACGGGTGACGATAAGATCTTCTACACCACAGGTCGCTTAACCTCTGAAATGGTGATCAAAGTCGCGCAAATGGGCATCCCTACATTGTTGTCTCGCTCTGGTGTGACTCAAATGGGGCTCGACCTTGCTAAACAATTTGGTATTACCACGATTGCTCGCGCCAAAGGGTTACGCTTTCAGGTCTTTTCTGGCGCAGACAAAATTGAATTTGATGTCAAAGGAAAGCAGACAGGGTAATTAATCTACTTGGCTTTTCTTTGGTTCAAACAAATGGCCTTTGATTAGGCTGTCATTGATAAAATTGGTCTAACCATTAACAATAAGATGGAATTTCTATGAAAATGCGCTTTTGGGCAACCGCCCTGCTTTGCTTAGCCACGCTCGTTCCAACCGCTAATGCACAAGATGTCAAAACGATTCGCCTTGCGACGACGACCAGTACCTACCATTCAGGTCTTTTAGACTACCTCCTGCCGAAATTTAAAAATGAAACTGGCTACACCATTGATGTGATTGCAGTGGGTACAGGTAAAGCCTTAAAAATGGGCGAGAATGGTGACGTTGATTTGGTGATGACTCACGCGCCGGGCGCAGAAGCAGAATTCATCAATAAAGGTTTTGGCGTAGAGCCCCATCACTTAATGTATAACGACTTTGTGATCGTTGGTCCTAAAAACGATCCTGCGGGCATCAAAGATGAAAAATCAGCCGCTAAAGCATTAAAAACAATAGCCGATAAAAACATCACTTTTGTTTCTCGTGGTGATGATTCAGGTACTGATAAAAAAGAAAAAGCGATTTGGAAACAAGATAACATTCAACCTAGCTTCTCTGCTTACCGTTCAGTCGGTCAAGGTATGGGCCCAACGTTGAACATGGCATCTGAGCTTCAAGGTTACACGTTAACGGACCGTGGTACTTGGATTGCATATGAAAGCAAACTGGACCTAGAAATCATGGTAGAAGGTGATAAAGCGCTATTCAACCCATATCAAGTTATCTTGGTGAATCCTGAGCGTTACAACGGCTTAAACACTAAAGGTGCGCGTGATTTCAGTAACTGGTTAATCTCAAAACACGGTCAACAACTGATCAATGAGTACCAGTTACAAGGTCAAAAGTTATTTACTGCCAGCTACGACGGTAAATAAGCCAGTTAAATTATTGAGAGAAAAGAATGCAGATCTGGCAAACGACACTTGATGCACTTCAGCTATTAGTCAGCTTTGATGCCGACTTATGGAAAGTGGTGTCTGTGTCTTTTTCGGTTTCATTTAGTGCCATCCTATTGGTTTTAATACCAGCATTACTATGCGCGTTTATTTTGGCCTATTGTGAATTTCCCGGACGCTGGATGCTGCTTTCTTTTGTCCATACATTACAAGCCGTTCCAACCGTTGTGATCGGCTTACTTTTGTATATGACGTTATCCCGCGCAGGCCCATTAGGTGATTGGCAAATGCTATTTACCCAAAAGGCGATGATCTTAGGGCAAATGTTGATTAGCTTCCCTATCCTAGTCTCATTGATGTATGGCGCATTTCAAAACAGCGATAAACGCTCAATTGAAACCTCTTATACTCTAGGGGTTAGTCGTGTACGTATTTTAATGACCTTGCTGTGGGAAACACGTTTTCCTTTATTTGCAGCGGTTGTGGCGGGTTTTTCTCGGATCATCACCGAAGTCGGTTGTTCTATGATGGTTGGGGGAAATATTCTCAATTCGACCCGCAATATTCCAACAGCAATTGCGCTAGAGAGCCAAAAAGGCGCATTTGCTCAAGGAGTCGCACTAGGTATGGTGCTTTTGCTACTTGCCTTAGTGATGAACTTTATTTTAACGTCTGCCAAGGGTCAGGGACATTTACGGGTTTAGTTCTCTAAACTTTCCCTCGTAAGCACTATACACAATGGAATAAGCCATGCTGCCACTACAAGTGTCTAATCTATCAATGCAATTTAAGGGTAAGGTTTTATTCCATATCCCTAAGCTGCAACTTGCTCCCAATGAAGCAGTGTATTTACGTGGCGATAATGGCGTAGGCAAAACCACATTATTAAAAATATTATCCGGCCTTATCGAACCTAGCTCCGGCAATTTAAGTCATTCCCAGTCTTGGTTATCACGTTGGTTTAACCCTAATAAACACGGCATTGTGTATTTACATCAATCTCCTTACCTATTTGATGATACTGTTTATCAGAATGTTTTATATGCCATCAAATTTGCCAAGCTGTCTCGCCAAGAAAAACGAACGCAAGTGATCACCGCATTACGTAAAGTAGGTCTTGAAACCCTTGCCAATGAGCATGTATCGGTATTATCTGGCGGAGAAAAACAACGAATCGCAATGGCGCGAGCCTGGATCACTAAACCGGCAATCCTTTTAATGGATGAACCTAGCTCTAGCCTTGATCTTGAATCTATTTCACGTCTAACCTTGTTAGCCAAAGAGCTATTAGAAATTGGTTCAAGCTTAGTGATTACCAGCCATCAACAAAATGAACTGACTCAATTATGTTCAAAGCAATGGTGGATAAAAAATCATACTTTGGTTGAATCACCGTTATTACAAGTGATTCAAGATTCAGCCGAACCAGAACCACTACAACAAACCACAGTGCTATAAAGAAAGGGTGCTATAGAGACATGACGCTAAAACCACAACAAATCGATTGGGTGATCCTCGCTGGCGGGCAAGGCTCTCGCATGGGAGGCATGGACAAAGGTTTAGTCGAACTCAATGATAAACCACTGATTGAATATGTGATTGAAGCACTGCAACCTCAAACGTCGAGTATCACGATTAATGCTAACCGTAGTCATGATATTTATCAGAAATATGCGCCAGTAATAGCCGATAGTTTCACTGAATTCCCCGGCCCACTAGGTGGTATTCATGCAGGGCTTAGTCACCTAAGTGAAAACCAACAAGGTGAAAACCAATGGGTCGGTTTTGTACCTTGCGATAGCCCGAATATTCCTAGTAATCTCGCGCAGATTTTTTGTGATGCTTGGCATGAAGATGCGGATATTTTAGTGGCGCATGATGGTGAGTTTTATCAACCGGTATTTACCCTATTTCACCGTCGCGTTGTCGATAAGCTGCATGCCTTTTTAGAGCGTGGCGAACGTAAAATCATTCTATTCTATGATGAGTGCAATACGGTCAAGGTTGATTTTTCGAATGCAAAAGACACATTCATCAACTTAAATACGCCAGAACAACTCAAGACATTTTCTCAACGCTCATCAAATCAAATATAACGAGAAGGTTTTTCTATGACTTCATTTCCAATTCCAGTGCTTGGCTTTGCTGCATACAGCGGCACAGGCAAAACTACCCTACTTGAAGCCTTGCTACCTAAGCTCACCGCAAAAGGTTTACGAATTGGCGTATTCAAACATGCTCACCATGATTTTGATATTGACCAACCGGGAAAAGACAGCCATAGATTAAGAAAAGCCGGTGCGACACAAATGCTGATTGCTTCACGTAATCGCCACGCTTTAATGACAGAGACACCGGAAAAAGAAGCCAATTTTTTCAAATTACTCGAACAGTTTGATCTCGAAAATCTCGACTTTATCCTAGTCGAAGGCTGTAAGAATCTATCTTTCCCTAAAATAGAACTACACCGTGAAGTCGTCGGTAAACCTTGGCTACATCCACATGATGACAACATATTTGCCATCGCTTCCGATAGTGCTGAGATTCAATCGCCGTTACCACATGTTGATATCAACGATCTCGATGCGATTTGTGAATTGGTAGAAAGCTTTGTACTAGGTAGCAATATCTCCGTACTCGATAACAACCTAACCAAATCTTCCACAGCCGCTTCTTGCGATACCTTATCTCCTGCTTTCTTATCGGTTGAACAAGGTCTAGATAAGATTTTAAGCACCCTAAAGCAACCTAAAACTACGGAGCAACAGTCTCTATTCAAAGCTCGTTTAAACGTGATAGGTAAAGATATAATTTCACCGATTAATGTACCGGCTTATTGCAACTCGGCGATGGATGGTTACGCGCTACGTGGTCAGGATATTCTCGATGGCATGACTTCTTTTGACGTCGTCACTGAGATCTTAGCGGGCAGTGGCTACGCCAATGAAATTCAAACAGGACAAGCCGCCAAGATCATGACAGGTGCACCAATGCCACAAGGTGCCGACACAGTGATCATGCGTGAACAAAGTCAGTTAAGCGAAAACGGTACACCAAAGATTGTAAAATTTACCGTCGATATTATTGAATTTAAAGTCGGCCAGAATGTGCGTCAAGCCGGGGAAGATCTTGCTCAAAATAGTGTTGTCTTTAGCCAAGGCACACGTATTACTTCTCCAGAACTCGGCATGTTAGCGTCTTTAGGTATTAGCCATATTCCTGTCTATCCTCAACTAAAAGTCGCGGTGTTTTCAACTGGCGATGAAGTGCAAGCGCCGGGAGAAGCATTAAACGATCACTGCATTTATGATTCGAACCGCTTTACTGTTATGGCGCAACTTGAGCGACTCGGTTGTGAGGTGATTGATTTAGGCATCATTGAAGATAACGAAGCTGCATTAGAATCCACCCTACTCGAAGCCACTGCACAAGCCGATGCGATCATTTCATCCGGCGGGGTTTCAGTTGGTGATGCCGACTTTATCAAAGCCGTACTCGATAAAATCGGTCAGATTAACTTCTGGCGAATTAATATGCGCCCAGGTCGCCCGTTAGCCTTTGGTCATATAAATGACACGCCATTCTTTGGCTTACCGGGCAACCCGGTTGCGGTCATGGTGTCGTTCTTAGCTTTTGTTGAGCCTGCCCTTCGCCTTATGCAAGGTGAGAAAAATTGGCAGCCTGTGAAATTAAAAGCGGAAACCGAAAGTAAAGTTTTTTCACGTTTAGGCAGAACTGAATTTACCCGCGGAATTTACCATTTAGATGACTTTGGACAACTAAAAGTGCGCACCACCGGTAAACAAGGCTCTGGTATTTTACGTTCAATGAGTGAAGCTAATTGCATCATTGAAATCCCACCACATGTTGAGTTTGCTAAAGAAGGTGAAATGGTGACTATTTTGCCTTTAGAAGGACGATTATAAGCTCAATATATACCTAATTACTTGGGTATAATTCCCTCAAGAGTCAGAGCTCAATTACTGTCTCTTGAGGTTATCCACAACAAGATATGCCTAAAAAAACGACACTCAGCCCATAAAGTCGACAAACAGTCGCAAAGCACTGATTTTCTGCTTGCAACCACCACATTGCATGGTTAATATCTTCTGCGTTCAAAACTGAATCAAACATGATTCCAGTCAGAATATTTTGAAATGTGCGTCCGTAGCTCAGTTGGTTAGAGTACCGCCTTGACATGGCGGGGGTCGGTGATTCGAGTTCACTCGGACGCACCATCTCAAAGTGTTTTCACACTGATATATTTGGGTCTTTAGCTCAGTTGGTTAGAGTACTTGCATGACATGCAAGGTGTCGGCAGTTCGAGTCTGCCAAGACCCACCAAATATAAACAAAGCCTGCTTATTATGAGCAGGCTTTGTTGTTTCTGACGCTCCTATCACCCTTAATAACCACCCTATTCCTCCCCCTTGTCGTACTAAATAATTTTTTTCTTTTTGGACATAAAAAAATGCACAGTAGCGATACTGTGCATTTTTCATTAAATTTTACTTTATAGTTTCGCTTGGAGATTAGATCTCGAAACGGATACCTACGCTGTAGAAGTTTTCATCTGCGTCACCGCCGAAGCCAGTATCACGAACACCACCGCCAGCTAAGCTACGGCCATTCTCACCATTACGTAACTCGTATGTAGTGTAGATTGAAGACATGTTAGTCAGTTTGTATTGCACTTCGAATGTGGTGTCTTTTAGCTCTAGCTCATCACCATCATCATTTTCTAAGCTACGGTAACCAGCACGGAATGCCCAATCATCATTGAAATCATATACTGCAGTAAATTCCATTACTTTATCAGTACTGGTGCCCGCATAGATGCCGTCTACTTCATCTTGAGAGTACAAGGCACCAAGCATTAATTTGTTTAGGTAGTAACGAGTACCCACACCCCAGAATTGATATTCAGCATCAGAGTTGATGTTTGAATCATCTGCTTTAGTTTTTTGGTATGAAATTACTGGTGCCAATGTACCTGCATCACCCATATCTAATGTGTAACGTACCGCAGCGTTGTAACCGTAATCTAGTGCTGATGTATCATTACCGAAGATGTAAGCTGCAGCCACATCGAAGTTACCAATGCTGTTTTGATATTGTAGTGTGCCGTCTTGACGGAAAACTTGTACTGCCGTGGCATCAATCATGCTAGCTTGACGTGCCATTGATACGTCAGAGGTTGCGAATACATCGCCGATGTCAGTGAACATGATTAAGCCAGAATCAACACGGCCGCCTTTAATTGCACCATATTCGTGTCCATCAATACCCGCCCAAACATAACGAGCAGTAAAATCTGAAGAACCAGGATTTAATGAGTTAGCGTACTCCGCTGCACCTACTTGGTATTGCGCCATACCGATAACATCTGCATGTTCGTTAATAGTTTGCGCACCACTTAAACCGATACGGCCATCGAATACACCGCGTGTATCTTGATCGTTTGTACCTTTGTTTGTGATGTTAAAACCTAAACGGCTATACAGATCGACATGAGAGCCATCTTCTGCTTTGTAGATTTCAGCAGCGTTTGAAGCAGCAGAAAAAAGTAGTACAGGGATTAGAGTAGACAGTAGTTGCTTTTTCATCATAAAACCTTCGTTAATATGCGCCGTAATTTGGCACTGACTATGAAAAATTCGTGGTCTCTACCATTATTTTTTATCGTGAAATATCAAACAATAAAAACATAATAGATTGATTTATATGTTAATTAAAAATCCAACACCAATTAAAAACAGTTAATAAAAAATCAGTGCTTGCTGGAATGCGCTTAACTTAAGTCAAAAGTTTCATTTCAGCCAAATTTTTTTCAGAAAAATGCTCTAAAAGTGATTGATAGCAAATAAAATCAAGCCAAAAAACACAATAATCAACACAATCAAAACACAGCATTAACATTTCAACGATTGTTAATTCGCATTATGAATTAATGTTTTTAGAGTGCAGTTCAAATTAAGAGAAACGAAAAAACGAATTTTACGAGCGGACAGACAAAAATGCCTTTGGTGCATATCAAAGTCATCTAGCCACTCAAGGAAACTCTAAGCAACTGATAAATTAAGCTTTAAATGATAGAAAAAGGAAGGAGGACAATTTTAACGGTAATAATCAGCTATTGCGGAAGGAAATCAGGATGCATAAGCGATCTGTTCATCATTTTATCGATTAAAGCGTTATTTAACCGACAAAATTAACAGTGGCAAAAAAGTGAACAACTTTGTATTGAACAAACCTATTGAATCTTATCTTTGTTCATTAATCTTTATGAGCGCGAATTATTTCATCACTTACCCACTGTAATAGTTGCTTAATCGCTTTCGATAAAACCTGATTCTGGCGTACTACATAGCCTAAGCTAGTAGTTGGAAAATCAGGAAGCGGTGTCACGATAGAACTGAGATTCGTTTTTGATGACACGGAAAAAGCCGGCACAATCGCCATTCCAAAACCGGCTTCCGCCCAATCAATCTGAGCATCAACACTCCCTACTTCCATTATTCGGTAATTTGAAAGTTTTAATGTGGGAAGAGCTTCGTCAATCAAATCTCGGGTTCGGGTGTCATGGCCTAAAAGAATGAGGGTCGGTTCACTACCAACTACATTTGGTGATTCTGTTTTAGATTGCAGAGCTTCCTGCTGCCATTGTTGAAGGTTATGCCCTAGTGCACACCATTTGATCTGTTGTAATTCAGTAAAGTGTAACGGCTGACTTTGCTTTTGAGCGATCACAAAGCCTAGATCCGCTTCGGCATTCTTAACCAATTCTGAAGCTTGCGATGATGTGGTATTTAACAGCGTGAAATCGATACCCGGAAATTCTGCTTTAAACAATTGAAACGGCTCAATCAGCAGTAATCGCGAGATAATATCACTGGCGGCAATGGTTAATGTTCCTCGGTTTAAATCATTAATCGCATTCAGATCCGCTTGGCAGATTTGTAGCTCTAACAATGTACGTTGGCTGCTTTCGAGTAACCGTTGCCCTGCTTGGGTTAAATGAAATGGATTACGGTCGATTAACTTAACACTGGTGGCTTGCTCTAACTGCTTTAGATGCAAACTGACATTCGGCTGAGTCATATGCAGCGCCGTTGCAGCCTTACCAAAGTGCTTATATTCCGCCAAGGTAACAAAAGTTTTTAACCAATTAATGTCTAACATAATTCCATCCCGTTTTTGCCATTCCAACCAATACTATATGAGATCCTTATCAAGACAATAATTATAATTAATTTCTCTTATTTTATCGGTAGGCATAGCATGATCCCTTAACCAATTAGGAGAACAAATTATGCCGTCTATTGTTGTTGTGGGTGCAAACTGGGGTGATGAAGGTAAAGGCCGCATCGTTGATTTTTTAGCAGGTGAAGCCGCTGCTAGCATTCGTTTCCAAGGTGGGAATAATGCTGGTCATACTGTGGTAAACGATCATGGAACCTTTAAGTTGCACCAGCTACCAAGCGGTATTTTTAATCCTAGTTGTATTGCGGTATTAGGCCCTGGCATGGTGATTAGCCCTGCTGCGTTAAGCGAAGAAATTTCTGAAGTTCAAGCTGCTGGCGTAGAGGTTAAGCTGTGCATTTCAGATCGTGCGACCTTATGTTTACCTTTACACGCATTGGAAGACACCTTAGAAGAACAGCGTCTAGGTGATGCGGCTTACGGCTCTACTCGCCAAGGTATTGCGCCAGCTTATGGCGACCGCGTAATGAAAAAAGGCATTCTAGTGGGATGGCTAAACCAACCAGAAGTTTTGCAAGAGCGTATTCAATTCATGCTGGATTGGAAAATGCCGCAACTTAAAGCGCTATATCCTAGCTGCGACTTTTCTCAAACCGCCAGTGAAATGACCGAATGGTTGCTTGAAGTTACCGCGGCGTGGCGTCCATTTATTTGCAACGTCACAGAACCACTTAAAGCGCTGCAAGCTAAAGATGCTAACCTGTTATTTGAAGCGCAACTTGGTGCTGGCCGTGATTTAGTTTATGGCGAATACCCATACACAACTTCATCAAATGTTACCGCTGCTTATGCTGGCATTGGCAGTGGTTTACCGGCGCTACGTCCTGAGCGTGTTATTGCAGTGGCTAAATCATTCAGCTCATCGGTTGGTACGGGTACTCTGGTGACAGCAATGGAAGAGCAAGATAATTTCCGCGAAAGTGCCAATGAGTATGGCGCAGTCACCGGTCGTCCTCGTGATATGGGTTACTTTGATGCCGTCGCCACGCGTAACGGTGTTGAACTGCAAGCGGCGACAGAAATTGCCCTAACTAAGATTGATTGTCTATCAGGCATGCAGGATCTTAAAATCTGTGTCGCCTACGCCGGTGAATATTCTGAAAATCCAATCTGGCCACAAACGGCTGCGTTAAGCCCTGTGTATGAAAACATGCAAGGTTGGAATGAAGACATCACAGGTTGTCGCAGCTTTGCGGACCTACCACAAGCCGCGCAAGATTATGTGACTCGTATTGAAGAACTGATGGGCGTACCTGTGAGCATGGTTTCCGTTGGCCCAGAGCGTGAT
Organism: Vibrio sp. CK2-1; assembly: GCF_021726515.1. Taxonomy (GTDB): domain Bacteria; phylum Pseudomonadota; class Gammaproteobacteria; order Enterobacterales; family Vibrionaceae; genus Vibrio. The sequence continues at coordinate 916,509 of NZ_JAKKCJ010000001.1, read as the reverse complement.
CAGATGATCCTTCGTGACTAATCTCATTTAGTCAGTAGATCATTTTACAAATAGATATAACGCTGGCTTCTTCTTTATAAACTAGAAGTCAGCATAAAATAGAAGTCAGCGCTTTTTTAGCCATTCATTTTCCTTTCTTATCCATATTCTTCACTTTATTAGTCAGTTATAAGTCGTTGCTACTTTCAAATAAGTCATATCATAATATCCGCTATACATTGCACTTACAGCAGTTATAACCCCTAAAATAAGCAACAGGATAAGAATAATTTGTTACCATCATGCTGATGAATAGAACATTAAACAGCTATCATATTCACCATTTAGACACAAATCAGCCGATAAACGTGACAAGCATCACGCTAAACGAACATGGTTTGTTACAAATCAAGCCAGATCTTTCAAAGTTCTGCTAATCTCCGGTTCACTTTGCAAGTTGTACAAAGTATTCATATGGAGATCAGTTCATGACGAACGACAACAACAAAACCAAACGCTCACTTACGAGCAAAATTCTATTCGGCATGTTTGCCGGTATTCTATGTGGATTTTTAATTCGCACCTTCCTATCTGGTAATGAATTCATTGATGGATATATCGTCAATGGTCTATTCGATGTCGGTGGCAAAATCTTTATTGCTAGCTTAAAAATGCTAGTTATCCCTCTTGTCTTTGTTTCTCTAGTTTGTGGTACGAGTTCATTAAAAGACATCACTACCCTAGGTCGTCTAGGTGGTAAGACTCTTGCTTTTTACATTACGACAACCGCAGTGGCGATTACACTAGCATTGGTAATGGGCATCTTCTTCCAACCTGGTTCTGGTGCTGATCTAACCTCAGCAGCATCATTTAGTACGGCAGAAGCACCATCACTAGGTCAAGTTATCGTTAACATGTTCCCTAGCAACCCAATGGCGGCAATGTCTCAAGGCAATACGTTACAAGTTATCGTATTTGCTGTGTTATTCGGTATTGCGATTAGCCTTGCTGGTGAAGCTGGTCAACGCGTAAGTAACTTCTTCAACGACGTTAATGCTGTCATCATGAAGCTAGTGACTATTTTGATGGAAGTTGCTCCTTACGGTATCTTCTTCTTAATGGGTAAACTGTTTACTGGCCTTGGTTTAGAAGCAATAGGCAACCTAGCCGCTTACTTCCTAGTTCTAGTTGGCGCTCTACTTATCCACGCATTTGTTACTTATAGCGTGCTATTGAAAGTGCTTTCTGGTCTAAACCCAATTGTATTTTGGAAGAAGATGAAAGATGCGATTATGTTTGCATTCTCAACCGCTTCTTCTAATGCAACCATTCCAGTGACTATGGAAACGGCCACTCATCGTCTAGGTGTTAGTAATAAAATTGCTTCGTTCACTGTTCCTCTTGGCGCAACCATCAACATGGATGGTACTGCGATCATGCAAGGTGTTGCGACAGCCTTTATTGCACAAGCATTCAATGTTGACTTAAGTCTTGGTGATTATGTCACTGTGATCTTAACGGCAACGTTAGCTTCAGTGGGTACAGCAGGTGTTCCGGGTGTTGGGCTTATCATGCTAGCAATGGTTCTTAACCAAGTTGGTCTACCACTAGAAGGTATTGCACTTATCATGGGTGTTGACCGTCTACTCGATATGATCCGTACTGCGGTTAACATTACCGGTGATAGTGTTGTAACTTGTATTGTTGCTAAATCTGAAAATGAAATGGATGTTGATACCTTCAACAATCCAAATGCTGGTGAAATTGAGCTAGGTTTACGTACTAAAGCTTAATCTTTCATCTCGTCAATAACCCTTAACCGTTATCATGGTGATAAAACTCGGTTAAGGGTTTTTAATTTTAAAATTCCACGCTACCAGCAGATTCGCGTATTGAGTAATGCTAATCTGATCACTTACCTTCTATCATGGTGCGTTCTGTATGACTCAAGAAGCCAAAGCAACGATATTTTTAATCTTAACCACCATATTTGCCGGACTCGGTTGGATTTTTTCCAAGCAAGCTATTATGGGGCTTCCTCCTTTTGCTTTTATCGGAACACGCTTTGTCGCTGCCTCGTTATTCTTACTTCCTTTTTGCTATAAACAATTAATGGCTTTAACTCGCGGTCAAATTATTAATGCTGCGAGTGTGGGTGTATTAATGTCATGCGCCCTATTAACTTGGGTGACTGCCATTTCGGTCACCGACACACTAGCTGAAGGGGCATTTATTTCTAGCCTCGCCATGTTATTTGCTCCACTTGTTGGTTGGTTACTCTTTAAACAAAAACCAATCCGCATGTTTTGGATCTCTTTGCCTTTTGCTGTATTGGGCTTAGGCTTTTTATCTTTGTCTAACGGCTATCAACATTCACCTAGTCAAATTTGGTTTTTAGTATCTGCTGTCTTACTGGCCTTTCATTTTAATTTTAATGCTAAGTATGCCCAAAGCGTTCCAAGTTTGGCGTTAGCTTGTATTCAACTTTTTGTTGTCGGTACAGTCGGAACCATTGCTTCACTTTTGTTAGAGCAATGGCCAGATCAAATCACCAATGAAACTTGGATGTGGGTAGCATTAAGTACTATTCTCGCCACCAGCTTACGGTATGTAATGCAAACTATGGGGCAAAAGCTCACCACATCGGGCAATGCGGCCATTATTATGATTTTAGAACCTGTATGGGCGAGTTCATTAAGTGTGGTGTTTTATGGCGATGATATGCCGGCAGGAAAAGTGATTGGTTGCGCGCTGATTCTATGGTCGCTATTCGTTTACCGTGGTGGTGCTAAATTGTTAGAAAGACGGCAACAAACGCTGCCGCCTGAATCCAACAAAGAGTAGTTAAGTCTTTAGTTACTAAAACTCTAGCTACTTAGCCTCTAGTTATTTAGTCGCTAGTTACTTATCAGCTGAGGTATAAAAATGGTGAACTGGACCCGATCCTTTACCCACATTCAGCTCATCGGCATGAGTCAGTGCATTCGATAAATACTGCTTAGCATGTCCAATCGCTTCTGTTAGATCAAAGCCCTGCGCCAAATAAGAAGCAATCGCAGAAGAAAGTGTACAGCCTGTTCCGTGAGTATTTTTGGTCGCAATACGTTGATGCGTGTAGACCGCAGTTTGATTTCGTTGAATAAGCCAATCTCGGCTTTCCTCTCCTTTAAAATGCCCGCCTTTTAATAAAATATCGACTTTGTGCAATTCTGAATGAGCTTTTAACTTCTCAATAAAACCTTCAATTTCACTCTCTGATTTTGGTTCAGGCTCCCCAATCAATAATCCAGCTTCGGGCAAATTTGGGGTGATTAAGTCTACTAATGGAATGAGCTTTTCTTTTAGCGTTTGAATCGCGGCAGGTTGAATTAATGGGTCACCGCTAGTGGCCACCATGACTGGATCTAACACTACATTCATTAAGTTATAGTGCGCTAACTTTTCAGCAATCACTTCAATCACATCACTATCATTGAGCATACCGATCTTTACCGCAGAGATATTAATATCTGAAAAAATAGAATCTAATTGCTGACCAATAAATTCAGCTGAAACCGGAAAGATGGCATCTACGCCTTGAGTATTTTGCGCGGTGAGTGCAGTAATAACAGAACAAGCAAAACTACCCGTTGCAGAGATCGCTTTAATATCAGCTTGAATGCCAGCCCCACCACCAGAGTCAGATCCTGCGATGGTCAGTACATTAGGAATATTCGAAGTGTTTGGCGAGGCAAAAGTTGATTGAGGCATACATTACTTCCTTTTAGCGCACAGAAGTAATACACATGTAGAGATGAAATTAGAATGCTCAACACGTTGGTATTAGTTCCCTACGCTGATGTTAATCAGATCAGGTTCAACGGGTCTCACCTAAGTGATCTCAGCCTACTGGCTCCCCGACTAATAAAATTCATAAGGCAAAGAAACTATAAATATTTCGATGCGCTAAGATTGGCTTCAATGTAGAGTTAACTCATCAAATTGTAAAGCTATTCACTCAAAACCAGTGATCTTGTTCTTATTTGAAAGTTTGCCGATACATATACTGTCTAATGATTCACAATGAACGCAATAAAAACGAGACCAAACCATGTCAGAACTATTGATGTCACAACAATCACTGATTCGTATTAGCGTATTTACTCTAGTGCTGGTGATCATGGCGGTTTGGGAAATCAAGCGACCGAAAAAAACTCTTAGCCAACCTAAGCTCTACCGTTGGGCCAATAACTTAGGTTTGGTGTTTTTAAATAGCTTTCTACTGCCTTTCACTCTGCCAATACTCGCGGTCAGTTTTTCCTACCTAGTGCAGAACAACCACATTGGATTATTTCATTGGCTCAATATTCCTGCATGGTTAAACCTAGTATGCGGCTTGCTCTTATTAGATATGGTGATTTACTGGCAACACCGTCTATTTCATAAAGTCCCGCTGCTTTGGCGCTTACATCGCGTCCATCATGCTGACCAAGATATCGATGTCACTACTGGCTCACGCTTTCATTTCATCGAGATTTGGCTTTCAATGCTGATTAAGCTCGCAACAATTGCCGCGTTCGGGATTTCTCCCCTAGCCGTCTTTGTGTTCGAAGTGATACTCAACGCCAGTGCGATGTTCAACCACAGCAATGTAGCCTTACCTTATCGCACTGATGATCGATTAAGAAAATTGATTGTCACGCCAGATATGCACCGAGTTCACCATTCTATTCATCGCAATGAAACCGATAGCAACTACGGGTTTTGTTTATCCATTTGGGATCGTTGGTTTGGTAGTTATATTAGCCAACCGAAAGATGGCCATGAAAAGATGACAATTGGGATTAACCTATTCCGCTCAGCCAAAGAGCAATCACTACTCAAAATGTTGTCACAACCATTTAGAAATAAATAACGCAGGCAACGGAACCTGCGTTAATGACTCGGCGAAGGTACGGAAACTAAAAGAACTTCAACCAGCGTAACAAGATAAATTCCAGTACAAACGTCACACCTAGTCCTGCGCAAAAGATAAAGAACGCCAATGGATTATCAACACCGGGGATGCCACCAACATTAATGCCTAATAAACCGGTTAAGAAACTGACCGGTAGAAATATCGCTGCAATCACAGTGAATAAATAGGTATTACGGTTCATCTTCTCCGCTTGTTCTTGCTCGATGTCCGCTTTGATCAACTGAATCTGTTCAATATAAAAATCAATCGATTCATTAATCCGAATCACGGTATCCAGTGCGTTACGCATTTTAAGTTCGACCTCTTCCATTTCTGGGTGGCCAACTTCTAAGAAATCATCGTGGGCATAACGCTGAGGTTTCATAAAACGGCGAAGCTTTAATAGACGTTTATGAATAACATGTAGGTCACTGTTTTTACCATCACCTTCTTCAATTTCAAATAACTGCTCTTCTACCTCATTCAAGAAACCGGCGATGTTTTGATTTAAACCTTCGATAATCGCTAATAATAAGCGAGCGGTACTTTTCGGCCCTTTTTGTTCACCTAGTGCATTGCGAATACTGGTAATGGCTTTAGAGGATATTTTACGGGTCGAGATTAACGTGCCTTTATGCCAAAGAATGCGCACACTCAGCATGTCATCTGGCATTGCGCCTTCATTCAAATTCACGCCACGCATAATGAGTAAAAACGACTGATCTTCAAATAGCTCAAAGCGTGGACGCGTGTCATCAGCAAGCAGGCTATCTACCACGCCAGATTCAAACTCATTGTCTAACAACCATTCACGTAATGCTCCGGCTTCACGCTGACAATGATACCAATGATTCTCTTGCAGCATATCGACCGGTTCTTTAGGTTCAACCAATTTCGCTGGTTGGGTAGAAAAATCCCACTGTTCAATCAAAAAGCTATGTGACATATTGCCTGCTCTCACTTTTCTATTTATTTCATGTTATTAACGCAGAGGTTACATTAGGCTGCAAGAACTAGATATGCTTAATGCTGGTTAGGTGTGAAATTATCACTAACGACTATCACAACCCATAGAGTCAACGTGTAAGAGATTTATTAATGAAGAAACTGATTATTCGAAAAATAAAAATAGGCATGTTATTTGTGATCCCTTTGGTGATCGCCAGCTGGGTCGTTAACGCTGTGGTTCGCTTTATGGATAAAACCGCAAGCTACTTTCTACCAGAAAGCCTACACCAAACGCTAAGCGATATATGGGGCTTTGGCTTAATGGCAGCCATCGTTTTAATGTTCATCGTCGGTATTATCTTTGATGGTAATTTACAGCAGCGTTTTTACACTTGGTTATCAGAAAAAACTATCGACCGCATTCCAGGCTTCGGCATCATTCATAACTCTACCAAGCAAATTATGGAAGCGTTGACCTCAGAAGAATCACCTTTCAAAAAGCCTGCGTTCAGCCGTTCGTGGTCTGGCCCTAATTCAAAAGAAATCGTGTTTGATCTTGGGCCAACCTGGATGATCCCAAATCAAAATGGTGAAATGTTTCTAGGCCCAGATGGTGAATTTTACCCTGTGCCAGAAGAAGGTTATCGTGTGGTTTTCGTTCCTCAGGCGATTAACCTTTCTAACGGTTACGTTCGCTTTGAAAAAGAAGAAGATTTAATTTACGTGCCTCATCTTGCCGTTGAGCAACTCACCGCGACATTGGTTTCATGTGGTTTAACCTTACCGAAGAAACCCGATGATGCGCTGGGGAAAGTTTTAAAAAATGAACAAGAAATGCAGCAAGCATTAAAGGAATGGAAAGAGAAGCAAAGCTCAGAGTCCGCTGAAGTGAGTTAATCATAAAAATAGTAGTGCACGCTTTAGTTAAAGGCGTGCACTATCGATTAATGAATAAACTGGTTATTGAAACGCAGGGCGCTCCGATACTTTACTAAACCAAGTTTGAATATTCGGATAGCTATCGAGCGCTTTAATCTCCAACGCTTTCTCGCACACAAAACCGACGAAAAGAAACCCTGTAATATCCACAATGCTAAAACGCTCACCTGCGATATATTGATTCTTAGCTAACTGCTTATCTAATTTCGGTAGAAACTCTTCTACGCGTAACTTTGCCTCATTACCCCATGCTTCGACACAGCGCTCTCGGTCACCATAAACACCAGATAAATTACGGAAAGCTTGAAACCCCATATGCAGACCATCAAGTTCGACAATTCGCTGCCACATTTCCACCAAGCCCTTTTCAGCCGGAGTAGTGCCAAACAGTGATGTATCATTTTGATGTTCAGCAAAAAAGCGACAGATCGCAATGGTCTCGCTGATACAAGTACCATCATCAAGCTCCAACATTGGCACTTTGCCGTTGACACTTTTTTCTTGATATTCCGGCGTTAAATTCTCCCCTTCACGAACATTAAGTTGAACACGGTCAACTTCTACGCCTAATTCCTTCAAGAAGATCCCAACACGGCGTGAGCTTGGGTTGGCAGCAAATTCATATATTTTCATTAGTGACTTCCTTTTCTGAACGTTCGTTTAGATATAACTTAGCGAATAACTAAACGATCAGTCAACAACTTCTTTAACGTCGATTAGATTCTTGCTACATTCGTAACTATCTTAGGCAATAAATAGGCGAGTCGCTTCGTGGCAAGAAGAAGTAATTTTGATAAAGACGAGAAATTAGTAGAGGCCATGCAACTATTTTGGCAGCAAGGCTACGCCAATACCTCTATATCAGATCTTGTTGAACACTTAGCCATCAATCGTTTTAGTCTCTATAACACTTTTGGTGATAAGCACGCTTTATATATCAATGCCCTCAACTACTACTTTGAAAACATTTCTAAGCCAGCAGCTAAGCCGCTTTTTGACTCCAATGCTAACTTGGAAACCTTAACGGATTTTTTACTGAAATTTTCCAACCTTCAAAAAAGCCAAAAATTCGGCTGTTTCATTCAAAATGCCCTGCTTGAGCACGCTAACCGAGATCAAGATGTTCAAGTCACAGGAAAGTGTTTATTTACTCATTTAAGTGACGGGGTCACAAACTGTTTGAGCCATGCTAAAGCGCAAGGACAATTGAGTGACAGTATCGATATATCGAGTCTGACCGATTTAATCCTCACTCAAATACAAGGCATGCGGGTATTAGGGAAAGCCAAGCAATATGACCGCTTAGATAATGCAACAAATATGCTGATTAGTATTCTTAACGCAAACAAAAAAGGCAGATAAAACAAAGCTATTACTGCTCTATTTCATCTGCCTTTTATTTCATCGTTTACTTCGATTTTAAAGTGGATTACCACATCAAATCATCAGGAACCACGAAGTCTGCGTATGGATCATCCTCATCTTGCTCTTCTTGAGTCAAAACATTATTCAATACAATGCTTTCTTCATCACGTTGGAAGATTTTATCTGCCACACTTGCCGGAATAATCGCGTAACCCTCTAGGTAACGAGCAATCGCTAAACGACCTTTGGTTAATTGGTCTTGTGTTGGCTTATCAACATAAAGCTTTTTCACTAATGAGCCGTCTGTGAAGTTATAACCGATATCACCGTCGGAAATTTCAATACGGTTCATTTCAATTAATTGCTTCACTTGTGCTTTCAATTCTTTGGTTAATTGCTGTTTTTTCTGCTCAGCATTTAACGCTTTGTCACGCTCAAGTTGCGCTTTTTTGTTCGCTTCAACCGCTTCTCTTGCTTCACGAGCTTGAACGCGAGATTTTTTCGATGACTTCTTCGCTTTCTCTAATTTCTTATTACTTACCAAGCCTGCTTTAAGCATTTGCTCTTGTAGTGTCAGTTTTGCCATGATGCTCTCTTTACGACGTAATCTTTGCGGTGATTATACCTTTAAAAAGATCCAATTTGCGAGACAGTTATATGTTAGAATCCGCCGCCAATGCATCTCTTATCAATAACCAGTGTGAAAATTCCAATGTCAGCTCCCTCTTCGTCTCTTCCTAGCCATCAAGAAATTGAATCACAAGTTGAACAGTGGTTACTTGATGTGGTGATCGGTTTGAACTTATGCCCTTTTGCAGCCAAGCCGCAACGCAATAAGCAAATTAAGATCATGGTTTCGAAAGCGGAAGTAGAAGAAGCATTATTAGAAGATGTTTTTCAAGAATTCACCACGCTCGTCAATACGCCAGTTTCAGAATTAGAAACCACATTAGTTGTCATTCCTCACATGCTACAAGATTTTGACGACTATAATTTCTTCTTAGATTGGATTGACGCACTGATTAAACAAGAACAATGGGAAGGCACATTCCAAGTGGCAACCTTCCACCCTGATTATTGTTTCGCGGGTGCCGATCCTGATGATGCTGAAAACTTAACTAACCGCGCGCCCTATCCCGTACTTCATCTTATTCGTGAAGAAAGCATGGAAAAAGCGGTAAAACATTATCCAAACCCAGAAGCGATTCCAGATACCAATATCGCTCGGGTAGAAGGCTTAACGGAACAAGAAAGGCAGCAGCTTTTCCCTTATCTGTTTAAAGCCAAGTAGTCTTCTCAACTATATCAACTGATAAAGACACAAATTTAATAAAAGTATAAAAAGATAATCACTATGAAACGAGTAGTCTTATATGTGGGTGACAAATGCCCACACTGTAAAGCCGCTAAAATGTATTTAGATTCAAAAGGCATTAAGTACCGTTTGTGTAATGCCAAAATGCAACGCGGACGCAAAGAACTTGAAGCGATGGGCGCACGTGGCGTACCCGTTTTGAAGATCGGCGACCGTATGATGGCAGGATGGAACGCCGCCAACTTCGACAAAATTTATAACAGCTAAACCCTATCCCTCGAAAACTGGAGCCTCGACTTCAAGTACCAAGGGAATACAAATTTATAGAGTAAGCCGAAGATGTGCTTGCTCTTCCTTTAAGGAAACCATTTTGACTACAGATTCTCCTACAAACAAAGCACCTGCAAATACTGCTTTTTCTAGCCTTGCATTAGATCCTGCACTAATCGAAAACTTAACCTCACTAGGTTATGAATCTATGACGCCGATTCAAGCCGATAGCCTACCATTGATGATTGCTGGCAAAGATGTGATTGGCCAGGGTAAAACAGGATCAGGTAAAACCGCGGCATTTGGCTTAGGCTTATTAGCTAACTTGAACGTGAAGCGTTTTCGTGTGCAATCTTTGGTGCTTTGCCCGACTCGTGAACTGGCAGACCAAGTTGCAAAAGAAATCCGCAAACTGGCACGCAGCATTCACAACATTAAAGTACTCACACTTTGTGGCGGCATGCCATTTGGCCCGCAGATTGGTTCACTAGAACACGGCGCGCACATTTTAGTGGGTACGCCGGGTCGTATTCTTGATCACCTAGATAAAGGCCGTATTGATTTATCAGAACTGAATACTCTAGTACTTGATGAAGCCGACCGCATGTTAGACATGGGCTTTCAAGACGCATTAGATGCCATCATTGAACAAGCGCCAAGCGATCGTCAAACTTTGCTATTTAGCGCCACTTTCCCACCGGAAATTAAAAAGATCGCTAACCGCATCATGCGTAACCCTGAGCTTGTGAAGGTAGAAAGCCAACACACTAACTCAAGCATTTCTCAGTTCTTTTATAAAACCAATTCATTTGAAGACCGCTTGAAAGCGACTCAGATTCTACTATTGCAACACAAACCTGAATCATCAGTGATCTTCTGTAACACCAAGCGTGAAACGCAAGAAGTAGCCGATGAACTGCACTACAAAGGTTTTGATGTGATCGCCCTACACGGTGATTTAGAACAACGTGATCGTGACCAAGCCCTACTACGCTTTGCTAACAAGAGTGCTTCTATTCTAGTAGCGACCGATGTGGCGGCTCGTGGTCTTGATGTTGAAAACCTAGATGCGGTAATTAACTTCCAACTGGCACGTGATGCTGAAGTTCACGTACACCGTATTGGTCGTACTGGCCGCGCCGGTAGTAAAGGCATGGCATTTAGCTTATTTGCGGAAAAAGAAATGTTTAAAGTGGCTCAAATTGATGAGTACATGGACATTGAGATTTCACCATCGACCCTACCTTCAGACAGCGTGCTAACTGACACTCCGTTTGAATCTAAAATGGCGACCATTCAAATTGATGGCGGCAAAAAACAAAAAGTCCGTGCTGGTGACATTCTAGGCGCACTCACTGGTGGGGATAACGGCGTAGACGGCAAACGCGTTGGTAAAATCCACTTATTCGATATGCGCGCTTATGTTGCAGTTGAAAAAGGCATCGCCAAACAAGCCTTGAAGAAGATTTCAAACGGTAAGATGAAAGGCAAAACCTTCCGCGCTCGTATTATCTAGTAAGTCGTTAGATTTGAAATTATAAACCTTGCCCTGGAGAGATTTGGGGCAAGGTTTTTTGTTGGAACTCAGATTTTCTAATTTAAACCATTCCCCTGCTCTACAAAAATCAACTCACTGACATCAAAGCCTTTCTGTTGGCTCATTTTAATGAATTGCTGTTTGACTGAATCATCGACGGTTGGGGTTCGGGATAGTAGCCAAAGGTAATCGTGATCGGGGCCGGAGATAAAGGCGTATTGGCCTGCGGGTTCTAGGTAGAAGATCACGTATGATCCGTAGAAAGGCCCAAAGAACGAGACTTTTAAGTAGCCTTCATTGGGCTTGTTAACAAAATATGCTTTGCCTTCCGCTTGTTGCCACTCGCCCTTTTCGGCTGAATAACCACGGTTAATGACTTTAACGCCGCCGTCTTCTTTTAATGAGTAGTCAGCGGTGACTTGTGTTAAACCACGTTCAAAGGAGTGATCGAGACGAGCGATTTCATACCATGTGCCTAGGTATTGGTTTACATCAAACTCTTGAATGGGAGTGACGGATTTCGGCATGCCTAAACAGCCTGTCAGAAGTAGCGCAGTGAAAAGCGGGAGTACTCTAGAAATGCATTTGGATAATGTCATACAACGTCCTTGTTTTAGATTCATCCATGACTCTACGAAACTGGCTTAGGAAAAGATCAAATTAATGTCCACCAGCTTTTGAGAATACATTAATCACAAATACGCCTAGTAAAATCAGCCCCATACCGAGTATTGCCGGTAGATCCAACTTCTGACCAAAAACCATCCAGCCTACTGCGGCAATCAGCACAATGCCGAGACCCGCCCAAATAGCATAGGCAATGCCTACCGGAATGGTTTTTAAGGTTAAAGATAAAAAATAAAACGCTGCTACATAGCCAAAAACCACGATTAACGACGGAATTAGCTTGGTAAAGCCTTCACTGGATTTCATCGCCGAAGTAGCAATAACTTCAGACACAATCGCGACACCTAAAAACAACCATTGCTTCATATATTGCTCCTACATTGATAGTAAATAACGTCTAACCCACTAAATATAAAGCAATTTTACCTGATAATTTTATCAACTTCACTAGAATTGATATTCATTAACACTGGTTCAGTATCCTGTTTGCTTAAAATTTCAAATAAGTTTGACTCAAATCTCACTTTATAAATCGTCAAAATTTAATAATTTATGTGCTACAAAAATGCAACATTACCAGCATTTAACACTGCACTTTTAAAAACTACAAAGCACCATTCTCCTTATTTTGGAATAGACTTGGTTTTATACATTGTTATCGAGCTTATTTAAGGAAGATCATGAAAGTAGCAATTTTAGGTGGTGGTGTACTTGGTGTCACAACAGCTTGGTACTTGGCGAAATCTGGCCATGAAGTGACGGTAATTGATAGACAAAGCCATGTCGCAGAAGAAACGAGCCACGGTAATGCTGGCATGATCTCTCCGGGATACAGTTCTCCTTGGGCGGCTCCGGGAGTGCCTTTCAAAGCGATTGGTTGGATGATGCAAGATTTATCGCCATTTATGATCAACATGAAAGAGCTTGATGGCTATACCCTTGCATGGATGAGCAAAATGCTGGCTAACTGCAACACCAAAAGCTACCAAACTAACAAAGCTCGCATGTTACGTGTCGCTGAATATAGTCGCGATTGCTTTGTTGATCTTCGTAAAGAGCTCAACCTTAACTACGATGGACGTCAAAAAGGCACATTGCAGTTATTCCGCAAGCAAAAACAAATTGATGCGCTGCAAAAAGATATCGCGGTTCTTGAGCAATTAGGCATTCCTCATCAAGCTTTAGATATACAAGGTTGCATTGAACATGAGCCCGCCCTTGCGAATGTAAAAGATAAGTTTGTCGGTGGTTTACGTCTACCCGGTGATGAAACCGGCGATTGTTATAAATTTACTACCGAACTTGCCAAACAATGTGAAGCGCTTGGCGTGACGTTTATGCTCAATACCAATATTGAACACTTAGTAGAATCAAACGGTAAAATCGTTAGCGTGAAAACTGATAAAGGCGTCGTTAAGGCCGATACATTTGTCTGCGCTCTAGGGAGTTACTCGCCTAAATTGATGAAACCACTGGGAATCGATTTGCCTATTTATCCAATCAAAGGTTATTCACTCACCCTACCGATTGAAGATGAATCACGTGCGCCCCAATCGACCATTATGGATGAGACGTATAAAGTAGCAGTTACGCGTTTTGAAGATCGCATTCGAGTCGGTGGTACTGCAGAAATTGCATCGTTTAACTTAGAGCGCCCGCTCAAACGCCGAGCCAGTATTGATTTTGTTATTCAAGACATGTTCCCAGGCGCAGCCGATGTCGCCAAAGCAGATTTTTGGTGTGGACTACGTCCAATGACGCCGGACAGCACGCCAATACTCGGTGGTACTAAGTACTCCAATCTATACATGAATACTGGTCACGGCACTTTAGGCTGGACAATGTCACTCGGCTCTGCCAAATTCGTAGCAGATATAATCAATAACAAACAGCCGGATATTAATCCTGAAGGCTTATCTATCGAGCGCTACTATGGCTAGACCAACCAAAGCAAGCATTGATCTTGCTGCATTTCAACATAACTACCGCGTGGCGAAAGCGCAATCTCCGAACTCACAAGCGGTAGCGATCATCAAAGCCGATGCTTATGGTCATGGCGCGATAAAATTGGCGCACGCGCTACAAGAAGCGGATGCCTTTGGCGTGGCCTGTATTGAAGAAGCGATTGAGTTACGCGAAGCCGGCATCAAACAACCCATTCTTTTGTTAGAAGGTTTTTTTGAAGAGTCTGAACTTGAACTTATTCAGCAACATAACTTCTGGACAGCCGTTCATAGCCAAGCACAGATTGAAGCGATTAAACGCCAACCTCAATCTTCTCAATTTATGATTTGGTTAAAGCTTGATAGCGGCATGCATCGTTTAGGGTTTTCGCCACAAGACTACCCTGCGGCTTTTGAGCAATTAAACGCGTTGCCGCAAGTCAATAATATCATTCACATGACCCATTTTGCTTGCGCCGATGAACTCGATAAATCGATGACACAAAGCCAACTACAAACCTGTGAAACGACTTTTTCTCAGTTGAAAGCTCAAGCAAGCAGCTTTGCCAATAGCGCCGCCACGTTAGCGCATCCATCAAGTCATAGTGATCAATTTAGTGGTTATACTCGACCGGGTATTTTGCTGTATGGCGCAGATCCACTTTCACATTCAAATTCCGCTTCAGAACAACTGATCCCAGTGATGACGCTGACCTCAAAAATTATCGCAATACGTGAAGTGAAATCGCACGAATCCGTTGGTTATGGTGAAAGGTATCGTTGTGAACGTGAGATGAAGATAGGCACAGTTGCGATTGGTTATGCTGATGGTTATCCAAGACATGCGAAAGACGGTACACCAGTGATGGTCAATGGCGTTCGTACCCAGCTTGTGGGACGTGTTTCGATGGATATGCTGACGGTAGACTTAACAGACATTCCAAATGCTGAAATCGGCTCTACCGTCGAGTTATGGGGCAAGAACGTAAAAGCAGCTGAAGTTGCCGACTGCTGCGATACGATTCCCTACACCTTGTTTACCGGTATTACTCGTCGAGTACATAAAGAATATATCGACTAGGCTTGTACCTCTTACTTTTCTCGGCCTATCGCGGCGGGTAAAGCTTGCTTGGTGAATTCCATAAAGGCTTTATCCGCCACCGACAAATACCCAGTTTTCCGCCAGGCCATGCCTATTTTCAGCGTGATAGGTTGATCAAATGGAATGCCTATCACACCTCTTTCCTGCTCGGTGACTAATTTCAATAATGCCCCAATCGCAAAATCTTTCTGTACCACTTTCAGAATCATCGGGATCAAATTAGTTTCAATAGAAATGTTCGGTTCAAAGCCGTGCTCAATGCATAATTTGTCGACCATTTCTCTGTGAAAGTAGCCTTTCTTAAACATGATTAATTCTTGAGAAAAGAACTCGGTGATAGAAATCGAACGCTTAGAGGCAAACTCATGTTCAGGGCTTACCACCACTAACATTTCATCTTCCACTAATGGCTCTATTGCCAGAGAATCCGGTACGTTTTCATTGAGGATCACACCAAGATCTAGCTCGCCATCTAACAACATTTTACGAATTGATTGCGTGCCAGCATCAATGATAGTCAATTTTAAATCTGGATATTGCTGTTTAAACGCCATCAAAATATCCGGAAAGAAATAAGAGCCCATCATGCTAGGTACACCTAGTCTCACTTCGCCTTTAACTAAGCCTTTTAGCTCTTGCATTTCAAGTTCTGCATCATCGAGTTTCTGTAGTATTTCTTTGGCATGTTTATATAAACGCATACCCTCATCGGTTAATTGCACGCCTTTATCGTGACGGTGTAACAGCGTTAAGCCTATTGATAGTTCAAGCTTTTTAATTGAAACGCTCAAGGCCGACTGCGCAACATGCAAAACCTCAGAAGCTCGGCTGAAACTTTTCATTTCTACGATGGTGACAAAGTACTTTAATGCTTTGGTATTCATAACTTTCCTATGCATTGCTTTCCTGATTCTATAATGACACCGGTGAACAGAACACTCACTCACAATCCAGATCAAAAACAGATAGAGACTATTAATTTAATATATTTTATATATAGCATGGCTATTGGTAAAATTCTGTTATCTACCTCACTTGAGTGCCGTTAATGTCGTCTACCTCTCTCCAAAAACATGCAGACTTATCAATAAATGACTCGACGCAGCACGAGCCAGTAGATAACGACAATCCAAAATCACTGAAAAAAGTCACCTTTGGGCTTTTCATTGGCTCATTTATTTCGTTCTGCAATTTGTACTTATTCCAACCTTTACTACCTTTGATTGCTGAGCATTATCAAGTCACTGCAGCGCATGTTAACTGGGTTTTAGCGGCTGCAACTTTGACACTAGCTTTATCTCTACTACCTTGGGCGATTTACTCTGAGAAGATCGGTCGGCGCAAGATCATGCTTTTCAGCTTGTATGCCTCACCTGTTGTTGGTTTGTGTATTTTATTTTCCGATCAGCTCGGGCTATTAATTGCTTCGCGAGCTTTAATGGGAGTTGCCTTGGCAGGTTATATTTCAGTGGCGGTGGCCTACATGGCAGAAGAGTTTAGCCCTAAAGTATTTTTGCTCGCGGTAGGTTCGTATATTGGTGCCAATTCATTAGGCGGAATTACCGGCAGGATTTATGGCGGAATGATTGGTGAATGGCTTGGCTGGCAAACTGCGGTGATTGGCATGGCGTTGTTTAGTCTTGCCATCGCAATATTGGTGACACTTTGGGTGCCTGCGCAGAAAAACTTTGTCGCTAAACAGACTTCGTTATCTAGTCATTTAAAAGATTCCATGCATCACTTACAAACCCCTAGACTATGGTTTGCAATGTTAATTGGCGGGTTAAACTTTGCCTTGTTTGTTAACCTTTATACCGTAATGGGCTTTCGCTTGGTCGGTGAACCTTTCTCGCTTCCTGTGAGCCTAGTATCGCTTATCTTTCTTTGTTATTTAACTGGCACCTTAACTTCTAAACTTAGCGGCCAATGGAGCCTACGCTTTAATTCCACCAGCGGCATTGTGTTAGGCACGGTAGTCAGTTTAATCGGAATGCTCACTGCACTCATTCCAAATCTCTATGCAATGTTTATTGCGCTTATCTTGATCAGTGGCGGCGCGTTCTTTACTCACTCATTGGCGTATGGCTGGGTTAGCTCGAAAGCACAACAAGCAAAAGCCAGTGCGACGGCTTTATATCTTGTTCACTATTACGCTGGCGGTAGTCTTGGTGGGTTTTACTTAATCTATTGCTGGCAACACGGTGGTTGGAATATGGTCGCATTGGGCGGCAGTGTGTTATATATCGCAATTCTAGTGCTTACCTACAAGCTTAACCGCGCGGAAAAATTGAATTGATCATGACTGAAATAGGCATTGTTTGTTATCATCTGCCGCAACTTTTATTCATGAGGCAATGACATGCAATTTACCCTACTTTCAACGGAACTTTACCAACACTTATATCGTGATATCACTGAGTTCCGTTCAACTTTTGATCTCCCTGTCGCTGACCTAGCCTCTCTAGATGACAAAGCGGATACATTGCATACATCTCTTGCGATTGAAGAGCTAACTGAATTGGCCGAAGCTGATTGCAAAACCGAACAAGCTGACGCCATTGTTGATACGGTTTATGTCCTTATGGGTCGCTTAGTTCACCGCGGTGACGACCAAGTAAATAGTAATGTCGGTATTAGCTACATCATCGAATTATTGCTACATGTGGCGAAAAACCGTGGCATTGAATTCCTACCATGTTGGGATGAAGTGCATTCAAGCAATATGAGTAAAGTATGCCGCAACGAGCAAGAATTCACGGAAACTCAAGCCTTCTACGCTAAACAAGGTGTGGAACTTGAAGGCGTACAAAAAGGCGAATACATCATTGCGAAATGCGCTAAAGATGTCGAAATGCAAGGCAAGACAGTTCGTAAAGGAAAAGTATTGAAATCGGTTTACTACCGCCCTGCCGATTTAGAAAAACTGACTAACTAGATCTGAGTTTCAAAGATAGCTTTTAAAGATAAAAAAAAAGCCTGTCTCAGATGAGGCAGGCGTGTGTGTTAAATGCATTACTTTTAGTAAAAAGCTATCTCTGTTAACACAAGGTAGGACGAGAATGTATCACTCTCATTAATGCCATTTGTGTGCCAACTTTTCACGCCCACCAAATAAAACTCTAAACCATTGTTTTATTGATATATTTCAATTCGGCTTTGTCTTTATCTTTTCCGGTCTTTTATATAACACTTTGTAGGTAGATTCTATTGCACAGATTTGGCGTGCTTTGCTCTATAAACGATCATGTGACCGTAAGTCACTTTATCAATATCGAACCACTAGCCTGTTTTAACTCATATGGGATCTTACACATCAATGATTAGCCTTAGCCAAATCGTATAGTTGGCCCGCGGATATAATGGCTCACGGTTGACTTAAATGAATAGCTCCGGCCTTGTTATCCCGCACATGAACTTAAGTGAAGAAGATGCGGGATCTCGCTTTCACGTAAGTTTCATTTAGACAAAGCCGAGTCAGTGTCTTTGCTAAATTAGCATTTAACGGATTAGTTGATATATGGGAAAGTAACGCCCTGTCAAGGTGTGAGCAACGCACTGCCGAAGCTCCCGCATACCACCTTAAACACAAAACGCAACGCATAGCAAAAATGCCAAGCGTTGCGAATCCGTCTTAAACGCTTTGTATGGCTTATAATGAACTATAAAAATCAGCTAGCAGTCCGTGTACTTCTCGCTTTTGTTCACTAATCTCCTTCCGTAATTCTCTTACTTCTTCATATGTCGGAATTTCTCTATCAAACACATATCTATCTCGTAGCTTCTTTTCTAATGTGGACATTTTCGACAGAGCCTTGCTGGCTTTGTTTGCTTTCAACATTCGAAGTTTTGCTATTGCCGATTTTTGATACGCCCACCCTTCAACAAGCAAACTGTCTCGTTCTACTAAGGAATCTTTCTGATTCTTGCTTAAAGTATTACTTGTTTCTCCTTTGTTATCTCGATACTTGGTAATGCCTGCAAATTTAGCGACATATGAGTCCAAAGCTGTGAAATATATATCTGTATCATCCGCAATTTTTTCAAGCAGTTTCGTTTTGTGTTCAAGCATGAACTTCTCCTTATCGGAACGGTGCGAGAGCTTCAACCCTAAATAAGTAAAAACTCCTGAAATAATCGCACCAAGACCAATTTTTACTGCTGTATCGACGACATTTACCAATTCTGTTGCCAAATTAATCACCTATCTAAAATCTATATGCCTAACACCTCGCATAACGGGCTAATAATGCTTGGCTAAAATTGGTGAGGCATGAACCAAGCCAAGCTTTATTAGCCCATGCGTTAATGCGTTTGTTGTATGCCAATTAACTCAAAAATCAATTATTGACCTAGCTCTCTAAGGTTTGTATCAATAAATTCAAATACCATATGTCTAGTGTCTAACGATTGTAAAAAACACTCTCTAGCATCACAAAAATTTGCAATTGCTTCTTTATCCTTACCAAGTTCTTGGTTGAATAGCCCTAAATGATAGAGGATATTTCCTTTGGCTTCGTCATTTTGAGAAAAATCCTTAAGCTTTCTGAGCATAGTTTCTTCAAATAAAGAGTTAACTTCATGTCGCTCATAAATCTCCATTAAATCCTGACAAACCGTTGGATTTGTTGGGCTCAACTCGAAGAAATTATCAACTGCTGTATCTAGCTTGTCATTTGGACTTTGTGTTATTAATTTTATTTCAACATTGCCTTTTAATGCACCATAGCTACTCGATATAATTTCGATACTTTCATTGAATTTTATTTCTGCTTCATCGTATTTTTCAAGATCCATTAGAATATTGCCTTGCGCAATTAACAGTTCAGCTTTTTCGGTTTGGTTATCAGTTTGTTCAAAACGGAACTCGAGTTCATTTATTTTAGACTTCCCCATACTTTCAACATCAACGTTGAAAGGTAATGCCTTAGAAATTATGTGCAGCAGCTTTTTGATATTCTTTTCTTTTAGTTCCTCAGGAGTGAATAACACACAGAAGAAAATGGAATCTCCGAAATCAATAAACCCCGTATATTCAATTGTTGGGTATTCATTTACTTCAATAGTTCTTATAAGGGTTTTATATTTATCTCGTTTGACCGTTTTTTGATAACCTATTTTTGCATCGGGGAAGTTTTTTAAAACTTCAGTTTCATGAAATTTTAAAAATGAGTCCATATCCTGGATTTTTTTATCTTTACTAAAAATGTTCAGGTACATCCACTCGTTTCTTTCTCTAGCCTCTTCAACGGTTAGTCCTCGCTGATAAAGAGCCGCCAAAGCGCCATCTCTAACTCCCGCATCAATAACCCACCCAAAAGGCGCTGGTAATATTACACCGTGTTTTCCACTATAAGGTAGAGCACCAAACCCTTGGAATTTTTTAAGCTCATCAAAATTCAAAATATCCAGTTCAATACGTGATGGATCATTATGAGCTCTAGCAATTGCTGCTTTTGAATAGCCTTTTTGAGTAATTAACAACCCTTTATCAGCCCCAACGTCCTGCATCATACCTATAAAAGATTCAACGTCTTTGACGTCAATATTTTTTCCAAAAAATTTAGCATCCACCATGATGGTTATGCTTTCACCTGCAGCATAATCTTCTACCAATATATCTACCTGCCTTTCTACTTTGGAATATCTCCCACGAACTTTTGCATCGTAAGTAATTTCAGCCGTCGGATACATATCCTTAAATTGCTGATAAATATCCTTCTCATAATCTTTCCAGTTCATCTAATGAATTATTCCTACGTTGATTCAGCGAAATGAAGGGAGCGCTTGGCATATAACAGTATATTAGCAAGAAACTTGGATAAACCCGCAGATTACTTCAACACGTTCACTGCTAATCAATACATTTGTTACCATAAGATACTCTAATGAGCGCTTTATTAAAGCATTTAGCCGATTTTATGCGATGGAGAAAGCGAGAATGGGTTCAGCGAGACAATTGTGACAGGGATGCACTTTCAATTCTTACATATTATTGCTAATTAACAATGAATTCCGATAGCTCACATATAGGTATAAGTTCTCGCTTTCACACAAAACCGTTTAATACCAAAAAAATTAAATTATAACTGTATAAACACACAGAAAGTGAAAGGAAGCGAGTATTTTCTGGACACTTATTGTTTAGTTAAACGCATCTAAAGAAAGCACAATCAAACTTCTAATATACGATTGTGGTAAATAGATTCCTGCTCTCGCCTAGGCTCGGCTGGAATGACAACTTTAAAGCACCCGAAGTTGTATGATTAAGTTAGAATAGACATCAATACCAAAGCATTAATCAAACAATAAGTGCGCTTGTCCATCATGCTCAATCCGCGTGACTTGGGTATTAAATATCTCTGTCAGTAATTGACTGGTTAAAAGTGACTTTGTTTCGCCTACTGCTTTTAATACACCATCTTTGAGAATCAACACTTTGTCAGAGTGTCGCAAGGTTCGATTTAAATCATGATTTGCCATCACTACGGTTAAGCCTTTGCTCACCATCACTTCTATCATTTGATACAGCAAGCTTTCTTGACCAACATCTAAAGGCGCTGCGGGTTCATCGAGCAGCAATACTTTCGCATCTGGGTTCAAAGTTGGCCACACTTGCAAGCATACTCCGGCAAGTCGCACTCTTTGCCATTCACCGCCCGATAAATGATGAATGCTTTTGCCTAGCTTATCGGTAATGCAAAGTTGCGTGGTAATTTCACTCACCGCTTTTTCCACTACATCATGATGAATGTCTTTGTTGATAGAGAGCGATAAATATTGAAAGACTGACATATTAAACGCCGGTCGATCTGACTGACATAAATAGCCGCGGATCTTTGCCAGTTCTTTCAAATCATATTGAGCGATTGATTCACCGCTGAAAGTCACCGTTCCTTGATGTGAAAGTAAGCCAGATAGCACTTCAAGCAAGGTACTTTTACCACTCCCATTTGGACCAATCACATGTAGGATTTCACCAGGGTTGACTTGAAAGCTCATCGGCATCAAGCGATTTGATACGCTGAGATCTTTTATATCGAGCATAGGTGTTATTTTATTCATAATTAATTCTGATCATGCCCACGTAGTAACATCCAAATAAACACTGGCGCACCAATCGTCGTTGTCATTACGCCTAAAGGCAGTTCTGCACTGGTCAGTGATACTCTGGCAAGTAAGTCAGCCAATACCAGTAAACTTGCGCCACACAATGCAGACATCGGTAATAGGTAGCGGTTTTCACTGCCAAAAATCAAACGAATGAGGTGCGGAACCACTAAACCTATAAAACTGATCACTCCGCCAATCGCCACTGAACAGCCGACCAATATCGACACATAGATAATCAACTTCCAACGTAGAGCAAACACATCTAAGCCAAGTTGTTTGGCATGTTGCTCACCCGCCATCAATAAGTCTAAATCTCGACCTTTGAAACACAACCAAACGATACAGGGTAACATTATTAACCCTAGTGCCACCTGAGCCCAAGATACTCCGCTAATACTACCCATTAACCAATACATCAATATTCTTAGGTTGAAGTCATCACTGAAATAAAACGCCCAGGTCACAACCGCGCTAGATAAAATCCCTAACGCTACCCCAATCAGTAACAAGCGCCCAGTGGTTAAACGCATCGCTTTGGCAAGTGACACAATTAAAAGCGTAAAAACTAACGAACCCACTATCGCGACGGCCATTGAACCTAGTGGCGACATTAAGACAGGAAAAAAGAACAAGGCGATCACCATCGCTAGACTTGCCCCGCCTGAAATACCAATAATGCCCGGCTCTGCCAGAGGATTGCCTAATAATACTTGTAAGGTCGCACCGGCTACCGCAAGTGAAGCGCCTAATAATATGGCGGCAAACAGCCTAGGTAGTCGAAGATTGACGATCACTTGTTGTTGTAAGTCAGACATAGGATGGAAAAAAGACAGGGATAAATCGCCAACCGATAAATAGATAGTACTCACGCTGGCTAAAAACATCGTGATTAAAATGAATGGCAGTTTCCAGCGCTGGTGTTTGGTGTGAATTAACTGATTGAATTGCATATGATCATAGTCACTTAGGTATAAGCTCGCGGTGTTTGCGATACCATAACCAGTTACGCACCAATTGAAAAGTAAAGTCAGGATATATTTATCTTTAGCGAATTCTTTCGACTAATAACGCCGCTCTCTGACCGACATCCACTTTATCATTGGCAAACACTAAAGCGTAGCCGCCAGATTCACAGATCATCGGAACGCCGCCTTGTATTCCATATTCTTGATTTAAATACAGTGGTTCAAAGTTGATTAGTGCTTGTCGTGCGGTAAAAGCTAAATCTGGATGCTGCTTACGGATCTCATCAACCACATCATAAACTGCGATATCTTGATTCATACAATTCACATCATCTAACTTTTCATTTCGATTGAGTAGTAAATGCATCCCGGATAAAAACGATGTAAAGACGGAAAGATCATTTTCGCCCAATGCTCTAAGTTGCCCGAGTTCAATGGTTAAGCTCTTCGCTTGGAAATACTCACCGGTATACCAACTAAACGCATAACTAGGATGATGGCATAACAAAACAGCCTGAACATCTGCATGCTGGGCAAAGTATTTTAATTCTTGGTCTGTGGTATCGGATTGATGTCTAGTAGCAGGACGAATAGCAAAAACGGGGTATTGAGAAGGACGAGAAGAACAATGGAGATCGAGGTGCCAGCGTTTCTTTCCAGAAGATCGTTCAAAAAACAATTCGACGACATCTTTTATTTTGGCAGCAATTTCCCCTTCGATACCTCGTACTTGCATGTTCGACATTTCAAAAAGTTGATTGAGGTTTTGTTCTATAAAGCGCTGTTTTTTTATGGTGGCGTCAGGGTGAGCAAAAATAAACAAACACGGATGGCTGATGGTTACCTCACCAGATAGCACTTGAGTAACCAGTTTATCGACCAATTCAATCGGCCCCGTTTCATCACCATGAATGCCAACCGATATTACCGTGGCGCTGTCCCCTTTGTAATGAGCCGGCGTTATGCTTAACATGCCGCGATGATAAAACCGTAGCACTAGGCCGTTATCTACCGTGAGAGTTTGCTGCGGCCACGATAAATGATGCAAAGTGGTATAAATAAACCCTTTTGTCACGAGATCATTAATTAAAGGGTTATCTTTTTGATGATGTTGGTGCTCCATAACCACCTCCGCGAAGCCTACTCTTTAAAGTTTAGACTAAATACGCCGAAGTGGTTGATGGTTTTATACTTTATTCAGCAATTCTAATTAACTTGTCATTACCCATTAAAAGTTTCAGTTCTGAGGCGATTGGATCACTTGCGGTAAATATACAAACTCTTAATTTATCCGCTTTGGCTTTCTCGATTAACCCGGCTAAGTGGTGGGTGTCTTGGTATTCTTCTCTGTCTGCATCGCGACGGCATAAATCCACAAATTCAAATGGACAATTCGCTGGATACAAAACCAATTCAGATTCTTGCATTAAACGTAGTGCTTTAATCGAAAGGTTTTCAACATCATGATTAAACTGGATCCAATGCAAAACCGAGGTCACTTCCACTTTATCTTGCAAAGTATCGAGATATAGAGATTCCAATTGTTCACGCTTGGTAATGGTTGGAATTTTTGCCGAAGAAAAGAAACGCTCCCAAAACTTACGTCTTTCATCTACCGTGGCTAATGATTCTTTAATGCTATTACGTTTAGATGCGCCAAAATCTGCTAGTAGTGATAAGTTCTGCGGCAACATAGACTCTAACTTTTCACGCAGATAACGGATTAATACCGGTGACGCCCCACCACTAGATACCGCTATTTGAATACGACCACGGTTGATCATAGAAGGCGTAATAAAGTCACAATAAGGTTTATCATCGACCACATTAACCATGATGTTTTTTTGCTTAGCATCATGATGAACTTGATGGTTCAACTGTGGGTTATCGGTCGTTGCCCAGACCTGAATATAATCTTGCAACATCTCAGATTGGTAAAACGCCTTCACCCAAAGCAGTGATTGTTGCTCTGCAAGAGAAAGTAAATGTGGGTGAATATTCGGTGAGACTACCGTGACATTTGCCCCTGCTCTAAGAAGCATATCTACTTTACGACAAGCCACTTCACCGCCGCCGACAACCAGTACTGCTTTCTTGTTTAGATCTAAAAAAACTGGGAAATAACGCATTTAATTCCTTTTTGTGATGTGTCACTCATGCTTGATACTACCAAATTTGTGCACAGAGGAAACATAAGATCTTTATCACAAACAATTTTACTTCGAATTTATCACCCTCACTTATTGATTAATCCATTAGTAAGCACTCTATTGATAATTATATAGCGCCCTTACACTACTATTCAGAATAAAAGATTAAATGTGACATCGTGGTGCACCTTTGCACTATTTACATTGCTATGACATTTATACATCCTAAACTTAATGAAAGATTTGTGATGCAACTCAATCACATAATGGATGTAGTGGTTTGTGTATTTCAAATTCTTTCCTACTCTTTAAGAGTAAAACAGGTACGAAGCCTCACTTAAATATAAAGGTGTACCGAACAAATATTCTAATTAAAACAACATTAGTTTAATCAATCACAGACAAATTCGTTTTCAGTTCAACCTGATTTCAATGGACGTATACAGGAAGGATACACATGCAAAAATCAATTAAACTTCTCGCTTCAGCAGTCGCAGTTTCTGCTGCAATGATGGCTAACACAGCTTTCGCCGGCACACTGCAAGATGTACAAAAAGCGAATGAACTAAAATGTGGTGTAAGTACTGGCCTTGCTGGCTTTTCAAACCCCAACTCAAAAGGCCAATGGGAAGGTCTTGATGTTGAATATTGTCAAGCGGTTGCTGCTGCAGTATTAGGTGATAAATCTAAAGTAAAATACGTTCCATTGAACGCCAAAGAACGTTTTACTGCCCTACAATCTGGTGAGGTAGATGTTCTATCTCGTAACACAACCTGGACACTTCAACGTGATGGTTCACTAGGTCTTAACTTTGTTGGAACGACTTACTACGATGGTCAAGGTTTCATGGTTAAGAAAGACCTTGGTGTTAAAAGTGCAACTGAGCTTGATGGCGCATCTGTTTGTGTTCAATCAGGTACTACGACTGAACTTAACCTAGCCGATTACTTCCGCCTTAAAGGTATGGAATATAAGCCGGTTGTCTTTGACACTATGGATCAAACCGCTAAAGGCTTTGACTCTGGACGTTGTGATGTACTGACTTCAGACCAATCTCAACTTTACGGACTACGTTTAAACTTAAAAGATCCTAGTTCTGCGACCGTTTTACCTGAAATCATTTCTAAAGAACCATTAGGCCCAGTGGTACGTCAAGGTGACGACCAGTGGTTTAACGTTACTAAGTGGACATTATTTGCCATGATCAATGCCGAAGAATATGGCGTGACTCAAGCCAATGTCGATGAAATGAAAAAGTCTAACGATCCAAACGTGAAGCGCATTTTAGGTCTTGATGGGCCAAAAGGCGAAGGTCTAGGACTAAAAGATGATTGGGCTTACCAAATCGTTAAGCAAGTGGGTAACTACGGTGAAATGTTTGAACGTACTGTCGGTCAAGGTTCACCACTTAAAGTTGACCGTGGTGTAAATAAACTTTGGAACGCAGGTGGCTTCCAATACGCGCCACCAATTCGTTAATACACATAACTTCATAATACTCTGGACTAGGGCGGTTTCGGCTGCCCTTTTTTTTCAATGATTTTGAGGTTACGCAGTATGAAACCTAATGAATCTGAGAAAGCAGTCAATCAGTCAGCATCTGGTAGCTCCCTTTCTCACCTTATCTATAACCCAAGATTCCGCTCGATTGCTTTTCAGCTTATCACCGTGGCGGTACTTGGTTACTTTTTCTATATCATCATCAACAATACTATCGATAACCTGAATAACCGTGGTATCTCCACTGGTTTTGGGTTCCTCGATCGACAAGCTGGTTTCGGGATCAGTCTGGCGTTAATTGAATACGATGAAACCTATACTTTTGGCCGCACTTTTGTTGTCGGTCTACTCAACACGGTTTTAGTTTCTTTTCTCGGTATCATCCTAGCAACTGTTCTTGGTTTTACTGTCGGTATTGCGCGTTTATCGTCCAACTGGATGGTTAATCGTCTTGCTGCGGTATACATAGAAATTGTTCGTAATGTACCCCCTCTATTACAGATACTATTCTGGTATTTTGCGGTTCTACAAGCCCTACCTTCCGCAAGGCAAAGTCTCAGCTTAGGCGAGGCTATATTTCTAAACATACGTGGTTTATATGTGCCAAAACCGATCTTTGAATCTGGTAGTTGGTTAATCGGCGCTGCGGCTATTCTTGCGGTTGTGCTCAGCATCGGTGTGTATATCTGGGCTAAAAACAGACAAAAAGTGACAGGGTTACAAACGCCAGTTACTAGAATTGTTTTAGGCTTATGTATCGGCTTACCCGTTGTCGCTTATTTCATTATGGGAATGCCAATTTCAGCAGATTACCCTGAATTAAAAGGCTTCAACTTCAATGGTGGCATTACCGTACTGCCTGAATTGTTCGCTTTATGGCTTGCTCTAGGCATATTCACTTCAGCCTTTATCGCTGAAATTGTTCGCTCAGGCATTGAAGCTGTCAGTCATGGTCAAACAGAAGCCGCAACCGCTTTAGGTTTATCGCAATCAAAAACGCTAAAATTGGTTGTTATTCCACAAGCGATGCGAATCATCGTTCCTCCCCTTACCAGTGAGTATTTGAATTTAACCAAAAACTCCTCATTAGCAATGGCAATTGGTTATCCCGATCTTGTCTCGGTTTTTGCCGGCACAACTCTCAACCAAACCGGCCAGGCTATTGAGATCATCTTTATGACGATGGGAGTTTACTTAGGATTAAGTTTATTAACGTCATGGCTCATGAACATCTATAACCGCAAAGTTGCGTTAGTAGAAAGATAACAAGCGGAGAATTTAGATGAAAAAGCACCAATTTTTACCTGACCTCCCGCCACCGGCTAATACTGTCGGGCTTATCGGTTGGTTACGCAAAAACTTGTTTAGTACGCCTCTTAATAGCCTTTTGACCTTAGTGATGGCTTATATTGCTGTGACAACAATTTGGTCAATTGCAGATTGGGGAATCATCAACGCAGACTGGATAGGAACAACTCGAGATGCATGTAGCAGTACCGGTGCATGTTGGGTGTTTATCAGTGTGCGTTGGGATCAGTTCATGTTCGGCTTTTATCCAGCGGCAGAACTGTGGAGACCTAAGTTATTTTACTGGACACTCGCGATTCTTGTTGTCTTGATGGCTTACGAAAAAACGCCGAAACGGACTTGGATCTTTATCTTTTTTGGTAGTGCCTACCCTATTTTAATGGCGGGTCTACTTGAAGGTTCGATGTTTGGTTTGCCAGTAGTTGATACTCACCAATGGGGTGGCCTACTGGTTACGTTAATCCTTTCAACCATAGGTATCGTTCTTTCGTTACCGATTGGTGTGGTTTTAGCCTTAGGACGACGATCTAAAATGCCAATCATCAGTAAGTTGAGTATTGCTTACATTGAGATTTGGCGTGGTGTTCCATTGATCACCGTATTATTTATGGCTTCAGTCATGTTGCCGCTATTTTTTGCTGAAGGTATTCAAACCGATAAACTCATTCGAGCCTTAATCGGTGTGGTGATGTTCTATTCAGCTTATATGGCGGAAGTAGTACGGGGTGGTTTACAAGCGATCCCTAAAGGCCAATACGAAGCAGCCGATTCACTTGGGCTGTCATATTGGCAAAAAATGGGATTAATAGTGTTGCCGCAGGCATTAAAAATCACCATTCCATCTATTGTAAATAACTTCTTATCACTACTGAAAGATACCAGTCTTGTTCTCATCATTGGTATGTATGACGTACTAGGTATCGGCCAGGCTGCGAATAATGACCCGGATTGGTTAGGTTATTCAACTGAGAGTTATGTGTTTGTTGGGTTAGTGTTCTGGGTATTTTGTTTCGGGATTTCCCGCTACTCCATTTACTTAGAAAACAAACTCCATACTGGCCATAAGAGATAATTAATACGATTGGTATAGATCTCTTGGAAGATAGAAGCATTCAAGGAAGTAATTATGACTCAACAACAAGACTACATGATCCAAATTGATGATATGAATAAGTGGTATGGTGAATTCCACGTACTTAAAAATATCAATTTGAAAGTAACAAAAGGCGAAAAAATCGTTATCTGTGGCCCTTCAGGCTCTGGCAAATCAACCATGATTCGCTGTATTAATCATTTGGAAGAGCATCAAAAAGGCAGAATTAATGTTGGTGGTACCGAGTTAACTGAAGATCTAAAAAACATTGAAGCTATCCGTAAACAAGTTGGTATGTGTTTTCAGCACTTTAACTTATTCCCACATTTAACGGTGTTAGAAAACTGCACCTTAGCGCCTATTTGGGTGAAAAAAATGCCTAAAGCGGAAGCAGAGAAAGTCGCCATGAAATATTTAGAGCGGGTAAAAATCCCAGACCAAGCGGATAAATACCCAGGACAACTTTCTGGCGGTCAACAACAACGCGTAGCAATTGCTCGTTCATTATGTATGAATCCACAAATCATGCTATTTGATGAACCTACCTCTGCGCTCGATCCTGAGATGGTACGTGAAGTACTTGACGTAATGGTTGAGCTTGCAGGCGAAGGCATGACGATGCTGTGTGTAACCCATGAAATGGGCTTTGCAAAAGAAGTCGCAGACCGTGTGATATTCATGGATGCTGGAGAAATTATTGAAGAAAACAACCCGAAAGAGTTTTTCGAAAATCCTCAATCGGACCGTACTATTAATTTCCTAAGCCAAATACTTCATCATTAATATCTTCGTTTAAACGCGAATATACTTAGAACAAAGCCTTAGCAATTCACACTGCTAAGGCTTTTTAGTATCTATCTCTTAACTAATTATTCTAATCAACTAGAGACATTGAATTTCATCCCAGAACCAATTTGATTGAACTGGCGATTCCCAAACACCTGGGCCATTTTTGGCAATAAAGCACTTATCTTGATAAATCACTTTTTCACCGTTGGCCACTTGAGTGACACCTGGCTGCCAAACAATATAATCCTCGGTCGGAGTTGGCTCTGGTGTTGGCTCGGGATCAGGAATCGGTTCAGGATCTGGCGTAGGTTCAACATCCCCACCGCCATTTACCTCACCACTCACTAGAGACCATGGCCTGCCACTTGTCGGTGTATCACCTTGCGTCCACCATGCTGCTTGATAAATCGCGCCTTGGTAACTCACTTGGTCGCCGCCAGTATAAACCTTACTCGCATTCCATGAACTCACACCATCAACTGGAGGGTCAACCGGATCGGGTGATACTGGCTCAAGATCATCAACGACTCTTACTTCTGGCCATCCTGCATGAGAGCCATAAGAATTAGCGACACATTTTTCATAATCTCCCGGAACCAGTGCCGAATAAGCGGTTTGGAATCCGACCAATTCACATTCAAATGAATAACCGCTCGGACGATCTGAATAGTATTTCCAATTACCATCCCAGTTGGTGTACAGCACATCCGTCGCACCATTTAAATTCAAGCTTCCATAAGGTGTCTGCTGCAAACAAGTATTGGTTTCATCACTTTCAATAGGAATTTGGAAGTGTGCCGCCAAACCTTCCCAGTAACGAATACGATTTACTGGCTGACCTTTCTCTTTATTTTGCTCACCACATTCAATCCCGCCATTAATAATGTTGATAGTAGTTCCAAAACCATATCCGATACCCGCATCGAGTTCTCGCTGAGATGGCTCCCAAGTTCTATCAATAACATGCAGCATCGCAGGCTTTGGCGCTTGTGGCGTTAAGAAAAACCAAATAGCAGAAGCAAGGTTAAGCCATGAATCCGCGACTAGCCCCGGGTTATTCAGTAATACCGTAGCATCCCCGTCAAACATCACTTCAGAAAAGGCGCCATAATTAAAATGATAAGAAAGTTGCTTGGCACCTCGACCAAAATAGCCTTCACCTGCTGCACATGGCCAACGCTTATTTTGCCAATCATCTTGCCCACAACCTGTGGTATACCCTGCTTGACCTTCAGACCAGCCCATTTCTCTAACATGCACCAGTGCTTGCTGCCACTCTTCTAACGCAAGTGGGTTATCGGAAATATTATCTTTAGAAATGTGCCCACCGGTTTCTTGTGAAAAGTGAGCAAACGCCGTAATAATCGACTTCTTACAAATTGCGTCAGAGTCACGCCCATCGGTGTACTCGCCACAAAATGCAGGGAACTTACCTATCGCCCGCAAAAAACGAGTGTAGGTATATTCCGGCGCTGCCATTTGGGTTAAGAAATCCCAGTCAGATTGAGGGAAAACACGTTCAACTCGCTTAACATTTTCTGGATTAGAACTCGCACCCGGTTCAATCGCCTCAACAATAGCATTATCTCTAGTTTCTAACGCCTTAGACCAAATGGCATACATGGGATCTGACGTCTTTTGCTGCTCCATTGCTTGTATTTCACTGCGATCGACTACATAGCCTGTCGGGTTTTCAGGATCCGGTTGAATATTCATACTGGCGTAACTTGGCAAGGTATATAGCGCGCCAAGAGCTATGATGAGTGATTTCCGTTTGAACATAGATGTATTCCTTATTTGTTGAGAATCATCTAGAGGTTAGTTCTGAAACATGAAACAAAAACAGCATTAAAAGTGAGGATATACTCCTTTTGCGACTCAACTAAAAAATCATATGTCGACTATTGAGTATAAAAGGAAGTAATTGTGATACGCCCAAGTAGGCTCAAGGTGAGAGTTTGAGTAACCGATGTAACTGATAAATTAGATACTTCAAACTGCGTCTCAAAAAAGTACCAAGATGTCATAGGCGTATAGCCGTCACATTTTTGGCTGATTAAAATGCAAATTACTTTACCGATAGAGATAGGCCTAAAGCAGTATGAGTTTACAGACCCAACGCGCCAAATTACTTTTAAACGTCACATCCATTAAACACGATGGTTTTATTCAATATTTACTATCATCAAAGTGCTATGACTTAGAAACGGGTTTCTTCTCGGTTACTTGCGACATAGCGAATCTACCTTGTCATTGGTACGAAGACATTGATGCAAGTGTTGAGTGGCTGATACCTAAAGGTATGAAGAAGTATGGACTCGCGCTGTTAAACGATAAAGAGTCTCGCCATATTACCGCGCAAGATTTTATTTTTTGCTCACCAGAACTGAAGTTAGAAGATAATATTGTCGCGATTTTGCAGTCTATTCCAGCCGCTTTAGATGAGTCACTATTATTTGAATACCTAGGAATAAACACCGCCACACCACACTATCAAGCTTCATTCTGGCAATCGGCTCTAGGCGCACTAGTCGATGGTTCGAAAGGCAAATATGAAGTAGAGCTATATGGGCTGCCCCTCAACAAGCAATCTAAAATAGCCTCTCGCTTTAATAGTTCATCATGGTTAAAAGCAAGTATAGAAACATTGTCTGAGCGTAAAGAAAGCCAGCTATGCTATGCAGTTTCACGTAATCAACATGACAAAACTCAATATCTTGCTTTTGATACCGACGAAACCAACAAACTGATTAATTTGCAGTGGAAAGAGTGCATCAGTAAAGCATTTTTATTTGCCAAGATCCCACATTCACAAGTGCAAGAAGTGACTTCAGCCTACCAAGATGAACAGCAAGTTAATAAGGTATTAAGAGAATACTGCCATTGCGAATCTCAATTAGCGGCCTTAGAAGATATGTTGCCTTTCTTACAAACCATGGACGATTCTGTCAAACTAGATTGGGTAACATTAAAAGAAGCGTAAGCAGATAAGAGCCATTGATTCTACAAGCCCTTTCCTTTTCATATCGTGTTACAACTTCACCTGACAGATATAAGGAAATTCCCGTAGAATAAAGACAAAGGTTATTAAATAAAGACCTTGAAAAAGTGAACTTTAAGCACCATTAATGTACTTAAAGATACTTAGTCTATTTTTAAGTAATCCGATAGCAGTGACCCTGCGATCAAAAAATGGTTATGCTGTCGGTATCAAGTGTATTAACGAGGGAAACTATGAACAGTCCACTAACATCACGCACCGCAAGAAGCGAAAGCGTTGTACAAACCAACCGAGTGTTACGTAACACTTACTTTTTATTGTCTATGACACTACTTTGGTCTGCAGTGGTAGCTGGTGTATCCATGGCGCTAAACCTACCTCGCCCGGGTATCATTCTAATGTTAGTTGGTTTCTATGGTTTGCTTTTCTTAACTGAGAAAAACCGTAACTCTAGCTTAGGTCTTGTATTTGCTTTCCTATTTACAGGTTTCTTAGGTTATAGCCTTGGTCCAATTCTGAATATGTACGTTGGCGCAGGAATGGGCGATATTATTGTTACTGCTCTTGGTGGTACGGCTTTATCTTTCATGGCTGCATCAGCTTATGCATTAACCACAAAACGTGATTTATCAGTATTAAATGGCGTTATGATGGCAGGTGCGGTTGTGTTAATCATTGGTATGGTTGCAAGCTTCTTCATCCAAATTCCAATGTTCCACTTAGCACTAAGCTCAATGTTTATCCTGTTCTCAACAGGTGCAATATTGCTAACAACGCAAAGCATTGTACGTGGTGGCGAGACAAACTATATCTCAGCAACCATTACTCTTTACGTATCTATTTACAACATCTTCATCAGTTTACTAAGCATCTTAGGTATCACTAACCGCGATTAATATGCAAATAAACTGATAATAGAATCATTTAAAAGCCTGAAGGGAAACTTTCAGGCTTTTTTGTGTCAATTTAAAACAACTAAAAGCCTGAGTCGTAATATCATTAGATCCAGAGTTTGATTACTATTATGATTAGCACCAATAAATATACCCAAGTAGTGTACGCGGCAGGACGGTTGAAATGTATCAATATAATGGCAAGACCATAGAAACAGACAAAGAAGGCTACCTTTTAAACCACACAGATTGGCAAGAAGACCTTGTGCCTATGATCGCGGAACAAGAAGGGATTGAACTTACTGATGCCCATTGGGAAGTGATTCTATTTGTGCGCAATTTTTATCTCGAATTCAACACCTCTCCAGCAGTTCGCATGCTAGTTAAAGCAATGGAAAAAGAGCATGGTCCAGAGAAAGGCAATAGCAAGTATCTGTTTACCCTATTTCGCAAAGGCCCAGCAAAACAAGCAACAAAACTAGCCGGTTTACCCAAGCCTGCAAAGTGCTTATAAAGAATATTCAGTAACTTCAATAGAGAGGGATTACGCTCAACCACTACAAAATAGCAAAATCCCTTTCAGTAATAAGCGTTGTTTCTATTTCTTTTACAGATTCAACATAAGCGGTCCTTGGGCCTTGTTTTAGCCACTCATAAAACTCAGCGACCTTTTGCTCATTGCCACAAGCTAAAACTTCGACATCACCATTATTTAGATTTTTAGCATGGCCAGTTAACCCTAGTGTTAAGCCATGATGAGCGGTTTGATAGCGAAAGCCAACACCTTGTACCCTACCCGATACTATAAACATTCGATTAGATTGGGTCATAATCCACTCCTTCACTATTAAACATTCAGTTATCAGTTTAGTGATAATGGCGCTAATACAAAACATTTCCCTGTATTCATTTGCTTTCCGTCTCACATTCCATGAAAATAGAACATTCAATTTTTTCAGGCAATTTCTAACTATGTCATCAGCTATCTATCTCGTAAAAGGCAGAGATAAATCTCTACTTCGTCGCCACCCTTGGGTTTTTTCTCGTGGTATTCAAAAAATCGATGGAAAACCACAACTAGGGGAAACGGTAGATATCTATTCCAACCAAGGCCAATGGTTAGCAAAAGCAGCTTTCTCTCCTCAATCACAAATTCGTGCTCGCGTTTGGAGTTTTGAAAAAGAAGAAATTAATACTGACTTCTTTATTAAACGCTTAACTGATGCGCAAAGCATGCGTAATGCGATTATCGAACGTGGTGGTTTAACGGGTTATCGACTCATTGCTGGCGAATCTGATGGTCTGCCAGGAATCACGATTGACCGTTACCAAGATTTTTTAGTTTGCCAATTACTCAGCGCTGGTGCAGAAGCAAAGCGTGAAGAGCTTATTGAAGCATTAAAAGAGGTTTACCCTACTTGCAGCATCTACGAACGCTCTGATGTATCGGTACGTAAAAAAGAAGGCCTAAAAGAGCGCCAAGGCGTATTGCATGGTGACACCCCACCGGATGTCGTTGTCATTGAAGAAAACGGCGTAAAAGTCCAAGTAGATATCAAATCAGGCCATAAAACAGGCTTCTACCTAGATCAGCGTGATAGCCGCCAGCTTTCAATGAAATATGTCGATGGCAAAACGGTACTAAACTGTTTTTCTTACACCGGTGGCTTTGGGCTTTATGCATTAAAAGGTAATGCTGCACACGTTGTAAATGCTGATGTGTCACAACCCGCTCTTGATAACGCAAAAGCAAACGCAGAACTCAATGGCTTTGATATATCGAAAGCTGAGTTTTTAAATGCGGATGTTTTCAAACTATTACGTGAATACCGTGAGAATGGCACTAAATTTGATGTCGTGATCATGGATCCACCAAAATTTGCCGAATCAAAAGCGCAATTAAATGGTGCTTGTCGCGGTTATAAAGATATCAACATGCTTGCCATGCAGATTCTAAAACCAGGCGGTACATTGCTGACCTATTCATGTTCAGGGCTTATGGAGCAAAATCTGTTCCAGAAAATCTTAGCGGATGCTGCTTTGGATGCTGGTCGTAAAATGCAATTTATTGAACGTTTTGGACAAGCCGCCGATCACCCAGTAGATAGTGCCTACCCTGAAGGTTTTTACCTTAAAGGATTTGCCTGTCAGGTAATTTAATGGCTATGGTGTATTCATATGCAACATTACTTACAATATGCCTAACGAATTAATCAATTTATCAAACTCACAGTAGAGAGTAATAACATGTCAAAATTAACATCGGACATTCAAGCTAATCTTGATCTTTTCGTACAAGAAACTCAAGAAACGAAATTGGTTTGGGGACTTAAAAACGAAGATGGCTGGTTAGCTTGTGATTCTTCAGAGTTTGAAAATAGTGAAGTTATGCCATTTTGGTCATCAAAAGAAGATGCTCAAATGCACAATGTTGAAGAATGGTCTGATTTTGAAGTGCTAGAAATCCCATTAGATATCTTTGTTGAAGACTGGTTAATCACTCTTTCAGAAGATGGCGTTCTAATTGGTACTAACTGGAATGCACAACTTGAAGGTAAAGAAGTTGAGCCTAGTGATCTAGCTAAACTGTACCTTTAATACCCATTCCAACGGATAACGATATAGCAGAGGCCCTTCAATCATTGAAGGGCTTTTTTACAGCTAGATTAATTTACAGCTGGATAAATTGAGAGTTGGGTAACGTAAAGCTGGTTAGGATTGCTTTGCAACTAATGCTGCCATCACGGCATCTCGATTGTCTATGTAATCGACTAAACCTGCCTTTCGAAGATCGCAAGCCGGACAATCACCACATCCATCGCCAATCACCCCGTTATAACAGGTTAGTGTTTCATTTCTTACCAGATCTAACGCATCAAATTGATCAGCCAATGCCCAAGTTTCTGCTTTGTTAAGCCACATTAGTGGAGTATCAATCGTAAATTGGCGATCCATACCTAGCACTAAAGACTGATTAATCGACTTTACAAATTCATCACGACAATCTGGGTAGCCAGAAAAATCCGTTTCACACACTCCAGTAATCACGCTTTGAGCGCCAATTTGATAAGCGTAAATGCCCGCAAGGGTTAAAAATAAGATATTCCGACCTGGTACAAATGAATTTGGCAGGCCGTTGTCTTGTAGCTCATGAGATACAGGAATGTCATCACGAGTTAACGAGCTGATCGCTAGTTCATTTAATAAACTCACATCCATCACTTTATGAGCAGTAACACCTAACTTTTGCGCTAAAGATTGTGCTACCTCGATTTCGAGTTTGTGCCTTTGGCCATAATCAAAAGTAATGGCGTGCACCTCATCAAATTCTTTGAGGGCTTTAACTAGGCAAGTGGTTGAATCTTGTCCACCACTAAAAACGACGACGGCTTTTGATGTCATGAGGATTTCTCTATTGTTTGAGTGTGACTACCAACACAGCTTATTTTAATGATCATGTAAGTTAAAACAAACCAAAGACCACACTGGGCAAAATAACCACTGATTGAACTTTGTACCAACTGCGGGAACCAGAGCGATTGAGTGAATAGCATTACCCCTCCAGTTAACCAGCATATAATTAATTTTATGATCAAATAAGGCGAATGAAGGCGTTGTGCTTTTAACAAGCTTGGTAATGAAAGTAATAACGCAAAAGTGACGGCAGCAATATTCGCCAGTTGTATTGAATGAAGTTGATAGGCTAAAACGCTTAAACCGATAAATGATGCCCACCACAGCGCAGGGTGTAACATCACAAGCTTGACTGTCACCGATGGTTTACCTTCCAAACGAATATAATGCCACAATGTAAATAACCCTATTACATAGCCAAATAAAACATCTGAAGCGAATTGTTCACCAAGAATAACGCTCGATATCCCTTGAGTTAATGTCAGTGCAATAACGCCCAATAAGCAGCCCCAAATGGAATCATAATCGTAGATTTTTCGCCATACATGGAACAGGTAGCCAATTAAAACCACGCTGAGTGCAGCACGTATACTAGGCGTACTAAAACCAAGTGGATCACTGAGCTGTAATGAAGGTTGGTAAATAAATGGTCTAGGGTACTTTAGACCAAGCTGAATAAGTAACGTTATTGACACAGTCACAATACCAATAAACGTCATATGTAGAATCGATTTACCACCAAAGTAATAAACTAAGATCGGCAGCAAGAATAAGATCCCAAAAATACTCGATGATAAATTGACGGTTTTAAGAGTTCCTATCAATACATTCGATATTGCTTCTGGTAACTGAGTAATACTGGATTGAATAGCTTGTATGATAGGTAATTCAAACTGGTGAACTGGAGGCGCTGCACTAATAGCAGAGTCAATATATTGAATTGGCGCATTTGGAATATCATGATTTAACACTTGTTGTGCATACTGCTCAGGATAGCGATATTGTTGTGGATCGATACTATCGGTATAAGCCAATATCACCTTATTCACTTCAATACGAAAATCTGGGGCAAACCAAGCGGGTAAAGCATGAAACCCTTGTTCATCTCTTGCCGTAAAAGCGATTACTCCCGAATCTGGAGTACAATGATAAACAACTGCCGTTTCAGTCTGGGTTAATATTTCTTTAGCCGTAACGACAAGGCCCGTTTCTTCCCATGTCTCCCTCTCTGCGGTCTTATTAGGGGCTTCATTTACCGCAATGGTACCTCCGGGAAGTGACAGCTTCTTAGTGAAAACCTCATCGACAAACACCACTTGATCATCGGCTTTGATATAACATAAAGCCCCTTTGATATGAGGAGACACTGTCTCTGTCTTCGTCTCTTCTGATGCTGACACAATAAATGAAGACATAAAAAACAAGATCAGAATTAAATATTTACTCACTCGCTTACCTAATTTGAATACCATTAAATCACCGACTTCCTAAGCCAGTGTATATGTGAAGCAAAACCTAACTTATTATATAAAGATCGCGCAGCTTGATTAAACTCCCACACTTCAACAAAAATTTGCTGAACACCATAATCAACTAAGGTTTGTTCTATCTTAGCCAGCAGTTGTTCCGCTACCCCTGAGTTTCTATATTCAGGTATGACAAATAGCTCATCAATGTTACCCATAGGTATCGCTTTACTTACCGTTGAAACAAGTTCGCAGAAGTGCCCAGTAACAAAACCAATAATTGAGTCTGAAGCGTCTATCGCAACATACACTAAGCATTCTGGAGAATCTAAATAGCGAGCAATACTTTTTTCTTGCTCAATTTCTTCTGGGGTTTTAAAAAAATCAGGGCATGACTCATGGTGGTGGTGATGAAGCTGAAACATTAGCTCATCCAGTTGAGGTAAATCCTTTTGTGAAGCGGCGCGTATGTGAATAGTCATATCCAAATGAGTTGATTACTTAAAATAGCGATAAGGCTGACTATTCTACTGCATTAAACTGATTTTGTACTTAGCATGTTACTGATTTTCTTTAATTCACTATGCCTACCATGCTGTTCGCTCACTAACTCAACACTTTCTTATTTTTGCGAATTCTATTACAGTAAAAAATTGCCTTTCAAATGGACCCGATCATGCTCGATTACGCACTTTTATCCGCTTTTATTCCTACCTTTTTCTTTGTGTCAATTACACCGGGAATGTGCATGACACTAGCATTAACATTGGGCATGAGTGTTGGAATTAAACGTACGCTTTGGATGATGGTTGGAGAACTTGCGGGCGTGGCCTTAGTGGCAACGTTAGCGGTGATTGGCGTTGCAGCAATCATGTTGAACTACCCTAGTTTATTTTTAGCATTAAAATGGATTGGTGGTGCCTACCTTATTTGGATTGGTATCAATATGTGGCTCAATAAAGGCAAAATGTCCCTGAATCTGGATCAATCTACTCAGCCTACCGATCGCCTAAAGTTAATGAGCCAAGGCTTTATCACTGCAATAGCCAATCCAAAAGGTTGGGCATTTATGATTTCACTCTTGCCGCCATTTATTAATGTCGATAAATCAGTACCCCACCAAATGGTTGTCTTGATTAGCATTATTTTAATGACCGAATTCATTTCAATGATGGCCTATGCAACCGGCGGCAAAAGCTTGCGTTTGTTTTTAACCCGCGGAGATAACGTTAAGTTTCTCAACCGCATTGCAGGTACATTGATGATTGGTGTTGGGATCTGGTTAGCCTTGATTGATTAACATCAGGGCTGTTACTGGTCGTTTTCTTTTTATATAACAAAACGTCATATCACATACTTAATTTGGCTTTGTGAACCACATCACACAGTGTAAATTTACCGTTATATAAATAGTGACAATAATGTCATTACTTGTAATCCAACTTTTTATTTCACACTTTAAGGATTTAACTATGTCACTTGCGGTTATCGCTAACTTAGCGGTATTTGTGTGCATCCTTTTCTTTTTATTTCAACAACAAAGAAAGTCTAGCACCTTATCTCGCCTCGTTTTATTAGGACTAGTGCTAGGAAGCGCGTACGGTTTACTGATCCACGTCTTTTATGGCGAAGGTAACCCTGTCATCAAAAATACTCTTGATTGGGTTAATGTTGTCGGCAGTGGTTATGTCGGTCTACTCAAAATGGTGATCATGCCATTAGTATTGATTTCAATGATTTCAGCGGTTGTGAAACTCGATAACTCTGGCTCACTTGGAAAGATTAGTGGTTTAACCATTTCGGTACTGCTCTTCACTACGGCTATTTCGGCATTAATTGGTATTACCGTTGCTCACCTATTTGGTTTATCTGCGGAAGGTTTATCAGCAGGCGTACGCGAAACAGCTCGCATGAGCGTATTAGAAAATCGTATGGGTAGCGTTGCTGACTTAACGATTCCACAAATGCTAGTGAGCTTTATCCCAACCAATCCGTTTGCAGATTTAACTGGCGCACGTTCAACGTCAATTATTGCAGTCGTTATCTTCGGTATTTTGGTCGGTATTGCATCTCGTCTTGTAATGAAAGAAAAACAAGAACTTGAATCACCAATTCGTACCTTTGTCGATGCGGTTCAATCTATTGTTATGCGTCTGGTTAAAATGATCATTGCATTGACGCCATACGGTATTGCCGCGCTAATGACTAAAGTAGTTGCCACTTCTAGCCTCAATGACATTTTAAGTTTGATTGGCTTTATCGTGGCTTCTTATGTAGCGATCTTGTTGATGTTTTTTGTGCATGGCCTATTGGTTTCTTTGGTTGGCGTGAGTCCTAAAGAGTACTTTAAACGTATCTGGCCGGTACTGACGTTTGCGTTTACTTCTCGCAGCTCAGCCGCGACAATTCCGCTAAACGTAGAAGCGCAAATTACTAAATTAAAAGTGCCACCAGCGATTGCTAACTTATCTGCAACCTTTGGTGCCACGATTGGTCAAAATGGTTGTGCTGGTATCTACCCTGCTATGCTGGCAGTGATGGTAGCGCCAACGGTTGGTATTAACCCACTAGATATAAACTTTATTCTGTCTTTAGTGGCGATCATTACCATCAGTTCATTTGGTATTGCCGGTGTCGGTGGTGGTGCAACGTTTGCAGCATTGATCGTATTACCAGCAATGGGACTACCTGTAGCGATTGCAGCTTTACTTATCTCGATTGAACCATTAATCGATATGGCGCGTACCGCACTTAATGTGAGTGGTGCGATGACGGCAGGTACTATCACCTCTCGTCTACTAGGTGATAAGAAAGAAATCAACAAAGAGTTTGATGAAGTTAACGCTTAATACCCGTTCCAACAAGCAATTCATCACAATATAAAATAAACAAAGCCCGCTAGTTCAATGCTAACTAGCGGGCTTTTTGTCACTTAAATCTATGCTTCAATATTGGTAAGCACAAAGGCGTAATGAGATCAGGCTATAAAATTGCCAGAGCTAATTTTGCTAAATTATACGCATCCACATAGCCTGAATGCTGTCGCCCTTCCCATTCTATATTCAAGTTTTCTTGGGCGGCTTTATGACCGATTCTTTTGTCTTTGAGTCGGTACTTAATACGGTAGAGCGTCGCGAGATTCAAAAACTCTTTAAAAGGAAACTCTAAACCTTTTTCCAGACACTCTTTTCGCAGAATCTCATCATCATGCCCCCAAGCAGCATAAATCTTATTCGGGCCACCAAAGTTTTTGATCATAGATTTCAAAACATCTTCTAACGGGCGGCCTTGTTTTTGTACTTTACGTGGCGTAATACCCGTTAGCTCAAAGCAAAATGCAGAAATTTCATCATGTTCAGGTCGCACGTAATATTGAGCACGCTTAACGATCTCGCCTTTGTTAAGGTCAATCTCCGCTAAACCCACTTCAATAATTTCACCGGTCGTGCCAACACCATCGACATTCCAGCAACACATTTCTAAATCGAAACAGACGACTCTGTTATAGTTCATGCTACATTTTACCCATAAAAATCAAGTCTGGAATTCTACCCAAGTTCCAGAAAATTCTCGACCCCAATTCGTTCACACTGCCAGCAACTAAACCACTACACTTGGTTTATCTTGTATTTTTATCGTTTAAAACCACAACAGTAAGGCTAAATCAGTCTCGATAGCACAAAGAATAATCAACAGTCTTGATGTGAGCATGATTCTATAATGGAATTTAACAAGCTTATGTTAAAATATCTGACATTGCGCGTAAGTGATCTCCGCCACTTGTGAATTCAAATTTCACCCTAATATGATCACTTAGAACCGAATTAACTAATCAAATAAAGCTAAGAGATAAAATAATCATGACTTTTGACCTATCGGCAATCCCAACCACTATCGATTTATTCCATGTCATTTTGGCTGCAACAACCATTCTTTTCCTTCTATTAAGCTTTCGAACTAAAACGGTAGAAAAAATCGTTGAGAAACCTGTCGAAAAAATTGTTGAAGTAGAAAAGCCAGTTGAGAAAATCGTTGAAGTTGAAAAAGTCGTCGAAGTAGAAAAAGTGGTTGAGAAAATTGTTGAGGTTGAGTCTAAATTGAAAAGCGCGCCAACTGATTCTGCACTTCAATTGATGTCTATTTTCCAGCAAGAAGCACGTTTAATTGATTTCTTATCTGAAGACCTAACAGGCTTTAGTGATGAAGAAGTCGGCGCAGCGGCTCGCGTGATTCATATCGGTGGACAGAAAGTATTAGCGGATCACTTCAAATTAAGCCAAATTCGCGCAGAAGACGAAGAATCTCGCATTACCATTGAAGAAGGTTTTAATGCGCAAGAAGTGCGTTTAACAGGAAATGTATCAGGTCAAGCACCATTCACTGGCACGCTTATTCATAAAGGTTGGAAAGCCGATACCATCACACTACCTAAGTTATCTGAAAATTACGATGCTAAGGTATTAGCACCAGCAGAGGTTGAGCTGTAATGTCTACTAGTCAATATTTTATCGGTATCGACTTAGGTACTACCCATTGTGTTTTGTCGTATTGCCCAATCGGCCGAGATGAACAACAAATAGATGAGCCACAAGTCAATGTTTTTGCAGTACCACAATTGATTTCGCAAGGCCAAGTCGACTCATTAAATCAACTGCCTTCATTTTTATATCAAGCGCATGAAAGTGAAATAGCTTCAGGTACGAACGCCCTACCTTGGACAAGCTCCGCGACCAATACGCTCGTGGGTAGTATTGCTCGCAACATGGGCAATAAAACCCCAATGCGTTTAGTGGCGAGTGCCAAAAGCTGGTTATGCCATGGTGGCGTTGACCGTCGTAGTGCTTTCCTACCGCAAGGCAGTGATGACGAAGTACAAAAAGTATCACCATTGAAAGCCACACAGCTTTATCTAGAACATTTAATGGCCGCTTGGGATCATCAACATCAAGATGCTCCGTTACGTGAACAGCAAGTAACCATTACTATTCCAGCGTCATTTGATCCTGCTGCGAAAGAATTAACTGCAGAAGCGGCACGTAATGCGGGTTTTCAACATGTCACCTTACTGGAAGAGCCTCAAGCGGCACTTTATAGCTGGATTGACAGCAATAGCGCGGCTTGGCGTGAGCAAGTAGAACTTGGTGATCTAGTTTTAGTCGTTGATATCGGCGGTGGTACCACTGATTTATCGTTAGTTTCTGTCACTGAACAAAACGGCAACCTTGCCTTAGAACGTATTGCCGTTGGTGAGCATATCTTGCTTGGCGGTGACAATATGGACTTAGCACTCGCCTACCGCCTCAAAATGAATCTTGCTCAGCAAGGCAAACAATTGCAACCTTGGCAAGTACAAGCCATGGCGCACCTATGCCGTGACGCGAAAGAAGCGTTGCTAGATGATCGTACACTGACTTCTGTGCCGATCGTAGTTCCTAGTCGCGGTTCGAAACTACTAGGTAGTACGCTTAAAACCGAACTCACTCAGCAAGATGTCGAGCAAACTCTCCTTGAAGGCTTCTTCCCGAA
This sequence comes from Vibrio sp. CK2-1, assembly GCF_021726515.1. Lineage (GTDB taxonomy): Bacteria > Pseudomonadota > Gammaproteobacteria > Enterobacterales > Vibrionaceae > Vibrio. Next base: position 872,332 of record NZ_JAKKCJ010000001.1, on the reverse strand, counting down.
AGTGGCCGTCAACGAGCATCCTGTACAATCGGCTCGCAGTGCGTTAACCCAACTTGGCCTACCTTATGCGCAAGATGCGGGTATTACTCGTCATATCGCTGCGTTCTTATCTCGCCAAAGTCAGCAAGATGGTTCGAGCTTTGTTAAGCCTACCAAAGTGTTATTTAATGGTGGCGTATTAAAATCTGAACTTATTTCAGAACGCCTGCTTGGCATTATCAATTCTTGGTTAACTCAAGATCATAACGACCAAACACAAGCGCTAACGGGTGTCGACCTTGATTTGGCTGTCGCTCGTGGTGCGAGTTACTACGGCTTTGTTCGCCATAATATGGAAAACAATAACAGTGGTGTTCGTATTCGCGGTGGTATCGCAAGCAGCTACTATGTGGGTATTGAAAGTGCGATGCCAGCCATTCCGGGTATGGCACCACCAATGGAAGCGATCTGCGTTGCGCCATTTGGTATGGAAGAAGGCAGCCATGTTGAACTCTCTAGCCAAGAATTTGGTTTAGTGATTGGTCAACCTGTTCAATTCCAGTTCTATGGTTCGACAACTCGTCGCGAAGATGAAGTCGGTACTCATTTGGATTATTGGGCACCAGAAGAACTCGAAGAGCTTCCTGAAATTCAAGTTACACTGGATGCTAAAGAAGGCCGAAATATTGGTGAAGTGGTTGTGGTTAACTTAGCGGCAACCATTACTGAAATTGGCACCTTAGAACTTGAAGCCATCGCCAAAGATAATGGCCAAAAATGGCTTGTTGAGTTTAGCGTTCGTCAACAATAACGAATCACTACACTCTCTACTCAACACTAACTAGGGGCATTGAATCGAATAGATCACTCTTTCATTCAGTGCCCTTTTGTTTTTATTTTGCTTTAGGAAAACATCATGAATTCTCCAATCAAATCAAATGCCCGTTACCTAATTGGAATTGATTTAGGCACCACCAACAGTGTGCTTGCCTACTGTGAAATTCAGGATGATTTAACCAAAAGCCAAGTCAGTATTTTCGATATCGACCAGCTCGTTGGCCCGGGTGAAGTTGTACGTAAGCCGCTGCTTCCTTCTTTTCGTTTTCACCCTACTCAAGGACAATTTCAATCATCTGATATGTCACTGCCTTGGGATTTACAACCGGTAGAAGGTGAATTAGAGCAAGTTATCATTGGTGAGTGGGCTCGTGAATTAGGCGCGCAAATTGAAGGCCGCCAAGTATCCAGCGCCAAAAGTTGGTTATCTCATAATGCGGTTGATCGTGAATCTGAAATCCTACCTTGGTCTGGTTCAGATAACGTCGAAAAAGTATCTCCACTACTTGCCAGTGCCAGTTACTTAAATCACATGCGTCAAAGCTGGGATCATCATAATCCTAACCACAAGCTAACAGAGCAAGAAGTGGTAGTAACCATCCCGGCATCCTTTGATGAAACCGCTCGCAACCTTACCTTAAAAGCTGCTCAATTAGCCGGTCTACAACATATTCATTTATTGGAAGAGCCACAGGCAGTTTGCTACGACTGGTATAGCCGTCATATCGACACCGCTTCAACACAGTTACAAGATATCCCTTCGATACTCGTTTGTGATGTAGGTGGTGGCACAACCGACTTGAGCTTAATTGAAGCCCAATATCAAGAACAGCAACTCACACTGAACCGTATTGGGGTCGGTGATCATCTTATGCTAGGTGGCGACAATATCGATTTAGCCCTCGCCCATCTGGCTGAACAACGTTTAAATCAAAATAAAAAACTGAACGCAGCGTCGTTGATGAAACTGATCCAACAAACACGTAAAGTGAAAGAAGATTTATTGCGTCCTGATGCGGCAGAAGAAGCCAAGATTTCCATACTCGGCAGTGGCTCTCGCTTGATTGGCGGAACAAAAAGCGCACCGATTACTAAAAAAGAGATCCATCAAATCGTTATCGATGGTTTCTTTCCTTTAACGCAGCCAGACGAAATGCCACAGCAACGGAAAACCGCTGTCGTTGAGTTTGGTCTGCCTTATGCTGCGGATGCTGCGATCAGCCGTCATTTAGCAGAATTTATTCAAAACCATTCTCCCGATGACAAAACACCTACCGGGCTATTACTAAATGGTGGTGTGTTTAATAGTGAATTGGTCGAAAACCGCATGGTTGAATTACTCAGCCAGTGGCATGGCTCTCCGATTACCTTGCTTGATAACCCTAGTCCTGATTTATCGGTCGCTTTCGGAGCTGTCGCTTATGCCAAAGCACGTCATGGTGCGCAGCTTAAAATTGGTGGCGGTTCGGCTCGCTCATACTTCTTACATCTAAAACAAAAGAATGTCTCGGCTTCAAAAGCCTTGTGCGTTTTATCTAAAGGTACCAACACAGGCCAAGAAATTCGTCTTAATGGCCGCCAGTTTTTATTAACTCTTGGCGAACCGATTCAAATTGATTTGTTAACCTCAACCCAAGAGCAATTCATTGATGCTAGTGGATCTTTAACGCCTCCTCAAAATAGTTTGTTGCTCAACGTACAAACCAACTTAGAGCGCGCTGCATTCAAGCCTCTGCCGCCTTATATTGCGACATTAGAAGGCAGCCAAGCGCGTGAGAACTTGCAAGCGAACCAGAAAGATCGCGTTGAAGTCATGCTCGCTTGCCAATTGACCGAGGTCGGCACTTTAAAAATTGAATGTGTCAGCACCACAAATGACAATCAACGTTGGTTACTCGAGTTTGATACCCGCAAACATGAAGAATTTGAGCAAGCCCAAACTCACCCTCGCCTAGAACAAGCGAAAGAATTAATTTCAGCTGCCTACTCTGCTAATAAAAAATCAGACAACGCCAAATTAATTAAGACGCTTAGCAAAGATCTCGAAAAGCAACTTGGTAAACGTGAACAATGGGATTTTGCCACCCTACGCCAATTATTTGATACGTTTGCTTTAGGAAAAAAACGTCGTCGTCGTTCGGAAGCGCATGAAAAGCAATGGCTACGTCTGGCCGGTTTTGCTCTACGCCCTGGCTTTGGTGATCCCACCGATGAATGGCGCTGCGAACAAACATGGGCGTTATACCAGCAAGGTATTCAATTTCCTTCGCACCAAACTTGGTCCGATTGGTGGATTTTCTGGCGTCGGATTGCCGGTGGGTTAAACCAAGAGCAGCAAGAAACCATTTTGGCCGATATTGCGAAATACCTACATCCCGGCGCACATCGCGGCAAAGGAACGGGTAAAGAAGCGACTGAGCATGGATATGAAGCCATGGTTCGTCTATCGGCCTCGCTAGAACATTTAGACAGTGAAGATAAAATCTTACTCTCTAATTGGTATCTAAGCCGTGCGCAAAAGTCTCCCGAATATGTACAAGCACACTGGTGGGCACTAGGCCGCTTAGCTTCACGTACCCAAATGTATGGCAGCCAACACAACCTTGTGCCTGTGGCTCAAGTCAATCAATGGCTACTTAAAATGCTTGATTTGGACTGGAAGCAAGAGCCGATGATTGGCTTTGCCGCGGTGATGATGAGCCGAAAAACTGGCGATCGCAGTATCGATATTAGTGAAGATATACGTGAGAAAATAATCGATAAACTAACCACAAGTCGAGCAACGCCAACTTGGATAACACTCGTCAGTGAAGTAACAACATTAAGCGAAGATGAATCGAAAAAAGTCTTTGGTGATTCTATCCCGGCCGGTTTGCAGATGGTGAATTAGTTCAACGTATACCCGATGGGATGTAGGCCACTTGAACTTAACTTCTAGTGGCCTAATGATTTTAATTAGGCTGATTATCCGACTGTAAAACTCTAACCTCTCGTTGCGGGAACGGAATAACAAAGCCATTTTCGCGCATCGCTTCAAAGATCATGAGTAACAAATCCCCACCCACTCGGTTTTTGCCATCATCAATCCCTTCCATCCAGAACTCAACGAACATATTTACCCCAGAATCACCAAAGCCATCAATTTCACAATCTGGCTGTTCTTCAAACGGCACGCCTTCGCCACTAATTACCTGCTCGTGCTGTGCAACCGTCTGCTTAATAATTTCAACCAGTTTCCTGATGTCCGTATCGTAAGCCACAGAAAAATCGACACGATATCTCTGCTTTTGGTTTTTATGTGTCCAGTTGGTAAAGCTCTCGGTCACAAACCTCTCATTGGGCACCATGATGTCTTTACCATCAAAAGTTTCCAGTGTGGTTGAACGTAGCGTCGATTCGCGCACTATCCCAGTACGCCCATCTTCTAATTCAATATAATCACCAATCGAAATAGAACGATCTAATAAAATGATAATGCCGGAAATAAAATTAGATGCGATGGCTTGTAAACCAAACCCAAGTCCAACCCCTAGAGCACCACCAAAGACCGCCAGCGCGGTTAAATTGATCCCCATCACCTTGAGAAGCAGTAAGGAGAACAATACAAATACGGTGACTTCAAATAACTTTGCTGCCACTTCTTTGGTTCTAAAGTCGAGCTTTTCTTGACGACGGATCAGCTCTTTACCTGTCACATTAGAAATTCGACCAAGCCAGAATAATACTGAGCCTAGTAGAACTACTCTCACCACATCATAAAAAGAGATTTGGATTTCACCGAACCCAATTTTCATGGATTCAAGAATATTAATAATTGGCGTAAGTAGGTTAACTAGGTGGAGAAACAGTAGTGGTATGCCGATGTAACGGAACACAAAGCGAATAAAATCGGAGCGGACAAAATCATGGGTTACCCGATTACAAATCAGTAGTATTGCAATGACCAACGCGGTATTAATCAGCCAAGAATGCCCTAATAGTTTTTGAACAATTTCGATAGAAAACATCAAAATAAAAACTGTGATAATTGGAAAAACCAAATTACCAAACTTACTAGAAATTTTACGTAGTTGATTCGCCTCCTCTTGATTGGCGATCTTTGTTAATGCAGGCACATTTCTACGGATCGTTTTTGCGAAAAAAAAGGAACAGACAAACACTATCAACACAATAACAAGCTGAATATAAGTCGCGGTTTGCATCAATGCTTCAAACACCTGTTGACTCGCCTGCTGTGCGACTTCTATGTAATGCTTAAAATCCATTTATTTTCCTTAATTTTTTAATATCACTACGTGCGTAGGTATTTGATAAGCCTAGCTAGGTTAAGTATATGCTTGATTGACAAGACCAAGGATCTATAAAAGAGAAAAAGCCTAAGTAGATCTCACTTAGGCTTTTAAATTCAAGATATTGTCTGTGCTGCTGGTACTTACATAAACCAACTCCACCAAATAAAGGCAGCTAGAAACCCAAATAGATAAACAAAACCTACCCAAGCAAGTACTTTCAGTTTACCTGTAAATTTAAGGTTTTCCGGTAAGTTAGTTTTCGTGACTAATTTATAATTCAAAACCGCAAAAATCGGTGTCGTCATAAAGGCTAAGATCATCGCAAAATGCATCATCGCCATTAATGAGGAAGTGAAAAATAGAATAACCGCAAAGGCCAATAAGCTCACAATTACCATCCAGATATTTAGGAAACGTTTCGCTTCAGTAGGATGGCTTTCTTCTGATTTTTTGCTCAGTAATAAGGTACTTTCGGTTAACACTCGAGAGTAACCATCGATACAAGTAATGGTACTACCGAAGATACAAAAGAAAGCAATCACCGCAATAAGGTAACGAGACCACTCACCAATAGATGCTGTATACATGCTGACTAATTGGTGAGAGAAGCCAATACCAGAAGTTTTAAGTGTTTCGCCACTACCATTTAACACTAGTGCGCCAAGGGATAGGAATACTATCGCAAGAATAGCGGTACCGATATAGCCCACATTGAAATCAAATAATGCAGAGCGGGCCGTCACTTTTTGCTCTTTACTCTGTGACTTTAGCCATAGTGAATTAAAACAAGAAATTTCGATTGGTGCTGGCATCCAACCCATCATGATCACAATAAAACCAAAGGATGCCATGGTCCAAGCTGAAGGGCTTTGATACTCAGCAGGTGCAACGGCGCCATTACTTGCAGCAATCATCACAGCCAGCACTGTGGTCACCACTAACACTCCCATGATCACTTTAGATAAAGTACTCAATGCTTTGAAATGTCCTGCCACCAAAATAGCTAAGCAGACAACCAAAATACCACCAGCAATCACTGAGATAGATAATGAGATCGGCAAGAAATAGCCCATCAAACTCGAACTAAACATCAACAAAGCAGCAATATTGACAAATGCAGATACAAAGTTGAGAACGTTAAACAGCCACAGATAACCAACCCCCATTTGGTGATAACCCTGTACTAAACTTTGACCGGTTCCTACAGTGTATTGCACGCCGGCTCTAAAAAATGGGTATTTAAAGAAGTTTACTAGCAGGATAAGCGCCGCGAGTTGCCAACCATAAATAGCGCCAGCTTGGGTGGATGACACTAAATGCGAGCCACCGACAGCGGCAGAAGCCATCATAACGCCAGGACCTAGTGCTTTTATTAGAGAGGTTTTCTTGCTGATATCTCCTACCTGAGGAGCTGAAACTGTGGCAGTGTTTTCCATATCTTGTCCTTAATGAAGCAAGTGAATTGATTGAATATTCAATTCCAAGCTTTTTATTGTTATTGCCTTCCATTGCCATCAGTAATGTTGATAACTCATTTGGCTTTTTTTGGGGAGAGACGCGCAACGTATCTATCTTATTGATTATCGATCTTATTGATAAAAGAGTTAACGTTACTTTTTAGAACATTCTGCTAACTTTATGACAAAGAAACAAGGGTTGGAATAACAGCAACAGAACTATTGACTACTAATGACATTAGGTTTAGTAATTTACTTCAATCCTATACTGGTAACAGAATCACTGACTTGTTTTTAACGCAAAAAATAACATAAAAAAAAGCTGACCATCAGGCCAGCTTCTTCAGCATTCTTGGTCGAACTCAGTTTGAATTAATATAAACCAAGGTCTTTTTGCAAATGTGAAGATAATGATGAAGCGTCATAAGCCGAAGTCACTGGCTTTTTGCTTGCTCCAAATAATACGTCCACAATGTGCATCATCAATCCTTTGACGTTAACCGAGTAGGTTTTTTGATCCATAGATGGTGTTGCAACTGTTTCTAAAATTGCTTGTGTCATCTTTGTACTCACTCTAATTTAACTATCAATTTGAGCGTATAATAAAAGTACAAAAGACGAGTTAACAATGAAAAATAGCCAGCATTCGCATTAGTTTTTCTAATTTACAAAATGTTAACACCATGCGGTTGCTAGAAAAATCCAACGTATTAAAAACCAATAGGTTAGATCAAATATTAAGCAAGGAATTCTAGTGCAAACAGTTTACTTAACACTTTGTTAACTATTATTTATTTTGAATAAGTAAGAAATATTAATTTGCTATCCACTGAGTCTCAATCAGCAGTTGATCGTATTGCTTAATTCTTGCAGTGAAGATATCTCCTTCATGCACCACACCGACGCCGCTTGGGGTACCAGTCATGATCACATCGCCGTTATTTAGAGTGGTATAAGATTTCACTTCACTCAAAATATCATCTGGGGTATACATCATATTCATTACCCCACCCGCTTGTACTCGTAGTCCGTTGATCAAAAGTTCTAATGACAATCCTTGCCAATTACCGCTCTTTAACGAGACAAACTTACTTAACACAGCAGAACCATCGAATGCTTTCGCTCGCTCCCAAGGTAACTGCTTTGCTTTCAACTGAGATTGTAATTCGCGCTTAGTGAGATCAAGACCAAAACCAACCGCATGTATTTCACCATTTTTGATGCTAAAGCAAATCTCACCTTCGTAGTGCAATGGCTCTTGATGAAAGGAGTTTAATTGGTTAGTAATCGAAGTACTCGGCTTATTAAATACCACCATTTGGTCTGGCATTGCATTATTTAGCTCTTTGACGTGCTCAGCATAATTTCGGCCTACACACACTACCTTTGAGGGCTTCTGCTTTTTATTATCTACCAGTATTGTTGTCATTGTTGTCCCTTTTGATGTATTAGTCCGATCAAGCAGAAACACGGAAAGAAGAGTCTAATTCACTCATCCCAAGTCCGTTCCGTTTATGCACTTTAATTTGTACTGGAATACGCTCTTTCATGGCATCTATATGGCTGATCACACCAATCATTTTGCCGGATGCATTTAAGTTATCTAATGCGTTTAAAGCCATATCGAGCGTATCAGCATCCAATGTACCAAAACCTTCATCCAAGAATAAAGAATCAATACTGGTTTTGTGACTGACCAAATCCGACAATGCGAGCGCTAAAGCTAGACTCACTAAAAAGCTTTCACCACCAGACAAAGTCTTCGTATCTCTAACCGTATCGCCTTGCCAAGTGTCTATCACTGATAACGCCAATCCGTCCGTTGATACACTAGCAGTAGATACATCAGTATTCTGATCCATTGAAACACCAGAACGCTGCAATAAATAGCGACCATGTAGCCGTTCCAATTGTTTATTGGCTAAATACACCAGGTTGTCTAAAGTCAGTCCTTGAGCAAATTTTCGGAACTTATCACCGCTTTTAGACCCAATTAAGGCATGCAGATATTGCCAGTCATCATAATGGGATTGCTGTGATTCTATCTGTTTAAATAGCTCAACTTGCCCTTCTCGCCTACGTTTATCACTTAATAATTCGTGTTCAATTTGCCCAATGCGGTAGGTTTGGCTATCTAAGATTTCACTCACTTCTTGAAGGCTTTTCAACACCGTTTCGCAATCCGTCTTCATCCACTGAAGCGCCTTTTCATGCTGTTGAATGCTATCCCACTGTTTATTAGCATTTTCTACTAACGCCACTGCTCGTTCAGCTTGATTATTTATCTCTTGCTGCAACGTGATCAGTTTCTGTCTTTCATTGTCATCTAATAAGGCTGCTTCAAACATTGCTTGGTTTTCAAACGGACTTTTAGCAAGCGCTTGTTGCCAATCTTGCTGTGCCTTTTCATAAGTTTGAGTTTGTTGTTCAAACTGATTTTGGGTGCTGGTAATCTCACCAAATAATTTTTCTAACTGAACTTGCAGACTATGCCACTGTTGTTGAGCAGCTTGATAGGCTTGTTCGGTTTCATCTAATTGCTTTTGACTCGCTTGTTTTTCTTCTGCAATGTTTCGCTTACCAAATAATGCCAATCGTTCTTGTGTTTTCTGTGCGAGCAATTCAACTTGAGCCGCAAGAGCCTTATTCATTTCATCTGCAAGGTTCTGTTTTTCTTGCAGTGATTGATTCAAACGAACTTCATCTTGTTGTACTTGCGCCAGTTTGTGCGTCAGTTCGGTAGATTGCTGATTATATTGCTGCCATTGTTGCGATGCGTGACGCTTTTGCTCTAGCCAATGACTTAACGGCGAGACATCAGTTGGGCTGCCCTCTACCAATGAATAGTCAGGCAAGCTATAGCCTAAAGCCCGCCATTGCTCACTCAAGGTTTGATAGATTGTCGCTCTATCTTCTTGCAGGCTTTGTAATGATTGAAGCTTGGCATCATCTTGTTTTAGCAATGCTTGCTCTTGTTGCTTAAGCCCTTCAAGCGAAGCTTTGACTTTTTCTTGTTGAAAATTGCTTAATTGCAGCGCTTCTTTGCAAGTGTTCAATTGCTTTTCAGCCTGTTGAAGCTGAGATAACTTCATTTTAATGGCTTCGATTTGTCTAGGAACGTCAACCTCATACAGCTGCAGTTGCTTTGAATCTTCAATCGTAAACAGTGGTAGTGTTTGATTGCTAAAACTTTGCTGCCATTGTTGTTCAATGTCGCTCAACTCAGCTTTATATTGCTGCTGTTTTTGCGTTAATTCGGTTATATAGCGAGCGGTAGAATCTAGTTGCGAGCGAGCTTGCATACCTTGCGATTCAATCGTCTTTTTTTCCGTTTCGGCACGCTCTTTATCAAGACTGACTTGCGAGCGATTCAGTGTCGTCGAATGCTCTAAAGCCGGATGTTCCAATGAACCGCACAAAGGACACGCTTCACCCGCTTGTAACTTGGCACGATAATCGGCAAATTGCGTGTCTTGATCGATAAGTCTTATATAGCTTTGTATTTCAGCGTCTTTGGCTTTATAAGCCTGACGTAATGATGCGCAATTATCGGTGAGTTGTTGATGCTGTTTCTGTTGCTCAACTAATACCTGAGCTTCACGTAAAATGGTTTGCGATAACTTTGACCATTGATCATGCTTCATTCGTAGTTGATAAATAAATTGGCGATGTTGATCTTTTTCTTCTAACTCTTGAGACAATTGCTCCGCATTTTTTTGTTCATCAGTATTGAGAGATAACCAGGTTTGATTGGCGGCTTGAAATAGGGCCTCTTTACCATGAACATCCGCCTGGCATTGCTGAAAGTGTTTTTTTTCCGCTGCGATCGTATTAGCCAGCTTATCTTTTGCTTGTTGCTCAGCTTGAATAGTCTTATTTAGCTCGACTATTTCACGCCCCTTTTGGGCCATTTGTTCAACTTGCAACTGCCATGAATTTAGGTGTTGAGAGATCACCTCATCATTCGCATGCTTATCTAAATACTCTCGACAAGTCGTCTGCTGTTTTTGAGTTTGTTCTAAAGCAGACTTAACCTGGCTAAGTTCTTGTTGTACGGCATTAAGCTGCTTATTTTCATTTTGGTATTGGCTAGTTAAATCGGAAACTTTACTCTCTTTTTGCTGTATATCTTGATCCAGCGGTAGGACTTGTTCATCAATTAATTTGAATAGATCTCGTTGTGATTTTTTCTGCTGATCCAATGAAACCGCAGCCTGATCATGACTTTGTTGTTTCGATTGTTTCTGCTTTTCAAACTCTGAAAATTGTTGCTCCTTTTCATTTAATTGAGTGGTCACTGCATCAAGTTGTTGCTTAGCCTGTTGCCATTGTAGAAAGGGTTGTCTCAATTTTTCAGCCGGTTCGCTTTTCGCAAGTTTATCCAACTGCGGCTGCTCAGCTACTTTTTGCTGATTAACCTTATCTTGTAGCTGCTGCGCTTCTTGAACGGCTTGTTGAGCTGCCTGGTATTGTTGCCACCACTGGTGATGCTCATTCCAGGCTTGTAGTGTTTGCTTGTTTTTCTGTTGCTGTTGTTTAACGTCTTCAAGTTCATTATTCAGTACTGAAACTTGCTCTAAAGACAGAAGTTGAACGCCTTTTGCTTGCGATTCCAGTTCCGCTAACTTTTGCTTGGCATCGGTGAAGTACTCGTGCACTTTCTCTGAAATTTGGCCATAGATTTCTGTGCCCGTTAACTCTTCAAGTAGTTCTGCTCGCTCGGATTCTTTCGCGTTTAAAAAAGCGGCAAATTGTCCCTGAGACAACATCATTGATTTAGTAAAACGTGAAAAGTCGAGACCCGTAATGTCTTTTAATAAGATGTCTTTTCGTTTGATTTGAGTGGCAAGCATCTTACCGCTTACCACTTCCGCAAGTTCAACTACCGCAGATTGTAAATTTCCATCCACTTTGCCTCGAGAGCGACGCATGCTCCAAAATGCACGGTAAGATTTGCCTTTTACTTCAAACTCCACTTCCGCTAAACATTCTGCAGTACCACGAGTCATGATCTCATTGTTTGAAGTAGAGATAAGCCCCAAACGCGGTGTTTGGTGGTACAAAGCTAAACACATGGCATCGAGCAAGGTAGTTTTCCCAGCCCCTGTTGGCCCTGTGATTGCAAATAAGCCATTTTCAGCAAACGGAGATTGAGTGAAGTCGATTTTCCACTCGCCTTTTAAGGAATTTAAATTTTGAAAGCGAACCGTTAAAATTTTCATTATTTCACTTCCTTGTTACTGCTATCGCCATTGCCACTTTGTTGCTCTAAGACATCGGAAACGACTTGATCAAACTGCTGCATAATTCGTTGTTGTCTAACCTCTGCCTCTTCTCCTTCAAAGGATTCAAGGCTCATTCGCTTATGAAAAACATCTTGAGGCGTAAGCTCCGCCAGAGTTTCATTTTTCACTTGAGTAAGTGATTGAGCCTGTTGCGAGCGACTACGGCGCAGCTGCAATACTTCAACATTAAGATTTTCAGTCATAGCTTGGATTCTAGGCTGTAAATCTGACAAATAATCATCCACTTCCACATGGATACACAACCAGACCGTTTGCTCAATATCAACAAATTGCTGCAATTGTGACTCTATGCTTTCAAGCGATCCTTTCAATGTCATCATGGATTGAAAAAGCGGAATAGGAAGTGGTTCGATTCGTTTACCATCTTCGTTGAATTCGACTAACACCACTTGTTTATTCGATAACTTTGGCTGATTTTTTTCTGAGCTATCAGCTTCAATCGTTTTGGTTTTGATCTCATCGAAGCTTAACGGAATAGGCGATCCGCAATAGCGAATAGATTCAGATTTAGCAACAATTTGTGGCCTGTGTATGTGGCCAAGCGCAATATAATCAACCGGTGGAAAAGCTTTGGCATCAAAAGCTTCAAGTGAACCGATATAAATATCCCGCACAGATTCAGAAGTAGTAACACCTAACGCCGTTAAATGCCCCGTTGCGATGATTGGTAGCTTACGTTTGAGTTTCTGTTGTTGCTCACTTTGAATTTCTAACGCCTTGTCGTGCAAATCCTGGTAGTGCTGTTGAATGGCCTCACCCAGCGCTTGTTTCTTTTGAGTACTCGTTTCACCCGCGACACTTTGCAACACATCTCTCGGTCGGATAAAAGGAACCGCACACAAAATGGCACCTGCTTGCTTATGACGATCTTCCAGTAAGATTACTTGTTCACTAAGGTTTTCACTGGTATTCGCAATAACATGGGTATTTAAGCAAGCGAGCAGATCTTTAGATTCATTCAGCATTGAAACCGAATCATGGTTACCACCCAAAACGATTAATGTTGTACCTAGTTGACTCAATTTCACGACAAACCGATTGTACATTTCTCGAGCATAACTTGGTGGCGTACCAGTATCGAAGACATCTCCCGCGATAATAACTGCATCGACTTGCTGCGCTTTAACCAACTCAAGTAGCCAATCAATAAAAGCTTGATGTTCATTCTTGCGACTTTTTGTGAAGAAATTTTGACCAAGATGCCAATCTGAAGTGTGGATGATTTTCATAATAAATATTGAGCACGCCAACTTAAAAATATGAAAGAGATTGTGCCATAAACGATTGAATAAAAAAGGATGCGCGATAGGTTTTATTGCAAATAGTTACCGTAATAACTTTTTTGACAGACATAAAAAAAGCTCAGGAAATTTAACCTGAGCTTGTTACAAAAACCATCACAAAAGTAACGGCCAGCTATGCGTAACCACCAATGTGTGTTCTGGTGTTTAGCTGATCGGCGGCCAAACCAAAAGCTAAACGAACACCTGGTATGCGACTAATTTCGTCGCTTTACCAATACACTGCCTGTTAATAGTAGACAATCCATTAAGGATGCTTTTCTATACAACAAACAACATGTATTCAGTAAAAAGAACTAAACTGCTTATTTATCTATAGGTTATCGACTTTTCAGTGGCTTCGATAAAATTCCTTATCAAAAGTTTACAACCATTTCATGAGAAATTTGTGATGTAAAAACAACCACGAACTAAAAAAATCAATCTCTATATTTTAAACAGACCGCAATTCTAGCGTTTCTGCTGAAGTATGTCATCAAAAGTGTGAATCGCATCTCTAAAACTGTGAAATAAGTATTCATTGATACATTTTATCGTGACATAATTTTATTCAGTTTTAATATTCCTAAATATTATCAACAGATTAAGTCAATTTAATGACATATATACTCTGTAACTTCAGGGGACAGATTCCAGAGAGTTAAATAAGCTGTAGGCAATAAAAAATGCCCACCGAAGTGAGCATTTAAAAAGTGATCAGATTTTTAATTCTAACTAACAAGTTTTCACAATAGCCCCATTAAAGAACTTCAACCGTATCATCAACATAGCGTTGGAAAACTGGGTTCTTAAGCTCTTCTACACTGGCAGGATTCCATAAGTTATTTTTAATGCCTTTAACTACGGTATAGATAACCGCAGTATCAATAGCTGACATCAAAGCAATATTGACCGGTTCGTTATTGGTATAGCCCATCTCGACTTCCAATAGATCTTTATAGTCTATGTAACGAAATGCCCCAGCGCTCACTTCATAAGACAATATGGTTTTGGTCGTTGTGACACTAGATAAGATCTTACCCGTTCTAACATCAACAGATCGTAAGTTTACCGTGATTTGATCCGTTCGATATTCACCCGAGGCTCCAATACCTAAATAACGGGCACCTAGTCCACCAGTCTTAATGTTTGTATCATAAGCCACAATACCACCTTCAATTAATATGTTAGCTGATTGAAGCGAAGGTAGTTGATCTCCCTGATTAAAAGCTTCTCCTTTTGTCTGTGCTGCTCGGATAATTTTCCGCTCTGTCAGTAAGTTTTGTAGACCTTCCCTCTCAAGTGGAGCAAACCAACCAGAATCAATAAGAGACATGGTTAATAAAGATGTTGCACCTTGCGAGACAGCGGTTGAGAAATTACTGTTTGGTTGTGGTCGATACTGACCAGTTTGATCCCTAAAGTTGTACACCGAGACCATAATGATTCCTTGAGGTTTCGGCAAACTGATTAAATCTTTATAAGCCACACCGCGGTACATCAGTTGGGACTCTTCTTCAGCATCAGGAATGGTTATGGAGTTTGAACAAGCCGTTAGTACCATGACCATGGCAGCTACATAAATCTTTTTCATCATTTGATTCTCCATATTAATTACCTAAAGGGTCGCTAACTTGGATCACAGATGATTCTCCGCTCACTTTGTCATATATATTCAAAGTCAAGCCACCGTTGCCATCATCAATAACATTCAAAATAAAATCGTCGGTTTCCAATTGACCACCATCGGACTTACCTGAACTCACATCATCTAGCAAATTATTCAGAAGCCTGGATTGTAAAGTTGTTTGTAGCCGATCTGCCGCGGTTAAACCCAGCTCATCATCAGGCTTATATTGGTTGATAGCATTGGCGACATTTAACAAATGAGATCCGTTATAGGGATTTCCTCCAAAGCTCGGATTGGTTGGTTGATAAACTAGCTCTGTTGCTAAGGCATGAGAACCGGCCATGGCAGAGCTAATTAATATAAGAGTTTTGATCGTCCTTTTCATAGTTACACCTTAAAGCTCATCAGGAGCAAGATCGGTTTTATCTGAGAACTTCCTGTCTAATTTCCACCTTAATAAGTAGACGGAAATGTTATCAACGGCTTGTTCTGCCTTAGTTTCAGCTTGTTGTAAGCCTGGTGATAAGCTTGTTCTATATATGGGGGTGTTAAAGTGAAAGATGGTAATAATACTGCCCGACAATGCAGTTGGCCTTTCTTTAACACTCAGATTTATCGATAGGTTTTCATGTTTATCATTTAACTTTTGAGAGAAGTAAAAATAAAAATTTCGGCCAAGTACTGTCATCGTTTGATCAACAATCAAACCATTTATGCCACCTTCTGTATCAGGCAATATGTTGCTTTCTTCTACTCTCTTATTACTATCAATAGTGTCATTACCGTTAACTGTTTCGACTTCCGCATTAGCTGAAAAGGAAATAGAAATCAGTAAAGTACAAATAAATAAGACACTATTAATATTTTTCATACAGCCCCATTAAACTTGTATTTTTTTGCCCACATCAGTGCTTGCAATCTATTTCTTACTTTTATCTTCTTAAACACATGATGCAAATGTGTTTTTACTGTATTTTCGCTAACAAACAATTGTTCAGCAATCTGAATATTAGAAGCCCCTACTAATAGTAACTTTAATATTTCCTCTTCCCGGCAAGTTAAATCGGCAAATGCTCTCGATGAGAACAAATCATTTTCTCTATAATATTCAATTATTTTTTGAGATAATTCATTTGACAAACTAAATCGACCAGATAACACATCGGTCAACCCTTTAGTTATATTGTCCAGGCTGTCATCTTTAAAAAATACCGCCACCACATTAGGAAACTGCAAAACAAAAGACACACTAATGTCACGGTTATTATTGATTAGAATTTCTTTAGCTTTTCTTCCCTCTTCATGCATTTGATTCAAATAGACTTTAATCATATCACCTTGAATATATTCCATATCTAAAATGACATGCACAGGTTTTATATTGCATGTATCAATAAATTCAAGGAAATTATTAAATGTTACTGGTTCTATTTTCCTCTCTAGCTCTCGTTCTAGATTTTCCTTGAGCAAAGAAGACTGTAACGTCTTACTTGTTATCAAGTATAGTTTTTCATCCATGCTGCCCTCCATTCCCTTACCTACATAGACTTCCCTTTATATTCATACTAGACAAGTAACTTGAAACCTACTTCAACATCCACAACAAAAAAGGTCCCTTTTGATGAATTCTCATTTTTAAGAAAGCTATCGCAAAATGTGCAAATTTATTCAACAAAGGTTAGGGCAATGTCAAGCGAATGTAAACTTAGGTTCAATAAGTTTTTTATCTAAAAACTTTTGTTTTAGGTCGCCAATCAAAACACTAATACTTTAGTTTATTGATTATCTTTTATATTCAACAGTAAGTTTATAGCCACAACTAGAACTCAATACCATAATCCTTATTAAATAATACACAGGGATCGGGTATGAAAATCACAAATCTACATAGTTCATTTTTTTTATACTCCTCGAGTATCTTTCTTTATTTAGCATCTGGAAATATAGCTCTCGCTAATTTAGATCTTGCTAAGAGCGAACTATCCCCAAAAGATGAATTAATAACCGAAGCAACCCAAACAAAATATAACGTTTCTTATATAAACATTTCAGGCGAATCAAATATTGCCTATATAAAACAATCTAGCGATTTTGACGCTGGTAATACAGCATCAATAACTCAAAAAGGTAATGATAATAAATCATTTATAAATCAAGGAGGTGACGCCAATAGTGCAAGTATTGATCAATACGGAAATAGTAACTTAGCCATCATAATGCAGTCTGGATCTGGAAATACAGGTTCGATAATTCAGGATGGTAACGAAAATGAAGCCATCTTAAGCCAGTCTGGAGTTAGCCTAGAAGGCTCTATCTCTCAGTCAGGCAATGGCAACCTTGCTTACATCGTCGATAGAGGCAACGTAAGCATGTCTGGATACGATATCAATCAATCTGGGCAAAGCAGTTTAATAATAATTAATGGTATGAATAGAAATATCAACATGACACTAAAATAATAGAAGGAATTTATTATGAAAAAGTTAACAATTGCAATTTCAACCATTCTCGCTACCGGGTTTAGTTCTGTGGCCTTAGCAGCACAAGACAACACATCACAAGTTGTAGTCTCAGGTGTTTCTAGCACTTCAACTGTTCACCAAAACAGTTTAGGAGATTACTCTGGTAATAACGCTAACGTGAAAGTGGTAGATGGATTTCAGAACCATTCTTATGTAGTGCAAAATGGATCTGCCAGTGATGCCGATGTAGATATTTCAAACGGTGCGTTTAATGAAGCAAATGTCCATCAGACATCTATTTTTGCTAACAATAGTGCAAAAGTTAAAACTTCTGACTCGTTTGTGACCCAATCTAATATAAATCAATTTGGTCTGGTAAGCTCAAATGATGCCACAATTAAAACCTCAAACTCTGCTTTTGTAACTTCAACAATTAACCAAACAAGTGCTTTTGGGTTTGGTAATGCAAATGATGCAGTAATTAACGTTCAAGGTTCAGCTCTAGTTTCTTCAACAATTGACCAGTCAGGTGCATTAAACTCAGCTAAAATCATGGTTTCTGATTCGTTTATGGTTGGTTCAGATATTGATCAATTAGGATTAGATAATGACGCTACTATTAAGCTATCTAATGCTTATTTTTCAGAAGCTGATATTGAACAAAATGGCTATATGAACACGGCCAAAATCACAGGGTCTGGTTTAGGAAACTCAACACTCATTGACCAAGATGGTTCATTCAATACAGCTACATCTAAAACTGATGGATGGGCTAATACCTCTGTTACTTATCAAAATGGTGATATGAATACGGCGACAACGATAATGAGTGGTATTGGTAATTACTCATTAACTGTTCAAAATGGCTATGACGGTTCACATACTAATGTATCCGGTTGGAACAACTCATCAGTAGTTATCCAAAATTAATATGCGGATAGAATATCTATATATAGCGGCGCTCTGCGCCGCTCTTTTCTTACCAACAACTCTACTTCTAGCTGCTGAGAAAAGTATGCTTAAGCCGTTCCCCAATTCAGAACTTAGCTGTCAGTCAAGCACACAAGCTGCAAAGCTTGTATTAAAAACGACTAACGCCGATGTTATTCAAGTCAAGATATCGAGTAAAAGCGGGAACACAATGAGGTCGCAAGTCTCTGGTAGTTCATCCAATCAATTTCAATTTTCCACTTCAGATTTACCGCTCAATTTAGAGCTAACAAGTAATAGCACTACACTATCCTACCAAGTCGTCATGCCAGGCTCTGAATGCCATATCATCAAGCAGTAATAACTGCCCTTTTTTTCGTAGCATTCAAGTGTGGTTTATCGTGTTTAGTTGGACCCAAATAGAAAAACCCTCAATGTTAGACTAACTAATCACTGAGGGTTTAAAGAGTTTTTATAGATTTTGTCCGTTACGGCTACTTAGTCCAATCTAGTATCACTTTCCCAGAAAGCCCGCCACGCATAGTATCGAAGCCCTCTTGGAAGTCATCAACACTGAAATGGTGCGTGATAATTGGAGTAAGATCTAGACCTGATTGAATCAATGATGCCATCTTGTACCAAGTTTCGAACATTTCCCTTCCATAAATCCCTTTGATCACTAAGCCTTTGAAGATCACTTTAGTCCAGTCAATCGCCATGTCAGATGGTGGAATACCAAGAAGAGCCACACGGCCACCATGGTTCATGCCTTCTAGCATTGAGTTAAATGCAGCAGGGACACCTGACATCTCAAGACCCACATCAAAGCCTTCTGTCATGCCTAGCTCTGCCATTACGTCTTCAAGTTTTTCTTCAGCAACGTTAACCGCACGAGTTACGCCCATTTTACGCGCTAATTCTAAGCGGTATTCGTTCACATCAGTAATAACAACGTGACGAGCACCAACGTGTTTCGCAACCGCTGCCGCCATAATACCGATAGGGCCAGCGCCTGTGATTAGAACATCTTCACCCACTAAATCAAACGATAACGCTGTGTGAACGGCATTACCAAATGGATCAAAGATTGATGCCAAATCATCAGAAATTTCATCTGGAATTTTAAATGCGTTAAAAGCTGGGATCACTAAGTATTCAGAAAACGCACCGGTACGGTTTACACCAACGCCTGTAGTATTACGGCATAAGTGAGTACGACCGCCACGGCAGTTACGACAGTGACCACAAGTGATATGACCTTCACCTGAAACGCGGTCGCCAATTTCAAAGCCTTTTACTTCTTGGCCGATACCAACCACTTCACCCACGTATTCGTGACCAACAACCATTGGGTAAGGAATGGTATTTTGTGACCACTCATCCCAGTTATAGATATGGACGTCAGTTCCGCAAATAGCGGTTTTACGAATTTTGATTAAGATGTCGTTATGGCCCATTTCAGGCATATCAACTTCTGTCATCCAAATACCTTCTTCCGGCTTTAGCTTAGATAACGCTTTAATTTTACCCATTTTTTTAATATCACTAATAGATTGAACTGACATTTAGATGATCTCCATTTCTTTACCAACCGCGATGAATGCATCAATTGCGCGATCTAATTGCTCACGGCTATGTGCGGCTGACATTTGAGTACGGATACGCGCCTGGCCTTTTGGTACCACTGGGAATGAGAAGCCCACAACGTAAATGCCTTTCTCAAGTGCACGCTCTGCAAATTCAGCAGCCACTTTTGCATCACCTAACATAATAGGAATGATCGCGTGATCAGCACCGGCCATAGTAAAGCCTGCTGCTGTCATACGAGTACGGAAGTGATCGGCATTTTCCCAAAGCTTAGCACGTAGATCATTACTTTCCGCCAGTAGGTCAATTACGCGAATCGATGCAGAAACAATCGCAGGAGCTACTGAGTTTGAGAATAAGTAAGGACGAGAACGTTGACGCAACCAGTCAATCACTTCTTTTTTACCTGATGTGTAACCGCCTGAAGCGCCACCCATTGCTTTACCTAATGTGCCCGTGATCAAATCAATACGGCCCATTACATTATTGTATTCGTGAGTACCACGGCCATTTTCACCCATAAAACCAACTGCGTGAGAATCATCAACCATCACTAGCGCATTGTATTTATCCGCTAAATCACAGATAGCGGTTAAGTTTGCAACCACACCGTCCATTGAGAATACGCCGTCTGTCACAATCAGTTTATGACGTGCACCCGCTTCATCTGCTGCGATCAATTGTTGCTCTAGCTCAGCCATATTGTTATTGGCATAGCGGAAGCGTTTCGCTTTACATAAACGCACACCATCAATGATAGACGCGTGGTTTAGGGCATCAGAAATAATCGCATCTTCTGCGCCAAGAATGGTTTCGAATAAACCAGTGTTTGCATCAAAGCAAGATGTGTAAAGAATAGTATCTTCCATGCCTAAGAAATCAGACAACTTACGCTCAAGTTCTTTATGCGAATCTTGTGTACCACAAATAAAACGCACAGAAGCCATACCAAAACCGTGCTCATCCATGCCTTGCTTCGCCGCTTCAATCAGATCAGGATGATTGGCTAAACCTAGGTAGTTATTTGCACAGAAGTTCAATACTTCCTCGCCGGTTGAAATAGAAACCGCAGCAGCTTGCGCAGAAGTAATAATACGCTCAGATTTATACAAACCTTCAGACTTAACATCTTCAATTTGTTGGTTTATTTGGCTGTAGAATGCAGAAGACATGAAATTTCCTTTTTATATTTGTGATTTTTTCAATTAAAAACCTAACATCTATTCTAGTTTATGCCATAAAAGACTATTATCCCCTCGTATGGAAAAACATTAATGAACTGAATTCACAAATAGACTACTGCTTGGAGATAATGGCATGCTTAACTCTCGATTGATTGCTCTTTTGCCCGATTTAGCTAGCTTCATACTAGTCGTCAATAAAGGTAGTTTTACCGCGGCAGCAAAAGAATTAGGTGTCACGCCTTCTGCGTTAAGTAAGCTCATCACGCGGTTAGAAGCCTCGCTCTCGGTTAAGTTGTTTGACCGTACCACACGAACATTACAGATCACCCAATCAGGTCAAAAGATTTACCTACAATCGGTTGCCATGGTGAATGCAGCCCAGCAAGCTGTTGATATTTCCAATGCAGAGCATGAAGCGCCGGTCGGTACCATTACTATCGCAGCTCCTAAAGCCTTTTTGAGCATCGTATTGCAACCGATTGTGACGCCCTTTCTACAGCGCTATCCAGATATTGAACTCAAGCTTAAAGTGTCTGATGGGGATATCGATATGCTAGAGCAAGGTATCGACATCATGTTTCGCTTAACCGATCAGCCGTATGAGAATTTAATTTCACGGGAACTCGGCAAAGTGAATTTATCATTATGTGCCAGCCCCGATTATCTGGCTTTAAAAGGTATTCCCACTCACCCAACCGAACTTAAGTTTCATGACTGTCTATACCTGGGCGAAACTCGCACCGATCATATTTGGGATTTTGTAAAAGGTAATGAAACACATACGATCCCAGTGTCTGGTCGTTATGCCGTTAACCACTCACAAATGCGCTTAAATGGGGTAAAAGATGGGCTTGGAATTGGTATCTTCCCTGACTTTGTTATTCGAGAAGCATTGAGTAATGGAGAAGTCATTCAAGTGTTAGATGATTGGACGATCAAAGGAAACTATCACGGGGTAATTGCGATGCAATACGCGTCAAGCAAGTATATGCCGACGCGTTTGAAAGTGTTTATTGATTATGCAGTAAAACATTTGCCTATTTAATTTCATAGGCAGCAAAGATTAAACCCTAGGACTACAACTCCGCAAATTCCGCAATCGCTTGGCGGCCACGTTTGGCTAAGAATTCAAGAAACTGTTTCGGTGTGTGCGTGATCACCTGCTCTGCTGGCATTTCAATACGATCAAGTAATTCACTTACCTTTTCAAATTTACCGAGATCATGAGCAAAGTGAGCATCGGTACCTGTCGTGATATAACCCCCCGCTTCTTTTACTGCTAAGGCGATAGCTTCACAACGCTGTTCACTACCCGCGCGGCTACCGCCTTTTAATGATGAGTTATTCAACTCAATCGCCACATTGTATTGTTTAGCACACTCAGAAACCGCTTTAAAATCAAAATCGTATCTCGGATTTCCTAAGTGACCAAGCGCATCAATGCGACCACTTTTAATCACATTGATTAAGGTTGTGGTATGAACGTCTTTGGTAGAAGGCGCAAATACCGGCTCATGAAAACTCGCAATTACCCAATCTAAATGCTCATCGGTACTAGGGTGAATATCGACCTCACCAGATTCATTAATGATATTGCTCTCCATGCCGCGCAGAATCGCTACATCACTTAAAAATCGAGGAAGAATTCGCTGGTTATTGAAAAACCAGTAGTGTGGCGCGCCGGGCATAGTTGAAGCGTGATCAGTGGTGCAGAACATTTTCATACCGTGCTTATGAGCGCACTCAGCGTTCTCGATTAACGTACTATAAGCATGGCCACTCGCATAAGTGTGGGTATGAGTATCAACCTGTATCTGCATCATATTTCTCCTTCAACTGGGATATATACCATACCATTTTCATGTTGCGGCTGTATTAAAAAACAACTTAAGCCTCTAAAGAATTTCCACTGGATCAAAGCTCACCATTGTCTTAGGTAAGTTTAGTGTCAATTTTGCCATGTAAA
This sequence comes from Vibrio sp. CK2-1, assembly GCF_021726515.1. Classification (GTDB taxonomy): domain Bacteria; phylum Pseudomonadota; class Gammaproteobacteria; order Enterobacterales; family Vibrionaceae; genus Vibrio. Next base: position 849,422 of record NZ_JAKKCJ010000001.1, on the reverse strand, counting down.
TTCAAATAATTAATACAAGGTAGCGAAAACAGGTGTAATTTATAATAATAAAGATTGTTTAATCTCTAGCCATTCAAATCGAAAAGGATATTCTTATGCTTAAGCTCAAACCTGCATCCTTGCTTACTATTGCCATTTTAGGTTTTTCACAGCTTGCCTTTGTACCAACCGCCTTAGCAAAAGAGAATCCAAGCCAGCAAACATCCGCTATTCAAGCCAGTCGTTATCAACAAGATGCCGAGCTTATTAAGCATACGTTTGAGGGCCAACTTTACACGTTGAATGCCAGCACTGCCGGACATTACGGACTAAGAATGTTCCGTCAAACGTTAGATCCTAAATACTCTGCGGCAGTTTGGTCAGATATGGCAAGAGTCGCTAGCACGCTTAATGAAATTGCTGCTGAAATACACACACCAAAACAAGCCAAAGCATACGGGCAGAAAAAATTACAGTACTACAAAACCAAAGGGACGGTTCGCACTCAAATGCGCTACCAGGTGACCAAAGATAAACCTGAATATCTATTCCTAGGTATCGACCTTCTTGGCGCTATGGCTCGAGCAGATGAATATGGCTTAAAGCATAAAGACGATAAGCACCTACATAACTTAATTCGTCAGTTTGATTTCAAACCTTATGCAACCGATCCTGAGATGATTAAAGCATGGGCGGCTCAATTAGCAAATCAAGTGTATTGGTTACGCCAGTTAGATGAGCAAGATGTGGTTGATGACTTTATTCTCGCTTTCCAAAAAAACTATCCAGATAGCCAAGATAAACAGCTTTCCGACCAACAATATGCGAATAAAATTTACGGCTTAACTCATATCATTTTTGCCGCTTCGGAATACTATCAGCAGCCTATCGACAACAAAGAGTTCGCATGGATTTATGATTACTTCGATAAAAACATTGAGCAAATCTTAACTCGAACTAAAGAAGATGTGGTGGCAGAAGTCGGTATCAGTTATCTACTTGCAGGGAAGTTAGACTCTCCTACTCTTGCCGATACACAAGCTACCATTGCTCATGCTATTGATATGAAAAAAGGGATGATTCCATCAACCGATGGTGATTTTGAATTAGGAAAAGGTGAACATAGAAACGTATTGGCGATCATGCTACTAAGCTGGCAAGGAACCAATACCGCGCCAACAATTTCAAAACAACCTGCGGTATTTAGCGATTTACCCTATGGCTTAGTGAAGAAGTAATACTAATATCATTTCGGCACCTCTTTACTTGCTTCCTTGCACGAGCATAAACTCAAGTAAAGAGGGGTTGCTATAGAACCCAAGCATTGAGAACAAAGAAGCAAAGCATACTTAAAACCGTTGTCGCAATAACATTCTTTGTTTTCCAAGCAATAAACGCCGCGAGAATAGCCGCAATCAAATATGGATTATGATAGGAAACAGATAAACGATCATCATGGACAAACACAATTGGTGCCCAAATAGCGGTTAACACTGCCGGACTAGAGTAACTGAGCAAACGCTGCGCATTACCATTTAACTTTAGTGGTAACTTAGGGGAAAGAAACAAATAGCGGCTTAAAAACACTACCGCGGTCATCGCCAAAATTGAAAGTAGAATCATGCCTCTCCCTCATCATTTTCCTGAGAATTAGCTTTATCTTTACCCTCAACCAAGTAACCCGCCACCATCGCCAGCAAACTGGAAATAATGAGACTACCTTCGACTTTCCAATAACTCAATAAAACGGATGCAACTAAGGCAACGATAACCGATGTTAAAACAGACCAAGTTTTAATCGTTGGGATGACAATAGCAATAAACGTCGCGGCGACTGCAAACTCAAGCCCCCACTGGTCTAAATTCGGAATCTGTTTCCCTGCCACAATGCCAATAAAGCTGGCAATATTCCAAGCTAGGTAGAAGCTAAAACCTGCGCCTAATGCATACCAACGATTAAACGCTTTTTGAGTTTGATGACCACAAACCGCGAATAATTCATCGGTAAGTAAAAAACCTAAGCCTAAACGCCATTTAAGCGGTAAAGGGCTGAGCTTTTCACGCATCGACATACTGTAAAGAAAGTGGCGAGAAGTGATAAACAGAGTCGTCAGCAACATTGTCCATAAGCCCACTTGAGCATCAAACATGCCTGTTGCCACGAGTTGAGCGGCTCCGGCAAATAAAATCGCCGATAAGGCTTGTGCTTCAAGTGGCGTTAAACCAATATCAATCGCATAAGAACCAGCCAACAAACCCCAAGGAATGACGGCTAAACTTAGAGGGGAAATCGCTAAAGTTCCCCGCCATATTTGTGATAAGCGGGAAACATCTGAAGAGGCGTTATTCATAAATATTAAGAATGCTCATTAGTATCAATAAGGGTTTCGAAACGAGGATTACCTCTTAGCATTTCAAAATCTGGCTCATCAGAGGCGAGTTCTCGAAGTGAAGCGCTCGATTCAATCGCTAGGACAAGATCATTAATCGCTTGCTCTTCCGCACCTAGTCGAGAGTAAGCACAAGCACGCTGGTATAAAGCATGCGCATTACTATCATCCACTTCGAGTACTCGATTACAAATGCTCAACGCCCAATGGTATTCATTGATTTCCATTGCTGAATCGGCTTTATGGGTTAATGCTTCTAGATCCCCCGGGCGAATTTTTAAAATCTCATCATAAGTTTCAATTTTTTGCTCTGGAGTCTGAGCACTCTGCGCACGAAGCCACAAGTTATGTACTTCATTGATAATTTCAATTTCGCGGTTGTTTTCTGTAATGATCCGCGTCTTACGTTTTAAGTCTCGCTCTAAGGCGCTAAACTTTTTCTCATAAGACATGGTGATTTCATTAAGGCGCTTATCGGCCATTTCTTTGGTGTTGTGCTTAATCTCTTTCAAAGACTGCCAACCGACTAGTGCCACCAAAGAAGCGACACCGGCGATGATGTAGAAAAAGTAAGTCACGGTAATATTGGAATAGTTGAGCGATTTATCTGCGACAGCCAATTCTCGGTCGGTAATTTGTACCGTCAAGCGACGCTCTAGATCTTGCTGCTCGGTCCGCAGTGATTTCAATTCATCGAGGATATAGCGTTCCATCAAAGGACGATCGAGCATCTCCGTTTCCGAGTATTTTTGCGGTTCATCTGCTAGCGTCTGAAATGACAATAACGATACCAGTACAATCCATAACCACTTCATAATTTCGTCCTATTATATTATCATTTTTCACCGTCAAACCTTAACATAATTACAACGAAATTATAGCTTTATCCCACACATAAATAAGGGATAGAGGCAAGATTCTAGTTATGAGCACTTTCTAAACACTGGTCGGCTATCAACTGTAGGAGAAAGGTTTCTCGTTCAATCGACATGCCTTTTTTATCACTTAATTCAATGGTTTTTAAGTTGTGCTCTATCGCTTGTTGAATGTTAATCCACACAGGCTTCATACCATTATTGATTTCATGTGATTCAAAACTGGTTTCACCTAACATTTCATCAACTTCGCAGGTATAACAATAAGACAGCATGTGCATCACATTGGCATCATCTTTGTACCATGGACGAAATTCTTCATAACAACCGAACGCTTCAATATTACGAATATTCTGCGCACCCGTTTCTTCTTGTAACTCGCGGATCATGCCCTCTACTTTGTCTTCACCAGAGTCCAATCCTCCACCAGGCAAGCTGTAGTCGTGGTAGCGCTCGGTATAAAGTAGAAGAATATTCTCACCTTTCATGGCAATCGCACGTGTTGCTAAGCGTTGAATAATCGATTTAGATTCTAACTTTTGCACATCTGGGTGCACGGTACTGCGTAGTAATTTCATTAACTCTTTATTCTCTTTAAAACGGTTATTCAATATTAAAATCGGCCACAGACTCAATACACAACGCATCATGACGCCAAAATTCAAACGCACAATCAAGCAATATTCCATCTTGGTTATAACGCATTTTTTCAACAAGCGTTGCTGGACTACCCGAAGTGGCACGTAAAGCCTGAGCAGTTTGCCCCATTAAAGAAGACGCGGTAATACGGTAGCGAATTGCTTGATACTCTTGATGGTAGTGCTGACGATATACATCAATAAGAGAAGCATTTAAGTCATGCTCAAGTAGATTAGGAAACAAATCAGGATGGGCATAAGTAGTCACAAAAGCCACAGGGCGATCATCTAAACAACGCACTCGATTAATGCAGTAAACATTGCTAAAAGGCTTAAGATCTAGTTGCTTCGAAGCTTGCTTGTTAGCCAGCATGGATTTCGCGGCAATCAGTTTTGTTTCCGGTTTACGTTGCTGGGCGAGTGCCATTTCAGTAAAGCCTGCCGATTGACTAGGGTCGTATATCAAGGGCTCTGGAGAGATAAACCAACCACGTCGGTCCTCTCGATACACTTTACCTTCTGACTCCAGTAAAGATAATGCCTCTCTTAATGTCACCCTAGTCGTATCAAAAGATTCGGCTAATTGGCGCTCTGATGGCAACTTTTGCTTGGGCATTAGTAAGCCAGATTCTATTTGCTCTACAACGGCATCTTTAATCTTCACATACTGCATCGACAACTCGGTATCCTAAATGGCATTTTTATTAACACAAATTCTATCATGTTCTGCTTAGATTGATGGAGAAAGGTTAATGGTGAAAGGTTGATAACGAAAACTAAAACGCCCCATACATAAGCATGAGGCGTTTGAATTACGACAAGAGAGTAAGTCTACTACTTAGTCACAAGCCATAAAGCGTGAATCATCGCAGGGAAGAAGAACAAGAAACACAATACTACGTTAATCAGTAGATCTTTACCTACACCACACTTTAAAAATACAGCTACAGGTGGAAGTAATACCGCTAAAATAATTGCAACTAATTTATTATCCATGACTCATCTCCAAAAAATCAATAAAGCATTATTATCAGATAGTTAAGTAAACTTATCTAGTAAAATCAACTAAATTAGAAAATTTTTACTGTTTCCAAACAAGGCTCTTAAATAAAAGCTCTTAAATAATTGACCAACTATGCGTCATCGTAACACCCGCCCCGAGCATTAAACAAACTGAACAATATTTCTCTAGCGATTCCGAAACGGCTTTTTCGACTAGTTCTTCATCTAATTGTTCACCGGTTAATTCAAAGTGAATGTTAATCTCGGTAAATACTTTCGGTGCAGTTTCTCGACGCTCGCCAGTTAACTTAGCAACACAGGTTTTAATATTTTGTCCTGCACTTTTTAGACTATCAACTACATCAACTGAGCTACAACCACCCGCCGCCATCAATACCATTTCCATTGGACTTGGTGCCGTTTTACCGCCATTACCATCCATCACAACAGAGTGACCAGACTGTGATTCACCAATAAACTGAAAACCATCAACCCATTTTACTTGTGCTTGCATATTGTTCTCTTTTAATAACTTTAGTATTTCTTAACGATCGTTTGGCCAATTGGTGCCAATGAAATAACCGCTAATTTGATGTGTTGAATACCAAACGGAATACCGATAATTGTTACGAAACAAGCTAATGCTGAAGCTAAGTGACCTAGTGCCAGCCAAATACCAGCAAAAACAAACCACACGACATTACCAAGCATTCCTAAAAAGCCAGTACCAATATCTTCTTTGAAGGTTAGTTCATTTCGCTTAACGGCTTCTTTACCAAATGGAAAGAAAGTAAAGGTTCCGATGATAAAGCACGATTTAGCCCAAGGAATGCAGATAATCGTTAAAATACAAATCAGGCCAGCTAACCACCAAAACAGACCCATGAATACGCCACCCAGTAGAAACCATAAAATATTACCAATCGTGCGCATGTAAACCTCGTTATTTATACGTTGAAGCGAGCATTCTATTGACTCGCTTTAACACATCATTTCAAATTAATTCCAAATCCTATAAGGAAGTGGTCTAAATATTCAATCCATTAGCCAGTAAGAACGTTATCTTCTGGATATTTCAATAAAGTTGGCTTCGGTTTCGCTAGCATATACGCCAAAGTCAAAGGGCCAATACGGCCAATAATCATGATCACTACCATGATATATTTGCCGGGCTCTGATAACTCGGCGGTTAATCCGGCCGAAACCCCTACCGTCGCAAATGCTGAAATAGTTTCAAACATCACTTTGTCAAAACTGGCTTTTTCCGTAAGCATTAACAGGAACATAGATCCCGTTAGTATAATGCCGCTGACTACGATGATCGCTAATGCGCGGGTCACTTTAGGCCAACTGACTGTTCTACGGAATAAAACCGCATGTTGCTTTTGCTTTAAAAACGCCCACGTCGCAACAATCGCCACCACGAACGTAGACACTTTAATACCACCACCAGTTGATGCTGAACCGGCACCAATCAGCATTAAAATAATCATGATAAGCAAAGCTGGCTCAGTTAACTGTGATATATCAATACTATTAAAGCCAGCAGTACGTGCGGTTGCCGATTGGAAAAAGGCGGCTAACCATTGGCCACCTTCTGTTAAATTCCCCATTGTTGCAAGGTTATTACGCTCCAACAGCCAAAACATAATGGTGCCAAATAGTAATAAAATAGGAGTAGCGGTTAACATGATTTTGGTATGTAGATTAAAACCACGAAACCCACGACGCCAATTGGCACTCACATCAGTAATAACGGTAAAACCAATACCACCAATGATAAATAAACCGGCAAGAGGAAAAGTGATCGCAGGGTCTGCTACGTAACCCATAATGCTGTCAGAAAATAGAGAGAAACCGGCATTATTAAAAGCTGAAACCGAATGGAACAAGGAATAATACAACCCTTTCCCCCAGCCCATCTCAGGTACCCAAGTAAAGGCTAGAATCACCATACCAATAAGTTCTGCAATACAAGCGAAGATAATAATCTTAGTGACCAACTTCTTCAGGTTAACATGTTTACTTTGACCTAAAGCTTCTTTCGCTACCGCTTGCTGTTTTAAGCTCAAACGAACACCAAAGATATAAAGAAGAACGGCCGATAACGTCATTTGACCGAGACCACCGATCTGCATCAGTAGCATCAATAATATTTGGCCTTCAATGGTAAAGTGCTGTCCGGTATCAACTACTCCAAGGCCTGTCACACTAATCGCAGACGTTGCCGTAAAGAGCGCATCGGTAAATGACAAACCAGACACAGAAAAAACAGGAAGAGTCAGTAATACTGCCGCAGGAATTAAGATAGAAAGAAAGCTACCTAATATTATTTTAGGTTCAGACCAACCTTTTTTCTCACCATCTTGTTTAATGGTAAAGACTGAACCTCTAGTTTCTAATAACTTCATGGTTAGCCTATTACATCGATTTCATTTTATGAGCCATGATATCTTGCGGCCCTACAATGAATAAAATATCGCCCATTTCAAGGGTGGTATCATATTCTGGTGAATCAATAATTTCAGGCCCGCGTTTAATCGCAAGCACCTTCATATCAGGGTCTTTGCATAAGGATAAATCACCCAATTTCTTACCCATATTTTTAAGCGCAATAACGATTTCACTGATAGCTAAGCCACTACCGATATCATGGAAATCAAACACACGGCGATCTAGCATTTTGCGAGCAACGCGGATCCCCATGTCTCTCTCAGGTAAAATCACATGATCAGCACCAATTTTCTGTAAGATTTTAGCGTGGAATTTATCGTTAGCTTTCACCCAGACATTTTTCGCACCTAATTCTTTAACCACTAGAGTCGTTAAGATACTGGCATTTACATCTGAACCAATCGCCACCATTACCATGTCATATTCTTCAAGCTTTAATTCTTGAGCGGTTTCTTCATTCGTACAGTTGGCCACAATCGCATTAGTCGCGATAGAGGAGACACCCTTCACTCTTTCTTCATTAACATCAATAGCAAGTACTTCCGCACCGGCACTACATAACTCTTCACATACTGAACGTCCAAAACGTCCTAATCCGATAACTGCAAACTGTTTAATTGAAGATTTCATACTCTGATATAGCCTTTCAAATCACTGAACGTTCTGTACAGTAGAGAAATAATGAAAAAGATCGACAAACCCTACCAACTATTTCTTTAAACACCAACTTATTATTAATCAAAAATCAAAACCTTGCTGCATCTTAACGGCTTTTTTAACTCTCCATCACTAAAATGTTTATAATTTGATCTAATTACTCAAACTAGCATAAACCAAGCATCATCATTCAAGAAAATCCATACGATAGCTTAATGATAAGAGTAGGAATAAACTGGGATTTTTGGTAGCGTAAGCATAGTGAAACACACTCGTTTGGCAGGGAATCCGTTTGAAAGCATTTTATGAACATTTTAATACCTTTCTAGCTAACCACTCATACAATTGGGCAACCGATCTACTGACTATTGCCGTTTTTAGCTTTTTTGTGTGGTTAATCTGGCGCTTTATCTACGCGCGCTTAATGAAAATAGCCGAAAAGACTTCCCTACAATGGGACGATGTCCTTATTCACTCTGTTCAAGCACCAATCAGTACGCTTATTTGGTGCTGGCCAATGTTAATGGGCATCAGTGTTTTACTTGAAGACCTATTTGATCGTTCTATTTCTTGGCTTTACACCATACAAGGGCTACTCGGAATCAGTTTAGTAGTCTGGACGCTATTCCGTCTCGTCCGCTATTCCGAAGATGTCATTTTAGAAAGCAACAAACGTGATGAAACGACGGTTCAAGCCTTATCCAAAGTAGTTCGTATTATCATCTTCATTATTGGTGCGATGACGATATTGCAAACCTTAGGCTTAAGTCTTTCTGGTTTGCTTACCTTTGGTGGTGTCGGTGGTTTAATCGCAGGTCTTGCTGCTAAAGATTTACTCTCTAATTTCTTTGGCGGCATGATGATCTACCTAGATAGACCATTCAAAGTTAATGATTGGATCCGTTCTCCAGACAGAAGTATTGAAGGCACGGTTGAAAAGATTGGTTGGAGAATGACAGTAATTCGCACTTTCGACCGACGTCCGCTTTATGTTCCTAATGCTATTTTTAGCAATATCGTGGTTGAAAACCCTTCTCGCATGCTCAATCGACAAATCTACGAAACGATTGGGTTACGTTACCAGGATGCCAATAAGGTAAATGAAATTATTGAAGAAGTTCGTGAGATGGTCACCAATCACCCTGGCATTGATGAACGCCAAACTGTCATTGTGAATTTTGATACTTTTGGAGATTCCTCACTCAACTTCTTTATCTACGCGCTAACCAAAACGGTTGCTTGGGTACGCTTCCATGAAGTGAAACAAGATGTGCTCTTAAAAGCTTTAGATATTGTCCATAAACACGGTGCTGATGTTGCTCTTCCTGCACAAGCGCTGCATATGCAAACTCATTTAAACTACCCTAGCCCAGAAGAGTCACAAAACAGCACAGAAAGTACTAATCATCCTGATCAAGAAAAACCTAAATTTTCGATTAAGATGAAGTAAGTTCTTGCCCACACATATAAAAATGAAAAAATAAAAGCATTTCTTCCCACACCCATTTATCCACATAACAAATGGGTGGAAAGAAATGCTTTATTTTCAACTGCGTTTTATCAATCTAGCCGCTCGGCACTAGTACCAAAGTTTCTGTTTAACCAGATTCTCCATCACCTGATTAACCGCTTGCTCAGTAATATCCACCATCTGGTCAATATCACTCTTGGTTGCTACTAGAGGGGGCGCAAACCCTAGGATATCCCCATGTGGCATGGCACGAGCAATTAAGCCTCTTTCCAAGCAAGCTGCCGCAACTTGTGGCCCGACTTTTAAGCTAGGATCAAATTGGGTGCGATGGTACTTATCTGACGAGAACTCAAGCCCATGTAACAAGCCTACTCCACGGGCATCACCAACCATAGGATGATCGACAAATTTCGCGTGCATTTGCTGTTGTAAGTATTGCCCGACGACTCGGCTATTTTCCACCAGCCCTTCACGTTCGATAATATCAAGATTACATAACGCAGCCGCCGCTCCCATCGGATGTCCAGAGTAGGTATAACCATGGCCAATCGCGCCCCATTGATCGGTACCGTCTTCTAATACAGACCACACTTTATCACCAATGATCACACCTGATAGAGGCAAATACGCAGAAGTTAACCCTTTCGCGACCGTCATAAGATCCGGCTTCATTTGATACAAATCTGAACCAAAGTTCACACCTAGTCGACCAAAGCCGCACACCACTTCATCAGCAATCAGTAAGATGTCGTATTTATCCAGCACCTTACGAATTGCCGGCCAATAACCGCTTGGTGGTGGCACAATGCCGCCCGTTCCGAGTACTGGTTCTGCAATCATTGCCGCGACGGTATCGGGATCTTCTTTTAAAATCTGCGCTTCCAGTTGATCGGCACAGAGTTGAGAGAATTCTTCTTCACTCATATTATCCACTTCACGGCGATAATAATAAGGCGACATTGTGTGCTTAATCCGTTCAAGTGGTAGATCAAAATGCGCATGGAAAATCGGCAAACCTGTCATGGAGCCAGACGCAATACTAGAGCCATGATAGCCACGCTCACGAGAGATGACTTTTTTCTTCTCAGGCTTTCCTCGAGCATTGTTGTAATACCACACCAGTTTGAGTTGAGTTTCATTGGCATCACTACCTGATAGACCGTAGTAAACTTTACTCATGCCATCTGGAGCCCATTTTAAAATTCGGTCAGAAAGCTCAATTAATGCCTCATTGGTATGGCCCACATAGGTATGGTAGTACGCTAGTTTCTTCGCTTGCTCATAAATAGCATCGGCCATTTCTTCACGCCCATAGCCAATGTTGACGCAATATAATCCGGCAAAGCCATCAAGGAGTTCAATGCCTTCCGAATCGGTAATTTTCAACCCTTTCGCGCCAGTAATAATACGGCCTGGCAACTCACCTGCGGCGTACTGCTTCAAATGAGTAGAAGAGTGAAAAATGCTCTCGCGGTCAGTTTTTAAAAGTTGCTCTGTTGATTTAGTCATATCTTTTCTCCTTTTAATTCACTCATCAATTCACTTTATTTACTCAAGATCCGCTCGCCGTTGGTAGTTGCCCTAAGCAGCAGTATTTAATCTCACTGAATTCATCAAAGCCATGGCAACTTCCCTCTCGCCCAAGACCCGACTGTTTAACGCCGCCAAATGGTATTGGCCCACCGGTCATCTTGACCGAATTGACACTCACCATGCCAAACTCTAACCCTCGCATGCAGCGCCAAATATCATGGATATTGTGACCATAGACATAAGCCGCTAAGCCATATTCAGTATCGTTACTCATTGCAATCACTTGCTCTAGATCGTCATAAGGGATCACACCTGCAACGGGGCAAAAGTTTTCTTCCCGATACACCGCCATATCCGGCGTGACATCTGCAAGTAAAGTAGGAGGGAAAAAGTTCGCTCCCGATAAATGGCCTTGATACTGAGAAATTAACCGCGCCCCTTTATCGATGGCATCACTGACTAAACGTGCCGCATTTTTGGCAGCATTCGCCGAAATAAGCGGCCCAAGTGTGACTTTCGGATCAAGCCCATTACCCACCACAATGTCATTCATTGACTTGGCAAACTTATCTAAGAACTTTTCATAGTGACGACGCGGTACAAAGATACGATTGGCCGCTAAACAATCTTGTCCTGATGTTTGAAACTTTGCATCGATAGCAGCATGAACCGCTTGTTCAATATCCATATCATCCAGCACAATAAATGGCGCATTACCGCCTAACTCCATGCTGCATTTTTTAACCGTATCTGCCGCTTGTTTTAGCAATAATTTGCCTACTGGTGTTGAACCAGTAAAAGACAGTGCTTTAACCACGGGAGAAGCACACAAGGTTTTTGAAATCATTGCCGCATCCCCCGTCACGACGTTAAAGACGCCAGCAGGAAAACCACAGCGATCGGCCAGTTCTGCTAAGGCAAGCGCTGAAAATGGCGTATCACTAGCAGGCTTAATCACCACGGTGCAACCAATGGCTAATGCCGCGGCCGCTTTCCGTGTGATCATCGCATTAGGGAAATTCCAAGGGGTAATTAAAGCCGCCACTCCAATAGGCTCACGCAACGTAGAAAGTTGCGCATTGTTGATGTGACTGGGAATGGTATGACCATAACTGCGACGCGCTTCTTCTGAAAACCAACGAATAAAGGACGCGCCATATTCCACTTCACCTATTGCTTCAGCGAGTGTTTTTCCTTGCTCAACCACCATTAAATAGGCCAAATCTTGCTTGGCTTCTAAAATGGCGTAATACCAATTCATTAGAAGATCTGCACGCTGATCGGCACTTAATTTTCGCCAAGGATGAAAAGCGTTATCTGCCGATTCGATGGCTTCTTCAATTTGTTGTTCTTTTAACATGCTGATGTAGCCAATAGTCTGGTTATTGGCTGGGTTTTCAACCGCATGAAAACTATCACCGCATTGCCACTTCCCATTGATATAAGCGTGATTTCTCACCAGACGAACATCATCCAGCAACGTCATCATTTCATGCGAAGCTTTATGCTCATTGTTATTAGCATAATGAACAGCGTGGTGGTTATTTGACTTATTGGTGGAATAAATATCTCGTTCAGCAAATCCCATGATGACCTCCCGTCCTATCAAAGTATGAGTAGAAGAATTAGCTCATAGTTAAAGGATAAAAAAAGCCGAGTGAGAATGTTTTTGAAGAAAGGAGGTTGAGGTAAGTTTTTTTCTGTTGAGTCACCAGAATTCAGAGGTTTTTTCTGGTGACCTTAACTGACTAGTACCATTTTAATAATGGCTTTCCACTGAAGTGGCATTTTGCTTGATGGTTTTGGTTACGATGTAAGTGAAATAGCGTTCAATCCCAAGGTCGGAATCAAGCCATAAGTCCATTAACCGTTGGTATTGATCAATATCTTGCGCCTGTACCTTGATGATGTAATCCACCCCACCGCCAGTAGCATAGCAATCTGTGACTTCTGGGGTTTCACACATTAATGATTCAAACCTTTTAAACGCTCTCGAATGATGTTCTTTTAAAGAAACTTCTACCAAAACCGAGGTGCGTTTTAATATCTGATTGATGTTTACACGGGCACCATAACCTTCAATAATGCCGGCTTTTTCCAGCTTTTTAACTCGCTCCCAACATGGGCTAACGGATAAATGAATTTCATCCGCTAATTGCGATTTAGTAATGCGCCCATTCTCCTGCAAAATTTGCAGTATTTTCATATCATATTGATCAAGCTGCATCACACCTCCAGCCTATTAAATACTTTCATTCCTAGTGCTCGATAAATTCTAGTGCTTAATAAATTCTAGTGCTTGATAAATAAGTGACGCGGATAGTCACACAAAGCTTGAGCACCAAATGATGTAATCACAATACTTTCGGTGGTTTCCAATCCCCAGCTATCAAACCAAAGGCCGGGCATCAAATGGAACGTCATGCCTTCTTGCAATACCGTGTCATCACCACTGCGTAAGCTCATGGTTCTCTCCCCCCAATCCGGCGGATAACTCAAGCCAATCGGATAACCACAACGAGCCCCCGCTCGATCAAATCCTGCTTTATCTAAAATGGTTTGCAGTACATTAGCCACATCGGCGCAAGTATTCCCGGGTTTCGCAACATCCATCGCTGCCTCTAACGCAATAGTTAATGCTTCATCGGCACGCTTAAATTCATCGTCTGGCTCACCTAAAAATATTGTTCGAGATAATGGGCAATGATAACGGCGATGTACTCCAGCCATCTCAATAAAGGTTCCTTCACCCTTATTAAAAGGTTGATCATCCCACGTTAAGTGTGGCGCGGAAGCATCTGCACCAGAAGGAAGCATAGGCACAATCGAAGCGTAGTCACCAAAGTGCCCTTCATAGCCCAGTACCGCCTGACGATTAATCTCTGCCACTAAATGATGCTTAGGCAAACCCGGTTCTATCATTTCAAAGGCCACTCGGTGCATATTCTCCACGATTCTCGCTGCGTGATACATATACAATAGCTCTTGCTCCGATTTCACCGCCCTGCACCAATTTACTAGACCTGTCGCATCTAATAACTGCGCGTTCGGTAAGCTATCTCTTAACCATTCGAATGCGGTTGCGCTGAAATAGTAATTATCTTTTTCGACGCCAATACGCCCACGATCCCATAATTTAGGCGCAAGAACGGCTTTAACCAGATATTCCATCGGGTGTAAATGAGGGTTCATTACATAGTAATCAGGATAATAAAAGACGTTTTCGGCTGCCATATAGACAGTACGAAATGCTCCGTTGGCATCTAAATAGCGACCAAACCAAATGGGCTCACCGCTGGTCGATATCACAACACACTGAGGCACATAGAAAGACCAACCATCATAGCCGGTTAACCATGCCATATTGGAAGGATCATGAATGATTAATAAATCCAGCTCATTCTCTTCCATTGACTGACGGACTTTAAGTAAGCGTTGCTGATATTCTTCCAACGAAAACTTAAATACAACTCGTTGCATATCCATTCCTCTTTGATAAAAGCAGCGTCTGATTTGCAATTAAAAAACCGCAATCCCATCATTTAACATCAGAGATCGATTACATTAGTACCAATCCAAATAAGTAGTTATTCGAAACTTACACAGTGAGAGTTAAGCAACTATCGAGCCATTTTTTTAAACTGATATAAAAGCGATTACTGATGGCTAGTAGTCTAACTTTAGATTTTGAAATTAAGCCTGATTACCACTTATTTCGATTGGCCTATCCCTGCCTGATGCAGATTAAAAAAGGTGAATAATAAAACCGTCATAATTTCAGTATGGTTCAGAGAATGGGATTTGCCTAAAAAATGTATTTCAAAAAAAAACAGACACGCGATGTGTCTGTTTTTAGGTAGTTTTCTATCAATTTTTATAATGCTGAAATTTAAAAATTAGTACTTAACTTGATAACTCAGCATATAAGTACGGCCTTGGCCTTTGTAATCAAATACTGATGCCGGTGCCGAGTTACCATAATAGATTTGAGCTCTCTGCCCCCAAACCGTAGTGTAATCTTCATTGAGTAAGTTCTGAATACCAAATCCTAAGCTACCTACTGGTAATTTAACTGACGTGGTTAAATCAACCGTCGTGTAGCCATCAAGCTCATTATCAGAATCATCACTTAAATCAAACATGGTGTTGCTTTGTAGACGCAAAGCGTAAATATCATCATACCAGCCGACCCAAGCTCCCATTTTTGATGCACTCGATGTCGTGACCGCAGATTTTACCCAATCACCATTGGCATCTTTTTCTTCACTACGGACAACATGACCTAGACCACCTATTTGTAGATTAGAAGTTAACCAATAATTAAGCTCCGTTTCTAAGCCATATACGCGTTTATCGAAATCGGAAACTAATACCGCAAGGGTACTTTTATCGTAAGAGGTCACCTTGTCTGATAGTGATATATAAGCAGCTGTTTGGATGCTTAGTTCACCCACTTGGTTTCGCATACCTACTTCGAAACTGTTAGTTTTCATTCCCTCTAACTTACTTTCAGACACATTAACACTATCGATTAGGCTCATGTGGCCATTTGCATCAGTTTGATAGTTACCATTTCCGTAATATTTAGCAGGGTCAGCTAAATCAAAGCCTTGGGAAAAGTTAGCCCATACTTGATTACGGTTATTAATGTGGTAAAGAGTACCTAGATTAAATAACCCTACCGCGTAGTCTGTGCTACCACCCTCAATACTATCTGCAGAGGTTGCACCACCTAAAGCAATCGTAGATTGAGCGTTGGCGCTAACAAAATCATCAATTTTATTATTTATATATTGATAACGATAGCCACCCTGCACTGTCCAATCATCGGTAATATTGTACTCACCCTGTATAAAACCTGCGATAGAAGAAACTTCAGTCCCTGGGTATCTGCCAATGGTGGCGTAGGTTTTATTAACTAAGCCGCCTGTTGCATAACTTGTTGCTCGGTCAAAAATATCCTGACTACTGTCTAAAGTATCGATGTAGCCATCTAGCCCATAGGTAAGATTAAAGCGACCAAAGTCTTTTAATAATGCCATACGCAGACTAACCACTTCGGTGTCCTGCTCTGACGCAGCCATATATGTACCGTAAATAAAAGGAATAAATGACAAACTTTCTTTACGATAAGAGGCTTGGATCATTAGCTGTTGGCTTAGAAAATCTGAATTTAAGTAATTCACATTCACCATGTAACGCTCTGTTCCACCTTGGCGATCTGATTCATAGCCTTTACTACGAACATTCAGTTGACTTTCATCTCTTAAGCCAGCAAAGTTTTGCCCAAAATCGATGCCATAAGGGCTATCTTGCTGGCTATCATAGTATTGCGCAAGAATGGATAAACTTTGACTATCAGTTAAGTTCAACTCACCGGTTGCCATTAAATCTAAAACTGTGTTGTATTGTAAAGACCCTTGCGTAATATCTGGCACAATGATGTCGCCATTGGCATCGTATTTAGCGCCAGTTTCATGGTAAACAGCAGAAAGTCGACCACGAGCCTTTTCATTACCGCCACTGATCGATTGAGCTATTTTTCCATCATAATCTTCACCGTTATTAAAACCGCTACCACCACCAACATAGGTTTCAGCGTGTAAGCCTTCATCGCGAGCTTTTTTGGTGACAATATTAATTACGCCACCGGTTGCCCCTGCGCCATAGACAGAGGTTGCACCTGAAAGCACTTCAATTCGTTCAATATTAAATGGGTCGATAGAATCAAATTGACGACTAATCGAACGAGATGAATTTAGTGATACACCATCAATCATTACCAAGGCAGAGCGACCACGTAGGTTTTGTGAAGTATTAGTTCTTCCTTGGCTACCAATATCTAATGAGGGGATAGTTGCGGCTAAAATATCCCCTAAACTTTTACCACTGCGCGCTTCTTCCTCGATACGCTCTTGGTCTACATACCAAACCGTACCCGGAATATCACTAATACTTTTTGGCGCAGTACTTGCCACAACTACCACGGTATCCAATGATGTGCTTTTCTCTTCGGCCTGAACGGAAAAGCTTGAAACACCTGCTACCGCTAATGCCAAGCTGACTGGTGCTAATTTTTTTGGTGGCAAGTTGAGTCCTTTTAACGTGTTGATTTCCATTTAACTTCGTCTCTCTATACTGTTTTTATTAATAAATGCCCATTCATTCTTCTTAGCGATTAACGCTATTGATTCTCCATTACCGTAATAAAAAGCCACCATTGATAATCGAAATATCAATAATAAGCATTCCTATGTTGAGTAATGAAAATCCCGCTATATTGACTCTATGGCCAACTTCATACGGTGTTGTAGCTATCCATTATTCAAGCTACAGATTTTGGTTGAATCTAAATGCTCAACCTTATTATTCCTACGATCTAATTCTGTTTTCTTAACAAGTAGATAAAGTAGCCACCACCAATCAATGATGCCAGCAACCCCGCGGGTACTTGCCAAGGAAACCAAATATTTCGCCCTAACCAATCCGCTAATAACATGATGTTACTGCCTATTACACAGGACAAGAGCATTTGATGTCGTGCGCTATATTGCCCCATGGATTTAGCCATATGCGGTGCCAATAAACCGACAAAACTCAGCGGCCCCACCACAATCACAGCCAACGCAGTAAGCATCGATGCAAACAACATCAAACATTGTCGAACTCGATAGGTATTCAGCCCTAAAGCACTCGCGGTAATGTTGCCTAGCGCCATCAAATCTAACCAGCGGTGACAAGCAAATAATCCAGCCGCTAACAACACAGTGCCAACGATCAAAAGTAAGGAATCTGACCACGCTACTAAATAAGTCGAGCCGGATAACCAAGCTAATAAGGCTTTCACTTGCTCGTTACCAGAGGCCAATGAGATTCGAATCAATGAATCTAATAAGGCGCTTAATGCCACACCCGTCAATAACATTTTCACTGGCGAAAGTTGGCTCTTACGGCTAAACCACCACACCATAAACATAATGAATAATGCCCCGCCACTACCAAGTAATAACTGTTCAAAACGCGTCACCGAACCAAACAACAACACGCCCAGCACTAAAGCAAAAGCAGCACCAGAACTGATACCAATCACTTCCGGGCTCGACATCGGATTGCCAGTAATTCGTTGAATAATACTACCTGCTAATGCCAATGCAGAACCGGCAAAAATCGCCACCAGTACTCTTGGCATTCTTAAATCTAAAACACTATGTGCAAAGCTCAGTTGCCAGCCGAATTGACTTTGTCCTAAAAACAAAGACATCAAAGTAAACGCCACTAACACCAATAGTGAAATCACAAATACTGGTAGAAATGTTTGTTCAGAAAATTGTGGGTCAGAATCTGGCTGAAACTTTTGCGAACTCGACCAGGTTTGTTTATTCAATAGCCACAGTAAACACGGCGCGCCAATCAAAGCTGTCACTGCGCCTGTTGGTAATAACTCCCCTGAAACGCCCGCAAAAGGCATGACTAACAGATCAGTTAATAGCAATAAAACCGCGCCCACTAACGTACTGAGCAATAATTGAGAAATCAGTCGTCTGGCCCCTAATAATTTGGCAAGACTTGGGGCAACCAAACCAATAAAGCTGATAATGCCCACTTCACTGACAATACTTGAAGTGACAAACACCGCGATCACCAAAGCTGCGATCCGCAATAAACCCACTTTGACGCCAATCGATGAAGCAACATCTTCACCTAGCTGCAAAATAGACAATGGACGCTGAATCACTAACAAGACTAGTAACGCAATCGCAACTTGTGGCAATAAATGCGCTACACCACTCCAATCATTTTGGTCTAATGCTCCGGCTCCCCAAATAAACAAGCCTGTTAATTGCTGTTCGTTAAATAGGATCAACACCATGTTGAGTGATCCTAAGAATAATGTGACAACCATACCGGCTAACACCATTTGTAGTGGTGCAAAGCCTTTGTGGGCGGTCAGTAAAAACACTAAACCTGTCGCCATTAATCCACCGATAAAAGCGAGCGTTTTCGGTGTCAGCCAAAACAGACCACTCAGCTCGGAATGCCATGCCGATAGAGGAAGTAATAATGCTATCGCAACCCCTAATTGAGCCCCCGAAGCCACACCCAGCGTGGTTGGTGAAGCCAATGGGTTTCTTAATACGGTTTGCATGACAGAGCCAGCAAGCGCCAATCCTGCACCACATAACAACGCCATCATCAATCTTGGAAAATAACTGTAATGCAAGATAACTTGCTGATAGCTTTCTTGATCAGGTGAGAATAAAGCTTGAACAAACTGATCAATAGGCAATGAATACGGCATACTAGCCTTAATCAATAAACTCAATAGCCCAATGATCAGCGCAACGAAGACACCATATTTAAGTACAGCAAATTTAAAAGAGATCGGGAGCGCAGCGTCCATCTACTTTGCCTTAACCTGTGATTCTATAGTTTTGGTTTTCGTTACTATTCGGGTGACTTCATCACTGAATTTTTGCGCAGCTAATAGTCCGCCAAATGTCCATACCGGTGGTAGTTCATGGGCTCGCTGTTCACGTACAAACTTCATGACTTTCCAAATAGGGTTACTATTGAGCAGTTTTCTTTCATCATCGGTTAATGGCCCATAATAGAAAACTTCAGAGCCTTGAAGTGGCGCTAATTGTTGAACAGTTGCAGAACTAAATCCCCAATTATTGCCTTGCTGTTGCCAAGCATTGGTTAATCCCATCAACTGAGCCGTTTCTCCAGATAAAGAAGAATTACCATGAATGCGGATATGTTTCTCACCGATAAAACGGATCAATAACAAAGGAGGAATGGTTGTTTGTGAGGTTTTTTCGAACTGTTCAATGTTCAGTTTATTGGCCTGGATCTTTTCATCAAAATCAGCAATCACTTGCTCTGCTTGCTCACTACGATGTAACACTTTGCCGAGATTACGAACTTGAGATTTGGCATTTTCTATTGGTTGATGTGAATCGGTATAAATACTTAACACCATGGTTGGCGCAATGGCATTCAACTTTTGATAAGCCGGACTCATTGCATCACTCATCAAAATAAGATCCGGTTTCATTTGTGCGAGAAGCTCTAGGTTTGGCTCTCTTCTTGAACCGACATTGACAACACTTTCGGGTAATTGTGGCGAGACAACCCAAGCTTGGTAGCCCTTAACATCCGCGATACCTGCTGGAGTCACACCGAGAGCGAGCAAATGTTCCGTCAACACCCAATCCAATGCCACTACCTTTTGCGGCACAGAATCCAATGACACTTCCCCCATCTCATGCTTAAAGCTTTCAGCGTGAGAACTAAACGATGTCCACAATAATAAGAATGAGACTAACCAGCTTTTCATACAAACTTCCTTTTAAATACAACTAACGGATATAGCTGATCGCATGACCAGATTCAGGATGAACAAATAAATCAAGTGGAATGCCGTAGATTTGATGCAGAACATCTTGCTGCATTAACTCATTAGGAGAGCCACTGGCTAACACTTTTCCTGAATGTAACGCCACCATATGATCGCTAAACCTTGCCGCCATATTGATGTCATGCAGCACCATGATCACGGTTAGCCCTAATTCCTGGTTTAACTCTCTCACTAAGGCTAATAATTCATATTGATGGGCAACATCTAATGCCGAGGTAGGTTCATCCAATAAAATACATTCACTTTTTTGCGCTAATAGCATTGCCATCCAAGCACGCTGTCTTTCGCCGCCAGACAATGTAGCCACAAAACGGTCTTGCATATGGGTGAGCCCCACTTGCTCAATGGCCTGATCGATATATTCTTCATCTTGGGAGGTATAGCGGCCAAACAATCCTTTCCATGGATAGCGACCAAAACGCACCAATTCGCGAACTTTTACGCCATCGGTTAATGGGGGGTGTTGTGGTAAATAGGCAACTTTAAGCGCAAATTCCTTGGACGATAATTCAGATAATGGCTGTTCATCCAATAAAATATTACCTTGGCTGGCTTGCTGCTGCCTTGCTAACATCTTAATCAGCGTAGATTTCCCACTACCATTATGACCAAGCAAACTGGTGACCTTGCCCTTTTCAAAGCTTAAAGACGTCGGACTTAAAATGGTTTTATTTTGAGTCTCAAACGTAACATCCTGTAATCGAAACATATCCTCAAGCTCACTAAGCAAATCAAACTGCGCAAATAGTAATGATTATCATAACCAGTATCAATACCGTTTTGAATTTATATGCATTTCAATGGCACTTTTGTGATGTTTTTCCGAATCATCACTTATCCTTTTTTATGAAGTAAGTAGCTAGATAAGTAGAGGGTTGGCGATAGGTTCAGCTAATTCTGGTAATGGCCTTTCACTGCTATCTCCTAATCCAATTTTAAAACGCACTTTATTAAGACAAATCTTATCTATATGGGTAGTTAATAGATCTAAAGCTTTAAAGCGTTCGCTCAATTCCGGATGTTGTACTTGGTAGTCTTGCAAAGTACTTTTTAGTAATCGATAAAACTCCAGCTCACTCACCCCGCTAGCTTCAAGCATTGGAGAAACAAAACGCAACACCGTCACAAAATGTCCGGTGAGTAAATCATGGATAAGATAATGAGCCGGCAAACGAACAAGATTAGCTTGAATATCATGATCAAGTGCTGAAAGCTCAGGATAATCTTGGTCGATTAATCGCAAGTCGCCGTGAAAATCTTTAATCAAGCAGCCAACTGGGAAGTGGTTTTCTAAAATTAAAGTGACGTTTTGTCCATGCGCTACGATTCCCACACCATATTTCGCCATTAAGTGATAAATAGGCACCACGACATGGGTAAACATCGCTTTCAACCAATCTTGCGGGGTTCGATTTGATATGTGAATTAACGCTTCAATGCACGGCACACCAGTTAAATCTTTTTGCATTAGGGTCGCCATTGAAAATGGTCTTTGGTGTTCACTCAGTAAGCTTTCAGCACGTTCTCGCCAAATACAACCCAGCATTTCTTGATAACGATATGGCCCGTCGATTTTAGATTGATAAGGATGAGGACAATATACGCCACCAATTTCTTGTTGAACTCGCAGGCCAAGCTCATTTAAAACCACATCTTGTTTTGCAATATCCGCCAACCAAGCTGAAATACGTGCGCCATGAGCAATATATTTGCCAGGGATCCCTCGATAACAAGAGGTATTTAAGATCGTTAATGCGGTTTTGACGTCTACATCTACACTCGGCATTTCTGCCGTTAATGTTCTGATTGATTGCTGGGCCAACCACTTCACTGTCGTTGTACCGAGATCGATCAATTTATTTTCAACGAAATACTGTAAAAATTGGCTTTGAAGATAACGCTGCAACTGCCAAGGATGCACAAGAATAATATCAAACTGATCTAGCCCACCTGCCGGCAATTTATCGAGTAGAGAATGCCATTCCTGCTCGGTGACAAAAGAAGCAAGTAAATCCTGAATATCTAAGCCAACTTTAAACCCAGACACAGAAATCGATTTATCCACCGCCAAGAAATGTAGTGCAAATGCTTGACCTGATTCAGGAGAATAACGCTCAAGATCGTGCTCCCCCCATCCTAAACGACCTTTATTGGCGATTAATTTAGGATGAGCATTTAAATATTTTTGTCTCGTGATTTCATCACACTGAACAATATCAAAAGCGGTAAACCCTTGTTGAACTTCCAAGCTACGCAACTCACTTCTTAGCGTCTGTTGAACTTCTTCAAAAAAGCCAGCTAAATTCATATCGGAAATATTGAGTACAGGTTGTAAATCGATCAATAAGTCATTTAATAAAGGGGCTTCACCATGGCTAGATTGAATTGAAGCATTATCAATGTTGAGCATTCCCCATACCGTTTCTTGTGCTTCAAATCTCCATTGATGATCCCCACAATCGAGTACATAGTTTTCCTTGCTCGATGTTTGAGTATTAGATGCTTGAGTGCTCAATGATGCATATTCAATTAACTGCTCAAAATGAATTTCACTTAATGTTTTACCAATCAAATTACGGTTTGCTTGTTCCCAAAATTTATACGACACGCAGCCTCCTACCACCCAATAACCACAAATAAGTCATTGATACTTATTCGTATAACAAATTTATGTAGCACGAAATAATCACCAAAAATCCCCCTTAATGTATTGACATCCACACCAAAGATCAACAATCATAATGATAATTATTTGCATTATCGTTTAGGTTTGTATTTTATGTGGTTATTTGGGTCACTATTTACTTTAGGAATTAATCAGACATTACTGATCGCACTCCTACCACAAATAGCCGTGCTTTTTAACGTCGATGCACAAAGCCATCAATTAGGACTGATCGCAATGGCGATTAATGTCAATTTAATCAGTTATTGGATTGGTTCAGGGTTATGGGGAAAGTACCTTAAT
Source organism: Vibrio sp. CK2-1 (assembly GCF_021726515.1). Classification (GTDB taxonomy): domain Bacteria; phylum Pseudomonadota; class Gammaproteobacteria; order Enterobacterales; family Vibrionaceae; genus Vibrio. The sequence continues at coordinate 826,034 of NZ_JAKKCJ010000001.1, read as the reverse complement.
CGTATAAGTTTGACACAAGCCTACTGGCTCGCAGGGATTGGATATATTACGTGTCACATTCTTTTCATTGCCGCCCTGTTCCACTTATCAGGTCCGCAACTTTGGTTAGCCGCATTAAGTCGGTTTGGCCTTGGTTTATTCAGCAGTGCATTTATGCCAATAGGACAAACCTATCTCACTCACAAGCACCCTGCCGAATTAAATAACATATCAAAACTCAGTGGTGTCGCCACCCTCGGTCGATTACTCGGCCCGACTCTGGTTTTTTTACCTATAGGGTTATCAAATATTCTGTTACTCACACTACTCCCCATCGGCGTGAGTTTATTGTTCATAAAATGGTTAGCTAAAAACAGTTTAAACCTGAATTTCATCCCCCATCAGACCAAAGCGGTTTCTTCAATAAAGCTAGCTCAGACCTATAAATTGACCTTTTTGACTGCATGTTTAACTACCATGCTGGTCGCTGTATACCAATTAATGCTAGTGCCTTATTTAAGTAAGTTAGGATTAAACTCCGAACAAATATCCAACTACCTTGCGGGTATTATGTTGGCAATTAGCAGTTTAATGGCCATCAATCAAATGTGGCTCACCCCTAAGTTATTAGCTCGACCAAAGCTGATTTGGCACTTCATCAGTTGGCCTCTTGCTTTTTGTGGCTACATTCTCGCCGCTTTTGAGCATAGCTTGATAACGTTAATCATATTTAGCACCGCACTGACCATTGCGTTATCCAATCTACCAGCCTGGTATTCCAAGCAGCTTTTATCTGTTAATCGAGATTCTTTCCATACCAGTCAACTCAGCGGCCTATTAGCGCAATCTCATTCTAGTGGTCACCTGATTGGCACCGCATTGGCCTCATTAGCGGTCTACTTAAGTATCAACGCTGAATACCTACTGATCATGTTTATTTCAATATTATTTCTGAGTGCAGTGTTGCTTAAACGTCAACACCTCACCCAACCCTCAATCGTCAATTAACCCGTCCAATTTATGGACCGTCACTGCTTCATATAAAGGAAAAAATATGTCTATCGACCCATTAGCTATTCCAGATAGCGCAGTACAACACACCTCAAATTTAGGATTACAAAGCTTTTTCAATAGCTTTTTGATGGAAACAAAAGGTTGTCGAGTCGCTCAGCAACACCTTTATATTCCACTGGGTGAACAACAATTAGTCTTACCATTGAGTTATATATCGACCCTCGGCCGTCATCGTTATCAAGGCGATATCTACTTAATTAATCATGCAGAAACTCACGACGATCACCAAGTAGATTCGAATATAAATAATGCGAATAAAATCGATTTTTCACATGCCGTATCGTTATTAGTCTCTCACTACTACCCCCATATCGATGCTAAAACGCATGATCGTTTCTTTAACCGAGTCGGAGAGTCAACTCGCTATATCAATCGTGCAGGGTTAGCACTAGAACAACGCTCTCAACTCGATGTTTCGGTAGATAGTTTTATTCAATCGGAACAATCTTTAGTTGGTGGACATAGCATGCACCCAGCACCGAAAAGCAGCGAGCCTTTAACCGAAGAACAGCAACATGAGTACCTTCCTGAATACGCTCAAAGTTTTGCCATTGAATGGTTCGCTATCCACCCTAATTACATCGCCTCGCAAACAGAAATATCGCAACTTCTCCATACTTTTAAAGCACTATTGCAAAGCAATTTATCTTTGGATGGAAAGACGACCAATCATATACCAAGGCTAATTCAGCAAGGTTGGCTTGCACTACCCATGCATCCATTACAAGCCAAAGCGTGGCGAGAAAACATTGAAAAGCACGGCCTGTCTGAATATGTTGTCGATTGCCAATTGAGTACACATGGTTGGACTGCCACCTCATCCACTAGAGCAATTTATCATCCTCAATTGGCTTGGATGCTCAAAGTATCTCTGCCAGTTAAGTTAACCAATTCTTTGCGCCTACTCAGTGAAAAAGAAGCCAAACGAGGTGTTCAATTTAGTCAAATATTACAGACTGCTGCTGGTCAAGAGATGCAGCAAAGAATGCCTAACACTGAATTTATCCAAGAGCCAATTTGGGCTTCAGTAAAAGGCTCAAACGGTCTGTGCCTAGACTTACCTTTAGTTTGCTTAAGAGAAAATGTCTTTTACCACTTTCAAGATCCTCTCACCGCTCAGCCACAACCTAATACTCATCTTCTTGCCACTGCGAATCAAAATATCAATGGTGAAAGTCAAATAGGACAATGGGTCAAAAGCTACGCACAAGAAAATCAACTGTCATTAGCGATAGCAGCGCGTCAGTGGCTAAATCAATTCATGAATAATGTTATCCATCCTCTGTGTATCGCACGCAGTGATTACGGCATTATTTTTCTAGCACACCAACAAAACATCTTATTAAGTATTGAAAATAATCTGCCAGTAGGTATGAAATATCGAGACTGCCAGGGTATTGGGTTAACGGATGTTGCCCTTCAACAGTTTTCCGATCTTTTCGATACTCAAGAGCCCGAGTATTTTGTGTCGCAAGATAAAGTCGACCCTTACCTTTCTTATTATTTGGTTGGCAATACATTGCTCAATACCATTGCAGCGATCGGTGCAGATACGCAAATTGAGGAGCATGAACTATGGTCTGTTTGCCAACATGCATTCACTCAATGGCGTCAAGCTCGACCGAAAGACTCAGGCTTCTATGATTACTTACTCAACTCGCCAACATTCAGATGGAAGCGTAATTTCTTCTGTTTCTTATCTGACTTTAACGAAGCAACCTTACCGGATCCTAGTCAGATTTATTGCGAAATTGGAAATCCATTTTATGACACTCAACCAAAGGCCAGACTATATAAACCTTTACCTTCCAATGGCCAACAGCCTCGACGCATTTGTATTGAGTCGTTACAGGTTCTGACAGAAAACGATCATTCTCATCAACGATTCGCAATATATGAGTTGGGATTATTACAAGGAGAATTCGATTTAATCTTGTCTCAAGATGAGATCTATATTGATACTGAATTAACCGAACCGATGTTGTGGTGGAGCGCAGCAGAGCACGCATTTTATACCAGTGATAAAACTGAGCTACATTGTGGGCATTGGCCTGACTTTGTACTCCCTCACCTAACGGATGGAAAGCTATTACATAAAACCTTTCTGCAAGTGGCTCCAATATGGCACCAACCAGCACAAATCCCAGAGTCAAAACAAAGACAAACAGCGGCCAACGGCATTTCACATCCTACCCGCCCGTCCAAACCCGTGGGCACCGTCTTTCAACGCTATTGTTACCACCTAAAGCGTACAGTGTCGTTTCGAATGATCGAGATCAACCGTGATCTAGACATTTTCCACCGTTGGCATAATCACCCATTAACGTCACCGATTTGGGAACTAGAAGGCAGCTTAGAGATGCATTCTCAATACTTGCAAAAATTAGAACAAGACCCACATCAATTCGCCATTATCGGAGAATTTGATGGTGTCGCCTTTGGATATTTTGAAGTGTATTGGGCAGCAGAAGATCGATTAGGTCCTCATTATGAATGCCAAGACCATGATCGAGGCGTACATATCTTAGTCGGGAATTTAGACTACCGTGGCGGCACCTTCTTTGATGCTTGGGGGAGATCAATATTGCATTACTGTTTTTTAGTCGAGCCACAAACTAACAGCATTGTCGGTGAACCAAATGCTAAAAATCATCGAGTCGTCAAAATCACCGAACGGATTGGCATGAAAAAACAATTCGAATTTGATTTTCCGCATAAACGTGCCGCATTGCTGCAATGTCAACGTCAGGATTTTTTTGAAAACGTCATTTTTTAATTTCGACAGTGTCAGTGATGGTATCACCATCATCACTGGCATTGCTTAAACCTGTAGGGAAAACATCATGAATAATCCACAAGATTTTGATTGCCTTGGAATTGGACTTGGCCCATTTAATTTAAGCATTGCAGCGTTAATTGAAGAGTCAAAAACGCAGTTGCGAACGCGATTCTTAGAAAGAAAGCCTTCATTCAGTTGGCATCCAGGCTTATTACTCAGCGATGCAAAAATGCAGACTTCGTTTTTAAAAGACTTAGTCAGTGCCGTCGACCCCACAAGCCCATACAGCTTCTTAAATTATTTGGTAAAACAGCGCAAATTCTATCCATTTTGTGCCTCTGGTCAGTCGGTCATTTCACGATTAGAGTTCTCGGACTACCTCGCTTGGACTGCGCATCAATTACCCAACACCCAGTTTGACTGTAACATTCAACACGTCGATTACGTCGACGATCAATTTATTGTTCATTCGGAAACAGAGCGTTACACCAGCAAAGATTTAATCATAGGAACAGGAATGCAACCGCATATACCTGAATGTATCCGTGAGTTGGTATCCGATCATTGTTTTCATGCAAGTGAGTTGGCTTTACGATCACCAGACTTAACAGGAAAACGAATTGCAATAATAGGTGGAGGACAAACTGGCGCAGATATATTTCAGCACACCTTCGATCAGCAGTTCGGCAAACCTGAGCATATTGAGTGGATTTCTCGACGCCCGAATATCGAACAATTAGATGAAGGTTGCTTTACTGATCAATATTTCATGCCCGATTACGTCAATCAGTTTTACCACCTAGACCAAAAGAATAAGCATCGTGAAGTTTCCCACCAGAAACTAGCAAGTGACGGCGTCACGTCAGATTGCCTGAATGGATTATATCAACGCCTCTATCACGACAAATATGTATTACGAAATCCAAAATGGTGGTCAATTAAGCCTCATCAAAGCTTAATATCAAGTCAATATAGAAATGGAGAATATCAATTAGACATTCATCATGGTCTGACCCAGCAAATTGAAGTGGTAAAAGCAGATGTTGTCATTCTCTGTACTGGTTTTACCCATAATCTACCAGCATGTTTAGAGCATTTAAAACCACTTATGATCACCGACCAACACAACCGACTGGTGCTCAGTCCTGATTATTGTTTGCAGTGGAAGGGAATGCAGAGCAATCGTATTTACATTGTAAATTCCGGTACCCATAACCATGGTATTGCCGAGCCTCAACTAAGTTTAGCAGCATGGCGAGCCGCTAAAATTGTCAATAGCTTAAGCCAGAAAACTATTTATGAGCTAACCGAGGAGCAAAATATTCTCGATTGGGGATTGGATATTGAACCGCAGCATAATTTTGCCAGTGTAATCTCTATGTAATTGAAATAAATAAAGATCTAGTCTGAGGCTAGATCTTTATTTTTGAATTATTAATTTAATCAAAACCATTTCCTTACCCTCTTCAACTAGCTGAACTAAATCTTGCTGATATTAGAGTCTGTTAATCTTTGGATACAAAGCAGAAACAAATCTTTTTAAATATCATATTTAAGGACGCGCCGATCTTCTATCAAAGCATTTTGTTTTAAACGCAATTTTTACAATCTCCTCCAAAGCTATACTCCTCAAGCATCAAACGTTCATAAATCAACCTATTTAAGAGCCTTTTTATGATTACCTCCACACTTTATAGATCCACAGTGTGACGGTGCTAACAACTCCTACCTATAACATAATTTTAGTATTTGTCTTACAATATACTAAGCATAGTGAATCAAGGAGAGAGTCTATGTTAGATGCAAAATCTATTGTTAAAGATGCAATAGACGTCGTAACCCCATCTATTGAAAAGCTTTTCGAAAGAACCAATCGAAAAGAGCTTCATATCGTAGTAATGAATCCTGAGCTAAAGCCTTGGGAAAGTTCATTTGAAGATGCCATTTTGTATGAGAAGTCATTAGGTGAACCAGAGGCTTGGACAATTCCTTTTGATCAACTTGCCCGCCAAAAAGCCAAACAAGCATGGCGAGATTCTGTGGCAAATATTAATACTCAAACTCAACACCCTGCTTCAATTAGAGAAGGCGACATCTTGTTCTACGGCTCATTTGTTTACGGCAATATTGTTGTGGCATGTAGTGGCGTAGAGCAATGGTATGACATGTTAATTAGTGGTTGGATTGCCGTGGCAATTGAACAGATCACTATGAGTGAATATCAGAACAATAAAATTTCTAACCCTACACAACCTGTAAGATAAGGAAAGGACTGCCATGAATAACTTATTAAAAAAATTGCTTGTAACCGCTGGAATTATTTTTTCAACAACGGCGATAGCTGCTGACTATCCAAGTAAAAATATTCGTCTTATTGTTCCATTTGGTGCCGGGGGTGGTACGGATGCAGTAGGTCGAACACTGGCTAACTCTGCGAAAGATGTTTTAGGACAAAACATTACCGTAATGAACCGTACTGGTGGTGCCGGCGCGGTTGGTATGAGCTTTGGTGCGCAACAACGCCCAGACGGCTATACCCTCACCGTAGTAACTCGTGAGATTGCCTCTCTACCTCAAATGGGGTTAATGCAACACGACGCGGGTGATTTTAAATTAATTCGCATGGTAAACCTTGATCCAGCAGTTGTGCTTGTATCAAAAGATAGTCCATACAACACCATTAATGACCTTATTGCAGAAGCGAAAAAAGAGCCAGGATCACTAAAATTTGCGTCAACTGCCGCTCCAAACTTTTACCTAATGGCGCTTGAGAAGAAAGAAGGCATCAAACTGAATGCGATTCCTTACAACGGTGCTTCAGAAGCGATTCCTGCGGTACTAGGTAAGCACACTGATGTGACTATGGTAACGCCAGGTGAAGCGATTGCTCAATTACGTTCAGGCCAACTAAAAGCATTAGGCGTAATGTCTGCAGAGCGTATCGATTACCTTCCTGAAGTACCTACTCTAAAAGAGCAAGGTGTCGATGTAGTAACAGGTACATGGCGTGGTATCGGTGCACCGAAAGGCACACCTGATGAAGTAATTGAAACTCTAGGTAAAGCGTTTGACCAAGCGATGGCGAGCGATGAGTTCAAAGGCTTCATGGAAAAAGGTGCAATGACTATTCATAACCTAAATGCTGAAGAATTCACTCAGTTTGTTGCTGAAGATACTAAAGCACTAGGCGCACTCATTAACGACAAATAGTAACAACAAAAAATATGGGGCCTGCGGGCTCCATTTTTGATCAATTAACTAATTAAGTTGTAGAGTTTATTATGAAAGATCGAAACCTTATCTTCCCCTTTTTAATGATCTTGATGAGTATTGGCGCATTAATCGTGATCAGCCAATTTGATAAGCCAATGTTCCAAGACGCTAGCGTTGATGCCAAATTTTTCCCTAGCGTCATTTCTATCGGAATTATCATTCTCTCTTCTGTGCTGATTATTCAAAGCATTATGAAGAAAAGTAATGAGGCTTTACCGCCAATCTTTTCCAAATTGTCTTTATTTGGAATTGGGTTTCTCGCGATATATACCGCTCTCATTTATTTCATCGGTTATTTAGCTGCGTCTTTCATTGCCTTTACTGGCTACTTAATTGTCTTAAAAATCAAAAAGCCAATGTATTACGTTTTTTCGACCATTTTTGTCTTCTTTGTTTATTACCTATTCAGCGAAATCTTTTTTATCTCTTTGCCTCAAGGCGTACTATTTTAGGAGGCAGTTATGTTAGAGCACTTATTTAACGGCTTAGCAGTTACATTCAGTTTTGAAGTTCTTCCGGTTCTTATTTTTGGCGTTTTAGGTGGCATTATCTTAGGCGCACTACCGGGATTAACCGCCACCATGGGGGTTGCGATTCTTCTACCTTTTACTTTCGGTATGGAACCTACCGCAGCATTAGTGATGCTCATTGGGGTGTATATCGGTGGTATTTATGGCGGTTCGATTGCGGCTATTTTACTTAAAACACCGGGAACGCCAGCTTCCGCAGCCAGTGTACTTGATGGCTATACCATGTCTTCTAATGGACAGGCGGCGCGAGCATTAAGTATCTCGGCGGTGGCTTCATTTACTGGCGGGTTAATTAGTACCATCGTACTGATCGCCATCTCCCCTCTTTTAGCTACATTTGCTTTAAAATTTAATGCCCCTGAGTACTTTGCTCTGGCGTTATTTGGTTTAACGATTATTGCCAGCGTGTCTTCGCAAAACATCCTAAAAGGCTTATTGGCAGGCGCGATTGGTTTATTAATCTCGACTATCGGCTTAGATCCTATTAGTAGCGTGCCTCGCTTTACATTTGGCATGATGGATTTATACAGTGGCGTGAATGTAATTCCAGTTCTGATTGGTTTATTTGCGCTATCTGAAGCACTAAATCAAATCGAGAAGATCTTGTCTGAAAAACAAATCAAACCACCTAAGTTTGATCGTAAGTTGCTCAGCAAGAAAGACTTAAAAGAAATGATGCCGACGGCAATTAAAAGCGGATTAATGGGAACGACCATAGGTTCAGTGCCGGGTGCCGGTGCGGATATTTCAGCTTTTGTTTGTTACAACGAAGCAAAACGGTCGTCAAAGAATCCTGAAGAGTTTGGTAAAGGGTCGGTTAAAGGCTTAGCGGCGGCAGAAGCAGGTAACAATGGCGTAACTGGCGGTTCATTAGTGCCACTACTTACTCTAGGTGTGCCTGGGGATGCGGTAGCAGCTGTACTACTTGGTGCATTAATCATTCAAGGTTTAACACCAGGACCATTACTCTTCGCTCAAAGCCCAGAAGTGGTTTACGGCGTGTTCAGTTCTATGCTGGTTGCCAACGTAGTGATGTTGATTGTCGGCCTACTGGGTATTCGCTTCTTCTGCCGAATTATTGAAGTTCCTAAGATTTTAATGATCCCGATTATTATCTTCTTATCGATTGTCGGCGCATATGCCATCAACAACTCAATGTTTGATATTGGTATCGCAATTGGTTTCGGTGTTTTAGGCTTTATTCTCGGTAAATTAGATATTCCATCTTCACCGATATTACTGGCCATCATCTTAGGACCAATGGCAGAAACCAATTTGCGTAAATCATTGTTAATGTATGATAGCTCTTGGTCTTTCTTATACGATAGACCGATTGCCCTAGCCTTTATTGTGCTGGCTGTTTTATCGGTTTACTCTACGATGAAGATAAAAAAACGCGCCAATAAAGACGCTTAATTTCATCAACTTAAATCATAAGTAAAACAAAAAGTGCCGAAATCTTAATCAAGGTTTCGGCACTTTTCTTTGAATAACGATCACCAGTCTTTTGGCTCTACCTGCCCATCACCTTTTTATGCACAAGCCCAGCGATTAAACCCCAAAGTGTCGCTCCGATACCGAACAAGGTAATGCCCGACAAAGTCACTAAAAAAGTATATAAAGAGGATTCACGTAAGCTTTCATCTGAAAACGCGCTTTGCATGCACATTAACAGCGTTCCAAGTAAGGCAAGACCAGCCAGAATATTTGAAACCTCTTTTGGTAGAGCAAGGAAAATCGTGACCACTGCGGTCGCCCATAAGCCGGCAATTACATAAAACACGCCCGCCCACATCGCTGAACGGTAACGTTGAGTTTTATCTTCATCCACTTCTTCATTCATACAAATCGCGGCTGAAATCGCAGCGAGGTTTAAACTAAAACCACCAAACGGAGCGAGGAGCATATTCAGAATGCCAGTGCCAATAAATACAGGCTTAGCTGGAACTTGATATTGATAACTGCGCATCATGGCAAAGCCGGGTAAGTTTTGCGACAGCATGGTAATAATGTAAAGCGGTACGCTCAGGTTAAGCATCGCCATCAAATTAAACTCAGGCGTTACCCACACGGGTTTCGCGATATCTAACGAAATACTTTGCCCATCAAATGCACCAGAGAAAATGGCAATCGCCACACCAACAATAAGCAACAGCATCATGGCATAACGAGGTAGATAACGTTTCGCCACAAAAAAGGTCACCACCATTAATCCAAATGTCGCAGGGCTACTCATCACAGGAGTAAACGCTTTAAGGCAAAATGGAATTAAAATAGCTGCCAGCATAGCGGTTGCGAGTTGAGATGGGATCTTTTCAATCAGGCGACTAAGGGGATAAATTAAGCCAGTAAGCACAATCAACAAACCTGAAATGATGAAAGCGCCAATCACTTCAGATAAAGCGTATTGCCCAACGACTGCCACCAGCATTGCCGCGCCAGGAGTTGACCAAGACATCAGTACCGGCATCTTGTAATACCAAGAATAAGCAATCGAACTTATTCCAACCATTAACCCTAATACCAATAACCAACTGGCTATTTGTAAAGGGCTTGCTCCAGCTGCGGTGGCGGCTTGAATGATGATAACAATCGAACTGGTGTAGCCAATTAACACTGCGGTAAAGCCTGCGGAAATATGGCTAATATTTCCCCACGACTTTAAGTGATCTAACTTTGCATAATCCATCATGTGCGCCGACTCTTCCTTGTCATCCGTGACTCAATTCAAGCCATCATATCCAAATCTATCTAATCAAGTAACTTTATATAGTAACTCTACCTAACCAAGCAACTAAGCAAGCCAAACGTTAAAGCTGAATACTTTTAAGCTGAGCAATCAATTCTTGAGTAGCCTTACCCTGTGGATGCTGAGTTGACCAAATAAGATCAATTCCTTGCTTCCATGGCTGAGATTCAAAAGACAACTCTAGTCGTTTCAATTGGTTCGAAGAAACAAAATCGTTGACGACTTGAGCCGGTAATGAAGCCCAACCTAGTCCTTGTTGTAACATAGGAATTGTCGAATGTGCACTTTCCGTCCGCCATACTTGATCGGACACTCGCCATCTTGGTGTATCTTGATTGTATCGACCAGTGATCAAAAACTGACGATAACTTTCTAGCATTTGCCATGTCACTTTTTCTTCCTTGGCCAGAGGATGCTCAACACCGGTCACACACCAAAACTCCAAAGAGCCTAATCCATAGACTTCAATTTCTCCGGGGTACATCAATTCTAACTGCTGTAAAACGGCCAATTGTGCTCGACCATCACGAATGAATTCCAGCACCTCACTTTCATTCACATGCAGAATTTCTATTTCGACTAATGGGTATTGCTGTTCAAAATGAAACAGCGCCTCAGCCACCGCTTGTGTCATCGCCATTGATTCCACCACTAGTGTGATTTTTTCTTCAACACCCATTTGATAAGCATCGGCGGCCGATAAAAATACCCCACACTCATTCAATATTCGCTTAGCGCGTAGTAATAATGCTTCTCCGTGTGACGTCAATTTTGGCGAGCGAGTTGAGCGATCAAACAAACTTAAATTCAAATCATCTTCAAGATTGGCAATTGCGGTGCTGACTACCGATTGCGCTTTACCTAAATGCCGTGCGGCGGCTGAAAACGATCCTTGCTCCGCAGCAACAACGAACGCTTGTAATTGGTCTATTGAAAAACGCATCTATCATTCCCATTCAATCTATTTATTCAGACCTCAACCTATCCAAAAAAGCGATAGTTATTAACTATAATATATCTTATTTTACATTAATAATAGCAACCGTTTCATTGTTAGATTAACAATTGAGTTGAGGAAAAAATGCGTACAACGTTTGACAGATTAAGACACACCATCTGCTTTGAATTAATTGGTCTGGTGATTTTGACCCTAGGTGTGGCAAAACTGATTAATATGGATATGACCAAGATAGGTATTTTGGCGGTTGCGTTCTCAATCATCGCAACGGTATGGAATTACTTCTACAACATCTTATTTGATAAAGCGATGCTAAAGCGTACCGGACAACTGAATAAAACGGTCGCAATACGAGTATTTCACGCAGGGTTATTTGAATTAGGATTACTGGTGATCACACTACCTATTATGGCGTGGTGGTTAGAAATAGGCTTAGTAGAGGCATTAATTTTAGATCTAGGAATGGCGTTATTTTATCTTATCTACGCTTTCATCTATAACTTGGCTTACGACCGAATTTTCCCGATTCCGCAAACCAAGCAAGTAAGCTCTAACGCTTAAGCAGTAAAAAAGCTCCAAATAAGGTTTAACGCAATAAAGGTTAATGCAAATTTCAGCACAACATGGAAGTGCTGATTTGATACCTTATCCAGTACCTTTTTACCTACAAACGTACCGAAAAAGCCAACTAGGATCATCAGCCCTATCACGCCAATCCATTGCTGATAGGCAAAACCCAACATTCCAAAAATAACTGCCTTGATAATATGTTGAATCGACATAAAACAAGACATAGTTGCGCCGAGTTCACGACGATCAGGCAAAATATTCTTAACCGTGGCAATCAAAAATGGCCCCGTTGCGCCAACAAACATAGTCAAGAAGGCGGTAAACGCTCCAATGCCAAGTAGTCCTTTTTTTCCTTGCAAACTCAACTTGATAGGCACCCAACTGCTGATCAATATGAATACCGCCAAAATGAGTTCTAAATACTTGGTAGGCAGGTTTAAAGCAAGGTTACCGCCAATCACAGCCCCGACGACACTACCAACAAAAAACCAACCTAAATATTGCTTTTGAATATGGCGACGCATCAACACCGCACGCCCCGCATTCGAACCGAGTTGCACGATGGCGTGAACCGGAATCACCGCTGCCGCTGGCATCATAGTGATCATAAATGCAATTAACGTCGCCCCACCGCCTACTCCAATAATGACATTGAGCATAGACGTCATACCGCTTAAACCAATTAAGGAAAAAAACTGGATTGTGCTGAGATCATCGGGTTTTAAATGAAGGACTAAATCAGTAAGAGCTTGCATAAAATCGATTCGGGAAAAGGAACAAGCCGCGATTATATACCTAAGTCGTCATTAAATGCGATTTGGATGTGGGTGTTAATTTTTCAGTTTTGTAGAATAAACAACAACTGAAGCATCTTGCAGCATTTGTAGCGAGTTACTACAATAAACCAATATATAAACCAAATAAGGAAACACCACATGGCGACTACAAGCGTACGTATTGACCAAGAACTTTTCGATAAAGCGGCCATCATGGCTAAAGCGCTAAACCGCACCACACCAAAGCAAATTGAGCATTGGGCTAAAATTGGTGAAATGATGGAAGATAACCCTGACTTACCTTACGAATTTGTAAAACAAGCCATTATTGCAAAAGCAGAGAAAGAAGCGGGTAAGTTAGAGGCTTATACTTTTGACTAAAATCACCAACATTCTTCAAACTCCAGCGTTTAAAAAAGCGGTCAAAAAACTACATAAAAACCAAAAAGTGGACTTAGATAATGCCATTCGTGAGCTTCTTAAAGATCCATATTTAGGCGAACAGAAAAAAGGTGACCTATCATTCCTGCGAGTATATAAATTCAAGATGGTTAAACAACTAACTTTACTCGGTTATAGCTATGAAGATGGAACGGTAACTCTTGAACTCATGGCACTAGGGGCTCATGAAAACTTTTATCGCGATGTCAAAAAGGGTTATTAATAAGAGTATATCCTCAAGTGACCTCAAGATGCAGGATCCAGAACTATCACTAAATCCTTTAGACAAGGAAGATTATTTAGTAAACCTGGATGATAGCTTTTTATAGACCGCATCCTTATCTCGCTTACCAATCGCTAAAACATAAACAACGATTTCATCATCAATGACTTCATAAGCTAAACGGTAGCCTGCTGTACGTAATTTGATCTTATAAACATAATCATAACCTCGTAGTTTAGCAGAAGGAACATGTGGATTTTCCAAGCGTTCTTTTAACTTTTTTTTGAATTGAGCTTGGATCGGTGCAGCAAGCTTTTTCCACTCTTTTTGGGCGACAGGTAAAAACTTTAACTTATAAGTCATCAATATCGACTTCCACTGCCTCTGATAAATCACCTCGGCGACTTTCAACTAATTTCGATAGTTCATAGTCATCAAGCATATCCATTAAAAACTCATACGTTTCTGCAGGGACAAGATAAGCAGTAGGCTTATTATGATTTAAAATAGCAATAGCAGAGCCGTCCGCTTCGTTCAGCAATGCAGTGGGATTTTTCTTTAGTTCAGAAATACTTGCCGAACAATCAGCTAAAACCTGTCTCATACACACTCCAATTTAGCACTTAAATAAGTATTAATTTTAGAGCTTATTTTAGGCTATTACTAGTTGTATTTTTTGATTCCTATAAGTTATAGAAAGTACGAGGCATGCCTAAATTACAAGCAGCAACCCTTCCCTTAGCTGTCAGCTCTTCTATCACGTAGGTATCACAGGTAAAGGGAAGGAGCTGTTTTTACGGAGGTAATTAGATAAACGACAACCTCACCTAATCTGAACTAACTCATCCCCACATAACCTTCCATGCTCGCGATAGCATCAATCCAACGCTCGATATTTGGGTAACTGGCTAACTCAAAACCACCTTCATGAGCGACATGGGTGTATGCATACAAAGCAATATCGGCGATCGAGATGCTGTTCCCAACCAAGAAAGAAGATTGAGATAATTGCTGTTCCATAATTTGTAGGGCTTTGTGACCACCAGATTGCAATGATTGATATTCTTCAAGCCTGTGCTCTGGCATGCCTTGGTACTTTTGAATAAACCGTGCAACAGCGATATAAGGTTCATGTGAATATTGTTCAAAGAAAAGCCACTCATAAACTTTGGCTTTCTGGTATCTATCGGTTGGTAAGTACGGTGTTCCTTCAGAAAAATAGCTTAATATGGCGTTAGACTCACACAACACCTGGCCATTATCAAAAACGACGGTTGGAATTTTTCCATTTGGATTGAGTGACAAAAACTCACTTGTTTGAGTCTCTTTATTGAGGATATTAATATGCTGCCAATCGTGTTGAATATTTAAAAATGACAGTAATAGTTTTACTTTCAAGCAGTTTCCCGACTGCAAATCGCCATATACGAGCATTCCATTCTCCGAATTTATTAAAATTTAAACCAACGGCTTTTCCATATAGAAAAACCGATCGTCTTCTTTTACCACAACAAAGCCACTACGCCGATATAAATGAAACGCAGGGCTCACCTTAAACACTCTCAATTTCACTTTTTGAATATCAGATTGCAGCGTTAATCGTTCTACTTCTTTCAAAACCGCTGAACCTACCCCTTTATTTTGGTAGGAAGAACTGACTTGTAGATCTCTTAAATAACAACTATCTGCTTCAAAAGCTAAGCGAAATGTTCCAATAATTTTACCTTCTGCGACTATGTCCCAATTATCTAAACTTTTAACTTGCTCAACTATCTGCTGTTGCTGCCATTCAACGCCATACTTCTCGTAATACGGCAACATATTTTGATAAGTGATCTCGGCTGAGAAGGCTAAATCGTCCGTTGGTTGAAATAAAATATTCATCATAATCCCTACCCTAATTACCACATCGAGCGCTTCAAGCCACTCAATTCCAATAAACGTGTCGAGATTTCTTCGACCGATAAGGTAGTGGTATTGAGATAAGGAATAGCTTCACGGCGAAATAAAGATTCCACACGTTTCAATTCTTTTTCACATTGCTGCTGACTGGCGTAATCACTATTGGCGTAGCGTTCGTGGCGAATTGCCATTAGGCGTTCAGTATCAATTGTTAGTCCAAAAGTTTTGAAGCGATAAGGTTCGATTTCTTTGGGTAATTTAATTGAAGCCATGTCATCTTCAATAAACGGATAATTGACCGCACGAATGCCAAATTGCATCGCCAGGTACAAGCTGGTCGGGGTTTTTCCGCAGCGAGAAACGCCTAATAAAATGATATCTGCTTGATCGAGGTTATTCAGCGATACGCCATCATCATGCGCCAACGTGTATTCCACGGCAGCAATGCGGTTTTGATAGCTGGCTGCATCTTTTTCAATACTGTGAGAACGGTGTAATTGTGGACTAGGCTCTAAACCTAAATCTTGCTTTAACGGCTCGACTAAGACGCTTAGCACATCATAAAAATGCGCATTCGCTTGTTCGATAATCGCTTTCACTTCAGGAATGACAATTGAGAAGAACACCAAAGGCTTTTGCCCCGTTGCTTGATATTTTTCTTCAATCAAGCCTTTTACGTATTCAGCACGCTCAATAGTTTCCACAAAAGGTAAGGTAGTCTGTGAAATTTGCAGTGGGAACTGCCCTAATACTGCATGCCCTAAAGTTTCGGATGTGATCGCAGTCCCATCTGAAACATAAAAAACATATCTGAAATCTGCTTCATTATCCATAACCAATTGATTCCTAAGTTTAAGTTTTTACGTTACTTGCAAAATTAAGTTTTTGTGAATTTTTACAACTACAATTACACAAAATATTTTCATAAGGTATAGCAAAGCAAGGTTCATTGTGAAGTGGTCTCTCCATTTACGCTTAACTTAGGTTCAAAACTGAGAGATGAGTAATCATTCGTAGTGACATGCACAATATGCTGAACGATAAAAATAACAGGCATAAGAGTAACTTTTTCCAGTCAAGGTAAGTTACCAACATAGCTTACTGAGACTGTTTTATAACAATCCAAAACAAACAGTCTAGGAGATACGCCGTGGGTCAAAACGTGGTTTGGTACGATGCTTTATCAATGAATGATGTTGATAAAGTCGGGGGTAAAAATGCATCTCTAGGTGAGATGGTAGCCAACTTGTCTAATGCTGGGGTAAAAGTGCCGAATGGATTTGCCACTACCTCTTTTGCTTTTAATCAATTTCTAGAAACCAACCAACTCAATGATCGAATCTATCAACTGTTAGATGCTCTCGATGTTGAAGATGTCAATGCCCTTAAATTGGCCGGTGAAACCATCCGCAACTGGGTACTTGAAGCGCCACTTCCCCCTCAACTTGAAAACGATATTCGTGACTACTACCAAGAGCTCAGTAATGGCGATGACATGCTTTCTGTCGCAGTACGCTCTTCCGCCACCGCCGAAGATTTACCTGATGCCTCTTTTGCTGGCCAACAAGAAACATTCTTAAACGTTCGTGGCATTGAGGCGATTATCGAAGCCACCAAACATGTTTTTGCTTCCCTATTTAATGACCGGGCTATCTCCTATCGTGTACACCAAGGCTTTGACCATAAAGGCGTTGCACTATCAGCAGGTATTCAACGCATGGTGCGTTCAGATAAAGCGGCCTCTGGCGTCATGTTTACCCTAGATACAGAATCGGGCTTTGATCAGGTAGTCTTCATTACTTCATCTTGGGGCTTAGGTGAAATGGTCGTACAAGGCGCGGTTAACCCTGACGAATTCTACGTTCACAAACCCACTCTACAAGCAGGCAACCCTGCCGTTGTACGTCGTACGATTGGTTCAAAACTGATCAAGATGATTTACGCCGAAGGTAAAGAGCTCGGCACCCAAGTTGAAATCATTGATACCGATGCAGCAGAGCGCAGCCAATACTCATTAACCGATGATGAAATTCAAGAGCTGGCCAAACAAGCCTTAATCATTGAAAAACACTACGGTCGCCCGATGGATATCGAGTGGGCGAAAGATGGCATTACCGGTGAGTTATTGATCGTTCAAGCACGCCCTGAAACGGTTCGATCTCGTGATAATCAACAAGTCATGGAGCGTTTTCAATTAAACGAAAATAGCCAAAACTTGATTGAAGGTCGTGCAATTGGGCAACGCATTGGCGCAGGTGTCGTACGCGTAGTGCAAAGCCTAGATCAAATGGATCAAGTACAAACTGGCGATGTATTAGTGGCCGATATGACCGATCCTGATTGGGAGCCGGTGATGAAGAAAGCGTCTGCCATTGTCACTAACCGTGGCGGTCGAACTTGTCATGCGGCGATCATTGCACGTGAACTCGGTATTCCTGCGGTTGTCGGTTGTGGGGATGCCACCAGCAAACTAAAAGATGGTCAGACGGTAACCGTTTCATGTGCCCAAGGTGAAACTGGTTATGTGTTTGAAGGCGAACTCGATTACGAAATCAAACGTTCTTCAGTGAGTGACCTACCCGACCTACCACTCAAAGTAATGATGAACGTCGGTAACCCAGATCGCGCCTTCGATTTTGCGTGTATTCCAAACGAAGGGGTTGGCCTTGCTCGACTCGAATTCATCATTAATAAAATGATCGGTATTCACCCGAAAGCACTACTGAATTACGATGAGCAATCGGCGGAACTTAAAGCTGAAATTAACCAACGTATTATTGGTTACGCCAACCCTGTTGAGTTTTACATTGAGAAGCTCACCGAAGGTATTTCTACCCTCGCCGCCGCATTCTGGCCTAAGCGCGTGATTGTGCGTATGTCCGATTTCAAATCCAATGAATATCGTAACCTAGTGGGCGGCATTAACTTTGAACCGACCGAAGAAAACCCAATGCTTGGTTTCCGTGGCGCTTCTCGTTATATCTCACCGAAATTCCAAGACTGCTTTGCTTTGGAATGTGAGGCGATTAAACGAGTTCGCAATAAAATGGGACTCAAGAACGTCGAAATCATGATCCCATTTGTGCGCACGACCAACGAAGCGGCCTCGGTGATTGATTTACTGGCTAAGTTCGATCTACGTCGTGGTGAAGATGGCTTAAAAGTCATCATGATGTGTGAGCTTCCATCCAATGCAATTTTAGCGGAAGACTTCCTAAAATACTTTGATGGATTTTCCATTGGTTCGAACGACATGACCCAATTGACACTAGGGTTAGACAGAGATTCTGGCGAAATCGCTCACATGTTTGATGAGCGAAATGCCGCAGTAAAAGCCATGTTATCAATGGCGATTAAAGCGGCCAATAAGGCAGGAAAATACGTGGGAATTTGCGGCCAAGGTCCATCAGATCACGATGATCTCGCTCAATGGTTAATGGAACAAGGCATCGATTCGGTATCTTTAAACCCAGATACGGTTTTAGAAACTTGGGTACATTTAGGAACCAAAGTGCCAAATAATTAATCTAGCTGATCATTTCATGCTATAAATCAAAAAAACGAGGTCATCATGATCTCGTTTTTTTCTATCAAAATACATTACAATTCACCTATTATTTTCTCTTCTGAAACAGACATTCCCATGAATAAAAAACGACTCGGCATAATTTTGATCATCATTGTGGTGGCCTACTTTGTTCATAGCAAAATGGAAGCCAATAAATCACGCCTTAAGATGTCGGCTTTTATCTCTGCGTACGGTATTGCATTAGATCAAGGCTGGATAGCCATAGGTTCAGATATCAATCCCCAAAACGCCCCAAACTTAAAGCTCATCAGTGATAGTGAATCTGATGGCTTACATATCACAACTGGTGAATTCACCTACTTTCCTGATATGGGCCCAGTACAACAATGCAAGCGCATAACCTTTAGTTGGAGTCATCAAAAGGGAGCTGCAGAAGATCAACTACTCAAGCAAGAAGACTGCCAGCCCTAATCGTATGTAATAAACACAACATTCGTTGACTATGGTTGTTTGAACAAAAAAGCGAACACTACTTGGTAAACTTGATACTTTCTTACCCTAGATCAAATAAACGAGGCCAACATAGCCTCGTTTTTATCTACCAAAATACACTATAATCCTCAGCAATCTAATCTCTCATCAAGAACTACTCATCATGAACCTAAAATTTCTCGGACTCGTTTTTATCATCGGCGCTGGCGTATATGTTTACCATCACAAAGATGAATTAATGGCTACGGATGTACCAGCAAGTGCAAGTCGTGCAGCAGATAATATCGCTTTTGCCCACGGTTGGATTGATGATCCTTTTGATAACATTACTACGGGTGTAGAGGCAGAAGATGATGGCTCGCCAAGCTTTAAAATCATTAAAGACACAGAAAACAATGGCGTACACACAACGACGGGTATTTTTAAGTACTACCCAGTGAAGAACCATGTCGCTAAATGCAAACGTATGACTTTCACTTGGACGGATAAAGTCGGCTCAAAAGAAGAGAAATTGCTAAAACAAACCAATTGCTAAGTCTCTTTCACTTCTACCCTGCACCAAAATTAAGACAAAAAAAACCGAGCATATTTCCTGGCCGGGAAATGTTGCTCGGGTAGGTAGGATTAATACAACTCTTTCCCTTATTACAAGGAGTTGAAAGAAGGAGTACTAGTGCACCAAACGGTGCGACCTATACAATGAATCTGTGACCAAGCCGTCTTAAGTCGTATTAATTACCACGACGTGCTTGGGTTAATTTCGCTTCAAGTTGCAAGATATCGTCTCTTGCAAACATGTCTTCTAATGTAGACACCAATTTTCGTCTCCAGTTCGGATATTCATCCATTGTTCCTGGAATATTTACTGGTGTATCCATTTCTAACCAATCTTCTAGCTGCAAACTGAGTAAAGCGCTACTTCCGGTTGCCATGTGAACTTGCATTGCTTCACTTAACGCTTGGTTAATCGCTACTTCACCATCATGATCTCGTGCTAGTTCAGGAAGATGATTATGTTGTTCTAATGTTTCAATAATATGTCGTCTACGTGACTTTCTATCTTCGAACAACACATTTAATTGGTCTTCATCTGGGTACAAACCAATCTCACGACCTAGGGTTAAATCTGCACTATTCCAAAAGCCTCGTAGTGTCGGCATATCATGGGTACATAAAGCGGTCATCGATTGCTGTTTATACTGATCCGGTGCGATATATTGCCCATCTTGCTCAGTTTCAAAAAAGAATACTTTGTAAGAATGGATACCCGCATCATTGAGTTTTTCAACAATCTCTTCAGGAACCGTCCCTAAATCTTCACCAATCACTGCACATTGATGACGATGACTTTCCAGTGCCAATATCGACATTAAATCATCAACCGGGTAGTAGATATACGCGCCATCTTTGGCAGTTTTACCTTTTGGGATCCACCACAAACGCAATAAACCTAAAACGTGATCGATACGTAGTGCGCCACAGTTACGCATGTTAGCTCGCAGCAAATCGATAAAGGGTTGATAAGCTAACGCTTTAAGCTGATACGGGTTTAACGGCGGCAAGCCCCAGTTCTGCCCTAGTGGTCCGAAGATATCAGGCGGCGCGCCAATGCTCACATCTTGGCAAAGGGCACCATGGTCTGCCCAAGTCTCCGCTCCCGAGTCGCACACGCCGACGGCCAAATCGCGATACAACCCTAACGCCATGTCCTTTTGTTCTGCTAACTGTTGCACTTGGGTAAGCTGCTCATCGGCAAGCCATTGCAAGTACATAAACAACTGCACTTTTGACTGATTATTTTTGATGTAGCTTTGCACTTCTGGGTAGTCGAAATGCTGAAGGCTTTCATCAAACACTGGCCAGCCCCAAACCGAATCATCTTGCGCTTTTAAATCGGCATGTAATGCATCAAAAGCCGCTTGATGAAGTAAACTCTCGCCACCTAGTTCAACAAAATTAGCAAAATCTTGAGCGCGTTTTGTTTCCTTATTAACTTCTTGGTCAATAAAGGTTGAAAATAGTTCCGGCAAGATTGCCATTTTGAGCGCTGAAACTTCAGTATAGTCGACCCACTCTTTCGCGCGGTTATCAGATAAACGCTGTTGGAATGCAGTCTCTGCTACCATCGCCTGCGCTTTTTCACTGTTCGAAAATTCAGGCACTGCTTCCACATCAATGTACATCACATTCAACCAGCGACGTGACGACGGGCTATATGGGCTCGCGCCTTCTGGGTTAGCTGGAAATAGAGAATGTATTGGATTCAAACCAACAAAATCGCCACCGCCTTCAGCAATTTTTTCCACTAAGTATTTAAGATCAGAAAAGTCGCCAATCCCCCAATTGGTTTTTGAAGTCACTGAATAAAGCTGAATACTTGGGCCCCATAAACGCTTGCCTTCAACCAACTCTGGCTGCTTAAAGCAAGATTGAGGTGTCACAATCAACGACATCACAAACGGCTTATTACGACGTTTACGGAAGAGTGATAACTGGTGATAACCAAGCGGCAACTGGTTCGATAATGAAAAGACTAAGTAACCTTTTTCAGCGCGATGATCTTCAACAATTTGAGATTCTAAATAGCCTTCAAAACGCTCGCCTTGTTCGGTTTCGACTAACCAAGAAAACTCACTCAGCCTTGCTGAAGCATTGATATGTAATTCAACCAGCACTTCTTTGCCAGCATGCACCACTTTCACGCTTGGCAGTACATCGACCTTATGACGTTGCTCGGCTTGCTCTAATAAAGTGGATTGATCTGCCGTGTCATAACCAAGTGCTTGCAGTAGTTCTTCGATGGTTTGTTCGCTCACATAGGCTTCATCGCCCCACGCGCTGATATAACGGTCAACAATGCCTTCTTGAGTGGCTACTTGTTTTAATACTGAATGAGATTGCGCTGAATTTAAGTCTTGCATCGAATGCTCCATAACTTCTTCTTAGAAACATCTGTCGTCGAAATCTTTACTTTCAAAACATAAAGAACTTCGAGGAGTCGTGTTCATTTTCGTTACATTCAATATTGCCGATTAACATAAAGTGTCACATCCTCCCTTTTAACGGCGTAGAGGGATGAGAGTTAGGGCGTAGCTGAAAGAAAGTTCGAACAAAATGAGATCTATAGCAGGATTTACAAGATAAACCTGAGTCAGATCACATCATCTTGCCGATCGCATGGTATGTTAAAGCGAAATATCGGCTTATAACTAAAATTAAAATTGATAAAAACATGAGCTAGATAACAAAAAAACTTACCTATTTTAAGACTATTTCTCAGAGAATCATCGCTGCTATGTGGATACCTTCCAAACTCAATCGACCAGCCCGACTACACAACGCCATTTTGCGCTCTCGCCTACTTGAAGCTTTAGCCCATGCGCCTTTCTATAAGTTGGTGTTGTTTCGTTCCCCCGCCGGTTACGGTAAAACCACTATGGCTGCACAATGGTTGAACAATCATTCAAACCTAGGTTGGTTCAACATTGATGAAAGTGATAATGATGCCTTTCGCTTTGCTAACTACTTTCTACAAGCCTTCAATAAAGCCACTAATGATGCCTGCCCAAATACTCAAGCACTGGCAGAACGTCGTCAATTTGCCAGCTTAACCAGTTTATTTAGCGAACTATTTGCCGAGTTTGGATTTAACGACACACAAACCTACCTAGTACTCGATGATTATCATTTAATTACTAACGATGAAATCCACGAAGGGCTGCGCTTTTTCTTAAAACACATGTCCGACAACATTACCTTAGTGGTAACCAGCCGAACTCATCCACCGCTCAACACCGCTAACTTACGAGTGCGTGATTTATTAATCGAAGTGGATAATGCTCTGCTGGCCTTTGATAAAGAAGAAACCGAACGCTTCTTCCATAAACGCATTACGGATAACCGCTATCAAGCCGATATATTAGAAACCATCCGTACTCAAGTTGAAGGTTGGGCATCGGCATTACAGTTGATTGCGCTACATGCTCAGCAATTTCCCGGCACGTTAGAAAATTCCGCGGTCTCGATTGCCAATTTCAATCAAGATCATATTTG
Source organism: Vibrio sp. CK2-1 (assembly GCF_021726515.1). Classification (GTDB taxonomy): domain Bacteria; phylum Pseudomonadota; class Gammaproteobacteria; order Enterobacterales; family Vibrionaceae; genus Vibrio. Next base: position 802,706 of record NZ_JAKKCJ010000001.1, on the reverse strand, counting down.
GGACTACCTCGCTGAAGAAGTGTTTGATCAATTAACCCCAGAACTGCAAACTTTCTTATTGCAATGTTCGGTACTGGATATGTTCAACGCAGAACTGATTACCGAGCTAACCGGCAGAGATGATGCGCTGGCAATGCTAGATTCTCTCAACCGCTTTGGGCTGTTTCTTCACCCAATGGAAGGGGCGGATAACTGGTTCCGTTTCCACAATTTATTTGCTGAGTTTTTACGCCACCAGCGTTACACCCAAATTCCGGGGCAACGTAGTCAACTGCACTACAACGCCGCCAAAGCCTGGCTTAAACAGCAAAGACCACAAGCTGCCTTAATTCATGCTCAAAAAAGTGGAGATGAAATACTGGTGAGCCAAATCTTGTCGGATCATGGTTGGGATATGTTCAACCACGGCGAGCTACAGGTAGTGGAATCGGCCATTAACAATTTAAGCGATGAAGTACTCTTTGCCTCACCACGCTTGTGTTTATTGCGTGCTTGGTTGGCGCAAAGTCAGCATCGTTACAACCAAGTACTTGATTTAATCATTGAAGCTGAAGATAAGATGGCTGCGCATAATATCGAATTAAGCGATGCTCAGATTGGTGAATTCAAAGCACTTTCAGCTCAAGTTGCCATCAACCAAGATAACCCTGCGCTCGCTTTAGAAACCGCCGAGTTTGCCTTGCAACAACTTCCTCATTCGAGTTTCCGTAGTCGCATTGTCGCCACTTCGGTGATTGGCGAGGTGTACCATGTAATCGGTGAGCTTGATAAAGCCTTTGAAACCATGCAAAAAACCGAAGTGATGGCGCGAGAAGATGGCGTATTCCACCAAGCGTTATGGGCAATTTTGCAACAAAGTGAAATTCAACTGGCGCGCGGTTATGGTCAAGCAGCATTTGAATTACTCAATAAAGCCGAACAACTGATTAAAGAGCAACACCTGCACCAGCTGCCTTTGCATGAGTTTATGCTACGTATTAAAGCGCAAATTTTATGGTGTTGGAATCGCTTAGATGAAGCCGAGCAATGTGCTCACCTAGGCTTAGAAATCATGGCACCGTTTGAAGATTCAAAATCCTTGCATTGCTATTCAATGTTAGCGCGAATCGCCATTTCTCGCGGTGAATTAGATAAAGCGGCTCGCTATTTAGAAACTTGTAATCAACTTAAAGCCAATAACCGATATCACATTGATTGGCGCGCCAATGCCGATCTTTCCAACCTACTCTATTGGCAAGCTACTCATAATCAGCCAGCCATTGAACAATGGTTAAATGAATGCGAAGAACCTCGCTCAGCGGTTAATCACTTTCAACAATTACAATGGCGCAACATTGCCCGTGCTGCCTTGTTAGTCGGTGATTTAGATCGTGCGGAAAATATTCTGACGCATCTACAAACACAGACCTCAAAGCTGAAACTGGTTGCCGATAAAAACCGTAACCTAGTACTTGAAGCAGTACTGGCAGAGAAACAAAATCAGCAACAAAAAGCGCAGCAATGTATTCACGAAGCGTTATCACTCACCAATAGCACCGGCATGATAGGTAACTTCTTATGCAATGCTGAGACGGTATCGCCATTGATTAAATCATTAGTGAACGAGAAGAAACTTGCTGAACTTGAACTACACCGAGCGCAAAACTTACTGCAATTAATGACCAATAAAGAACGTGTTCGCGCAGTACATTTTGATGAAGAATTTGTGCAAAAACTGCTAACGCTGCCAGACTTACCAGAGCTCATTCGTACTAGCCCACTGACTCAACGTGAATGGCAAGTGCTAGGCTTAATTTATGCTGGGTTAAGTAACGATCAAATCGCTGCCGAGTTTGATGTGGCACCAACGACGATCAAAACGCACATTCGTAATCTGTACCAAAAAATGGGATTAGATAACCGACAACACGCAATCAAAACGGCTGAGCACTTAATTCAATTAATGGGGTTTACGGCCCGTTAATAAACGCTACCTCGTGCTATAAAGATATATACCCAAAGTACGAAGCCACCTGATTAAGGATGATCTCATGGCCACGTTTTTGCCCAATAAACCGCATCACAATAAACCAAAATCCACGTTCACTCTCAGCCGGAGTGAACGTTATTTATTCTTGTTGTTAACTGCCATTCTCACTCTTGGGGTAGTCTGGAAAATTGATGATAGCGCCACACAACGCAAAGCCATCACCCCACTCAAACAGCACCAATACCTATTTAATCAAGCCTGCCAACAAGCCCTGAATAACGGCGCAGATCGCAATGTCTCCTACTGCACCACCGCACAACATTACGACCATGTTTTGATGTTAGCGTTAAAAGACAACCATATTGATTTAAGTGAAGCGGTTGAGTTGGAAAGTTATTTTCAGAGGCAGTATCGGGGGTTTAGTAATAATTAAGTTTGGTTTTTTGAATTATAAAAAACAAAAAGCCCCACCAGTTAGATGAGGCTGTCCGAAGTACTAGTTGTCTACCATGTTAGGGCTAGGCTACTGCTAAGTTCAATCCTATAGCATGAGTCACTTTATAAATCGTATTCCATTTAGGCTGAGTTTTACCATTGAATGTTTTGTATAAACTTTCACGGCTTAATCCTGTTACCTCGGCTACATCAGCCATACCATGTTTTTTGACAAGGTGACCAAGTGCTGAAACAAATACTGCCGGATCATCATCTTCAAGGCATTCACGTAAGAAGTCATTAATTTCTTCTTGTGTTTCCATGTAATCAAAAGGATTAAATGGGCTAGTTTTATTGTTCATACTAATCCTCCATTTCGGCTAGTAGTTCATGCGCTTTTGCGATGTCTTGCTGCTGAGTGCCTTTATGTCCACCATTGAGTAACAATATGATTTTACTGCCACGAATAGTGAAATAAACACGATAGCCCTTACTCACAAAAATACGCATTTCTTGAACAGGTGTACCAACATTTTTCACATCACCAAAGTTTCCATTTTCCGCCCGTACCATACGCATTAAAATCGCTCTGGTTGCAGCTCGGTCTTTTAACTTTGAAAGCCATTTATCAAATGTTGGCGTTTTTTCGATGGTATATTTCATTTATCTAATTGTAGCCTATAGGATACTCATGGCAAGTAGAGTTTTATACTTTGAGAATAACCATGTTGATTTAATTAAGGCAGTTGAGTTCGAAGGTGGTGTCAATTACAGCATCGTTGTTTGTTAAGCTAATGCTTCAACGTATGCAGAAAGCTCTGCCTTACAAATACCTTTTTTACTCCAATCTCGAAGAAAGCCGGATCGAAGATTGCCATTAACACTTGATTCTTCAGTAAACCGAGATGCATTCCAGTGTTTAATTTCAGTCGTGCCGTCAGTTTTTGTGAGCTTAATATAAGCTTCCTTACATGTAAGAAGATCTTCCTTAAACTGAACATCATTTGGATAATAAATAATATCCAAATGAATTGCTTCTTGAAGATCTGTATTTACTTTGACTAGTGGAGTCATCGAGTCACTCTTGGTTTCATAAAAATCCAACAATTTTTCAATGATATTCTGTGGAGTATCAAACCCCACAGCATGGCTTTCTAGTCGGTTGTATATTTCATCTGAGATTCGTACCACTTGGCTCATAGCAATCACCTTATTTAATCGAGGACATATTAAACGTAGTTTTGGTTACCAAATTTGTCAAATTATAATCTAGCGCCCAATAAAGGTGTGACTCGTAATATCGAAGCCACATTAACCACCAAATAACTCATAGTAAAAGCCATACGATGCAAATCACTCTTATGCAGCTTGCATAGCAGTTCAGTCACAGTTAGATAAGGTAGTCGCGATACTCATTGTATTCGAAAAAACAGCTCTTCCCCTCGTTTGATGGCGCTACTTGGTAGATGAAATTAATAGAGGGAAAGTTGGATCGGGTGATCTCCGATGTAGTAGAAAAGATTCAAACTCCAAACCACATATTTGTTTATTTTCTACCTTCATCTCACTTTTTTTTGCTTTGCGACCTACCGAAATAACGAATTATCACCCACACTAAATGTGTCAGTTTAGAGAAAACACTAAAACACTGACGAAACACAAGCTCAACTAAGACTTTTGCACACCTTTATAACCTTAGTTGCTCTGCTTGTTACAAACTCTTGGCTTTAGTTGCAGACCTCCCCACCCTTGCAGCTAAAGCCAATTTTTGATCATGAGTCACGAGGGATCCCGATGACCAATACACTTTCTAGAACACTACACCATAATCATTCCGTTTCTATTCTCAGCAGCTTTACCAAGCACAGTTCTATCAAAAAGGCCTTATTCGGCGTTGTCTGCTTATTTAGTACAGGCACTTATGCGCAAACCCCTGCTATTTATTCTAGCGACAGCATTCACCACCCTGTTTGGGCTGAACATGGCATGGTGGCGAGCCAAGAAGAACTGGCTTCGAAAATCGGTGTTGAGATCCTAAAACAAGGCGGTAATGCGGTGGATGCAGGTGTCGCGGTCGGTTTTGCTTTAGCCGTCACACTACCACGCGCGGGCAACATCGGCGGCGGTGGTTTTATGATGATTTACGATGCCAAAAAGAAACGCACCTTTGCCTTAGATTACCGTGAGATGGCACCCGCAAAAGCATACAAAGATATGTACCTTGATGAAGATGGCAATGCGGTTGAAGAACTATCGCGCTTTCATGGTTTAGCGGTTGGCGTACCGGGTACGGTGGCGGGCCTGATCACTGCACTCGAAAACTACGGCAGCATGGACTTAAAAACCGTAATGGCTCCGGCAATCAAATTAGCAGAGCAAGGCATTATCGTTACCCCGGATTTATATACCTCGTTGCAAAGTGCCAAAGAGCGACTACAAAAATGGGAGAGCAGTAAACCTGTATTCTTTAAAGATGGCGGTCAATCCGACTACCAAATTGGCGATAAACTGATTCAAAACGATCTCGCTAACTCCCTTAAACTGATTGCAGAAAATGGCCGTGATGGTTTTTATAAAGGCAAAACCGCCAAAGCGATTGCCGAATCAGTGACCGCGGCAGGCGGCTTAATGACTGTCGAAGATTTAGCGAGTTATAAAGCGGTGATACGTGAACCTGTAATGGGAAGTTATCGCGGCTACAGCATCGCTTCTATGCCACCACCATCATCGGGCGGGATTCATATTATTCAAATCTTAAATATTTTAGAAAACTACCGTATCGGCGAAATGGGCCATAACACCGCCGAGACCATACATGTGATGGCTGAAGCAATGAAACTCGCTTATGCAGACCGCGCAGAATACTTGGGCGATCCTGACTTTGTAAAAGTACCCATGAAAGGCTTAACCAACAAAGACTACGCCCATAGCTTGCAGCAACAAATTTCACAAGACAAAGCGCGCCCAGCCAAAGAGATTAAACATGGTCAACCGATGCCTTATGAAAGTGACCAAACGACTCACTTCTCTGTCTTGGATAAAGATGGCAACGTGATTTCTAACACCTACACCTTAAACTTCTCTTACGGTACGGGTATGGTCGCCAATGGCACTGGGATCTTACTCAATAACGAGATGGATGACTTTTCTGCCAAGCCCGGTGTACCGAATGGCTATGGGTTAATTGGCGGTGAAGCAAATGCAGTCGAAGGCGGTAAACGTCCACTGTCTTCCATGAGCCCGACGCTAGTATTTAAAAACGGTAAGCCTATACTGGCAACCGGTAGCCCGGGTGGTAGCCGAATTATTACGACTACCCTACAAATCATCATGAACGTGATTGATCATAATATGAATATCGCCGAAGCGACTCATGCAGTACGTGTTCATCATCAATGGTTGCCTGATGAATTACGTATTGAGAAAGGCTTAAACCAAGACACAATCAAACTACTGCAAGCGAAAGGACAAAACGTCGTCGAAAAAAGTGCAATGGGTAGTACTCAATCGATTATGCATACGGATAAAGGCTTCTTTGGTTCGTCGGATCCAAGAACGCCAAGCGCATTAACTACTGGATATTAAGGAATAGAGCATGAAAAAATGGACAACCATGATACTCAGCACCTTGGCACTATTAAGCCCAGCTCTAGCTTGGGCAAATGCAGATAACGGGCTGGTACAAGTGCAAAGTCAACATAGTGTGCAAGAGACATCCGATAAACTTGTTAAGGCGTTAAACTCAAAAGGAATGACGGTTTTTGCGCAGGTTGATCACGCGGCGGGCGCAAAGAAAGTCGATATTGAATTACGCCCAACTCAAGTGATCATTTTTGGTAATCCGAAAGTCGGTTCTCCACTGATGGTTTGCCAACAATCCGTCGCCATTGATTTACCACAAAAAGCGCTGATTTCTGAAGATGAAAGTGGCAACGTTTGGTTAACCTATAACGATCCTAAATATTTAGCTTCACGCCACCAGATTCAAGGTTGTGACGAAGTATTGAATAAAGTATCTAACGCCTTGGCGAACTTTGCTAAAGCGGCGACACAGTAACCCTTTTTAATCTTAAATATTGTTGCGATTTACGGCTCTAAAATGAGCTTATCTTGAATGAAATCTAGAAATAGTGAAATTCTTGATGCTAACGCACTTTGCTTATAATACACCGCTTGAATCGATTCCCTTCGGTTTGGGTGGTATATTGCATTAGGTAACACTTCGATTAACGATCCATCGTTCAATTCACGGTGAATCATGTAATAAGACAAAGCGGTAATCCCCATCCCATTCATACATAGCTGTTTAATAACCTCACCACTGCTGGCCTTTAATTCAAAATGGAGCGCATTATTGGGTTCTTTTAAATACCAGTTATTCAAGTGAGAAGCGTGTGAAAAACCAATAAGACTATGTTCTAACAATTGACTAGTCTGCGTTGGCGTACCGTTCGCTTGCAAATAATCAGGGCTAGCCACCAGCACCAATGGACTTTGCCCTAAGGCTCTTGCATGCAAGGTAGAATCTTTTAAATCACCGATTCGAATTGCTACATCGACCTTGTTATCTAATAGATCAACCACCGTATCATTGGTTGTAAGTTCCAGCTCAACTTTCGGATAGCATTTCCTAAACTCTGGTAATAATGGCCCTAATTGATGGATCATAAACGCGAATGCGGCATCAATTCTTAACTTACCCACGGGCTCGGTTTGATGGGACAACAAATGTTGCTGACCAAGCTCAAGGGTATTCAAAGCCTTTTGCACATACCCTTTAAAAACGACACCTTCTTCTGTCATCACTAACTTTCGAGTGGTGCGATTAAACAAGGTAGTATCGAGTTGCTTTTCCAATCTGGCTATTGCTCTTGATAAGGTGGCGATCTGAATCCCCTCTTTTACCGATGCTTTTGAAAAGCTCTCACTTTCCGCCACCGCTAAAAAAGCCATTAAATCTTCGGTTTTAATCATTCACACACTCTCATCTCAAGTCAGTTATCGAAATCAATCGTCGAAATAATAGCTTTCTTTGCATATTAATCAAAAGTAATTTGTATTTTTTGATATTAATGAAAATATCATCCTCTGATACCATGCCTGCAATCAATAAGAAAACAGATATTAGGAATCCCATGTCAAACTCTCTTTTTACGCCAATCCAATTCGGTGACTTAACCTTAAACAACCGCATCGTCATGCCACCAATGACACGCTCTCGCGCAAAAGATGGCTGTGCTAATGCCATGATGGCGGAATATTACGCGCAACGTGCAGAAGCGGGTCTTATCATTTCTGAAGGCACACAAATCTCTCAACTAGGTCAAGGTTATGCTTGGACACCGGGTATCTATTCTCCTGAGCAAATTCAAGGCTGGAAGTTAGTAACCGATGCGGTACACGCAAAAGGCGGCAAGATCTTCGCGCAACTTTGGCACGTTGGCCGTGTAACTCACCCAAGCAATACTGGTGGTGTACAGCCTATTTCATCAAGCGAACAAGCGGCAAAAGGCGTAAAAGTGTTCATTGATGAAGCAGATCAACCAAACTTTGTCGATACCGTACTACCAAGAGCCATGACTCACGATGACATCGAGCATGTGAAAGGTGAATATTATCAAGCAGCATTAAATGCCCTAGAAGCAGGGTTTGATGGTGTAGAGCTACATGCAGCAAACGGCTACTTAGTGAATCAATTTATCGATTCTGAAGCCAACCTGCGTGATGATGAATACGGTGGTAGCACTGAAAACCGTCTACGCTTCCTAGTTGAAGTTGTTGATCAATTAGTGGCTGTTGTGGGTAAAGAACGCGTCGGTGTTCGCCTTGCCCCATTCACTTGCTTAAATGGCACAGTAGATTCTGATCCTGAAGCGACTTATATCGAAGCGGCGAAATTACTGAACAGCAAAGGCATTGGTTACATTCACATTGCGGAAGTAGATTGGGATGACGCGCCAGATACACCAGTATCATTCAAACAAAATCTACGTCAGGCTTTTGATCAAACCATCATCCTAGCAGGCAAATATAACCCAGAAAAAGCCCAGCAAGCGTTAGAGCAAGGTTTTGCCGATATGGTGGCATTTGGCCGTCCATTTGTTGCCAACCCAGATTTAGTGACTCGCATTAAAAACCAATATCCATTAGCCGAACATAATCCAGATACTTTGTTTGGTGGCGCTGAGCAAGGGTTAACCGACTACCCTGTGTATTCTGAAGCTTAATAGGAAATCAATAATGTCAAATATAGAAAACATGCAAATCCCAACACTCGGTGCAGGTACATTTCGTCTAAAAGGCCAGGATGCTTATCAATCTGTTGAGATGGCTTTAAAGCTAGGTTATCGCCATATTGATACCGCCCAAATTTATGGCAATGAAGAAGAAGTCGGCCAAGCGATAGCAGACAGCGGTATTGCTCGCTCTGAAGTATTCATCACCACTAAAATTTGGATGGATAAACTAGGAAAAGCAGAATTTCTACCTAGCTTAAAAGAAAGCTTAGAGAAACTAAAAACCGATTATGTCGACTTGTTGTTGATTCACTGGCCATTGAAAGATGAGTCTGTGGCTATGGAAGAATACCTAGAAGAACTGAAGCAAGCAAAAACGTTAGGGCTGGCTCGTCAGATTGGTATTTCTAACTTTACGAATGCGCAAACGGCTCAAGCTATTTTCATTCTTGGTGAAGGTGAGATATTCACGAACCAAGTAGAAGTGCATCCGTATTTACAAAACCGCACAGTAACGGAATTTTGCCAGCAGCATGACATTTTAGTCACCGCATACATGCCTTTTGCTTACGGTGAAGTATTCCAAGATGAAGTGCTGAAATCTATTGCCCAAAAGCATGATGTGACTATCGCGCAAGTAGTATTAGCCTGGGTGATTCAGCAAGGATTTATCACCATCCCATCAAGCACCAAAGAAAAGAACTTAGCGGGTAACTTAGAGTTTTCAAAAGTCACTCTGACAGAAGATGACATGCAACAGATCGCCACACTCGATCGTAATCATCGTCTTGCTAACCCAGACTTTGCGCCTGAGTGGGATTGATAAAGACCATTTAGTCTTGTCGTAAATCGGGTATTTTGAGCTTTGTAAAAACAAACGCCGCAGGCTTCCAAAAAGGAGTACCTGCGGCGTTTGTTAGTAAACGACTACTCTATATATCGATATTTATAAACACATCTCATCAACATACTGCTTTATCGACTTCTGCCCTTTTTCTGTCACTTTCAATTCTTTATACAATTTATCAAGCGGATAATCGGACAAGGCGACTAAACGAGCGAGTACCCAAGTTTGAGTATGGTCTTGCTCTAAACCCTTTCGAGTTGCTTCATTCCACGCATCATTGAGAGTGCTATCGGAAGCTGGAATTTGCCCAATAAGATCGGGGCTATAATTCCACAGCAAACGCTGCATAGCATATTGAGGTGAAGATTTATCTAACTTAATTGGCCTATCTGGTACAGGCGGTTTGTCATCCCAGCAGCGATAACTAGGTTTTTGAGGTTCCGGTTTAACTGGCTCGCCCCTTGGGTTAATTAAGTCACCTTGGTCGTTGTAGTCATTAATGGAATAGACATGGGTAATATCTTTTCGCCAATAGGTTTTATTGACTTTATCCCAAGGGATTGGAAACAGGGAATAGCCTAGATCATTGGCTTGTTTTTCAATGGTTTTAAAAAATGCTGTCGTCTCACTTAACTCTGTGGCTTTAACCCCTTGGTAATCTTGCTGCATGATTTTAAACGGTTCAAGTTCACCTACATAAATATAATCTAAACAACCATACAACCACACTTTGGCATGACCATTAGGTAATAAACCCAAGACAAAATCATTGGTATAACAAGACCTTTCTTTACCATTATGTCGCCGATATTTTTTTCTCAGCATCAAAGCTTTAATCTTATCGGATACATCAAACTTAGTGACATAAAATTTCAAATCATGCATTGACGTCCAATACACATAGATGGAATCTGGCAAATGATTAGTACCACCCATTTGATATGGAAAATCAATCGTAAGTGAGTTTAAGGCTGTGCCAAATCCGTCATAATCAGAAAGCCATTCTTGAGTATTAGATAAAGATATTCTTCGTAAAACGGCCGTGTGATTAAACAAAATACTAGTCCAATCTTCTTGTTCATTCACCCCATAAGATTTACTGACATAAATGGGATAAAAACTCGGTGCCGTCACCCCTATACGCCATTTCATTTTATCTTTCGGCACTTCTGGTACTTGGCTAAACGCCACACAAGGTAGAGAAATTATGGCTAATAGTAATAACGTTCGCTTACACCATTTCTGGATCATATTGTGCACGATCAAACTTTCCTTGTGAGTTGGTATTAGGTTTATTGGCAATGCCATCATCAGCAGAATGGTGAATTAAGTTATTATGCATAAAAGCATCCACTAGCTCAGGTTGAGTAAGAATGTCAGCTAGTTCTGCTACCTTTCCTTGTTTAGCCATTTGCAATATAGCATCACATAACTTGCCATAAGTCATATTCGGAGCATTAGCATCACGGCTAATGAATTCCGGTACAATAAAGCCAGTTTCTTTTGTGCTTTTCCATACAATTTGATTATTTTGAAGTGAAAACTCACTCAATGGAACTTGCATTGACTCAGCTAAACCATACATCACTCGCAAGTACAAACGCGATAAATCGCCTTGTACAAGTCGCTGTAGAGTCAATTCCCCTATCGCTTTTTGACGATCGCCTTTTCCATTCATAGTCTTTTTGACTGAAATAAAATAATCATCACGATTCCAACCTTGCGCCACTTCTTTGTCCAACTCTTGCTGCAACGCTTGTTCAATTTGCTGTTTGACGCTATCAAACTCGAACCAACCACAGTCCCTTACCATGCGTTTAATACGCTTACGCTCAACAAGCGGTAACAGGTATTCTGTTTGATCAAATGCATATTGGGAGTAATAGCCTCCCCCCACATCAGAGTGCGCACCATATACCATGATTTCATGAAAATTATCCGCAGAGTTAAGCTTGTTACTACTAAAGTTATAACGATATTCTGTTTTAGGTGAGGCGGTTAAATGCACCGCATGGCGTACTCGTTGTGGATCCAGCCATAAACGAACATTGCCGTTATCCTGGTTATGTGGAGTAAAGTCCAATGAACTCAAGTCGGCAATCGCAGCCACCGTATCAAACAGCCCAGCAAAGGTTATTTCGCAATGATCGTTACTCTTCCAATCAAACCCTGCTTGCAGATCCAATTCATTATTCTGACAAGCTTGTGTAAATTTCGGTACAAAGCCCCCTTGCTCGCCATCTAATACCACATTGATAAAGTGCCGTGCGGCGGCTGCACCACGACTAAAACCGAACACATCCAATTCAATTTTACCTATCCCATCAGCGCTAATTGATTCAAATTCATCTAAAATTATGTCAAATTTCTTAATTAACTGCTTAATGGCAGTTTCAACTTTCGCTTCTACCCCATACTCTCCAAGCCCCAATGCCTGACCTTTGAGAACCGATTCATCTGCTTTGGCAATCTCGGTACTATTGCCTGTGCCAATTCCTGTAATGTATTCGGGGTGATAAAACACCGTCTGATCTTGATTAAATTCATCACGAAGATACCGCTCATAAAGCTTCTGAATATTGGTCAACTCATTAGCCGCGCTGCTTGCCACTTTTTCATCATCCTCCCAAAACCAATAGAAATCGTCTTGGTTTGGGTATTGATAGGTCTCCGCTTGCCAATCTTTTACTGGTTTGTTGCCTTCTAAGTTTTTGAGCGACTTCCAATGCTGATGATACTTTTCTAGCTGTTGCTTACCCCATTGTGCGCTGTAGGTGTTATTGGCGGTGCCATCAAAAAACAGCCCAAAACGCAGGGTAATGTAATTAAACCCTTGTACACACAATACATGGCATTTATCGGTCACAAGCTGACCGGTTAGTTTACTTTGGGCTTGGTGGCGTTCCGGTAAGTCTTGAGCTTGTTCCGCGATTAATAAGTCTCCGGCAGTCACATTGATACGAGCTCGCTCTCCATTATTATGACCTAGCGACTTTTGTGTGACCCATTCATCTACTGGGTTGATTTCTGACTCGTTGGTGAACGGCCTACGCTGCTGTGATTGTTTCAACCACTCAATAGCGTCGAGTTCTAACGTCACTAAGCCTGAAGGAAGATCGCTTACAACAATAGGGGCATGATTTAAAAGAATCGGATGACGAACACCTTCTGCATCAATTAACTCACCTTTTACATTATCAAAAGGTTGGTTGTGTTCATCGACTACCATTAACTCAATCCAGTGAGTCCGGTTTTCACACACTGTGCAATGTGGACTTAACCCTAGCATTCCCATAATGCAGTTTCCTTTTCTAGCTGTTGTAGTTGCTGTACGTCTTCACGAGTCAGTAATAATGTTTGTGCAAGCGAGGAGTAATCGGTTTGTGTTTGTTGGGAGAATTTAACCAGCGCAAAACTTTCGGCCTGTTCGAAATCGTTGCCATGCTCTAAGGCTTGCTGCAATGCTTGTTGAATAAAGATGAGGGGTGAGGCCAGTTGGCACATTTGATCGGGCAGTTTTTCCCATAAGCGACGTTCAATTACCTTCGCATGATGCGCAACTTGATAAGTTGGAGCGAGGTGGTGAGGTTCCATTTTCCACCATGGTTGGTTTTGCAATTGATATTCAAGCTGGCTCGTATTGCTGTATATCTTCAATTCATCATCTTGCATTAACGCCAGCTGTTGTGCATTACCTAGCCAAGCGTTGATTTCATTTTGGGTGAAGGTAGCTAAAACGGCGGCTAATACGTTTTTGTCGTAATAGCGAAATAAGACTTCCTCTCCATCCATTGCCACAAATAGCAAACTTCTTAAATGCGAGACTACATCCCAAATGGACGTATTACTGACTATCACCATACCTTGTGAAAACGTGGAGGGTTCAACATTGTTGAATGAATCTTGCAGCGGAATGAGCCAAGGAGATAGAGACATAACCTCTTTAAAGGATTCACCATGAAACAGAGGAAGCGCATCGTTAAAACCAATTTGCTGATTTTGTTTTATCGCTTGCTGATGAAGCTCGCCAGTCGCTAGCCAATAGGCATTAGCTTGCTGACAGAACCACGATTTGAGCATGGTTGAACCCTTTTATTAAAGTATTGAAACGATGAGAATTTTTTGCCGGTCTTAAATTAACGAGCAATCTCAATGAGGCGTTTCATACTAATAAATTCAATGAATTAATTTAAATAAAAACTCATTAAATATTCATATATCAGGGCATTAACCTTTATTTTTTAGACACATATATGATCTAGCCATGCAAAAATGCCGCAGACTCTCATCTGCGGCATTCATTTTTAGTTTGAATTTTTAATTCGAGGTGTGTTGTTACTACCCTTTCACACCACCAGCGGTTAAGCCACCGACTAGGAACTTCTGAGCCAGCAAGAACACAATAGTTATCGGTAATGCAGATAACACAGCCGCCGCGGCAAAGTCGCCCCACAAGTAGTTTTGTGGATACAAGTACTGCTGCATGCCTACCGCGAGAGTATATGAATCAACATCTCGTAGTAATAATGATGCTACCGGTACTTCGGTCACGGCGGCAATGAAGGACAAGATAAATACCACCGCAAGAATTGGCACTGACAGTGGCAACAAGACTAAGCGGAATGCCTGCCAGGGAGTTGCACCATCAAGCGCGGCTGCTTCTTCTAGTGAATTATCAATTGACTCAAAGTAGCCTTTGATAGTCCATACGTGCAGAGCAATACCGCCCATGTAAGCAAACACCACACCACCGTGAGTATTCAGACCTAAGAATGGAACATAAGTCCCTAGACGATCGAACAATGCATATAACGCGACAAGTGCCAGTACTGCTGGGAACATTTGGAAAATCAACATAGAGCGCAAGATGACGGTTTTGCCTTTAAACTTCATGCGAGCAAAAGCATACGCACAAGTGGTTGAAAGCACTACAATACCAATCGCCGTTAAGCCCGCGACTTTTACTGAGTTCCAAAGCCATAACAATACTGGGAATGGCGGTTTAGTGACCGTGCCATCGGCGTGTACTACATCAAAGCCTAGTGCCAGTTTCCAGTGTTCTAACGAGGGATTACGCGGGATCAAATCCCCTGCAGCGTAGTTACCTTCCCGGAAGGAAATCGCAATCACCATCAAAAGTGGGAACATCATCAGCGCTAAGAAGATCCACATTCCAATATGCGTTGCCCAAACACGGTACTTCAAAGATTTAGGTTGAACCATAGCCATGTTGAATCTCCTTATTCTGTTTCTAATTTAGTGAACTTCATATTCAGTAGCGATAAACCGCCCACTAATAAGAAGATAAGTGTGGCAATCGCACCCGCTAGGCCGAAGTCTTGACCACCTGCGCCTTCAAACGCGATACGGTAGGTGTAGCTCACTAATAAATCGGTGTGACCGGCTGGAACGCTGGTTCCAATCATATCTGGCGCACCGTTGGTTAATAATTGAATCAATACGAAGTTATTGAAGTTAAAGGCAAAGCTGGCAATTAATAGCGGCACCATAGGTTTCACTAATAACGGCAATGTGATTTTCATAAAGTTATCAATTGGGCCTGCGCCATCCATTGCTGATGCTTCGTATAAATCATCAGGAATCGCTTTTAACATCCCCATCGCAAGGATCATCATGTATGGGTAACCTAGCCAAGTATTAACAATAATGATCATGGTTTTGGCAAGGAACGGGTCGGTAAACCAAGCTGGGCTCAAGCCAAACAAGCCTTGTAATAATTGGTTGATCTCACCAAAGCTTTGGTTAAATAAGCCTTTGAATATCAAGATAGAAATAAACGCTGGTACGGCATAAGGTAGAATCAGTAGCACACGGTAAATACCACGGCCTTTCAACGCTTCCCAAGAAACGATTTGCGCTAAAATCACGCCCATTGCCAAAGTCAGAACTACGGTTGCAGCTGCAAATACCACTGTCCAAACAAAGATTTTAAAGAATGGCCCTTGAATACCTGGGTCACTGAAAATACGGGTGAAGTTGTCAAAACCGATATTAACGATAAAGCCCGGAGTGATGTGATCACCAATAAACTGACCATTCGCATCAACCGGTTGGTAATAACCAATTTCATAGTTGGGTTTTAACACTTGCTCGGTTTGATTATTGACTAAGGTTTCGCCATCAGCATCTAAGCTATAAAGCGGTTTTACTTGAGCAAATTTACGCAAGCCAGACATCACTAACGCTTCACCATCCGGCGTTTGTACTTCAAGTTGATTTAGCACGCTACGATTTTGGATCACCGCTTTTAATGGTGCTTTTTTACCCGGAAGTTCTGTTGCAGAGGTTAATTCAAGATGCCCTTCTAGCTTTTCAACTGAACCATCCGTTAACGAGATTGGTTGAGATAGCAGCCAGTGATCACCTTGTTTTAAGGCAACCGAATACACATCATCATGCTGACGTAGTTCGAAATTATAGCTGTCACCACTTTGAAAGCTCTGCTCAAGCAATACGCCTTGAGTTCGTTGGAAGCTAAGCTGATTGGCACCGCTGTAGTTAGTAAATGCCAGCCCAATGGTATAAATCAATGGGAAAATGATGAACAGGATCATGCCTGCAACACCCGGGTAGATGTAACGATGAGCATAAGTACGCTTACGAGCAAACACGTACACACCCATTGAAACAAGCACTAGGGTAAGCAAAGCAAAGGCAAACTCACCACGTGCGTACATCAGTACAATCGCATAGCCATTCAAAAGAGTAATCGCTGAAAGTACGAGCGTTTTCAGCCAAGGAAAAGGACGAGGCGCAGAATGTGGCGCAAGACTAGATGACATAATATTCGCTGACATATTAAATTCCGTTTCTGTATCGAGCTCACTTTGCGCACTATGCCACAGAGTAAAATTCGAAAGCTTTTGAAACTGCATAAGTGAAACGCTGTAACGCACACTATTCATGGGCTAAAAATATAAAAACCCAAATTAAAGCAGACGGATAACTTACAAAATAAAGGGAGGAGAGATCCCCCCTCCCTCACAATCCTCAAGTGAGGACAATTTGACTTTATTTAGTCATGCGCTCAGCAACAGTGTTAAGCGCTTCTTCTACCGATTGGCGACCATTGACTACGTTACCGATTGCCGCTTTCTCTGCATACCAGAAAGCAGACATTTGAGAAATATTTGGCATGATTTCACCGGTTTCCGCGTTCGCCATGGTGGCGGCAATGCGTGGATCTTTCGCTAATTCTTCTTGGTAAGACGTTAATGCAACCGCACCTAGTGGCGTATCGTCATTCACTGCTTTCAAGCCGTCACGAGTCAGCATGTAGTTTTCAATAAACTCTACCGCTAAATCTTTGTTTGGTGATGCAGAGCTGATGCCCGCCGTTAATACACCAACGAAAGGTTTTGAAGGATTACCATTAAACATTGGCAGTTTCGCTACACCATAGTTGATGCCTGCTTTATCAATGTTTGCCCAAGACCAAGGGCCATTGATAGTCATCGCCACTTCGCCTTTGTTAAAGCCAGATTCTGCAATGGTGTAATCCACATCTGGTGAAATAACATCTTGATCAACTAAGCCTTTTACAAAGCTCATCGCATTTTGTGCGCCTTTGTTATTTACGCCGACATCTTTTGGATTGTACGCGCCATTTTCAAATTTAAACGCATAACCGCCATCAGAGGCTAGCACTGGCCAAGTAAAGAAAGGTTCAGACAAGTTCCACATGATCGCTTTCTTGCCATCTTTTTGTAGTTGCTTATCGAGTGCAGCAATATCTTCCCAATTCTTTGGCGGAGTCTTAACAAGGTCTTTATTATAAATAAGAGAGAGTGACTCTACCGCGACAGGGTAACCGATGTATTTACCTTCGTAAGACACCGCATCCCAAGTGAAATCTGCAAATTTTGATTTAAAATCAGACGATGGTTTTACTTCTGCAAGTAAGCCTGCTTGAGCATAGCCGCCAAAACGGTCGTGCGCCCAAAGAACAATATCAGGACCATCCCCAGTAGAAGCTAATTGAGGAAACTTCTCTTCGAGTTTATCTGGGTGAGATACCGTTACTTTAATACCAGTATCTTCTTCAAACTTTTTACCTACTTCAGCAAGGCCGTTGTATCCTTTATCACCATTGATCCAAATGGTAAGTTGACCTTCTTCAATAGCAGCATGCGCACTTACACCACTTAAGGCTAGGCTACATAAAATGGCAGTGTTGAGGACTTTTTTCATTTCCATGATCCTTTCTATTGTTCTTATTTAAGTGTTACGCCTATACCCTTATTAGGTATAGCGCAACAATTGTAGGGCTCGTTACACAAGCAATACCCTTATTAGGTATGGAAAAATAATGCGATAATTCCTACCCGCCTACATCCTCCTAACTTCTACGCCCCCCAGCAACAAAATGACTTTTGTGACTTAGATTCACAATATTTTTTATCTCAAGCGAAAAATGGACAATAAACGTGAGCGGGCGCACATCATATCCGGGCATTTTACCTGCTTTTTGCTGTAAATAAAAAAGTGTGATCTAGGCACTCATCCCCCTACGTCCACCAAAAATTAAATGACTAGGGAGGAGGTTTATTAGTGGGTTTTCGGTAAGATAACTCCCATAGTCGCCTTTTACATTGATCAGTAAAATGTAAATAACGCATGAATAATCAATATGTTTGGATGATAGAAAACTTTTAACATTCATTATCTAGACATTGGAAATCTATTAGAAAAATAATCAGAAGGAAGACCAGATGACGAGTGTGACTCTACGAAAAGTTTGTAAAGCGTATGGAGACAACCTCATTTCTAAAGACGTGGATTTGGAGATCCAAGACGGCGAGTTTGTGGTCTTTGTCGGTCCATCAGGTTGTGGTAAATCCACCCTACTACGTTGTATTGCCGGTTTAGAAGATATTACTTCTGGTGAACTTTTCATCGGTGATACCAAAATGAATGATGTACCACCTTCTGAGCGTGGTGTCGGCATGGTATTCCAATCTTATGCTTTATATCCGCATTTAAATTTATTCGACAATATGTCGTTTGGCTTGAAGCTGGCTAAAGAAGATAAAGCGAAAATCAAGTCTCGCGTTGATCATGCAGCGGATATTCTGCAACTTGGTCACTTACTTGAGCGTAAACCAAAAGCATTATCAGGTGGTCAACGTCAACGTGTGGCTATTGGCCGTACTCTAGTCGCGCAACCAGAAGTGTTCTTATTAGATGAGCCGCTTTCTAACCTAGATGCCGCCTTACGTGTACAAATGCGTATTGAACTGGCAAAGCTTCATAAGAAACTTGGTTGTACCATGATCTACGTAACGCACGATCAGGTAGAAGCAATGACTATGGCGGATAAAATTGTCGTACTCGACGGTGGTAGTGTTTCACAAGTCGGTAAACCATTAGAGCTTTACCACTACCCTGAAAACCGTTTTGTCGCAGGCTTCATTGGCTCACCAAAAATGAACTTCATTAATGTTCACGTCAAAGAAGTGGAAGCTGAACGTGTGAAAGTAGAACTGGCAAGCCAGGCATCATTCTGGATCCAAGTTGATGGTTCAACGGTTGAAACAGGCGCTCGTATGTCACTAGGTGTCCGCCCTGAACATTTACTACCAAGTGGTGAAGGCGATGTAGTGATTCAAGGTAAAGTCCAAGTGGTCGAAAAACTCGGTAATGAAACTCAAGTTTACCTAAGCCTTGATAATGTCGATGCCGATTTCATCTACCGTGAAAACGATACCTTAGATGTCGACTCTGGCGATACCTTCCAAATCGGCATTCCCGCTCACCGTTGTCACTTATTCCACAGCGACGGCCGTGCATGTAAACGCCTATTTAAAGAACGCGGCGTTTAATACAGCATCAATTCATTCCCTTTAATGTCATAGAAGTGCCTTTTATGCCCCAACAAATATTTGTTTGGGGCTTTTTTTGTTATATTGACCACCTCTTTTCATCCCCCTCTTTTGGTAGTTTTATGAAGCAGTCTACTGACGACATTTTCACGCGTCTTCCTATCGTTTTTTCTATCGCGATTTTATGTACCCTTTTATGGGGTAGTGCTTATCCGGCTATCAAAACTGGTTATGCATTATTATCCATTGAAGCGCATGATGTGGCCTCTCAAATGGTGTTTGCGGGACAACGTTTCTTCTTGGCTGGAATATTCCTGTTCATTATTGCGCGCATTCTTAAAAAACCAAGCATGGAGATGACGCTGCCGAAATTTAGCCAACTGGCAGCCTTAGGCTTGAGTCAAACCACGTTACAGTACATCTTCTTTTATATCGGCTTGGCGTACACCACGGGCGTGAAGGCGTCGATAATTAACGCAACCGGTACGTTTTTTAGTGTGCTTTTAGCGCATTTCATTTATCAAAATGATCGCTTAACCCATCGTAAAGCTCTAGGTTGTGCGATTGGTTTTCTTGGCGTGTTTATCGTGAACTTTCATAGCTCATTGCTTGATTTTCAATTTAGCTTAGCGGGTGAAGGTTCAATTGTCGTAGCCGCGTTCTTCCTAGCTTCTGCGTCTATTTATGGCAAGCGTCTATCACAAAAAATGGATGCGATGCTGATGACTGCGTGGCAACTTGCTATTGGTGGCGCGGCGTTATTGGTGATTGGCTATCTATCTGGCGGCCACAGCGGTGAGTTTCATTTATCTAGCGTGTTATTGCTGGTTTATTTGGCACTACTGTCTTCGGCAGCCTTTGCCCTGTGGAGCATTTTACTCAAGCACAACCCTGTTGGCATGATCACCATTTTTTACTTTTTGATTCCTATTTTCGGTAGTTTATTATCCGCACTATTCTTAAATGAAAGTATTTTAGAGTGGAAGAATCTACTTGCCTTGATGCTAGTTTGTTCAGGGATTTACCTAGTTACACGCAGTAAGCGCTAATAACTCCTTAATTAGCTTCCCTTGGCATAACCTTTCTCTTATTCCCATAGATAACACGACCTTTTTTGACGTTATTTATGGGAAGTTCTACTCTGATTTACAAAATCTAACCTTGCTCACAAAACCCAATTATTTGAGTCAAAGATCTCACTTTTCATGCGGTTAACATGGCTTATCAAGCGCTAAATCTCACTTGGTGAAGCCTTACTTTGCACCAAGTGTGATCGTCGCACTCATCCTCTATTTCTACTCCCCCTACGCCTCTATTTCAGGAGGATGTGAGTTCATCTCACTTCTCGCAAAATTGCTTCATCGCTGAATGATTCAAATAAAAGCTCACTAAAAGCCGCCACACATTCAGAGATCCAATAGCTTCATTAGGTTAACAACATAACCGGTGAGCAAGATGAAACAATATAAAGGATTAATAACATGAAAAACCTCAAGGTCTGTTTAACTGCTGCTGCCGTTTCCTCTGCGTTACTTGCACCAACTGCAATGGCGGTAGGTGTCGATTTCCATGGTTATATGCGTGCTGGTGCTGGCGTGAGTGCACATGGTGGCGCAAATGAATCATACGAAAGAAATAAAGTCGGTCGTCTTGGTAACGAAGATGATGTTTACGGCGAAATCCAATTAGATACCACGCCGATTAAAGCCGGTGACAGCGCTGAGTTCATTGTCAGCTCAATGGTTGCTTACGGTTCTGATGGTTCAAACGGTTGGGAATCGGCTCGTGATGACGACAATGGTGCAGATGTTGCACTTGCTCAGTTTAACGTTCAGGCCAAAGGCTTATTCGATTTCGATAAAGAAGCAACACTTTGGGCCGGTAAGCGTTACTACCAACGTCAAGATATTCACATTACTGACTTCTACTACTGGAATACCTCTGGTGGTGCAGGTGGCGGTATTGAAAATGTCACTGCTGGCCCTGGTAAAATCTCGTTTGCCTTCATGCGTGATGACTCTTTAGGTAATGATATTGGTGTCGATTTAGATGGTGATGGCGTAACTGATAAACAAAATTACAACGTTAACAATTTTGACTTACGTTATGCGGGATTAGGTCTATGGCAAGATGCGTCACTAGAGCTAGGCGTAAACTACTACATGGTTAACGAAACCGATGATCAAAAAGATTTCGGTTTAGACACTGAAGACAGCGTCATGGCGACAGCAGTTATCACACAAGGTAACTTCTTCGGTGGCTTCAACAAAACGGTTTTCCAATTTGCGACAAACGGCGCAGCATCGGGTATGGCTGGACTAGGTTCGGGTAGCTGGATCCCTGCAGTTTCTGATGGGGATACGGGTTTCCGTGTGATTAACTTCGGTGTGGTAGATTTAAGCGAAAACTGGGATTTCGGTCACCAAGTGATGTACGCTCAAAGTTCATACGAAGGAAATAAGGAAGACCATACTTTTGCTAACGTCGTTATGCGCCCAATCTATAACTGGTCTGAAGTAATGAAAACTGAATTTGAAGCAGGTTACTACACAGAAGAAAATCAGTGGGGAACCGATGGTGCTGACAACGAAGGGGCTAAATTCACCGTCGCACAAGCATGGTCTGCTGGCTCTGGCTTCTGGGCTCGTCCTGAAATCCGTGTCTACGCTTCTTATGTCGATGATTTCAAAAACGACAACCGCTTTGGTAGCGACCAATCGAATGAGTTTTCAGTTGGTATCCAAGCAGAAGCATGGTGGTAATGCCATCGCTTTAGCTTAATTCACAACGCCGGCCATGATGCTGGCGTTGTGCGTTTTTTCTTTTTCTATTCTTATATAAATTTAAAGAGGCATTATGTCTGTATTCACAAATCAATCTGTCACTGCAACGCCTGCAGTTTCTTCTGCCGATGTGATTTTACATGCCTTTGATTGGTCGTATCAAAAAGTGGCCAGCGAAGCCGAGCGTATTGCTCAACTAGGCTATGATTCTGTTTTAGTTTCTCCAGCGATGACATCACCTAACCATTCCGAATGGTGGAACCGCTATCAGCCGCAAGATTATCGTGTGATTAATAGCCCACTAGGCAATACGCTTGATTTTATCGCGATGCAAAAAGCCTTATCCGAACATGGCATTTCACTTTATGTGGATGTGGTGTTTAATCATATGGCCAATGAATCTCAAGTACGTAGTGACCTCACCTACCCTAATCCACAAACCATGGCTGACTACCAAGCTCAAGTGGAACACTTTGAAGCATTAAAGCTGTTTGGCGATTTATCTCAGCCATTGTTTACCGACGAAGATTTTGAACCTGCCTTTCCAATTACTAACTGGTTAGATGCTAGTGATGTGCAAAAAGGTCGACTCAGTGGCAGCGATACCGATCCCGGCTTGCCAACATTAGCACCGACGGAAAATGTCATTGCCAACCAACAAGCCTACTTACAAGCATTGAAAGATCTCGGCGTTGCAGGCTTTAGAATCGATGCAGCGAAACACCTTTCACCAGAACATATTGCCAAAGTTTGGACTGATAACATCTGTAAAGGCGTGAAAATATTTGGTGAGATCATTACCGATGGCGGCGAAGGCAAAGCGGAATATGAAGTATTTTTAAAACCGTTTATTGAATCAACCACCTTTGATGCCTATGACTTCCCGCTATTCCATCGTTTATTAAATGTGTTCAAGCATGCTCACAGCATGACTTCGTTGCTAGATTTGCATCAACAAGGACAATGCCTAGACGATAAACGCGCGATTACTTTTGCGGTAACCCATGATATTCCTAATAACGATGTGTTCCGTAATCAAATGCTATCGCCACAACAAGAACAATTGGTCTACTGCTACTTACTCGGTTGCAGCGATGGCGCGCCTTTGATCTATACCGATTTGAACACCAGTAATGATCTAGATGCATTAGGCTACCCTAGATGGGAACAAAGCTGGCACGACACTAGCCTGATCAAGATGATTCAGTTTCATAAGCAAGTGCATGGATCGCCAGTACAAGTACTCGAATCAACCGATGATGTATTAGTCATTTTGCGAGGAACGGAAGAAAAACCAATTGGTATAGTCGCGATTAATAAAGGCTCAGAAGAATGCCACATTACTCTGCCGACCAATCAAAACCAATTTAATGTCTGGCTCGGTGGTGATGACCTACTACGTCAAACGCTAACGTTACCCGCTCAGTCTGGGATTATGTTGTTGACTTAAGTTACCCATGTACCTCTTACATAACGGGCTATCAATAAAAAATCAGCACTTGAAGTGATTCAGTGCTGATTTTTATTTGGGTTAGTTATGTATATCTCTATGTGTATTTATATTTAGCGAGATTATTCTTTATCAAAACTATCCACCACAATCGCACCCATTGAGGCTGGCATAGCAATCAAAATTAATCGTTTGAATGCCAATAATGGTTCGGTTTGTAGCGGTAATTTGTCTAGAGCAAACAATACTAATGCCACAACAAAAATGGTGAGTAGGTAGGCAATGACGATACGTAGAATAAACGCTGACATGCGGCGTTTCACATCACTTTGGAATACGCTTTGATAGGCAAAAAAACCAAGAAATATTATTGAGATAATAAATAGCATCACTACATTTTCCAGCGGTAGTGTTTTGCTTAAATCCCACGCTTCTTCCGAAAACGAAATCGGAACCGCCAGTGTAAACGCACCAATGATCACTTGGCTTGCATCTTCGAGATTAAAATTCAGTTTCATCAAGCGGCTCTTTAGTGATTGCATCATATCAACTTCTCTTCAATTCTAGTTGGGTTATGCAACCCACACCACTCGCAGTGCCAATCCAATTAATACCACACCAGAAATGCGATCAATCCAATGGGCTTTATTACGTAGTGTCGAAAGTAGAAGCTGGCTAGATAACATAAAGGTAATTAAGGTGTACCACAGTCCATCGACGATGAATGGAGTCATGACAATAATCGCTTTACTGCTGGTTTCAGCACTCACTGCAACAAACTGGCTAAATAATGCGGTAAAGAAAATCGCGATCTTCGGGCTAAGAATCGAAATGAAAAAGCCTTCCTTTGCAGATTGAGCAACTGAACAACTACGCCCTGATTCTAAACGCTCGGCAATGCCACCTTTTGATTGAATGGCATTAAAACCTAACCAGGCTAAATACGCCGCGCCCGCATAAGTGATCGCCTTAAATACCAATGGAAATTGATGAAGTAAAATAGCCAAACCCAGAATGGTGAATAGCGCGTACAAACCAATGCCAAACGCATGAGCCCAGGCAGTGGCTAAGCCATGTTTTCGTCCACCCGCTAAGCTATGTTTTGCGACCATCGCCAAACTTGGTCCCGGTGACATCGCGCCAAGTAAACAGATAAGCAGTAGCGAAAGCCAGATTGTTAGTGTCATTGAATCCCTTCACAATATTTGAATATTGAATTTAATGGTTATTCTACTGAAAAAAATCCGTATGATGGTATTCATTTCTTCAGATACCACTCTTTCGTATCACACAAAAGCTTAGAGTTAAAAAAGGAA
Organism: Vibrio sp. CK2-1; assembly: GCF_021726515.1. GTDB lineage: Bacteria > Pseudomonadota > Gammaproteobacteria > Enterobacterales > Vibrionaceae > Vibrio. The sequence goes on along the minus strand of NZ_JAKKCJ010000001.1, from coordinate 777,828 downwards.
CCGCTATGAAAATCGCATTAATCGGACTCGGCGGCATCGCACAGAAAGCCTACCTACCTTTTATTACTCAAATTGAAGGCGTCGAATGGGTATTGTGCACCCGTAATGCAGAAGTACTGCAAGGCTTAGCCACCAAATATAACGTTCGTGAGTATTACAGCGATTATCGTCAACTAGTTCATGCTGGGGTTGATGCGGTGATGATCCACAGCGCGACTTCTAGCCATAAAGATATTGCCAGCTTCTTCCTCTCGCAACGCATTGCTACTTTTGTTGATAAACCACTGGTGGATAATGGCCATGACTGCGATGCCTTATATGAACTCGCTCAACGTAATAATACGCCGTTATATGTTGGCTTTAACCGTCGTCATATTCCGCTATTCAACCAGCATTTAGTCGGTGTTCAATCGGGAATGCCGCTTAACCCATTGCATTCACTACGTTGGGAAAAACATCGCTTTAACCAACCTGGTGATGTGCGTACTTTTATTTTTGATGACTTTATTCACCCGCTCGATAGCGTGAATATTTTTGCCAAACCAGACATTAACGATATACATATCGCCACCCAGTGGAGTAGCAACCAACAACTGGCGAGCATCAATGTGCAATGGCAACAGCAAGGTAGTCTGCTTAATGCGTCGATGAACCGCGTATTTGGTCAAACTCAAGAACGAGTGTCAGCAGATTTTGCTAATCAATCCTATGAGTTCCGTGGCTTTATGGAAGGTACACTGTGGCAAGATGATAACGCGCAGCAATTACAAACCAAAGACTGGATGCCAATGCTTGCCACTAAAGGCTTTGATAACATGGTGCAAGAATGGTTAGGTGTCGTAAAAACCGGTCATATGCCATCCGCTTTAGTAGATAGAAATATCGCCTCGCATTTATTAGCTGATGCTTTATGCCAACACGTATTAAAGCAACAAACTCGTAAGGTGCATTAATTCGCCACTGATTGTCTATATCAAACCCACAAAAACAAAGGGATCCTATTTCAGGATCCCTTTGTTTTTAACGTGCACCTTTGTCTTAATCTTTCGCTAACAATCAGTTTGTTGCTTTAAGTAAAGCTTTCGGGCTTTCCCAGCAATAAGTATGACATGGTACTTGTGAACCACAGGGCGCCTTCCAAATAAAATCTCTATTATCCTTTGCATCAAGCGACTCATAAAATGCTTTAGCAGGATCATTACCTTTCAGCACTTCTAAATAAATTCCTGAATCAGCGAAGTGCTTTTGTGCCCATGTTGCGGCTTCTGCGAGTAAGGCTTTTCCATATCCTTTACCACGCTGGTCTTTATCGACATGCAAGTTATCAATCATAGTGCCTTGGTCAAAACTATGATTGCCATATAGACAAACAAAGCCACACAACGCGCCGGCCTCTTCCAATACCAATACACCTTGATTTAGTGGTGGCTGGGTTAAGCGAGTTTGCCACATCGCCATGTGCTCATCTTCCACTCGGCTTGCTAGATAATCATCATCTAAAAGACCTTGGTAGACTTGCTGCCAACTTGTGGCATGTAATTTGGCTATTTTGGAATAGTCCTGAAATTCTGCTTCTCTAACGAACATCCTTGCTCCTTGAGTTTATATTGTTGTTTTCTCTAATGTATCGAAAAACTGACCAAAGATTGCACTTTTTTACGGATAAATAACAGAATATATGAAGGTGGTAGCAAAGGTAGCTGATATAAAACTCAAAAAGCCAACAGATTACTCTATTGGCTTTTTATCTACTTATGAAAACAGAGGTTTAACTTACCTCGATTAACTTAACTACGTTTTGGCTGGGTATACGTTTTGCCAGCAGCGGTGTAAGTTTCTTTCGTTTTCACATCGAACATAATGTCGAAGAACCACGCAACGAAACGAATAATGTCATCGCCTTCATTCATGATATGCTCAACGTATTCTTGCTCTACGCCTTTGTCATCTTCTTGAGTCGTCACATGATAAATACGGTTCTCGCCTTCCACTTCTGCTAACGCAAATTGACCAGATAGCGATTTAGCGGCATCGGCCACGTTGCTGTCGCTGTTCATTTGTAAGAATTTAAGCGCAGTTGGCACAGAGTCTAGAGTACATAGGGTTTTTACGAGTGTTTCGAAATCACTTTGTTGCATGTTCTATTAGCCTTGTATTTAGGTCTTTCACTCTTAATCGAGTATCTTGAGGCGGATTCTACACTATACCCAAGTGACTTGGATATATTTCTATGTTGATAAGCAATACAAAGCACAGAGGAGGTAAATTCTGCTTGGTAGTATATTTAGTAGAATGCGTAAATAAAGAAAAACCCCGACACTTTCGTATCGGGGTTATAGTCTCACTCGCAGCATTCCGGCTACTATTAATGCTCCATGCATCGAATCCGTGATAGTGCTTATCCTAAGCTAATCCTGCTTCGCCTTCCTAGCGGTGTCCTTACGCAAATCCTTGCTGCTAATCGTTCCTAATTAGCGCTCATCACTTGTTCCTTGAGCGGTGTTCCTTCCTCAAACTAGAGGTGTCCATTTATCCGTTTAAGCCGCATCCTGCCGCTTAATTTAATCCGTCAAATGTCCTGTGCTTCCTGCTGACCGTTATCCTAACCGTCAAACTTCATCCTGAATAAAACCGTCTTGGTTTTTCTTAAATCCTATGTCGTTTCCTTCCGACACCGATAAGACTACGCTTCTGCTGAGATTCCTCAAGAGACTTAATTCAAAGTTTTTAGTCTTTCTCTAAACAAAAAACATCACAAAACAAAAAGACCAGCTATAACAATAAGTTAAAACTGGTCTCTTCTAGTTTTTATATTGAATAACCGTGATCACTCACATAGCTTGTAAGCGATCTCGCACACGGCCAATCCTATATTTCACTAGGCTTAATTCGCTTTGAAATTACTGCCATTGTTTTTAGGATTACGTTGTGGCGATGCACCTGCTGGCTTACGGTTTGCAGCAGGTTTAGGGCGCGCATTGGCTTGTGGCTTTGCCGCTCCGTCAGTAGATGCTGTCGCCGGTTTTGCATTGCCTGCATGACGACGGTTTTTGCTTACGGGTTTGTGGCCGCGAGCGTTTTCACCTGAACGTTGACCATCATTATGTTGGAAGGTCTTTTTCGGTTTCTTTGGTTTTTTCGGTTTGATTGGACGAGTATCTAATCTTGATTCCGGCAATTTATTGACTACAGGGAAACCTTCAAGTTCCATACGCGGCAATACTTGCTTGATTAGGCGCTCAATCGAGAATAAGTCATGAGCTTCATCTGCACATACTAATGAGATCGCTTTACCAGTTGCGCCCGCGCGGCCAGTACGGCCAATACGGTGCACGTAGTCTTCAGAGACATGCGGCAAGTCGAAGTTCACCACTTGTGGCAATTGTGCGATATCGATACCACGTGCGGCGATATCAGTTGCCACTAAAACGCGTACTTCACCGGTTTTAAAATTCTCTAGTGCTTTGGTACGTGCGCCTTGGCTTTTGTTGCCGTGAATGGCGGCTGAACTCACGCCCTTTTCATCTAAGAAACGGCTTAAACGGTTAGCACCATGTTTGGTTTTACTAAATACCAACACTTGCTGCCAATCGTTATCTTGGATCAGTTTCAGCAACATCGGTGCTTTCTTCTTTTGATCCGCAGGATAGATACATTGCTCAACCGTGGTTGCCGTTTGGTTCGCAGGGTTAACCGAAATTTCTACAGGGTTATTCACTAGGCCTTTAGCAAGCTGACGAATGTCATCAGAGAAGGTGGCAGAGAACAATAAGTTCTGACGTTTAGCCGGTAAGAAAGACAAGATTTTACGGATATCACGAATAAAGCCCATATCCAACATGCGGTCAGCTTCATCTAACACTAGTACTTCAAGTTGAGAAAAACGTACTGCATTCTGGTTATACAAATCTAATAGACGGCCAGGAGTGGCGACGAGTACATCAACGCCTTGTCTTAATCTCATCATTTGTGGGTTAATTTTAACACCACCAAATACAACCGTTGAGGTTAAGCGCGTATGTTGGCTGTATTGCTCTACATTCTTATGTACCTGAGCGGCAAGCTCGCGAGTAGGCGTTAAGATAAGTGCACGAACTTGGTTAGGTTTAACACGATCACCAGCTAATAAACGCTCAAGAATTGGCAAGGTGAAACCAGCCGTTTTACCTGTACCGGTTTGCGCAGCAGCCATCACATCTTGACCTTCGATAACCGCAGGAATGGCTTTCGCTTGAATTGGTGAAGGTGTGGTATAGCCTTGTTCTTCCACCGCTTTAAGTAAAGGGGCAGAAAGTCCTAAAGAGGAAAAACTCATAAATATTGATCTCGATAAAATAGAGAAGCCAAATGGCTTAGAGGTATGAATATCAATATCTTTGTATACCTTATGTTTACTTATTGTAGTGACAAGGTATATGAGAATTTACTCTGCTTTCAGGATTGGTGTCGCTGGAAGTGATATTAATAATCTTGATTGAGCGGCTATTCTGACCGCTTTATCTGAAAGCAGCAACAAATATCGTGACTTTTATCACAGATAATTAGCACCACTTCTCATTTGCATAGAAATCCACCACTCTATTATCAATGGCTATACTTGTACTCTTTATGCGTAACTTTTATCCCAAAAAATTGCCGTTTCCCTATTTCACTTTGATTAGAAAGTCGGTATTCTTGCCGCCATTGAATAAATCATGGATTGATAGTGAATAGTTATGCGATGGATTGCGCAATTTTTAAGCATTGTCATTTGAGAGCATAATGAAAGATTCTTCAAAACCAACGGGTAACGCCAAGGTAGAAAAAACAAGCTACCCATTAAAAACTTACCTTACTTTTATCATTCCATCTTTGATCGGTTTGTTTTTATTCATGGCACCGTTGAGCTACCAAGGCTCATACACGATTCCAGTCGCTATCTTAGCCAAATCTTTGCAAGCAGCACTAGCCAATAGCATCGTTCCTATTATCACAGTTGTTATTGCGTTTATGGCTATCGCAACCATTCTATATAAACTGATTCAACCTGCATTTATTAAAAACAATGCCTTTCTACACGCGCTAATGACACCATCGTTAATCTGGTTTGTGGTACGTGTTTTTGGTGGTATTGCAGCCGTTATGGCGTTTTACCATGCTGGCCCAGAAATGGTATGGGAAGAAAATACCGGTGGCATGGTATTAAACGGTCTGTTGCCAACCTTATTCTGCGTATTCATTTTTGCCGGCATGTTACTGCCTCTTTTACTTAACTTCGGCCTACTAGAGCTCTTCGGTACGCTATTAAGTAAAGTTATGCGCCCTATCTTTAACCTACCAGGCCGTTCTGCTATCGACTGTATGGCATCTTGGTTAGGTGACGGCTCTGTCGGTATCTTATTAACCAGCAAACAATATGAAGATAAATTCTATACGCAACGCGAAGCGGCCATTGTTGGTACAACCTTCTCAGCGGTATCGATCACTTTCAGCCTAGTGGTTATCGCACAGGTGAATCTTGAGCATTTATTCATTCCATTTTATGGCGCAGTTTGTTTGGCAGGTTTAGTCGCTGCAATCATCTTGCCGCGCATTCCACCACTACGTTGGAAAAAAGACACTTTCATTGATGGTTCAGTGCCAGATATGAAAGCCGATGATTTACCAGCAGGTCATACTAATTTCTCTTGGGGCATGCACTTAGCCCTGACCAAAGCCGATAATGTTGGTGATTTGCATAAGGTATTAGTTGAAGGCGTGAAGAATGCCATTGATATGGTGTTTGGTGTTCTACCGGTGGTGATGGCTCTTGGTACTGGCGCTTTAATCATTGCCGAGCACAGCTCACTGTTCGAGATTTTGGGTCAGCCTTTCATTCCATACTTAAAACTACTCGGGCTTCCTGAAGCCGTTGCAGCATCACAAACGATTGTAGTGGGTTTTGCTGATATGTTCATTCCAGCGATTCTTGCAGCGCCTATCCATAGTGATATGACGCGTTTTGTGATTGCGGCGATGTCGGTTACTCAGCTAATTTATATGTCTGAAGTAGGCGCTCTTCTACTGGGTAGTAAAATCCCAGTGACGCTATTAGAGCTATTCGTGATCTTTATTTTACGAACTCTCATTACCCTACCGGTAATTGTTGGTGTTGCGCATTTGATTTTTTAATTATTCGACTCGTCTTACAAGCTAAGCTCACAAGACTAGGTAAACAGACAAGCCCCCAAAACAAGAAAGCCTGCATAATTAACTTATGCAGGCTTTCGTTTTTATTTGGCTTTACTTTCGGTTACTTGAACTTAGAGCAGTTATTTAACTTCTAGGCTATCCACATCGATAGTTAAGCTATTCCAATCTTTATCCACTTCACCACGCAATACTACAGTATGCTCGGTTGTAACAGTACGGCCGTGCCATTTGTCGTTATCAATCTCTACAGTGATTTCACCTGTTGAATCAGCAAAGATGTAGTCTTCATCACCTAGTGAGCTTTTAATCTTACCAGTCAGTACAACCTTAGTATCATCACTGGCATCTTTTGCTTCTTTAATCGTTTCGATGATTGCAGTGCCATGACGTGGGCCATCAAAACCACCTTGAGTGGATGTCTGCGCTTTCGCCGCAGGTGCTGGAGAAACCACTTCTGCCATAGCAATAGAAGGAACTGACATTAATGCTGCAAGCGAAATTGTTAATAGTGTTTTGTTCATGGCTTTTACCCTTATTATTGTAAATTTGCGCTAGCCTGTTGGCTGTATAATGCGTCGATGTGAAACAGTATATTTGGGCAAGTGTGAAAAAAACGTGAAGCTTCTAAAATGTATTTAATTTTTACCCATTAATATTATGCGGATATAATTCTGATACTTGAAAATAAAAGGGTTTAACATGAAAAAAGTCATTACTCTCTCTTCCATTGTTCTAGCCACATTAACACTAGCTGCATGTTCAAAAGAGGAACCTAAAACACAAATTCCAAATCCAGCCGCTACTTTTTGTATCGATCAAGGTGGGGAATTTTCAATCAATAAAACAGACAAAGGTGATGTAGGGTTCTGCACCCTAAAAGACGGTTCTCAAGTAGATGCTTGGCAATACTTCCGTGAAAACAATAAAGACAAGTCTTAAACTTCAAATTACTCTACGTAGAAAACTCACCATTTTCATCCGTAGAGTCAATTCATACTCTTCAAGCTTTACTCTCAAGCAAACAATGCCCGAATTGGCGGGCGATTACCCGAAATTTCTAAGCTGCCTGTGCGGCAGTGAACAAATACAGTAGATAAAACGCCCCACATAGCAGTTTCTAAGCTGCCTGTGCGGCAGTGAACCCGTTTTTAAATGGTCGTGTATTGATAATGATTTTCTAAGCTGCCTATCCGGCAGTGAACAAGATCGTTACACCACACAAGTTGTCGTTAAATTTCTAAGCTGCCTATTCGGCAGTGAAGATTTAGGCGTTTATTGTGAATATCCTGAAAACTTTCTAAGCTGCCTATTCGGCAGTGAAGCCACAAGGCCCGCACCAACAAGCGCCCACATATTTCTAAGCTGCCTATTCGGCAGTGAAGGGCAAACGAGCAACGTAATTAGATGGTTTAGTTTTCTAAGCTGCCTATTCGGCAGTGAAGTGCTGCTTTGTTTTTAGGGTGTCTTCTTTATTTTTCTAAGCTGCCTATTCGGCAGTGAAGAGCGAATGCGCCCACGTATGATGATTACAAAATTTCTAAGCTGCCTATTCGGCAGTGAAGTTTTCTAAGAATTCACGCCATGTTGATAGAAATTTCTAAGCTGCCTATTCGGCAGTGAAGAAGGAAAGCGTTACGAACGTCTGTTAAAGAATTTTCTAAGCTGCCTATTCGGCAGTGAAGCAAACTTCTTCAAGCGGCTGCTTCTTCATATTTTTCTAAGCTGCCTATTCGGCAGTGAAGTGATCAAACTAACTTTGAAAAGCTAAGACAAATTTCTAAGCTGCCTATTCGGCAGTGAAGACCAGCACAACGTGTTTGTGAAATGGTTCAACTTTCTAAGCTGCCTATTCGGCAGTGAAGTCTACCTCTGAATGGCAAGAAAGCGATTTAGTTTTCTAAGCTGCCTATTCGGCAGTGAAGTATGCTGTCGTCTTTTAGTGCCTCGGCTTTTCTTTCTAAGCTGCCTATTCGGCAGTGAAGGTTCAAGTGGTTTTGTTAATAATGCAGTTCGTTTTCTAAGCTGCCTATTCGGCAGTGAAGGATTGATGAGACAGCCATTCGATAACCAAATGTTTCTAAGCTGCCTATTCGGCAGTGAAGTGGATGGAAAAATCAACCTAGCGCAGATTTTATTTCTAAGCTGCCTATTCGGCAGTGAAGTAACTGAGGGCTTTTTGTCTAAATTAGTCATATTTCTAAGCTGCCTATTCGGCAGTGAAGGTGGTTACGTCAAACACGTGTTGATTATTATTTTTCTAAGCTGCCTATTCGGCAGTGAAGTTTGCGGTGATACTTTTCAACTACTGCATTACTTTCTAAGCTGCCTATTCGGCAGTGAAGTTGCACGGCCTATCTTTGACCAATCTGCAAATTTTCTAAGCTGCCTATTCGGCAGTGAAGATTTTATTCATCTAACATCCTTATTCGTTATTTTTCTAAGCTGCCTATTCGGCAGTGAAGCCACAAGGCCCGCACCAATCAGCGCCCACATATTTCTAAGCTGCCTATTCGGCAGTGAAGATCAATTGAGTGCAATGGGTGCGCTTCCGTCCTTTCTAAGCTGCCTATTCGGCAGTGAAGATCGAAAGGATAAGCGCCTAGTATCATCTAAATTTCTAAGCTGCCTATTCGGCAGTGAAGTATTTCTGCCAGATTTTACGGTGTAGTTTGATTTTCTAAGCTGCCTATTCGGCAGTGAAGCGTCACCGCCTAGCGGGGTGCTTGCGATTGCGTTTCTAAGCTGCCTATTCGGCAGTGAAGGCTGATGTTGGCGATTGGAAAGCGTTCTGCATTTTCTAAGCTGCCTATTCGGCAGTGAAGAATTGGCGGTTAATTTTTAGCTGTCAAATTGGTTTCTAAGCTGCCTATTCGGCAGTGAAGAATCAGAGGATAAATGTTGAGTTTTTGATACATTTCTAAGCTGCCTATTCGGCAGTGAAGGTAAATCAGAAGAAGAAAAACCATATAAAACATTTCTAAGCTGCCTATTCGGCAGTGAAGCGCCAGTGGGTGACAATCTCGCGTTATATCTTTTTCTAAGCTGCCTATTCGGCAGTGAAGTGAGTGACGTCAAACGGCCATAGCTCAGGAACTTTCTAAGCTGCCTATTCGGCAGTGAAGAGCAGCTTCATAAACAATACGTAAAGCAAAATTTTCTAAGCTGCCTATTCGGCAGTGAAGTTTGATGATAGTTATCAAGACCAAATTAATGATTTCTAAGCTGCCTATTCGGCAGTGAAGCTGGTAATTATAAATATGATCGCGTCTCAACATTTCTAAGCTGCCTATTCGGCAGTGAAGAATCACCTATGTCATTTGAGCATTGGCCATCATTTCTAAGCTGCCTATTCGGCAGTGAAGAATAGAATATCAGGAATAAAATAAGCTACAACTGATAGTTAGGTAAAAATACCCTTTTGTACCTTGTTAAAAACCATCAGATGTAACCCATTGTTTTTAAGTCGTATTTTTAAAGATCAAAAATAAAGGGTCAAATGACCCTTTTCTTATATCTAACTAAAGCATTATCGATTAATTACTTTAGAACCAAGGTACTGTAGCCGTTTTACTTAAACCAAATAGATCAAACTTCCCCTCTATAGGCTCTTTAGCGATTTCACTAAAACGTAAATATCGACGGTGCTTATGTCCATTAGAGCTACTTTCTAGTTCCAAATATGGATGTTCTAAGCCTTTTGTAAACATTTTTGCTTTGTATTTATTAATATCTGTATCGCTTATGCTTCCTCGCTTAAGCAAACGCTTTAACTTAGATTGCGACATATTGCTTTGAATCCGTGAAATTGTGCGATACTCACACGTGGGAGGAGCCAACTGGATTTCACTTACATCACAGTAACCAACTAACCCACCGAGCCAATTAAGATCAGAAAAGTGTTGAAGCATGTTCCTATTACTATGTACACGAATAACTCGCCCTAGTACAACTTGATATTTGGGAAAACTTACTCCAATAGAATCTGATTTAAGCATCACTAAAGCTTTATGTAACTTCGTGTAAACTTTGTTTAGCAGCACATTTTCACGCATTTCCGCATCGGGCTTTAAAGTGATTTCAATATAACTGTCCACTATTACCTCCTATATCCGTATATTGCTGACGTAAGCCAAACCCTTCTTACCTAAATAAAATGAGGAAACTCCTGCATTTTCGATAAGTTGTGAGAGTTCCTTTGCCCTTTCACGAGGAATATCTATTTCAATAACTAACTGCCCAGAAGCTTTCGTCATTAAATGTCGAGTTTTTCCAATACCTTTAACTAATTCCTCTCGCATATAGGGATTACCCCATATTTTTTTCTTTTCCCCAGTTGTGTATCGCCCCATAAAATCTTTTTTAGTAAAGCCGTTATTAGAGATGCCCCCTATACCACCTGCTTTTGTTTTAGCACTGCTCATATCATACTTATCACTAAGCCTTTCTATTTGTAGATAAAGTGCCGAGCAATACATGCTAATTGGTAGTACTAGCCCTTTATTATTAATACCTTTAAACTTTTCAAATTTATCAGAAAGGTATTGGTAAGCTTCTGCTAGCTCACCTTCTTTTTCTATTGGCTTTTGTTTATTTATCTCTTCTAGTCTCGCAATTAATGATAATGGCTCTACTGAAATGAAGTTAAAGCTCACTTCTTTACCTAAGATAAAGCTGATTAAATCTGGCATATCTAACGATAATACCCCCCAGAAATACTCTGCATAATCAGAAGTAAAAATAGGGTCATTCACTTTAATCATTCCAGTGAAGGCATTTTGATCTGTACTGCCTGTAATATTTCTTATATATGTCATTTCAGCATTGACTGACTTCGGCTTATCATCAAACCTAACAAGCGATTCTATCTCTTTAAAAAAGTAATTTTCACTATTTCTAGATTGATAAAGCTTACGCTGATCACCTATTAAACGATTTAGCACTCCCATTACGGTATCAATAGTCACTTCTCGCCTAATAAAGTTTTCTGGCTTACTACGTTCATTTAAACTTTTTAATGAACCGATAAATTTCCGTCCTGTTTTAGGTAGTACATCATTGTTACTACCTTCAAGAAACGAGTTCCTCCAACTGGATTCATATTCTATGGTTATTTTCATAACCACCTCTACTTGGCTTCAAAGTAAACTGCAAAATCAGTTTGAGGTTGAGAACTTATTTCACTTTCATCACGCTTAATACGCATCATTTTATTACTATCGTTATAATCAACAAGCACCTCATCAACATACATATATGATTTAGCTTGGCGGATAGATAGCTCTGAAATGAGATCTAGGGTAAACTTCACTAGCACTTTCATTGCATCTTGATTTAATAAAATTCCATTTTCACCCTCATCAAAAATCGTCCCTTTACGCACATAATTACTATGAAATGTCGCTTTCGGTGATGATTCAGGAACAAGTGTTTGAATAAACTCTGCTACTGATTTAGCAACTTCTTCACCTTGCCCTTCTTTAATTTGCATCGCTTCACGATCGAATTTTTTATCAAGAGAAATAAACTGCAATTGTTCAATACTAATTGAACCATAAGAAATGTACTTGGTATCACCAAATGTAGTCTTTGAGAAAAAGGATGAACTATCTCGTTCACCTGCTTGACCAAACTGTTCAAAGTTTCCATTACCTAATTGATCAACAAAATCTTCTATTAATAAGGGGCTTGTACGCTTATTTTGGCTGTTTGGTACAACATAACCTCTCACTAATCCAGTTACTGATGATAATACTTTCATTAAGTTATCTAGCTTTGCTTTATTCGCATAATGAATATCAAAAGCTTGTGATCTGAATAGGTGATGGCGTATACAGTTTTGGCTGATGTAAAGTGGCGTTTCCTTAAAGTCGATATCGGTAGCCTGCTTTTTGTATTTATAACCTGTTTCTTCTTTTGACTTACCCGTCAAGTTTGTATAGCCTCGAAGTTTAGGTAATGTATGATTATTTAGCTCCGTCCCTTTTTCTCCCATTAGCGCTGTCGGCCCGTTCCAGTTCACTACGCCGTGACCTAACGCGACAATCTTAAAATCGACACTTTTAATTCCTGTTACTTTTTCCATGTATTTTTCCCTTCTTAGTTTATGATTGAATAATTTTGCTGAATGGCATTGCACCAATTACTTGTTTGGTGCCCTTTAAGTAATAAATGGCAGATTCATCATTTTCGTTTTCACCTAATTTTGATAGTAAATCTGATGGTGTATAACTTAAGTAAATTGGAAACTGAGGCTCTACTGCAGCCCCTTCTAAAACCTGCTTACGCAAGCCAATATTTTTAGCGGTAATCCCTTTACTTGGGCTAGTTTCATCTATTTGGTGGTGCTTTTTGGCTACGTAATCAATGATCCCTGCGTTGCGCAGCAAATTCAGGGACTCTGTATAACAATTTGAAAAGTCACTATCCGTCTCTCGCCAATCAACGGCGTACTCATTAGTAATCGTAAAGTTATCGAAGCTTTCAATATCCATCACAACCATTTGCACAAAGCGACTATCACCCCGTAGTGATGATTTTTTCAATTTCTTTTTATCACTGGCTTTTTGTTTTTTTATAAAACGAATTGGGTCATGTACTTTTGCAACAATAACTTTGACACTTTCTTTTAATGCCGCAATCAAATCTAGCCTTACCGCTTCTTGCCCTTGATTAGATTGATAAAAGGATTCATAAAGCTGGTAAATCTCATTAATAGTTAAAGGTTGCTCTGGTAAGTTCTTTTGTAAAAACTCATACCACGCATAGGCACTTCGATAGCTATTACTACCATTTAAAAATCGAGCACAATTACAGGTGATTTTGCCATTAGATTCCGGAATAACTTTCGGTATAGCAACCGTATATTGATTAATAGACTGACTCTCGCTAAAACGGTCTAAACGCCCTAAACGCTGCAAAAAGTTTTCCGCCGTTGTAAATTCACTTGTCATTTGAGAGCACGTGATATTAAGCGCAGCTTGCACTATCGGACCACTTCGTAGTACATCAAATTCTCTACTCCCTTTCGCTTTAAAACTTTCATACACTTTGCTGAAAATGGCTTGTTTGTCTTTTGTTTTAAATTTTCCATGAAACACAATCGCATTTTCAATTGTTTGGTTTTTAATAAAAGCTTGCTGAGCTAATGTTGCTGTATTACTGATAACAATAGTGTTTTTCGGTTGTACTTTAAATAGAGGATTATTTTGATCTTGTTGTGCTTCATCAAACAATTCGAAATTGATTTGATATTGGCTCTGATTAAAACTCTGTATCGACTTGGTGTCTTGGTTATCTATTTCTAAAATATTTTTAATAAAGCTATAATTAGGTGTTGCTGAAACAAGTAATGTATTGGCACGACTCCCCATTAATTTTTTCGCTTGCACTAACTCGGCAAACAGTAAGTTAAATGCAGGCATGGGGATATATTCGTGAAATTCATCAAACACAATGTGACTATTTAAAAAATCGGTAAGTACCGTCACATTGGTATGCGTAGTAATACTATTAATGATCTGATCGATCGTCGTTAATACAATATCGCCTGAAAATTCTTTGCCTTGTAAGGTGAGTTCTTGTTCACCTTGATTATTAATATACTTAAACTCCCCTGTACAAATTTCAATTTTTCCTGACGGTAGATATTCATCACTTATCAGATCTTGGTAAAGTCCTTCACATACTTGCACGCGTGGACAAATCCAAATGATCTTCTTAGCCTCACTTAATTTTGCCCATTCCAAAGCAATTTTTGTTTTACCACAACCTGCAGGGCCGTTAAGTACCGCAACGTGCTCTACGTCTAGTAACGATTTAGCTGTAACCGCTTGTTCGATATTTCGTTTACTATTTGGATATTGTTGCTCAAAACCAGCTAAGCAATCTTGTATTTGCTGGGCTAAGTTACTCTCCTGTTTGAGTGTTTTCTCAACCAATAAATTCAACGTGCCAGTTGCTATGTAATTACTCAACTCTTCTGAACTTAATGCAGAAATTTGACGATCAGCACTTATCACACAAGATCTTAAAATATCAGTTTTACTATTAAATTTAATGTCATCAATATAAGGTTTAAACGATTCTTCACATTCGTATTGTTTATAACATGGTAATTCTGTTTTACGGAATCCTGAGGTTAGATCTTCACTATATTTAATTGAGCATTTTCTAAAGTCAGCACTTAAATTCGATTGAGTATAATTGTTTTGGATATCTACCACATCGTGTAGTAACAATTCTGCATGTGCTACTAACTCTTGTATACCTTTATCTTTATATATGACATTCAGTTTACGATGCACATCATTGATCTTTATATATTCATCTTTACGAATTGGCTTGGCATGATGCCAAAAAATCGTGTGCTCAATATATTCAACTAACCCTTTATTTGGGAGAACAGCCTCAAGCCCTATAAACTGACATAGCCATAACGAAATCTCATTGTGTCTAGGATGTTTTTCAAAAGAAAACTTAACAGCATCGATATGTACCCCATCATCTTGTAGTTCTACTAATTGCTTTTTATTTTTATTGATCGCTTTTTCAAGCCAAGCTCGGTATTCAGGGTCTAATTTACCAATATCATGTAAACATCCACTTACAAAAGCGGCTTGCCTTAAGCCTGATTGCTCACTGCCGAATAACTGCTCAATTAATAGTGCTGCTACAGTGCCGACAGCAAATAGATGCTCTGAAAGTAACTGTTTTTGTGTATTTGCATAAACTACTTCTGACATAATTTTTGTTTCATCCATTTTGATATCATTCACTTCGGTGTAATTTACCGGCACTACACCCTCTAAATTAAACTTACTCTTATTCCCCACCACCCACAAAAATTGGCTTCTTGATCTGGAACGAATCCAATGACAACTAACCGCAGTACTCCGACTGGCTGTTTTTCTTAGCATCCTTTTAACGGTTTGTAGACCATCTTCGGTAATGACAGTTTGCCAAGTGTTGTCGCCAATTCTATTTGCGAAAGCATCCAGCACTCGGCGGGTTTTCTTGAGGGCGTTCTTCTCGCATTGAGAAACAAAGGTCACCATCATAATGATTGCTCCTGTTACTCTTCGGGTAGTGCTATCGCTTTTACAGTATTAAACATATATTCGAGCGATTTATTATCGGTGAAGGCTTGTAAAACTTGCTGACGAAACTCTTGTTGGCTATCGCCTTCTTTGGCGCAGATAAATGCCCAAGGTAGAACAACCGCATCTTTGATGAGATCAGCAACATCGAACACTAAAGCTCCACGGCGAGTTTTACCATGCATGACAGCAAAACCATGTGGTATTCCAAGTACCCATAAAGTAGTTGCTGCTAATCCATAAGCTAAGTAATTACCATGGTTTAAAAAATCATTCGCTAGGTCTGTAGATTGGTGCTGGCGTTTAAAATTAGTTTGCTTAGTGGCATTCGCAGCATAACGGTATAAACGCTTAGTCAGTTGAGCTTCGGTGAGTAATAATTCTTGCTGTTTGGTTGCTTCATCTGTGCGAGTATAAAAATCGTCAAGAAAAGCTTGGATTTGTTTATCGTCAAAATCAAAGCCTTCCATTTTTAGTTCACGGTTGTTCTGCCACGTCTTTTGTAAATACTGAATGCGAGCTAGTTGAAACTGCTTGGCTGCGGCAAGCCTTTTGTCATTATCAAACCAAAAACCCAACCAGCCTTGTAAATATTCAGTCGGTCGATATTCACTTTGAGGCGTTAACCACTCTATGGGTTGTTCGGCATCGTTCGCCATATAAAGAGGGCTTCCCCCGCCACCAGAAAACCCAACTAATACTCCTGCCTGTGCCAGCATTCTCATTGCAGCTTGAGTAATAGAAGTACCATTACCTAGAAGTAGAACGGTGGTATTTGCGATTGGAATATTGAAATATAGGTTTTCTTTAGAGCTTTCTGTTAAATATAAAACTCGGCCATCTTTTTGCATCACTCGACAATATTCTAAATAAAATATATTGGCGCGCTTTGAATGCAAAATGGCTTTCAAATCTGATGGGCTAAAATCATCCATAATATTCTTCCTCAATTTGACTATGGATAACTTAACAAAACCTTTGCTTCATTCAATCCTGTAAATATCCCCATGTAAACTTACTTTACACTGTTACCGACTTTCTCTTTTAATCGTATAACCAAGGTTCTATTTCCTTTTGATTATGTAAAATAAGTTGCTGTGCTTCTGGTACTTTGTGCCAATGCCCATAGTTTATTTGCATTGCTTTTAATACATAGCTGACTAATGCCGCTTGGGTTTTTATGACTAATTGCCCATCGTCCATGTTGTAATCTTTCATTAGGATTTGCTGCTGCATGGTATTAAGCCTTGGATCGGGAGCAAGAATAATCCTAACTTCCGTATTCCATGCACAATCGTCTAATGAGGAAACGTGAGATGCCCCAAGTACTTCGGGCTCACTATGAAATCGAGTTAATACTAGATCTCTAAAGCTTTGGGATTTTTCACAATATCCACGTACATGCCATCGAATTCCAGTGTAAACAAAGGTATGGGGATGAAAAATTCGGCCATCTTTTTCTGGGTGGGAAATTGAAACGTAGTCGACTTCAAGCTTTTGTTTTTCTCGTATTGCTTGGATTAAACGACGAATGACAAGTGGTGATACATTACGAACCGGAAGCTCAATTTGGTAAGCATCTGATTGAATATGACTATGTTTAAGGAAATTTAAGTTACGACTATGCAGCCAACTAAGGTATTCATCGGCATTCTTGGAAATTAAAAATGGAGAAAACGTTTCTAAGCCTGATGTATGTAAATGCTTAGATTCAAGTTTAATAGGTTGGTATTGCTGACTATACAAATGAATATCTTTACTCACTTGTTGCCGAGTAATATTGAATTGCTCAGTAATTTGCTTTTTGGTAAAGCCCCCTTCCCAATAAAGCAATAACTCCATAAATTGAAAACGTATTCTCTGTTGCCCAAGCTTCATAATCCCTCCGAAACGGTGAAGATTGAGAATACGCTATCTTATAAAATTTATTTTAGGTCTAGATCTAAAATTGTTGAGGTCACCTTTTATCCCTATTACCCAAACACTACCCTAGCCTTAAATAACTTACCGTCATTTTCGGTATTAAACTGCCAATTCATTCGGTTGCATACTCGTTCGATAATGACCAAGCCGCAGCCGTAACCGGAATTGTGCATGTCGTTACCATCATGTTGGTTTGTGACGATTAAGCTTTTATCGGTTAATTCCACGACGATATCGCCGATGCTATAACTAAAGGCATTCTTTAATAAATTCGCCATCACAATATCAATAAAGCTTGATGGCGCATCGACTGTGCACGGATCGACTTCTTTTAATTGGTAGCTAGCATCTTGTTTTGAGAAGTGCTCAGACATATTTTCTAGCACTGTATGAATATGCTCAGACAGTGACTCACGACTAATATGGTGCGCTTCAATGTCTTCTTTACCTAGTAACAAAAATGCCTCTGTTAAGATCTGCATTTGGTTACCGGCATACTCAATACGATTAACGGCTTTAGTTGCCACGCGAGGCATATCAGGCACTTTACGCAGCAATTCGGTCGAACCTTTGATCACCATAATGGGCGTACGCAGTTCATGTGAAGCAAAGCGACTAAACTCTTGTTCACGTTGAAAGTAAGAGGCAATTTTGGCTTTATTATCTAATAGGGTGTATTCAATACTTCGGGTTTCTTTATACGGCGTATCGACCACAAAATCTGGCTTATCAGGTGCCATCGAGTCAATTTTGCCCTCAATCTGAATCAATGGGCGCGAAAATAAACGAACAAAATACAAGCCGTAAGCCATTACCGCCATTAGGAAAACCGCACCGACTAAAAAGGTAATAAGGTGAAGGTTGTCTTCGTATTCATCTAGATAATCATCGGCATCATCTTGGAAAACCACATATAACCAACCGCTGCCAGATGGGTGCTTAGTGACTAGAAAGTGTTTATCTTCTGGGCCGAGTTGCTCTTCAAAAAAACCGGGGGTTTGATAAGGTTCTAACCACTCTGGGTGTTCTTCTTTTGACCAATAAGTATCGAGTTCTTGCGGATCAGGTTTATCCGCTTTGAAACCATAACGTCGATAATTTTTTAAATATTCTTTGGTTTCAGTGGTTAATCTATGCTCAAGGCTAATCACTTCTAATCGGTCTTGGGCAAAATAAATCAGCCCCCAAAATAGCAAGAACATCACGCTAGTAAGCACGATAAAGGTTAGGCGTATTTTCTTAAAAAAACTGGGCGCGTTAGTCATTCTTTAATCGATACCCTTGACCATGTAGAGTTTCCAATCGAGTTGAATCAAAGCCTTTATCAAGCGCATTTCTCAAACCGTAAATATGACTACGCAATGAATCACTTGATGGGCTTTCTTCTCCCCACACTTCATTGATCACCGCCTCTTTTGAGACTACTGCTGGTGCGTTTTTAAGGAGTAATTTGAAGATCGTACGCTGGATTTTACTTAATTTAATCGGCTGACCAGAACGAGTGACTTCATTGGTTTGTAAGTTCATCGATAGATCGGCAAAACTTAAATTACCAACATCAAGTCTTGGCCCACGACGATGTAGTGCATGCAAACGTAAGCACAACTCTTCCATGGCAAAAGGCTTATTTAAGAAGTCATCACCACCTGAATTAAACGCTTCAATTTTATCGTTCAAAGTATCTTTAGCAGTTAAAAATAGAATCGGCGTATTACAAAATAGCTCTTCACGCAGCTTTTTCACCGCGCTGATACCATCCATTTTAGGCATCATAATGTCCATAATAATCACATCATAATGGTTCTCTTCAATAAGCTTTAATGCACTCTCTCCGTGATAAGCACAGTCAGCGACAATACCTTCAAGCTCTAAATAGTCCATTATCGTTTCAACAACACTATGCGTATCATCCACAATTAACACTTTCATGACTTTATAGACCTTCCTCTGACTTTGTGTGTTTTTTTCTTCACGTTTTCTTTACGTTTGGCCGATTAAGATACCTGTAAATCAACTACTCCTACAATACAAATATAAAAAATAAGGTTTATTATGAAAAAGACAATTTTATGCTTATCGGTTGCAGCGCTACTTTCAGCTTGTGGTGGTAGTGATAGCGATTCATCAAATAGCAGCAATACAACATCTACCCCTTCACAACTGAATGGTATGGCTACTCAAGTTACTGACACTCATGTCACCATCAATGACTACCAATTAAATGCTCAATCAGCTGAAATCAGCTACGACGACCAAGCCATGACGATGCAAGATATTCAGCAAGGCATGCGTATTGAAGTCGAAACAGACCGTTCGGGTAATGCTGAAGAAATTGAAATCGATCCAAATCTTGTCGGAATCGTTTCAGCTGTTAATGCTGACTCAATTGTGGTCAATGGTGTCACTATTTCCACAGCAGGTGTCGCAACCACATTTACTAAAGACAACTGGGTATTCGCGAATGGTTACTTCAATGATGCTGGTGAATGGCAATCGGAAGGTGTTTTCTCAGTAACAACAATGCATGAAGCTGAAATTGAAGGCATGGTTTCTCAGTTAACTGCTCACAGTTTCTTTATTGGTTCAACGGAAATTGATTACAGCACCGCTCATGTTGATTTAGATGATGCACATACACTTGCCAATGGCGATTGGGTTGAAATCGAAGGCTATATGAATGATAACAGTGGTGTGTTTGTGGCCTCTGAAGTCGAAGTTGAAAATGACGATCAATACAGTGATATGGAATTAGAAGGCACGATCACTTGGGTGAACAATGAGCAAACGTCTATCGAACTCAACGGCCGCACTCAAGTTGCAATTACTGCTAACACAGATTTTGATGATGGTGAACAAGCTGACCTTATCGAAGGTGCTCGCATTGAAGCTGATTTAATTAATGGGGATTCAGGTCTTGAAGCAACTGAAATTGAGTTTGAGGATGGTTCAGGCTCTCAAACTCAATCTAGTGTGAAGTTTGCACTGTCTGGCACTGCAACGTTAATTGATGATACTAGTTTCTCAATTAATGGTTATGAATTTATTACTGACAGCCGTACTCAATTTGAAAATAGTTTAACCATGGCAAGCATTGATAATAGAGACATTGAAATTGAAGGCGTAGAATCAACGGATGCGAACGGTACTACTATTTACCTAGTCAAAGAAGTGGAAGAACTAGAAGCTAACGATAATGATATCGACCTAGAAGGTTCTATTGAGAATGGCATGCTTTGGGGCTATAGCAGCATTGATGGCTCACTTGATAATAACGGCTCTCGCACTGATGTTGAGTGTACTTTAGTCAACCTAAACACCGATGTTTCTAACTGTCGCGTAGATGACTAATCTTATTATTACCAAAGATAGCTAAACTAAAATGGCGCTTGGAAAATTAATCCAGGCGCCATTTTCTATTGGAACTTATTCAAATATACCGATCATAAGAGCTTTACAGCTTTTGCAATTCAGCCTTTAATTGTTCAAGCTCTTGCTTATCTTCAGCAATTTTTTGTTTGTATTTTTCGACTTTATCAAGCTCTTGGTCTTGAATCGCTTCTGCTAAATCATCTTGATGCTCTGCCAAGTCATCCATTACATCATCAATGTCGTCTTGTAGATCGTCTTTCAATCCATCTACCGTACAGTGATCTTTCACTTCCGTTAACGCTTTTTGTAAACCGGCTTCTTTATTGGAATTATTGTGCTGTTTAGCGAATTCAATTTGCTTTTCAATTTGGCAAACTTTTGCCTCACAACCAGACAAACCACTACACTCCTGTGCTGCAACAGAACCAAAAGACATTAACGCAGCAAAAACTGACATTGCGACAGTAATACGTTTCATAATATTATCCATAAAATGTATATAAAAGAGGGTAAATATAACTCATGATGTTGTTTTGTTGACAACACAATGTCAATTTATTTTATATGGTTATTAATAAAAATGGCCACTTAAAAGCGACCATTCATTACATTCTGATATTAAATAAAACTGCGCTAATAAGCCTAGTTAATTTGCCAGACTCAGCATGCAGTCATCATACTGGCAACCATTTGATGTGCACTTTTCGGCATGGGTTTTATTTCACTTAAGTATTCGTGAATTTCTTTGGGGGTCAAGGTACAACCACGATCAGTAAAGTGCATGATTTGATAAGTGGTGGCGATTTTAGAAATAGTGAACTCATCACGACCGGGTGAAAACGGAGAGAACATCCAACGTAAGTTCGCAACTTGCTCTTGAGTTGCATATTCTTCTTTTGGTTTGAACTGGTAGACGTTTGTCATCATGCTGATCCTTTTATCTCTTTTTCTCACTGCACAAAAACACCGCAGTAATCTTACTGTTTATCACTTGCCTTTCAGCCGAAGCTGTTAGGGTTAAACGTATTCTGAGCGGACTTTATGCCCGCACAAAACACTGTTTAAATATACAGTATAAATTTACTGTTTGTCTAATGTTATTTAGCTAGAAAAAACACGGTGAGTGTCAGAGTAAAATTTTCCGCCACTTTCGATTTTCAGACATAAAAAAGGCCGCTTAATTAAGCGGCCAATTTAGTATTACTAGTCCAGTTTATTCACGTCCAGAAACTCTACTCTCTTCCGTACACGTTATTTTCTTGCTCTTGAACACGGATAAAGGTAGTGCGCTTAGTTAGCTCTTTAAGCTTCGCTGCGCCAACATAGGTACAAGTTGAGCGTACACCACCTAGGATATCGTTAATGGTGTCATGCACAGTTCCACGGAACGGAATTAACACTGTTTTACCTTCCGCTGCACGGTACTTGGCTACACCACCTGAGTGCTTCTTCATTGCAGACTGGCTACTCATGCCGTAGAACTTCATGAAGGTTTTGCCATCTTGCTCAATGCGCTCACCGCCTGATTCTTCATGGCCAGCTAACATACCGCCTAGCATTACGAAATCTGCACCGCCACCAAAGGCTTTCGATACATCACCCGCACATGTACAACCACCGTCACCGATGATCATGCCACCTAGGCCGTGAGCAGCATCGCCACATTCGATAATAGCGGAGAGCTGTGGGTAGCCGACGCCGGTTTTCACGCGAGTCGTACATACAGAACCTGGGCCAATACCAACTTTAACGATATCTGCACCAGCGAGAATAAGCTCTTCAACCATATCACCAGTAACGACGTTACCTGCGCTGATCACTTTATCAGGGAACGCTTCACGAACTTTCATTACGTAGTCAACTAAGTGCTCAGAATAACCATTCGCGATATCAATACAGATAAAGATCAAATCATCGCTCATTGCCATGATGTCTTTGGTTTTTTGAAAATCAGCTTCTGAAGTACCGGTTGATACCATTGCGTTATTTAATACGCTCGCATCGTTTGATTCGATAAAGCCTTTCCAGTCTTCTACTGAGTAGTGTTTATGAATCGCAGTCATTACACCATGTTCTGCTAACGCTTTCGCCATATCGAAACTACCAACAGAATCCATATTAGCCGCAATAACCGGTACACCAGACCATTGACGTCCGCTGTGCTTGAACGTAAAATCGCGGGTTAAATTTACTTGAGAACGACTTTTTAATGTTGAACGCTTCGGGCGGAATAACACATCTTTAAAGCCTAACTTAAGTTCTTGTTCGATACGCATAATGCAAATTTCCTTAATTACATAGAGTGTATGCGTCCTTTTGGCGCGGCAATCGTGTATCTATTGCATGCGAGATGATTACTTTGGCAGAAGTGCTCATCTATATTTCGGACACAAAAAAACCGGAGCGTTGGCAGACGCTCCGGTTTTCAGCATTATAGGCTGTGATTTTTTTATTGCTAGTCTGCTATTTTAAATTTTTTTGTGATATCTTACGTCAGATAGCAACTCAAAAACTGACTATTCAGTCAACACTATTTCCAATAGATTCCATTATTTATCAATCGGTTATGGGAAAAATGTAAGAATTGCAATCCGAAAAATCACCGCAAATACTAATAAGCTCACCCCAAACTTATAAAACTTGAACTCGCTCACTGTCATATCAACACGTTTATAGAAAACCGTCACAACTCCTTTCCAATCTTGGCTACGCTTTCCATATTCAAATAAGCTAAATAGAACGCATGCAATACCAGAGAGCAGCACCGCTTTTTCAAACACAACCAAAAACATTTCCATTGTTATCCCCTCTCCCTTTTCACCTTTAAAATTACTATGCCGTGTTCTGCGGAAAAGATCTGTAGAACTTAAGTCGAATTGATACCTCGGCGATAAATACTTATTCCAGATTAGACAGACAAAAAAAGAGCCGATCATCGCTGATCGGCCCTAAGCATAATATTATAGCAGTGTCGCTAAAGAGTGTTGATTACAGTTGAGCTGATGCTACGTAATCTTCTAGTTCTTGAACGCTTACTGTAGTGATTAGTTCGTTGTTTGCGTAGAACGCAACAGCATCACCAGTTTTAACGCCACGTAGAGTTTTCTGAGTGCCGTTTACGTAAGAAATGTTCATTTCTAGCGTGTTGTTGTCGATTTTTTGGATAGTTGTGTTTTCAACGTCAGCAACGTTAGCTTGAACTGGAGCGCCAGTTAGAGAGCTATCTACTTTATCGTTCACTTTTAACCAAGCTTCAACACTTGTATCAACAAGCGCTGGAGATTTGTTAGTGATGATGTTTTTGCCAGTCCAGAACTCAATTGAGTTGAAGATGAATAAATCGGCTACAGAAGCAATACCGTAAACTGGGCTGAGAAGAAGGAAAACGCCTTCACGCGCATAACGGTTATCAACAGCCATTAAGTTAACTTTAGTTACTAGGCCTGTTACGCCCATTTGACCCATACAGCCACTTAGAGTTGTAACGCCAAGTGCTGCTACGATCGCCACTTTCAACTTTTTCATAATATATACTCGCTTTTAATGTTTTTAGAAATGCTTAGTAAATTTAGCACACTGCCATGAATAGGATAAACTTTTTTACCTTATTTTTGAAGTAGGTAGAGTCAAAACACCACAAAGCCAGCAGTTTCATGCCCTAAGCCATCCACGCCGCAAAGGATTTAGCAGTCAAACATTCAACATACTGATTTTTCTAAGAGTTTATTTAACATCAGACTTGGTGATAAAAAATTAAATTCCTAGCTTCGATTGTTTCTTTTTCTATTAACGACTTATTTGCTATTCTTGCTGATAAAGCACTTAATTAAATGGGTTTTTCTCGGTATTCATATGAAATTAAAACACCTATCCCTGTTATTTTTGATCACCCTTTTTTCAGGCTGTGCCGTCTATACCGGATTAAATTACGATGATTTATTCGGTAAAGCACAAGTTCAAGATAGAACCCCAGAATACAACAGTAAAGCCGCTCAGCATTTTGTTAATGAAATAAAGCCCATTTTGGATAATCGCTGCGTGGTTTGCCATGCCTGTTATGATGCGCCTTGTCAGTTAAAACTCTCTTCGGTTGAAGGTATCGATCGTGGTGCGAACAAAAGCCTTGTTTATCAAGGGACTCGCCTTACCGCCTCTAACCCAACGCGTTTATTTGAAGATGCGCAAACCACGGAGCAATGGCGTGATATTGGCTTCCACCCTATTTTGAATGAACGTTCACAAATTCCAGAAGCGAACTTAGAAGCTGGTTTGGTTGCTCGTCTATTAGAACAAAAGCAAGCTCACCCATTACCCGATCAAAAACAATTAGAAGGTTTTGATTTTAATATCGATCGTGAGCAACAGTGCCCAACCATTGAAAGCCTAGACCAATATCAGGCTGACTACCCAACGTGGGGAATGCCTTATGGAATGCCTGCGTTAAATAATACTGAGCACAACAAATTAATGGCATGGTTATCTAGCGGCGCAACAATGACAGCGCATGCGCCATTATCAGATGCTCAGCAAGCTGAAGTAAAAAAATGGGAAGCCTTTTTCAATGGTGACTCACTAAAACAGCAGCTCACTAGCCGTTATATTTATGAGCACTTATTTTTATCGCATCTCTATTTTGCCGATCACTTAAAGGCAACTAAAGATACACCTATTCAATTTTTTGCTTTGGTTCGTTCAACCACACCACCAGGTCAACCTGTTAATCGTATTGCCACCCGTCGACCTTACGATGATCCCAATGTTGAGCGCGTTTATTACCGCTTAGTCGCCTACCCTGCAACTATTGTTGATAAAACCCACCAGCCTTACGCACTCGATGATAATAAGCTGACTCGTATTCAAGAACTGTTTATCAAACCAGACTATGACGTAAAAGAGCTACCTAGTTATAAACCAACAGTAGCAGCTAACCCAATGACTGCCTTTGCAGCCTTACCGGTAGAAGCTCGTTATAACTTCATGTTGGATAACGCGCAAAATACCATTATGAGCTTTATTAAAGGCCCAGTGTGTCGAGGCCAATTAGCGCTGAATGTTATTAATGACCGCTTTTGGGTGTTCTTTGTTGACCCTAAAACCGCTCAACTACCCAATGTTAAAAAGTTCTATTATGACCAAACGGACAACTTAAAATTACCATCAGAAAAACAAAGTAATGTTGTACCTACTTATCAATGGGTTGCTTATTCTGAGCAGCAAGCTCGTTACTTAAAAGCCAAAACCCAAGCAATGAATCATTGGTTCGAAAATGGTACTCATTTAACTACCGACCTCGTATGGGACGGTGGCGGTATAAATGATAATGCTGCCTTAACCATATTCCGCCACTTTGATAGTGCCTCGGTCGTCAAAGGCTTAGTAGGTAAACCGCCTAAGACCGCTTGGATAATTGACTATGCGTTATTAGAACGAATTCAATATTTATTGGTCGATGGATTCGATGTGTACGGCAACTTCGGCCACCAGCTGATGACTCGTATGTTTATGGATTTCTTACGAATGGAAGGCGAGGAAAACTTCTTATCCTTACTACCAATTAAAGACAGGCATGAGTTAATGGAAAGCTGGTATCAAGATCCATCACCACAGCTAAGCGCCTTTATTCAGCGTGATGTGAAAACATTTGAGCAACCCAGCAGCATTCAATATAAAACCGATAAGCCGCAAGATGAATTGTATGCCATGCTGGAAAAACGTTTAGAGCCGGTGCTTGGTCATCGATATGAAATTCGAGATACCGGATTATCACCACAAAACGAAGCGATTTTGCGTAAGATTGATGATATTAAAGACAAAGGGTTACGCCAAGTACCGCAGTTAGTGACGGTTCTTATCACCACAGATAGCGGTAAAGATCAGGTATTTACCCTAATTCACAATAACGCTCATACCAATATCTCGAGCTTATTTGATGAAGAAAGTAACCGTGATCTTGAAAATGATGATCTGACGTTTGTGAAAGGTGTCGTCGGTAGTTACCCTGCCGCCTTTATGCAGGTACAAGAAAAAGACATTGCCGATTTTTATCAAGGTTTATCCAGCATTAAAGAAGATCAAGACTACGTCACTTTGCTAGATAAATATGGTATTCGACGCAGTGATCCTGATTTTTGGGCCTTTAGTGACAAGTTACATAAATGGTATGAAAACGACCAACCGATAGAATCCGGTCTACTTGATTATAACCGCTTCGAAAATCGATAATCAGTCAATAAATATCAAATATACAAAACAGGCTTGAAGCGATATTCAAGCCTGTTTCTTTATGCTTACTCTATGATCTAGATATTTTAAATCGATTTAAGACAGAAACTCACGACTAAAGTGAGTAACCTGATCTACCAACCTTTTCTTTTCTTCATCACTAATAAAACTTGCTTCAATCGCGTTGAGCGAGAAAGCTTGTAGCTCTTCCAGTGATACTGGTAAGGCTTCCGCTACCGCCATGAAGTTATCTGTCATATAACCGCCAAAATAAGCGGGATCATCAGAATTGATCGTGACACACAGCCCTTGTCGCAATAAGTCGACAATATTGTGATCGCTCATGCTCTCAAAGACTTTTAGTTGAGTGTTCGATAGCGGACAAACCGTTAATGGCGTGCGATCTTCAATTAGTTGTTTCACCAATTCAGGATCATCAACACAACGTACTCCGTGATCGACTCGCGACACACCGAGCAGCTTCATTGCATTATGAATATTAGCAGCCGGGCCTTCTTCACCCGCATGCGCTACCGTTAAAAAACCATGCCCAATCGCCGCTTCAAATACCTCTTTAAACTTTTCTGGCGGATACCCTTGCTCAGAAGAATCAAGCCCAACACCGATGATCTTATCTTTAAACGGCAACGCTTGTTTTAGGGTTTCAAAGGCCGAATCTTGATCTAAATGGCGCAAGAAACACATGATAATTTGGCTCGATATGCCAAGCTCCTCGCGCCCTTTTTGCATGGCTTTATCAATACCATTAATCACGGTTTCAAAAGCAATACCACGCGCAGTATGAGTTTGTGGATCAAAGAAAATTTCAGTATGAATCACGTTATCTTGCTTACAACGCAGTAGATAAGCCCAAGTTAAATCAAAGAAATCTTGTTCATTAATCAACACATTGGCACCTTGATAATAGATATCAAGAAACGACTGCAAATCCTCAAACTGATATGCGGCTTGCACTTCTTCAGGTGAATTAAATGGAATCTCGACGTTATTACGTCTAGCCAGTTCAAACATGAGATCTGGCTCAAGTGAACCTTCAATATGCAAATGCAATTCGACTTTTGGTAAGCCTTGGATAAACGCGGTTATATGTGGATTCATTGGTTACATCCTTTTCGATTAAAAATGAATGCGCAACGATTTTTCTTTTGTCCGGTAAACCTTTGCTCTAAATCGAGTATAGGTGACTTCTATCAATCAAGATAAGTAAGCTATCCAATTTAATCGGTTTAAAAGTTATGATTGATAGTATTGATACAAAGAGAAAACGATCGCCCGCTTACTCTTCGTAATCAGAATTTGAGGATTCTGGTAGAGACTCTCACACCTAGAACAAGCGGTTCAATCAGTGAGATTATACGAAAGGATTGTAGACTACTCTAAGCAGCCTAACTGGTGAGAATTTTGGAACAAAAGTGGTGAGAATGCAATCCCACCACTTCTTTTGGGTTGCAATATTAGGTATTACTGCGCGTTATCCCAATACTGATTCATAATACGGTTCGCTTGCTGCCAACGTTCTGTGGCTTGCAATTCTTTTAAACTAAAGCTCTGCTGCTTAAGTAAGTTCATTGCTTTTGGTACTTCTACGATTGGTAGGTTATCGAGCACTTCAACTGCTGATGGACGGTTATTACACATCAATACCATGTCACAGCCTGATTGCATTGATTTCAAAGAACGCTCGGCTGGTCCGCCCATAATCGCGGCACCTTCCATATTTAAATCATCAGAAAATACGATGCCTTTAAAACCTAGTTGATTACGCAATATATCTTTCAACCAATAAGGTGAACCGCTGGCTGGCTGGTCATCGTAATTAGGGTAAACCACATGCGCAGGCATCATGGCATCGAGAATTCCAGCGTCAATCTGAGCTTTAAAAATCGCCATGTCATTTTCAAAAATATCATTGCGATTATCAAATGGGGTTTCATAGTGCGAATCAACAATCACCCCACCATGGCCAGGAAAATGTTTACCTGTGGTTGCCATGCCAACTTGCTTCATGCCTTTCATATAGGCTGAGCTGTAGGTCAAAATAGTCTCAAGGTCTTCACCAAAAGCACGGCTACCAATCGCTTTACATTGAAAGGATTGATCGAGTACAGGTGCAAAGCTTAAATCGATATCGTGAGCAATCAATTCTGCCGCCATTAACCAACCACCAAGTTCTGCCGCTTCAACGCCATTTTTCATTTCAGCATAAGCTTGAGCCGGTGGGATTTTGGTAAAGCCATCACGGAAACGTTGTACACGACCGCCTTCTTGATCGACACCGATAAGAATAGGACGCTTGGCTGCTTGACGAATAGCATGATTTAACGCGATAAGTTGTTCATTATCATGGTAGTTGCGAGCAAATAAGATCACACCACCAACGGTTGGGTGCGCCAGAATTTCTTTATCTTCCGCATCAAGTTCATAGCCTTCAACGTCTAACCACAATGGACCCATTGCATTTTCCTTCTCAGTATCGAAATATTGCACCAAAATAATCGACAAACGTGATTTATGGTACTGATTTTAAGGTTTTATACGCTATTCTGACACTAATCATGTATGTTTAAAACTCTGTCTTTAAACTAATTAATTCATTACAGATGATTAGATTACGACTCAAAAGGTAAGCTATGGAAAAATATATCGGCATTATGTCTGGCACCAGTTTAGATGGTGTGGATACCGCATTAGTTGAAACCGATGGAAAGTCGATTCGCTTACTGGCGCAAGATTTTTTCACCATGCCAGAGGATTTAAAGCAAGACGTATTAGATGTGTGTATTGGCCAACAAACCACGTTACTGAAAATCGGCGAAATTGATCATCGGTTGGGTAAGGTTTTTGCCGATGCCGTGGATCAACTAATCGATAAAAACAGCTTAAATAGAAACGATATCAAAGCGATTGGTAGCCACGGCCAAACGGTGTTTCATGCGCCAGATTCTACTTACCCTTTCACCATGCAAATTGGTGATGCCAATATTATTGCCGCGCAAACTGGCATTACTACGGTTGCAGATTTTCGTCGTAAAGACATGGCATTAGGCGGTCAAGGTGCGCCACTCGTTCCTGCATTTCATAAAGCACTGTTTGATCACATTGATAATAATATCGTGATCTTAAATATCGGCGGCATTGCCAATATTTCCATCATTGATGGTGACCAAACATCAGGCTACGACACGGGCCCAGGCAACATGTTAATGGATTCTTGGGTTCAGAAGCACTTTGGTCAACCTTATGATAAAGATGCGGCTATTGCTCGATCTGGCAAGGTAGATCAACCTCTACTCAAAGCACTATTAGCAGAAAGATACCTACTGCTACCTGCTCCCAAAAGTACAGGACGAGAACTCTTTAACCTACCTTGGCTAGAACAAAAATTAACTGACTTTACTCTGAGTAATGAAGATGTGCTTGCCACGTTAGCCGAATTTACCGCGATCACCATTGCTAACGAAGTAGAAGAGTTCACTCAAACAAATCGTACGAATGAATTATTGGCTTGTGGCGGCGGTGCGAATAACCCATTGCTTATGGAAAAATTGCAACAACTACTTCCTGAGTGGCAAATAGGCAATACATTAAAATATGGTATTGATGCCGATTACATGGAAGCAATGGCTTTTGCTTGGCTCGCACACCAAACCATCAATGGTTTACCGGGTAACCTACCCGCTGCGACCGGAGCTTCACGTCTGGCGGTATTAGGCGCGATCTACTTACCTTCATAGCTAAATATTCAAAACCTCAATCAATTTAAAGCCAAAGTGTTCTGCATTTTGGCTTTTTTGTGAGATATAGATCACATTTAAGCATCACTTCTGGCAATACATCAAAACGTCATATAACAGACACTAATTCTTAACATTCCTATTCTAGAGTACTTCCAACACCAAGAAGACACGTAAGTCTCTAATTTAAAACATAGGATTTAAAACAATGAAAAAAGCAGTTCTAGCCACTTCAATTTTGGCAGCAATGGTTTCTACTTCTTCTCTAGCAGCAACCGTTTATAAAGATGATACATCTGAGCTGAAAATTGGCGGCCGTGCAGAAGCACGTTTCAATGTTTCAGATAACAATGAAGAATATGACCCAGCCACTGGCGATAAAATCGAAAGTGCATTTGATGATAAAAGCCGTGCTCGTCTAAGTATTTCTGGTACTACTCAAATCACAGACGGCCTTTCAGGTTTTGGTAAGTACGAAAACGAAGTTGACGGCTCTGATGGCATAAAAACTCGTTACCTATTCGGTGGTATTGGTACTCAAGCGGGTGATTTCTCTTACGGTAAACAAGATACTGCATTAGTGATGATCACTGACTTCACCGATACCATGGCAACGTTCGGCGCAGATGCCGATGATGCTGTTGCTTTACGTGCAGGTAGCGATAAGCAAGAAAACAACTTTGCTTATAAAGGTGAGTTTGGCGGCTTTACACTAGGTGCTAACTACCTTGCTGAAGAATTGGCAGACTCAGACCAATACGCAATTGCTGGTATGTACTCATTTGATTTCGGCCTAGATTTAGGTGTGGGTTACGCTGGTGGCAAAGTTGCTGACCAAGACGCGAACCAAGTAGATATCGGTGTACAATACTCTATTGCAGACTTCACTTTCGGTGCCCTTTATCTAATGAACTTTAGCGATGACATTACTGGTAACAGTGATGACAACGATGGCTACGAAATTTCAGCTCAATACAAATTGGATAAGTGGACTTTCGTTGGCGTATATAACTACGCAACGATGAACGATGGTGATGATGATGCAGTTGATAACGTTGCAATCGAAGCAGTTTACAAGTTCAACAGCAACCTACGCACTTACGCTGGTTACAAGTTTGAAATGATTGATGACCTAGATGACCAAATCCAAGCGGGTATCCGTTACGATTTCTAATCATTGGTAATCATTACCAAAACTAAAAGGCCTGAAACGATATCTTTCGCTTCAGGCCTTTTTTCTATTTTAACTATTCAGCAGCTTACAGCTCTACTCCAACATCGTAAGCAAGGCTTGCAGAGGATGCTTAGGCTTCATCCCTTCAAAACGCTTCACTTGGCTACGACAAGAATAGCCGGTGACCAAACAACGCTCTTTGTCTAAACGATTAATATTTGGCTGCCAGCTTAACTGGTAGATGCCTTGTGACATTTCAAACTTATCCGCTTCATGACCAAAGGTTCCCGCCATACCACAACAACCGACTGGAATGGTTGTTAACGCGCCGCCAAAGTGGCTAAAGATTTCGCCCCAGTGCTTTTCTGAGTTGGGTAACTTGGTTTTCTCGGTACAGTGAGAGAACAAATACCAAGGCTTATCATCCGCTTTTGTTGAATAAACAAATGTCGTGAGGTTTGGCTGTAACCATTCATGCACGCTTAGAACCTGAAATTCTCCCGCTTTCTCACCAAGTACTTCGCGATATTCATCTCGATAACAAAGTACGGTTGCAGGATCGACACCAACCATCGGAATATTCAACTCAGCGAGTTGATTTAAAAACTCAGCAGTTGAAGTGGCGGTTTGCGTAAATTGTTTTAAGAAGCCTTTTACATGCTGAGCTTTACCATTGGGTTTAAACGGTAATACGACTGGTTTTTTACCCAGTTTCACCGCTAAATCAACAAAATCGGACACGACATCGGCATCATAAAAACTCGTAAACGGATCTTGAACGATCAATAGGTAGTCTTGGCATTTATCTTCTGACAGCGATTGTAGGTGTGACAAACTAAATCGGCTATCCCATTGTTGATTATCTAAACTCTGCTTTAACGTTGGTAGTGATAATAACGGGGTATCAATATAGCCAACGGTCTTTTTGGTTAAAGACTGCACCCAACCCATTCCCAACATACCATTGGTGACTTTTGGCATAGCAGCCATTAGCGGTAGTAAACTTTCAATATTACCGACTAGGTAGTCTTTGACTGGGCGCTGATAACGAGTGTAGTAAACGTTTAAGAAGCGTGAACGGAAAGACGGAACATCAACATTGATCGGGCACTGACTAGCACACGCTTTACAAGCAAGACAGCCATTTAAAGCATCGAAAACTTCATGAGAAAAATCATATTCATCTTTCTTTTTCATCGAGTTACGAACACGGTCAATCATGCTTTTTATCGACGTTGACTGCTTTAATGTCGTTTCTTCTAAATCGAGTATATCTACCCCATTGGCGGTTAATTGACGTAACCATTCACGCACTAAACCGGCGCGGCCTTTTGGAGAATGACGACGATCCGCTGTGACCTTCATTGACGGACACATAGGTGAATTCACATCATAGTTGAAGCACAAACCGTTACCGTTACATTCCATGGCTTGTCTAAAGCTATCACGCACCGTCACCGGAATTTGACGATCATAAAAAGCACGTTTGGTATCCGAGACTTTGACGAGTTCATCTTGGCTTTCAAGCGGAGTACAAATTTTACCCGGGTTCATTTTATTAAGTGGATCAAATGCGGCTTTTACGCGACGCAATTGCGTAAACAATTCATCGCCGAAAAATTCAGGGCCGTATTCCGAGCGGTAACCTTTACCATGCTCGCCCCACATTAAACCCCCATATTTAGCGACTAATTTGACCACTTCATCCGATACCTGATGCATCATTTTTTCTTGCTCAGGATCGCATAAATCTAAAGCTGGGCGAACGTGAAGTACCCCTGCGTCGACATGGCCAAACATGCCATAGTTCAGTGATTTTTCATCAAGTAAAGTGCGAAACTCAGCAATAAAATCCGCTAAGTTTTCCGGTGGCACACAAGTATCTTCAGCAAACGCAATCGGCTTAGCTCGCCCTTTTGCGCCACCTAGAAGTCCTACCGCTTTTTTGCGCATGTTGTAGATTTTATTAATGCTTTCTAGGTCGTGGCAAACTTGAAATCCAATAATGCCGCCATCTTCCGTTTCAAGTTGTTTTTCTAAAGTTTCGACTAACGCACTCACTTGAGCTTTGACTTCTTGATCGTTCTGGCCTGCAAACTCAACAATGTTGATACCTTGCATATCTTTGCCCGGAACATCGGTGAGCAAATCATTCACGGTATGCCACACAATATCTTGCTTGGCTAAATTCAATACTCTTGAATCTACCGTTTCGACCGATAACGCTTGCGCCTTAACCATTAATGGCGCACTTCTTAAGGCAGAATCAAAAGAGTTATATTTAATATTGACCAAAGAACGGGATTTAGGGATTGGCGTTAAGTTCAGTTTTGCTTCCGTAATAAAAGCCAATGATCCTTCTGCGCCACAAAGCACTCGACCTAGATCAAACACTCCCGATTCATCTTGCTCGAATGACAAAGCGTTTTTCAGATCATAACCCGTTAAAAAGCGGTTTAATGGTGGGAATTTCGCTTCAATAGCCGCGCGATTTTCACGACAAACCACTTCAGTCATTCGATACGCTTTATCAGCAAACGTACCCAGCTCAGGTTGACCTTGTGAGCCATCGGTTTCATACATTGAGCCATCTGCAAACACCGCTTGCAGCGATAATACATGGTCGGAAGTTTTGCCGTATTTTAACGAGCCTTGACCAGAAGCATCAGTGTTAATCATTCCGCCTAATGTTGCTCGGTTACTGGTTGATAAATCTGGCGAGAAAAAATATCCGAAAGAACGAACCGCGTCATTGAGTTGGTCTTTAATTACACCGGATTGAACACGAACCCAGCCTTCCTTTTCATTAACCTCAAGCACTTTGTTCATATAACGAGACATATCGACCACAATACCTTTGGTCAATGATTGTCCGTTGGTGCCAGTGCCCCCACCACGAGGTGAGAAAGTGATGGTAGCAAATTTGTCTTGTGCGCCTATTTTACCAATGAGCTGCACATCTTGATTATCTTTGGGTAGCACCACCGCTTGAGGAAGCTGCTGATAAACACTGTTATCGGTCGCAACCGCCAAACGGCTTGCATAGGTTTGTTCGATGTCACCAGTAAAGCCCGATGCCTTTAATTCATTTAAGAAAGCATCGACCAAAGGCTCAACATCGTAACCTTGATTAAGTGATGGTAAGAAAGTTTGATTTGAAGATGATTGTGAAGATTTACTATTTGCCAACATTGCGCATCATGCCCCTACATCGCTGATCCCTTCAGCTAGAAATGTTTTATTTTTTGAATCACTTCACTTTACCTTATTTCAATCACAGTGAGGAGTAGAAAATGTTTTGTGATCCCAGCTAAATTGTTGTCCTTTCTTACAAGCCCAAAAAACGGTAGAATACGCGGCTCATTATTTTACCCAGACAATCAGCCTATCAATGAGTACACCAAAGGTAATGGATAAACAAAAAGCCCTTAAAAAAATTGCCAAATGCCTTGAGCTAGGTAGTTCAGCCAATGTTAATGAAGCAGCCCAAGCGATCAAGATGGCGCATAGGCTGATGCTTAAGTATGGCTTGGATAAGGACGATATTGATTTCATTAAATTGGGTAAGACTCAATCTAGCCACCTACTGCCAGCCAGCATTAGCTCCAACATTTTACGAGTGATCCGTGGTATCAACACTCGTTTCGGTGTTGAAGCAGTATTACTCAATCACAAAGGCTTAAAGCGTGTTGAGTTTATTGGTGAAGCTGATCGTGCTATTTTCGCCGCTTTCGCATTTGATATCATTTATCGTGAAATGAATGAACAAACTGGCCAATTCCGTAATAGTTTCTCAGGTACCGGCACAACCAGTGCTGAAGTGACACGCCGTGTTAACTCCTTCTTATCTGGCTGGATCGAAGGCGCTCTTGAAAAACTGCCTTTAATTGCCCCAGACGATGACTCGGCGAACAAGATTAACGACTACATTGATAAAGAATTTCAAAACGTCGATCGTGAAACCTTCAAACAGCAGTTACGCGATGCCATGAAAAACTTCACGGCAGATTATGAAGTTGGCCTGAAAAAAGGTCGCCGTGTCTCGGTGAACCGCCCTATTAATGGTGCAGCAGAGAAAAAACGCTTAACCAAATAGTCCCAATACCCCAGCTATTTTCTTGCCTGAATACTTCCTTTAATTCAGGCAATCGATTCCCTGATTTTTATTGTTGAGTATTGTGATCAAATACACATTTAACTCACCAATAACATTCGAAAGTGTCACTTTACTTCGCTACACTTCTTGGCGTTCAATAATTCTAAGTTGTTACGGGAAAATATAAAATGGAAAGTGCTCATGGTACTTGCGACTGGTGCAAACAATTCGTAGGTCAATTAACTAAATTAGAATATATCGATGGAATGAGTCATAACGCTTGTCCTGAATGTCACGATTATGCTCGAATTGATGTTCGACAGTTCAATCTCGCTGAACAGGCTTTAAGAGAAAAACAAGCCAAATTGAAATAACAGACAGATATAAATTGCAGGCAAAAAAAAGGCGCTCATCATAAGCGCCTTTTTAGATCCATCTGTTTAAGCGGTGCCTTTTATTAAGACACCCCTTTCAACATTGATTATGCGTTTTCTGCTTTTTCACAACCGATGAAACGGTATGCAATAGCACCTAGAATCGCACCAGCAATTGGCGCAACCCAGAACAACCAAAGTTGAGAAGTCGCCCAATCACCAACGTAAACCGCAACTGCCGTACTACGTGCAGGGTTTACAGAAGTGTTTGTTACTGGGATAGAGATCAAGTGAATCAGTGTTAGACATAGACCAATCGCGATTGGAGCAAAACCTGCAGGAGCACGTTTATCAGTTGCGCCAAGAATCACAATCAAGAACATCATTGTCATTACAACTTCAGTCACAAGCGCAGAAGTCATAGAGAAACCACCAGGTGAATGCTCACCGTAGCCGTTTGATGCAAAACCTGCCGCAACATCAAAACCAGCTTGGCCTGATGCAATCACGTAAAGCACACCACCAGCAATGATACCACCCGCTACTTGAGCAATGATGTAAGGTAAAAGTTGGTTTGCAGGGAAACGACCACCAGCCCATAGACCAATAGATACCGCTGGGTTTAGGTGACAGCCAGAAATATGACCAATTGCAAAAGCCATAGTTAAAACAGTCAAACCAAAGGCAAGTGAAACACCCACAAAGCCGATGCCTAGATCAGGAAAAGCTGCTGCTAATACCGCACTACCACAACCACCAAGTACTAGCCAAAACGTACCAAAACATTCTGCTAAATATTTATTCATTTTTTTATTCCTATGAATTTATAGCCTCACAACGTGTAAAGCCATTGGTCTATCTAAGATGAAAGATTTTTTTATTCACTACTAGAAATTAGTCGTAAATAAAAAGATCGACCACACCATCAGAAAAATCCTATCGTCAAACTCATTAAATTTCTTTTTTTTTAATAAGTTATGAACTCATTAATTTTACACCAGTTTTTTAAATCCACAAATAAAAAGTGACACAAATCACACTTACTAAGTATTCACTCAATAAATCGCTTGATCTTTCATCAATAAAAAACTACTGTATAAAAACACAGTATGGATATATGGACAGTTAATTATGTTGGATCACAATGCCGTTTTACCTCATCAAGCGTTCACATCTTTTGCACATAACGACGATATTTTTTCAGAAAATAGTTCGCTGTTTTCTCGTCTATCAATGCTTTCTAAAAAACCAAACTGGTTACTGTTTACCGCAGGTGCCACCCTACCGACTAATCAAGAACTACAAAGCTTTGGGATTGAAACCCATAAAGTGATCAAAATTAAAGAGTCCAATTCGATGACAGAAAAGGACATCATTCTTAAAGCACTTAACGCAAAAAATGCCAGTGCGATTGTGGCGAGTGACAATTTTTCAATTCAAGATAAAGAAGCTCTAAAAAGCCAAGCTCGTCAAAGTGGCTGTGAGATCTTCTTCATGGATAGTTCGATTCAACAAACGCTAACTCGTCATCTACATTAATTTATCCCCAAGTGATTCGGGATAGAGCTAGAAAATTTTGATGACACAATAAGCTTTCATTTACGTAAAAACATTTTGATGCAAACGTTTGCTTTTTCTCTGGATGGAATTAGGTGAGTTCTGTT
This sequence comes from Vibrio sp. CK2-1, assembly GCF_021726515.1. Taxonomy (GTDB): domain Bacteria; phylum Pseudomonadota; class Gammaproteobacteria; order Enterobacterales; family Vibrionaceae; genus Vibrio. The sequence goes on along the minus strand of NZ_JAKKCJ010000001.1, from coordinate 739,985 downwards.
ACTATGCGGCTTTCAGGTGTGAGAGGCATTCATACTTAGTTCTTAAGATATTTGTTCTTAAGATACCTGTTCTTAACATACCCAGTTTTTAAGCTTAGTAGGAAAATGGAAATGAGCATTGCTAATCAAGTTCTTGCCGTGAATGATGACCTTCCCATCCGTACCGATAAACCCGTACACAGTGGTAAAGTTCGTTCAGTATATTGGTTAACCGAAGCTGACAGCCGTCGCCTAATTAAAGAAAAAGGTTACGATGTAGCCGAAGACGCTCCTTTAGCCATTATGGTAATCAGTGACCGCATCTCTGCATTCGACTGCATTTGGCATGGCGAAGGTGGTTTAAAAGGTGTTCCAGGCAAAGGCGCTGCACTGAATGCTATTTCCAACCATTGGTTCCAACTGTTTAAAGATAACCACCTCGCAGATAGCCACATCCTAGACATTCCCCACCCATTTATTTGGATCGTTCAAAAAGCCAAGCCTGTCATGATTGAAGCTATTTGCCGTCAATACATCACTGGTTCAATGTGGCGTGCTTATGAAAAAGGCGAACGTGACTTCTGCGGTATCGCACTACCAGAAGGTTTAGAGAAAGATAAAGTTCTCCCTGAATTACTGATGACGCCATCAACCAAAGGGATTTTGAAAGGTATTCCAAACGTACCAGAAGCAGATGATGTCAATATCTCTCGTCAAGATATCGAAGAAAATTTCGCGGCATTTAACTTTTCAAAACAAGAAGATATCGCTCACTATGAAAAGCTGCTCAAAGAAGGCTTTAAAGTGATCAGTGATGCATTAGATAAAGTTGATCAAATTTTTGTCGATACTAAATTTGAATTTGGCTACGTTAATGATGCTGCAGGAAATGAAAAACTGATTTATATGGATGAAGTAGGTACACCTGATTCATCACGTATTTGGGATAAAAATGAATACCAAGCGGGTCGTATTGTTGAAAACTCAAAAGAAGGTTTCCGCCAATTCTTATTAAGCTACTTCCCGGACCCCGACATTCTATTAAACAAAAACCGCATGGATGAGCGTTTTGCGCTTGCCGAAAATAATGCCCTACCACAAGAAGAAATCATGAAGATCTCTCAAACGTATCTAGGCATTGCGGAAAAAATTACTGGTAAGAAAATCGAATTAAGTGACAATCCGAAACAAGAAATCATTGATATCCTAAAGAGTGATTACGACTTGATTGTTTAAATAATTAAGTTATAAAAAATTAGGCCTAAGCAGAGAACATCTGTTTAGGCCTTTTTTATCTGTTGCTTATATACCCAAGTGACCTGGGTATAGATTTAGCCGCAGCATTTCTTGTACTTTTTACCACTACCGCATGAACAAGGATCATTACGATTGGGCGTTTTTTCAAACGTCGTGGTTTTCGGCTTATTCAAAATTGTTTCTAACTCAATAATATTTTCATCTTGAGATGCATCGACCTTAATCTCTGCTACCAGTTCATTCTGGTTTAAGATTGCTAATACTTCAGCATGACGTGCTTCGGTTTGAACGCTTAGCGACAAAGGAGACTCTGCGCTTCCCGCTTTGACTTCACGGTTGACGTTGTAGCCAGACATAACGTGATTTTGGCGCGTATCAATACGGCCTTTAAAGAATAATTTGGACATGGGTGTACCATTTAAAATATTGAAGCAACGTGCTTGGCGGCGAGTATACGCTGTTTTACGCAACAACGCAGAGCAATTGAGCATTAAATAAAATATGATCATTTATATTCTTCAATGCTATCTTAATAGGTAAATGAAAACTAAAGGATAAAGTAATGAAACCCTTTTCAATGAAATGGTTAACCGTACCAATGACGTGCTCACTGGCTTTATTGGTTACCGCATGTAGTCAATCCCCTTCTCTTACACTACCCGCGTTAGCGAATAGCAACAATAAAGCGGAAGGCACCATCATTTGGCGTGATCTTGCCACTACGGCTCCAGACAAAGTTCAACCTTTCTACCACAATGTATTTGGCTGGAATTTTGAAAGCGTGAATGATGACTACAGCTTAATCACCTACCAAGGCCAGAACATTGCAGGCATGGCCAAAATGCCAAGTAACAGCAGCACCAATTACTGGCTACCGGTGATCTCAACGAATAATGTCGATAACACATTAAGCCAATCAGAACAGGCTGGCGGTAAGACCTTAATTAAGAAAACCACATTAAAAGGACGCGGTGAACTTGCCGTTATTCAAGACCCGCAAGGCGCAGTATTCTCGATTTTAAATACCTTTACGGGCGATCCTGCCGCTTTACCTAAACAAGATGGCAATTGGATTTGGCAAGAGATCTGGACCGATAACATTGCCCAAAGCCAAAGTTTCTATCAAAAACTGGGCGACTTTAAAGCCAGTAACAAAACCTTGCTAGGCCATAGCTATCCATATTTAGCGATTAATGAACAGCCGGCATTTGGGTTTGTGAAAAAACCTAATGCCGATGTCGCGACGACTTGGGTTAATTACATCAAAGTATCCGACATCAATGCCACTGTTGAGAAAGTGGAAAGCAATGGTGGTTATGTCTTAATGGCTCCAACCAAAGAAGTACGTAACGGTACGGTTGCCATCATCCGAGATCCAGCGGGTGCAGGCTTTGTTATACAGGAGATGAAATAATGAAAAATATCAAACGTATTATTCTTGCGACAGCTGCAGTCTTGCTGATCGCCTCTTGTACGCCTTACGCAAGCCTAGACATTGGCGCTCCGTTTAAAATTGGCCCTGTTTATGTCAACCCAAGCATTGGTGTGGGTGGCAACTTAAAATAAAGTCCCTATTAGCCTTGAGAACTTGAGAACTTGAGAACTTGAGAACTTGAGAAGATAGGAAAAACAAAAACCTCAATCATGTACACGGAAGTGGCCCATGATTGAGGTTTTTTATTAATCTAGATCCAAGAAACTGACTAGGATCTGTGACTACCGAAATATCACTGTTTTACATCATGGAAGCCGCCCGTTACCCCACTACGCTCAAGATCAACACGTATATCTTTCACCATCTCTCTCGTAACAGGCTCTTGTCGAGCACCCAATTTATCGCGAATAAAGCTAATCATATTCGCCATTTCGCCATCACCCGCAATATTATTAAAGCTCGTCATTGGCATGTAGTCTTTATTTGGCTCTAAGTAATCAGGCGATAGCCCTCTCAACACAACCGCAATTGTGTTATACGGTTCAGAGTGAGAAATAATGCCATTACCTAATAATGCTGGTGCAATACTCGTTCGGCCTTTACCGTCAGCGCCATGACATGCTCCACAAGTTTGAACGAAGATTTGGTACTCTTTGGTCTGTTTATCCGCTTGAGTAAAGCCTGTCGGTTTCAAAGGCTGAACATTTGGATCAAGTGTATTATTCTCATCACCGACCAATAAGTACTCACCGATAGCCAGTAAGTCATCACGAGTCATGTGTCGGGTACTATTTTTCACCACATCCGCCATACCGGCAAAAGCAGTGCCTTTTGATGAACGTCCTGTTTGTAAAAAGTCGGCTAAGTCTTCTTTTGTCCAACCATGTTCATGCAATTCATTGGCGGTAATATCAGGCGCATTCCAATGATCAATAATATTGCCTTGGAAAGGTTTATCGGATTCTAACGCCTGAGCAATATTACGAGGCGTATGACATTCAGCACAGTGCCCAAAACTTAATGTTAAGTATTTACCACGTTTCCATTCATCCGTTTTATCTTGAGAATAAGTCAGCGGTGATTCATCAAAAAAGACCGTATTCCATGCCCACATTCCCAAACGAATATTACTTGGAAACATCATCGTATTCGCTTTGTTAGGAGAATTCACAGGCGTGAGTGATTGAATATATTCCCATAGCGCACGCATATCCTCCTCAGTGATATATTGATATGAAGTATACGGCATAGCGGGATAAAGGTTGCCATGTTTTGCTACGCCTTTACGTACTGCGTCATCAAAATCTTGATAAGAGTAACGCCCAATACCTCTTTCTAAGTGAGAAGAAATATTGGTTGAATAGACGGTACCAAAAGGCGTCGGAAATGGTAGTCCACCGCCAAAAAGTTCACCATTTTCTGCGGTATGACAAGCAACACAATCCCCCGCGTAAGCCAAGTATTCACCACGCTCAATGAGGTCAGAGTCAAGCTGTGCAAGTTTCATCTCTTGCTCAATACCTTTATATTTTACAAAAGCCGCCACCGCAGTAATTTGAGCGTCAGAAAGTTGCGATGAAAAACTTGGCATTTCAGAACTTAAACCTTCACGAATCGTTTCTTCAATACCATCCATGGAGCCACCATGAACCCAGATATTATCCGCTAGATTATAAGCACCAATTTGTTTGTTACCTTGTCCATTATCACCATGACATACAGAGCAATTATAAGCGTAGACTTCTTTGCCTTGCTCCAGTACTACTTCAGCAACCGCAATAGAACGTTCAGATTCAAAGTTCGCCACATAAGCGGCCACATCTTGTATCTGCTGCTCCGTTAATACATCTTTCCACCCGACCATGACACCATGTCGGCCTTGAGCAATAGAATGAATAATACCGGCATCTGTCGAGTCATAAATCCATTCATTATCAATTAAGTTAGGAAAATGTTTTTGCCCTTGTCCTTCATCACCATGACACGCCGCACAATGATTCAAAAATAACCGCTGACCATAATCCACAATTTCATCTTGTTCAGCCAACTGAGTGAGAGTCATATTGTCAGCGCTTAAATCCGCTAATTTTCGGTCAATAATTTGGGTATCTTGTTGTTGCAATTCATCATCCGAGTGCCAATTCATTAATCCTTGCCAGTTCCCCATACCCGGGTACAACACAAAGAAAACCCCACTGGCAATAAAGGCGATTAAATAAGAATACAGCAGCACCTTCGGCAATTTGGCATCATTTTCGGCAATACCGTCATACACATGTAGTTCTCTATTGGCATCGGCTTCATGGTTCTTTCGCCAATAATGCCAAATAACATAAATCATGATCGCCATGAAGATGACGGTTAAAACAATGACCCACGCACTCCAAAATGTCGTCAACATATTGCCCCCTTATTCACCTAAGCTCTGCAAATAACTGATTAGTGCATCGGCATGTGTTTTATTTCGTACCTGTAAACGCCCCTTATCAATTTCCTCATCGGTATAAGGCACTCCAAGTATTCGCAAGGCTTCCATTTTGTCGGCAACATCTTCCCCATCTAACACTTTTTCAAATAACCATGGGTAGGCAGGCATAATAGAAGTAGGTACAACAGAGCGAGGGTCCATTAAATGCAACTGATGCCATTGATCAGAATATTTTCGACCTAAGTTTGCCAAATCAGGGCCAGTACGTTTTGAGCCCCATAGGTTGGGGTATTCATAAATATCATCTTCCGCCTTAGTCGCTTCACCATAACGAGCGACCTCTGCCGGTAGTGGTCTCACCATTTGAGAGTGACAGGTATGGCAACCTTCACTGATATAAATATCCCGTCCGGCAAGCTGTAAAGCGCTATAAGGTTTCATCTTTGATTTTTCGATCAACTCATCTTTCATAAACAAATCGGGAACGACCCAAGTCAATAACGAAAAGCTCGCGACCACGATGACAGAAATAATTAAGATCCAAACAGATTGGGTAAAGTCTTTATTTAACATATACTTTTTCCTCATCTGAATGTTCTAACTCACGCGTTTTAGAATCCTGATTTGGCGCAGCAATGGGGAGTGATAAGGTTTTATATAAGTTGTAAATCATGATGATCACACCAACAACAAACAACGCACCGCCAATAAATCTTGCTAGCATCCATGGTGCGACAAAATTCATCGAGTCCACAAAACTATACGCGAGTGAACCATCTGGGTGTTGCTTCAACCACATATACCCTTGACCAATTCCGCCAATCCAAAGCGCTACGGCATAAATCGCGATCCCGATATGTGCTAGCCAGAAGTGCCACTTCACTAGACGTCGTGACCACATTTGCTCACGTCCCCACAACCTTGGGATAAAGTAATAAAACACAGCAAAGCCAGACATCGCGACCCAACCTAAAGCGGCGGAATGAACATGGCCGACGATCCATTCGGTATTATGAGCAATCATGTTAAACCATCGAATCGCGAGTAATGGCCCTTCTAAAGTGGCTAGTGCGTAATACAAAACAGCAGAGAGGAAGAACAACATCACGTAGTCATGCTTTAATTTTTCTTTATTCGAAAGCAAGGTCATCAAGCTATTAAAAGCCCCACCCCAAGATGGCAGCCACAATAATAAAGACATAATAATGCCTAGGTTTTGAATCCAATCTGAAACCGAAGAATAAACAAGATGGTGAGTACCCGCCCAAGTATAAAAGCCTACTAGCCCCCAGAAATGGACAATAGATAAACGATAGGAGTAGATCGGGCGCTCAGAGACTTTAGGTATAAAGTAATAGTTCATACCTATGATGCCAGCCGTTAATAAAAATCCGACTGCATTATGGCCCCACCACCATTGAACAATCGCATCTTGAGTTCCGGCGTAGATAGAATACGATTTGGTCCAGTTCACAGGGATTTCTAAATTATTGATAATAAAGATCATCGCGATCACAATAATAAATGCACCGAAAAACCAGTTAGCCACAAAAATATGTTTAATTTTTCTCTTAGCAATCGTACCGAAGAATAAAATGGCATACATCACCCATACCACGGCAATGAGAATATCAATCGGCCACTCTAGCTCGGCATATTCTTTCGATGAGGTAAATCCCAAGGGTAGTGTGATTAATGCCAGCACTAACACCAACTGCCAGCCCCAATAGACCATCCAAGATAGGCTTTTATTAAATAGATCGGTTTTACTGGTGCGTTGGACAATATATAAAGACGTCCCCATAAGAATATTAACGACAAAACCAAAAATCACACCGGAAGTATGCAAAGGACGCAAACGTCCAAATTGAATATATTCAGAATTAAAATTTAATACCGGCCAATAAAGTTGTGCGGCAAGCATCAAGCCAACCAACATTCCCAGTAGCGCCCAAATTAAGCTGGTTATAATGAAATACTTCACTATTTTCATATCGTAAGTGGTTTCCATCATGTACCTCCGTGTTAGATAAGCATCATGCTGTGAAAATAGAGAATCGTTATTCAGCTTGGGATGAGTTTGTATTGGATGAGGACGTCACTTTAGAGAAGAAATAACTGATATCTTGCATGTCTTGTTCTGTCAGGCTATCCGCTTGCTCATACATCACTAATGCTAAGCCACCACTACGTTGGCGACGTTGGTAGGCTTTAAGGGTAGTGACTAAATACTCGACTTTCTGGCCTTGTAGATTAGGATAAATATCAATATTTGAAATCCCATCACTACCATGGCAAGTCATGCAAACGGCAGCCTTCTTTTGCCCGACGTTAAATTGCTCATCATCTTGTGCATAAGAAGCAAATGATAAACAACCCACGACTAGCCCGATAATTATTTTTGTCATACCCATACTGAACGCTTCCTAACTTTTCATTGTATTTTGAGGAGATATCTACCCTAGTGACGGTATCCTAGTATCTGAACCCTAATGACTTGGGTATAAATAAGAGTAGTTCAAAATTTATATTTTCTTACAGTTATTCCCGTAAAAAACTTTGTTTATAAAAAATGTCATTAGGCTGTCTAAATCGGTGTAAAATAGGGTTTTATTTCACTAACAGAAGAGAGACCCATGAATCCGATTTTGGCTCTGTTGAAAGAAAACAATATTGAAGATGCTCAGATCCGTGAAATTTTTCAAGAACTGACCACCAACCCATTGGCTGCTATGGCAACAATAAGCCAACTAGGTTTGCCACAAGAAAAGCTACAAATGTTGATGGCTCAAGTAATGCAAAATCCTGCATTAATTAAAGATGCCGTAGATGAGTTAGGCTTGGATTACTCAAAGGTAGAAGAAGCGAAAGAAAAGCTTCAGAAGTAGTTTGAGTCTATATCGAACATTTATACTAAAAAGGGTCGCTATTATTGATAGCGACCCTTTTTTATATTTATCACGAGGAATGAAATGGTTAGTTTAACGCCACTTCAACATCCGACTCGACTTGACACGAACATGCCAAAACAAAGCCATTATCAATTTCATCTTCCGTTAAAGTCGCGGTACTCGTGCGAGTGAATTCGCCTTTTACCACACGACACTTACATGAACCACAAATACCACTGCGGCATGCAGCAATCACGGGTACTTTGGCCGCTTCCAAGGCATCAATCAATGCACTACCAATTTTCGCTTCGGCTTGAGCGCCAAACGCCGGTACAAATACCGTAGCTTTGCTGATCGCTTGCGCCTTCTCAGAATCACTACCCAATGCAACTTCCGGCTGTTCTGATTCGGCTGGCGTGAAACTTTCTTGATAAAAGTTATCCATATTCATGCCAAGCTCAGATAGGTTTTCTTGCATCGCATTCATAAAGCCAATCGGGCCACATAAAAATGCGCTACGCTCCGCGATATCCGGACAATATTGTTTTAAAGCCGCTTGTGTTAAACGCCCTTCTAAATACTCTGATCCTTGGGCATTTTCTAACATCACATCAAAATGAAAACGCTCATGCGACGCTGCCATTTCTAGTAGTTCTTGATGGTAGATCACTTGCTCAAGTTCTGTTGCCGCATGGATAAAATGAATATCCGTGGTGTCTGTTTTATCTGCTAACAGCGTTTTCGCCATCGACATAACCGGAGTGATCCCACAACCAGCGCTGAGCAATACAATGCGTTCGCCATGCGGTTGCTCTATATGAAATTCTCCAGCAGGTTTTAACACTGATACCGCTTGACCTTCTTGTAAAGAATCCACGATATAGTTGGAAACTTTACCACCATCAACGCGTTTAATGGTCAGTTGTAATTCGCTTTGATTCGGCATTGAACTTAATGAATAGGCGCGGTATTCCGTCTTACCCTCTACCTCAATACCAAGCGTGATAAATTGGCCGGGAATAAAATCAAATGTCGTTTCTGAACCCTGATTTTCTGCCACTAAAGTAACGCTAACGCAATTGGGTGTTTCCTGCCATTTACGTTGGCAAATAAAGGTCGCGGGTTGATTGTCTGGCCATTCAAATTGGTTCATTTCATTCGGTCTCTCATAAACTTTACAAATATGAACGTCATTTCGAGCAATCATGGTTGGCACCCGAAATGACGTCGATTACATAGCGTTAAAACAATTAAGCGACTTTCTCGCCCAAGATTGTTTTCATATCCGCTTCAACCGTTGAGATCCCGCGTAGGTCAAACTTCTCTTGCATCACAGCCATTAGATTATCAGTTAAAAACGCAGGTTTAGTTGGACCTGTGTAGATACCTTTAATGCCTAACGCAAGAAGTGTTAGTAGAACCACAATCGCTTTTTGCTCGAACCAAGAGAGAACTAAAGTCAGTGGAAGATCATTCACGCCACAATCAAACTCTTTCGCCAATGCCAGTGCTAGTTGGATTGCTGAGTATGAATCATTACATTGACCCACATCTAATAGACGAGGAATGCCGTTGATTTCACCGTGTTGTTCTTTATTGAAACGGAACTTACCACAAGCCAGCGTTAGAATTAGGCTGTCATCTGGTGTTTGCTTAGTGAACTCGTTGAAGTAGTTACGCTCAACTTTGTCACCGTCACAACCGCCCACTAGGAAGAAGTGGCTGATGTTGCCTTGCTTCACTTGATCGATAACCGCAGGTGCCGCTTCCATCAATGCATTGCGACCAAAACCAACTGTGATCATGTGTTCAATTTCATCGTGCTTGAAGCCTTCTTGCGCCAATGCACAGTCAATCACTTCAGAGAAATCATCACCCACAATGTGAGTCACATTTGGCCAACCTACGATGCTACGAGTGAAGATACGGTCGTTGTATTGACCTACTTCAGGGTTAAGCAGACAGTTAGACGTCATGACGATTGCGCCAGGGAAGTTAGCAAATTCTTTTTGCTGGTTCTGCCAAGCACTACCGTAGTTACCCACTAGGTGAGGATATTTGTTTAATTCAGGGTAACCGTGAGCTGGCAGCATTTCACCGTTAGTGTAAACGTTAATGCCTTTGCCTTCAGTTTGTTGCAGGATTTTTTCTAGATCATGTAAGTCATGGCCAGATACTAGGATACATTTGCCTTTTACAGGCTTAACGTTCACTTGAGTTGGTGCTGGGTGACCAAATGTTTCTGTTTCACCACGGTCTAGAATTTCCATGATTTTGTAGTTCATCAAACCAATTTGCATTGAGCAATCTAGCAACGCTTGAAGATCTTGAGGCTCAGAACCTAACCAAGACATGATTTGGTGATATTCAGCAAAAAGCGCTTCATCAGTTTGACCAAGTACGCGCGCATGCTCCATATAAGCTGCCGCACCTTTTAGGCCATATAGAGATAATAAACGTAGTCCCATTACATCTGGGTCAACCGTTTCATGGCCGCGGTTTACTGCTGCAAGAGGCGCGTATTTTAATAACTCTTCACGAGCTGTTGGTAATGCAAATTGAGCCGCTGGCGTTAACTCAGGTAGTGCTTCATTGGCTAACGTTGCCGCTGCACGTACTTTTTCTTCTAAACGTAGTTTGTATGCATAGGCTTGATTAGAAAACTCAACGATACGATCCGCATCGAAGTTCACATTGGTCAAGGTAGAGAAGAAAGCTTGAGGTGCCCACTCATCGACTTCTGTATCCACAATATTAAACTTGCGACCAAGATCCGCCCAGAAAGACACACCTTGCAATACGTAGACTAAGATATCTTGCAGGTCAGAGACTTCGCTAGTTTTACCACACATACCTTGAGTGTAAGAACAGCCATCGCCAACCGGTGTACGGATCGTTTGCTCACATTGAATACAAAACATAATTTAAAGCTCCAGTAATGATTAACATCATCGCCCCTATCATTTGGGGCTAATAATAAATTCATTCCTGTATTGCACTTTGCGTGCCAACTTTTAAACTGTTGATATTAAACGATTTAACTCAATTTTAACATTCATTTTTGATGTAAATAAAACAACGACGATGTAATATTTACATCAAATGAATTTAGAATTAAATTTTCACTCCAAGTTTCTTGCCTAATTTATACAAATTACCTCGGTCAACCTGTAGAAACTGCGCCGCTTGCGCCCATACGCCATCATTTTTCTTTAAGGCATGTTCAATCAATTGCTTTTGATAGGCTTCTACGGCTTGTCTTAAGGCAACCGGCTCATTGGGCATGGCTAAGTTCGATTGTGAAGCGTTTTGTTTTTTAGGGAGGGAGACGAACTCACTGGTAAAATGCTGTGGTTTAATCACTTCCACATTGTCTTGAACTGCGTGAAGACCTGCGCGCATCAAGGAATGCTCAAGCTCACGAACATTGCCTAGCCACGGTTGTTTTTCCAATAGCGTCAAAGCTCTAGGGTGAAGATGCAGAGTTTTAATTTGGAATTGACTACGAATTCGGTCGAGAATATGCCCCACTAGAACCGCAATATCCCCTTCCCTTTCACGCAGTGGTGGCACATGAATTGGGAAGACATTTAAGCGATGGAAAAGGTCAGAACGGAATCGTTGTTCTTCTACTTCTTTATGAAGATCTCGGTTAGTAGCAGCAATGATTCGAACATCAATAAAGCTGTTGTGATCAGCCCCGACTCGCTGCACTTCACCTTGTTGAATCACACGTAATAGCTTGGCTTGCAATAAGATTGGCAACTCACCAATTTCATCTAAAAAGATAGTGCCGCCATCGGCCAATTCAAATTTACCTGCACGGTTTGAATTTGCTCCAGTAAACGCGCCTTTTACGTGACCAAATAACTCACTTTCAGCAATTGATTCTGGTAGCGCCGCACAGTTCACATACACCATAGGTTTATCACTACGACTACTTTGCGCGTGAACTTCATGGGCCACTAGCTCTTTACCAGTACCGGTTTCACCGCTGATCAACACTGCGTAGTTCGATTGCGCAACCATCTTAATGCTATTACGTAGTTGGACAATTTGCGGACTCACACCGACCAGTTTGCCGCCTTTATCGCGCGCTTCATCGATAAGCAGTTGATTGATTGAGCGTTGTTGATGATTCGCCTTTTCAAGTGCATCAAACAAGCTGATGTTACGCACAATACCGGCCGCAAGGGCTGCAAAGGTAGCAATGGTCTCATCGGTCACTTTTTTGAATGCACCAGAGGCCAAGGCATCAATCGTTAATACCCCCACCAAAGCGTCCTCAACATACAAGCTACAACCCATGCAAGAATGCACGTCAATACTACCTTCATCGTCTTCGCTGAGTAGTCCATCAAAAGGATCAGGTAAGGTTGAGTTCTCAGGAAATCGCACCGGTAGTCGACTTTGCATGATCATCTCTAGCCTTGGATTTTCATGAGGTGCAAACTTTCGTCCCAATACTGCCATCGACAAACCATTAATCGCCACCGGTACTAAATTCTGTGCATCATCTAGAATAAATAAAGCACTCGCATCGCACGGCAGTACTTGCTGCAATGCATCGAGTAACTTTTGATAATGCTGGTAAGTCGGCTGATGAGCATTCAGGTTAACCGCAATATTGAGTAAAACCTGTTCGATTGACTGGGACATGTTAACTCTCTTAACAAATACATTGGTGGATATTGTTTTCTCACTATACCAGTGATGTGAAATTAACAACACTAATTCTTAATGGCATTTCCTATAGCCCTTTAAAATCAACAAATTAAAAAGTGGCACGGAAAGTGCTAAGTTATTAGTAAATTCACTATAAATACTTTACGAGATCACTATTGATGATAAATATCACCGACAAAAGTAAAGAAGAGAAAATCCTACCCATTTTACGTTTAGGCTTTAGACCGTTCTTTTTATTCGGCGGTTTATACGCAGCCATTGCTATCGCGGTCTGGGTCTACGCATTCCAACATGGTCAACCCAGTGCCCTGCAAGTTCCGGCATTATGGTGGCATGTACATGAAATGATATTTGGTTTTGCCATGGCAATTGTGGCAGGTTTCTTATTAACCGCAGTACAAAACTGGACAGGGGTTAACGGCACCAAAGATAAACGTCTCGGTTTTGTGTTCTTATTGTGGTTATTGCCTAGGCTACTATTTTGGGCTCCGGTTCCGTTGTGGCTAACCTCTTCGATTGAAGCCTTATTTTTAGCGGTAGTCGCCTACGAAATATCGATTCGAGTGATCAAAGGCAAAGGCTATCGCAACCTGATATTTCTGCCCTTCTTTGTATTAGCGATTGTGGCCAACTTTGCCAGCTACGCCACTATCAAAGGCATGCCGCCATTTCCAAGCATTGCGGTTTGGCAAGCAATGATCTGGTGGTTCGTTTTGCTGATTTCGATTATGGGCGGACGCGTGATCCCATTCTTTACCGCACGTAAAATGCAGTTTGAAAAACCACCCGCATTAATCTGGTTAGATGCACTGGCGAACACACCTTTAGTGATGCTGTTTATCCTCAGTTTTTTCCCGATTACCTTTAACCAAATTGGTCCTTATTTAATGCTCTTCGCCGCAGTTTTCCAAGCGATTCGTTTCCTACGTTGGAAACCTTGGACGACCTATAAAGAGCCTCTGGTTTGGTCGCTGCACGCTTCGTATGCTTGTATTCCAGTCGGCTTACTTTTTAAAGCATTGGCCTTATTCAACCTACTACCGAACGGACAATTCTTTGCCCACAACATGATCCATGTATTTGCCATTGGTGCGATTGGTGGAGTCATTCTAGCAATGATCGCCCGAGTGACGATGGGTCATACCGGACGTGCAATTTATGAAGGCCCGAGTATGTGGCATGCGTTTTTAGCGGTTGTCGTGGCAGCGGTTATTCGTGGTTTTGGGGTAGCGATTTGGCCTGAGCATTTGTTTACCTTTGTGAATATTTCAGCCGCGCTGTGGATCTACGCTTTTGCTCTTTTTGTGTTTAAATTTGGCAAAATGCTCCTCACGCCAAGAGCGGATGGACATCCGGGTTAATCTGGATCTCTATATCTAGATCCCTATCCTAAGCTTCAATTTCTAAATCAAGCGCCAGAGCAATTCTGGCGCTAGCTCTATTTAAACACCCCCAAGTATTTAAAAACCCCAAGCTAACGAAGTGTTAAAATCAATCTGCTTAACAGTCATAACAATCAACCATATTCACCACCATTATATGTTATTGATTTATATTTGATAATTTAGATATTACGCAGAAATTCACCTCTATTTTTATGCTCTTGTTCAAATTTTCGCTTTCACTAACTCTCTATACTCCATGCATAAAATTTAAACACTCATTTTATTGGAGAGTTTCACTAATGAATTCGCAACCACATAAACTACTCGCTTTTCTCATGTTAGCTCTTGCTTCTCCGACCTTTGCCGCCACAACCGCAGATGCCCCTTCAGAAAAACCATCTTCTGCGACGGAAAAGAATAGCGACGAACTCCAAGATATGTCAGATCCTTTAGCGGTATACACTCAAGTGGGCGCTGGCTACACCAACAAAGGTTTAAACTTAAAAGTCGGCCAAACTTATGACACCGGTAACCCTGTCACTGCAGCAATGAACGTACTTGAGCTAAAAGGCATCGCTGGTGAGCAACTAGGTTGGACGGGAAATAGCCAGCGTGATGATTCGATTGACTCATTCCGCTTACGTAATTTTGGCGTCAACCTAACGAATGGCCGCGCTCATCAACTTGATATTAACTACAATGTCGACGGTAATCCGCTCGTCGCGAAACAAACCGCCGATATTTCTTATAGCTTTATTCAAGCGCTACCTAAATGGGGCCCGCTACAGTTCTACCCTCTAGCCGGTGCGGGTGTATCGATTGGTGAAGATGCCATTGAAAGTGATGGCGATGTCGACGGCGGTTTCTCGACTATGGGTGTATTTGGCGTAGTCGGTATGTACAGTAAATTACAATTAACCGACAAACTGTGGATCAACTACAACCCAATGTGGCTCACTACCATTGCCGGTGATGATAATTATGAGGATAACTACTACGGAAAAGATGAAAGCAATGTCTTCACCCATGAAGTTGCAGTAAGTTACCAGTTCACGCCTCGCTTTAACGTGCGCTATTTTGCCAACTGGAGTAATCACACTGACTTCATTGATGGCGACCAACGTATTGAGTTTAACTACCAGATCTAATCGACGCTGAAGTCGGAGAGGGATAAAGTTTGATACTGGGCTTGATTTGGTTTTGGGTAAGAACGATTTAGTGAATAGCGCTAAATCGTTCGTATTAGATTGGAAAACGTATTTTGAAATTTTAGTCCCTTGTTATAGCGCAACTCACCTCTAGCTACGAACTTCCATCAGTTTATTAAATATAGATGTTAGTTCATGTGATCTAGGTGCATCATTGAAGATATGGCATACCTCCAACGTAGTTAGGAATGAAAGCATCAAAGATTGCTTGAGTAGCCACTGAATTTGCTCGTTTGAGTGCCCACCGGCTATTCGGTGACCTTTATCGCGACTAGCTGATTGATAAAGCCCACCGTGAGTAAAATCATGCAAAAACTCTTTTATCTCACTCATACGCTGAGACAAATGACCATGACGATAACCTTCCGTTTGTTCGACCTGAGCAAGTTGGTCTTTAATACCCGGAGGCTCTTTACCTTTCATAAACTTCAGCAGTTGGTCTTCTGATGCACAACGATACATCCAGATACCACGTAAGAACGCGTCCCTTTGCGGGCGAAGTAATGCTAGTGCTGAACCATGATACCCAAGGCTTATTAATTTAATAATTGCAGCATTATGCTCAAGCGCCAATTGTAACAAAGCGAGGGGAACAACCTTCTTATGTTCTGGTTCTGGTTCAAGCTCTAGACCATTGAGGAGCAACTCATAACTTTTAACCCAATTTTCTGCTAATTCTAATTTCATATTTCCTCGGTGCTATAACGCCCACTTAAGTGGTGAGCAACGCTACCACCTTATCTAAATAGTTGTGCCATAAACACTAAACTGGATTGAAGTGAAAGCGCCAAGCGTTGTGAATCATTCTTAAATTATTGTTATGGCGATACTCTAAAGCGTCTCATTGACTCTCTTCTAGAACCCATAAGCTCTTGATATGATGATACATCTATTTTGAAACACATGTGATTCTTATCATGCCGTATGTAAAAACCAGACTTATTCTCACGCAAGTACTCTGTTGGAATGTCGAGCAAATGTATGTTCGTACCATCTTCTAGTAAAAAATAGATTTTATTAAGCCGACTATCATCAATTTTGTCCAATGAAACTTCTAGCCACCAAACAGGTAGTGCTTTATTGATCTTTGAAAAGTGAGTATTGCGGCTGCTAAAATCAACACCATATATACTTCTCGCTCGTTGCATTGCTTCTGACTTTTTCATAATTCATGCCCTAGCCTTGGATACAAATCTATTATAGCAACTGATTGAGTATGATTACCCCTTAGCCATAGCGCCTAATTAACAGGCATAAATAAGTCACTCACATCAACCCTCCCCCGCCCTCCCTTGGCTGTATATCTTGATGCCAAGTATTTTTCGTTGGTAAAGGGAGGGAGTGATTTGTGATCGCTTGTTGTTTAGTGGTATCTGCGTAAAGAAAAAACATTCCAATATTGAGCTCGTGATTAGTAGATTCCTGCTCTCGCTTAAGCTCGGCTGGAATGACGATTTCAAAAACACTCACCACGGACTGATTTCTTGAGATAAAAATGAAAGTAGCTGCGGCAAAGATCAGCTCTTCCCCTTGATAGATGAAGCCACTTGGTAGCAAGAGTTGATATAAGGGGAAGCGGGGATGGGGTTGATTACACCAAACTACTTTGAGGCAATAAACATTAAAAAAAAGCAGCTGACCAAACAAAGAAAACCGATAAACTGACATTTATCGGCTTTCTTTTATATTCGACTTAGCGGTGTGCTTTATCGCTTTTTCACCACCACCGGATAACGGTTTGCTCTTAACTCTTTGATGAAGGTTGATGGGTTCGCATTGTGTAAGATCCAGACCTTTTCTTTGGCTCGGGTCATTGCCACATAGAACAAGCGACGTTCTTCTGCATTCGGGAATACATCACCGGTAGATAACAACGCATCATGCAAATGCTGCTGACGCTCAACCGCAGGGAACTGCCCTTCATCAACTGAGACAATCACCACATAATCGGCTTCTTGCCCTTTACTGGCGTGACAGGTTTTAAATTCAATATCTAAATGTAGGTTAAGTTTTTGTAGTGTCTTTAAATCGCTCGGCTCATGATAATGATTGCGACCTAGTACCAACACTTTCTTGCGAGATTTCACTTGGTTATTTAAGTCACCTAAAATTGCTTCCAACGTGTGCATTGGCGCAATCGTCACCGCTTTTTGTTTTTGCTGCTTGTGACTATTCAAGGTCTTCTCCAATTGATAAGGGTTGGCTTGAATAAAGCGATTTGCCACCTCACCAATTTGGTTATTAAAGCGATAAGTGGTGTCTAGATAATGGATCTGTGCATTAGGGAAACGCTTCTTAAAGCCGGTGGTTAAGTTTACATCCGCCCCTGCGAAACGATAAATTGCCTGCCAATCATCGCCGACTGCAAACAATGAACACGGCTGCTGAGTCGTGGTTTCCCCTAGCTGGGTTTTATGAACACTACCATGGCAAATGTTGGTTAATAAATCTAAACGGCTCGGTGAGATATCTTGGTATTCATCAACCATCATAAAGCGCCATTGCGATTTAAATTTACCATTGCGTGCATATTGAGTGGCTTTAGAAATCATGCTGTTGAAATCGATTTGATTCTCTTCTTTCAGCATTTTTTGCCACGCTTGATAACACGGCCAAGCCAGCATTAATTCGCTGTTTAGCTGAGGGTAGTTTTCTAATTCAATTAAACGCTCTTGCAGCTGTTTTTTCGGCAATTGCAGGACAGAAAGTTGATCGACTTGCTGTTCTAACCACGCCAGTAATTTTGGGTTTTCAACATGCGAACCGAGCTCTACATCCCCTTTCAAAAAGGCAATCGGCCATTCGGCTAAGTGCTTCTGCCAACGCTTAAAGTTGGTTTCTGTCATCCAGTGTGTTTTTAACCACTGAGAGA
Source organism: Vibrio sp. CK2-1 (assembly GCF_021726515.1). GTDB lineage: Bacteria > Pseudomonadota > Gammaproteobacteria > Enterobacterales > Vibrionaceae > Vibrio. The sequence continues at coordinate 721,844 of NZ_JAKKCJ010000001.1, read as the reverse complement.
ACCATGCGGTCTTTTGCGCTGGCGTAGTGGCGAGCGGTGAGATTTCAACCTGATTACCTTCAACCGATTTAATAATATCTAAACCTAATTGATGGAAGGTTTGAACTTTGATCTGAGCGCCTTGTTCGGCAAATTTTTCTTTGATGCGTTGTTGCATTTCTTTGGCGGCATCTCGACCAAATGCCACCAATAACATTTCTTCTGGTTTTGCTTGGCCACTTTGTAATAAGTAGCCTACTTTCGCCATTAAAACACTGGTTTTGCCTGAGCCTGCACCAGCTAAAATCAGAGTATGATCATCATTTAATAATACTGCGCGTTGCTGAGAAGCATTAAGTGGCGAACGTTCACATTCTTGGAAGTAAGGTTTCCATTCGATTTCTTGATTGGCCAGCCAGGTTTGATTGCGCTGCTCTAATGAGGCTTTCGGGTGAGTGAGCCAACGTTTCAAACCGCTCATTAAAGAGGGCGTGTGGTGCTGGAATTGATCGTCACCTTCCCATTCATTATGACTTGGGAAAATATGAATCACTTCTGGCAGAGATAACTCTTTTTTCGCTAGATCATCGGAAATGCCCTTCATCCAGAACTCAAGCGATGAATGGGTTAAATACCCCGGTTGATTGACCAATTCTTTTAGCTGCTCTAGCCAGTTTGGTAATAACTCAGCTAATGATTCACTTTGGTTCAACTGCCAACGACGATATTCCGCAACTACCAATTGAGCAAATTGCTGGCAATCAAACCAAGGTAGACCCTGTGCGAGCCATTGAATTTGTTCATCTTCCTCTTCTTCATGGGCATGAAAATATAAATTGCCCCAGATTAAGCCTCGCTCTACTGTCACTTCACCATTCCACGCTGCAAATGGGATCTGCAACTCATCGGTTGGCGAAGATAAGGTAATACACTGATCTTTCACTTCAACTTGTTGGTATTCATCTTGAATAAAAAATTGAGCAAAACGGCTAGCGCTTAATTGCATGAACTTTCCTTATGCGATCAGTAAAGTTTTGAATAAGAAGATAACCCGATATTCTAACGGGTTTTAGTGTGAAAGGAAGAGGGCTTGGGTCATCGCTTTTTTAAACTTACTCTAAAACGGATAAAAATCAGGCAGACTGGCGCAAAACTTGCTTACAATCAAACAGAGCGAAGTTTTTTTGCTGTTACTACAACAGAATATAGTTTGCGTAACGAAAGGCCTCTATACTCAAGTGACTTGGATATAGGCTGGCACTTGTAACTTCACCTAGGACAATATCGCGCTTTATGACAAATTCGATGCAACAACTCCGACATTATTGGTCTGATAAAACCGTTAACTACTGCATTCGAATTCTTATCTCGCTTTTAGGTGTGGTACTGCCTTGTTGGTATTACGGCTACTCTACTGAAATCACGCCGCTGATCTTAGGTATTATTGCTGCTGCACTAGCCGAAACCGATGATAACTTCATGGGACGAATTCGGGCGCTGATCTTAACCTTTATCTGCTTTACGATTGCTTCATTTTCGATAGAAATTCTGTTTCCCTATCCGCCATTATTCGCCATTGGTCTGTTCACTAGTACTTTTGGTTTTATCATGCTCGGCGCGATTGGCCCACGTTATGCCAGCATTGCCTTTGGTTCATTGCTGATCGCGATCTACACCATGTTGGGCTATCACTTATACGACAACATACTCTATCAACCTGCTCTCTTGTTAGCCGGTGCCGCTTGGTATTACTTACTTTCAATGTTGTGGCAAATATTTTGGCCAATGCAGCCAGTACAACAAGGCTTGGCCAATGTATTTGAAGAACTGGCTAACTACCTTGAAACGAAAAGCTCGTTATTTCATCCGGTTTCTGGTTTAACTCCGCAGCCTTACCGTATCCTAGAAAGTAAGCTGAACTCCGCAACGGTTAATGCTTTAAACCAAGCCAAAAGTACCCTACTCACTCGCTCTAAACGTGGACATGTTGATGGCCCAAGTGACCGTTATTTACAACTGTACTTTTTAGCGCAAGATATTCACGAACGCATCAGCTCGACTCATTATCGATACCAAGATTTAGCCGAGCACTTCTCGCGTAGTGATGTTCTGTTTCGCTTCAAGTATTTAATGCAAACTCAAGCGAAAGCCTGTCGTGAGATCTCTGAAGCATTAGAAGCGGGGAAAGCTTACAAATACGATGGCGATTCGATCTGGGCGCTGGATGAATTGCAGTTATCAATGCAGTACCTAAAAGATCAAAATCGCCCTGAATGGAAGTACCCATTAAGCCAACTTTTTTACCTATTCAATAATATGGTGACCGTAGAAAAGCAGCTATCTAACGTCAGCAATCCAGATACGTCTAAATTTACGCCAGAAAATACCAGCGACGAAGCCAACGACTACTCATTGCATGACACGACGGCTCATACGCCAAAAGTCATGTGGCAACGTATTCGTAATAACTTAAATAAAGATTCAATGTTATTCCGCCATGCACTACGTATGTCGATTGTACTGACCGTAGGTTACGGGGTAATTCAAGGATTAGGACTAGAGCGCGGCTACTGGATCATGCTAACCAGCCTATTTGTATGCCAACCTAACTTTAGCGCCACCAGACAAAAACTTACTGCGAGAGTAATTGGCACCATTGCCGGCCTACTCGTCGGTGTACCACTACTAACCTTGTTCCCTTCACAAGAAAGCCAATTAGTCTTTTTAGTGTTATCCGGCACGCTATTCTTCGCCTTTAGAATGAATAACTACGGCTCAGCGACCGCTTTTATTACTTTGCTGGTACTGTTTTGTTTTAACCAATTAGGTGAAGGTTATGCGGTGATCTTGCCTCGCCTTGCAGATACCTTAATTGGTTGTGGTTTAGCGGTGTTTGCGGTGCGTTATATTCTTCCAGACTGGGAAGCCAAGAAACTGCATAGAGTGATGTCGGAAGCGATACAATCCAATAAAGATTATCTCGGGCAGATTATTGCTCAATATCGAATTGGTAAACGTGATGACGTCAACTATCGCCTTGCAAGACGTAACGCCCACACTATGGATGCCTCTCTTAGCACTACCATCAGTAATATGTTGGCAGAACCCGATAAGTACAAAAAATCCATTGATGAGAGTTTCCGTTTCTTAACGCTTAATCACGCGATGCTGAGCTATATTTCCGCACTCGGCGCTCACCGTAAACGTATCGACGATCCAGAAACTCACCTACTCATTTTAGAAGCCCACAAAGGCATTCACGAAAGCCTAGAGCAACTAGAACAGCAGCTTTATTATCACAATGGCGAAATTACCTTAGATTCATTCAATAGCGAATTAGATAAGAAGTTAAGCGAATGGCGAGAAGGCGATGAAGAAACCGTCCGTTTGATCTTACAACAGCTGCATTTAATCTACCGCATGCTGCCTGAGATGTACTCGCTAGCGAATAAGTTTTCGGTAAGATTGCCGACTGCTGTGGCGAGTGTTGGTGAGGGGTAATAGATCTACATAACCATGTTAACTAATTGAAGCTACACTATAGCCTACCCCTCCCATATTACTGATACCTAAATTTAAAATAAAACAGAACGCTCAATTTGAAGATGTTGTTTCAATTAAACCTGATATTCCCTTCAATAAATTAATGAGCTCCTGTGACGATCGAATTCTATGTTTTTCATGGATCTCAAATGCTTTAATAAATTCATGATTTTTTAAAGCGAGAAAGGTCGCGGTATGCTCTCTCGTTGAGGCTTCAGGGATAGACCGAATTTGTAATGTCATTAATCTAACTCGTTGAGATTTATCCAACAACTGTTGAGCTAATTTTGCTAAGGTCTGATTTTCAGATAAGCGGATTAATACGTTATGAAAACCTGTATCATGCCTCAACCAAAGCTCTTTATCACCATTATCAAAAGCTGTATTCATCCCTTCAACATGGTCTGTTAACTCTAACCATAATGGACCAGCAAGATGGTGTTTTTCAATAGAGCGTATAGCTTGTAACTCTAATCCAGCGATCACATCATAGATCTCTTTCAGCTCCACAATTGAAATTGGACGGATATACACCCCTCTTCGAGGAACTATATCGACCAAACCTTCTTGAGTTAATCGAATACAAGCTTCACGCACTGGAGTACGTGACATATCAATCGTATCAGCTAATATTTGCTCATAATAATAATGCCCCACTTTTAACTCATTTCCCAAAATCATGCCACGCAATTTATCATACGCAATTTCGGTTAAGTTTTTTTTCATTATTCTTACCTATTTTTCATACTAGGCCATCTTATCTGGTAACATGCCACTGTGATTGATGATTTTACTGAAAAAGCCAATGCGCTGGCCTGACTCCCTTAATTCCACTTTTTATCCTAACGATCTTCTCTCCTAACAAACACCCTAGGAGTATACCATCATCAGCAAAAGCCAATGACGAGATGTTATTTAACACTTCGCCCCCATTGGTGAGTAAATGTTCTCTATCCATTTTATTATCTTCATATGCTTGCTCAACCCAATCAATGTGATTGATTTTTACGTCTTCTAGCCATACTTTTTGCGTGCCATCTGGGGCGACTCGAATCACACGATTACTCACAATACTAGTTACCCATAAATAACCCTCTTGATCCATTGTTAGCCCATCAGGGAAAGTACCTTTTCCAAAGGTTGTCAGTACTTTTTTATTAATCAGCGTATTATTGTCAATATCAAACTGAATTAATTCACGAGAAAAAGTGGCGTTTACGTATAATTGCGTTCCTTCTGTATTTACCCAAACTTCATTGGTATAGCCAAGCCCATCAGCCACAATGCGAGCACCTTGCTGATCCACTAAAATAATAAATCCATCATCACAAAATTTCCTATAAGCATCTGCTCTGGGAGATACTCTGGTGCTCACCGTGATCCAGATTCGGTCTTGATGATCTAGGTATACAAAATTCGTCGGCGGAAGTTTCTGATCATCAATTTCGACCAGCCAAGGGGATATTTGATTCTCTCTCGTCAAACGGTAAACACCACCACTTTCTTCACCTAAATGAGCAATAAGAAAACTACCATCTTTTAAGAGACAAAATCCATTGGTTTGTAATAAACCAATTCCATCGGCTTTGCCTCCCCAGAATGTTTGCTCGCCATGCTTGTCAATGCGAGTAACTCCGCCTCGAAAGTCAGACACAAACACATCCCCATTCGCATTGGTCAATACACACTCAGGACGGCATAAATCATGACCAAGGTATTCAATTTCATTCTCAAATTTATTAATCATTGATATCCACCCTGATCCGTTTTTCATTGGACAAATAAATTGCCTCTTCTATTTTTAAGTTGGTCAAATATTCAGAAGCCTGATTTTCTAGTAATGTACCTTGCGTATAATGCGCAACAATGTGTGAGATCAAATTGAACACACAATCGCCACCAAAACTGTGGTCTCTCCATTGGTAGTTAATTTCCACTTCTTCCTTTGATTGAAACGCTCTAAAGTAGATGTGAGCATCACCATCCATTCTTAGAACACCTTTAGTTCCTTCAATCAACATTTCTCCCATTGTAGTGCGAGGATTTTTAGCTTTGTGATCAAGTAATCTATTTCCATTAAATGTGGCTTGTATGCCGTCATTGATATCAAAAATAACCAATGCAGAATCTTCACCCTTAATATGCTCATTACACTTTCTCAAATGCGCATAGACACTACTGACTTCACCGAATAAAAATCGAAATGTATCAATGAAGTGGATAGCGGTCTCATGGATTAAAAACCGAGTCATCGTCTGAAAATATGGTTGTCGACTAAGGTAAGCCTGGTCTCCTTGCCCGTCCCCTGGTCGAAGGTTGAAGTTGACATTTAATACATCTCCTAGCATTTCTTCTTTAAGTATCTCCCTCATTTTTCGATACCAAGGCTTAAAACGAAAATTCTCATGAACAATTAAGTCAATTCCAGCTTCCTTGGCTAAATTAACTAAATACTTAGCCTCAGAAATATTTAATCCAAACGGTTTTTGAACAATGACATTTACTCTGTATTTAGCAGCGATTTCAATTAATTCTCTGTGCGTACTAGGAGGAGTAATAATATCAATTATCGTTGGTGACAGTGTTTTAATGGCATGTTCTAAGTCACTACCAATATAATCAATGTCATATTGATGCTTTACCTGATTTGATGTCTGTTTATCTAGACTGCAAATACCCACCACTTGAGCATCTTTTACTCTTGACCAGGCTTCATAATGAAACTGACTAAAATACCCTGTTCCAACTGCCACAACATTAATACGATTATTCATGATCAACTCCAGGTGAATTTTTCATTCCTTTCTTAGAAAAGAGAGAGCGAACGGCCTCATTAATCGGTTTAAATTGAGATAACACCAAATATAGAATCACCACTAATAACACCAAACAAACCGGACGAGAAAACAAAGGCAAGAAACTACCTTCAGAAATCATCAAAGCACGGCGTAAACTCTCATCCGCCATTTGACCTAGAACTAGACCAATTACCATAGGAGAGATGGGGAATTTATTCTCACTCAAAATATAAGCAACGATCCCAACGGGTAACATCAAATATAAATTAAAAAGGTTTAAACCCAGGGCATACGCCCCCAGGATACAAAGCACTCCCACAATAGGAATAAATAACTGGCTAGGAATACTTAAAATCTTAATCACTGGCTTAGCCAGTAAAATCCCATTGATAAACATAGCAAATGACGCCAGTACCATAATCGCCGTCACTTCTAGTAAGAAACCTGGATTTTCAGCTTCAATGGTAGGCCCGGGAATAACACCATGCAGCAATAGCGCTCCAAGTAACATAGCCGCGGGTGGACTGCCGGGAATCCCTAAAGTCAGTAAAGGAATAAGTGCCCCACCAATACTCGCATTGTTAGCAGTTTCTGTTGCAATGATTCCTGTTTCACTGCCTTTACCAAACTTCTCTTTCTCTTTATCTGATGACGTACTTTTTGCCATACTGTAAGATACCCAGCCTGCAATATCTTCACCCACCCCCGGAACAGCTCCAATACCTACGCCTGCTAAAGCAGAACGAAATATGTGTTTTATGTTACGAATTACTTTTGAAAAGTTAGGCAGGATTCTTCCTATTTTTTCCGCTTTCTTCAGCGTTTCTCCTTCAGAAAGAACTCGTATAATTTGAGGTATGGCAAACGCACCAATTAGCACAGGTACAATTTCTAATCCGCTATCAAGCTGACTTTGTTCAAAGGTATATCTCGGAAAAAATTGTAACGTATCTCGTCCAACCAAAGCCAAAAACAATCCAATGAAGCCCGCAATCCATCCTTTGATAACCAAATCATCATTAGCTAAAGTTCCGCTAATGATGATGCCAAATATGGCCAACAGGAAAAATTCCCACGAAGTAAATTGAAGTGCAAATTGGGAAATTACCGGAGCAAGGACGACAAGAAATATCAAACCAATAACTGTGCCAATAAAAGACGCTGTGGTGGTTAAACCTAACGCTTTACCCCCTTCCCCTTTTTTAGCCAATGCATACCCATCAATTGCCGTAGCTGCTGCTGCGGGAGTTCCAGGAATATTAATCAAGATGGCAGGATAAGAACCACCGTAAATAGCCCCAACATACATACCTAATAAAGAGATCAATGCCGTACTTGTCTCTAAGTTGTATGTTAGTGTCGTCAATAATGCGACCCCTAGTGTTGCCGTCAAGCCTGGCATAGAGCCAAATAATATGCCAAGAAAACTCGACCCAAATAGAATAAAAATATTTTCTGGTTTGGTTATCAAATCAAACATGACATTAAAAAAATGTATAAATTGCTCAAACATAGTCTATCCCTTTTATTGACTATAGATTTAAAATATCATACCAAATGTATTCCATTCCCATGATCACATTCCCATACTCAACAGGCATAGGAACTTGTAATAGGAAGTTAAATGTAAACACCAAAACTAAGGGAACAATAATTGAGACAATTAAAATATTTATTTTCTTTTTCTTATCAACATCATTTACCACTAATAATAAGGTTAGTAGTACAATCGAAGTGAGCATTCCTAAGTCACTCGAAAGAATTAACTTTTCATCATAAGAAACATCTAAAGATATAAAATAAAATTCTTCAGAAAACACCAGCCTAGAAATTAAAATAATGCTAAGTAGTAAAATATTAATAAAAAAGCTGGATCTTTTAACAACGGCATTATCTGTATAAAATCGAGAAAACATACTTAAAAGAAAGACGACCGTCGCTAAGTAAAAGTCTGATGATGGTATATAAAAATAAATATACAGTGAAAGGATCAAGATAACGTACCAACGATTGGTATTCACTGCACTATCCAATTTCCCCAACCATGAGCTAAAACTAAACATGGATTGAAAGCTTATCGATGGATAAGATTTAAACAATAAATAAAGACAACTAACGGTCAATAACGAAAGTAAGACTAAAGGAAACAGCGCCGGTGATACATACCACTTACTGTCGACACCACCAAAGGTGCCATCCATTGGATAGCTTGATGTCTCCCAAAATAAAAAAGCACAGACCGTCAATAAAACCAATGCTATTTTAAAATCATTCTTTCTAAGAGATTGTACATCGCCACTTTTCATAACATAACCTTCATCAACAGTGTAACGTGAGTACAAAACGCTCACGTTACACTTCATTGTCTCTATGGTTTAGGAATCCCAAACTTCTCTGGGTTGAACTTTGCCGCACCAAGCTCCCATAGTGTCCAAGCAAAGGTAGATTCAAGCTGGCTAAAGATCTCTGTTGCTTCCTCTCCATAGGCACCACTTAATGTATAAAGATTCTTATCAGCCCATGTCTTCACTTCCTGAGATGCCATCGCTTTCTTAAAAGCTTCAGCCAGTGTATTCTTCACTTCATCAGAAGCACTTGCATGAACGGCAAAACCAATAGATTGAACAACTAGAGGAAAGTCTTTTAATTGAGGATAAGCGTCAAATGCAGAAGGAATTTCACCCACACCAGAAATAGTAAAACTATCTTTAGTTAACATTGCCAATGGACGTAATTTACCTGCTCTAAGCAATGCTGATTGCTCCGCTGCCGACGTAATTACAACACTGATTTCTCCCGTTGCAGCTGCTGTTTGTGAAGGTGCAGAACCTGGGTAAGGGACAAATTTAAAAGAAATATCAGTCCCTTTCTCTAAACCCAGTAAATTAATATGATGAATGGAGCCTGAACCACCAGCACCCGCTTTAATTTCTCCCGGTTCTTTCTTTGCCGCAGCAATCAGTTCTTCCAATGTTTTATAAGGGGAATCGGCACTGACTGAGACTAAATCAGGTGATCCCCCGACAATGTACGGATACCAAACATCAAATTTCTTATCCCAGCCACCATTTACAGCAGCTGTCACATTCGAATCAGCAATACCAACGATGTTATAGCCATCAGCTCTCTTAGCCAATACGCTACTCATGCCAATAGAACCAGCAACGCCACCAGTTTTATTAGTCACTTTAATGTTCACATCCAGTGTTTTTGACATCTCTGCCATCAACATACGGTTAATACTGTCAGTGCCGCCACCAGCAGACCAAGTCACTGTATCTGTAATGGTTCTCGCAGGATACGTTTTGGCAGCGGTTGCATTTGCAGCCACCATGACCGAAGCGACACATCCCGCTGTTACTAGAATATTTTTATAATTAAATTTCATAATCGTTCCTTTTGTAGAGTTAAGGCAGAATTCTTTCTGCTCTTGTAATTACCACACAATTTTACAGTGCATTTACATACTAGTAACACATTAAGGCTCTATCAATGTATACGTTAGGTTATTTTTAAAAATATGATCAAGATCGATTGTTTAAAAACTTCATGTGAAAATAGAGATGAATTAACAAAAAAAATTCTGCTTGCGATGAAGGGTCATAAAAATTTAAGTGTAGAAAGCTATCACGAGCAAGGTGTCACCCTCTCTCGTGATAGAGTAAATGAAGTAGGTTGCTATGGAGAAGAATAAGACACTTTCAGTTCTTGTACTTCGTCATCTGATAAATAGCGCGTATTGTTTTCCGGCAATATGAACTTCAATTTAGCGGTTTCTTCTAATTCTTCTAAATTGTAAGTCGCGGCTTGTAAGGATTTCCCCATCACGGTCACACCGTGATTGGCCATAAGAATGGCGTTATGATCGACACTTAGTCGGGATAAATCTTCAGCTATTTTCGGTGAACCAGGTCTATAATATGGAATCATTGGCAAAGCGCCGACGCGCATCACATAGTAAGGGGTAAACGCACGCATAGCATTGCTGTAGTCCAACTCCTTTAGGCACGACAAAGCGGTCAAATAAGTACAATGCAGATGCACTATGGCTTTGTGATCCGAATTACTCTGGTAAATTTCACGGTGAAAGTCGACCTCTTTAGATGGTTTATCGCCCGCTAAATAGTCCCCTTGCAACGTCACCACTGACAGTCTTTCCGCCACCAATTCACCTAAGCATGAGCCGGTTGGCGTTGCAAGAACATTACCATCGGCAAGAAGAATAGACAGATTGCCCGCGCCTCCGGTGGCATAACCACGCTGAAACAGAGATAAGCCATACTTCACCATCTGCGCTCGTTCCGTTGCATATTGCTGGGTATAGTCTGTCATTGCATCATCTCCTGCGCGATAAAGAAAAAGTGTTCATTGCCAAAATTCCCCGACTTTAACGCCAGAGCGCTTTGATCTTCTAGCGATCGTACCCAAGGCACTCCCGGAGCAATGCTACGGCCAATATCAAAACTGGTTGCACCTAAAGCTTTCACCACAGTCCCTGACGTTTCGCCTCCTGCACTGATGATGACTTTCAAATCATGAGATTTTAAACGCTGAATTAACTGAGAAAATAACGCCTCTACTGCAACAGAAGCTCGTGCACCATAGTGAGCTTGAATCTGCTTTAATTCGTCCGGTTGTACAGTGGCATACACCAAGGGAAACCATTTTGAATCATTGGCATGAGTATCAAATTTATCCACTACCCAGGCTTCAACCTGATCAATATAATCAGAGTTATTGATGCATTCACCAACGTTCAGTTTAAAAGCGGCGGCTTGCTGTTGATAAGCAGCCACTTGTTTATTGGTCATCTCAGAACATGATCCTGAGATGACTATGCCTCTTTGTCCGAGTGCTGGGCTATATGGGCTATACTCAGTTTGAGGGTTTTGTTGAGAAATCGCAGCTGCAATAGCGCCAACCAATCCCGATCCTCCTGTGACTAACGAATAACCCAAGCTCAATTGACCCAATAGCGCTAGATCCGAATCATCAATGGCATCACAAATGATGTATTGGCATGCTTGCAAACTTTGCAATTTTTCATCCATCACTTGCTGACTTTCATAGTAAGTCCGACTCAGTAAACCAGCACTGCCCGATGACTGGCTTTCCATTAACGAGACTAAGTTAGAATCTGTCATCGGAGTAATGGGATGATGGCGCATACCTGAATCACTCAATAACTGCTCAAACACAAATAGATGCCCCATATAAACACTGCGTCCATTCACAGGTAAAGCAGGGCAAACCAAGGTTTGTTGACAGTTAAGCTGCTGCATCAAAGCATCCGTTACTGGTCCGATATTGCCTTCCTTAGTGCTATCAAACGTCGAGCAATACTTAAAATAAATCATCTCACAACCTTGCTGACGTAACCAATCACTGGCCGCCAACGACTCATCTATCGCTTGATCCACAGGACACGAGCGACTTTTTAACGCCACCACAATCGCTTGAGCCTCTTGATATTCACTGAGTGCTTGCGGTGAACTCTTTTGCGGAATGCCATTCACCTGAATGGCATTCAGGCCACCAGCGACAATAAAACTTGCCGCATCCGTCGCCCCCGTAAAATCGTCCGCAATAACGCCAATTTTCATACGCTATCTCCTTTATGAACGCTCGCTAAAGCATCAGCTTTTTCTCAACTAGGGAGCTAATTTCAATCAAACCAGAGCAGCCACCCAGCTCATACGGCAGTAGCTCACCAGTGGCATACGCCGCTTCCACTGCCCCATCCAGTTTTTGAGCTGCTTGTAGCAATTCAGGTACTTGATGTTTATCTGCCAAATATTCCAGCATCATCATTCCAGACAAAATCATCGCGGTTGGGTTTGCTTTCGCTTGTCCCATGATATCGGGAGCGGATCCATGGCAAGGTTGGAATACCGCATGGTTATCACCAATCTCTCCCGAAGGTGCCATTCCCATACCTCCCATGAGACCAGCCGCTATGTCAGACAAAATATCGCCATATTGATTCTCTGTTGGCATCACATCAAATACCCAAGGACGACGCACCATATCTAATGCCGCAAAATCCACGTACTGATGATTGGCTTGTACATCCGCATTTTGCTCGGCCACTTCATAGAACCACTTACGTGCAATATGTTGTGAAGACAATACATTGGCTTTATCAATATGTGTCACAAGGTTATTACCACGTCCTTGTTCTACTCGGCGACGAGCCAATTTAAAGCTAAAGTCATATAACTTTTTACTGGTGGTTTGTGAAATGCGCATCAGGTTATGTGCGTACTCTTCATCATCCAATTCGTGTCCTCGAGGGAACGCAAACAACCCTTCTGTCGATTCACGCACTATGACAAAATCCAGTGATTTACTACGCTCATCGGCTAATGGCAAAGGCAGTCCAGGTAGCGTTCGACATGGGCGAACACCTGCATATAAATTCAGACGCTTACGCAAATCATGTTGCGGCCCAATTTCTGTTCCATCTGGATAACGAATATCGGGGTGCCCCATAGCAGACAATAAAATGGCATCCGCTTGTTCTGCTTGTTGGAAATGTTCTTCAGGAAATGCATCTCCTGTATCAGCATAATACTGAGCCCCTGCATCTATGTGTTGGAAATCCAATTTAACACCAAATTGATGCGCGGCTTCTTTCACTAAATCTACCGCTGGCGGCGTCACTTCTGTACCTATGCCATCACCTGGCATAACAGCAATCGTAAATTTTTTCATAATATGTCCTTTCACTTATAAAACTTTGTGATAAATCTGAATGTCTTTGCTTTCTATCATCTCTTGAGTTTGTTGATTGAACTCCAAGAAGTGTGCGGTGGTCAGGTGGAAATCAAACGCAGCTTGAGTGGCGTACACTTCGTATAAAAACACGCGTTTTTTTTCTTGATCGATACACACATCAAATTGATAACATTCATCTTCATCCAATGACGCTTGAGCATTGGTTTTCATCAAAGGTAAAAAGGTTTCCCAAGCTTGAGGCCGAATATCAAAAGTTACTGTGACTACAAACATGAAAACTCCTTACAACATGCCTTCGGCATAGCCGAATAAAAAAGCTAAAACACCAAGGGTAATAACTACCCCCACAATCTCAGGCCAGTGGCCAAACTCATAATTTTTAGGTTCTGAGCCATTATCAATATTCATCTGATGCTCCTATTTTCCTAAGTACGGTAGCCACAAAGCGATTTGTGGGAAAAGTAATACCAAGGTTAAACCGATTAGCTGCAACCCAATAAAAGGAAGAACTGCGGCAAAGATTTCCTGCAAAGTCACATCTTTTGGTGCGACACTCTTTAAGTAGAAACAAGCCGGGCCAAATGGTGGAGATAACATATAAATCTGGATATTCATCGCAAATAAAATGCCAAACCAAACCGGGTCATAACCTAGCTGAGTCACCACAGGCGCAAAGACAGGTACAGTGATAAAGACAATCGCAATCCAATCCATGAAAGTACCCAATAGCATCACAATTCCCATCATGATCAAGATCACGACAATAGGTGGAACGTCTAAACCAGTAAGCATGCCATTTAAGAAAGAAGTACCGCCAATAATGTTATAAATGCCAACTAAACTTACTGCCCCCACAATCAACCAGACAATCGAACCTGTAGTCACTGTCGTGGCCCAAAGCGCTTCTTTTACCCCTTTCGCATTGATTTCTCGGCGTAAGAAAGCCACTAATAATGCACCGACACAACCAATCGCAGCTGACTCTGTTACTGTAGCGATACCACTGTAAATTGCCCCAAGTACTGAACCGATTAAAAGAACAGGCAAAACGATGCCTTTGAGGTACACCAAACGCTGAGAGAGCGGAAGCTGAGCTTCTGGCACATCGTAGGTCGGCCCCAACGATGGGTTAAGACGGCAACGAATGACGATATAAAGCACGTATAAAGTGGCGAGTAAGACACCCGGACCAATACCTGCGGTGAAAAGATCTTTCACCGATACACCCGCCTCTGAACCGTACACAATCAGCACCACACTCGGTGGAATTAAGGTCGCCAATGAGCCAGAAGCAGCAATGGTGCCTATAGAGAGTTTGCGGTCATAACCTAAACGAAACATCTGTGGTAAGGCGATCAAACCCAGCAGAACAATCTCTCCGCCGACAACGCCACTCATTGCAGCTAAAACCACACTCACAAACACGGTCTGAACAGCAATACCGCCACGCATTTGGCCACCTAAAATAGCCATGCTATTAAAGAGATCTCGAGCAACACCAGAACGCTCTAGTACATTCGCCATAAAAACAAAAAATGGCACGGCAATTAGAGTATGCTTTTCAAACACATGCACAACGTTACTAGAAACTAAAACTAAACCATCTGGACCAAAATTCAGCAAAGCGGTCGCCAAAGAGACCAGTAATGTTGATGCTCCTAAAGGAACTCCAATCGCCATTAAACCAAATAAACTTAAAATGATAAGTAGGGTGATTAATTCAATACCCATATCATTCCCCTTCTACATAATGTTGAGTTGTGAATAGGTTCGCTAACAATTGAATGAGATATAAAAAACACGCTACCAGTAATAACACCTTTAAATAACTCGGTAATGGAGGATTAAAGGCACTACCAGAACGTTCTAAATAACTGAAACTATGCAATGCAGGCTCCCAGGCAGACCAAGCAAGCCCCAGCACAGCGACAATACTGATCACAATGGCAAGTTTTTGCATTTTGCGCCAAACTCGTTGTCCAACAACTAACTCCATCACCGTTACTGTGATATGACGTTGTTGTTGAGTTACAGCGCCCACACTCAAGAGCCAAGCCGTACCACATAACGCCATCACGATTTCTAAATTCCATGCACTGGGTGATTCAAAGACATAACGTAGAATTACCTCTGTCACAGCTAATAACACCGCTGTGAGATAAAGGATTCCGCAGCTTTTGCCGATAAAATGACTGAATTTCCCCACAGAATCTCTTGGACTATGCTTAGTCATACTGTTTCCTTCTTAAAAAGGTGGGCGAGCCCCACCTAAATTAAACTAAAGCAACCCTTTAGATTTCATGTAGTTATAATGAACATCTAAGGCTTTTCTAGCTTCTGGGGATTTATCTGCGGTTTCTTCCCATGCGCCTTGGGCTATTTTGCGGAATGCATCTCGGTCTTCTTGTGGCCAATTGATGACTTCAATTTGTGGATCTTGCTGATCGCGCGCTACCAACTCTTTATCTTGCTTATCCAGTGCTTGGAGCAAATCAGCATACGAAGCATAAAACCATTCTTGCAACGTCTCTTGTTGCTCAGGCGTTAACTTTTTCCACGTTTTTTGACCAACAGTGAATTGATGCACCGCCATCGAATGTATTCCTGGATACAGTGGGTATTTAGCTATTTGGTTAAAGCCATTTTGGTCATTATTGACATAAGCGGACGCATCAGCTGCATCAACAACCCCTTTCTCTAATGAAGTGAACACTTCTGAAAATGGGATATTCACAGGGCTTGCTCCTGCCGCTCGGAATACTGAAGCTGCCAAACCTTCTGGAGAGCGGATTTTAATGCCTTTAAGATCATCAACATGGCGAATCGGAACCTTAGCAACTAATGCTTCTTTCGATACTGCACCACACCCAATCACATGAATGGAATTTGGTTTGATCTTATCCCAGGTCTCTTGCAGAGCTTCGGCTCCTCCGCCATTACGGCAAAAGTCTTGTACTTGTTGTGGTGTGTCATACCCCGCAATAAGATCGCCTAAAATAGCAAAGGCAGGATTGCGGCCACTAAAGTAAGAAATTGAAGTTAAATCACCACCAAGCACGCCAAGGGCCACACCTTCAGGGGTTTTATTTCTTGGCATGACAGAGTTAATTGGCATTAATTCAATTTTTAGCTCGCCATTAGACATAGACTCCAACTTAGGAATCCAATTCTCATTCATGTATTTAAATGAGAAGCCACCAGACTGAGTCGAGGTTTGAACTTTAAGTAAAGTCTGAGCTTGCACATCTTTTGAACTAATGGATATTCCAATCGTCGCAGCCATAACGATAGCCGTTACTGAATGTTTAAACATAATATTATCCTTTTTATATGTAGAGTTCGAAGAAGTACAACTTAACCTTCTCGTTACATTCTAGTTACACATTAAATTAAATCAATGTATACGTAGATTTAATTTAATGAATTATGATCAAGGTCCAAAATCAACACAGTGATTCAACTATTCGATATTCATGGATAAGTATTGATATTAGAAAAGGAAGGTACGTTGAGAATTGGTTTACAAGTTTATAGCGAAAGGTAATTCATTGTTTACATTGATATATTATATTAATTTTGAAAAAATAATTTAAAATAGCAACCTACTAATCTTATTAAAACATAGGATTGATAGTGCTATTTCTCTTAGGCTACTCCACAAAAAACCTCAACATTTCTCTATATTGCTGCTCTGCTTTCTCGCGTTCAACCAATTGAAACTGAACCTTTGTACCTGGTGGGTATTGGGCGAGTTTACTGATGCTTGTTCTGGTTAGGCAGCCGATTTTGGGATAGCCGCCTATGGTTTGGTGATCGGCCATTAACACGATTGGTTGACCGTCACTTGGGATTTGGATCGCGCCGAGTGCAATACCTTCGGAAATTAAACTTTCACCGTCATATTCAACGCTATCGCCGGATAACCGATAGCCCATTCGATCACTATTAGGACTGACGGTATAAGTACCGTTCAAAAACTGCTTTCGGGCGGCTTGGGAAAACTGTTCATATTGATAAGTGGCAATCATATCTAGTATGCAAGGAGTCGTTGTCGCGGCTAATTCTGGATAGTGTGGAATAAACTCGGTTGGAACTTGGCGCAGTAGATCGTGCTCAGCGGCGTGATAAGAAACTTCATCACCTTTAGTTAGCGGTTCACCTCGGCCATGTAAGCCACCGATTTCATCTCGCATTACAGTCGAGCAACTTTCTAATACTTGGTTAATCTCGAAACCATGTTGAATGGCTAAATACGCGCGCATGCCTTGTCGAGCCGTTTTGCATTTTAAAATAGAGCCCGCTTTAACATGGTAACTGGCCCAAGGTTGAATTGGAGCGCCATCCAGTTCAGCAAGCATATCCGCGCCAGTCAGTGCTATTTGTGTTGGCTGACTAAACTCGCATTGAAACAGGCCTAGAGTAATTTCTACTTGCGCGACATTCATATCATTGCCAAGTAGATGATTCGCCCAGTGAAAAGCATGTTCATCCATCGGCCCACCGACTGCTGCGCCTATTCCTTGAAAGCCCATTCGCCCAGTATCTTGCAACAAGCTTAATGGGCCAGCATTGAGTACTTTTAATGTCATGAATGTATCCCACCATCTGCTTCAATTTGTCCGCCCATATCAATAAATTCTTTCCGAGTGATTGGCTTAAAACGAACCTGCGCACCAATATAAAACAGCGACAAATTGTCTCGCTCAAAATCCACTAGCGAGATTGGAGTGCGGCCAATAATATGCCAACCACCGGGTGAAGCTTTAGGGTAGACAGCGGTTTGCTGCTCAGCTATTGCGACACTACCTTTGGGAACTCTGGCTCGAGGTGTGCTTTTTCTCAGCATTTGTAAGCGACTATCTAGGTTGCCTAAATAAGCAAAGCCCGGGGCAAATCCAATCGCATAGACTCGGTAGTTTGTCTGGCTATGTACTTCTGCTACTTCCGACCATGATAAACCACTATGTTCACAAATCTCAGCCGCATCTAACGCCACTTCTTCACCATAGTAGACGGGCACTTCGATCTCTAAATGCTGTAACGATATAGAAGTAGAAGAAGGCTGATTGAGTAACGCTTCCACTTGCTGCTGAAAGTCACTCATGCTCGTTTGTAGGATATCGACGGTAATAAGAATCGAGTGGTAGGAAGGAATCGCATCAAGAATACAATCGCCCAGCGAGCTTTGCAGAGAGTAGAGGGCTTGAGTCACTTTCTCTGAGGTTTCAGCATCTATGGTGTTAGTAAAATACACCATAATGGTATTTTCGCTGATTATTTGTGTTTTCATGCGATTCCTTGCATTTTATTCACCTAGCCTATCGAAACGTATAAAGTCACGCTTACAACTTGACTGTAGCATTGGATCTTTCATAATGAATCGAATTTAAAAATTTCCGACAAGGTAGTGGTATGTCTAATTCGAAACTCAAAATTGATATTATTTCTGACGTGGTCTGTCCATGGTGCGTCATTGGGGTTAAACACCTTAAAGATGCCGTAGTTAAAAACAACTGGCAAGATCGTATCGATATTGAATGGTATCCGTTTGAGCTAAATCCAGATATGCCGCCAGAAGGCGAAAATTTACGTGAGCATATTGCGAGAAAATATGGCGCTTCAGCCGAAGAAAGTGAGCAAAATCGCCAACGTTTAATCGAGTTTGGAAAATCTGTCGGCTTCGAGTTTAACTTTACCGACGAAACCCGAATCTACAATACTCGCCAATGTCATATTCTATTAGACTACGCTCACTCAGTAGGCTTACAAACTCAGCTTAAAATCGCTCTTTTCACCGCTTACTTTACCGATGGCAAAAATATTTCTGATACTGATGTATTGCTAGATATCGGTGAGAAAGTGGGCCTAGAAGTCGATGAAATGATCGCCTACCTACATGATACTGCTGAACACGATAAGCTAGATGTGATTGAAGACCAATGGCGTGAAATGGATATCTCTGGTGTGCCGACGATTGTGTTTAACAATGAAAAAGGCTTAACCGGTGCACAAAGCGTCGAAAGCTATGAAGAAATGTTGAAGCATTATCTTAGCGAAGATTCTTCTGAAAAATAGCCTCTCCAGACAATCACTACATTTCAACTGAATACTGGCTACCGAATATGAATTACCCCTTGAGCAAAACGTTCAAGGGGTATTTTTTATTCTCCGTTAAAGTATTACTTTCTTTTGACGATAAAATCCATCGCACGAGTGGCAAACTTCCCATAAGGCGGCGCCATAAACTTCATAAAAGAGAAGTTGGCTTGATAGAACACTGGACGCATTTTGGAAAAGGTTAAGAACCCTTCGTAACCGTGATAGTGCCCCATCCCGCTGCCACCAATACCACCAAACGGTAAATCATGCTGTGCAACATGGAACAGCGCATCATTAACGCTCACCCCGCCAGACAACACCGATTGTATATAACGATCGACCAACGCCTTATCATCACTAAATGGATAGAAAGCTAACGGGCGATCACGTTGAACAATGTAATCAATCACTTCTTCTGGTTGCTGGTAGGTTTTCACCATTAGGATAGGACCAAAGGTTTCTCTTTGCGCAATGCTTGTATCGTCACTGGCATCTAAAATAAGCGTCAAAGGATATTTACGAGTCGTGGCATCCGCATCCTGTTCGCTTAAGTTGATGACGGTCGCTCCTTTGGCTTTAGCCTCTTCCACCGTATCAACCAAACGTTGGAAAGCGGTATCATCAATGATTGATGTGAAATCTTTATGCTGAATATCTGGGCAATGTTTCTTCACCCACTTTTGTGACGCCTTGATAAAATCTTCACGTTGGCTTTGATGAACAAAAACATAGTCAACATTGGTACAAATTTGCCCGGCGTTGAATTGTTTAACGAACATAATGCGTTCTACGGCTTTTTTCATCGAATAATTCGGATCGATAACCGCTGGCGATTTGCCACCTAGTTCAAGCGTCACTGGGGTTAGGTTTTCAGCACAGGCGGCCATCACTTTACGCCCCGTTGCGCCTGATCCAGTAAACATCAAATGATCAAAAGGCAATTTCGAAAACTCAATCCCGACTACCCCAGTTTCAGTGAAGAACTGCAGTTTTTCTGGCTTAAAGTATTTGGGCGCTAACTCTTTCAATAACTCAGTTAAATGAATCGAGTTTTCCGACATTTTCACCATGGCACGGTTACCCGCCGCAAAGGCTGCCGACAAACCAGCAAAGCTTAAGTTAATCGGAAAGTTCCAAGGCACGATAAAACCCACTACCCCAACGGCTTGCGGAATCACTCTATTCTTCGCGCCAAAATATACCGTATGATCGACTTTGCGCTTTTGAACTTTCATCCATTTTTTGAGGTGTTTAATAGTCGATGAAATATCATCAGCAACCGTGATCACTTCAGCAAATAAGGTTTCATGATGAGAGCGATTGCCATAGTCTTTATTAATCGCGCCAGAAATCGCCTGACGGTTTTCCATTAATAGACTTTTTAAGTTTTCTAGGTGGGCTTTACGCTCTTCGTAGCTTTCTTGTCCATGCTGATTAAACGCTTGTTTTTGATCATGCAGCGCTTGTTGCAACATGGTGCGAACAGCTTGATGACTGTCATTGGAAAAACCTTCAACTTGCTCTATGGTTTGATTCATTCTTTATCGACTCCTTGACTGAATTCTTATTATTTTTGGCTACGGCTGCCACTTGGCTTTCATTTTGGAGATGGTAGTCGCCTCTATATCATGAATGCTGCCGTAGTTTGCTTTGCATGCATGGATCACTAATTCCACCTGACAACGCTTAGCAATCTCTTTATAGGCTTTCATTTCCCAGTGACGCACGAAAGTATTCGACACAATCACTGACTGACCTTGTTTTAAATGGTGCTCGGTTTGTTGCTGACACCATTGATGCGCTTGTTCGAGCTTTAACGGGTTAAAACGATATTCGCCATCCGCTTCAACAAAGTACATATCTGTTTCTAAATGTACTGCGCCTTGTTCTTGCGATAATTGCTTCGCTAATGTGGACTTCCCCGACCCCGGTAAACCTCGAATAAGCATTAATGTTTGAGTGTTCTTTGATTCTAACAACGGATTAATCCCAACCTTCTAGCTGATACTTTTCGATTAAAGCATCGATATCTTCTTGAGTGGGCATTTTGCCATGATCGATGGTTTTAATCACTCGACATGGGTTACCCACTGCAATCACATTGTCGGGAATATCTTTTGTCACCACACTGCCTGCGCCAATCACACTGTTACTGCCAATGTTTACGCCACCCAATACAATCACACCGGCGCCAATCCAGACACAATCACCAATGGTAATCGGATCGCCACAAGCGAACGGTTCAATACGTTCACGTAAGATAATCGGATGACTTGCCGCACAAAGTTGCACGTTCGGTGCAATCAATACATAGTCACCAATCGTGACAGGGGCAATATCCAATACCGTTAAGCCATAATTGATAAAACCACCTTTGCCTATGGTAAAGTTTTTTCCCATATCACATAAAAATGGCGGCTCAATATGAGTGCCTTGGTAGTTATTCAAAATTTTACCCAGCAATTCTTTTCTTAGATCCTGCTCTCTTGGGCGTGAATGGTTAAAGTCGTAAAGCCATTCTTTGCATTGCATTTGCTGCTCGATCAATTCACTATCAATCAAAGTTTTTACGGTAAAATCATTAATGGTTTGGGACATAGTACGATTTAACTCAATTTGGATGAAAAACGATATGGATAAACAACAAATCACCATCTGTGGCTGCGGCTGGCTTGGGCTCGCACTAGCCAAATCATTGGTTGCACAAGGGCACACTGTCTATGGCACCAAGCAATCTCATATCGATGCTCAAGCCTTAGCCACCTTTGGCATTCAAGGCTTGCCTTTGGTTTTACCCGTAGATGAAAACCAGCTAGACACTCAACAGCAAGCCGCCTTACAAAAGGCTTTTGCCACAGATCTACTGGTGATCAATGTACCACCAGGTCGTTACCCTAATAGTGCCGAAGATTTCAAACGAAAAATACAGAGCTTATCGCATATTGCAAAACAAGCAGGCACTAAAAAGATATTATTTATCAGCACCACAGGCGTTTATGCCGATTGCCAAGGCGAGATAACCGAAGACACACCAACCGCGCCGAATACGGAATCTGGTCATGCGCATGTATGGTTAGAAAATTGGTTAAGGGAAGAGTGGCAAGATAACCTAGTCGTGTTGCGTTTATCTGGTTTAATTGGGCCAGATCGTCATCCAGCCAAACATATTGTCAAACGCTATGAATCCACTGGTCAGCCTTTAGAAAATGGATTAACGCCAGTAAACCTGATCCACCAGCATGACATTATCACCGCAATTCATTCACTCATAAATCACTGGCCCGCTCAAAAAGTACTGCACTTAGCCGCTCATTCGCACCCTAGCCGTGAAGAATATTATCAAGCTATGGCGAAACAGATTGGTTTACCGGCTCCGCTGTTTGTCAAAAATGGCGAAGATAATAAAAGAATCAATGCACAGCAAAGTGTTGAATGTCTTAATATTGAATTAAAGTATCCAGACTTATTGTCATTGAACCCTTACCAGTAGTCTAGGTAACCTGACTAGCCTAGGTAACTTAAGTATCTGGGCTGAAGTAAAATCATAAAAGAACGGCTTGTCTTAACCGTTATATTTACCGCTTAGAACCATGGCCAACCATCATTTTATGGCGGTAATAATCTTCGTTAAAAAGTAAGCTTGTTCATCAATCAGTGATTGAACTTGTCTACATTCTTGGTCAAAAATCAAACTACAATAACCATGTAATGATGCCCACACAAAGTGCGCTTGTAACATCACATCTTCTTGCTTGACGACGCCCGCTTTCTGACACAACAACAGAAGATCACAAAGAAATTGGAAAGACTCTTGCGAGCTCTGATCAAGCTCAGGGTCCGAAGAATATTGTAAGTTCGATAAACTAAACATCAGTTTATAATATTCCGGATATTGAGCAGCAAACTCGTAATAAGCTTTGCCAGCCGCTTGTAATTTTTCTTGAGGTTGAGACTCTGGATATAAATCACTGGCTTGCTTGAGCTTTTGCGTAAAACGAGTGTAACCCTCACTAGCAATGGCACAGAGCAAGGCATGTTTGTCCTTAAAATGGCGATATGGCGCCGTGCGAGACACACCTAACTCCGTAGCAATGCCACGTAATGTAATAGATTGAATTCCATCAGATTTTAACTTTTTTACGCCTGCAAGAATAATCTTAGATCGCAGATCATCATGATGATAATTCGATGTATTTTTCGACTCTTTTTTCTTCTCAATAAGCTCTGGCAATGTTCGTTCCTTACTAAAAATCCCCAATAATTACGCTACAAAAGCTGCAGTTAATTCGTTGTTATTGCTCACCGTGTTTAATTAACGCTCCCACCAATGTTGACACTGTCAACATGTGCTTCTATTTTTATTCTAGCTGAATTTTATAAATACTCAGAACAACGGAAGTACACCCTCAAGTAATGGCAGGTAAACGCTGCTAAGGAAAGCACCCAATGAAATTTTGTACTGCAATACTCATGATGATAGTTTCTGTAACAATGCTCTCTGCATGTACAGAAAGTGATCCTGAGCCGCCTGCTACTTCTAAAGCTACCCCTGACACTATAAACAATAATCCACCGATGACAGTATCTGTCTCAATTTTACACCAAGAAAACAGCTATCCCATTACTCATCGTTTTCTTGGCTTAGTTTCTGCTAACCAACAAGCAAACTTAGGTTTTGAACGTAGCGGAAAAGTATCGAGCATTCACGTTCAAATCGGTGAAAAAGTGTCAAAGGGCCAGGTATTGATAAAACTTGATACCGATATGTTAGAAAGCCAACAAAAGCAAATTCAGGCTCAACAAAGTAGAATCAGAGCTGAGCTAGATTTGGCTAACAAAAAGCTTCAGCGTCAAAGTCATTTAAAAAGTAAAGGATTCAGTGCCGATGCCAATATTGATGATCTGACAAGCCAAATTGATGTCCTAAAAGCAAACGCCCTAGAACTGAATGAAAGGCTCAAAGCAAACTTATTAGAACAACAAAAATCGATTTTAACCGCTCCCTACTCTGGTGTGATTAGCTCTCGTTTTATCTCACTAGGCGATATTGTCACTCTTAGCTCACCTACTGTCACTTTACTCTCCGATGAAAAGCCCGAACTGCATGTCGGCATTCCCACTAAATACCGCACAGCATTGGCCAAACAGACGCAATTTGAAGTCGATATAAATGATCAACGTTACTCCATTGAACGAATTAACTCTGGAGCCGAAGTTGATAAACAATCAAGAACGGTGAACTTACACTTCGAATTGCCAGAGACTCAAAATTGGGTGAATGGTCAAATTGGCTACCTAGTTTTTCAAGAATCACAACCTATCAGCGGCTTTTGGGTGCCTTTATCCGCATTAACTAATGGCATCAGAGGAACATGGAACGTATATGTCGTGGTGCCGAATGAAGAGCACTTAACCACAGAGCGGCGCAGCATTGAGGTTATCTATGCCAATAGCCATCATGCCTATATTCGCGGAGCAATTTCTAATGATGAAAAATTTGTCACTGAGGGACTACATCGCATTGTCCCTGGGCAAGACATTTCTATTGCGACTAAAGATCCTGTGTTGTCGTCAGCATCACCAAGTCAAGGTGCATTGGAGGCTCAGCAATGAAAGCCATACTAGCCAATTCACGCCTACTTATATTGCTGATTGCGATACTGATTGTATCAGGTAGTGCTGCCTTATATTCACTGCCTAGAATTGAAGATCCCATCATCAGCAACCGCTTTGCCAACGTTAACATCCTATTCCCTGGAGCAACGGCGCAAAGGGTTGAAGTACTGGTTACCGAGCCGGTCGAAACCACATTAAAAGGGATCAGTGAAATAAAAGAAATCTCATCAGTATCGAAAGATGGAGTCTCAAGTTTAACGATTGAGTTACATGACCAAGTCACAGATCCAGAACCTATATGGTCGAAGGTTCGAGATAAACTAGATGATGCCTCAAGACAACTGCCTCAAGGCGTGAATGAACCTATATTCAGTAGTGACCACACTTATGCATTTACCATACTCACGGCCTTAACATGGCAGCATGATAGTCCCGCTAATTTGCTAACGATTAACCGTTACGCCAAAGAGTTAGCCATGCAAATGCGTAATCTAGCAGGTACCGATTTTGTCGATGAATATGGCAATCCTGATGAAGAAATCCTCATCAATATTCATTCGTCGAATATCAGTCAACTGAAAGCTTCCGCCTTAAGTTTAAGTAATCAAATTCAAAGTGGTGATGCAAAAAATTCTGCCGGTGAAATCTTTAATCGGCAGCACCGCTTTTCATTAGAATTAAATACCGCGACTGACTCACTGGATGCATTAAGAAGGCTCCCGATTAATACCACTCAAAATGGTGATATCACTCGCTTAGGTGACATTGCAACAATAAAACATGACGCTCGTTACCCAAGTACCAATATTGCGTTAATCGATGGTGAACCAGGCATTATCGTCGCCATTCGCATGCTACCTGAATGGCGAGTGGATTTATGGACCAATATCGTCAACGAGAAGCTCACTCAGTTTGAGCAATCCTTACCGAGTAATATCAAGCTGACACAACTGTTTAGCCAACAAGATTACACTGAAGCAAGATTATCTAGCCTGATAAAAAGTATGCTACTAGGGCTTAGCCTGATTTTATTAGTCCTCCTTTTTACCTTAGGTTGGCGCGGTGCCGTCATTGTCGCAATATCTTTGCCTCTCACAACGCTTTCAACACTGGCAATGATGAATTTTACCGGCATTCCGATTAATCAAATGTCTGTCACAGGGTTAATTGTCGCACTCGGGATCATGGTTGATAACGCCATTGTCATGGTCGATACCATACAAAGCTTACGGCAAAAAGGAGTGACTCAATTACAAGCCTCATATCGAGCCGTTAAAACACTCTGGATTCCCTTACTAGGCTCTACATTAACCACCGTTTTAGCTTTTGCACCCATCTTTTTAATGCCGGGTGCCACGGGTGAATTTGTAGGTGCCATTGCCATGACCGTCTCATTTTCATTAATCAGCTCTTATGTCATCGCCCATACAATAATCGCGAGCTTAGCTGGCCGATTTTTTCCTAAAACAGCAAGCGTAGAAGGAAAAAATGCGTCATTTAAATGGTATCAAACAGGAATATCGACGCCTTCTCTTAGTCATTGGTTTGCTCGATCGATTCACTGGTCATTGGCCTCTCCGTTTAAAACGGTCGTTCTCATGCTTATTTTGCCGTTTTCGGGCTTCTACTTTATGGGCCACCTCACCACGCAATTTTTTCCACCAGCTGATAGAGACATGTTTGAAATTCAAGTTTATATGCCACCACAATCCACGATTTACGCCACTCAGGATACCGCTAAAGAGGTCAACGAATTACTGAAAATGAACCCTGAGATTGAACAAGTAAATTGGATGATTGGGGAGAACTTTCCGGCGTTTTATTACAATATGCTCAGCGGTAAAATGAACACACCTAATTTCGCTCAAGCGATGGTGAAAGTCAGTGACTATCAATCAGCCAATCGCTTAATTCCGATCATTCAAAGTCAAGTGAACAAGGCATTCCCACAAGCTCAAATTCTAGTAAGAAAACTTGAGCAAGGTCCTCCATTTAATGCCCCTATTGAAGTCAGAATATTTGGGCCTAACCTTGACCGCCTCAAAACCTACGGAGAAGATATCCGGCTACTAATGGCGCAAACACCGTTTGTCACCCACACCAAAGAAACCTTATTAGCCGGCGCGCCAAAGATAAAAGCAACCATTAAAGATGAAGCGGATATTCAAGGTTTTACTTTAAGAGGAATCGCTCAATTATTAAATGCTTCTTTAACCGGTATCGAGCAAGGTTCTTATATCGATGGCACCGAATCAATACCTATAAAAGTGCGAGTGAATGACGCAGAAAGGGAAAACTTATCTCAACTAAAAAATCTCTATTTCCCACATCAAAATAATGATGTAGGGATCAGTTTGTCGTCATTAGCCGAACTTACTTTAGTGCCCACAACAGGTGAAATTCCACACCTCAATGGCTTACGCTTAAATACGATTGAAGGCTATGTTGAAGCTGGCGTGATCCCACAAGCGGCATTGGATTTATTTACACCAAAACTGAACAAGTATATTGAAAATCTCCCACCAGGCTATTGGGTAGAAATTGGAGGTGAGTCTTCAGAGCGCAATGATTCCGTGGCTAAGCTGATGTCAAATTTATTGATGGTATTTACCCTAATGTTTGTCGTAGTGGTCATCTCATTTAACTCTTTTAAACTCAGCGCAATCATCTTCTTAGTTGGTTTTTTATCATCAGGGTTGGGGTTATTGTCTATTTACATTTTCAACTACCCATTTGGCTTTACCGTGATTATTGGGCTGCTCGGGGTTGTCGGGTTAGCCGTCAATGCTGCCATTGTCATACTGGCAGAGTTAAAACAAAATCAAGAAGCTTGTGAGGCGAATAAACCCGCTATTGTTCGCGGTGTTGTGTCCTGTGGTCGACATATTAGCTCAACCACCATTACTACCGTCGGTGGCTTTATTCCATTAATTCTCGCCGGTGGTGGTTTCTGGCCGCCATTTGCCATTGCAATAGCGGGTGGGACCGTACTCACTACCCTGTTATCTTTTTATTTAGTACCTACCTTATTTTATCTTGCGCATCATCGGTCTAAAAAAATAGCGGTAAGTACTTAACATAGACAATGTTGAATCTGTAGATAAAGCTAAATAATATGACACAGAAGGAAGATTTTCTTTATATTATGCCTAAGTGACTGACTACGATGCAGAATTCAACATGCCAACTTTGATGACTTTTATTATTGCGCTACTCGGTGGGTTAATTGGCTATTTAACCCACATTCCTATTGGTGAAATGCTCGGGGCAATGCTTGCAGTTTTGATTGCCGGTCGCGTGTATCCAAAGCTCTCATTTCCCAAGCAGATTCTCACAGTTATTCAAATTGTGTTAGGCATCAGCGTCGGCGCAATCATCAATATCAATGATTGGTTTTCAAGTTTAAGCATTGGCGTCTTAATTGGCCTTTTATGCTGCATGACTAGCCAGATTGTTATTGGCTATTTCTGGCTAACCAAACGTTGTAATTGGAGTCGTACAGAAGCTTTTCTCGGCGCGGTTCCCGGTGCTCTGGCTGCAATAATTGTGATGACCGATGCGCAAGAAAAACCATCTTATCGAGTGATTTTCACCCACTCAATTCGGCTGATCTTCTTAATGGTTCTAGCCAGTATTATTGCGATTTTTAATCAAGCGGCGACCGAGGCTCCGACGGAGCTACTCACCCACGTACAAAGCGCCTCTTATCTACTGTTATTTGGAATTAGCCTTGCTGCATTCGCTGCTGGAATACTACTCGATAAAATCGGCATACCAGCGCCATTTATGTTAACCGCCATGCTACTCACCGCAGGGTTGAATTCAGCATTACCCCAATACACTTATCAAGTACCGGAGTTATTCTTACTGATTTCAATGGCGCTGATTGGTGGCTTTGTGGGACTCAGAATGCAAGGAATTACGCTACAAGAAACCATCGACAGTGTTCGATCGGGCATGATGGTGACGTTACTCAGTTGCGGTGTCACTTTAGTGATGGCATTTATCTTTAGCCAACTGCTCAACATTTCCTTTTCGGTACTGGCTTTATCTTGGGTGCCGGGCAGCTTAGAGTCGATGACCGCAGTCGCCATACTACTAGGATTAGAGCCGGCTTTTGTAATGATGAATCATATTATTCGACTCACCCTACTCTATTTACTACCAGCCTTTTTAGGTAACTCTTTGTTGTCGGAAGATAAAAGAGTTTGAGGGTAGATTTGCCAGTTTGATAACGTATCAAAAAAATTAAGGGAAACTCTTGGAAAAAGACCTACAAGCTAAGCGAAAACATCACTATGTTTGGGCTAATTACCTATTGAGGTGGTCAGCTAATCGCAGAGATTTATTTTGTGTCACTAGTAGAGGCAATATTGACCGTACTAGTGTCAGAGGCTTGGTGGTGGAAAAGGATTTTTACCAACTAACTTCACTAGAGCAAAAGCACATAGATGCAATTCTGATGTTCTCCTCTCAATCACCAACTAAATTACAAGAACAGCACCAAAGTTATCTTGAGGATTTTTTGAAAGTTCAAAAGTTAGAATATGCCTATAGAAGGTCTAGTAACCAAAGTAGTGAATCTGAGCAAGCAATTCTAGCGGCTAAGTCTAACCTACTGGAAAACTTACATACAGCACATGAGAGTAGCTCTGCACATATTCTCGAAGAATTAGCTCAAGGAAATATTGAAGTTCTTAAAAATGACCAGAATATGATTTCATTCACTATGTATCTTGGACACCAAATAGCTAGAACAAAAAACTTCAAAGTCCGTTGCATTACTGGGATGAAAAGAAATAGCCCTGAACTTGGGGAGATAATGGAGCACGCTTGGTGGTTTTTCAGCTATATGTTTGGCATGAATATAGGGCTAAGTTTGTATTCAAGTCGCCTTAATGAGAACCACACCTTACTCAAAAATAGTACGAGTTCTAACTTTATTACCTCAGATCAACCTGTAATCAACGTCCATTCTTGTGTTAATGACAATGAGTTTAAACCACCTGAGAGTATGGACGTGTACTACCCAATTTCACCTCAGTATTCATATATAATTACTGAATCTCACCGATTTGAAAGCGGCTTAATCGAAATAGATGAATCAGTAGCCATTGAATTCAACAAAAAAATCGCCATTAATGCAAATAACCACATTTTCTCATTGAACGAACAAGATATTAAAAACTATAAGTCCTTTGTTGGCGGCGCCCTACGGAAAATTAAAGAGTACTCCTAATTCACACTTAACACTCATACATTCAACGGATTTTATAAACAGTATCAGCTTACTATCCGCTCTTAATACCCTACGATTTCTGATTCACTGAATACAGCGCGCCAATCAGATCCGACTGAGTAATGATGCCACATAACTTCTGCTCAGCATCCAATACCGGAATATGGTGTAAGCCGATATCGGAAAGCAAAGGCACCAGTGCCACGATATGATCGGTATCTTTCACGGCGATTACATCCGTTACCATCAAATCTTTTACTTTATTATTCACTTCTTTTCGGTGCTTACGTTTTACCAGCATGCGGTT
Source organism: Vibrio sp. CK2-1 (assembly GCF_021726515.1). Lineage (GTDB taxonomy): Bacteria > Pseudomonadota > Gammaproteobacteria > Enterobacterales > Vibrionaceae > Vibrio. The sequence goes on along the minus strand of NZ_JAKKCJ010000001.1, from coordinate 691,525 downwards.
CAAGTGTTTCAATAACCCTGCATAGCTTGGTACGGACAAGTTTTTCAAAAAGTCGACACTAGAGATCACGCCAAGTAATTCACGTTCCTCATTCACCACGGGTAGCATGCTGATTTTATGCTTGTGTAAGATCTTCCACGCCATGCCAAGTGGCATATCTTCCCCTACCGTGATGACATCGGCAGACATAATATCTCGACTTAAAATTTCACCACTACGGCGTTGATAAGCGAGTTTCTGTGCTTGTTGGTAAATCGATTCTAATTCTTCTTGGCTGACCGCTAATACACTGTCAAAACTGTTAATGGCCTGCATTAAATCTTCGGATTGCAAACCCAAACGCTTCAGCGGAGTTTGATTATTATGCAGATGTACAGGATCATAATTTGGTTTAGCTGGCAGCCAGCGCCTTTTCATAATCAAGCGATTGAGTATCTGACTCGCGATAAAAAACACCACTATGTTAATCAGAATGGGATAGAGAATATTGATCTCGACATCGGTATGTTGCGCGGCAAGAACAGGCACTAAAGCGGTGGCTGCTGCCGGAGGGTGCATACATTCTAAGATGTACATCACCATCAACACGCAAGCGATGGTTGACGCGGCTAGCAAAGCTAAATCAGACATGAAAAACGTTAAAACAAAACCAATCACCGCCGACATGGAATGCCCCACCAAAAACGGCCAAGGCTTAGCTAATGGACTACTCGGTAGAGCAAACAAGATAACAGAAGAAGCGCCCATCGAACCAAGCAACACCAACATGGCATCTTGATCTTGTACTTGCTGGCTCACCAACACCACGATAAAAATAGCAATGAATGCAGTTAATGCGACTTTCATTCGCTCAGCAAGAGGAATGGTTGAAATTGCCTGACTACTGGCATGATTAATACCAAGTTGTAGCAATAAGCGAGAAAAGACTTTTTGACTATGAGAAGAAAGCTTATGAACGAGAGAGTGCATTTAAATGTATCAATTTATGAATGAAACACCATCTTATACAATCCAGCAACACATCATCAACAACAATGTACAAGAAACGACTAGTCGTTCACTATTACAGCCTCGTTTTGCTGTATATGACGGTATTATCAAGTTCACCGGAGGGTAGTCGGCGTGCATTATATAGCGTCCCTTCTAGCTGATAACCTACACGTTCAGCAACCGCACAGCTTTTTGTATTACTTGCCGCAGCTCGAATCTCAACCCTTTGTGCTTTTAAATTCTCAAATGCATGAATCTCCAACGCTTGTACTGCTTCAGTGATATATCCAAACCCTACACAAGAGCTACGCAACCAATAACCAATTTCAAAATAAGGGACGCCTTTATCTCGAATAATCAGTCCAATCATGCCAACAAACTTTCCTGAATTTTTATCTAACAGGGAGTAGCGCAATTCATTTTCAAAATTATCGAAATCAACCATGGCTTGCTTGGTCGCTTCTATCGATTGTTCTTCAGTTAAAGCAAAAGGCACCCAATCAAGAAACTGACTCAGTTCAGCCTGACTTTCTAAGATCGCTTCAAGCATGGCGGGTTGGTCTTTTAAACGAGGAGGGCTTAGATAGAGTCTTTCAGTTTCCATACCGGTCTAGTCCTATTCCCATACAGATGTTATCGGATTCAATGCTTCAATTTGCCATGTTTTGAAACATAGTACTGTGATGATATTAGGAAAGTGGTTATTAGATTAAAAATGACAATTTTAATGAGTGGCTGCATTAAAAAATAACAGCCACTTATCTATCCCACAAACCACTCGGCATTGGGATCATTATCTTGCACCCATTGCGGGTTTTGTCTTGCTTCGAAATATAACTGCAAGCCGTAATAATTTAAGTAACATTGCGGGCCACCTAGGTGAGCAAATGCATCAAAAAATGCGTCTTCTTGCTGGCATAATACCGGTAATGTCATGATCTGGTTTTTAAGTGCCCATTGGATGGATTCCACTGTTGCGACACCATCTCCCACATGAACGGCTTCTATTCGGGAGTAGTCCCCGGCGAAACTGGCTTGTCTTTCGATCTCTTGTTGATCGTCCAGTTGTTGGCGAACTTCATCAAGAATTTTGTCTCGTTGATAGCCAATAATTGCTTTATTGAGTTTGGCAATTCTTAGCGCGTAATCGAGTTTTTCTGGCCCTAGTAGGCCAACTAAGCTTGGCAATAACTCTTTATCCAAACGCAATGATTTGATCAGGTGTTCGATACAAGTATTAAGCGACATATAACGCACGCCATCGAATTCGAAGCCGTAGGTTTCATCTTCCCCTTCTACCGGAATGCTATCAATCGCGACGGTCCAGCCTTGATAAGAAAGGCGATCTCGGGCGATTTCATACATCTTCCAAGCACTTTCGCCAAAGCCACCAAGTAATGCGCCTGAGAATTCAGATTCTTGCAGTTCTTGTTCGGTCCAATTTTGTCCGATAGCAAGGTGATCTGAATACTTATCCATTAGAGAACGCTTAACGTGATCTCGCACCGCCCAAATCGAAGATACGTCACTGGCAACTCGAACGGCCGCACATTCCTCACAAGCAGGAATGCTCATTGGTTCATGGGCTAAGAAATGAATATTTTTCGGGTTTCTAGGTAAATCAAAAGCCTTGGCAGATGGCTCGCCACAAAACCAACAGGTATGTCTGAAATTGAATGGGATATCGATGTAGGTATATTGAGACATAAGAAAAACCATTGATAGACTGAAATGACAAAGGGCTGAAGTAACCTGAAAAGTGCAGATTATCAGCCCTTAAATTTAGATCCAAGTACTGGTTCTTAGTCTTCAAACTCAGCAGTATGTTCTGGGCGCAATTGACGCTGCACACCAAACAAGAAGTTACGTAAAATTTGGTCTTTACACTCACGGTAATGTTTGTTGTCCGGCTTACGGAAAAATGCGCTTAGCTCGTGCTTGCTTAAATTGAAATCGACCAATTTCAACGTCTCTAAAATATCTTCAGCTTTCATGTTCAATGCAATACGCAACTTCATGAAAATCATATTGTTAGTTAAACGGTTTTCCGGTTGAGGCTGCTCACCTTCTCGCTTACCGCGTTTAGTGTTAATTAAACCATTTAGGAAAATTGCTAACTCTTTATCGGTACACTTTACAAAATCCGCATCTTCTTCTTTCTTTAGCCAAGCGCTTATTTGTGAACGTGAAACTTCATGATCAGCAGCGGCGTAGATGGCAATCATCTCTGCATCTTTAAAATCAAAAGCGTAGCGGATACGGCGTAAAATGTCGTTATTAGTCAAAATCGTTCCTAAGGTTAAATAGTCATTTCAATAAATAAGGGCTGCACATCTGGCAGCCCTAGAATACTCATTCATTTTAGCAGAGTTACAGATAGCCACCTATCTATATTCTCTATCGACCCCTATTTCGCCGTTACTGTCACCATAACTAATTTACCATCGACACGAACGGGGCCATCTTCTTTGGCACCAAGTGTGTACTCAAAAACGCCTGTTTTCATGCCACCTGCTTCACCATGAAGCATCAGCATTAACATATCCCCTGACTTTACAGGCTCAGTTAAGATCGCCGTGACATCATGGTTCTCACCACTTTTCACAGGAGAATAGCCGACAACAGGACCGGGCTTCATGTTTTTATCGGTTCGATGTACCACCAGCCAACCATTGTCATCAGCATGAATTTTCTTCGCAGTGACAGTGCCACTAGACACATCCTGGTCATCGCCCCAAACACGATTATCCGCCAACGCCAAAGGGGTAACACCAAATAATACCGCAGCTAAACTGATCTTTTGTATAAACTGATTCATATTCAATTCCTTGTTTCTAACAAAATGTAAAGAAACGACGGCTGACTGTTTCTCGTTAATCAATAAGCAATACGTACCAGTTAGAAAGCGGTTCACTTTTTATTCAATTACTTCTCTCTTAAATAAAAAAGGCTCGCTATAAGATGTATAGCGAGCCTTCATCAACAATATTAAATGAGCAATATAAACTTATAAGATCCCTGTAATGGCGATCCCTAAACCTACCCTTTGTTGGTTTTGGTTGTAATCAATTAAGCTACTGCCATAACCCGCTGAATATTTCGCATAACCACGGACTTTGCCCCAAATAGGAAAGGTTAAACCTAACTCGGCATAGCCTTTATGGGTCGAAAAGTTCTCACGACCTAAGAAGGAAAACTCTAAATCATTCCATTTATACACACTGGTTAATTCAAAATGCCCCATGAAGTCTTCAATATCTGGATTGTCATCACCACTTGAATCACTAGGGTCATTTTTCTCGCTTTCAGGAATACGCCACCAAGGTTGCAGTGCAATTAAGAAGTTATCTTTCGCAAAGTAAAATTGGGTATAAACGCGGTTCCAGCTACGAGATAAATCCTGCCTTTGTCCATTTGATTCATGCTCTATACCGACGCCAAAAGCCGTGGTGCCGCCAAATGGTGTCCAAGCAGTTGGAGTCACATAGAAAAGTTCTGGTCGGTAGTTGGTTTCACGAAATGGGCGAGAAATGTCATCAGCATAAACCTGCCAGAATGATTTCAATGTCATGCCAAAGAATAAACCATCGCCTTCAAACATTAGATCCGAATAGTTTAAAGGCACTTTAAAGCTAATTTGAAACTCGGCTTCTGCATGCTCAAGCCCTTCAGACCAATCGGTGCCTTCATAAGCTTTGTCATTGATATTATCGCTGTAAGTCACAGGTAAAAGATAATTCAAACGGTGAGCGGTAATAACAAAAGGTTCAAAGGCGGTTTTACGCTCGGTTTCGAGACGGTTAACCGCTAAGTTTTCTTGTTTGTTATCCGGTGAATCGGTTTGGGAAACCATGTCCAATTGACATTCATCACGGATGCTCTGAACCGTTTGATCGTCTTGTTGCTGTTTGATTTTATCTAATAAACACAAATCATAACCGCTCGACACACTACCTTCTGGCACTTGGCCTGATTGTTCAGGATCTTCTGCCCAAACCAATGGCACACAGCACATATTGAACAACAACACTTGCAGCGAATTCAGTCTCATGACTTATCCTTGTTCACTATTTGAAAACCAAATCAGCATACCAAGTTAAATTAATAATTTATATGAATGACAGCTATTTATCACAAAAACCAAACATTATTTTGCCTATTATTAATAGACAAGTTATGAGGTTAATCGCCACTAAAGCACGGCGGATTTACTTCACTCTTCTTTTCAGGCAGATTAAAGCTTGATGGCAAATTAAACACAATGGAATGTGATTAGGATTTCCCAATGAATAATAGAAACTGGTTATTAGTTGTTGCAGCCGCGACAATGACTTCGACAATGGCTTATGCTGATGTGATTATTACGCCAATGGTTGGCTATACCCTAGGTGGCGAAGTCGAAGATTCCAATGGCAATGAATATGACTTAAAGGGAAGCGAAAGCTACGGTTTGTCCATTGAAGTACCGGTTGAAAATGGCCAGATCGGACTGTTCTATTCCTATCAAGATAATGAGTTGGAATCTTTGGATTATGACTCATCAATCCAATATTTGATGATACAAAGTCGCTTAAATATGCCAATCAATAATGATGCATTAGGTTATTTAGGTGTCGGCTTGGGTGGCTCTTATACCGATGTGGATTGGGCAGATAACAAGTATGGTTTTGCAGCAAGTATTTACGCCGGATTAGAGTACAAATTTACCGACAACATTGCGGTAACCGGGCAAATACGTTGGTTAGGCACAATTGTCGATAACGATTCGCAAAGTGCCTGTTATGCAAACCAAAGCTCAAGCAATTGTTATATTAAATTTGAGTCAGACTGGATGAACCAATTCCAGTCTAACGTTGGTATGGTGTTTCGTTTTTAAAGGTTTTCTATTCAACAGACGTTTATACCCAAGTAACTTAGGTATAGGCCTTATAAGCTAAATCACCATAAATATACGTCGCATGTACGGTTCGGTCATCACCTAGGCTCATTAGCACGAATAGCTTCTCTTCCAAGGTTTTGGCCTGCTGCATGCGAAACTTCATTAACGTGGTAGCACTAGGTTCTAGCACTACAAAGTCTGCTTCTTTCCCAACTTCTAAACTACCAATTTTATCATCGAGATATAAAGCTTTTGCGCCGCCTAGAGTCGCTTGATAGAGCGATTTCACCGGGTGTAGTTTCTTTTGTTGTAGCTGCATAATTTTGTAGGCTTCACTCATGGTTTGCATTAGTGAAAATGACGTGCCCGCCCCCACATCCGTACCCATTCCTACTCGAATGCCAAACTCTTCAATGCGGTTTAAATCAAACAAACCTGAGCCTAAAAATAAGTTAGAGGTTGGACAAAACGCAATCGCAGAACCTGTATCTGACAAACGCTGACATTCACAATCCGATAAATGTACTCCGTGAGCAAAGACCGATCTTGGGTGCAATAATCCGTGGTGATCATACACATCCAAATAGCCTTCTCGCTCTGGGAATAAAGATTTCACCCATTCGATTTCTTGTTTGTTTTCCGATAAATGCGTGTGCATGTAGACACTAGGGTATTCTTGCAGCAACTTACCCACCATATCGAGCTGTTCTGGCGAGCTGGTTGGCGCAAAACGTGGCGTTACCGCATAAGATAAACGGCCATTGTCATGCCATTTTTCAATCAGTTCTTTTGAATCTTGGTAACCGCATTCTGGTGTGTCGGTGAGGTAGTCTGGCGCGTTGCGATCCATTAATACTTTACCGGCGATCATTCGCAGATTACGACGTTTGGCTTCTTGGAAAAACACATCAACCGATTGTTTGTGCACCGTACCAAAAACCAATGCGGTAGTAGTACCATTGGTGGCTAGTTCGTCTAAAAATATTTTCGCCACTTTCGCGGCATATTCAGGATCTTTAAAACGCTCTTCTTCGGGAAAAGTGTAGTTTTCTAGCCAATCAAGCAGTTGCTCACCATAAGAAGCAATCATACCGGTTTGAGGATAATGAATATGAGTATCAACAAATCCTGCTGTGATGATTTTATCTTGATAGTTGACCATCTCTAACTCGCCATTTTGCTTAGCCAGCGTTTCAACATAATCACCTACATCGGTAATCAAACCATTTTCAACCACTAGCAAACCGTCATCAAAATAACGATAAGCCTGCTCGACACCCACTTCACTTGGGTCGGCAATCAGTTGAATAATAGAACTGCGATAACCTGTTTTGACTTGTGACATTCATTGATTCCTTTTCTTCAATCCTTTGCCTATTAGGCGTATTCCTTTTTGAACGCTCAACCTGCTAAGACATTATTCTTTAATGAAAGATGATTTAACGGGCGCTTGGCTTCCAGTGCTTCGCCTTGGTAATGAGCAATTAACTCACCCGCCACCGAAACGGCAATTTCCGCAGGATGCTTTCCTTTTACCATTGAAATCCCAATTGGACATTGCATTTTTTCGATCATATCTTGCTCAAAGCCGCGATGAGCTAATCGCATATCAAACTTTTTGCGTTTCGTTTGAGAACCAATCATGCCGAAATAATTAAACTTATCGTGAGTTAAAATTTCACGCGCTAAATCAAAATCAAGCTGATGATTATGCGTCATCACCAGGTAGTAGCTATTGGCTGGCATGTGCTTAATTTCACCCACCGGATCATCACTGACTAACTTATGAACATTCGGCGCAAGCTGCGTTGGGAACTCGGCTTCACGCTCATCGATCCAGGTGATTTTAAACGGCAAGGTTTGCACAATATTCACTAACGCTTTGGCGACATGCCCTGCCCCAAATAGCACGAGATGATGTTGATTAAAACCAATCGGTTCAAAGCTCAAGGTTGCCATACCGCCACAACATTGCCCTAAGCGTGCGCCTAGATTAAAGCGTTCAATATGGATTTTATTATCCGTTTGCCCATTACAAATTTTCATCAACATTTCACGCGCCATTTTTGTGGCAAGGTGCTCTAAGTGACCGCCACCAATCGTGGCATAAAGCTCTTTGCGAGTGACGATCATCTTAGTTCCTGCGTCACGAGGCACTGAGCCTTTGTCTTCCAATACGGAAACCAAAATACACTCTTCACCTTGTTGCTCTAACAAGGCGAGTTGTTGGATCCAAGAGACTTGGCTTGTTGGTTTATGCGATTGATGATTACCCATACTGCATCCTTACAAATATTGATTACCAAACCGAGTTACGAGAGCTGAGGACGCTCCGCTCGGGAGCCGAAAAGAAACTTTGACAACAAGTCTATCGCTGACAAAAATGTCTCGTGTCTCGTGTCTCGTGTCTCGTGTCTCGTGTCTCGTGTCTCGTGTCTCGTGTCTCGTGTCTCGAAGCTAGGCTTTCACACGATGAGTATCCGTCAACACACTTGTCGCCGTAGTTGTATTACCCGCTCTCGCCTTTTCCATTGCCCATAGCACTCGCTCTGGTGTGGCTGGCGTATCAAGGTGTACAGTGACTCTTTCACCTTCTTGAGTATTCTCAAGGGCTACTGCATGTACGGCATCTTTGAGCGCACTCCATACCGACATGCCTAGCATAAACGGTGGCTCACCGACGGCTTTCGAGTTGAACACGGTATCTTCTGGGTTGCTGCGGTTTTGCACGATATTGGTTCTAAAATCGATTGGCATATCGGCAATGGCAGGAATTTTGTAGCTTGCTGGGCCACTGGTCATTAAGCGCCCTTTTTCATTCCACACCAATTCTTCAGTTGTCAGCCAACCGACACCTTGTATAAAGCCGCCCTCTATCTGACCAATATCTATCGCAGGGTTTAGCGATGCGCCAACATCATGCAAAATATCAGTACGTAGAATTTTGTACTCACCGGTTAAGGTATCGACAATCACTTCTGAGCACGACACGCCATAAGCAAAGTAATAGAATGGACGACCGCGAGCTTTTTCATGATCATAATGAATCTTCGGCGTACGGTAGAAGCCCGTACTCGACAGCGATACTTGGTTGAAATACGCCTGCTGGACAAATTCAGCAAACGGGATCAATTGATCGCGTACTTCCACTACTCCATTGTTGAATATGACTTCTTCTGGAGTCACTTTGTAGTGATTTGCAGCGAACTCAACTAAACGTTCTTTAATCGTCATCGCAGCATTTTGCGCCGCTTTACCGTTCAAATCAGTACCCGATGACGCCGCAGTTGGCGAGGTGTTTGGTACTTTGTCAGTATTGGTTGCCGTGATTTGAATTTGGTCGATATCAACACTGAACTCTTGCGCGACAATCTGCGCCACTTTGGTATTCAAACCTTGCCCCATTTCCGTACCACCGTGGTTCAGGTGAATACTGCCATCGGTATAGATATGAATCAGCGCACCGGCTTGGTTTAAGAAGGTCGCGGTAAATGAAATACCAAACTTCACAGGGGTTAATGCAATGCCCTTTTTCAAGATTGGACTATTGGCATTAAATTCCGCTATTTCTTTACGGCGTTTTTGATATTCACTGGTTTTTTCTAGTTCTTCTGTGATTTCTAGTAAGCAGTTATCTTCTACTTTTTGATAGTAGTGAGTGGTATCACGACCTTCTCCGCCGTAGTAGTTTGCTTTACGAATTTCCAACGGATCTTTCCCAAGATAATGGGCAATTTCATCCATGATGTGTTCAATGGTCATCATGCCTTGCGGGCCACCGAAACCACGGTAAGCGGTATTGGAAGCGGTATTGGTTTTACAGCGATTGCCCACGACCTTGGCATCACCTAGATAATAAGCATTGTCTGAGTGGAACATAGCGCGGTCGACGATGGAGTGTGATAAATCAATCGAATAACCACAATCACCTGAGTTGATTAACTCCGCACCATGAATGCGTCCATCATCATCGAAGCCAATACGGTACTGGTTGTAAAATGGGTGACGTTTACCAGTCATGATCATATCGTCATTACGCCATAAACGAATCTTGGTCGGCTTTTGAGTCAAGCTTGCAATCACCGCGGCAATACAAGCTGGCGCATTGGCTTGAGTTTCTTTACCCCCAAAACCGCCGCCCATACGACGCATATCTACCACCACTTTGTGCATCGCAACGCCTAATACTTCTGCCACCACTTTTTGAATTTCAGTTGGGTTTTGCGTTGAGGTATAAACGATCACCCCACCATCTTCGGCAGGAACGACACTACTGGCTTGAGTTTCTAAATAGAAATGCTCTTGACCACCAATATTCAGCTCACCTTCTAATACGTGTTTGGCTGAAGCGAGCGCGGCTTGATAATCACCACGCTGTTGCACATGGGTTTCATGCACGAAGTGTTTTTTCTCAAGCGCTTCTTTCACATCCAAAATAGCCGGTAGTGGTTCAAATTCGATCTCAGCGGCTAAAGCTGCTTTACGTGCGGTTTCCATATCTTTTGCTGCGACCGCAATGATCGGTTGGCCGTAATATTCCACGACACCATCGGCTAATAATGGATCGCCAGGAAAGACTGCACCGATATCTAACTCACCCGGCACATCTTTACTGGTAATGGCAATCTCAACACCATCAAATTCGTAGCAAGGATCGGTATTGATACTGACAATCTTGGCATGCGCTTCGGTGCTTAAACGGCAATAAACATGCAACTGATTCGGGAACTCTAAACGGTCATCGACATAAATCGCTTCGCCAGACACCTGCTTATCGGCACTATCATGTTTAACGGACTTGCCTACGCCAGTTTTCAGATCTTGCTTATATTGTGCGAGTAGCTCGTCGTAGCTTAATTTTGGAGAATGATTAGACATAAGACGTGACCCTCGTTTCAATGCTGTGTTGCTTAAAGTTATTACTATTTTGCTGTGACATGACCTTAGTTTGTTGCTCTAGGAAAAAACGCAGAAGCATATTGCACGCGGTTTTAGAGCGATATTCTTTACTGGCTCTAAAGTCAGACAGTGGTTCAAAATCTTGCGCCAACTGCGCCATCGCCGCTTCGACTGTCGCTTTATCCCATGTTTTACCTATTAAGGCTTTTTCACATAGATCGGCGCGTTTTGGCGTTGCTGCCATTCCACCAAATGCCACGCGAGCATCCACTACCACATCATTTTCAATGGTGAAATTAAACGCACCGCAGACCGCTGAAATATCATCATCGATACGTTTTGATAATTTATAGGCGCTGAAAAACTGCTTATCATTATTATTTTCAAGAGCATCTGGCTTAGGAATAATGATTTGTTCGATGAATTCAGATTCTTGCTGAACCGTCACTTTGTAATTAATAAAGTATTCATCAATTTGAACTTCTCGAACCTGCTGCCCTTTTCGCAATTTGAGGCGGGCATTAAGCGCAATAAGAAGAGGGGGCGTGTCACCAATAGGAGACGCATTGGCAACATTACCCCCAATAGTGCCTTGGTTACGTACTTGCAATGACGCAAAGCGATGCAGTAAGTGACCAAAATCTGGGTAATATTTCGCGAGTGTGGCGTAACAATCGCTGATCGGCATATTGGCACCAATCACGATATCTTGTTCGGTTTCACGAATGGTTTTCATATCCGCGACGCCAGTAACGTTAATCAGTGTTTCAATTTCACGGTGGAATTGCGTAACTTCTAACGCGAGATCAGTACCACCAGCGACCAATTTTGCTTTTGGATGACGCTCATATAATTCAGCTAATTCATCAGTCGTGGTTGGTGAGAAACTGGTTAAATTGCCCAACACTAGAGGTGCGGTTTTAGATTCAATTTTCTCAAGTTTGGCAATGGTTTGTTGCTCAAGCTCGGCAAATTGATCAAGCAAAGGTTGATCTGAGCTTAGTGATAAAGCCGCATCGACAATCGGACGATAACCAGTACAGCGACAAAGATTGCCCGCCAAGGATTCCATCACATCTTCTTTATCGGCACTTGGTTTGTTCTTACTCAAAGCAAACATCGACATAATAAAGCCCGGTGTACAGTAGCCACATTGCGAACCATGAAAGTCCACCAATGCTTGCTGTACTGGGTGAAGTGATTGTTTGTTTTTAAGATCTTCGACCGTAATTAACTGCTTGCCGTGTAATGACGACACAAAGGTCAAACATGAATTGACACTACGATATTGCAACTTGCCATCCACAAGCTCGCCAAGTACCACAGTACATGCGCCACAATCACCAGAACCACACCCTTCTTTGGTGCCGGTTTTATGTAGCTCGGTACGTAGGTAATTTAACACTGTCATATTTGGTGAAATATTGGTTTCACGCTTCAGTGTTTGATTGAGTAAAAACGTAATCAAAGTGCTTCTCCTGTGCTCACTTATCGGCTATTTGTGAACGGTTTTTTTATCGTACCGTTTAACCTATAGCTCACTTCCTGTACATTGAGTATTGGATTTCCTGACCCAACGGTCAAGTTTTTGCGATCACATTTTTTAAACAATTTTGCAACACTATGATTTTAAGATATAAAAAAACCGCTGATAGACAGCGGTTTTGTTGATTGCTCAATTTTTAAGCAATATTACGATTCTGTAACCGTTTGATGTTGTGCTTTTGAGGCATTCACCAACAACACACCAACAACCAGAACAATCGAACCACATAGTAGGAACAACATACGTCCTGTCATTTCATTTGGTAGTAGCGCCATTGCTAAGACACCAAAACCAGCAGTACAGATTAATCGACCTAGCATAGAGCGTTGTTTAGTATCTAAATCATGTTGCGCTTCGCCGCTTGAAACAACCGGAGTGTTCCAGTTTTCGAATAGTCTTTCTACTTCAGCTTCACGCTCTGGAGTACGACCTCTGTAGAAAAGCATCGTCAGTAGGAAGAAGCCACCGGTAAACACAACGTGTGCTGCTAGGCTTAATGCAACTTTCAAGTCAGACCATTCGCGTCCAGTCAGTGCTTGCTCTAAGCCAAAGAAGTGCTCTACATCGTGTGCTTGTAACGAGATACCGAAAATCCAAGAAACGATACCGCCGACAATCAGAGTTGTCCAAGCTGACCAATCTGGTGTTTTGCGGATCCACATACCTAGTAGTACTGGGATTAACATTGGGAAGCCAATCAAAGCACCCACATTTAACACGATATCAAATAGGCTTAAGTGACGTAATGAGTTAATAAACAAACCGATCGCAATGATAATAAAGCCCATCACGATAGTGGTTGTTTTACTCACTACTACCAATTCCTTTTGTGACGCTTGAGGACGAAGAATCGGGCTATAGAAGTTCATCACAAAGATGCCCGCATTACGGTTTAGACCTGAGTCCATTGAAGACATAGTCGCGGCAAACATGGCTGACATTAACAAGCCCACCATACCCGCTGGCATCATGTGTTGTACGAAAGCAAGGTAAGCAGCATCATTGCCCACAGCGCCATACTCAGTCGCAAAGTTAGGCATAAACGCACCAACATACCAAGCAGGTAGGAACCAAATAACAGGACCAATAATCATCAATACACAAGCAAGACCAGCCGCTTTACGCGCATTCTCACTGTCTTTTGCACATAAATAACGATATGCGTTAATCGAGTTATTCATCACACCAAACTGTTTGATGAAGATAAACACAACCCAAAGAACAAAGATGCTCATGTAGTTCAGGTTGTTACCAACAAAGAAATCACCTTGGAAGTTATTTACAATGTTAGTAATACCACCACCTTGGAAGTAGGCTGCAACGGCACATGTAATAGTTACCGCCATAATAACGAGCATTTGCATAAAGTCAGAAGCAACAACCGCCCAAGAGCCGCCGGTTACAGACATCAGCATAAGCACTAAGCCAGTAACGATAATGGTTGCTTCCATTGGGATATCAAAAACGGCTGCAACAAAGATAGCAAGACCATTTAGCCAAATACCCGCAGAAATTAAGCTATCTGGCATGCCACCCCAAGTGAAAAACTGCTCTGAAGTTTTACCAAAACGTTGACGAATGGCTTCAATCGCAGTCACTACACGAAGCTGACGGAATTTAGGTGCGAAGTACATATAGTTAACGAAGTAACCAAATGCGTTTGCTAAGAATAGAATCACGACAACAAAGCCATCGCTATAAGCGCGCCCTGCCGCACCGGTGAAGGTCCAGGCTGAGAATTGAGTCATGAAGGCAGTAGCACCTACCATCCACCATAACATCTTACCTCCCCCCCTAAAGTAATCACTAGTAGAGGTGGTGAAAGTACGGAACATCCAACCAATCGCAATTAGAAAGAGAAAATAGGCAGCAACAACAATAGTATCGACAGTCATTTCTTTTGACCTTTAAAATAATTAAATTAACTGATTGCTAGACTACCTACTTCGCTAACTCTTTTGTAGTACAAATAGCATTAAACATGATCTAGTGCATACTTTTAACGTGCGACAGATCAAGACCTACAAATAAAAGTATCAACAACTTACAAATATATGTGAAATAGATCCCATTAAAATCAAGCATTTATTGTATGACAAATAAGGTGAAATCATCTTAGAAAATATAAATGTATTGACATAAAAAAATCCGATATCAAGTGATTTTTGATATCGGATTCATCATGAAGTTAAGATTAGGATTGTGGATTAAGCTAGTTAAAGAAAGTCGAAATCAGAATAAATGCGCCAAACAAGAATGAAGCGACTAAAGCAATATTGCCACCACCTGTCGTATAAGCACTTGCTTGTGATGCAACTTTAAAGCTTGGTTTTCGTACATTCCAAACCATGGCTAACGGCCCCCAAATCGCTAGGAAGACCAAAGTAATACCCGCGTAGTCCAACATATTGAGGAACTTGTTTGAAAATAAATTGGTCACTAATAGTGGCAAAATGAAAGTCAGAACAAAAATTAATCCTGCCGTTACCTTACCCTTTTCTAGCTTGGTACGATTGACAAGACCCGCAATCGCATCTTTATTTTGATCAAACAATGCCATCGACACGCCAAGGAACGAGGTCACTAAAGCCAAAGCCGAAAAAACAGCGATGATGGTTTTAAGTGTGCCAGATGATCCGCCAAATGCCGCGATAAGCTGAGAAATGTCATCAAACTGACGAATTTCAGCCGTACCTAGATTGCCGATAATCGCGAAAAGCCAAGTTAGGTAACAAATCAGTGGGATCACAGAGCCAAGCAAAACCATATTGCGCATCTGCTTAGGTGTCGCTTCTTTGTTGTACATAACAAGCGATGGAATCACCACCATAGAAGCAAAACTGGTGAAAATAGTGGTGCTGTGTTTCACCACATCTTTCCATAAAAAGTTTGGCGTTTGCTCTAGAAACTCAATGTGAATATTGGTAAACAGTGTCACGACAACCGTGACCAACATAGTGATCATCAAAATGAACAAAACACGGTTTAGCATATCGATATACGATTTACCCGCGATGATCACCACCGCCATGACAAAGGTAAACACCGTATAACAAATCGATTGAGGAACATCAAAACCAATACCAGCCAATAAGTTATGGAATAGGTCACCAATACCGAGAATGTAAGCGACTAAGATACAAATTAGCAGCATATAAAAGAAGAAGTTGATGACGAATTTGCCACTGGTTCCCAAAGAGAGTTGGGCAACGCTATTCATACCGCCATTTTGATCGGTTTTTGTACAGGCTTCTGTTAGTAATAAAGAGCCATAAGTGGTTCCCACAAAGATCACTAACATCAAAATTAAACTGACCGTAAAGCCAAATTGAGCTAATGCCATTGGAATGCCTAACATTCCGGCACCTAGTGCAGTTCCCGACAAAATCAAAGAACTACCGAATAATTTCATATTCACTGCATCGGTCCTTTTACATTGGTTATCCTATATGACAAAGCATCAGCAGAGTAATCCGCTACTTTTCAAAAAATTAAACATATAGGGTATTTTTTAAGACGCGCAGTGTAACAGAATATTTTGATTTATGAGGAGGAGCAGGCAAAAAGGTGGAATTAAACCCTATTTACCTACTTAAATTTGAAATATTAGTATATGAATCTAGATTTAACATATAAATTAGAGCTAATCATTGCCTGTTAACTTAAATTCAGAATCTATATCCAATTTGAATAGCACCATCATTTACCAAATCAATCAATGAAACAAACCCATTCAAGTATTAGATTATTTCAGCACTTGCTGGTAACACTAATTTGATTGCTTTTGGTACTACTTCAAATCGAATTCGCTTAGTTTCTATCGGTTCACCATCCAAATTAATTGGCATAGGTGATTCAGACTCCCATTCAGCCCACGGCACACTAAACCGCTTTACATATTCACCACTCAATTCTGGATTAAACATTTCTTTTATTGTTTGAATCAAGTTTTCTGCAGGTGTTTCAAGCCAAGCAACCACATCCATTAAGCCATCATTAATTTTCGCATTGGGTGCTAATTGTTGCCCGCCCCCAGCTTGACGGCCATTACATACCGCACTGACAATGACTCGGCCAGTTAATGTTTGATCAGGAATTTTTAAGATTCCATCATTTGGTTTGAAATCTAACGTTCGTAATAACCCATGAAGAGTGTATGCGCCACCGCCGAGAAAGTTTTTTAATTCGACAGGAGTATTTGCTGTCACATAAGCACCAAAGCCGCCACTGGCGACATTCATAAAGTGCTCATCATTGGCTTTAATACAATCGACCGGTACGGCTTGACCGTTTAAGGCTAACGACAAGGCTTGAGAATAATCATTAGGAATGTCGCATGCTGTTGCAAAATCATTAGCAGTGCCAAGTGGTAGAATAGCTAATTCAGGACGCTTAGCTTCTTCGAATTTCATCATTGCATCCACGACTTCTTTCACAGAGCCATCACCGCCGCCAATCATGATTCTTTGGCAACCTTCTTGAATGGCTTCACTGACAAAACGTTCAACATCTCCCCCTTCCCAAGTCACTCGGACATCGATACGTCCTGACTCTCTGGCTTGGAAGATTGCTTGCCGCAACATTTCAATGCCTGCTTTTTTGCCATTTAAAATAAGTCGAATATCCATCACGTACCTCGATTTATTATGAGAACAAAAATGCTTTCACGCCTGATAGCATAAACTGAGCACCCATTGCGATCACAATTACCCCCATATAACTGGTAACCATTTTCTTAACCATAGTTGGCTCTTTTTGTTCTTTAGAAAGCGCAATAAATGCCATCAAAACACCCAATAAAACCAGCATAGCAATCGCTACACCGATCACTGCGGTATAAGGGATTAAAGCATCATGATGGGATGCGGCAACAGTAATGACCCCAGTAATGGTGCCAGGGCTTGCGGCAAATAAAACTAATCCGGTGGTTTTATGGCTGCTTGTCGAATGAATATCTGAGGCAGGAAGCGGCTGTCGTTGTGCAGAAATGATCATCTGGACACCAATCCAAATCAAGATACCCCCACCGGCACATGAAAAAGCAGGTAATGAAATGCCAAAAGCTTGAAGAACCGAAGTGCCCGCGAATGCTGCGATCAGTAATACGGTCGCAATGGTTAACACTGACTTTATCGATTCTTTATATTGTTGAGATTTACTCTGTCCACGCGTGGCATCGGCAAACATTTGCGCACAAATGGCGGGGTTGACCAAAGCAAGTATAGTGATGATGGCTTGGGTATAATGCTGCATAACAACCTTTAAGGTATACGGTAAGTAACGACTATTTTAACTATTGTTAGAATTAACACCACAGCCTTTTAAGATCATTGATGTTAAGAACTGTGCTGCTTCATCGTAATCTTTACGAGCCAATTTCTTTTTATTCATCACCCGACAAATCTGCCAACCGAAGTCCGCATACGTTTGCGTCGCCGCCCAAATAGTAAACATTAAGTGGTGTGGAGAAACTGCATCCATTCTGCCCTGCTCAATCCATGACTGAAACTTCGCAATGATCATTTCTGACTGCTGTTGCAATTCATCTTCAATATCTTTGGGTAAAGACTGCCCGCCCGACATCACTTCATTCGCAAATACTTTGGAAGCATAAGCATGATCGCGAGAGATAATCAGTTTGGTCTTAATATATTCGGTTAACGCTTCGATAGGATCATCAAGCTCTTGAATAGGCTTGGACGATTGCAGTAAGGGCACAGTGACGCTTTCAAGTACCGCGCGATAAAGGTTATCTTTGGAATTGTAGTAGTAATAGATATTTGGCTTAGGAATGTTGGCTTCTTTGGCAATGTCTGCCACTTTGGTTGCCGCGTAGCCATATTTAGCAAAATGCTGGCTGGCCGCTTCAATAATGACGCTTTGATTTCGTTCTCTCACCTTTGCCACTTAGTCACTCCCGTCTTGTTACCAAAATCCGTTGTGATTAGTGTTTTATCATAGCGAGCAAGAAATTCATCCTTTTTTTCCAATCCATTAGCTAGAAATGGGGATGTCGCCAGAAATAATCTTTAAGTCACTTGAGTCTCCAATATAGTCATGGGATTAAAAAGTCCCGAGCGGCATCATTACTTCATTAATCCGTCGCACACAAAACTAAGATTAATTTTTCAGCCACTCGGGGCGCACTAAAGGAGACAAAAAGTGCGGTAAAAACTGAGTCCTTGCGGAATGAAGGTTTATTCCCAAATATAAACCAATCATGCCAGTCCAGTGCAAACACTCAGCTATAACGAAAATAGAAATTCAAAGGTATCTAAAGCCTATTCCTCTAGATACCAACCGTACTACTCACCACGAATATTATGCTTACCACGTGCTTCAATCGCTTTGATTAAGGCAGAGTGATCCCAGTTCGAACCATCCATTTCAGCACACTCGCCAAACAATTGTTGAGCGGTTGCAGTATTCGGTAGATCAAGACCTAATTGCTCAGCGCCGGTTAACGCAAGGTTTAAGTCTTTTTGGTGAAGTGCAATTCTAAAGCCTGGGTCGAATGTGCCTTTCACCATGCGCTCGCCATGTACTTCCAAAATCTTCGAGTTAGCAAAGCCGCCCATTAGTGCTTGGCGTACACGTGCAGGATCCGCGCCGGCTTTTGAAGCAAACACAAAGGCTTCGGATACTGCTTCAATATTTAGCGCTACAATAATTTGGTTAGCGACTTTACAGATTTGACCTGCGCCATTGTCACCCACTAGCGTAATGTTTTGTCCCATCACTTCAAATAGAGGTTTGGCACGTTCAAACGCCGCTTCACTACCCCCGACCATAATCGTTAGCGTGGCATTAATTGCCCCCACTTCACCACCAGAAACCGGTGCATCAAGGTACTCTGCGCCACACTCTTTAATTTGTTTCGCAAACTCTTGAGTTTCAATTGGCGCAATCGAGCTCATATCGATCACCAGCTTACCGGCTGATAAACCTTGCGCGATACCGTTGTCGCCAAATAGTGCATCAGCAACATCTGGTGTATTTGGCACCATAGTAATAATCACATCGGCTTGCTGTGCCGCTTCTTTACCACTATGTACAACGGTCGCACCGCCATCAACGAGCTCTTGAGGTGGCGCAACAAAGTGGTCAGAAACCACAATCGAATAACCGGCTTTCTGCAAGTTAACCGCCATTGGTTTGCCCATGATGCCAGTACCGATAAATGCAATTGTTGGTGTAGTCATAATCTCATCCTTAAAATCTGTTTTTCTTAATTGAGTGAAAATTTAAAATTCATCTTTTTAAGCGAGCTCTTTCATCCAGCTCAATCCTTCGACAGTGGTCGTCTTCGGCTTATATTCACAACCAATCCAACCGTCGTAACCAATGCTATCTAAATGGTTGAACAAGAATGGGTAGTTAATCTCTCCAGTGCCCGGTTCATGTCGACCTGGATTATCCGCCAATTGAACATGTTGAATTTGACCAAGATGCTCACTCAAGGTTGGCGCTAAATCGCCTTCCATGATTTGCATGTGATAAATGTCGTATTGGAAGTTCAAGTTATCACTGCCGACCTTCTCGATGACGTCTAGAGCTTGCTTAGTATTGGTTAAGAAAAAGCCGGGAATATCACGAGTATTGATTGCTTCAATAATCAAACTGATGCCATTTTCTTTCAGTGCTCCAGCGGCAAAGCGCAAGTTGCTCACAAAGGTTTCTTCTGCTTGCTGCGCTGTCACGCCATCTGGCACGATACCGGCAAGGCAATTTACTTGGTTACAATCAAGCGCTTTGGCATATTGAATCGCCTTAGTGACGCCTTGTTGAAATTCTTCTACTCGATTTGGATCAACCGCAATACCGCGATCGCCCGCTTGCCAATCACCAGCTGGTAGGTTGAATAACACTTGTTTTAGGTTGTTCGATTCCAATACACCTTTGATGGTGCTGGCTTCAAAATCATAAGGAAATAGGTACTCTACTCCCTGAAAACCGGCTTGTGCGGCTTGTTCAAAGCGTTGTAAAAAATCCACTTCGGTAAATAGCATTGATAGATTTGCCGCAAACTTAGGCATATCCTTCTCCTTTTTCTGCAACTAAAAATAGATATTCAAACATTGAAGAAGCGGCCAATGTGACAGCCCTTCAATGGTGTCATTACTGGTTAAAAGTAATCGCGGTTGGGGCGTCGTCTTGCTCTCCAGCTAAGCTTTCAAACTCATTGATGCCGTCAATTTCCACACCCATTGCGATGTTGGTCACGCGCTCTAGAATGAATTCAACCACGACAGGCACACGGTGTTTTGCCATCAGTGCTTTGGCTTCTTCAAATGCGGCTGGCGCATCTTCAGGATTACGAACACGAATTGCTTTACAACCTAGCCCTTCCACAACCGCCACATGATCGACCCCATAGCCTTCCATTTCTGGTGAATTTTGGTTTTCAAAAGCAAGCTGTACACAGTAATCAATATCAAACTGACGCTGCGCTTGACGAATCAAACCAAGGTAAGAGTTATTCACTACCACATGGATATACGGCAGATTGAACTGCGCACCGGCGGCCAATTCTTCGATCATAAATTGGAAATCGTAGTCACCTGAAATTGCCACAATCGGACGATTTGGATCCGCCGCGCGAACACCTAGCGCAGCCGGAATAGTCCAACCTAGTGGGCCAGCTTGGCCACAATTGATCCAGTGACGTGGTTTATAAACATGTAAGAACTGCGCCGCGGCAATTTGCGACAAGCCAATGGTGCTGACGTAACAAGTATCTTCACCAAACGCCTTGTTCATTTCTTCATAAACGCGCATTGGCTTCATTGGTACTTCTTCAAAGTGAGTTTTACGCAGCATGCTTGATTTGCGTTCAATACACTCACCAACCCAGCTAGAACGATCTTTTAACTTGCCTGCCGCTTGCATTTCTTTCGCCACATCTAAGAACAGCGTTAATGCGGATTTAGCATCTGACACAATGCCAAGATCAGGACAGAACACGCGGCCAATTTGCGTCGGTTCAATATCCACATGCACAAATTTACGACCTTGGGTATACACATCGACCGAACCGGTATGACGGTTTGCCCAACGGTTACCAATGCCTAATACAAAATCAGACGCTAGCATGGTGGCATTACCGTAACGGTGTGAGGTTTGTAGCCCAACCATGCCAGCCATCAGTTCATGGTTATCTGGAATACTGCCCCAGCCCATTAGCGTTGGAATAACCGGAACATTTAAGATCTCGGCAAGTTCTTGCAACTCAGCACTCGCGCCAGCGTTAATCACGCCACCACCAGATACAATCAAAGGCTTGTCTGATTCAGTTAACATAGTCAGCGCTTTTTCTACTTGGTTGCGGGTTGCGGTTGGTTGATACGGCTCAAGCGGCTCATAGGTATCAATATCAAACTCGATTTCAGCTAGCTGCACATCAATCGGTAGATCGATTAAAACTGGGCCCGGACGCCCTGAACGCATAATGTGAAATGCTTGTTGGAATGCTCGTGGCACTAGCGCGGGTTCTAAAACGGTCGTCGCCCATTTGGTTACTGGTTTAGCAATGGATTCAATATCCACCGCTTGGAAATCTTCTTTGTGCAAACGAGCACGTGGGGCTTGACCGGTAATACATAAAATTGGAATCGAATCTGCTGATGCCGAATACAAGCCAGTGATCATATCGGTGCCCGCTGGGCCAGAAGTACCGATACACACGCCAATATTTTTATCATTGGTTCGGGTGTAGCCTTCTGCCATATGCGAAGCACCTTCCACATGGCGCGCCAGTACATGGTCAATTCCACCAATCTTTTTCATCGCTGCATAAAATGGATTGATTGCCGCACCAGGTACACCAAATGCGATATCCACCCCTTCTCTTTTTAATACTTCTACTGCAGCTTCAATCGCTTTCATTTTAGCCATAACTCAATTCCCTTTCGATATTGTATACAATTAAAAATACATTATTCAGTCTAGACGCGACAATTTGAATTGTGCAAATAAAAAACAAAAATATTTTTAAATAAAGTGCTGATATTGAGTTAAGCCACTGCTTGCAAAGCAATTAAAACTGATCCGACCAAGTGTTGTACATTTTGTTTGAGTGCACAAAACGTTAAATAAACTTTGATCTTTTGTGAAAACGAGGATATACCTAGACAAGAAATTAAAACATTAATGTACACAATATTGTTTAGATAAACACAAATATAAGAAATACGTAGATTAAGATAAAAACTCAAAATCGCCCCAACGCTTTTGGGTTTACCCGTATTGACTGCTCGTACATGTTCATAAAGGAGACGATTATGCACAGCACTGAGGACCGTGAAACAGACATGCAATCCCAGCAATCGCGCGCGATTAATGTGGTTGGTGAATTATCAACAGAACAACAAAAGGCCATTCTTTCTGAACCTGCTTTGGATTTTCTGAATGCCTTAGTGACGAAGTTCAGCGCGCCATTAGAGCAAGCGCTGCACCTACGACGTGAACGTCAAAAGCAATTTGATGCTGGCGAGCTGCCTGATTTCCGTGAAGACACCAAAAACATTCGCGAAGATAAAAGCTGGAAAGTCGCTCCGATCCCGAAAACATTGCAGGATCGTCGAGTCGAAATCACCGGCCCTGTTGAGCGCAAGATGGTCATTAACGCCCTCAATTCAGGGGCAAAAATCTTCATGTGCTGTTTTGAAGATGCATCTTCTCCAACGTGGGAGAACATGCTAGATGGGCAAGTCAATTTACGTGATGCCAATGCTGGCACCATCAGTTACTACGATGAGAAAAAAGATAAACAATATGACCTAGTTGCAGAGCCTGCACAGTTACTGGCTCGACCTCGTGGCTTGCATCTACCTGAACGTCATATTGAGTATAACGGCCAGCCAATTGCCGGTTGTTTAATGGATTTTGCTTTGTACTTCTTCCATAACTACCAAACTCGCGCCCAACAAGGCGAAGGCGTGTATTACTACATTCCTAAGTTAGAAAGTATGGAAGAAGCCAAGTGGTGGGATGATGTGTTCCGCTTTACCGAAGAGTACTTCAAGGTAGAAATCGGCACGATTCGCGCGACTGTATTAATTGAAACTCTTCCTGCGGTATTCCAAATGGAAGAGATGCTGTATGTGATGCGTGATCATATTGTGGCAATGAACTGTGGCCGCTGGGATTACATCTTCAGCTACATCAAAACATTGAAAAATCATAAAGATCGCATCTTGCCAGACCGCCACAGCGTAGGTATGGACAAACCGTTCTTGAACGCTTACAGCCAACTATTGGTGAAAACTTGTCACGCTCGCGGTGCATTAGCGATGGGTGGTATGTCAGCGTTTATTCCAAATTCCGATCCTGCGGTTATGCAGCAGGTATTGACCAAGGTAGAAGAAGATAAGAACCGTGAATCTTCTAACGGTCATGATGGTACTTGGGTTGCTCATCCGAAGTTAGTGGATGTGGCAATGGAGATTTTTGATAACAAATTGGGTGGGCAAGTCAATCAAATGGATTTTGACAGCAGCCATGTAGGTAACATTACTGCTGAACAATTACTCGCGCCATGTGAAGGGCCACGTAATGAAGAAGGCTTACGTAAAAATATTCGTATTGCGCTTTATTACATCGAAGCCTGGATCAGCGGTGTAGGTTGTGTACCAATCTACGGCCTAATGGAAGATGCAGCAACGGCGGAAATCTCGCGCGCTAGCATCTGGCAGTGGATTAAACACGGCGTGAAACTAGACGATGGCCAAGTGGTAACAGAGGAGTATTTCCGAACTCTGTTGGCAGAAGAATTAATTACGATTAAACAAGAAGTTGGCGAGCAACGTTATGCTCAAGGACGATTTGAAGAAACGGCCAAGATGTTCGATACCTTATCGACCCAAGACGATTTTGCAGAGTTCTTGACTCTACCGAGCTACCCGCTTCTTTGTTAATAACCAGTGGTGAGTCACGCTTTCTTTATCGAGCCAAAACGTATAAGAACGCGTGATTCATCCTTATTAATGAGGATCCTGATCATGAGTTTGACACTGCAACAAGCATTAAGTATCACCCAAGGTGCGTTTAGCACCGCATTAGACTTAAAAAGTGCTCCACTCACTGTGGCTGTTTTAGACAGTGGTGGCAAACTGGTTTCCCTACAACGGCAAGACGGCTCTAGCATGATGCGGCCCGATATTGCCATTGCAAAAGCGTGGGGAGCCCTTGCATTAGGATGCTCATCAAGAAAGTTGGCGCAAGATGCCGATGCCCGACCTGCCTTTATTTCAGCCATCAATGTGCTGGCTCATGGCAATATGGTCCCTGTTCCAGGTGGTGTATTGGTTCGTAATGAATCGAATCTGGTTTTGGGTGCGGTTGGGATCAGTGGCGATTTATCAGATTTAGATGAAAAATGTGCTCTGGAAGGCATTTTGCATGCAAAGTTGTATTCATCTGACACTTAGATAAACTAAGGTCTATAATGTACAATTAGAAAGTACATCTTAAGGGCGTTGTTATTATTCGTGTTGTTAACGCCCACCACTTTTCAGTAGATTAGGCCATGACTAAATTAAGTAAGTTATCGAATACCAAAATTCAAGCGAAAGCCAATAATCAAACTCAAGATGATGTGGTGTACTGCCACATCTTTGATGCGATTCTAGAGCAACGCTTACCTCCTAGCACCAAACTTAATGAAGAATCGTTAAGTGAAATCTTTGGTGTTAGTCGAACCATTATTCGTCGTGCATTATTACGTCTTTCTCTAGAGCAAGTCGTTGATATCAAACCTAACCGCGGCGCGACCGTTTCTGCTCCAACCATAGATGAAGCAACCCAAATCCTAAAAGCACGTGAAATTGCAGAGCTTGCGGTAACCGAACTGGCAACCGAAAACGCTAACCCTCAACAAATGCAAGTTTTACGTAATCTTGTTACTAGTGAGAATGAAGCGATTGCCAATGGCGATGTCGGCCGTGGTATTCGTTTATCCGGTGAGTTTCATATTGAGCTCGCTAAAATGGCGAAAAACGCGCCGTTATTGCACTTCTTGCGCAGCCTAGTTTCTCAAACCTCACTGTTGATTGCGCAGTATGAAGGCAGTAATAACAGTAACTGTTCTCAAGATGAGCACACCAACCTACTCAATGCTATTGAAGCCGGTGATAAGCAAACCGCTATTCACCTAATGGAACATCACTTACAGCACATCAAAGCCAATTTAAACTTAACCGATGATGCTACTTCGAGTGATTTACACGTAGTGTTCTCCAATGTGATTCGCTCAAGAGCATAATCAAGCGCTTGTTCAGCAAGGTTCCATAAAATTAGAAAGGCAGAGTGATTAAACTCTGCCTTCAGTAATATTAGTTGAAGTATCGCAAAACCACTCATTGACTTAGAAAAAACAAACCCGCTCCTGTTAGGGTTTGCCCTCACTACTATTTCGCATAGGATCTCTCATTAAGAATTACATTTGTATTTGTAAGCCCTACTAATTCCCTCTGCTTCTTATATTCTTGCACTTTCCACTCAAGGTACGCCTCAGTGTTATCATGCTTATCCCATTGGTTGTCATCATCGACGCCTAGATAATATCTATCCAGAACCTTCCCTTCAATCAGACAGCCTACTTCCCAATCTAATATTAGACTTAATTTCAATATCTTATTGAAATGTTGACTTACCGAAAGTGCTACAAGATCCTCTAACGCTATGCTTGCATCTTTAGAAAGTGGTAGTACTTGATTACAATAAGATTCCAACTCATCAATAGCTACTGTCATTTCTAAAATAATATCTATGAGATAAAAATCATCATGGCTGAGGTAAAAAGATGTATGGTTTAATTGCCACCTGATCTGCTTCTCGAAATCATACTGCTTTAAAAGCCTGAACTCATTGTCTGTTATGAATTGATATAGATCGAGCTTAGAAACTTTCCTTAGCTCGCTATACAACTCAACACGCTTGCTTGAAAGCTTATCTAAGGCTTCTAACTGCCTATCTAAAGTTTTATTCCAACGAGCTTCATAAAGCTGATCATCATGCCTTCTATCTTGCTCTCTTTGAGTCCACCAATAACCAAATATGGCTACAATAGCCGCAAACGAATAAACAAATACTTGCTTGAGTACATCCCTCACATCTTGAAGAGAGAATTTGAACGGATTAATAGTAATAAACCAATATGATGCCACTGAAAATATCAATATTAGTACGGCTATCGTTGCCCATTTCTTCCATTTTTTCATCTAGATAATCCGTTCAATAGAAACATTAATGACCATACATCCAATATGAAATCAGGGTCAATAGTTAATCAATGATAGATGATAGAGATACAAAGAAACTTCACGATATTGGGAGGTGTTGATGTGTCATCGAACTAATATATGGACGTGGAAATTCCTAGCACTGCTCATTCCTTAATCAAGCATTCGATTCATAGTGAACATAAGAGTAAAAGCGACAAAGAACAGCCCTTCCCCTTGATAGATGATGTCACTTGGCAGCAGAAGTCGATATAAGGGGAAGCGGGGATGGGGTTGGTTACGCCCAACTAGTTTGGGGCACAAATAAATCACTCACATCAACCCTCCCCCGCCCTCCCTTGGCTGTAAATCTTGATGCCAAGTATTTTTCATTGGTAAAGGGAGGGAGTTATTTGTGATCGCTTGATGTGTAATGGTATCTGCCTAAAGAAATACATTTCAAATATTCAGCGCGTGATAAGTAGATTCCTGCTCTCGCTTAGGCTCGGCTGGAATGACGCGCTAATAATGTGCGGTGAATCTTGGGTAAGCATTGCAACTAAAAGCAGCAAAGATCAGCTCTTCCCCTTGGTAGATAGTGTTACTTGGCAGCAGAAGTCGATATAAGGGGAAGCGGGGATGGGGTTGGTTACGCCTAACTATTTTAAGGCATAAATATTTTAAAAAAGGCAGCTGATCAATGTGAAGTGATCGCTGCCTTTTTGGTCGAAGAGTTAATTACTCTCCCGTGATTTTTATAACGGTTTTTTATTATAGATGACGTGACATTACTTATAATGTAAACGGCTTTGCAAGCGAGTTTTCAATTCACCATCAGCTAAGCCTGCCGCATGGACTTCTAAATCATGCCAATCTTGAGCAGTAAACGCCTGGTAGGTCTTATCTATTAAACCTTGCTTCACATTATCCGACACAAACGCTGCTTCTAGTGCACATAATGTGACATCTAATAATTCAACACGATTAAAGCCAAATACCGTTTCTGCAATGTGGTATTCCTTCGCGACATCTGTACCAAATAAGCCCGCATCATCAGTATTGACCGACAAACGCACGCCCTTTTCATATAAACGACGTAAAGGGTGATTATCGAGTTTTTGTTCAAACTCCGTGACCAGAATTCGGTTACTAGTTGGTGCCACTTCTAAGGTGATGTTTTCTGCGATCAGTTGCTCAATCAAAGCGTCATCTTTAATGGCCGCAATGCCATGACCAATACGCTTTGCGCCAAATTTTAAGGCATCACGAATACTTTCAGGGCCACGAATTTCACCGGCATGATAAGACTTAGGCAATGGGATGTTATCCACCAGCTCATGAACGTAGATGAAATCTTCAAATTCACCCGCCATTTCGTTACCGGCAATATTGAAACCGGTGACAACTTCACGTGTGTTTTTCGCGATAAAGTCCACACTCAAATCTAGATGCTCTAGGCTTAAATGGCGTACACCACAGCCTTGCAGACGTGTTTCTGTGCCATATTCATCTTTTACTTCATTAATCGCACGCTCAATGCCATCCATGAATTCGTGGTATTTATCTGCGTTCAACGACACTGTGCCATTTTCATCTTCTTCACAACATAAGTGGAAGGCTGATGTGATCATTTCACAGTAGATCATCCCTTGCTGCGCATTACGGCTAAGGTAGTCTTTCATGATCAAGTAGTAGTCATCAGCATCACGAACGAGATCAGCCACAACATCATAAGCTTTTACGAACTCACCAAAGTCAGTTTCATCGTATTGATAACGGCCATTCGGAAACTCCGCTTTGTCATAAGCGCCATCGGCATAGAGAAAATCATCAGGCAATGACACCCCATGTTTTTTAGCCAAGATCAAAGCCATTTCAGGCGTTACAGAACCTTCAATATGTTCATGCAAAATTACTTTAGGAAGCGTCGCAGTCATGATGTTATCTCTATTGATTAAACTATTTATCGCACCTTACCGTTCCATTTTATTAATGCAACCGTAGAGTATTAAAAGTTACGTACTGAAACACAGCAAACGTTTTCGGTAGGTCGCACTGCTAACCTGCGCTATTAACTGTACAGGTTAATCACTCAACGCTATACTTGTTCCATTAAATGTACATGTGGAGATTATTATGAGAATCGTATCGTTTACTGAAGCTAGAAATAGCCTCAAAGCCGTTTTAGACGGTGTCGTTAATGATGCCGACACTACCGTAATTACTCGCAGAGATTCTGAAGATGCCGTGGTTATGTCTCTAGACTATTACAATAGCCTAATGGAAACCGTCCACTTACTTCGTTCCCCTAAAAACGCAGAGCATCTAAACCGCTCAATCGAGCAATATCGTTCTGGAAAAACAACAGAACGAGAGTTAATTGATGAGTAGTCAGCAGCGTTTATTATCGTGGACTGATGAGGCTTGGGGTGATTATGTGTACTGGCAACACCAAGACAAAAAAACACTAAAGCGCATAAATAAACTCATTAATGATGTAAAGCGCTCTCCATTTGAGGGCATAGGTAAACCTGAACCGTTGAAAGAGAACTTATCTGGTTTTTGGTCTCGCCGCATTGATGATACAAACAGACTTGTTTATGCCGTAGACGCTCAAGCTATTACGATAATTTCGTGTCGCTATCATTACTAGGTTTGGCTGTATCATAATTAAAAAGTGTGGATCGTGCTTTTCGTTTATATGTCCTTATAGTGTTTAAAATACTCTGCAATGTAATTTGTGCGTATAATTATATAAATAATAGATTTCACGTTGTATACGGAATTAAATGATGTTTGTGAAAAAAATGGAAGCACCCAAAGACATGCAGATTGGTTCTATTTTTGAAACCAAAAAGCATGGCCCTGTTGTGGTGGTTGAATATTACAATACTCATACTGTCATTATAGCCTTTGAAAATACGGGCAATATCAGATCCACAACAGCAGCAAAACTTCGCAATGGGCAAATCATCGACCGCTCTGTGCCTGCACAATCCTCTATGGTTGGTAAGCAATATGAATCACAAAAGCATGGCCTATTAACGGTAAAGCAAGTTGATTCAGGTAATATTGTGGTGCTAGAAGATGAGAATGGCACTGAAATTAGACTAATACTTGCTGCGGTTCAAAAGCTGCGAGAACGAGCAGCAGAAAACGAAGACAGTAATACCAATGCAGAATTAGAACTACCTACATCACTTAGTGCCTTAACAAAAAGAAATAAAAAAACTAAAGACGTAAACTCCCTTCTTAAGAAAATGCTTACCGACTATGGTAAGTAAACCCATTCTCTTGTTTATGACTTCCCCCAATCTATAACGTTGATCAATGTCACGTTAAGTTGTTCATTTCGAAAGTCACACTAATTTAGCCTTAAATTGCGTGATCTGATTCACAAGGTCATTTTGACTTTGTGAGAGAGATCTATATTGATTCGAGGCAATTTCGCTAACATCCTCCCATCAACACAATAAACCCTATAAGAGATAATAATTATGAAAAAGATTATGGTTGTATGCGGAAATGGTCTTGGTACTTCATTAATGATGGAGATGGCAGTAAAAGAGGTTGTTAATAAAATTGGCTTTTCAGCAGAAGTAGAACACGAAGATTTATCCTCAGCGACATCCACTAAAGCCGATATTTGGGTAGCTGCAACAGATATTGCAACTCAATTAAAAGAAATGGGTAAAGAGAACGTTGTAAGCCTTTCAAATATCTTTGATAAAGAATCAATTGAAGAGCAATTAAAAGCATTCATCTGAGGGGGAATATAATGGAAAACTTTTTTGAATTTATGCTGGGCTTATTAAAAGAGCCAGCAATCATGGTCGGTTTAATTGCTTTTATTGGTTTGGTTGCTCAGAAGGCTGATGTTTCAACAGTTCTTAAGGGTACAATAAAAACCGTAATGGGCTTCCTGATTTTAGGGTTTGGTGCTGGAGCATTAGTTGGCGCTTTAAATAACTTTTCAGTCGTATTTACAGAAGCATTTGGTGTCAGTGGTGTCATTCCCAATAACGAAGCTATTGTTGCTATAGCACAAGAAGCTTTTGGGTATGAGATGGCATTGATCATGTTTTTCTCTTTCATCGTCAATATTCTCCTCGCTAGATTCACACCGTTAAAATATATTTTCTTAACGGGTCACCATACTATGTTTATGTCTATGCTAGTTGCGGTGATTTTATCTACCGCTGGTATCACTGGAACATTGCTGGTAGCCATAGGTTCAATTCTTGTTGGTACGCTGATGGTGATCATGCCGGCACTTGCTCAAAAATATACAGAAAAAGTAATGGGAACCGACCAACTAGCAATCGGGCACTTCTCTACTTTCTCTTACTTAATATCTGGCTTTATTGGTAGTAAATTTGGTGATACTTCTAGAACGACTGAGGACATGAATGTACCAAAGAGCTTGATGTTCTTACGTGACACTCCAGTTGCAGTAGCCGTAACAATGGCTATTTTCTTCTTGTTTGCCTCTCTTTTTGCCGGTGGGGATTTTGTTGAAACAGTATCTGGCGGTCAAAATTGGGTAGTATTTACTTTTATTCAATCGCTTACTTTTGCAGGTGGTGTATACATTGTTCTGCAAGGCGTGAAGATGTTGATTGCGGAAATTGTTCCTGCATTTAAAGGGATCTCTGACAAGTTAGTTCCTGGTGCAAAACCTGCGCTTGATTGCCCAATGGTATTCCCAATGGCACCTAATGCTGTATTAATTGGTTTTTTATCATCATTTGCAGCCGGCATTGTCGCTATGGGTATACAAGGCATGTTTGATTGGACAATTATTGTAGCGGGTGTGGTTCCTCACTTCTTTGTTGGTGGTGCTGCCGGAGTATATGGTAATGCAACAGGCGGTTTACGAGGTGCGATTTTAGGTTCCTTTACACAAGGATTATGTATTTCTTTCTTACCAATGCTTCTACTACCTGTATTAGGAAACATCGGCCTAGAAGCCACTACTTTTGCAGATTTTGACTTTGGTGTTGTTGGTTTAATTCTTGGGTGGATTGTGTCATGAGCTTATTAAGTTTAATTGGCGATAATATCATTATCTCAAATGAAGAAAACTTGAGCGTCAATGCTGCACTTAATATCACTTGTCGCAAGCTTCTTGAGCAAGGAAGTATTGAAGCAACATACCTAGAGGCTATTAAGCAAAAGCATCAGGAAATTGGCGCTTATTATGTATTGGCACCTAAAATTGCGATGCCACATGCTAGGCCAGAAGATGGTGTAAATGAAGCGTCTCTTCAGGTAACGGTATTTAAAAATGGTGCTGATTTTGAATCCGAGGACAATGGGCTGGTTTACTTTGCTGTAACACTAGCGGCAATGGATTCCGATAGCCACATACAAACGATAATGGCACTGTCAGAGCTATTTCAAAATGGCAATGACATTGACGCTATCATTTCAGCTAAGACGGTAGAGGAAATTACTGAGATCTTGAAAAAATACTAATGCTTAGGTTGATAAAGTCTTTCCATATATTAAGAGTACTTGACTCCCCCGAAGAGCATAATTAAGTAGTAGTAGCAAAAAACGCAAGCCTAGAGATGAATTTTTCACTCTAGGCTTGAGTTTATTCGAACTATTTACACTGTAAAATCAGCGCTTAGATTGACGTTGTTCTGCTTTCTTCTGAAGCTTTAATTGACGCTTTTGCTCCATCAGTTTTACCGCATCACCGCCAACATGTTCTTCACCGCGTTGCTTTGCTAATTGAACTTGTTTCTCACGTTCGCGGAAGCGTTCGATTTGCTCATCAGAATGCGTACCAAAACATTTAGGGCAGCTTACGCCTTGTTCAAACTTCTCACTTTGTTTGTCTTCATCGGTGATCGGTAAACGACAAGCATTACAAAGCTCATATTCACTTTTTTCTAATTGATGGTTTACGGCTACTCGACCGTCAAATACATAGCAATCCCCTTTCCATAAGCTGTCTTCTTCAGGGACTTCTTCTAAGTATTTCAGAATGCCGCCTTCAAGGTGATAAACCTCATCAAAGCCTTGTTCTTTTAAGTAAGCAGTCGACTTTTCACAACGAATGCCACCAGTACAAAACATCGCGACTTTCTTATGCTTTTCCGGATCGAGGTTTTCTTTTACATAATCTGGAAATTCTCGGAACGTCTCAGTATTAGGGTTAACCGCTCGTTCAAAAGTGCCAAGTTCGATTTCATAATCATTACGCGTATCCACCACAAAAACTTCTGGATCGGCGATTAAGTTATTCCAATCTTGCGGCTTAACGTAGGTTCCAACGACTTGTTTAGGATCGATCCCTTCTACGCCCATGGTGACGATTTCTTTCTTCAATTTCACTTTAGAACGATTGAAAGGCATCTCTTGGTGATAGGACTCTTTGTAGTTAATGTCAGCTAAGCGATCGTCTTGACCAAACCACGCCAGCAAAGCATCAATCCCCTCACGCGAGGCTGCCACCGTGCCATTAATCCCTTCATGAGCCAGTAATAACGTACCGCGAATGGCATGCTTTTCCATCAATTCTAGTAATGGTGATTGCAGCGATTGATGGTTCTTGAGCTCGACAAATTTATACAGAGCACAGACAACAAATTGACTCATGGAATTCCTTACATAACAAAACAGATACAATTTGGCGTCATTGTACTTGAGAAAGATCTCGACAAATACTTACAGTTTATAAGTCTATTAGGCAATTTTAGCCACTTAAGTAAATTTGCCGTCATAAGTTGTTATAAACTCGTTAATTAACCTCATGCGCTATCGTAATTATTTATAAATGAACTAGAGTTAATCCGTACACCGCATTAAAAGAAAATGAATTTCTTATTTCCATTTCACTAAGGAGTGAATATGACTAAAACAAATTGGTTGAAACCATTCGCCATTGCCTCTTTTTTCGCACTAGCTCTTGCTGCTTGTGATAACAACTCAGCCGATAATGCAGAAGAAAATGTTGATACTGCCGTCGAACAAACCCAACAAATGGCTGACGATGCAGGACAACAAATGGATGAAATGGCAACTGATGTACAAGAGTCAGCATCTGAAGCTTCTGATCAAATGGGTGAGCAACTAGACCAAGCAGGCGATGCAATGTCTGATCAAGCTGATGCAGCAGCCGATAAAGTTGATGAAATGAGCAATGACATGTCAGATCATGCCGATAACGCTCAAGATTCAATGGATGATATGGCAACCGACGCTGGTAACGCGATTGAAGATAAATGTGAAGACATCAAAGAAGGCGTTAACGCTGAAGATACGGATTGTTAATCACTCTCAAGTGAACGTATTGTTCTTTTAAATTCCCCCCTAGGGATAAAAAAAGCCACTGTATGCTGCATTTAGCATCAGTGGCTTTTTTATTACATAAATATTCGTTAATGCAATGTGGTATTTAAAATAAAAATGACATTAAATGATATCAAAAGGATCTAATCCTGTTACTTAAAGGTAAAAGTCATACAAAATTTCAATAAATATGCTGTTATTGCTGGATTATTATCCAAAATATAAATATCGTAGTTGTAACTAATTATTACAAACATTGAAGGTACGATGCTAAGAAGACAAAGTTATTCATTTATTTTATTTATGACCCTCATACTTAGTGGATGCTCTTCTATGGCACATTACGGAAAAAGCAGGGCCTTTACACCAGAAAAACCAAACGACCTAAAACACTTCCACGTAGAAAGTGCTACTGGCTGGATATCGCCCAGAGATAATGATTTACAAGTAACCTATAACCTTTCTACTAAGACTCAACTTGATATAAAAACAGTTAAAGGCAGCCATTTTTGTGAAAATCTAAAAGAATCAATATTAACAGCTATTGATTCAACTAGTGATGATGGATGGAATATTAGCTTCACATACAACTTATATTCACCATCTAATGATTTTATAAAATCTTGTTCAATTAACCATATTACGAATAAACCTTATAGATAACTTTGAGTGAACTATGAAAAAATTACTTTTATTAATATTAATACCTTTACTTCCATCTTGTGCGGCATTTAAACCCCAAGAGCATTATGTAATATTGTCCAATAGTATTTTATTACAGCCTTTAGGTATTAATGCAACTGTATCTAACGATTTTGCATACATAGGAACTGATACATATAGTAAATACTTAAAATATAGTAATACTTCGGGTGGAACAACAAATAAATTTAAAGTGTCATTTTATCTTGATAAAAAACATAACAGACTTATATACATTCAAAGTAAACATTTAAATTCTGGCTATTTTACTCCTAAATCTCATTTATTAAAAAACTCTAAATACGAACAATCAAGCTTCGTTGTTGATAATAAACGTTTCTTTAGACTTGAGAGTGATAAAGTTTACCTCACAGCGGATGAGCATGATTATAACTTAGTAGCCCCTCATGATAGTAAAGGCATATTTCAAGCAAGATTATGCGAGGACTCCGTAGCCTTCACCGAAGGTACACAAACTCTTATGACTATGGGGGTTGTATTTCAATGTAACTCAAAGGCTAATTTTGATGACCTAATTCATCTTAAGAAAGTCACCTTATAACGGATGATAGTCATCGGTTACACTCGTATCCGATGACTTTTGATATTGATTATGATTTATAAAAGCTCATCTAGATTCATCCTCACCAACATCAACCCTGCTCTTAAGCCCGGTCTTACTTTAGGATTAGGAAACAGCACCCACTCTGTCGGCTGTTGCACTCGATAGGTTGTTTCACCATCGACAGCTAATACTTCGCCTTGCTCAAAAGCGGTAAAGTTTTTTACATCGTCACTGAAGTTCATTGCAAAGTTTTCAGATAACTTAGTCAGTTGCTGGGAAACTTGGTATACCTTTAACTTCACGTTGGTTGGTGATGATTGCGGTAAACCTTGGTTCACCAACAGTCTTAAGCCGTTATTAATACCTGCAAATTGTGATAGGTCGTTTTGCCCAAAAGGTTTGGCTTTTCCCAACTCTAAAGTACAGCTATCTGCCCCACAGTATTCACTTGAATAATAAGAGAATGTGGCGCTCGGCGCTTGGTTTAATACGATGGCTTCTACACCTGAGCACGACAACCAATCACACACTTGTCGGCTATATTGAGCACTCTCTTTATATGGCAGTAATGCAAAGCGTACATGATGCGACTCTCGAATCGCAGTGTGCAAATCAAAGTGAAGCTTGCGACCTTTAGCTGGTTCAAAAAACTGCGTAGTTAACGCTTCAAGCTGCGACGCTCTTAAGGTTTCAGCGCACGATGGGTAGTTTTGATAGTGTTGGCTAAATAAGCGATTCAAATCAATATCATTGTAACGCTCGCCATTACGCATTGCCTCTGGGTTGCCCAACATCAGCATCAGTTTTACATTGAGTTTTAGCCTACCATTAAGCAAATCATCCACTAGCTGATCGAGCAATTCTATCGGTGCGGTTTCATTACCATGCACGCCAGCAGACAACAAAACATGCTCTCGCTGGCTCACTTCTCCCTCGTTTGGTTCAATCACCATGACGCCATGATCAAGCCAGTGCCAATTAATCTCCCCTACCGTTCCACTGGTAATAGGAGGCGCTTGCTGTTTTAAAGTACTTGCCAGAAAGTTATCCATAACACTCACACCTTTTTGTTACTGCTGAAATGGATAAATACTGCCTAGTGCGAGAATTTTCGTCAGCTCATCTAATGCCTGACGGTTTTCATTCAGCAATTGAGGATCGGCCAAATCAGTTTCGAGTAGTCGGTCTCGATAAAAACGATCGACCCAAGTATTTAAGCTACTAAACAGATCATCATTCATTAGCACTTGTGGCGTCACCGCTTGCAGTTCTGCTTCGGTTAACACTACCCTTTGGCGCAAACATGCTGGCCCACCACCATTGCGCATGCTTTCTCGTAAATCGAACACTTTCACTTCATCAATGGGTCCGTTCGAACTCAATAATTCCGTGAGGTAATTCCACACATTAGTGCTTTGGCGAGACTCTTCCGGCACCACCAGCATCATCTTGCCGTTGGGTTTTGTTAATAACTGGCTATTAAAAAGGTAGGTACTGACGGCATCTTGTACCGATACTTGCTCTGTCGGCACTTCAATCGAAATAAAGTCGGTTTGTTGTAATGAAAGTTTTTGTCTAATTTCATCAAAAGCCGCGGCTTGATTTAAGAACGCTTGATCATGATGAAATAGTACGTTGCCATTACTCACAGAAATTACATCATTATGAAAAACGCCTTGGTCGATAACTTCTGGGTTTTGCTGCACAAATACCGTTTGTTGTTCAGATAAACCATGTAATCGCGCGACGGCTTGGCTGGCTTCTAAGGTTTGCCTTGCCGGGTAACGAGTTGGCTCAACTTGCCCACCGTAGGCTTGTCTACCATAAACAAAGACCTCAACACCTTTCGCACCGTATTCACTACATAAGCGGTTATGGTTGGCGGCACCTTCATCGCCCATTATCGATTGTTGCGGCAAAGCATCGTGATGAGCAAAGTATTGATCGTTATTAAACATGGCTCGAAGCGTGGCACTCGTCGTATCCGCTTCAATAGCACGGTGGAATTTATTATTGAGATTAGCGACGGTAAAATGTGCTCGACCATCCGATGTATCTGCCGAAGGCGACATAGTAGCAGCATTGGCTGTCCACATTGAAGATGCTGAACTTACTGCCGACAACAATTTCGGCGCTTGTTTAGCAACACTGGCAAGCACTTGTTCATCGGTTCCGCTAAAACCCAGCTGTCTTAACGTCGGAATATGCGGACGCTCTTGCGGCGGTAACACGCCTTGCTTAAAGCCCATATCACTCAGGGCTTTCATTTTCAGCAAGCCTTGTTTGGCTGCCAACTTAGGGTTAGATACGGCATTTTGATTGCTGGTTGACGCCACATTACCAAATGACAAACCTGCATAATGGTGAGTTAGCCCCACTAGACCATCAAAATTGACTTCATACGCTTTCATATCGACATCCTTACTCAAACCTTAAGCCGGGAGATAATTGCTCAGGTAACGCAATGCTGTCACTTTCAAGTGATGCCATTGGCCACGCACAATAATCCGCTGCATAATAAGCACTAGGACGATGATTTCCCGATGCTCCCGTGCCACCAAATGGCGCAGCACTTGAAGCGCCAGTTAACGGCTTGTTCCAATTGACAATACCAGCCCGCGATTCAATCAATAATTGCTCGTAATGATCTCGGTTTGGTGAAATTAATCCCATCGATAAACCGTAGCGTGTGTTATTGGCAATTTGCAGCGCTTGGTCAAAATCTTGATAACGAATAATCGTCAGTAGTGGGCCGAAGTGCTCTTCATCAGCAATACCCTCAACACCGGTAATTTCCATGATCCCCGGAGTCAACAACGCCGCTTGGTCATCCACTTGCGTCATTTCTAGTAGCGAGGTGGCACCTTTATCTAGTAGATCTTGTTGAGCCGCGAGTAATTGTTTCGCCGCGTGCAGAGAAATCACACTACCCATAAACGGCGCAGGATCAGCATTCCACTCACCAACGCCAATGTCTTTACTTACTTCAACTAAGCGCTTAATAAAGGCATCCCCTTGCGCGCCTTCTTTCACCAGTAAGCGACGTGCACAGGTACAACGTTGACCCGCTGAAATAAAGGCCGATTGAATCGTTAAATGCACCGCGGCATCCATATCTTCAATGTCTTCAACAATCAGCGCATTGTTACCACCCATTTCGAGTGCTAACACTTTCTCTGGTTGACCGGCCAATTGGCGATGTAAGTGATAGCCGGTATTTGCACTACCAGTAAACAATAATCCGTCAGTACCGCTATGTGAGGCTAGAGCTTCGCCAGTCGTTCTACCGCCTTGTACCAGGTTAATGACACCATCAGGCAAGCCCGCTTTTACCCACAGTTTTAGGGCTTCTTCGGCCGTCCAAGGCGTCAATTCACTAGGCTTAAACACAATGGTATTGCCAGCCAATAACGCAGGAACAATGTGTCCATTGGGTAAATGCCCCGGAAAGTTATAAGGACCAAATACCGCGAGTACACCATGTGGACGATGGCGTAGTACTGCTTGTCCGTCTGGCATATCCGTCGATTTTTCACCGGTTCTTTCATGGTAGGCTTTCAGTGAAATGGCTACTTTGCCGACCATCGCGCCGACTTCAGTTAAGGTTTCCCAATATGGCTTGCCGGTTTCTTGTGAGATCACTTCTGCCAAATGTTGTTTGTTTTCAGCCAGTAATTGAGAAAAGGTTTCTAATAACTCAATACGCTTCTCAAGTGGCGTTCTCGCCCAACTAGGGAAAGCGGTTCGCGCGGCATTAATCGCCTTATCTACATCCTCGGCTGTCGCTTCTTGACCTTGCCAAATCACCGTATTATTCGCAGGATTGGTTTTATCAAATGACTGACCTGTTGCATTACACCACTGGCCATTAATGAATAGATTTGGATGAGACATTACGAATTCTCCTTTGGAAATAAAGTGACAGCGCGGATCACATCGCCCGCTTTTACGCCTAATGCTTCGGCGGCATGAGGGGGAATACAAATAGCTTGGTCTTCAAATGACACTTGGCCTAATACCGCTCGGTAATTTAAGAAATCTTGATTGGCGAGTAAGTAAACGGGGCTATCTTGCGATATCGCGGGAGATTCAATAGAAGGAGATTGAATAGAAACTGGCCACAGCTCACTGTCTCTGACTGCTCGAATATCTTCAATTCTCGCTTCTAAGGTTGGGCCCGCATCGAAGATATCGACACAACCTTCATATTTCATCCCTTCACTATTTAATATAGCGGCTGCTGGTTCAGTTTGAGGATGGACTTTGCCAATGACCTCTTTCGCTTCTTGGGTTAAGAACTCAACGTACATCGGGTGTTTCGGCATAAGTTCTGCAATAAAGGCTTTTTTACCCATGCCAGATAAATGATCGGCTTCGGCAAAATCCATACTGAAAAAATGACGACCTAGGCTTTCCCAAAATGGTGAGCGTCCTTCCTCATCAGAATAGCCACGCATTTCAGCGATTAATTTGTCGGAAAAACGGTCTTGGAAACTCGCCATAAACAGAAAGCGAGCTTTAGATAATAGATAGCCGTTTTGGCTATGACGATAGTCAGGATCTAAGAAAAGTGTACACAGTTCACTGTAACCGGTGTGGTCATTACTGAGGAAAAGCGTTGGCATGCTTCGATAAACACCCAACTTTTTAGAGGCATGTACCGTCGTGCCTACTCGGTAGTTATACCAAGGTTCATCTAGGCCAATGGCCACTTCAATGCCACTCACCCCCACGACCTTGTTCAATTCGGTATCTTCTAGAACAAACAGGTAGCCTTGCTCTTCAAGCTGAGCGTGTTGATGCCAGGTGTTAAGCATGCGTTCAATTCGTTGCTCTACTCGCTCTTCATTTTGTGGGAGTGAAGTAAAACCAACTCCCGTTTTACTGGCAAGCTCTACAATTGCGGCTCGGTCTTCCAATCTGACCGGTCGAATTATCATCATATTAATATCCTTTTACTGCCAAAATTCCATTTAAAAATACAATTATTCTATTGGTTGTCATTCCTACTTTTAGTCTCTCTACGCTCGAACGCTTAATTAGTCACAAATGTCGCATAAAGAATCAAAATACAAAATATACTATCTACAAAATCCTTATTTGCAGAATTTTAAACATATTTATAACATCTTTTATAAACAGAAGAACTAGCAAAACATGATCGAAAACACAGATCAAAACTTTATATTTTTAGGAATTAAAGAGAGAAAGCACGAATGCAGAAAGGTAAAGTAGATATTAATTTACAATAAATGAATAAGATTTCGTTTGATGGGATTTAAAGCCAAGCCTAGTAGAAAGCTTGCCTTATATTGAGCATCACTTTGCGAAAAATAAAGCAAACAAAGCCCGATAAACAAGGCAAGTTACACCATGCTATGCACCAAAGCGTGTCGCTTCAAAACGATTTAAAAACTTATGCAGGAAAAAGCACACCATTAAAGTGATCACAATCGCCACGCCGATACTACTCATTCGATATAAAGCGCTAAATATCAAATCACCATTAGGGCTTAAATACTGGCCAAATAAGATCCCTAGAGTGGTCATTGCGCCAAAACCGGCACCAGATCCACTCGCCTCTTTGACATGAGCCTGGCTAAAAATCATCAAACCAATCCAAAGAAGTGGCACCACGAAGATCAGCATGTTTGACCAATCATATAAAATTACTTGCACTGCGATACCAAAAGTCACACCAAGAATAGTGCCTATCGCCCGCTTGCGCGCATAACCTAACATTCCATCCCAATTCATCGGGAACAACAGCAATAAGCTGGTCGCCTGAGCTGACATTGAATCTTGTAAATCGAGTACCTGAAAAACAATAAAGGACAAGGTTGCCATGATGGATCCTAGTAAGGCTTCATGACGCATGCGATTAGCATTTTTCTCAACCGCAGGTCTTGCAGCTCTAGGTTCGACATCAGGCCACAAATACATCATTAAATAGGCAATCATTAATGAGGTACAAGACGAAACAATATTATCTGAAATCAGTACCTCGATATTAGTGCTCGGAAAACTAGCAAAGTGCAGCATGATACTTAGGTTGATGACCCCGGTCGCGCCAAATAAAAATAAGCTACCTTTGCTCATTGCCATAAAGCGGTAAAGAAACATCAAAAAAGCCATCAGCGTCATCATGGCTGGGCGATCACCAAGCATGCCTGCGATCAATCCAACTTCAACGGCTGAAACACAAGCAGAAGCCAAAACCTGACGCACCACATGCATATTAACTTGCGGAATCAGACCTAATAATAAGATCGGCGTAACGGTATAAAACACCCCGTTTTGCCAACCGAATATTTTACAGATCAAAAAACCTAATGTTGCGCCCGTGGCGATACGCAAACACTGCCTAACATCATTGGCGTTTAATGGATGGTGGCGAAGTAACAACATACTCACCCGCCCTTAGTAAATGTAGTGCAATAAACTAATGAATTTGATTTGTGCCTTAGCTAATAAAGCAAAGAAACCATTATCAGGAATCAATTGAACCGTGGAACGAGCCCCTGCGGCAGCGGGAAAGTCCAATGGATTTACCAGTTTCAAATGCAAACGTAAACGCTGTGCATCTCGCACCCAGCGGTCTGAAGACGTCGGAGTGGCTAACTGACCATTCGCATCAAACTGACCTGAACTTACCCCAGCATCAATGCTTTCCACTATGGCATCAAATAACTGCCCCGGACGGCCATCAAAAGCCACAACCGCATGGTCACCTTGATGGGTGTAGGCAATGTTCTTTTCACGGAAATCGGCAATGACATCCACATTCTGTGACACCAAAGCTAATGCAGGACTACCGGCACTTTTAAAACTGCCTTCCTGTAAATGTAAGTTAGTGACTAGGCCATCTTTCTCCGCTGTTACTCGGGTATAAGAAAGATTTAATTCCGC
The DNA here is from genome assembly GCF_021726515.1 of Vibrio sp. CK2-1. Lineage (GTDB taxonomy): Bacteria > Pseudomonadota > Gammaproteobacteria > Enterobacterales > Vibrionaceae > Vibrio. The sequence continues at coordinate 649,514 of NZ_JAKKCJ010000001.1, read as the reverse complement.
TTGTTTTAGGTGATTTTGAGCCTGACGAATACTTAAATTATCTTCACCACCAAGTCCACGGCTGACTTTGATTTTTTCAAGCTCAGCTCTTGCTGCAAGCAAATTAGCGCGTGCCGAGCGTGCACTACTAACCGCCTGATCTCGTTCTTGCTGCGACACACCGTGATTTTTCAATAAATTCACCATGCGGTTCGCTTCGCGGTTTCTCTGCTCACTAATGCTTTCTGCGGCATGAACATTCGCTTTCGCTGCCTCAAGTGCTGCATCTAATTCTTGGTTATTTTGTTTGGCTTGCTCTAGTGATAAGCGCGCTTCATCGACTGCCAACTGAAAAGGCGAAGCATCGATTTCAAATAGCACATCACCTTTTTTTACTGTCTGATTATTATGGACATGTACATTCTCTATGCGCCCACTGACTTGAGGGGCAACTTTGATAATCGATCTCGTCGCCATAGACTCAGTGGTCACTGGCATTTTTAAATCGGCAACTAAGAAATAAATGAATATGAAGGCAAAGCCAAACATGGCGATACGCACAAGTCGTGCAAATTGTTGATCTGGGGACATAACTCTCTCTAATTTGTTAAATATTTTACTCTCGGACTTTTAGCTGCTCTAACGCATTACGGCTTATATGCTCAACCACAAATTCAAATTCTTGCAATTGCTGCTCTGATAACCCTGATAATACTTTTTTACGGACATCGAAAATTCTAGTCTCCATCTGCTTCAAGATGGTTTCCCCTTCCTTAGTCAAACAGACTAAACGGGCTCGCTTATCATTTGGGCACGTCTTACGAATAATCAGTTGCTGTTGCTCTAATTGGTTAAGCGTTCGCATCAATGAGGCCAGTTCTATTTCTAACCCTTCGGCTAAACATTTTTGACTAATGCAATCACCGAGTTGACGCAACTTCCATAAAGCACTCCACCTAGGGTGAGTCAGGCCTAGAGGACTTAATTCAGCATCAGCAACCATTCGCCATAAACGAGTTAAACGACCTAATCGCTCTGCAAGAGGTAAGTTTTGAAGATGTTGTGTTTCAGAAGAATTCATAGCATCCATACCTAGTAAGATAAAAGCAGCCAATTTAGTTAGCAGGCTAACTATTTAAGGATTGATATTATAAATAGTTAGCAAGCAAAGTAAACAGGCAACACAAATAAAACAAACAAGCTATTAACAAGCATTTAAATTATAAGGCTTGATTTATTGACATATCTCACACTTTGTTACACTTTGTATTGAGTTGTTTTTATATTGTGATCTTTATCTATACAGGGAGTTTCTATGAAGTTTTTCTCGCTGCTGTTCATCTTGATTGGTCTATGCCTTGCAATTGGTGGTGTATGGCTGGTGTCATTAGGTGGCAGTTTCTATTATTTATTCGCAGGGCTTGCATTGCTTGCTTCTGGCGTGTGTGTTTGGCAACAAAAGCGCACGGCTTCTCACTATATTTACGCAATTTTTCTACTATTCACTACCTTATGGGCGCTATTAGAATCGGGGATTGATTGGTGGCCCTTAGCTACGCGCATGGGTTTACCATTATTACTGGCGATTCCATTATTGGTCACATTTAAGAAAGCAAACCGCCCTTCAACACTTTCTCTTTTGGTTATTTGGGCTGTCAGTAGTGTGATTACTCTAGGTTCAATTTTTAACACCACACACGATATTGAAGGCAATTTATCCACTGAGATTGTAAGTTCCAATCCAGACATGGGCGGGATAAGCGATGATGCGTGGACAAGCTATGGCCGCAGTAATTATGGACAGCGCTATTCTCCTCTAGAACAAATCACTCCCGACAACGTTGCTCAACTTGAACCTGCATGGCAAATCCAAACTGGAGATGTAAAAGGCCCCAATGACATAGGTGAGACCACTTATCAAGCGACGCCACTTAAAGTGGGTAATACGCTTTATCTCTGTACGCCGCATAACTGGCTTGTCGCATTAGATGCCGATACGGGCAAGAAACAATGGATTTTTGATGCCAAAGTACCTGCTGAAAGTCAGCGTCAACATCAAACCTGTCGCGGCGTGTCTTACCTACCAGCAGAAGATCCATCGGAAAGTATGACGATAGCGGCACAAGAACCAAATATGAGTACTCAGGATCTACCAAGTACTCAATGTGATGCCCAGTTATTCTTACCAACCTCAGATGCACGATTGATTGCCATCGACCCTAAAACTGGTGCTCGTTGTAGTAACTTTGCGAAAGATGGCGTACTCGATCTCATGGCGAACATGCCATATAAACAAGATGGCTATTACTACTCAACCTCCCCTCCTATAGTGACTAACGGTGTGGTCGTAGTTGCGGGCGCAGTCAATGATAACTATGACATCAACTCACCATCTGGAGTGATCCGCGCATACGATGATAAAACCGGTAAGCTAATTTGGAACTGGGATTCCGCCAACCCAGATGACACTGCACCAATTGGTGAAGGTGAAACGTATTCAGTCAGCTCACCAAATAGTTGGTCGGTCGCCAGTGCCGATGAAAAGCTTGGCTTAATTTATTTCCCAATGGGGAACCGTACTCCGGATCAACTCGGCATGTATCGCAATGAGAATGAAGAAAAATATTCAAGCTCTGTGGTTGCACTGGATGCCAAAACCGGACAAGCCAAATGGGTACAACAATTTGTTCACCATGACTTATGGGATATGGATACCCCTGCCCAACCAAGCTTAATCGACCTCAACACTAAAGATGGTGTACAGCCTGGTTTGGTAGTTCCAACCAAGCAAGGTGATGTGTATGTATTAAACCGAGCCACTGGTGAACCGATTCAACCAATCACTGAAAGACCTGCTCCACAAGGTGCAATGGAAGGTGATTTCACATCGAAGACTCAACCTGTTTCAGCGCTTAGTTTTAATCCACCCGCATTGACCGAGTCAAACATGTGGGGCGCCACCTTAATTGACCAGATGATTTGTCGAATTCAATTCAAATCATTGCGTTATGAAGGTCGTTACACGCCACCATCAGAACAAGGTACCATTGTTTACCCAGGTAACTTTGGGGTATTCAACTGGGGCGGCATTGCAGTAGACCCTAAGCGTCAAGTAATGTTTGGTATGCCACTTAACCTCGCTTTCGTTTCTACCGTAGTCGATAAAAAAGCGGCTGGTTTCTCAGAAGAAGGCAGCAATACAGGTGAACATGGCGTTAATGCTAACCATGGAGCACCGTATGCCGTAGAACTAAAACCATTCTTATCTCCACTAGGTGTACCTTGTCAGCAGCCACCGTGGGGCTATGTTGCCGGTGCAAATTTGGTAACAGGCAAAACCGCATGGCAGCACAAAAATGGAACCATCTATGATATGACCCCGCTACCGCTTCCAATCAAAATGGGCGTACCGGGAATTGGCGGACCAATCATTACTGGTGGTGGCGTCGCGTTCTTAGGCGCATCGGTTGATAATTACCTTCGAGCCTACGATCTCACATCTGGTGAAGAACTATGGAAAGGCCGACTCCCTGCGGGTGGACAAGCAACACCAATGACTTACCTAAATAGTAAAGGTGAACAAATGGTCGTGATTGTTGCGGGTGGACACGGCTCAATCGGAACAAAACCGGGGGATTATGTGCTTGCTTATAAATTAGCAAATTAAGTTTGACTGCACCCCCTAGTAAACTAACTATTAAGCAGCCTTGGGGTTGCTTAATTTTTATCTATACGATGCAACTTCAGGCTTTAGAACTCATTCAATAAACTAGAACTAATTAAAAAATCAGGTACATTTGTACTGTCTCTATGATTAAAGGAAGTAATCAACCGTGCAGGAACATTCATTTACACTGCTTTATAAGCCACTCGACCCCAAGCAAACTCCAAAAAAGATCTGGCGGCGGTTCGCCTGGATGTGGCCCTGCTTACTTTTCATTACGGCACTTGCTGGCTACTTCCTATATCAAAATTACACTCATAAGCTAGAAGAACAGATACTACGTGGAGAGAGTAGTTTCATCACAACTACCTCACAGTTGCTGCAAAAAGAAATTCAGCAGCAGATGATGATCTTGCAAATGACCTCAAAATCAAAAGTTCTGTCACACTACTTTATGTCGACAACAGAAGCTGAACGAGAGGAGAACCGCCAGCAAGTTGAAGCTTTATTCATCAATCTTTCTAATACCTTCCAAAGCCATGATCAGATCAGGCTAATAAGCCTAAATGGCCAAGAACTGGCCAAGACTTTATACAACTCAAAATTTGAACAAAGTATTGCTTCTAATGATTTACAAGATTTGTCGAATGCACATTATTTCAAAGCAGTTCAGACGCTCCAACCTAATGAAGCCTACATATCTAAAATGGAACTCAGCTTATACAAAGGCAAATTAGAAAAGCCTTATAAACCTATTTTAAGGTTTGCTAGCCCAGTACTTGATGATAGCGGAAATAAAGTTGGCATATTAATGATCAACTACCTCGCACAAGACTTTCTCAACAGTTTTAGCAACCGTTCTAAAAGCGATATTACTAGCCATGCGATGCTCGCTGATAACCAAGGTTTTTGGTTAAACCATTACAATCCTCAATTAGAATGGGGACGAGACCTCAATCAATTAGAAAAAAACATAAAAACCAAACATCCGCAAGCGTGGCAACAAATTCAAAACCACAGTTCAGGCTCACTCCATACTGATGCGGGATTATTTCGTTTCCAATCCATCGAACCATTTGATTTTGAAGATATTCATTTCTTCCCTGCGGTTAAACGATTAACAATAACCCCAGAATCCATCAATAACACCCATTGGAAACTCATATTATTCATTCCGAATGACTTAATACATAAATCATCCTTCTTTTATCAACCTTTAGGAGTGGGGTTGATTGTCAGTGCTTTGATTCTTATATCGGTACTTTTATATTTATTAATTAACTTATACGAACAAAAACGTTATCAACGTGAGTACAATAAAAGAGCAAATTTAGAGCTAACCGATCTCTATGAAAATGCCCCATGTGGCTATAATACGCTTGATAAGCAGGGTTATATCAAGCGAGTCAATAACACACTATCTCAATGGCTTGGCTATAAAAAACTAGAGTTGTTAAACCAGCATTTCAGTGATTTCTTATCTGATGACAGTAAATTACTGTTTAATCACTTGATTGAAGATTTGAATACTAAAGAGCAAGTAGAAGGCGTCACTTTAGAGTTAATCTGCAAAGATGGCCGTAGTTTCCACGTGTCTTTATCCGCAAGTGGTATTAAAGATCGCAATCGCTTGGTCGTCGCAAGAACCACCGTATTTAATATTTCTGACCGCGTGAAACTGGAAAAGAGACTGGAGAAAATTGCTAATACTGATTCTCTTACCGGCATTCATAATCGCCGTTACTTTTTCGAACAAGCGGAAAACTTTTTCCCACCCCATACATCAGAAGCCCACATGCTATCTGCATTAATGTTTGATATTGATTACTTTAAAAATATTAATGACACGTATGGCCATAAAACAGGTGATCTTGTACTGCAAAGTTTTACTCAAGCTATACAAGAACATACTGAGGAAGGGGACATTTTCGCAAGAATGGGCGGAGAAGAGTTTGCCATTTTATGCCACTTAGACTCACCGCAAGCAACCGTCGATAAAGCTGAAAAATTACGTCAAGTTATTGAAGAACTCACTATCAAAATCAACGATAACACGAGTATTTCCATCACCGTTTCAATTGGCTGTTGCCATCAGCGGGCCGATACAAGTGACATTGACCAGCTCATGCATCAAGCCGATACCGCGCTGTATCAAGCAAAGATTGCAGGTAGAAATCAAGTTGCTTTGCACCAATAAAACAAAAAACCATTGTACCCATTCAGGTGTCAACAATCTGAATGGGTACAACGGCATTAAGGTCTATCAATCACTCAAAATTTATTGAAAAAATAACGGTCCACATAAACAAACTTCACGCTATCTAACTGAGAAAGAGTCAGAGTTTCATGCTGTTTACGTTCCGCTTCCGTTAACTTTTCAAATGCTCGGTCATAGTTATTTTTTGCTTTATCATACGTCGAACCCATACGATCTTGCCCTGCAAAGCTTAAATATAAGCTGAGATACTCTAAGCCTAACCTTTCATCAATAAACTCATCATAACCTTCAGCAGAATGTCCTAATAGGATATTTCCCATCGATGCTAGAGACAATAAATCACCTTGTTGTAATAATTTCACTCGCCATTGATAAGCGGTTTTATAATCACCATCAAGCTCATAATTTTTGATCAACTGTCTATAGGCAGGAATGTAGCCTTTATTCGCCGCTTTGATTAACCACTCATTCATCTCTTCAAAACGATTCGATTGAAAGAAATAAAAGCCCTCACCTTTTTGCAAATTAAGCGCTTGTTCATACATAGCTAATGGTTGTTCAGCCTTTAAAGCTTGTTCAAAATATTCTTCGGCTTTTTCTTCATCACCATGGTCTTGGTTATAAAATTGATAAAGATAAAAATCAGCATCACTCGGTTCGGTTTTTGCCAACTCTAATAACGATTCTAAATAACCTTGTTTCCATTCAGCCTGTTCAGCACGACTCAATAACTCTGGTTGGTTATAAAGCTCAAACATTGCAGATCGATTACCACTTTGGGCTGCTTCTAGTAAATATTGAACCGCCACAGGTTGATAGCGTGATGATGGGTGATAAGTTAATAAACTAATGGCATACAAATACTGGGCATTCACATTCCCCTCTTCTGCTGCATATTGTAGATAGCCTCTTGCTTCTTTATCTTTAAACTGAGCTCTCAGTAACTCACCTTTTTCAAACGCCGCCTTTGGTGTCAGTTGATCAATATCGAATGGCTGCTGAGCAACCACACCGAAAGAGCACAAGATTGAAAGTAGAATGCTGGCACCTAATCTAACCGATATTAACACTTGAACCTCCAATAATAACGCCACCACAATCGACAGCATCCCCAACTCTCGCGGCAGGTTTCCCATCAATCATAACAGTAGAAGAACCGCCTTTTATCATCCTAGGATGTGTTGGGTTTTTAGGTTTATCGTGTGGTGCAAGTGGGTCCCCTTGTCTCGCCACCGCTTTACCATCAATTTTGACGGTTGGTGATCCTGCAATAATTGGGGTCGCAGGAAAACCATCATGATCAGAGCCTAAATCTCCGATTAACGCTGCATTTGGCATATTATTTCCCTTTAATTAGATAGCTGATTTATCGCACACCTCAGCGAGGTATTGAACAATGATTATTTCGCCAACGGACACGGCTTCACCGTACTCACACCTGCGGTTTCCGCGGCTATAAAAGATCTTGCTGCAATTGGGAGTGGTGGCTGCGGAGGAGCAACCGGTTCAATGCCTTTAGGAAGCATGGCTGATTGAGCGCTGTATTTCGAAGCAAAGCCTGCACTACCTCCAGAGTTGATATTCACGCTTGCGCCAACTAAATGAACGCCTGCTGCATCCACTTTTACAAAGCTGCCACCGACTTTTAAAGTCACCTCTGATCCAGCCTCAACAACTAGCTTACCACCACTGGTTAAGCTCACTTCTTTTCCCGCTTCCATAACATGAATGGAGCCGACTTTTTGTTGTATCGATCCTACAACCTCTTGAGACAAATCACCTTTTACATAAGTTGCGCTTTCACCTTCTACCGTCAAATTGTGATTGTTTTTGATCTGAGTGAATTGGTCATTTTCAACCGTTAAATGTTGGTCATTGTTCACATCGGTGATGTGGTCGTTAAGCGTTTCGGATTTAAAGTCTTTCTGCGCATGAACATAGATTTGCTCCGAGCCAGATTGGTCTTCAAAGCTGATTTCGTTAAAACCTTCACCCTGGTGAGATTCACTGCGCCATACGGTTTTGGTTTTGTTATCGGGTAGTGTGTAAGGCGGTAGGTTTTGGGCGTTAAAGGCGCGACCTGTCACAATCGGTTGGTCTGGGTCGCCGTTTAAGAATGAGACAATCACTTCATGGCCGATGCGTGGAATGGCGATTTGTCCGTATTGACTACCCGCCCAGCCTTGAGAAACTTGCACCCAACATGAACTATGCTCATCACCGTTGGAATATCTATCCCACGGAAAATGCAGTTTTACCCGACCATATTCATCGCAGAAGATTTCTTCACCTTTTGGGCCGACAACGTAAGCGGTCATTGGGCCATCGATTTGTGGCCGAGTCATTTGCGGCATACGCCATGTTTTCTCCGCGGGTATCGCTTCAAATTGATTGGCGTAAGTCGTGGGTTTACCGCCTGCGGATTCTTCTAACGCTTGCGGTTGCTCGCCTTGATGAGTACTCGCAATCACTAGCCACTTTTTATTAAAGCTGTCATCGGTGTGTTCGCTTAATTTGAACTTCGCGCCGGTTTGTAGCTGTGGCTCATTACTTTTGCCTTTGGCGGTGTGAGCATATCGGCGCAGGCTATCTAGACGCAGTTGGTTGAACTCTTTACCAATTGCGTCATCTTTAAAACGCCCCGGCGCGTCAAAGTGTTGATAAGTGTCACGCTGGTAGTCTATGCCACTCGCGACCGCTTGTTGGCTAAAGCTGTACTGCGGTTTTTTAAAGCTACTATCACTGCTGTGCGTTTCACTGACTTCAAACTGAGTGGTCGTGCTGAATTCTTTTATATATGGCGTTGAGCTGATACCGCTTGCCATGACGTTATAAGGGACAGGAGAGTCTAGCGAGCTAATGACTTGAGAATCATCGGTGAACAGTACGCTGTGTTTACCTTTAGACTGCTCGATGTGATAGACCATGCCTTCTTCGGCGGCGAGACGGTTTATGAACTCAAGGTCTGTTTCACGATATTGCATGCAAAACTCACGCTGTTTTGGCGTGCGAGTTAGCGCAAAGGCAAAGTTTTGAATATCCATCTCTTTAAATAAGGTGGCGATGATATCCGGCGCAGAAATGGATTGGAAAATACAGCTGTTATGACGCAAGGATAAACGCTCAATTTCAGGTACTAGGGTTAGGGAATAAAAGGTGTGGTGATGACCGGTTTCGCCTTGAGTAAAATTGCGAACAATGCCGTTGATGCGTTGCACTATTTCGCCATCGCGATGCATTACAAGCTCGGCGCTTTTATCGACCATGTCTAAAGCGGTTAAATCGGGACGGCGACTGGCAAGCTCAATTTGATAACGAAAACCATGACACCACGTATCATCAGTTTGTTGAACCGAAGAAAAGTTATCTTGTCCTTGATAGCTTCTCACCACTAACGATTCGTCACTGACGCCATCGACGCGAATACTAAATTGCAGCGTAGCCATGCCCTATCCTTTTAATGTTTAACGCTTTACCGGTTTGCTTTGTTCGCGAACAATCGAGTCACACCCAAAGCAAACAGGTAAATATTGAGACGGTAAATAAACAGAAAAAGCTTGGCAGAAAGCTGCCAAGCTAAATGTTTGGTTATCTAAGCAATTATGCTTCAATAGGCTTACGCCAATCATCACCACCTGAAGTACCTGCATTATTGTGGTCCCAAGTGATTTTGCGGTAAGACATTGATACCGTAATGTTTTGTGTGAAGTCTTTCATTGCTGGATCCTGGCAATGTGGCATTTCACAGTTGATATCAATGATGGTTGCGCCTTCAAGTTTGCTGGTAAAGAAGTTCTCTTGCTTACCTTCGATAGACGTGCGGTACCATTTCAGCTCTACTTCATCGAGCTTTTCGCCAGACGTTAATGCGTTGTACATAAGCGGAACGGCTTTGTTTAAGGCAACCGTAAATTTGAAGGGTTTGTGAACACGTTGGCCTGAAGGTTGACCTGATTGTGGATCGGTTGGAATCGTGACAGTGTGGTCAACATGTTGAACCAGCATCTCATCTTCATGGCCTTCTACGTAAGAATCACCAATAGAATCAGCAGTACATGCGCCAGCAGTGATGTTGCCTTGAGTCGCGCCTTTGATTGATAAATAACATGGAGTTGGCATTACTAATATCCTTTTACGTTGTAGTTAATTAATGAGGTCAAATATTTTCCTCGAGTAACATCAACGGTATTAGCAATTAGTATGCCACTTTATATGTACAATAAAATCAACAGGTTAAATTTAAACAAAAAAGAAAGCCAGGCAACTTTTTGCGTACTACTACGTAAAAAGTTGCCTAGTCATATACCCAAGCAACCACTACCAAAGCAACAAAAAAACCGCCAATAAATAATCTATTGGCGGTTTTGTGTTAGTGGAATGTACCTAAAATAATAAAGGTATTTAACTTAATCTTGTAGGTTTAAAGGCACGTATTCCGCTTTATTGGCAATCGTTTCTAAAACATGCATAACCACCAGCGCTTCATTTTTTTCAACCGGTGGATTTAGTCGTTTCCCTTCAACCCAATCTTTAAAGTCATTATAAAATTGGGTGTAGTGTTGGTAGTCTGCCGGCACTTCTTCGACTCGATCTTTAAAGTGGATTTTGCATAAACCTTCCGGCGTATCATGACCAAAAGTTGCTGAATCTAAAAAGATCCCTTGTTTTAAATCACGCTCTTGTTGGTCAATATCGTATTTCTCTACCGTTGCTTCTGTACCATTAATAATCCAGCGTGGCGGATGCTTAACGATTAACTGAGAATGGCGTACACGAATGCGTAAGTTGCCGTAAATCAGCTTAATATCATAGTAGTCTTCTGGCACCGTATCCGAATAGCTCAAGCCTTCACCAATGTAGAAATTCTTCTGGTTACAGACATCATAAATAATGCTGTCTGGCTCACCGTAAAGGCTGACAATTTGGTCGATAAAATGCACCGCGTGGCCATATACACTGCCAGCATATTTATCACCTCGGTTATCCGCACCATCTGGTCGGTAATGAGTATGGTTCGATTCTATCTCCATCACCTTACCAAGATCTTGATGTTGTAAAATCTGCTTAATCGTCAGGAAATCACTGTCATAACGACGATTTTGATACGGCGTGATTTTAACTTTATGTTGTTCTGCTAATTGATAAAGCTCTTTGGCTTCCGCTAGCGTATTGCAAAATGGCTTTTCAACAATCACATGCTTACCAGCCAAAATGCATTGTTTCGCAAATTGGTAATGAGTGCTTGGTGGTGTTGTCACACTGATCGCTTCTACATCGCTTTTTAATAATTGTTCAATATCATCAAAGCGTTGCGGCTCAGTTTTGGTTTTGTATGGCATCTCAAATGATTTAGAGCCTCGTGTATAAAAACCCACAATCTCAAATTGACCAGAAGCCTCGATAAATGGCATATGGTAACGATTAGTACTTTTTCCATAGCCAATAAAACCTAATTTCATGCTTCCCTCTCTAAACTGCTTTTAAATATTTGAATCATCATCTTGATAAGCATCTATATTCGGTGCGACATCTTGCCCACCGAGTGCTTGATACAAGGCGACTTGAGCGACAAATTGATTATAACGATTCTCTAATAAAGACGCTTTAGCATCTCGGGTATTTTCCTGAGAATCGAGTAAATCCATGATGGTGATTGAGCCATATTTGTAACGTGAAATATAGATCTTTTCAGCTTGCTCTGCGGCATCGTATTGTTCTTGCAAGCGATCTTGTTGATAACTTAACTGCTCACGAGCGGATAGCGCATTCTCTACATCCTGAAACGCTGAATACAATACCTGGCGATAACTGACTATTGAAGATTGATAATCTACATCAGCAATATCCTGGTTGTTTTTCATATCATTCCACTGCAAAAATGGCAGGGTTAAATCGGCACCTAGACTACCAATCGGGTTGGATAGCAATTCTTTTAATTCTTGTGATGAGCCACCTAAAGCGCCAGTTAGCGTTAAGGTTGGTAGATATTCCAAATCGACAGAATCTTTACTGGCGAGGCTAGATTTAATCTCATAAATTGCGGCTTTAACATCCGGCCTTCTGATCAATAAATCCGCCGGCACGCCTGATGACACTTCTGGCAAGGTAATATCCGGTAGTTGCTTGACGGTTTTCGTCATATCAAGCGGCGGTTGATTGAACAAAATCGCAAAGGCATTGTTCGCCTCTACTAGTTGTTGATTGAACTGACTTTGCTGCGCTTGCAAACTGGCGAGACTACGCTTGGCTTCCAATACATCAAGCTTAGTCACTGCACCTAATTGATATTGACGAGTGATCAAATCTAAGGTTTTTTGCGCATCGGCCACATCGGTTTCGCTTAATGCAATACGCTGCTTTAAATAGCCGATTTGCCAATAGAGTGACGCGGTAGTTGCTACCAAACTTTGCGCGGTACTTTCGCGATCTTCAAGGCTTGCCATTGCCGCCCATTTAGCTTGGTCGGTATCGGCAGAAATCTTACCCCATAAATCTAACTCATAACTGACTGATAAATTGGTGCTGTAATTGTCGGTTGAATCGCCGCCATCTAACGGTTTTGAAACTCCAGCAGAAGTAGTTGAGCTTAATTGCGGATACAAATCATCATCGGCTAAGCCCATTTGTAGGCGAGCTTTTTTCACCGTGAAGGTGGCAAGCGTTAAATCATTATTGGTGATCAGCGCTTGATCAATAAACTGATTGAGGATGGGATCATTAAACGCGTACCACCACGGATCAACTTTCACATCTTGCGCTAAGTGCTTTTGCTGCCACGCTTCCGGTACTTGAACTGGCGGCGCTTGGTAGTCGGTTCGAGTTAATGTTCCGCAACCACTCAAGACGATCGCGCTTAACACTAGGCTAATTATTTTTCTATTCATCATCATTAATCTCGAGATAACGCATCGACAGGGTCAAGCTTGGCAGCATTTCTGGCCGGTAAAAAGCCAAACACAATGCCAATTAAAGTAGAACACACAAAGGCTGAAACAATGGAAGTAACGGAGTAAATCATTTGGAAGCCGCCGCCGAAAGAGCTTAACAAGCTACCAAAGCCAAACGCTAATCCGATCCCGGCAATACCACCGCATAAACACACTAACACCGCTTCAATTAAGAACTGACGCAAGATATCAATTTGCCTTGCACCGACCGCCATACGTACGCCAATTTCTTTGGTTCGTTCAGTCACCGACACCAACATAATGTTCATTACGCCAATGCCGCCGACTACCAATGAAATCACTGCAATCGCAGAAATAAGTAGCGTCATTGTCGCGGTGGTTTTCTCAATATTCTGGCGAATGGTATCAGTATTAATCGTGAAGAAATCTTCCGTACCGTGACGCATTTTTAGCAAATCAATAATGCCCTGTTCCGCTGCGGTGCTTGGGGCATCTTCATCAATTCGTACCGTAATACTATTCAAATAACGTTGCCCCATCATACGGCCAGACATAGTGGTATAAGGCACCCACACTTTTAAACTATCACTATTTCCAAAGGCACTTTCTTTCGCTTCAGTAACGCCAACGATTCGAACCGGTAAACGTCCTAAGAAAATCACTTTGCCAACCGCATTGGTATTGGGAAATAACTCTTTACGGGTATTATCATCAATCACCGCTTCTTGCGCTAAAGAGTCAATGCTGTCATCTCCCCAAAATTGTCCATGCGCCAATTCATAGCCTTTAACACGAAAAAAATCTGGGCCAACCCCTTCAACAGTGGCAGTGATCGCTTCATTGTCATAACGAATGGTGAGGTTTTTATTGAGTGAAGGCGTCACACTATCGACATAAGATAAATGCGCCAAAGCTTCAGCATCACTGCCGGTTAGTGTTCTGACTCGGCCAGAGCGACGGTCACCAAAGCCCGTTCCCGGTCGAATATCTATGGTATTGGTTCCCATTGAAGCAATATTCGATAGGATTTGTTTTTGCGTACCATTACCAAGGGCTACAACCGAGACAACAGAGGCAATACCAATAATAATGCCTAGCATGGTTAAAAAGGTACGCATTTTATGGCTAGTCATCGCCAATAACGCCATTTTGAGAGCATCAATTAAGCTATCCCAATGCCACCAATGTGACGCTGAATTTCCTCGCGAATTTAGACTCGGATGGTTGACATCTTGAGAGGCTTTCTTTTGAGATTCCGACTCTTGAACATTAAGATCTTGGCTAACATTTACCGTGTCAGCGATGATCTCTCCGTCTTTGATTTCGATAATGCGATCAGCAAAGTGAGCCACATCCATATCGTGGGTAACCAAAATAATGGTATGCCCCATTTGATGAAGCTCTTTTAGCAACGCCATCATGTCTTTACCGCTTTGGCTATCCAATGCCCCCGTGGGTTCATCAGCCAAAATCACATCACCACCATTCATCAAAGCACGCGCCACACTCACGCGCTGTTGTTGACCACCACTTAACTGGCTTGGCTTATGGGTTAAACGATCGCCGAGCCCTAAGCGCGTTAATAACTGTTCTGCACGCTCACTACGTTGTACATGAGGCACTCCTGCATAAACGGCTGGCACTTCAACATTACCGGTGGCCGTTAAATCACTTAGCAAATGATAACGCTGAAAAATAAAGCCAAAATATTCACGTCGAAGCTCGGCAAGTTGATCTGAATCCATGGTCGAAGTGTCTTGACCATTGATCCAATACTGACCTTCTGTTGGCTGATCTAAACAACCTAGAATATTCATTAACGTCGATTTACCAGAGCCCGATGCACCGACAATGGCTACCATCTCACCTTGTTGGATCTCAAGGTTAACTTGTTTGAGTACTGTTAATGATTCTTCACCACTTACGAAACTGCGCGACAAGTTTTCAATTTTTAACAATGCTTGAGTCATGGTTAAAATCTCATCGGTGGTTTACGACCTTTGGTGCCAGTCGTAGCAGATGGCATACCGACAATCACTTCATCACCTTCTTCAAGGCCGGATAATATTTCTGCATTCACTTTATTGTTAATACCCACAGTGACAGGCTTACGAACCACTTCATTATTCTCTAAAACGGGCACCATAAAGTTATCTTTGCCTTTCGCTTTTTTCAGCACTTGAGCGGGGACTAATAACGCATCTTTAGATTCATTAAGAATGATCGACACCTGCGCTGTCATCCCAATACGTAACACCCCTTTCGGGTTTTTCACATCAAATAGCGCGTTGTAATAAATCGCATCGGAATCTGTCACCGCTAATTGGCTATCATCGCCAGTCATAATGGTCGGCCCCGGTTCAATCGCGCGTAATGTACCTTGGTATTTTTTATTCGGCTGACCCAAAATGCTGAAATAAGCGGTTTGACCCGGCTGAACGTGAATCACATCCGCTTCAGAGATTTGCGCTTTAATGGTCATGGTATCAAGCTGAGCCAGCTCAATAATGGTAGGAGTGGTTTGATTGGCGTTAACTGTCTGGCCTGTTTCAACCGAGGTATACACAACCGTGCCATTCATCGGCGCACTAATAGTGGTGTAGCCTAGATCGACTTCGGCACTATCGACATTAATTTTGGCTTTCTCTATTTCAGCGGTTAACTGAGCTAAATCAGCTTGGTAGATCGCCAATGTCGCTTCGGCGCTTTCGTAATCGGCGCGCGAACTGGCTTCGGCCGCTAACATGCCCTTCTGGCGTTTATATTCATATTGCGCTTGTTTGATTTGCGCTTGCTTGGCTCGATATTGCGCATTCAGACTATCTAAAGAGGCTTGTGCTTCTTTAAGATTATTTTGCTGAGTCAGGCTATCAATCTGAGCAATCAAATCCCCTTCTTTAATCTCATCACCCAGTGACACCGCCAAATTTTGAATTTGCCCCGAAACCTGCGCACCGACATTCACCAACTTAGCCGCTTGCAACATACCATTGGCTAACACGGTATTTTCAATATCACCGCGTTGTACTTTTTCAGTAGCATACATTGGCGCAGGCTCAGACTTACCAAAATAGAACCAACCTGCCGCTCCAATCAGAGGAATAGCAACAATAAGAATCCAGCGTGTTTTAATTTTCATCAGCAAAAGGAATATAAAGAAGACATAACTAAGTTATACCGATTCTTTCTCAATCAGCATAGAGCAAGGGGTGTAAAGAAAAGTAAAAGTCGGTAAAGGGGTGGGAATGGCCAACAATTCAAGCTGCAAACGTGACCATTCCCTCACTTCAAACATAAATCATCGACTTAAACGACCAGTTAGCCAAAGGTCGAATAAGCACTTTTGAAATAACGGATTAGGCTTTAATAGCTAAATTATTAATAACACCACACATAACAATTACTCCAAATGGAAGAGGGTTAATTATGTTTTCCTTAATACGTAAAGCTAAAGTCAGCCGGACATTTCTCTGTGCGGCTTCACTTATTTCTACATCTATGATGTTCGCTTTTTCTGCTAATGCTGCCGACCCTATTGTGATCAAATTTTCACACGTAGTGGCTGACAGTACACCTAAAGGCCAAGGCGCATTACTGTTTAAAAAGCTGGTAGAAGAACGCCTAGAGGGCAAAGTTGAAGTACAAGTTTATCCAAACTCATCGCTGTATGGTGATGGTAAAGAAATGGAAGCCCTACTACTTGGTGATGTTCAGTTTATCGCTCCTTCTCTCGCCAAGTTCGGTCAATACACCAAGAAACTGCAAGTTTACGATCTACCTTTCTTATTCCAAGACATTAGCGCGGTCGACAAATTCCAACAAAGCGAAACCGGTAAATCACTACTCAAATCCATGGAAGGTCACAACATTACTGGCCTAGGTTACTGGCACAACGGCATGAAACAGCTTTCTGCCAACAAGCCTCTACATGTGCCGCGTGATGCGCGTGGTCTGAAATTCCGCGTGCAAGCATCGGATGTATTGGATGAACAATTTAAAGCGGTTCGCGCTAACCCAAGAAAAATGAGTTTTGCCGAAGTGTACCAAGGCTTACAAACCGGTGTTGTTAACGGTGCGGAAAACCCTTGGTCGAACATCTACTCGCAAAAATTCAACGAGGTTCAAGACTACATCACCGAATCCAACCACGGTGTATTGGACTACATGTTGATCACCAATACCGAATTTTGGAATGGACTACCGGATGATATTCGCGGGCAATTATCCAGCATTTTGGATGAAGTCACCGAGCACGTAAACTCAGAAGCTGGCGCATTAAACCAAACCGCTAAGCAAGCGATTGTCGATGCGGGTACCTCTGAAATCATTCAATTAAAACCAGAAGAACGTGCTGAATGGGTCAAAGCAATGAAACCGGTTTGGGATAAATTTGAAGAAGATATTGGTTCGGATGTAATCGAAGCGGCATTAGCTGTTGGTAATTAATCATTTCTACCTTTGATTCATTTCAATAAAAGGCCAACCAATGAATGCTGTTTATCATTTATGGTCAAAGTTAGAGGAGGGCCTCGTTGCCTTCCTCTTAGCCGCCATGACCTTAGTAACCTTTGTGTATGTGGTTTTAAATAACCTCTACACCCCTTTCTACGACTTATCTGACTGGTTTTACGATCGTGAGTGGTCAACCACCAGCGATGCCTTTTTGTCGATAGGCGATTTCTTTATCGGCTTCGCTCAAGAAATGACATGGAGTACCGCATTAACCAAAGCCTTATTTGGTTGGTTGATTTTCATCGGTATGTCTTACGGCGTGAGAATTGGCGGGCATATTGGGGTCGATGTGGTAGTTAACCTACTCTCTACTCGCAAACAAAAAGTAGTCGGCATTATCGCGTGTCTAGCTTGTTTAACCTATGCGGGAATGATGACTTACGCCAGCTATGACTGGGTGAGCACTTTATTTCATGCCGATATTTATGCCGAAGATCTGGAAAAAATCGGCATTAAAGTTTGGTATATCGGCGCAGTGGTACCGGTGGGCTTTACTCTACTGTGGATCCGCTTTTTTGAAATCTTCATTCGTATTCTGCGCGGCTTACAACTCGGGCTAGGCATTGCCGATGAAACCAAAGACGCCATGAAACACGCAATGGCCATGATGCCGGATGAACAGCAACCAAACGAGCAGACAAAACAAACACAACAGAATAAGGACAAACCATAATGACGATTCTTTTTCTGTTTTTTAGCTTATTCCTATTAATGTTTATTGGTGTGCCGATTGCTATTTCCTTAGGGTTATCTGGCGCACTGAGCATCTTATTTTTCAGCCAAGATTCAATCCGGTCTTTGGTGATCAAGCTATTTGAAACCTCAGAACACTACACCCTACTCGCGATTCCTTTTTTCTTACTTTCTGGCGCATTTATGACAAGCGGTGGTGTAGCAAAAAGGCTGATCGATTTTGCTAATTCCAGCGTTGGGCATATTCGTGGTGGCCTTGCAATTGCGGCGGTTATGGCATGTATGTTGTTTGCTGCCCTTTCTGGTTCTTCACCGGCAACCGTTGCCGCAGTAGGCTCAATAGCGATTGCCGGCATGGTGCGCTCAGGCTACCCGAAAGAGTTTGGCGCGGGGATAGTGTGTAACGCAGGTACGCTAGGCATTTTGATTCCGCCTTCGATTGTCATGGTTGTCTACGCCGCGGCGACGGAAAGTTCGGTTGGTAAACTGTTTATGGCAGGCGTCATCCCCGGCACACTACTCGGACTAGGTTTAATGACCGCCATCTACATTATTGCGCGTAAAAAAAACCTACCCGCCATGCCAAGAGCAACCTTAAGAGAATGGCTTGCCAGCGGACGTAAAGCCTCATGGGGTTTGCTACTAATGGTGATCATTCTAGGTGGGATTTACAGCGGCATGTTCACCCCAACCGAAGCGGCCGCCGTTGCTGCGGTGTACGCAGGGTTTATCGCGTTATTTGTTTATAAAGACATTACCATCAAGCAATGCCCGAACGTGTTATTGGAAGCGGCCAAACTCACCGTAATGTTGATGTTTATCATCGCCAATGCCATGTTGTTTGCGTTTGTATTAACCACCGAACAAATCCCTCAAACCATTGCAGCGTGGATTATTACCTTAGGTTTATCACCTTGGATGTTCTTATTACTGGTTAACATTATTCTACTGTTGGCAGGTAATTTTATGGAGCCGTCGGCGATAATCTTAATCCTCGCCCCCATCTTGTTCCCCATTGCAATTGAACTAGGCATCGACCCTATTCACTTCGGCATCATCATGGTAGTGAATATGGAAATCGGCTTAATCACGCCCCCCGTCGGCTTGAACTTGTTTGTCACCTCGGCAGTAACCGGAATGCCACTCAGCGCCACCATCCGAGCCGCCCTACCGTGGCTGATGATCTTGTTGGTATTCTTGATGATTATTACCTATATACCAGCGGTGTCGTTGTGGTTACCGGAGGCGTTGGGGATGCCTTAATGATGTAGAAAAATCGGGCCAGTAATACTGATTACTGGCCCGTTTAATGTAACGTAAGCTAGGCATTTTCTATAATAAAAAGAATAGATTGAAAGGAATATCCCTCCCTGCCGACACTGACATTTATAAAGATTTAGATATCAAATCAGCTTTAAGTAAGCCGCCCTTAGTCAACAATTTCGCTGAAAAGTTAGGGTTTCGGCGCTGCTTATATGCAGATAAAATACCTTGTAAACCGCTAGCCTCTAACAATGAGATATTAATTTCCGCATCCATATCAGCTGCATCAATAAAATCAGCAGAAAATGAAGGTGCGATTATCAAAACTTGTGCAACTCGATGACCATTTTGTTCACAGCGTTTCACGTATGATTTTACCTGCCGAGAAGTAGAAGAATACTTTGCAAATTGTCCATTCTTAAATGACTTAACCTCACCAACAATGACATCTGCATTTTCAAGCGAAATAATAATGTCAGCCTTATCCTTCGCTGTATTAATATCTTTTCGAAGATCTTCGTCTATATTCATCCCAAGCTGCTCTAAAATCGATCGCGTAATTTCTTCAAATTTAACACCAATTTCAGCTTCTTTTATATCAATACCAGCCTCTTGTAGACCTTTTAAATCTCTACTTGCTAATAGATGATAATTTTCTATAAAGCGGTCACTAGCACTAGCAAAGCTTTCTATAATCTGACTTCTTGGATTCCCTCGTCTAGGTAGCTTCATTTCTGTTCTAATGGCTTTTATTTCATCATTATTGTACAAATAAAGTATATCAAAGGGAGTAATACTAAGGGCTTTAAGCCTTTCAGGATCTAACGTTTCCTTATTTTCAATTTCAAAATCTTCGCGTATACGTGCTTCAACACTTGGTACCGTCTGGCTCAGGGACTCTAGCAACTCTTTATAACCACTTACACTAAGTACATCAAATTCATCATTTATTGAATTTTTCAAATGGTTAATCAAAACATCTATTCGATCTTGCAATCTAGCACCTATCCTAGGGATATCTAGATTCATATCTTCTATAAGTTGTTTTATTCGTTCTTTACGAGCATTCTGAGGAGAATCGTCAGAGTGAATATCCGTCATTAATATGCTTCTAATTGAAAGCCTTGCATGAGCAATTGTTGCAATTTTTTCTTGTCGGTCAACACCACGGATTTTATACCCATGACTTTTCAAAATATTAGATAGCTCTGAATCTGATAATGAACGCAGAATCCTTAACACATACTTATCATTAATTTCTTTCCCTAATACCTCATGAAGAATTTCTACGATTTCATCCGCAATCATCACTTCAGAACTACGGCGATTTATAAGAATTATTCCATTCTCTCTTAAATATTCCAATGCCGTTTCAATTCCTAGCTCTGGTATCGGATCTATGGAATGCTCTATTGCGTGAGCTTCATCCCTAGAGAGTCCTAGTTGCTGAGCAAGGGTATTTAAAATGCTTCTCTCATCTTCTGTGATTTTTGCTGTTCTATTAGATTTATAATCATTTTCAAAAGCTGTTTTTGCACACTCTTTATAAACATCTAACTTATGCAATCTATTAAAATCATGGATTTCATTACCTTCAATATCAGCAGCGAGTTCCTTACTTAATTTATCAATTTCAGCATATTCTTTCGCATACAAGCTTTCAATCCACTGAGTAGTAGCAATACAGTTTCCATCCCTTGAGAGGATATTTATAAGCAATGATGCTTGAGAACCACCTATTGCGATCTGCTCAATAATATGCTTTTTAAAATGGTCTCGGATCAAGCTAAATAATTGATTAATTTCATTACCAGAGGCTGACTTTAATTGACCATCAATCTTATCTAATTGTTCAGCTAATACTGGATCAGATTTATTATCTTGGCATAGTTTATCGATGCAATTTACAAACTTTGATCTTTCAACCTGATTCGTATGACTTAATACTTGATTTAACTTCATAACGATATGACCTGCATTATTTTTTGAGTAATCTAATCATCATATCCCTACACTCTTAAGGTGTAAATCATACTTAAAGTACATATCTTATTAATTTTCAATAATGTGATTTACAATAAATATCGTCAGCAACAAACCTACTAAATATATAACTATCGATTAAATTAAGATTTCTTTTTCAATAAATAGTATAACTTCCTAAATGGTACTCTAGATAAACTATCCCCCGCCCTCCCTTGGCTGTATATCTTGATGCCAATTATTTTTCATTGGTAAAGGGAGGGAGTTGTTTCGTTGGTGCGGGTAGATAAAAGCAGATTCTAACTAGTGCGAGAAAATCACAAAGCCCGGTCACCCCGTACATGAACTAGGTGAATAAGATACGGGATCTCCTACCATTCGTTAAGAAGTCAATCGCGGTAGGAGATCCTGAACTACGCTCCTTCGTCGCTACTCAGGATGACGCTGTGGTGGGTCACGAGTCACTATAAAATTTACCAAGCTCTCCTATTAGATAAAATCCAGCGTAAGCAGTAAGCGTCGTTCATTAGGCTCTACAGCAGGAGAACGATGGATGAGTCCGTTATCTTCATTGCCTTCCCAACCGCTACCTTTCAGTAAGGCAACATCACCAGCTTGCACTTTTTTGATTGAGCTTTCATTCGAGTACAAACCAGAAAGGTGATCCGGCTGGCCAAGGCTTCCTGCACCAAGCTTGCTACGATCAATCCCTTTATTATCAAGCCATTCCGTTGCAGGACCGGCATAAGTTGTCACCAGTCGGCAAGGCACTCGGTCAAAATGAAATTTGGGGCACATTGGGCTATCTAGTCGAGTCAGTCTCAACCCCACTTCTTTTAAATCAAACAAGCAGCAGAACATATCGACGATCAAGGCAATATCTTCACTCAAGGCTTGGGCGCACGCATAGTCTTCTAATCGAGTGCGAATCCAATCTGCCGTATTATCTGGCGTCAAACTTTGAACCAATGCCAAAGGTTTATCGTCATGGAGCATTTGCTCTATATCTTGCCTCATCTGCTTTGGAAGCGTGCGTTGCCATATCGCAATATTCGATTCAGGCTGATAGATATCGGTCAGTATGCTCGGCGTATTCTCTACCAATGACGAGGATATGGCGTCAACAGGAGCCGGTCTTTCTACTATTTCTAAACTCATTCTTCCGTCTCCCAAGCAGCAAATGGGTCTGCTAAGGTTTGCCAAAACTCTTTCCCTGCAAGTACTTCTTCTTGCGTTAACAAACAATCCTCTAACGCTTGTAGTAATGCCGCTTTGTCGAGCCCTTGGCCGATGAACACCAATTCTTGGCGCCTATCACCAAACGGCTCAATCCAATTTTCTTCAATGGCGGCTAAAGATTCAGGGTCGGTCGGCCATTGTTCCTTAGGAATCGCACTCCAAAACAGTCCAGCAAAACCATAATCGGCAATACCACCCGCTTGGTTCCACTGCCCAGCAAAATCAGGACGAGAGGCTAACCAGAAGTAACCTTTAGAACGAATTAATTTTCCAAAACGAGAAAGATGATGCAAAAGCTGATGAAATTTTTCAGGATGGAATGGACGGCGGGCATGATAACTAAAGCTGCTAATACCATATTCTTCCGTCTCGGGAATGTGCTCACCTCTCAACTCTTTAAGCCAGCCAGGTGCTTGTTCTGCACGTTCAAAGTTAAATAGTTCGGTATCCAATACATCAGAGATATTCACTTGCCCATTCTGGATAGCAATAATACGTGCGTGAGTATTTAAGGTTTTAAGAATCGCCTCCAAACGCTTAATCTCATCAGCCTTTGCAAGGTCGGCTTTGCTGATCAAAATAACATCCGCAAACTCAACTTGATCTATCAGCAAGTCTGAAACACTGCGGTGGTCTTCCTCGCCTAAGTGTTGTCCGGTTTCTTGAAGAGATAGTGCCGCATCATAATCACGCAAGAAGTTCACGCCATCGACCACTGTCACCATCGTATCTAAGGTGGCAATATCCGAAAGCGATACGCCATTTTCGTCAGCAAAAGTAAAGGTTTCCGCAACGGGAAGTGGCTCAGAAATACCGGTTGATTCAATGACTAAATTATCAAATCGACCTTCTTTAGCCAGTTGTGAAACTTCCACAAGTAGATCTTCTCGCAAGGTGCAGCAAATACAGCCATTGCTCATTTCCACCAGCTTTTCTTCTTTATGGTTTAGTGACACTTCATTTTTTACTGTTGCTGAATCAATATTAATTTCGCTCATATCATTCACAATCACCGCTACCCGCTTACCTTCGCGATTATTGAGGATATGGCTAAGTACTGTTGTTTTTCCCGCACCAAGAAACCCCGACAAAACCGTCACGGAAATTTTTTTCGGACTCATTTACCCACTCCAAAGCTCATCTATTTATGCTTTCAGTTAACCATCTATGATTCATCGGCTCTTAAATCTAAGAGATACAGATGGTCCGATTGAATTTTTAGTTATGTTATAACATAACAAAATAAAAGCCAGTAATACTTAAGGCGTGTAAATATTGACCACTAACAAGTGCGGGGTTATAGTAACCCTAAAATGGAATAAGGAGATTCCGTGACAAGTACAGAGCTCATCAAACTTTTAAAAAAGAACGGATGGGAGCTTAAAAGTACTAGAGGAAGCCATCATAAATTTCGGCATCCTAAAAAAGATTTAAAAATAGGACTGGTCAATAAACTGAAAAAACAAGCAGGGCTTTAAGTCCACTTTTTGTACACTGAATCTCACGTGCTTAGCACAAAACAACGAAGGAAATCAATATGTTATATCCAATCGCCATTGAAGTCGGAGACGATACACACGCTTATAGTGTTGTATTTCCTGATTTACCTGGATGCTTTTCTGCAGGTGATAGTTTAGAAGAGGCATTAACTAATGCGAAAGAGGCCGCTCACTTTTACTTAGAAGATTTAGCCGAAGAAGGCAGATTACCACCACAAGCTAAATCATTATCTGAATGGCAAAAAGATGAAGAATATACAGGCTGGGCATGGGCAGTGGTTGAAGTCGACATCGAACCTTACTTAGGTAAATCCAGTAAGTTAAATGTCACACTTCCAAATTTATTGTCTAAAAAGATTGATGAACAAGTAAAAGCGCATCCAGATCTATACAAAAATCGCAGCCACTTTTTACAAGTCGCCGCGACACATGAATTGCAGCAGTCAACATAAAATCAAGCCCACCGATATTTGGTGGGCTTCATTGTTATATCTCTACTATTTAAGTTTGATTATTACTTTTTCAGATCAATCTGATACACCGCAAAACCAACGTCATCTTTGCCAACTTTTTTCATTGGGTATTGCGCTTTATCTGCGATGAACTTCTCTGCAAGATCGCTTGGTGAGGTTTCAAACTGCACTTTTAAGTCTGCTTTAGTATTAACCGGTGCAAATGACCAGTTGTTATCTGCGCTTGGCGTCACTTCACCTTTCTCTTTACTGATGCGAGAGATGTAGTCTGCCAAGATGGTGCGGTTTTCATCTGGTGAATCAAACGCGACGTGATTGGAACCTGTACCAGCGAACGTGCCGCTGTAAGCGCGGTAATTGTTGGTTGCAATAATGAAGGTTTGCTTCGGATTAATTGGTTTGCCTTGGTAGGTTAAGCCCACAATACGGTGCGAATCTTTATTGATAAGCTTACAGCTTGCATCGTATCTTGCAGGTTTGGTGATGTCGATTTGGTAGTTCACACCGTCGATCACATCAAAGTTATAAGTGCGGAATTCATCCCAATTGATCAGAGATTGAACCTTATCGCTGTTTGGATCGATTTGATTGAACTGCCCTGCTGAACATTCCAACCACTCTTGAACTTCTTCGCCCGACACTTTCAAGGCCACTAACGTGTTTGGATAGAGGTATAAATCTGCTGCATTACGGAAAGTTAATTGGCCTGATTCCACTTCAGTAAAGTTTGAAGGATCATTTTTACGACCACCCGCTTTAAACGGTGCAGCAGCGGCAAGTACTGGCAAACCATCTAAGTTTGGATCGCCTTGAATAAAGCGTTCTACGTAATCTTTTTGCGCTAAGTTAACGATTTGAACCGTAGGATCGTCTTGCACTAATGACAAGAAGCTGTACATCACATCGTTGGCTTTACCGATAGGTTGATTAACAAACTCACGCGTCGCTTGATGATCTTTGTCTATCGCATGCTTCACTTCTGGATCTTCTGCTGCCAATGATTTTTGCTTGTTGGCATCATAAATAGGACGTGCGACCGCGGTTCCATCGGCAACGGTCCATTTACCGTCTTTTTGTTCTAGCTCTAAATCAATCACACCAACGTGACTACCCCAACGTCCTGGCATCACAGATGGAATACCGTTAATGGTGCCTTTGGCAATATCTGCGCCATCTACGTTAGAGAAGTCTTTGCTTGGGAAAACCGCATGCGAGTGACCAAAAGTAATCGCATCAATACCTTCAACTTGCGTTAGGTAGTAAACCGAGTTTTCTGCGCCTTGTTGGTATTTCTCAGTCGAAATGCCGGAGTGTGGGATCGCGACAATCACATCGGCTCCTTCGGCTCTCATCTTAGGAATAAAAGCTTCGGCGGTTTGTTTAATATCGTTAACTTGCACTTTACCGGTTAGGTTTTTCTTATCCCACACCATGATTTGTGGCGGTACAAAACCGATGTAACCGACTTTGATTTTGTGAGATTTTCCGTCGGTATCTTTAAATTGGTAGTCCTTGATCACGTAAGGATTGAAATAGTTTTTACCAGACTTAGCATCAACAATATTGGCATTCACATAAGGGAATTTTGCGTCATTAGTGGCTTCAGCAAGAAAGTCTAAACCGTAGTTAAATTCATGGTTACCAAAGTTTGCCACATCATAATTGAGTAGGTTCATCGCTTTATAAGCTGGATGGACATCACCAGATTCTAACCCTTTGGCCGCGACATAATCGCCCATTGGACTACCTTGAATTAAGTCACCGTTATCAATTAATACGCTATTGGTCACTTCTGCACGCGCTTGTTTCACCACGGTTGCAGCACGTACTAAACCAATTTGATCCGATGGCTTATCTTTGTAGTAATCGTAATCCATGATATTGGCGTGAATATCGGTGGTTTCAACGACGCGCAGTTTGATGGTATCGGCAAAAGCAGGATTGGCTATGCTGATCATCCCGACCAGAACAGAAAGCGAAATAGGATGACGGACAAAATTCATGAAACACTCCGGTGTGAATTTTAAAGTTAGTTAAAAGTGTTGAGCTACTTATCAATCAGGCGCAATAATATGATCACTTCAATGAAAAATATGTGACAGGAAACAAGTTTACACCTGCCATTTATCACTTTGTTATTGATAACTTACGATCGGTTATCCGAAATCAAATCACTAAACGTCTCACGCCAATCTCGTAATTTTTCATGGTAATGCTCAAGTTGTTCATCCGACATGGCTTGAATCACTTGGCTAATCATTTGAAATGTCACTTGGCGATTGCGTTTTACCTTCTCAGTAAATTCAGCGGTATAAAGTTGCTCTGGGTTAAGCGTTGTATTCAAAAACTTTTGTTTAAACTCAGGGGAAGGATTGCGTTGTAAAAATAGCACCTGTAACTCAGCTTTATTGGTTTGTTGTTGCAGAAACCAATCTTTCGACATTGCGGGGCGATCTAAACTCCACTGCTGCACCCATTGCTTTTGCTGTTCTGATAAATCCCCCAGCCAAGCTTCTAACGCTTCGGTCATTCGTTCGGCAGATTTTTCACGCATTTCAGATTCTGAGAGATCTTCATAATCGGAAAATTCATCGCGGTATTTTTCATCTAGCGAGGCAAACAATTCATCGGCTTGATCTTGATCGAGCGTCATAAATAACTCATACAATTCCGGCATGGCTTTTTGAGCAACCTCGGCAGAGAAGCCTTTTAAGCGAAAGAACTCCGCTTCGACTTGTTGTGGCGTCACCTCTTTTGGTTGCAAAGTGAGTAGTCTATCAATATGTTCGATATACTTAGGTAGTTCTTGCTCTCGATGCCACTGACGAACGTCAATCACTGATTGCTTTACCATGCTTTCTTGCGCATCATTAAGCGATAAATAGCGGTCGACATATTGTGTGGCTAGCCAATCGAGTCGATTATAAAAAAACTGAGTTGAGCAGCCTGTTAGCACGAGCAAAGTAATCACAATAGTCAGGCGTTTCATCATAATAGCGAACCTACTCAAAAATAAGATAACGTAAACAGTGTAGAAGTAAGATCCGGTTTTCCATACTGTTTTCTTGATATTTAAAGCAAATTTAACCAAAGGACATATCATGAACGCGACCAATGCATTTCCAATTGGCACTCCTGGCCAACCATGGGGCGACGTAGAAAAACGTCAATGGCTTGAACAAACCACGATCAAGCGTTCTTACTCAGAAGAAGTTGTACCTAAGATACAAGCTCTAAGCAGTGATTTTGACGTGGCTCAATATGGTCAATTGCAATACGACAACAACCCTGTCGGTGAATCTCGCTATCCTCTGTTTGTTTTGAAATCGAAAACTTGGAATGATGCCAACCCAACGATTTTAATTACCGGTGGTGTGCACGGTTATGAAACCAGTGGCGTACATGGCGCGTTATTGTTTGCTCAAACCGAAGCGGCGCGTTATCAAGATAAATTCAACATTGTAATTGCGCCATGTATCAGCCCTTGGGGTTATGAAACGATTAACCGCTGGAACCCAGATGCGCTAGATCCAAACCGTAATTTTGTGGCCAATAGCCCGGCGCAAGAATCTGCCGCGGTGATGAAAATGGTCGCCGATCTTGGGGTGTCAATTTTGGCGCATATCGATCTACATGAAACTACCGATACTGATGAATTAGAATTCCGCCCTGCACTGGCGGCGCGTGATGGTATTGAATATGTAAAAGGCTCGATTCCAGATGGTTTCTACACAGTAGGCGATACGGAAAAGCAAGATGATGAATTACAAAAAGCCATCATTGATTCAGTACGTAAAGTGACGCATATTGCGCCGGCAGATGAGAACAATCAGATCATCGGTTCAGATGTCACCCAAGATGGCGTGATTAACTACCCGCTTGTCGCTTTAGGGTTATGTGCCGGCTTCACTGATTGCCAATATTGCACGACCACGGAAGTGTATCCAGATAGCCCGAAAGTCACTGACGATGAATGTAACCGAGCTCAAGTAGCGGCGATTACTGGTGCTTTAGACTACATACTGGCACTCTGATCAACATTCCAAGCCTATAATTAACTAAGCAATAGGAAATAGACCATGGCTGACATTCATTTTGAAGAAAAACTCGACCGCATCGACTACGCTACCGTGGCGGTGTATCGCTCGTGCTTTTTATTGTCAGCCATTGCGATTGCTTTATTAGGATTCGGGCTTGAACAATATGGCGTACCATTACTAATTGTCAGCGCATTAATTGCCAGTGCTTGTGTGCATCTTTATGACAAAACCATTCGCTGGTTTATCCAAAGTAGCGCCCTATTTGCGGTTTGTTTATTAGTTGCGAACTTGTTTACACCGATTGCGGTTGGGGCAAGCCTCGCTGTGTGGTGCGGCCTTTCCATCAAAGAGTACTATTGCTTCCGCATTCGGCTGATTCGAATTACCCCACTGGTATTAATTCTGTTCTGGGTTTGCTTTGCTCTACCAATTTGGTTGCCGGTTTTTTATCTCGCCACTGGCCTATCTGCTGTGCTGCTGTTTACCATTGGCATTGCCAAAATTAGACAGCCGTTTCACTTTGATATTGGCGATAAAAGTAAGTTTCAGATCTAGGCTTGCAATTCTAGTCTCCCAGTGCTTGACCTTCCCCTAGAGGGAAGCTTTATAATCGCCACCTATTCATTGAAACTGTAGCGAGTCGCCTGTTCACTATGTTTTTCACTAGGTTTTGTTTAGCTCGGCTTCACTCTAAACTTCAACACTCGGTTATATTGTTGATGACCTTGATCGCGGTTGTGCTTTCAAGTGTGAGTGTTGCCACGCCAATTTCTGCGATTCAAATGACTCAAGCTGCTATACCTCAAACAACCGTTCAAGACATGAATCACACCACAGCAGTTGAATCTGATTCTCAGCATCATGCGTCACCTTGTGCCAGCTTATCTAAAACTGGCCTAGTCGCCGATTTCCCATGTTCAGATTCGGCTAAACATAGCAATGATCACTGCGCCTCTTGCGCGCCAATCTATGCGACATTACCAACTGCGTTGGATATTGAAAGCAATCCATCAGCTGCTTCAGAATATAATGACCATACCGAATCTATCCCCTCTTTAACGCTACCTAATTTGTCACGACCTCCAATTCAATCTGTTTGGTTTTAATTCAATACATCAACACGATTAAAAAACTTAACTTTTGAATAAATACACGACCAATATTGGAAGTGTTAGGAGAATACAATGAACCTACGTTTAACAGTAACAACACTACTCACTGGCGCATTCGCCGCGGCTTTATCTTTTTCAACTTTGGCCAATGAAGCGGATAAATTTGAAGGCTTAACTGCCCCACAAGCATTAGAAAAAGCGCATGAGTATCACGGCAAAGGCACTGCATCAATTCAAGTAATGCCAGATGTGATCGTGGCGAAATTTGACGACAACAGCCAAATTCAGATCCCAACTAAAGATCAGCATTTATTGTCTATCGCCCCTTATGAAAACCAAACTCACCCATGCGGCTACCATGTACCAACGGGCTGCCAAGGTGAAATGGTCGAAAAAACCATGATGGTTAAAGTCGTCGATTTAGATAATAAGAAGGTGTTGAAATACGGCCAAATCACCACACAAAAAGACGGCTTCATTGATTTATGGATGCCAAAAGATCGTAAAAACCTAGAAGTGACCTTTACTTATAACGGAAAAATCAGTACCGAAGTACTAAGCACTGAAGATAAAGCAAGAACCTGCATTACAACAATGCAGCTGATTTAAGCTTGCCACTACTCTGAGTTTAGAGTTACTTGAAAGCTAATAAGACACAACACCCACAGATTTAGGTCTGTGGGTGTTGTTTGTTTCTGGCGGCTAACACTTCTTTAAATGCAAACATGCCATTTAATGCCGCTGGAAATCCTGCATAACCCGACATTTGAATGAGCACTTCTTTTATTTCATCTTCACTGCATCCAACATTCAATGCTGCGTGTAGGTGAACTTTGAGTTGAGGGGCGCAATTTCCCAAAGCAGTGAGTGCCGCGACTGTGGCAATTTCTCGGGATTTTAAATCAAGGCCAGGGCGTGCATAAATGTCGCCAAAAGGATATTCAATGGTGTACTTAGCAAGATCTGGGCAAATATCTTGCAAGCTTTCGATAACGTTATGTCCGGCTTCGCCATCAATTTCAGACAGTAGTTGTAACCCAATTTCAAAGCGTGATTTTTGCATGGTTTATGTACCTATTTAGTTAAGAATAAGCACACCATACAAGTTAGAGTTCACTCTAAGTCAAATCACTTTTCCATTTTTATATAGGTCAATTTTTTCTTCTAAAGCCGCCATGTGTTTTTGTTGTTCATCAATATGTTTTTTTAAGTTTTGTTGATGCTGTTCCAATAAGTGTTGTCGTTCCAATAGCGACTCCGCCCCCTGCTCTCTTAACTTTGCATACTGTAAAATCTCATCTAGAGGCATCGCGGTGTCTTTTAATCGCTTCACAAAGCCAATCCAGATTAAATCTTTATTGGTATATTCACGATGACCACTACTATTTCGATGAATATTCTTAAGCAAACCGATTTTTTCATAATATCGAAGAGTATGAGAAGACAAGCCGACTAGGCTAGAGAACGCTTTCATATTCATATGTCAGTCCTAAGTTTTGGTTATAAGTAGCCATGAATGTATCGCCTAATCGAATAAACAATTTTATATCACATTCCCTTATTTGTGAGTCATCAAACTTTTATTGTTAATATTATCAATTAATATTGTGCAAATTTTGCACTCACCAAATGGCAGCGGTAGAGGTGCTCTTGGTCATCTTAATCAACATTAGCAGGTATAGACATGAAAAAAAGTTTACTTTTTAGCGCACTACTCAGTGTCGCAGTACCGTCTTTCGCGGCAAACTCGGATGGGTTTGATCCGATAAAAAGCGATCCTGTTTTGCAAGGTTGGATGCAAGGACAGCCGCCAGCTGCAGATAAAGTTATTCGTAAGCAAGATAATAGCTTTTACCACTTTCCTCAATTACGTTGGTCATTTGCGCACTGGAGTGAGTTACAGCCGACTAGCTCAATTTGGCAAGGAACCTCTGTACCATCTAAATTAACAGTTAAAATCGATACCAAAATTAAGCAACTACCTTTCAAAACGATGGATGGTAAATCATCCCTAACCGTCGAGAAAGCCTTAGTTAATACCTACACTGATTCCATATTAGTAATGCATAAAGGTCATGTAGTATTTGAAAACTATTATGGTGTGATGACGCCTCAAACTCGCCATATTGCTTGGTCAGTCACTAAATCTGTCTTTGGTATTTTAGCCGCTACGTTAATTCAAGAAGGTCGACTCGACCCTAATGCCAAAGTGACTCAATATATTCCTGAACTTAAGGGCTCAGGGTTTGCAGACGCCACGGTTCAGCAAGTATTAGATATGCAGACTGGGGTTAAATTTTCAGAAAACTACGCCGATCCTAAAGCAGAAATCTGGGATTACGTGAAAGCAGGTAGTCTGTTCCCACAACCCGAGAACTATAAAGGTCCACAAGGATTTTATAATTACGCTAAAACTGTCACCAGTGCCCAAAAACCTGGCAGTGTTTTTAACTATCAAACCGTCAATGCTGATGTCGCTGGTTGGCTCATTCGACGTGTGACGAATCAGTCGGTAAGTAAAGTGCTATCTGAGCGTGTTTGGCAAAAGCTTGGCGTTGAGCGAGATGCTTATATTTCTCTTGATTCAGAAGGCAATGAATTTGCTGGTGGTGGTTTAAACCTTACCACTCGCGATATGGCTCGTTTTGGGGAGATGATCCGTTTAGATGGTCAATATAATGGGCAGACTATTATTCCTAAAGCGGCCATTGATGATATCAAACAAGGTGGTGATAAAGCCTTATTCGCTAAAGCTGGCTACCAAACCTTACCCGGTTGGAGTTATCGAGATCTTTGGTGGGTTTCTCATGATGATCACGGCGTCTTTGCGGCGCGAGGTGTACATGGTCAAACCATCTATATCGATCCAAAAGCAGAAACAGTTATTGTTCGTTTTGCCTCTCAACCCGTAGCGGCCAATAGCAAATATGACCCAATATTGTTGCCGATGTATCAAGCTATCACCAACTACTTAATGTAATAACATTTTCCTTCTCTACCATTTTTGGTTCAGTGTTAGAGAAGGTATAAATATATTTATTTCCACTAAGTGATCTAAAATCCAATACACTACGTACTGGTTAAGTTGTTCTAAATCTCTTTTATCTAAAATCTGAAGTTAAATAAAAACTCACAAGGAAATATTTATGCTTTATCCAATGGCGGCGATGGTGTTGCTGATTTTTATTGTTGGCTGTGTGACGCTGAAAGTTCGTGTTAATAGTGTGAAAAGCAAACAGGTCAGTGTGAAGTATTTTCAATTGATGCAGGGTGAAAACTTGCCAGAGATGGTGATTAAAACCAATCGACACCTTGCCAATTTGTTTGAAATGCCAGTGCTGTTTTATGTGGTGTGTACTTTATATATCAGCCTACAGATTGATAGTAGCTTTGGAGTTATTGTGGCGTGGTTGTTTGTGATTTTCCGTTATCTACACAGCTATATTCACCTAGGCACTAACAATGTAAGACATCGCATGCTGGCATTTTGGGCTTCATTTATGTGTGTTCTAGCGCTATGGATTAATTTACTGATTCTAGCTTAGTAGTATCGTACTCATTAGAACAATCAAGCCTTGAATGATGGTCTCACTCAAGGCTTAATTTTTATGACTCGCTTAGCGCCGTTCTAAAACTCGTTTTGTTTAGTTCTGTAAGGTCTCGATGTATTTCACCATGACATCTTTTACAAACGCTTGGCATTCTGTTGCGGTATTTGGATCGTAATGACCACCATTGGTAATGTTGTTCGACAAAATACGAATCGATAAGAATGGTACTTTGTAAGCCTCTGCAATTTGTGCCACTGATGCACCTTCCATTTCTTCTACACTAGTACCGAAGTTTTCATGGAACCATGCAATACGGTCGAGTTCGCTATTCCAGAAGTTCGCAGAACCAACCGTGCCTTCTACCACTTTACCGTTCTGGTATTTCACATGCTTAGCAATGGCGAGTAGTTCAGGGCTACCTTCATAATAACGGATTTTGTTAGCATCATCTGAACCCGCACTACCTGAAGAGGCCATGATATCCATTGGGATCCATGTTAGTGAATTCGAACCTTCACCGGCTTTTTTGCTTGGGGTTTTTAGGTTTCCGATATTCACCACACGCTTACCTAGCACGATATCGCCGACGGCCAATTTTGGATCGTGGCCGCCAGAAGTGCCTTGGTTGATAATCGCCAATGGCTTGTAGCGTTCAATCGCAATCGCGGTTGCCGCAGCAGTGTTTTCTAAACCTTTCCCTGTTTGGCTTACAATCACTGGGTAGCCATTTAATGTGCCTTTATAAAAAACAAATGAGCCCGTTTTTTCAATTGAAACGTCTTTTAAAAGTGCCGCAAAATGTTGCGCTTCAATTGGCATTGGCCCTTGAATAATAATCGGCTGTACCGGCTTACTATTGCCAGCAACCGACACACTCGCCATCTCGGTTGCTTGTACTCCAACACTCATAAATGCTGCGCTCAACATAGTGGTAACTACCACCAACATACGAATAAACAATTGCATAACTCACCTAGTTAAGAAAATTAAGCCGGCATTGTAATGCAAAAGCAAACGTTTGCATATTATTGCGATCCATAACCCAATTCTTAGTGAGAGATGCTTATATATGAGCCTTAAAATGAGTTGCAAAAACCACAGCTTTGACAAAAAATAGTTAGAACTCAAAACATTTAATGAAACTATTTAATTTTATTAATGTCCTATTTTTTCCGTTATTCTTAAAGACATAACAACAAGTCAGCCATTGTTTAAATAACGGTACAAAACATTATCAGCCAATTAAATTTAACTACTATTGATAATGCCAATTCATCAAAAACCAGGAGATAGTATGAAACCTTGGTTAGCCACTTTAGCTGCCGCAGCCACTCTTATTAGCAATCCGTTATGGGCGGCAGATCAAAGAGATTACCACTACACTGATGGTCATTTGCATTATGTTAACTTCTTCCAAGAAAGCGAAGGAATGACGAAATTACTCGCCAAAATGGATGAAGGCAACATAGACCATGCGATGATTTCTGGCATTAGCTTAGTAAAGAAGTGGCATAAAGATGAACCTCAACGTCCACCTTACTATATGGGAGATGACGCTAAAGTTTATTGGTACAGCGCAACAGATGAAATCGTCGCGAGAGCCGTTGAATCCTTACCTAAAGAACAGCAATCTCGTTTTCACCCTTTTTTGACTGGCTTCAATCCAACCGATATGAATGCGGTTGATCACATCGAATTAATGCTTAAGTGGCGACCTGATTTTTGGCAAGGTATTGGTGAAGTGTTTACTCGCCATGATGATCTAACCGCCTTAACTTATGGCGAAACTGCACGCGCAGATAGTCCTTCATTAATGAGAGTCTATCGCTTAGCGGCTAAACATGACTTACCAATCATGCTGCATTCCAATATCACCTCTACCCGTGTAAATAGCCCTATTTTTATGCCCGAAATGGAAAGCGCGGTAAAAATGAACCCTAAAACACGTTTTATATGGGCTCACGCCGGTACGAGTTTATCCATTAATCGCCGAATTCATATGCAGTTTTTATATAAAGAAATCAGTCGTATGATCAAAACCTACCCGAACCTTTACATTGATATGTCTTGGAGCTTATTAGATGACTACATGCTTGATGAAAATGGTCACCCTGATGCGCATTGGGTTAAATTAGTAGAGTCTTACCCAGATAAATTCTTTATCGGCTCGGATGTAGTTGGGCAATTTGATTCACTACCAAAACTGGCCAGTGATTTTGACGTTTTTCTTGATGCTTTACCGGCAGATACCGCCAACAAAGTCGCACGAGATAATTTTTTATCGCTGTTACCCAAAAAGCATCAGTCAACAAAACAATAATCCATCAGCAAAAAAGAACTAGCGAAAGGTCAATATCTGACAATAGCGCTAAACTAAAAAGCCACTAACGATTTATTATTTGATCGTTAGTGGCTTTAATTTTTTATGCGTTAGTTTTTATACGTAATACTAGTGACTAGGCTACTTTACAGCCCTCAAGATTAAGCAACATTCGCTTCATATCCAGCCCATGAGCAAAGCCAGTTAAGCTACCATCCGCGCCGACAACTCGGTGGCAGGGAATAATAATCGGAATGGGATTACGCCCTATCGCCGCACCAACTGCACGCACTGCTTTGGGATTATTAATTTGCTGTGCGATATCCATATATCGACATGTACTGCCGGTTTGGATTTGGTTCAACGCATGCCAGACGCTTTGCTGAAAATCGGTTCCTATAGGCTTCAATGGCGTTGTAAAGTCAAACTCTACTCGCTGGCCTGCAAAGTATTCAATCACTTGCTCTTTCACATCAGCAAAGCACGTTGTGTCTTCTACCCAAGTAGGCTCGACTTTAAAGCCATCTTTTTTTCCAGCTCCCGTTTCTAAGTGCAAAATATGCAAACCATCATCGCTGCCGACTAAGGTGACATCACAAGATTGAGTGGCAAAAGTTTGGTAGTACCAAGTATTATCGGTTTTGGTTGTCATTGGGTTAATGTCCTAATCCATTCCATAAACATAATGTAGCGTAAGCTCGAAATGGCTGCCACGCTTTTGCTTGTTGTAAAACGGCTTTTCTCGCGGGATATTTACCTTCGCTTGCTAATGCTTTTAATACCCCAAGATCTTTATCTGGAAAACTGTCTTGAATACCTAAGCCGCGCATTGCCAGATAATTTGCCGTCCAAGGGCCAACGCCTTTTAATGCGGTCCATTGTTCGAGAAAATCTTCAAAGACTTGCGCCTTGTCCAAAGAAATAACCTCATTTCGTAGCGCGCTAATCACGACTTGTAAGGTGGCAATCCGAGATGAGGTTAACCCTAGTCCATCAAAGGTATGGTTAAGTAAATCATCACACTGAGGAAAAAAGAAATCGATACCAGCAGGAAAACTCTCTGGCGTCGTTAATTGAGTAGAATGTGCGATGCGTTTCGCTAATGTCGTTGCCGCTTTTACCGATACTTGTTGGCCGAGAATCGCTCGAATACAAAACTCAAAAGAATCAAACGCTTTAGGCATACGAGGCACTCGGTTATCAACAAACCCTCGCTGTAATACTGAGTCTGATTGTAATTGTCGCTCGATGGCTTGCATATCGGTATCAAGATCAAACATAAAGCGAACACGTTGCTGAACGATCTCAAAACCACACTCATCATCACACACGACTTTAACCACCAGCGCATTCTCTGCTGTTTGGTATTCCACTTCAAAATAACCATTTATATAGCCGTCACCTGTGCTCGGTTTTTCAAAATGGAAACTGCGAGCGTATTTGCCTTGAGTGACACATTCAACGCCTTCGATAATGCGTGGGCTAAGAAAATCGAGCATAAAGTCATAATCAAAGCCTGCCGGACAAGTGATATGGAAATGACGCTGCTGTAAATCTAAAAGGTTTAACGATGACATTTGAATCCTTAGCGGTTAACGATATATTCAATCTGCTTGGGTATTTCTTTTATTCGCGTACAATCACTACACTTTTTCTCAATGTTGATTTCCCATGGCTTTAAAACCCACTATATACAAGTTCCGCATCGCTCTTACTGATATGAATCGTGATTATTATGATTCTTTTAATCTGACTATCGCGCAGCACCCTTCGGAAAGTGAAGAACGTATGATGGCTCGCCTCGTCGCATTTTGTCTTAATGCTAGCCAAGATCTTCAATTCACCAAAGGCTTATCAAGTATTGAAGAACCAGATATTTGGCTAAAGACATTAGATGATCAAATCGAGCTTTGGATTGAAGCCGGTGAACCTGATCCTGAGCGCATCAAGAAAGCCACTCGCCTTGCCAAACAAGTAAAAGTATACAGCTTTAATACCAAATCAGATGTGTGGTGGAAGCAAAATCAATCTAAATTTGCTCAACTCAATGCCACTATCGTGCGCTTAGAAC
Organism: Vibrio sp. CK2-1; assembly: GCF_021726515.1. GTDB lineage: Bacteria > Pseudomonadota > Gammaproteobacteria > Enterobacterales > Vibrionaceae > Vibrio. The sequence goes on along the minus strand of NZ_JAKKCJ010000001.1, from coordinate 611,989 downwards.
ACCAAGGCATTCAAGCATTCAGCCAAATGACTGCTAGAACCTTAGATTTAGGGGTAATGTTGTCGGGCAATACGGCTTATGTATCAAGTGATGATAAGCAATGTGAAATTAGCTGGGAAACCTTGCAAGAATAACAACGTAATGTAAGTCTGGTAATGGTTTTTTAATTCACTTGTTTGATATGATGAACCCAGAAACCCGATGAACTCATTTCATATTAAGGAACACGGATGCTTCGCTCATTAATGGTTCGACTTTTCGCTATTAGCTTTTCTTTTATGCTGGCTTTTTCTAGCCACGCCGCCACCGATGAAAGGCTCTCTGACTCAGATGTCACTCGCTATTTTGTGTGTAGTTACCTTCATACCGAAGACAGCTATAAAATCGGTGCTTATTTAATCAAAAACTATGAAGTTCAATGGTATAGCCATAGTGAAACTTATAAAGCATTAGTGAATGACAGATTAACTGAAATTTCTCGCGACCAAGGCGTGTCTAAGTTTAAAGCGGAAGATGAGCTATCAACCAAATATAACTGTAATAGTGCCTATATCGATTTGATTGGGTTAAGCAATATTAAAATTTAAACTCTTAGGAGAGAATGATGACTGAGAAAAACACTCAAGGATTGGCGTTATACCACTTCGAAACTTGCCCATTTTGTCAAAAAGTACGTCGTGCAATGGCTGAGTTAGGTGTAGAGCTTGAATTGCGTGATACTCGCAAAAACCCAGACTACCGTGAAGAGCAAATCAACGGTGGCGGTAAAGGACAAGTGCCATGCCTACGCATTGAGAAAGCTGGCGAAGTGACTTGGATGTACGAATCAGACGCGATTATTGATTACATTAAAGCGCTGTAAGTTTATAAACATTGAAAAGCTGATCGATATACCGGTCAGCTTTTTTTGTGCCTTGTAACACAAGTTTTTGGTATTCCCTTTTGAATATCCAACACTTGCTTTATTATGCCGCCCACTCTCCAACATCATCAAAGGGACACTAACATGGCCGTTATTCGCTGGATCCTTGGTCGCATCATTTTATTACTCAACTTTATCTTTTCACCACGCGGCGTAAAGCGTACTCCAGAAGCTCAACAAGTTATCAATGAGCGCACTCAACAGCTCGCACTTTACCAATTTGATGCCTGCCCATTTTGCGTCAAAGTTCGCCGCGCAATGAAACGTAATAGCTTAAATATCGAATTAAGAGATGCCAAAACCGAACCACACCGTCAAACCCTACTCGATGGTGGTGGCCGCGTGAAAGTACCTTGCCTACGCATTGAAAAAGAAGGTGAAGTAACCTGGATGTATGAGTCGAATGACATCATCCAATATTTAGAGCAAGAGATCGCACAAGCGTAAGTTAGTTTGATGTTAGCCGAGTGGTTTATTGCTCGGCTGATAGTTTACCCTTTCCAACCTTCCCTAAATCACATTATTCGCCGAAGTTGGCCCTGTTTCAGAGTCAATCGCAAACCACTCTGTTTCGGTTTCTGAGCCGCAATGCTTCATTTTTGCTAAATTAAAACTCGGCACTTCAAGTAGATACAAAGCATCTCCGAACTCTTTTAAACCAGATTGGCAAAACGATTGAATGAAGGTATTGGTCTGCCCGGTGCTTAGCTCACTGACCGACTGCATGTCAGCAAAGGTAAACACGAGTATTGGCACGTATTCATACCAGTCAACATTGCAGTGGAAAGCGTCAGGGTGTTCTTCATCCCATGTACGACATTGATTCAAAAACACCACAAATGGTGAATGAGTAGGCTTTGAGATTGGCTGCCAGTCTTGCCAATGCTTGTTTCGGCAATCGTATTGGCGCTGAATTTGGGTCGCAAAGATAGTGATCATCACACTACCCTCAACTTCATGTAAATTCACGGCCTGACAATAAGGGGAAATTAACCCATGAGATAGCATGATCAAGTATCGTTGAGAGCTCTCATAATGATTAAAAGATAAATCAAGTTGATAAGAATCTGATTGGGTATTCAAGTTACAGTAAATTGGAAGATCCATTGTCGAATCAAGTAATTGACAATGACGTTGTACGGTTTGCATTGCTTCAATTTCAGGCGAGATTAAAGATGCAGGTTTCATTACATTCGATTGAGATGGAAGGCTTTGAGGAGCAGGAGTAGCTTGAGTATCCGAAGGTGGTAAAGGCGAAGTACTGCAACCTAGTGTTGTTATGATCAACAGCAAGGTTGCAGCTTTCCAATAGCTCGTTTTCCAGTAGCTAGCATCAGGCGCAATTACTCCTTTCATCACGCCCTCCTAAACCTAAAGTCTATCTAGTAAGGATAGTTGGTATTTACCGATTTGTAGACCCGAATTAATCCCAGATGAAGCTATTAACTTATGATGCTCTCTTTTACCTTACCAAGTAAAGTAAACACACCTACTAATACCGCGCCAGCCGCTAATCCAAGCACGCCGGTGATAAGGAATGGCAATACAGAACCTATAACTGGCAAACTCACGACCGATTGGAGCATGCCATCCGTCAAATGATGCACAGCGGGAATAGTATGTTCGATAATACCGCCACCGACTAAAAACATCGCGACAGTTCCAACTACGGTTAATACTTTCATTAACTTAGGCGCAGTAGCTACAAGGCCATTACCAATTGAATTCATAATGCCTTGGCCTTCACTTTTACGTTGTAAGTAAAAACCTAGATCATCTAGCTTTACAATCCCAGCCACCAAGCCGTACACACCGCACGTCATAATAAAGGCAATTAAACTCACCACGACAATTTGCGTCAATTGTGGATGTCCTTGAACAATGCCTAACGCAATCACGATAATTTCTAATGAAAGAATAAAGTCGGTACGGATTGCACCTTTAATTTTCTTTTTCTCGTAAGCGACAAGGTCTTGTGGAACGGCCTCTGCATTCTCTTGCTCAAAATGGTGGTGATGCGGTAGATACTTTTCGAGGACTTTTTCTGCACCTTCATAACAAAGATATAAACCACCGAGTAGCAAAACCGGCATGATCAACCAAGGCGCTAACGCACTCACAATCAATGCCGATGGCACTAAAATCAACTTATTACGAAAAGAGCCTTTCGCCACGCCCCATACCACGGGGATCTCTCGTTCTGCCCGTACGCCCGTCACTTGCTGGGCATTTAATGCTAAATCATCACCAAGTACACCGACTGTTTTTTTAGCCGCCACTTTAGACATGACGGCGACATCATCTAGCACTGATGCAATATCATCTAATAACGTTAATAAACTTAAACCAGCCATGTTGTACCTTCTCTCTAATCTTTGAACTCGAACTTTACCACTGAATCTATATCCTAGCCTAGCGCAGTGAATCCAATAACATTTCACCCTCTTGTTTAAAAACAAAAACACATCATAGACTTAACAAAAACTTCAAACATGAGCAAATAAACAACAGTAAATATCAATAAAACTAAATTTGGCAGATTAAAATCACATTATCACTGGTTGTTTTCGATATATTCAGAAACTTCATGTAAAGTGCAGGCCTTTAAAATTACCGGCGTCTTTTTGAGACCGCCGGTAGGAATCTACCATTCCGAATGTATAACATTAATTAGAGGCGACAATGACGTATCAGCCAACGCGCTTACCCAGTTTGACACAAGTCTTTATTTCTCTAGGACTGTTCTTATTACTGGCATTCTCTTTTACTGCTAAATTCAACCTTCCTATCCAGCTAGCGCTTTATATCGGTTGGTTTATCATCATCGGTTTAGGTATCTATCTTGGCCATAAATACAAAGATTTAGAAAAAGCCGCTTTAGACGGAATTTCAAATGGTTTAGGTGCCGTGTTGATCTTACTGGCCGTGGGCGCGCTTGTCGGTACTTGGATCTCTGGCGGTATCGTTCCAACCATTATTTATTATGGTCTGAAAGCAATCCACCCTTCTATTTTCCTTTTAGCGACCATGATCATCTGTTCATTAACCGCTCTTGCTACGGGTACCTCTTGGGGCTCAGCAGGTACCGCGGGTATTGCGATGATGGGTATCGGACAAGGCCTAGGGGTTCCTGCTCCTATTACGGCTGGTGCGGTACTTTCTGGCTGTTACTTTGGTGACAAAATGTCGCCGCTGTCTGATTCTGTGATCTTGGCGTCTTCTATGTCGAATGTAGAAGTCATGGAACACATCAAGGGCATGCTACCGATTGCTTTAATCAGCTATATCATTACGGGTGTATTGTTTACCGCATTTGGTTTTCACTACGCGGGCAAAGTGGATATGTCTCAAGTTCAAGGCGTAATCACGGCTATGGAGCAACAATTTACTATTACCCCACTTTCCTTTGTACCGGTAATTATTGTTCTTGGCTTACTGGCGATGCGTATGCCTTCATTCCCAGTGATTAGCTTTGGCTCCCTACTAGGTATCGTGTGGGCCGTGTATGTGCAAGATATTGATTTCTTAACCGCATTCAATACGGCATGGGCACCTTACAGCATTAGCTCTGGCGTTGATTTCATTGATGCGATCTTAAACCGCGGCGGCATGTCTTCGATGCTAGGTTCGGTGGCGGTAATTGTATTTGGTCTAGGTTTTGGTGGACTGCTTGATAAGGTAGGTCTATTAGAAACAGTAGCCAAATTGTTCGAAAAGCGTATTCAAAGCGCCGGCTCTCTCGCTTCAAGCACTATTGCAACCGCCTTTATGGGTAACGTATTTGGCTCGGCGATGTATGTGTCTTTGATTCTAACGCCGAAGATTTGTGCCAAAAACTACGACCGCTTAGGCTACCAACGTAAGAACCTTTCTCGAAATGCTGAGTTTGGTGGCACGTTAACTTCAGGTATGGTGCCGTGGAGTGATAACGGCATCTACATGGCGAGCATTTTAGGTGTGGCGACACTCTCTTATGCGCCTTTCATGTGGCTAAGCTTTATTTGTATCTTCGTGACAATTCTATGTTCTTACATGGGTTGGTTCGTCGATAAATGCGAGCCAGTTGCACAAGCAGAGCAAGAAGAAACGGTTGAGCTAAAACAGCAAACAGCGTCTTAATCTAGGTTAAATATCTATACCCAAGTAGCTTCAAGCTATAAAAACAACAATGCCGCTAATTTCTCCAAAAGAAAGTTAGCGGCATTTTTATCGCAGTGACTTTTCATTAACTTACCAAGTCATTGATTTATCAAGACCGTATTAACGACGTTTATTCGCTAAAAACGCATCTTCTGAAATTTTGTTCCCTTGCTGATCTTGAACAGTGAAAACATAATTCATACCGGATCCGGCTACATTGCTCACCACAAGCACACCATTCTTATCGGTCATTGCTTGTTTCGCGCCAAAACCTTTAATTTCTACTGGGTAGTTTGCTAGCGGTTCACCATCCTGGGTCACCTTAACTACCGCTTGATCGCCAGTGAGGGAACTCACACTAAGCGTCATTCCGTTTGAAGTAGAAGCCATTGCTGCTGAACTCAGTACTAAAGAAGTCGCAAGCAGTGTTGTCGATAACAATTTCATAATTAGCTCCTTTCTTAAAACAAATTCTGTATTGAACTCATTTACGAAACTAATAATAGCGTGATTTTCATCACAATAAATTGCATGAACCTGCACTAGATCATCGAAAAACTTGAACAAGAAAAGGTGAACTATTTTTTGATGCTTCTACAGCCCTTACCTAGTCTCGGTTTGCAGAAAATAGCGCTTCTTAATATAAAATTAGGGCGCTCAAATTTCTTTCAGCGCCCTAACTTTGAACCTAAATTTTTGACAGTCTATTAACTGACCTAAACGAAGTGAGAGCAATTACGCCCACTTTCTTTGGCTTTATACAGCGCCTCATCGACTCGTTTTACTAGGCCACGTTTTTCATCACCACTGACAATCACAGAAGCACCGATACTAACGGTGACTTTACGATCATCAAGAATGTTATAGCTTTCTACTGCTTGGCGAATGGTTTCGGTACGCTGCTCTAGGTTCGATTTGTCGATCACGTTATCTAAAATAACCACGAACTCTTCACCGCCAATGCGATATATGTTGCCAGAATCCGCCACAACTTCTTTCAATACAGCGCTTAGACGAACTAAAGCATCATCACCTTTATCGTGACCGAGTTCATCGTTAATCAGCTTAAAGAAGTCGATATCAAGTAGTACTAGGCCGCATTTTGCAGTATCGCCTTTTTCTAGTACTTCTTGTAAGTCTGTTTCATATTTTCTTCGGTTATTGACTTTAGTTAGCGCATCGGTGTTCGAAAGCTCTTCTAGTCGCTTCTCTGCGGTGATATCAACCACAACGCCAGTAAAACCAATAATTTCACCATCTTCATATAATGGTTTATAGACCGCATGGTAGTGATGAGGGTTGCCATCTGCCTTGAGAAAGAAAGAATCATATTTAATGCTTTCCCCTTGCAAGACTTTCTTATAGTGCGGCAGGTTATTATTAAAGCCTTCATCGCCAATCACTTCAGACATGTGCATACCAACCGCCTGTTGTTGATCGATATTATGCACTTCAGCAAAAAATGGATTGATGTAGCTATAGGTCAAATCACGACCCACAGAGAAAAATAGCAAAGGTGCAGAGTCAATCAATTGTTCAAAAACTTCAGGCGTTGAAGGCGTTCCTGGCATAACAACCTCGTTAGATAAGCTTATAAATCATTGTTAATAATAGACTCAGTATATACTCAAGTCTCTCTAAAGTGCAGCCGAACAATACCTCCGGCTTGTAAGATAATGATACCCCCGAATTCAACTCCGAACTGCAACCTTATTGGATATATTAAAAAACCCCTGAAACTTTTCAGCTTCAGGGGTTTGAGTTTTATATTTTACTTTGGGCGATTGTTGATTAAATCAAACCAAAGGTAAAGTGCATTCCGTAGAACACGCCACGGCCAAAGATTTCTGCGCCAATTAACGCAACTAAAGCCAGTAAGCTATAAAAGCGAACTTTGTTGTTTTCTTGGTGAGCCGATACTGACCACAATACCGCTGCAATTAACATCAATACGCATTGCGTCATGATCATGCTTGAGTATTCAGTTAATACCGTTGTGCCTTGGTGAACAGATGTCACAACCGTTGAGAAATCCAACACGCGAGAAATCATCACTACAAAGTGCACAGCAATCAACAGTACGCCTACGCCAGCAATGATTTTGTTTGATTTGACTGAACGCACATCAAAGGCATTCAACAAAACATAACCAAACAATAGACCAGCGGTGATCACGGTAAAAGTGAACTCGATTGGCGTGTAGATGCTATCCCATAACGGCACAGTATTGATCAAATACACTTTGATCATCGCTGCCATGAAAACCACACCCGCTAGCGAACCTAAGTGACGTAAACCGGTACGTAGTGAACGAGTACCAAGATTCAACACTTCGGTTAACCAGTAAATACCAGCAATGGCAAAGAAGATTGAGCCAGTTAGGATCTCATTCGATAGCCCTGATGCGCCAACGCGGTTAAACGAGTTAAACGCGCGGAACGGTGAACCTAAGTGCAAAGTCGATGCAGCAAAACCAATCGCCATAAAGCCCAACACAAAGAACAAAGCTTTAATCGCTAGATTCTTACTTTCTTCTTCACCAGTCACACACATTAAGCGGGTGCTAATTAGCAAATAAGCACCCACTGCACATTGCGCTAATACGGTAAAGATAACTAAAGGGAGTTCTAAAAAGTGCATTAGATCACCTCCTTCGGATTTTGTAAGAAGCCTGAAGTATCCCCTAATGGTCTCGCATTCGGGTTTAACTTCACGATAAGGTTTGGACTGGTTAAGCGAGAATCCGGTAATGGTGCACAATCTGCGTTATTACCGTATTTAGCGCGTAGCTCATCAATTGGACCAAACTCAATCGCACGGAGTGGGCATGAATCCACACACACTGGCATTAAGCCTTCTGCAACACGCTCATGGCAACCATCACACTTCGTCATGTGACCTTTTTCTTCGCTGTATTGTGGTGCGCCGTAAGGGCAAGCCATGTGACAGTATTTACAACCAATACATACTTCTTCGTTTACCACCACTAGACCATCTTCTTCACGCTTATGCATTGCGCCAGATGGACAAACCTTAGTACAAGCTGGGTTTGAACAATGGTTACACGCAATCGATAGGTAGTATGCGTATACGTCTTGACGGTAAACACCGTTATTTTCAGACCAGTTACCGCCTACGTATTCGTAAATACGACGGAAGTTACGTTTAACGTCTAAGTCTTTGTTGTCTTTGCATGAAAGCTGACAAGTTTTACAGCCAGTACATTTGCTTGAATCAATGTAGAAGCCGTACTGTTTTTTTACGTTTATTGGGCTGTTAGCCGCCGTTGAAGTCGTTACGCTCATGCCTTAACTCCCATGCTTTTCAGTAGTTTAATTTCAACTAAGTTAGTGTGCGATGGATTCGCTTTCGCCAGTGGAGTTGGACGAGCGGTAGTCAATACGTTGATTGAACCATTCATGTCAGTACCTTCACGGTTTGGCGCATACCAAGCACCTTCACCAAGCGCAGTCGTATGAGGGATGATGCGTGGTGTCACTTTGGCGCACACTTGCAACTTACCGAATTCACTTTCTACTTGAACTAGATCGCCGTTTTTGATGCCACGAGGCTCTGCATCAATTGGGTTAATCCAGATCTCTTGTGGCGCCGCCGCTTTCAATAATTCTACGTTGCCGTAAGTTGAGTGAGCGCGAGCTTTGTAGTGGAAGCCAGTCATTTGCAGTGGGAATTGTTCACGCTTCGGTGAATCCCAGCCATCAAACGTTGGGTGGTATTCAGGGATCGGCGTAATGTGCTCATCTTCATCTAGCTCCCAAGTCGCTGCGATGTTTGCTAGCTGCTCAGAGTAGATTTCAATTTTGCCCGATGGTGACGGTAATGGGTTAGCAATTGGATCTTTACGGAAGTCTTCAAGCTCAACATAAGGACGATCATGTTGTTTTTTGTAGATACCTTGCTTACGCATTGTGTCGTAGTCAGGTAGATCCGCATCGTTATTTTGCTTCACCGTTTGTGCGTACATCCACTGTAGCCATTCTTCTTGAGTACGGCCTTCGGTGAATTCTTTTTCTACGCCTAAACGCTTCGATAAATCCGCCATCATGTCGTAGATTGGACGACACTCAAAACGCGGTTTGATCGCTTGGCTTGCAAAGATGAAGTAAGGCATTGAACCTGCCGCGCCATCCATACAGAAATCCGATTGCTCAGAAGTGGTACAGTCTGGCAGTACGATATCAGCATATTTTGCAGATGACGTCATGTGGTTATCGATCACAACGATCATTTCACACGCTTTCTCATCTTGCAGGATTTTATGAGTACGGTTGATGTCTGAGTGTTGGTTAATCAAACAGTTACCTGCATAGTTCCAGATAAATTTGATTGGGTTTTGCAGACGCTCAACACCACGAATACCGTCCGTTTTGTCGGTCATTTCGTGAGCACGGTAAATTGCATCCGTCCATAAGAACATTGGGATAGAGGCTTTTACTGGGTTTGGCACTTTCGGGAAACGTTGGAATGGGTAGCTATGGTCGCCTTCACGCATACCAGTACCACCACCTTGTAGACCAACTTGGCCACGAAGTAGTGAAAGCATACCGATCGCTTTACATGCTTGCTCACCGCTTGCAGAACGTTGTAAGCCCCAACCTTGGGTGATGTAGATGCGATCTGCATTACCAATTTCACGCGCCAGTTTGATGATGTCTTCTGCCGGTACACCGGTAATTGGTGCTGCCCACTCAGGCGTCTTAGGCGTTTTATCGTTGCCGTTACCTAGGATGTAATCTTTATAGCTACCATTTTTTGGTGCTGATGCAGGTAGAGTTTTCGCATCATAACCAACACAGTAAGTGTCTAAGAATGCTTGATCGACTTTATCTTCTGAGATCAGTACGTGCGCAATCGCTGCACATAATGCGGCATCGGTACCGTGACGTAATGGAACCCATTGGTCTTCACGGCCACCAGCAGTATCGGTGTAACGAGGATCGATAATAATAGTGCGAGTACGGTTCTTTTGCTGACCTTCTACATAGTTATGCGTTTGGCCACCACCAGACATACGTGTCTCAGCTGGGTTATTACCAAAGAAGATAGCAAGATCAGCATTTTGAATATCATCCATGCTGTTGTTAGCAACCCAACCGCCGTAGAAGAAATCCGTCATACATTCGATGGCTGCTGCTGAATAGTCACCATAGTGGTTTAGGTAACCACCTTTTAGATTCATTAAGCGTGCAATCAGTGTTGAGCTTGGATCCCAACTTTTGGTAACTGTACCACCAAGCGTACCTGTACCGTAGTTAAGATAAACGGCATCATTGCCATAATTTTTAATCGTGTCATCCAGACTTGCTGCAATTGTATCTAGCGCTTCATCCCAGCTGATGCGTTTGAATTTACCTTCGCCACGTTTACCAACACGTTTTAGAGGGTATTTTAAGCGATCAGGGTTATATACGCGGCGACGCATAGAGCGACCACGCAAACACGCACGCACTTGGTGAGTATTGTTAAACTCATCTAAGCCAGTGTTGTCAGTTTCAACCCACTTAATTTCACCATCAACCACATGCATACGTAATGGACAACGGCTACCGCAGTTTACGGTACATGCCGACCATACGATCTTTTCATCTGGTTTCGCTGGAGTTTCAATCGCAAGCGCTTTCTTGCTAAACGGTAATGTTAAGCCACTAGCCACAGTTGCTAAGGCACCTAACGTGGCACTACCTTTTACAAAGCCACGACGTGTGACTGCAAATGCGTCGTTCTTATTTGTCTGTTTATTATTAACTGACACGACTTTTCCTCATTTTATACTTCGAGTGATGGCCGCGATTATGGACTTACCCCTATAGAGGTACTTTGTTCTAAATCAAAGTCTATCGACTCTATTCACCGTATATTACGTGCCACTTAGAATGAGACCTAGAGCACACTTTAAAATGACGAGTTTTTACACAGAATCAGCATTAATCACTAAAATTCTTGGCGCGTTAATCTATTTCCGACCAAGTGAATTTAGCGACAACGGCCTCGATCGAGTCTTAACTTTACAAGTTGAATCACAAGAAAGCAGCGCTCTGATTAAAACGTTTCAAAGCGTGCTTGATCAATTTAACCGTACCGATATCGATACCTTGAATATGGCTCACGATGAATTTTTCTCAGGTATTGGCGATATGCCAGTGCCACCTTGGGGTTCAGTGTATTTAGATCGTGAGTGTGTGCTGTTTGGTGAATCAACTTCTGAATATAAGCAGTTTTTAGTGCAGCAAGGTTTTGAGTTTGAAACGCACAACAATGATCCGCTCGACCACATTGGCCTAATGCTAATGACGCTGGGCGCATTACTTGAAAATCAAACCGCAGATGAAGCATCAGCCGCACTAGAAGAGCTATTAAGTCATCACTTACTGCCTTGGGCGCCGCATTACTTGCGACAAGTTGCCCCATTGATTTCTGAGCCCGCTTACGCACAAGCCATCGCGCTGACGCAAACCTTATTCAATGATCTACAAACGGCGTTTAACCTAGCCGTTAAGCCAAGACAGATTTACTTTAAGATTGCGCAACAATAAGCCAATGACTGAACGTAAGAACAAAACACAAGAACCGCAACCAAGCCGCCGTGCCTTATTTACTGGCATGGCGAAACGCAGCTATCAAGCGGTACAAGTAGAAGAAAAGGTACAGCGCACTGTGCCGCGTCCGCCGAATGCGGTTGATGAAGATATTTTTACTCGTTTGTGCAACCAATGCGGAGAATGTGAAAAGGTTTGCCCTGAATCGGTTATTCGTATGCAAAACGGCTTTCCAACGTTAGATGTCGAATATTCTCATTGCACCTTGTGTGGCAAATGCCAAGCCGCTTGCCCGACGATTGCTTTATCCAATAAACAGCAAGATACCGGACTGCGAGCCAAAGCGTCTGAAACCTGTATCAATCTTTATGGCTATTGCGATTCTTGCGCCCAATCTTGCCCAAGCCAAGCACTAGAGTGGAAAGACAGCCAGATCCCAACCATCGATGCTAGTAAATGCACAGGTTGCGGCATCTGTAAAAGCGACTGTTTTATTGGTGCGATTCAACTGAACTAACCGTACACAAACACAATTAATCTGGCGCTGTCATTAAACCTACCGGTGTAACAAAAACCTGACATTCAATTAAGAAAAAACCTGCAAATACACCTTTGCTATTATCAATTGAGCGATATAATAGCCACTCTTCAAACAGGCATTTGAAAATACATTTTGTAGCTTGATGCCTGCCCTTTGAAATTGAATCGTAATAGGATACACACCCCGTATGCTCAGCAAAGTCAAAACCGCTTGTTCTCGCTTTAAACAAGCCCCTCGTTCTATTCGAATTACGTCTTATTTAGGCGCAGCTTATGCGACTTACGCTCTGATCTTAGGGTTAATTGTTCCTGCTGTGGTTCAATCACAAGTTCCAACCACACTTTCTGAACTACTTGGCAGACAAGTGAATATTGAGAAAGTCCGTATCAATCCATTTTTATTGCGCTTTAGAGTCGATGGTTTTGAAATTAAAGAAGCGGATGACAGCCAATCTTTTGTCAGCTTTGAGCGCTTAGATCTACAAATTGGTTTCTGGCGTAGTGTGCTGCATTTCACTCCCAGCTTAGATCACCTTTACTTGCAACAACCTGATGTGAAGATGGTGCGTGTCGATAACCTTGGTAACTTCAACTTTACCGATATTATTGAGTCTGTTGCGAACGCTTCAAAACCAACCGAAGAAACCAAAGAAACAGATGAGCCTTCTTCTGGCCTTCCTCCGTTTCACGCGCGTGATATTCAACTAACCAATGGCCAATTCGATTTTATCGATAACCCAACTGGCGCACATTTAAAATACCAGGGCTTAAATATTCGTTTGCCACAATTGGATTCTCAAGCCGAAACGATTGTGAAAAGTAACGAAAGCCAATCATCCGATTCAAGCCAAGAAAACCATTTCGCTATCAATGTAACGGGGGCAGATAACGGCTCGTTAGATCTAGAAGGTAAGTTCCAATTTGAACCTTTTGCTATCGAAGGCAAATTGGGCATGAACAATATTACCTTATCGAACTTCTGGCCATTTGCCGAAAAGCAACTGGATGCCAAACTGACTAACGGTAAATTCAACTTCTCAACTGAATTCCAAGCTAAAAATGAACCTACGCGTTTTGACTACTCCACCAGCAAAGGTCGCTTTGAACTACTAGACCTTAATTTTACTGACGGTGAAAAAGACAAAATTAAACTACCTAGCTTAACGTTAGATGCTATCGCTCTTACCAATAAAGACCATGCGGTTGATATTGGCTCACTGACCCTTGATGGATTGTGGATTGATGCGTTATTCGACAAGCAAGGACTCGACCTACAACGCTTATTTACACCAAAACAAGAAGCGCCAAAACCGACCGTAAGTGTGAAAGCCGCCGATACGGATAAAAGCAAGCCTGTAGAATCAGAAGAAGTCGTGCAACCTAGCGTAACCGTCAGCAAGCAACCTACTCAAAATGACACGGCTTGGATTGTACGTTTACACAAATTCGCCATGATCAATAACGATATTAATATCAACGAGAAAATGGTCAGCAGTGGCGTACATTGGCGCATCAACCCTTTCAATATTGAAGCTAATAACATCATCAGCGATTTATCGCAGCCAATTGATTACGATGTTGATTTAGAAGTGAACTCATGGGTGAAAAGCCCACTCGATCACACCCGTGGCAGTTTCTCTAGCCAAGGTAAAATTAATGCCAAAGATCTTACCTTTAATGGTGATATCAACCTAGATCAACTAGAACTAAGCCAATTCCAAGCTTATATCGACCCATACCTTAATGTGCGCTTACAAGATGGTAAGTTGTCCACCAAAGGTCAATTCAGCGCCGATACTCAAGGCCATGCAACCTACGCCGGACAAGCGAATATAACAAGCTTGTTAGTGCGTGATAAATTGGAATATCAACCGCTGATCAAATGGTCGAATATGGCGGTGAATAACCTACGTTTCGATCTTGGACAAAAGAGCATCAAAATCAATTCGATTAACTTTAACTCTCTTTACAGCAAAGTCTTGATCGATAAACAACAGCGCACCAATATTGGCAGCTTAGTCAAACCTCAACCTGCTTCGGCATCACAAGGCACATCAAGCAGCCAAAACAGCAAGCCCTACTCTGTGGATGTCGGCAGCATTAACATCAGCAATGGTTCCGCTTACTTTGCCGATTATTCATTAACGCCAAGCTTCGCCTCTGGCATTGAATCACTTAATGGTTCGATTAAACACCTCTCATCTACACCGGGTACCAAAGCAAGCGTGGACTTAAACGGTAAAATCAATAAATACGCACCGGTTACCTTAAAAGGTGATATTAACCCATTGATTAAAAACCCGTATTTGGACTTAGATTTAATCTTTAAGAGTGTGGAATTGACTTCGGTAAACCCATACTCAGGCACCTATGCCGGTTATTACATCGACAAAGGTCAGCTGTCTCTGGCACTAAAATACCAATTGGAAAACAACCACTTAATTGGTGAAAATCACGTAGTGATTGATCAGCTAAAACTGGGCGAGCCAAGTGATTCGGATCTCGCCACTGGCCTACCGTTATCACTTGCGATTGCACTACTACAAGATCGCAATGGCGTGATTGATTTAGGCGTTCAAGTGACCGGTGATGTCAACGATCCCGACTTTAGTTTTGGTAGTGTGCTATGGGGTGCATTTGCTAACATTATTACTAAAGCCGTGACCTCACCGTTCTCGATGATTGCAGGTATTGCGGGCAGTGATGAAGAGCTAAACCACATTATCTTTGATGCTGGTGCCGCTACGATCACCGAAGAAGAACAAGGCAAATTGGATATCGTTGCTAAGGCACTACAAGAAAGACCAAAACTACAACTCAGCATTGTAGGTTCAGTTCAAGAAGCAGAAGATACCAGAGCAATTGCCGAGCAAAAACTTCAAACCTTACTACTTAAAGAAAGTGGTGATGATGCGATTCCTGAAGGTTTAACTGCCGACAACTTCCCTGCTGATAGTGATTTATCCGACGCTTTAGAAGATCTCTTTAAAGCCCAATTCAATATCCGTATTGGTACTGAAGAAGATAAAGTAGAAGAGCAATTAAAAGCAGAAACGGGCAAACAAGACATTGACGATGACGTTCTAGAGCAAGCTCTCAATGCTAGTATGTATAACCAATTGGTTGAAGTACAAGACGTTAACCATGATGAACTCGGTAGTCTCGCTGTAGAACGCGCGCGCGCAATCAAAGCCTACTTAGTCGATGTTCAGCAAATTGAACCGGCTCGTGTCTTCATTCTAGACAGTAAGACCAAACTGAAAACCGAAGATCGCTCTGCTGAGTTATCTTTAGATGGTAGTTGATTAAATAACCCATTCAGCTACGATTGACTTGATTACGGTTAACTTGATAATAAAAGCTCAAATTTCAGATGAAGTTTGAGCTTTTTTGTTTGAGACCAATCACCTATCCATCAGCAATTGTGAAATATGCGCAAGTGTCTTTTCCCAAGTTGACTCTGAAATGCCAAGTGCAGAAGAAGCGGTAATTCCTTCATAAATTAACATCAACAGCGAAGCTAAATCGGGTTGAAATATTCCATCTTTTTCCAGCCGATTAACTAAGTCATCTTCTCGTCGCTGCTTGTAATCTCGAACATATTGAACGATATCGTCATCTTTTCCTTGGTATTCAGACAAGGCATTTAAATAAAAACAGCCTCCGTGGTTTTGCTTCTCAAACCAATCTTTCAGTGCATAAAACGGCACTAACGACCATCTACCTTGTGAATAAGCCTCATCCAACCGCTTAATTTCTTGCCAATATCTACTTTCTCTTTGCTCCATAATCGCCAAAATCAACGCCTCTTTAGTTGCAAAGTGCTTGTACAGCGTGCGCTGAGTGGTATTAGCGTGCTCGGCTATTTTGGCGACACCCGTTCGATGAAAACCTTCCTGATAAAACAAGATCTCTGCAGATTGGAGTAAGTCATCTTTCTTTGACATTTATGCCTCACAATGAAAGTATAGTGATCACTATACCTAGGTTATCAACTCAACATTATATTGCAAATTTATCTAAAGGACTAAAGAGATGAAACAAGATAAAACGATGAAAGCCGTTGTAACAATGGAGCAAGGCGGTCTCGATAAACTTGTCTATCAGGACGTAGCGATTCCTGAGCTTTCCGATGGAGAGGTTTTAATCAAAGTACTTGCTGCCGGAGTCAACAACACTGAAATCAACACTCGAATGGGCTGGTACTCTGGTGATGTAAACACCTCAACCAATGACATGGCCGACCAAGGCGATTTTAATACTTTAAAAGATGGCGGCTGGAGTAAAGAAACCCCTTTCCCTCTAATTCAAGGAACGGATTGCTGCGGTATCGTGGTTGATGCTGCAAACGACACACACAAAAAGCTTATCGATCAACGTGTCTTAGTCAGACCTTGCATGAGAACTAACGGCTTTAACGATGTCGACAACATCTGGATGGCATCGGACTTTGATGGTGCCTTTGCCGAGTATGTAAAAGTACCGGCAAGTGAAGTCTTTCCGGTTCAATCTCAATGGAATGATGAGCAACTTGCCAGCATACCTTGTGCATACGGCACTGCTGAGAACATGCTACATAGAGCTAGCGTGAAAGAATCGGATACCGTTTTAGTCATGGGCGCTTCTGGTGGCATTGGTTCAGCAGCCGTTCAACTGGCTAAGCGTCGTGGCGCCACTGTTTTTGCTGTGGCTTCCAAGGCTAACCACGCATCCGTGCAAACGTTAGGTGCTGATAAGATTTTAGATCGTAATGACGATCTCATTCAGGCTTTAGGTGAAAACAGTGTCGATATTGTCATCGATAATGTGGCTGGTGAGAACTTTGGATTACAATTAACAATACTTAAACGCGGTGGACGCCTTGCAACATCAGGAGCTATCGCCGGGCCAGTTGTCAACATCGACCTTCGAAAGTTATACCTAAAAGACATCACTCTGATTGGAACAACCGCATGGGATGAACCCGTATTCCCTAACCTAGTTCAATACATAGAGAACAACGAAATTAAGCCACTAGTCGCGAAAACCTTCCCTCTTGAACAAATCGCCCAAGCCCAAACTGAGTTTTTACAAAAGAACCACTTTGGGAAGTTTGTATTGATCCCTTAGATCTAGCGTGATTAAACGGGTAACGAAAGCGTAAACTAGCCTACTTTGTATATATCTAATAAACGAAAAATCTCAAGCTTCATATGAAGTTTGAGGTTTTTATACATTTCTACTAAATATGAAATTGATCTTACACAAATTAAACTGTAACTAATTTTAATTTAAACGATGCAGGATGTATGATAAAAGTTAATAAGTTTCTAGTCTTGAATTATCCTCTTAAAAGGTATGTAGAATGCGTTATTATCAAAACTTCATTCACAATGGCGCAAAATCAGCACCTTGCATATCTTTCCTGTTACTAATTATTGGCTGCTCACTTTTTATTTATCAAACGGTTTATGGCGTTAAAGCGCAAACAGAAAGACGGCTCAATATAGGTACCGCCTTAATTGATAATATTCTTGATAATTCATATTCGGCACTAGATAAAGTAGAGCTGTACCTTTCTGAATCATGTGATGAAAGCTTGCCTATCATGAAAAACTTAGTCGACATTGTGCAAGGTCTTCAAAGCTTTAATATTGAAGATCATAATGGTGTCATTGTATGTTCAACAAGCGATAAGTTACTTGGCTATAAATTTAACTTAGACTCTTTTGAAGATTCCGATTTATTCATTAAGAAATCCGACACGCTTACCCCTGGACATCCTCTGTTAATTTTGAAGCGTCACGTTAGAGGGAAAATATTATTTTTGACCATAGCAGGCAGTAATATTTATAACTCTCTTGATGTCGTTAAAAATCTAGATAAATTTTCCATAGAAACTGAAGACTTCTATTTAGATAACCAAGGCAATCTAACAGAGAACGATGGTCGCTACCCAATTACACACGCTTCAGAAAATCACCCATTCAAACTAAGCACCAAAATAACGTTAGATGACTACATCGCATACGGTCTCAAGGAAAACCTTTTTTTACTCATCATATTTGCACTCTTAGCACTCAGCTATGCCTGCTTGAGTTTTATTAAAACACGTAGCCCATCGTCCGTTCATCAAATGAAAAAAGCGTTAATCAATAATGAGTTTGTGCCTTATGTACAGCCAATAATGAACGCGAAAGGAGAGCTGGCAGGCTTAGAGGTGTTAATACGTTGGTTAAAGCCTCATGGAATGATTTATCCAGATACTTTTATTCCAGCGGCAGAGCAATCTGGGTTAATTATCCCTATCACTGAACAATTAATGGGAAATGTCGCCAAGGAACTAAATCCTATCGCGAACCAACTTCCAAAAGATTTTCATGTTGGTGTCAATATTAGTGCAAAACACTTTGATGAAAACCACCAACAGTCTTTAATCAAATGTTGCGAAGAATTTAAAGGCACACCAACAGGTAAGCATTCTGAACTGTTAATCGAAATAACAGAGCGTGAGTTGATTACTGACTATGAACAAACAAATCATGCTATTTCTGCTCTACAGGTTATGGGGGCAAAATTAGCAATCGATGATTTTGGTACTGGCCACTCAACCTTAGATTACATAAAGAATTTAAGCATCGATACCATCAAAATTGATAAATCTTTTGTTGATTTAATCGATACGGGGGCAATAACAGCCCAACTTGTAGATAACATCATCGATCTATCACAGCGATTAAATGTCAGTATTATTGCAGAAGGGGTTGAGAGTGAGCTTCAAGTCCAGTATTTAAGTGAAAGAGGCGTTGATTACTTACAAGGCTATTACTTCGCCAAACCAATGCCAATACAGGATTTCATTGACCAGTACTTCAAACCATAATCCAAAGGGCTACTTTCCCGCTTTCACCATCTCAATGATCTTGGTGGCTTTCTCAAAGTGATCTAGCTTATGCGTTTGGATCCACCAAGTTGCGGCTTCCATTAAAAGCTCTGGATTATCGTTTTTATTGGCGAAAAAGGCGTAAAATGACACACCGACATTATCGCCCTTTTGTTCTATTTTCTTAGTACAAACAACAATAACCTTCTCTCGTAATGACTCTCGCATTAAAACACTTCCTTTCGAATCATCTACTTGTATTGATTCAGCTTTGAATTAACCAAAAATGACCACCAGCACGAGTACGACTAAGGCGATGATCCCAAACACTTTCATCGCCATTTTTAAGTCACCGCCGCCGTTTGGCGCTTGATTACAACATCCCATTGATTTGTCCTCCACAAAATAAAAGCTTTACCAATTAACTGGATCAAATGATAAAGCTTCCTGTTACTAGAAGGTCAATGCTTGTGCCGTATTATTTTCTTAGTGCATTGAGTTTGGCTTGGGTAATACCAAAAATACTGCCCGCTGGATAGGTGAAATCATCTTCCAATTCTCCGGCTTCTATTCCGGTGAAAATCGACAAGGCTTGCGTCACATGCTCGATTGCCCAGATATGAAACTCGCCTTTGTGTACCGCTTCAACAATATCTTTACGTAGCATCAGGTTATGGACATTCGATTGAGGAATGATCACCCCTTGAGTTGAACTTCTACCTTTAATGGCACAGACATCAAAGAAGCCTTCGATCTTCTCATTCACACCACCAATGGGCTGCGATTCACCAAACTGATTCATCGAGCCAGTAATCGCGATATCTTGCCGTAGTGGGAGTTTCGAAAATGCTGAAACAATCGCGCACACTTCCGCCATCGAGGCACTGTCTCCATCGACGCCCCCATAAGATTGCTCAAAAGTGATATGAGTAGTCAGCGGAATCTTAGCGCTGCGACCTAAAATCGAGGCTAGATAAGCAGATAAAATCATTACACCTTTAGAGTGAATGCTTCCGCCGAGATCAACATTGCGTTCAATATCTAAAATATCGCCATCACCAAATGCGGTGGTAGCGGTAATACGATTAGGCGCACCGAACATGTGGTCGCTGGTTGAGAGTACTGACAACGCATTTACCTGGCCAACCGCACTACCCTCGGTTTTAATTAAGGTGGTACCGTTGGTGAAGGTTTCCATCACGTTATCTTGTAAACGACTCACGCGCATTTGTTGGTTATTCAACGCTTGTTCAACATGCGAAGCTCGAATCAAACTCGATTTTGCGCTTCTAGCAACGTAGTTAGACTCACGCAATAAGTTAGCAATATGCGCCGAATGGAGCGACAACTTATTCTGATCGCCCGCGTTACGTGAACTGTGCTCAATGATCTTAGCAATCGCTTTTTTATCGCAATGCAGCATATTGTTGTCATGCACAATACTAGAAATAAAGCGTGCATAATGCATCTCTGCTTCTGGGGTACGCTTCATTTCATCTTCAAAATCGGCCGTAACACGGAATAGTTCGCTAAATTCTGGATCGTAGTGCTGCAGCAATTGGTAAGTGCGATAATCACCAAACAGAATGATTTTCACATCTAGCGGAATAGGCTCAGGATCCAGCGAAACCGCACCAGTTAACGTGACCTCTTTTTCCAGCGACGTTAAGCTCAACTGGCGGGCACGTAGCGCACGTTTAATTCCATCCCACACATAAGGTTGTTCAAGTACCTTAATCGCATCCATCAGCAATACACCGCCATTGGCTTTGTGCATGCTACCGGCGCGAATTAGTGAGAAGTCGGTAAACACAGTGCCTTTGTAGGTCGCGGTTTCCACACAGCCAAATAGCGAATGATAATTCGGGTTGTCTTCGACTATGATTGGAAACGAATCTTTAGCCTGACTGACCAACACATTAATGGAATAACGACGCGGTAATTTACTATCTAAAGAGGCGGAGGCAATTTCATTTTGCTCATTCGACTCTTGTAAAAACTGGTCGACATTTTCAACAATATCTTTTTGTAGATCGGTCAGATATTGCTTAATTTCTGGATACTTTGAATAGCTTTTTTTCAGTGCTTTGATCAGATGAGAAAAAACTTCGAGCGCGGTTTCATCGTTTAGCTTTTTCATCTTTTCGCTAAACGCTTCTTCCCACTCCGTTAATTGACGGATCATGCCACGCAACTGAATTTCTAACGCATCAATCGTACTGTGGAATTTTTCCTGATCTTTTTTGCTTAATTCCAGAAAGCTTTCTTCAGTATGGACTTCTTCTTCATTTTGCATGGCGATAAACTCATAGTCACCTTGCAAGGTAATAGTCAGACTTACCCCTTTCTCTTTCGCTATCTTGCTGATTTCTTCAAGCGCCGATTGCTGCTTTTGATTAAGCTGATTTTTCAACTTTTCAGAACGGGTGAAATACACTTCATTATCAAACGCCAGCGGAATCGCTTTTACCAATTTCGCCAGTAGTTTTTCCATATCTTGACGAAATGCTTTGCCGATACCGCTTGGTAGTTTAAGTACTTTCGGCTGGCGGATATCTTCAAAGTTGGCGACATAACACCAGTCAAACACTTGCATATCGTCAGGTTGATGGCGATTCAAATAGCGCAAGATCATGGTGCGTTTACCTAGGCCATTTTGCCCAGTCGCATATATGTTGTAGCCCTTGTCTTTAATCGACATCGCAAATTCCACCGCTTTTTGCGCGCGTTCTTGGCCGACGATTTCATCAATCGGCGGAATATCTTTGGTCGATTTACAAGGCAGCTGTTCGAGTTCAGCAGGGTGATATAGCTTGTCGCTTGATAAGCTGAGGGAGGAAGAATACATCGTCATAAGCAATCCCTACTTTAAAGTTTGTTATTAGAGAATAGCCGATTTTTATTTCAATTTGAGTGATTTAAGTACCTTTCCTGTTTAAGCGCTTATAAAACATACAATGAAAATCATTCCCTTGAGGTTGTGATTACGCTTGTAATGTAATTTCACCCTCACAAAAGGCAGTGCTCGCTACCTTTTTTGTTTTACACGATCCATTCCGACAAATTCTGTCACTATCACTTTTGTTAGCTTCCGTCACACCCTATACTTGCTCACAACCTCGTTAATATATTGATAATAAAGCAGGAAGCATGGGCATCTATTCTCAACTTGAGCACGCATTAGTTAAACGCATTGATAGCGATCGCATCATTACTCAGCAAGATAAATGCCTTGCTTATGGCACCGATGCCAGTTTTTATCGCTTAGTGCCTAAGTTGGTGTTGAGATTAAAAGATTTAGAAGAAGTACTGTATGCCATGCGCTGCTGTCGAACGCTTGAACTACCCTTCACTTTTCGCGCCGCAGGTACCAGTTTATCTGGCCAAGCGGTTTCTGATTCCGTTCTCATTACCCTAACCGACGATTGGCGTACCCATCAGATTCACGATAATGGTCAACAAATCACGCTCCAACCGGGAGTTATTGGTGCTGATGCTAATAAATACCTTGCACCTTTTGCACGAAAAATCGGCCCCGATCCGGCATCTATTAACGCTTGTAAGATAGGTGGTATCGCCGCCAACAATTCCAGTGGCATGTGCTGTGGCACCGCGCAAAACTCTTACCAAACGTTAGAAAGCATGAAAATCGTGTTTGCCAACGGCTCGATTTTAGACACTGGTAATCCAAGTAGTGTGGAAGCCTTTAAAAAGTCCAATGCAACCTTTATTAGTAAAATTGGCGCTCTTGCCCAAGCCACTAAAGCCAATCACGAACTGGCACACCTTATTCAACACAAATACCGTTTAAAAAACACCACCGGTTATTCAATTAATGCTTTAGTGGATTTCAGTGACCCGATTCAGATCATTCAACATTTGATGATCGGCTCTGAAGGCACATTAGGCTTTATTGCCGAAATCACTTACAACACGGTAGAAGAGCACGCTAATAAAGCCTCTGCCCTGTTGGTATTTGAAAATATTGAACAAGCTAGCCAAGCAGTAACCGTTCTATCGAATTCTCCGGTTGCCGCGGTTGAGATGATGGATGGACGATCTTTACGTTCGGTCGCCAATAAACCGGGCATGCCTAGCTTTATTAAAGACCTAGACTTAGAAGCGGCAGCATTATTGATTGAGTCCCACGCCAACGACCAAGAAAAACTACAGCAACAATGCGATACCATTTTAGAGCGTGTGGCTTCATTTGAAATTATTGAATCGGTTCCCTTTACCTCCGATCCCAAAACTGTTGCAGGCTTGTGGGATATCCGTAAAGGTTTATTCCCCGCAGTAGGCGCGGTAAGAGAATCAGGTACTACCGTCATTATTGAAGATGTGGCTTTTCCAGTGGAACACTTAGCGCAAGGCGTTCGTGAACTGCAGCAGTTGTTTGAAAAGTATGACTACTCTGAAGGCATTATTTTCGGACATGCCTTAGATGGCAACTTACACTTTGTATTTACCCAAGGATTTGACGCGCAAACCGAAATTGATCGCTATGGTCAATTTATGGATGAAGTGACTCAACTGGTTGCGGTGAAGTACCAAGGTTCACTCAAAGCAGAACACGGCACTGGACGCAATATGGCGCCGTATGTTGAACTTGAATGGGGCAAACAAGGCTACCGTTTGATGCAAGAAATTAAGCAGCTATTTGATCCTCAAAGTTTACTGAATCCCGGTGTGATTATTAACGATAATCCCCACGCCCATTTAAGCGATCTCAAACCTATGCCAAAAGCCGATGAGTTAGTCGACCGCTGCATTGAATGTGGTTTCTGTGAACCGGTTTGTCCTTCGCGCACTTTAAGTTTATCGCCCCGCCAACGCATTGTGTTGTACCGAGAATTACAGCAACAAAAGCGCGATGGTAAAGCAACTGCGCCGGAACTAGAAAAACTGTTTAACTACCAGGGTATTGAAACCTGTGCCGCGACAGGGTTATGCGAACAACGTTGTCCGGTTGGGATAAATACTGGCGATTTAATAAAGAAATTACGCTCCGAACACCACACAGGCAAAGCACCTCTAATCGCTCGTTGGACTCATGAACATTTCAGCCGATCTACAAAATGGGTTAAACATGGGCTCACCATTAACCACATTATTTCTAAATTGTTGCCCAATGCGCTGGTGTCCAAAGTCGCCAACGGTACTCGTCGAGTAAGCGGCAATCGACTACCTTTATGGCTACCAGAGATCCCAAACGCTAACCATCATAAATTGCCGATGGATACTCAAAAACAAGCGCAACAAGATCTATTTAAAATCGCCGATGTTCAACACCGTAAAGTGGTTTACTTTCCATCATGCATCAGCCGAACCTCTACATCGAATCATAGTAAGCAATCACTAACAGAAGTCACGATGTCGCTACTCACCAAAGCGGGCTTCGATATTATTCTCCCTAAAGATTTGGATAATCAATGCTGCGGTATGCCTTATAAGAGCAAAGGATTAAACCAATTAGGTGACAGTAAGGCGAAAGATTTAGAAGACAGTTTATGGCAAGCAAGCCATCAAGGTTTATACCCAATTTTGATGGATACCAGTCCGTGTGTAAAACAAAGCCAAGAGCAGTTTACTAAGCCGTTACACCTGTTTGAACCTTCTGAATTTGTCATGCAACATGTGACACCTCATCTCAACCTAAAGCCAATTAATGAAACGGTTATGCTTCATGTGACTTGTAGTGCGCGTACGCTAGGGCTGGAAAGCACCATGATTGAACTGGCACAACGTTGCGCCAAGAAAGTAATAGTGCCTGAGCATATTCAATGTTGCGGCTGGGCTGGCGATAAAGGCTTTAACACCCCAGAGCTTAATGCCGCTGCCCTATCCCCACTTAAAGGGCAAGTCCCCGTACATTGCAGCCGAGGTTTTAGTAATAGTTTAACCTGTGAAATCGGCTTATCTCATCACAGCGGCCTGCCTTATCAATCAATTTTGTATTTGGTGGATGAGGCGACGAAGTGAGGTAATATCTGCCATCTATAACCTTTAACTTTAGTTGACCACTACCATTAGTTTTAACCTATTACCAATAACTAAAAAGCTCCACCTTTCAAGCTGAAGAAATTCAAGCAAGAAAAGTGGAGCTTTTTAATAGTTATCGACGAAAATTTATCGCGTTAATACCCGTCGTTAAAGTGGCGCATCAAGCTCTTGATATTCGCCACCATCACTTTCATTCAGCGTATAAGGCGTATTCGGATCAAAGCTAGTCACCTTATAACCTTGGATCAAACTGTTTGCCCCTGTAGCATTCAGTGTATTGAGAATTTGTACATTATCTAAATACATCTGACCGCCAGATATTGCCATTGGTGCTTCTGCGGTTGAGTCTTTAATCGTGTAAGTACCGACTGGCGAGATATCTCGTCCATACATTCTTGGATCGACCAAATAAGAATTCATCACTGTTAAATCAACATCACCTTCCAAATCAGGCCAAGTTGTAGACACTTTTGAATTACGCAGGGTTAAAGAGCTATTACCACATGTCCAAGTTTTATCATCAACCACTTTAGCAGCATCACGGCCGTCCGGGCTACCGAGTCCATCTAGTGTACAGCTATGATCGGGCATTGAGCTATCAAAAGACTCTGGACTTATTTCCCAGCCGAGACCAAACCCATCAGTAGCATTTTCAACCGTTAAGTTTACTTCCTGTTTTAGTGCGATATCTTGCTCATAGATATAAGAATCCGTGATATCAAAGGTTGTGTTCAACCACATGCTATCTAGGTTTAAATCACTCCAAACATGGTTTTTAGCGAGCTCAAGCGTACTATCCCCAGACATCGGATACATCTCTAACCAAATACTATGTGATTGGTCAACATTCACATCCGCACCGTTCACAGAGTTTAAAATCGTCATATGTACCGTTGAATAATTAACGGCAGAATAGGTCACAGGCCCATTAATGGTTGTCCACGGCGTACCTTGAAAGTGGTCAAAGTTAATCACACTATTTCCTAAGAAATCCCAAGCAATCCAACTTCCTGTGTGTGAAAAAGCATAAGAATCGGTAATGTCTAGTTGGCCGGTTACTTTGAATTTAAGCTGCTCTTCAACATACTGATCCCACAGCAATAAACAGTTTGTAAAGCTCAAGGAACCTTTAATATTCAGCTCATGAAGCGTTTCATCACCCTCTGCTGCTCGGATATAAATAATTTTATTTTCATAGCTTTGGCTTTCACCTGCAGCAATATTGAGTTGCTCAGGGCTAAGTACGATTTGCTCACGAGTATCGGTTGGCTTCGGCTCATAACCACCCACACCATTATTTAAGCTTTGATTCCATTGTGGCGCATTAGGATCATCGCTATTCACAATGTAGTCAAATGGGTTTTCCATTGCATATTGTTCACGATTATCACTAGTCGAGGAATTATCTTGCTTCCATGGGTATTCATTATTACCACAGCCCGCTGTAAATAGAGCGATTGTCATACTAATTACAAAAACAGAAATAAATGATTTTCTTTTAAACATAAATAAATATTAAAACCTATGACTCATACGACCGATTAAATTTAATTTAAAAAATGACTTTGGAAGTAATCCCATACACCAAAAGAAAAATGCTGAAAAATATCAATACCCAATGCCGATTTAATTAAATACATGACTAAAACAGCACAAGCAAAAAGCACAAAAATACTCGCAAGAATAAACAGTGATTTTAGCATCATGGATAATGAGCTTGATCGCTCTGGAGTCTTACGTCGGTCTTTACCTAGCAAAAATACCGCATAATAACGCCAGCGACCAAAACCGATTACTGGTCGAAAATCAACATAGTGATCATTTCTTACATTGTTAACGGCAACAGCCATTTCAATCGCGTCTCGTTGCTTACTATCAAAGCTATTAAGAACCTCTTGAGGTATTGCTCGCATCACACGAGAAATGACCTGTCGCTGTTCTTCAGTGTACTTTTGCTCCACGCTTATCGCCTCTTTACAGCAATCAATGCTGCCTGTAACTTTATCAAAGGATTAGTAGACGTTACTTCTCATCAGCCGCAAGCAAGTAAACGTCATAGGTCTGCTGTGCGATTAAATCCCAGTCATACCTTTTTAGATATTCATCATAAGACACAGGAGCTTGATCAACCTGATCTATCAACATCTCAGCTAGGCGCTGGCTGTCACCACACGGGAAGTAGTAACTATCAGGTAAATGCACGGCTTTATTAGCTGGAATATCACTAACAATAGCAGGCAGAGAAAAAGACATCGCTTCTAATAGCGCTATCGGTAAACCTTCACTAAATGAGGGTAAAACGAAAGTATCCGCTTGTGAAAAGATGCTTTGTAATTCGTCACCAGATAAAAATCCAGTCAATACCACACCTTCGGTATTTCTAGCGGCTTCTTTTAACGATTCACTGTAATCCGTCGGGTGGTCATTATCCCCTACCAAGACTAACTTTTTATTGATCCCACTACGCTTGTATGCCTCTAATAAAACGTCTAAGCCTTTTTCTTGCGAGAATCTGCCAACCGCCACGACATACTCTCTCGCTTGCAGGCCGTGTTTTGATAGATACTCAGCCACCTTGTCTTGATCGGGCAGTTGCGGCGGATTAACACCATTAAAGATGAGATGGCAGTTATCACGGCCATATTTCTCACTCATTAAATCCTGCATAAAATCTGAAATAACAATCACTTCAGAGGCAAACTTCATTGCAAATTTTTCACCTAGCCGTAGGATAAATTTAGCTAACTTACCCCATTTCTGGTGATCATAATTTTGGCTGTGATGGGTAAACACCACTTTCTTGCCAAATAAACGTAATAATGGCGTGACTAAACCTGGGCCGATGGCATGCACATGAACAATGTCCGCTTTGCTTTTTATCGCATAAAGTGCCGCCAGCAATGAATGGACTGGCGCTTCAAGGGACTTATTAGTGAGTGCAGGCAACGCTTTGAGCTTAACGCCATGATATGAGCTTTCACTATAAGAAACATAAGGTTTACGGGCGGTGACCGTGATATCTAAACCATATTTCTCAACCAGTAATGGGTACAAGGATTGGCAATGAGACTCAACCCCACCGAGAAGGTTCGGGATGCCACGCGTCCCCAATACCAAAATTGATTTATTCACAATAAAGCCCCGTTTAATTGCTCACACTTAATCACGATGACTAACATAAATTATTGAGCCAGTAACGAAGTGTACAGATCCATAAGATCAGTTTTATGTTTTTCTAAGGAGTATTTTTCTAGCAGTCTTGCTCGCGATTTTTGTCCCATTTCCCTGACAAGATTTTCATCATCCGCAAGTAATTGCATTTTATTCGCAAGTTCATCAGCATTACCGGCCTCAAATAAGTACCCCGTCTCGCCATCAATAATTTGTTCTGGAATACCACCGATATTGGCACCAATCACCGGTTTGCCATAACTCATCGCTTCAAGCACAGACATGGAGCAATTCTCATTCACTTCAGAAGGCACAATAACCGCTTTAGCATTTTTGATAAGATTAAGTAGAGTTTCTCCTGTTTGAAAACCTAGCAGTTCAACATTTGTATATTGCTGTTCAATATGTTCAAACAAAGGGCCAGTTCCCAATACTTTTAGTGGCGTATCGGTACCTAACTGCTGATGTGCTTTAGCAAGAGTTTCTATACCTTTTTCTTCAATTAATCGTCCACAATAAAGAAAATATCCGCCATCTTCGCCTATTTCGGTGGTAGAAGTGTCAATGCCATTGGGAATAATATGTATATTCGCTGAAGGCATTTGATGTAAAAGCATGGATTTCATAAATTCGGAAGGTGCAATAAATGCATCTAAACTTTCATACGTTTTTTTAATGCGATGAAAAAGGGTTTCAAATGACAATAAAAAGCTTCTCGGCCAAGATCCGTCTTGCCATTGATACTTGAATAAGCTGAGGTAGCGACCCGATATTTTCTCTAAATCCACGGTTTTGCCAGCAGCTAGCATTCCATAATTAGGGCAAACTGAACGGTAATCATGTGCGGTTAACACAGTCTTACACCCTAGATTATTTGCCACGGTTATGACTGACGGAGTGATCTGGTGATAGATATTATGAAAATGAACAATATCTGGCTTTTCTTGTTTAATTAGTTTTTCTATTTGATCACAAGCATACTGGTTATGTATAAAGTTAAACGCCACTTTTAAGCTATTAAAAACTGAATGCTTACCATGGTAGTCAACATTTTCAACAAAAAACTCAGCTTGTTTTGATGGTACGTTTTTTTCATGTTGCATTGAAAAATCAATTACTTGATAGCCTTCATTCTTCACCATTTCTCTCTCTTGAAAGAAAACGGTTTCGGCACCACCATGAGGAAAAAAGAATTTATTAACAAACAGTACTTTCATTACATCACCAGCCACTAAGAATTTTGTTGTTGAATAATATATTTAATATCAGAAGCGACTTGCTGCCCGATAAATGCATAAGAGCGGTTACTTTTAATGTATTGATAGCCAGCCTCTAATTCAGACTCAGCCATTGGTTTTTGTGCTAGTTCAATCATGGCTGCTGCATAAGCTTCGCTGGAGCCATCGGTCACTCGACCACACCCCGATTGCTCAATAACAAACTGTTGATCTGGAGAGTCATTGCAAATCATCGGCTTTTTCAATGCCATGTATTCCATTGCCTTGGTCGGGGTAGATACATCTAATAATAACCCACGGTTCATAAAGCCAATTACCATATCAACGCCTTTTAAGTAAGCCCACGCTTCTTCGGTTTTGACCCAACCGGTAATATGGAAATCTTCAGTTAGGCCCATCTCATCAGCGGTTTTTTGAAGGAACTCTCGGTCCATTGCCACTTCAGAATCGCCAACAAATAACAGCTTTAAGTCTGGCACGATTTCTTTCGCTTGCTTGAATGCGTCGATAATTACTTCTAGTTTGCGTAAACGATCTAAGCTACCTAAATAACCAATGACCGGAGCGCTTCCCCAACGTTCGATCTGCTTAGCTTGGGTATCTGAAAAGCTTTCTACCTTCTCGAAATCCACCCCCATAGGTACAACAACCATATTGTCAGGATCGATACCCTTTTCTTGCATATAGTTGAGCATAAAGTCACTTTGCACATACACGCGATCAGAATGCGGTAAGATAATGCGATAAAGGATAAATTCTTCCAGTAAACCTCGAACTAAAATAATTGGCCGCTTCCAACTAGGGATATTCTCACTTTTATCTTTCGCTCGCATAGTACGACTTTCAGCATAAAGAAAAGACACCCAATAAGTGGTCGGCAACTTGATTAACTTGGCAATTAACATGCACACAAGACCTACCCAAACCATATCGCGCACTTGAATAAGGTCAAAGCCACTCTTCTTCGCTTGAAAGGTAAGTTTGATGGCATTAAAGAAATAAACCAATGAATCCAAATGGCGATTACTGGTCTTCTTACTAGTTAGTAGCCGAGTATTCTTACCTTCTAGGTGAAGTGTTTCTTTATCTGGCACCCCAACGATCGTAGTATCAACATCTTGTTTTGGGAGCTCTTTTGAATACAGCACATCAACATCAGGGCGATAAGATGGCAACTCTTCTGGTACAAAATTGATTACCTTAATTTTCTTGTCCATGCTTAGCACTCCTTAACCACTCTAGCGAGAGTGTCTGTCACAATTGAATCAGTAGCGATATCTTTAACCACAGAGACTTCTTTCAATACTCCCTTACGGTAAAACCACGACGCTAAACGGAAGTTAACGATAAATAGCTTCATCGTTAAACTAAGGTTTAAAGCTAATTCTTTGCTAATAGTTTTAAGCATAATAAGTCTCTAGTTTTGTCAATGTGGCTTTCCTAATAATCAAAATAGCACCCAGTGCAAAATAGAACTGGAACTGAAAAACCGGTATTAAAGCCAATAATGGCGAATAAGGTAAGGTAATAAAACCAACAATAATAAATGCCCTAAACGCCGATTGATAAGAAAGTAATTTCATATCAGCAAGCGAAAGGTCCTTAGCAGAAAAATATGGTTGTGGTTTCGAATATTTGAAAATCAAATAAACCATTAACATAAGTAATGCTGTGCCAATTAAACCTATTTCCCATAAGAAAATAGCAATCGCCGTAGATCCTAGACCTAAATTAAAGTGTCTTGCTAAAAATCCCGGATCGGCCCCACCGGCATTAGAACTGTTCAAGCCGTAACCAAACAGCTGACTAGCTAAACCATGTGCATCAGAATGTTGCCCCCAGAAATATAGTGCAGTCAATCGGCCCAGCTCATCCAAATTGCCGTCAAGCCCTGCTACTACTAACGTTGGGTCGAAAATATATTTCGTACTATCTAGAAACATCTCAAATACCCCCATATTAGCTTGGTATTGGGTAGCATAAGTTAACGACGAGACAACAATGATAATTAACAATAATATAACCGCACCTAAAAATAGAAATAATATTGTTTTCGTACTAATAACCCGGACTTCTTTTATGTAACTTGAACTGACATAGACAACAAGGAAAAATATGGGAGCTAATAATATAGCGAATTTAACTTCAGCTAAGGTACAGATACTCAGACCAATCACAACATGTGCAGTAGCTGAAAATAATGTCGTGGCTCCATTTTTAAATTCAGATACTTTCATCAACATAACAAGTAAGCAAAATAGCCCCATAGAGGCGCCATTACCGCCTGCACTCATGCTGCCACCGAAAGTACCGACTACTGAATCAAATTTATCCATAGGACCTTGTGCAGCAACACGAGCAGGAACCACTACAATGAACTGATAAAGTACTAATGGTATTTGAGCATAAAACACCCAATATAATTTTTGGCAAATCCGATATAATTGAGACTCACGGCAAAAACCTAAAAATAAGCACGGTAATAATAAAGAAATGCCGATGCCATTTTTAATACCAACAATGGTTGCTTTAATTCCGACTTGAATCACGGATGGTATTAAAGCCAAACAGAAAAAACCTAAAAATAAAACTAGGATAGAAATCTCTACATGGTCGAGCTGTTTAAAATTATAACGTGTCAATAATGGCAACAAAGCCACCATTCCCATCGTCATAATAAAAGGTAACCAAAGAAATGCCTGTACTTCAGTGAAATACTGAGCAGTACCACTAAATACTAGTGTGATAAATACATAGACTTGAAAAAAAAGCCCTGTATTCATTTCTCGACAACGCCTTCACGCAACTTAGCCGCATTTTTATTGATCTTGAGATAAACCATAAAGTATCGGCCAGCCGTCAGCGTCGTGAAAGCTAACAATGATAGTGCGTAGTCTTTATGGAAAAATGGCAATAGCACAAACGCTAAGAAGACAATAAATAACTGCTCACATTGGATACGTAAGAAAGAACTTGGAGTACCAAAAATCAGCTCTACCACGGTTAATGGTACAAAGGCGAGCATGGCAAATACGTAAGGCAGCATCAGACGTGACGTTTCTATTGATTGTATCCATTGATGATTACCAAAGTATTCCGTGATTAATGGGTATACAAAGTAGATTCCAGCGACCGTCATAGCGGCGATTGACACAAGAAATAATCGAACTTGCTTAAACTCGGCGTAATTAAACGTTTTATTGCGGAAATCTTCTGACCATTTTGAGAACGTATAATTTCTAACGGATTGACCTAGTATTAAAACTGGCGATAAACAGAAGCGATTCACTACCGCAAAGTAACCAGCAACTAATGGACTAAACCAGTAGTTAATCAGTACAGTAGGCAGTTGTAAACTCGCATTCGCCACAACCTCAGCAGTCCCAATACGTGATAAGTGATTCTTATGCTCAGAGAAGAATGATTTTTGAGTTGTGAATTTAAAATCTTGTTTGGAAAAGTAGCTAAAATCCATGCCCTTATACAGCCAGGTTAGAATTAACACTAAGTGAGAGCATGCCCAAATATAATAGAAATAGTCTACTTTGGGTGAAGCGAGTAAAGACAGAAAAACCACTAATGGCACTGAAATACGCTGTATCGCCAAAGTATTGAATGCCTTATGACGTAGAAACATATATTCAGATATAATCATCATAGAATAGCTTGCAGTTAGCAGGTATACAGAAATAATTGGAAGGGAAAAGAAAAAACTCACTGCAAACACATATACAGCACTCACACACCATGATTGTAGCATGCAAAAGATCACGGCTTTTCCAACCTCATCCTGTTCCACTTTGGGCAGTAAAAAATGAGAACCATATAGTGATACTTGAGTACCAATCATCACTATACTGAGTGTCAGAGCATAATTACCAACATCTGCCATTCCAAATTGAGAGGACATCAACAAAATAGTAAACGCACCAAACGCTTGAGATATCACAGAGGACGCCCCAATAATGGAAGCACCTTTAATCAAACTCATAGAATAATATCCTCAACCGTAGGCAAGTTTAAATTTTCGTTTAACTCTAAATGTTTATCATCGACCTTATTAAGAACTCCTCCTAACATTTGGATGTCTTTTAGCTGTTCTAAACCTTCAAGTAAAATATTAGCCGAGTTATAATTTGACTCGACAACCAATATCCCGGCATCAACCAATTGGCTAATTAAAACAGTATCTTTCTGATCTGCAATAGCAGGGGTATCAACAACAATGTAATCATAATCTTGACGTAAGTCTTGATACAATTCTGCTAGCTTTTGATTGGTTAGCACTACTAATGGTGAACGAGACACATCACCCGCTGGCAGGAAGTCAAACCAAGGTTGAGTGGTAATCAAGCTCTGTACAGAGTCATCACCATATAAGGCATCGATTAATCCTTTCTCATCTTCAGTACCAAATGACTGGCTTAAGCTTGGCTGCCTTAAATTCATATCAACCAACAACACTTTAAAATCAATCGCCATTGACTGAGCCATTAAGCTTGATATCAAGGATTTACCTTCCGCTTGTGTGGCCGATGTTACCGCAATAACTTGGGCTTCACTCTTAAGCAATAAAAGCTGACTACGCATACCCAAAGACGCCGCTTCTAAAGCAGGATATTTAACGCTATTTTCCAGTGCATCTTTCACCGTCATCTCGGGCGCATCTTTAGTTTCGGGTTTATAGAGCCTAAATTCTCCCAACACGTTCAACCCTAGACGTTTGCCTATATCCCTAACCGTCATGATCTTATTATTTAACGCTGCAACAATAACCACCAACATCACCGCAATTAATAACGACATAATAGCAACGACGATGATTAGTAATGGTTTATTGGGTTTAGTTGGATTTTCAGGAACCATAGCAACATCAATCGATTTAGTCGTTGATTCCGAAAACTGATTATTCACTTTCGTTTCATTCAAACGTTGCAGTAGCTTGTTATATAGAGAACGAGTATGAGTAATGTCATCCATCATATTGTCGTATTGCGTTTTTTTGACGCCTAATAAATGGAAGCCTTGTGCATTTTTATCAACTGCAGCTTGTAATTGGTTCTCTTTAAATACTGCAGCGTTATATTGGTCTTTAATCCCTTCGGCTATTTCTTTGACTAGTTGATTTGATTGCTTTTCCAAGATCGCCAGCTGTGCGCGAGCTTGAATAACTCGTTCATGTTTAGGGCCGTATCGCTTTTCTAAATCAGATAATACTGTTCTCTGATCCGTCAGCATTTGCCGTATATTTTCAATATTCGGATGCCGAGATACATCAGGAATTGCCATAAGATCAATTAAATCACCCTTTTGATATTTGCGTACAATATTATAAAGAGATTCAAGACTAATTCGCTGTGCTCTTGCTGTGGCTAAATCCTCAGACAACAAAGTTAATTTTTTCGATTGTAGGCCATCTACACCATAAAAGTTAATCAGGTTTTCACGCTTCAAAAAAGCATTCAAATCATTTTCTTTTTGCTTTAATTTAGAATGAGTATCATCAACCTGTTGCTGCAGAAAACCTATTACCTTTGAATTGGCCTGATTATTATCTTCTATAGAAAAGTCAATAAACACCTTCACAATACCATTCGCAACATCTGCTGCATCTTGAGCATTTTTTGCTTCAAAACCAATGGTAACTAATTGCGTTTTTCGGATTGGCAAAATACTCATGTGCTCAAAGACATATTCGATACTTTTTTCTTTGCGCTTATCTAAGGTGTCACTATTAATATCGATGCCACCAATAAATTCAGGTTTTTCGTATAATTTTAATTCCTCGGCTACCTTTGCAACAACACGACGAGATTTTAAAAGCTCATATTGAGTCTCGTAATACTGGCCACGAGTCGAATCAAAATCGACGGTTTTTTCAAACGTCGTCGAGTTAATCAATTCAGCCTTCAATAGAATAGATGCATAGGATTCATATTTGGGTGTCATCATTAACACAGGCGGAATAGCCAACCCTGTCATGAACACAGAGAAAAGCGCAATTTTCCACCAATTTGTTTTAATGGCTTTAAACAAGCGGGAAAAATCAATAATGCTTTCCAACTTACTTCCGTCTTCCACAAATAATGAATTCATTTAAACAACCTGATTTAGAAAAAACTCTGCCCAACAATGACGACATCACCAGGATATATCACTTCGGTTTCAGTCACATCTTCCAGTAATGTGCCATTAGCACGACGAACATTGATATCATCCCTATCCGCTCGGTCAGTGAAGCCACCTGCTACCGCAATGGTTTTTTCAAGAGTAAATCCCGGTTGATATTCATAACTACCCGGTGTTTTGACTTCCCCTGAAACATAAATTGGCCCAAATTCCAACATGGTTACCGTCACCATAGGATTATTTATATAACCATCTTTTAAGCGCTTTTGGATTTCATTCGCCACCTGCGTGGGTGTTTTACCTTCTAATTGCAACTCACCAATTAGGGGATACATAATCTTACCGCTTTCATCAATTCGCAGCTTGATCGACAAATCGGCCTCATTATAAACGAGAATTTGGATCTGGTCGCCCATACCTAGTAGGTAGTGATTACTATCATTTTTTGTCTCTTCCGCAAGAGCAACGTTAGTCATAAAACTCATCACAAGCACGCTAAGCAAAAGGTATATTTTCTTCATATTAAATTCCCACTTTAAGTGATAACGACACTTCATTTTGCTCATAACCTAAGTCCCTTTTATACTCAGATCCCGCCATATACACTGGATCGGTACGGTCATCACTTGTGAACAATGCGTAACGGTATAAAAGGCTTAACTCCACATTGGGCCGAAATAAGTACCCTAAGCGAAAATCTAAGTAGTCATATTGTTCTTTATTATCTTTAATCTGATATTCATCATTTATATGATTATACGTAATATCACTCGATACGTGACCAAGGAACTCATGCTTCCAAGTCACACTATTTTGGTAAGATTGAATATAATCACCAGTATTATCATTCTCTTTTGCTTCACTCGATGATTTTACGATAAAAGTTGAGTAGTCTACTGGCTTCCATTGGTACATCAAACTCCAGTTAACGCTAGAACTACTGCTGCTTGCCAATTTATTCTCTAGGTAATAAACCCTAGCCTCTAACTTAGATTTCCCTGTGAACTCACTGATAAGAGAAAAAAGAGCGATGTATTCGTCGTTATCACGTTCAGGATCGAGATAATCAAATGTCTTATACATTAGGGTGTAGTCAAGTCGGGTATGCCCTGTTACTTGATGGCGAAAATCAATACTTGCTCTCGTTTCGACTGAATCTTCATTTTTTAAATAATCCTGAAATACCGGATCGTAACTATCCAATATATCGTAATCCAACTCACTTCTTTGAAGCCCAAATATCAAATTTCCTTTCGCGCCTTTTGCCCCATAAGTATATTGGGCGGAAAAATTGCTGCTCTGCGTACCTAGTTCATGAGTAATATTAAAATCACTAAAGGTAGCCTGCTTGTCAGAGGAACCATCTGAGTAAAAATAGAACCCCTTAGTCGCACCGGAACCGCGAGCTTCATGACCCAACTTATAACTTGCACTTAAACTAAGGTGATGGCGGATCCCTAACTCCCAGTCAAAAGCACCATAGACAAAATGGTCATTGTAACTATCGTCTTCAACTTGCTGCTCA
Source organism: Vibrio sp. CK2-1 (assembly GCF_021726515.1). Classification (GTDB taxonomy): domain Bacteria; phylum Pseudomonadota; class Gammaproteobacteria; order Enterobacterales; family Vibrionaceae; genus Vibrio. The sequence goes on along the minus strand of NZ_JAKKCJ010000001.1, from coordinate 574,902 downwards.
TTATACTGTCGGTAATCACCTTGATAAAACAGATAAAAATCTTTGGTGTTGCGTTTACCGGCAATCGATAGTTCCGGTTTTAACGCAACATAATCCGAACCAATGACTTGGTTATGCTCTTGATAAAGCACATTATCATTGTACCCATATTCGGCCGCTAGGTTACTTTGGTACTCCAAACCTAGCCAATCAATATGAGTGTTCGAGGAAAACTCAGCAAACGATGGAATAGCAAAAAAAAGCAGTAGTAGTACATACCATTGCTTTTTCTGTAATAAAGCGATGCTACTATTCAACCGCATAGCAAGCCTTTAGTAAGCCGTTTCGCTGACAAAACCTTTAAAAATCGTCAAAAAGATAATTTTAAAGTCATAAATTGGCGTCCAATTTTGCATATAGCGAATATCATACTCAACACGTTTTACCATCTTATCGACCGTATCCGTTTCACCTCGATAGCCTTTGATTTGCGCAAGTCCAGTAATGCCCGGTTTCACTTTGTGGCGAATCATATAGTTATCAACGATTTTTCGATACTCTTCATTATGAGAAACCGCATGTGGTCTAGGGCCGACGATCGACATCGTCCCTTGTAGAACATTAAAAAATTGAGGTAATTCATCTAGAGAAGTTCGGCGAATAAATGAGCCAAATTTCGTCACCCGAGGATCACCTTTGGTGGCTTGAGTCACAACGGCATCATTTTCCATCACTTTCATCGAACGGAATTTCCAAACTTTGATCTTTTTGCCACCTAAGCCATATCTATCCTGCTTAAATAATACAGGGCCAGGAGAACTTAATTTCACCCCTAGAGCAATGACTGCCATCACGGGTAATATCATCAGAGTAATCAAACTACCAACGACGATATCAATGACTCTTTTAATAATGCCACCTAAGCCTTCAAATGGAGAAGCAAACACACTAAAAGACTGTATACCACCGACGTCTCTTAGCTGAGCACTCGATAAATGATAACTATATAAATCAGGGACTATCATTATATCAACCGTACTATCAGATAAAATACGTAAGAAATTTCTAATCCGATCTCGAGCGACCATAGGCAAGGCGATATAAATCTCATCTACTTCATTATTTTTCGCAATAGTAAGCAGATCATCAATCGTGCCTTGATGACTTCCTCTTGTTATATATCCAAATCGACTCTCTGCTCTTTCATCAAAATAAGAGATATTATTTACGATAGAAGAACCATATTTCGCCACTAAACCTTTTTCAACCGATAAGCCAATCGGCGTCATTCCAAGAATCGCAATTTTAGGTTTTGATACTTGTATCTTGGTTAAAACAATACGGCTAGCTAGGATAATGAGATAAGACCATAAAAACTCACTATGGACGATGCTTTCTCTTGCCAACACCTCAATCATCCCTGGGAGAGTTTCAAGTGCATGGCGTAAAGCCCACAGAATGGAAACTAAGCAAACGGAATTAAAAGTCAGTTTAAGTAATATTTTTCTTTTTTTATCATGAATAGAGAGATCATAGAAACCGGTAAAGATCCCTATTGATAAAAACATAAAAGCAATCACCAAAGCGACAGCAATATCCAAAATAGAAATAGTTTGATCGCTAATACATAACAAACCTATATAAGTTAAATTTATAACAGCAAAATCAAACAGCCTCATCACGGTGGTGAAGCTATCTTTATAAACCTTAACAACGTTACGATTCATTATTTCCCACCAAAATAAAATCCCCTATTCTTATAATTATTTAAAGTTGAATCATTCAATATCGACATTCATCAATCGATACCAGTTATTATTATTTTCATTATCAATCGCAATTTTTATTTTAGCATTTCGCGATCCTTGGCTTACCAAACCAACTTCTAGCTGGAATTTTCCAGGCTTAAGGTTTGTTGGTAACCTGAATTTATTCGCTAAGCTATAGACCGTAGGAGCATCGCCATTATACTCTGCCGGTAGCCATTGAGTTATATCATTATTGGCTTCAAAATAAGCAACCGCATTATTCTGACTATCAACTAAACGCCACACTACTGGGTAGTTAGTATAACTTGGTGCACTACCTTTATTGACCCAATTAGACTGGATAGAAATAAAACTACCCGCTCTAAATTTACTTTGTACTGTGAGGTTTTTTAGCACCAATCTATAACCAAGTTTCTTTCTAAACTCATCAAGTGCTTGTTGATATATAGGTGGGATCTCACTTGATTTAAGATTAAGAAGTGAGGCGTGTAAATCAAGTGCAGTATCAAATGTTTGTTGAACCTTTTGCTGAGTGTAAACCTCTGGCTGCTGCGCCCACTCTTGCATGGTATAACAAATCTCAAAATCGACCGGTGCTTGTTTCCAACGAGATAAAATCAAAGGATCGGAAGAATTTTCGATATGTGATAACGCTTGAGGGTAAGCATCTTGCATATGGTTCCAACCGGGCGTCCAATCACCAATACAATCCGCACGCCAACCTAAGCCTTGGCTTGTGGCTGCGCCAGAAAAATCGTCATCAGTGGTGCCCAAATCAATAGTCAACATTTTATCTGGGAACGCTGACTTCATCATATCAATATAAACTTGCAAGTTTTCCGAGGTGTAACCATTCGTACCCAAAGTTGAAGCGTTATCGGGTGCGTGGGAGTACAAGTGCCACTCGCCCCAAGTGCCGACTAGGCCAACATCTAAACGCAACAAATTAGGGTTCGAGTTATATCGAGCGCCCATCGCTTGAAGAAATCGATTTAAATGATCTTGAAAAATAGGGTCATTATAATCAGGGACAAAACTATTATCATCGGCACAAACATCTTGAGTCTCTGGGTCTAATTGTTTCTTCAGCCAGCATGGAATACCGAGTACCTTTTTATATTGCAGTGGTGCTCCGGCATAGTAAGTTTCATCTTTGCCAGCCAGAGTCATAAAGCGAATAACCACTTTTTTATTCAATTTTGCGGCATCTTGAATAGTTTGATCGATAAGCTGGAAATTATATTCCCCTTTTTCTGGTTCTAACTCTTCCCAATACCAGCGAAAATACACAACAGAAGTTTCGGGGTAACTTGGAACATTCCAATAAGGATTATCTTTAATATTGATCGTTTGATGATCAACGATCCCCATATCTGGGTTGACTAAGATTTGATCACTTTCAGTTGGGGAGTAGTCAATTGAACTGGCACAAGCGGTATTAAAAAACAAAAAAGCAGAAGACGAAATAAGGGTAATTAATACCTTTTTCATAGGCAAGCTAAATAGGTTCATCGTAGTACCATTGACCAAACAGATTGTTGAACAGGAATGTGCAACTTGTGCTCAATATTATAGTCTATTTCTGGTCATCATGAAACGCTATTTAACAAGATAACGCCTGATAAACTCTCGTTTTGTAGGCATTATTTACCCTCATAACATAGATTAATACTTATTCTAAAGTGTACAATGATAGCCACACTTAATTAGTCCTCCCTAGGCAAAGGATCCTGTTTTGAAATCATTATTAAGCAAATTTACAACTCAAGACTTTTGGCGAATTGGATTAATACAACACAATCCGATATCCATCATTGAGCACGGCCTGAAAGAATTTGATATCCAATGGTTTAACTTTACCGAAAAAGATTTCGAGGCCGACCCATTCATTTTCATGCTTGGTGAAAAACACTTTATTGCTTATGAAATTTTTGATTACTCTCATGGCAATGGAAAAATTGAATGTGTAGATTTAAAAGGCAAGCGCTATCCTTTTTTTGATGACATCAATACCATCACAGGCCATAAATCATACCCATTCATCTTTGAAGAAGCCGGTGACATTTATTGCATTGTCGAAACGTCCGATTTAAATGAAATCACGCTCTACCAATTTAATGGCTCAAAGTTCGTTAAGCATAAAACGTTACTTAGCGATGGAAAATATATCGACTCCAATATCAAAAAAATAAACCATGTTTTCTATTTGTTTACTTCTACCGCTGATGACCCTTTCAAACAGTTGCTGTTCTACTCGGATACACTACTCGGAGGGTATCAATTACACCCAGCATCGCCTATCGCAAATGATATTAAGAATGGTCGCAACGGCGGTCCAATCATCGAAGACAATGGTCAGTACTACCGTGTAGGACAAAACTGCCAACATACTTATGGTGGTAGTTTGCAAGTAATGAAGATAACGACTATCTCAAACACTGAATACCAAGAGCAGCACTTTAAAGACTTGATGCCTGTTGAACCTTTTTCCGATGGTATTCATACGCTCTCTTATTGGGGTAATACGACGGTGATAGATTCTAAGAATATTTTAGTGAAATACTCTAATATTTATCGAAAGATAAAGTATTTATTCATGGTGAAGCTTGGCATTGAAAAACCTTTTTTTGATAAATAATAAGATAACTAAAGGCAAGCGCTGTGCTATACTCCGCCCTCGCGTAATTTGACGCAATCCACTGATTTAATTTTAGAGTATATGGTGAACACATGAGCCAACAAAACGAACTACAACAACTGAATAATCGACTCGATAAGTGCCGCCATAAACTTGAAGCTGCTCAAAAGCGAGCAGATAAAGCGATGATTTATCAATTTGAAACTGAAATTAATCAACTCAGCAAAAAAGTGGCTCAGCTTAATCACAAAAAAAGCTACGACTTAAACAAAGAACGTAAAGCGTTACTGGAGATGCCATTTAGCCGCGCATTAACCAAAGACGAAAAAGCTGACCAAGGCAAACTGAAAAAATCAGTGAAAGGCCTTGTTATCGTGCACCCTTTAACCAAAATTGGTAAAGAGTTAAAATTAGAAGAAATGACAGGCTTTGCTCCTAAAGAGTTTTAAGCGAGTCACATCACTGACTGTCGAAGGATGATACTACTCACGTTTATCATCCTTTTTTGTGCCTTAATTTTATATATACCCAAGCAAGAAAATCACTATGAACAAAAGCTTTATCACTAACCTTATTTCAATTGTTTTATTAGCGATTGGTTATCAAACTCAAAACACCATTGTGCTCTATGCTGGCTTATTTGCTTTTTCAGGTGCGGTAACCAATTGGCTCGCCATTCACATGCTGTTTGAAAAAGTGCCGGGCTTATATGGCTCGGGCATCATCCCTGCTCGTTTTGAAGAATTTAAAACCGCAATTAAAAATCTCATGATGATGCAGTTTTTTACTAGCCAAAACATCGACAAGTTCTTAAACCAAGAATTAGCAAGCAACGCCTCGTTAGATTTAAAGCCTGTCATCCAGAAAATCGATTTAGAGCCGAGTTTTGATTCTTTAGTAGAAGTGATCACCCATTCTTCTTTTGGTGGAATGCTAGCAATGTTAGGTGGCGCGGAAGCACTTCAACCGCTAAAACAGCCTTTTATTGAAAAGATGCAAGAATCAATGATTGAAATCAGCCAAAGCGATCAGGTGAAACAAGCCTTAAAAGAGCAGCTAGAACAACCGTCAATGATGGATGATATCCAAGCCAATATTGAAAATATTATTGATCAGCGATTGAACGAATTAACCCCTAAGATGGTCAAAGAAATCGTTAAGACTATGATTCAGCAGCATTTAGGTTGGCTTGTTGTATGGGGCGGCGTGTTTGGTGGCCTTATTGGTGTTATTTCAGCTATCGTTAGCGCGGCTTAACAAAAACAGCATCTTGCGTATAGATAATAAAAACAAACTGGATAAGTTATGAAAAAATTTGAATTAAGCGACACCTTAATGGAGTACGAATATGTTGGGTTTTGGTCGCGTGTTGGGGCCAGCATTATTGATAATATTCTTTATTCCTTTGCCTTAGTGCTCATTGCGCTACCGGGGCTAGAGTCTTATCAACAAAGCTTTACTACTCAAACCGAACACTACTCTTATTCTTCTTACTCCACTTCATGGGCTGGTAGTATGCTGTCGGATACTTGGTGGAGCTACATTCCGCTGCTTATCATCACTGTACTATTTTGGAAGTTCCGCGGCGCAACACCGGGTAAAATGCTGATCAAAGCACAAGTAGTCGATGCGAAAACCGGACAACGTTTAACTACCGTTCAGTCAATTATTCGTTACCTAGGCTACTTTGTATCGACGTTCTTATTTATGTTGGGCTTCATCTGGGTCGGCTTTGATAGCAAGAAACAAGGCTTCCATGACAAGATTGCCGGCACTGTGGTGATTCGTCCAAAAGCCGATACTTTCACACCTAGTGCATTTAAAGACTAGATTGATAGATACACACCTAAGCAGCCACTTCATATAAGCGAGCACTCATGGACGAGATAAAATACCAACCTATCGCTTGCTCACAATACGATGAGTTTGAAGTGGCATGTATGCATCATGATAAGCTTGAGATTCATTTACATGACAATCGCACGCTTATCGCTTCAGCCATCAATGTCTATTCAGAAAAAGAAACCGGAGAATGGCTCGAAGTAGAACTGGTCGATAAAAATAAAACGAGACAACGGATCCGCTTAGATCACATTGCCTCGTTCAAGAAAATTTAGACGTCAATTATTTTTCCGCTACCTCACTTCCCCACTTAAAGCGACACACTTCATTACCCGGCTTCGGCATACGCGGAATATTACAAGATAAAATCAACGATACCGCCGCCATCGCAGCACCAATATAAAATACCGCGGCCGGTGAATGCAGCCACAACAAACCAAATGTCACCGGAATCACTACTGCTGCAATATGATTGATGGTAAATGAAACCCCAGCGGTAGAGGCCATATCTTGTGGATCGGCGATTTTCTGCAAATAAGTTTTAACCGCTAATGCTAGTGCGAAGAATAAATGATCGACCACGTACAAACCCGCAGCAATATGTGAATTTTCGACTAGCGCGTAACCAACAAACACACCAATTAAGCCACAATACTCAAAAATCAGCGCCTTTCTCTCACCTACTATGCCAATGAATTGACCGATTTTCTTAGCAAATAAGAAGTTAAACGCATAGTTGATTAAAAACAGTAATGTAATGTCTGCCGCCGAATAGTGAAATTTCTCCACCATCAAAAAGCCCGCAAATACAGTAAAGATTTGACGTCTAGCGCCACTCATAAAAGTAAGCGCGTAATACAGCCAATAGCGCTTTCTTAAGATCAGGTTTTTATGCTGAATGGTTGTCGCTTCAAATTGCGGGAATGCTAACCACATAAAGACTGTAACACCTAAGGCTAAGCTGCCAGTGATTAAATACACATGCCAATAATCAAACTTCAAGATTTCCAGCATGACCCACAGTGCGCCGTAAGTCAGTAATGATGCAAGCGCTCCTACCGAGATTAACTTTCCTAGAAACTCTGGCGCTTCTTCTTTACTCAGCCATTGTAAAGATAAGGATTGCTTTAAGGTTTCAAAGTAGTGGAAGCCTATCGACATCAATAAAGTCGTCATTAGCAAGCCAAGTACCGAAGGGAAAAAGCCGGTGATCGCTACGCCAATCGAGAGCATGGCAAGCGCGACGAGCATAAACTTTTGCTCACGGATGAACAGCAGTACGAAGACGACGGTGAAGGCTAAGAAGCCGGGAATTTCACGCACACTTTGTAGCAAGCCGATATCTGCACCAGTGAAAGCCGCTTTTTCTACCACGAAGTTATTTAATAACGCCATCCAACTAGCAAAGGCAATCGGCACCACGATCGAAATGAGCATCAAAAAGGTTTGTGGTGTTTTCCAAGTTTGAGGTTGCTTAATTTCAAGATTATCTTCTTGAGTGTTTTCTACATGATTCATCTATCATCCCTGATTCAATAACCTCAACGGCGGTTATATATAATAAAAAAGAGCAAGTGCGAAAACACTTACTCTTTAGTCAATGAAACAATTCTATTATTAGATACGATTAATTACTAGCAATAGTTTGTTTGTCAGAGTTCTTCATCGCGACTTGTTCAAACTGCGCATCAACCGCTTTAACTTGTTCTTCAAACGCCGCTTTATCTTCTTTAGAAATCGATGTTGCCATCGGGATCTTAGCGGTTAAGAAGTTCACAGGACGGTTACGAATGATGAATTCATAATGCAAATGTGGCCCGGTTACACGACCTGTAGCACCAGATTTCGCAATCACTTGTCCACGATGAACCGCTTGGCCTTGGCGCACTAAAATTTTGCTCAAGTGTAAGTAGCGAGTTCGGTAAGTAGAACCATGTTGAACCACGACATATTTACCCGCGTAAGGGTGGTTGGTGGTTAGCGTCACGATACCATCACCGGTTGCTAGAACATCAGTCCCAGTAGGAGAAGCGATATCTGCGCCATTATGAGGAGCATGACGATGAGTCACAGGATGTAAACGATTCGCATCAAATGGAGAGCTAATACGGAAGTGCTGTTTCGTCGGCCAACGTAAAAATGCACGCTGCAAGCTATCGCCATTACTATCGTAGTATTGACCATCGCTATGCAGATAAGCACTGATCACGTTACCGCGGTTATAAATACGGATCGCATCAATCTCACGATTCCCGGTTGCGACACCATCGATAAACTGGCGTTTATGCAAAATTTCGAACTTATCACCGGCACGTAAGTCTCGCACAAAATTCAGCTTATCTTTTAATAACTGAGTAATTTGTGCCGTTTCCGCACCCGAAATACCGTATTTATAAACGGATGTGGAGAAACTACCCTGGATTTCACCTACTAGTGGATAAGTTTTCCATACGCCCGGTAGATTCACTTCTTGGAAGGTATAACTTTCATCGTCGTTGCGAGTAAATACCACGCGATCCGCTAGCGTAAATTCAACTTCTAATTTGGTTAAATGTTCTAGATCTTCATCCATCCAAATTTTTAAGGTATCGCCCGGTCTTAAGGTATCAAGTGTTAGGTGGTTTTGGTCGGTATCCATAACGCTGAGCATGTCACCATACGGAACGCCAAGACGAACAAAGATACTACTTAAATTGTCACCATCTTGAATTTCGTATGAATAAAGCGGAACGTTTTCATCCACATGAACAGGCTTGGTAGCGGCAACCGCTTTCGCTTCGTCTGCTAAAATTTTGTCCATATCCATAGGAACTGATTTGCGTCCATCACCAGATTCGGCAATTAAAACAATAATAAATAACACGACAAAAGCCACGCCAATTTTAAGCATCAATGGAAACTTAGGATGCTGGCGAAGTTCTGCAAATTTTTGTTTAGACATAAGGTTTAGTTTCTATAGTTCCCAGCGTAGGGAGTTGTGTGAATCGACCTCAAGAGCCGGCTAAATATCAACTTGATAGAATTGATATGTTATAACAGACCATTTGAAATTGAAAAGTTCAAAAATGTGGCGGCAAATGTAACGTAATATTTCATAAAAAGCGAATTTAACCCGTGAATTAAAACCGCTATCTACTCTATATTTGCTATAAATCAATCAATTAGATAGTTAGAAGCCTAATAACTGATTAACAATAAAAAAGCTTAGCAGCCAAATCGCCACTAAGCTTAGTTTTTATCCAATCTTTACTGCAAGTTAACCGGATTAATATTTCGGCTTCAACATGCCTTCAGTGATAATGAAATCGATAATAGTATCGAGCCCAACACTCTCTTTTAAATTGGTAAATACATAAGGTTTGGTTGGGCGCATGCGCTGAGTATCCGATTCCATTACCTCTAATGACGCGCCAACATACGGTGCTAAGTCAATTTTGTTAATCACTAACAAGTCAGAACGAGTGATACCCGGGCCGCCTTTACGCGGGATTTTTTCCCCTTCAGCTACATCAATGACATAAATAGTTAAATCGGCAAGTTCAGGGCTAAAGGTAGCACTTAAATTATCGCCACCACTTTCAACAAACACCACATCTAGGTTTTTATGGCGCTTAGCGAGCTCTTCAACTGCCGCAAGGTTCATTGAAGCATCTTCACGTATTGCTGTATGTGGACAGCCGCCAGTTTCGACGCCAATAATACGGTCAGCATCTAACGCTTCTGCGCGAGTGAGTATTTTGGCATCTTCTTGGGTGTAAATATCATTGGTCACTACCGCAATATTCAAGCGTTCACGGATAGCTTTACACAAAACTTCTAGTAACGCAGTTTTGCCTGATCCAACCGGACCGCCAACTCCAATACGTAATGGTTGTTTATAGCTTTCATTTTGATTACTTGCTTGAGACATTTTATCTTCCTTGTTTTGTCGGGTTTCGTTCTATTACTGGTGAAAATTAAGAACGAAATAACCTTGTATATTGAATTTCATGACGACTACTGGCAATGGCCACTGCGGGCGTAAAACTACCGATATCGTCATCTTGAATTTGATTGGCTTTGTCTATCGCTTGAGGCAACCATTCTGACAGCGCAATTAAGGTTTTTTGGCCAGCAGTTTGACCAAGTGGCACTAACTTTACCCCTGCCATCACAATGTTTTCCGCCCAGCTCCATAAGTACCCTTGTTGCAAGCTATGCAGTGAAATACCCCACGCTTTTGCTGCGACACAAAATCCTAGCAATTGATTCTGAGTCGCCGCTTTCGGATCATCTTCGGGTTGCCATTCGCTTTTAACGGGTAAATCGAGCTGTTTTAATAAAGTAAAAAGCGCCTTACCTCGTTGCAGCTCTTCTGCGCGTAGCTCACTGGTTTCTCGACACGAATATAAATACTGACTCCAATATTCAATACTCGCATCATCATCACTTTCTAGTGCTTGATAAAACTTCGCCAAGATCGGCAGCTCTAACGTCACTAAGCTGTTATTGAGCATCATTTCAAGCCATTCTATTAACTTAGCTTGATTACTCACCCAACCAGCCTCAACCGCCCACTCCAAACCTTGTGAGTAGGTAAAACCACCAATGGGTAGTGAAGGGCTAATTAACTGAAACAGACGAAAGCAAGCTACCTCAGAAGCACCATGCGGTGACGATGCGACTGAGTTGAGAGCTGAGCTAGATATAGAGTCTATGTCTCTCATATCATTCATAAGCGATTAAGACGCCATCATTAGCGCGGCGCCAGAAGCTGCAATGCCCGCTCCAAGCCACTTATTTGCGAAGAACTTTGTTGATAAGAACTGGGTTGATAAGAAATGCGCCACACGCTCACCGGTAAACATGATGCCAAATGCTGCGACTAGCATACCTGCGCCAAAACCAAATAATCCGCCCGTTGCTTCTACGCCATGAGCAAAACCATGGAAGAACACCAAACCAACAGAAGCGACAACCAAACCTTGAGTCAAAGATTCACGCGCTGAAAATGCATTCCAAATCCCTAATGCAACCACAAAAATTGATGCGGCAATCATTAGCTCTACCCCACTAATCGCACCAAATAAGCTTCCTGCGGCAAGGCCAACCGTTAAGCTAACAAGGGCTGCAATAATCAAAGTAGGCTTAGCTACTGAGCTTGATTTACTTGCCGTAAAATGACTAATCAGCATACCTAGACCAAGGAGCATCACTAAATGATCCAGTCCAGTTAATGGGTGTACAAAACCTTCAAAAAACGCATTGCTTGAGCCGTGATCATGCATATGACCAACATGTGCAAACGCCGCTGGCGCAGCAAAAACAGAAGCAAGTGTGAGTAAGCGAACTAATTTCATGGCAAATATCCTTTTTGTTTTTTCTATTTTTGAATTCAATTTCAAGTTGTCATTAATGAGAGTGATCATGCGAATGATCGTGATGATGGTGCCCCCCTGAACGGCCGCCGTACGCCCCATCTTCAGGTTCAAATTCGGCTTGTTCTACCGTCACTTTGGCACCTAGCCCCACCACCATGTCATCTAATACATGGTCATGCTGATAACGCACCCAACCATCTGCAATTTGTAGAGGAACGTGACGATTACCTAGATGATAAGTCACTCGGTTTAGCAATAACGCATCGTCGCAATACACACTAGAAACGGTTTCCGGTGCTGCGGTCACTTCGATCAATAACCCGCATTCACTTTGCAATAACTGACCACCGCGCAAAATATTGCCGCGAGGTAAAAACAACCCCGCATCACGTCCATCTTCAAGTGATACTTTTAAACGACTTTTGATACGGCTATTAATAGGAAGGCTCAATACACCATCCACATTTCGCTCAGCAATTTGAGTGCTATCTGTGACTATTTTTGTAATTTCAATCATGATTTTTTATCCAATTATTCGTGTCTCGTGTCTCGTGTCTCGTGTCTCGTGTCTCGTGTCTCGAAGGCAAGATTTTAAGAACGTTGATTAATACAAGCTTTTTCGAGCAACGAGAGCGAAGCGTCCGAGCCTTCAAGCTACGTTAACTAAAACAGAAAATACCTTTGCGCCATTGGCAATACTTCCGCAGGTTCACAAGTGAGGAGTTCCCCATCCGCTTTTACTTCATAGGTTTGAGAATCGACTTCAATCTTAGGCTGCCAATCATTGAGTTTCATATCGGCTTTTGAAATGGTGCGGCAGTTTTTGGCTACACCAATTAAGCTGCCAAGCCCTAATTGACCTGCAATGTCTTTGTCTTTAGCCAATTGAGAAACGAATAACATTGAAGTCTTTTTCGAGGCTTTGCCGTAACTACCAAACATAGAACGATAATGAACAGGTTGAGGCGTTGGAATAGACGCATTCGGATCGCCCATTGGGGCCATTGCGATCATGCCACCTTTGATAATCGCGCTTGGTTTTACGCCAAAGAAAGCCGGTTTCCATAAGACAAGATCGGCTAATTTACCTACCTCTACCGAACCCACTTCATGTCCAATACCATGCGTGATGGCTGGATTTATCGTGTATTTCGCAACATATCGACGCAAACGGAAGTTGTCACTTGGCGCTTCATGGCCAAACTTCTCCGCTTGAGCATCAAACGCTTGTTGGTCTTCTTTTAATGAGCCACGTTGTACTTTCATTTTATGAGCGGTTTGCCATGTCCGTAGGATCACTTCACCGACTCGTCCCATCGCTTGCGAGTCCGATGAAATCATCGAGAAAGCCCCGAGATCATGCAAAATATCTTCCGCGGCAATGGTTTCACGACGAATGCGCGATTCAGCAAACGCCACATCTTCGGCAATCGACGGGGATAAGTGGTGGCATACCATCAACATATCTAAATGCTCATCGACGGTATTAATTGTGTAAGGGCGAGTTGGGTTGGTCGAAGACGGTAGAATATTCGATTCACCACAAGCGCGGATAATATCTGGCGCATGACCGCCACCCGCGCCTTCGGTGTGATAAGTGTGGATCACGCGGTCGCCAATCGCTTCAAGCGTCGATTCCACAAAACCCGACTCATTCAAGGTATCGGTATGAATCGCCACTTGAATATCAGTTTGATCGGCAACGGTTAAACACATATCAATGGAAGCTGGCGTCGTCCCCCAGTCTTCATGAAGTTTTAATCCAATGGCACCGGCTTCCACCTGCTCAATTAAGCCTTCAGGCAAGCTGGCGTTGCCTTTACCGAGTAAGCCAAAGTTCATTGGAAATTCATCCAACGCTTCTAACATTCGATGCATATTCCAAGGGCCCGGAGTACAGGTTGTCGCATTGGTTCCGGTTGCAGGGCCGGTTCCACCGCCGATCATGGTCGTCACACCAGAGGTCAACGCTTCTTCAATTTGTTGCGGGCAGATATAGTGAATATGTGAATCAATGCCACCAGCGGTTACTATCGAACCTTCTGCAGCAATCACTTCGGTTCCCGGTCCAATGATAATATCAACATTCGGCTGCACATCAGGGTTACCGGCTTTACCTATGCCACAAATACGGCCATCTTTGACACCGATATCCGCTTTCACTACGCCCCAATGATCTAAGATCACCGCATTGGTTAAAACAAGATCAGGCGTAAATTCAGACGCCAGTTGGCTTTGCCCCATGCCATCACGAATTACTTTACCGCCACCGAATTTCACTTCATCGCCGTAAACCGTGTAATCTTTTTCTACCTCGAGCCATAGCTCAGTATCAGCAAGTCGTAATCTATCGCCAGTCGTTGGCCCAAACATCTCGGCGTAGGCTCTTTTTGAAATTTTTGCCATGCTATTAAATCCTTTTAGCGAACCGTTTATTTTTCAATATCAATCAAGAGAACCCATTACTCGGCCTTTAAAACCATACACTTCTCGTTTACCTGCATACTCCACCAGTTCAACGGTACGTGACTGTCCAGGTTCAAAACGAGTCGCGGTGCCTGCGGGAATATTGAGCCTAAAGCCTTTGGCCGATTCTCGATCAAAATTCAAAGCATCGTTAACTTCATAAAAGTGATAATGAGAGCCAATTTGAACAGGGCGATCGCCTAAGTTTTCGACTTTAATTTTGATGGTTTCACGGCCGACATTCAGCTCAATCTCACCCTTTCCAGAAACAAGCTGACCGGGGATAAAAGCGTTAGGATTGGCATTACTAGTTTTCATGTTTTCTCCTTACACTATCGGATCATGTACGGTGACAAGCTTGGTGCCATCAGGAAATGTGGCTTCGACTTGAACATCAGGAATCATCGACGGCACGCCTTCCATCACATCATCAACCGATAAAATGGTGCGACCAAAATTCATCAATTCAGCAACCGTTTTACCTTCACGCGCGCCTTCTAAAATCGCACTACTGATCAACGCCACTGATTCTGGGTAGTTGAGTTTTAAGCCTTTATCTTTACGCTGCTGCGCTAACATGCCAGCACAAAAGATCAGCAATTTGTCTTTTTCTCTTGGGGTTAGTTCCATCTACATTCGATCCTCGGGTCTCGGGCACTTCGTTTTTCGTCTCTCGAAATGCCCCGTTTAACTCATTAGTATTGATCTGGTTGTCTTTTTCGTAATACGAGCAGCAAAGCGCCCTAGTCGCGCAGCGAGCCGAGCAACGTATTAAGTTGCCCAAATCCTCGGCGGCTCTGGTACATAACCAAACCATTGATGGCGAAATTGTTGCCAAATCAATGCGAACGCTTCCAACATTGGCTCGGTCCATTTGCCTAATGCTCGAACTACGATTAGCTGTTCTATTTGAGTCGCGCCAACCACTAATTCATCATTTGGTGCAAAGTCACGAAGCAAATCCTGTACCATTTCAAGGTCATCTTCCGATTGCGCGGTAATAAACAAACTCCCCATCATGGGGAAAGACTGTAAGCCACTGTTTAGTATTGATTTATCTCCTCCGATCAATTGCACGTTTTCGGTGAGAATATTCTTTCCATCAACAAAAACTTGCGTCTTACCCCACACTTTACCTGCATAGAAGCACTCATTTAGTGCAGGTCGACCAAAACAGTGCATCTCCCAGCCCATAAATAGTGCATCGGTTTCAAGGTGAATTTCGGTATCGACACGCACTTGTCCGGTAGGAAAGAAAATGTTCTCTTGCGGGAGCCATTCCAAACAGCTTCCTGACTTGGCGGTTAAGATTTGTTTTTGACGGGCGATCTTGCCTTCTGAGCGATAAAACTTGGTCGCGCCGGGTGTGGTAACTAAAGCATGCGCTCCAGGATAAGTCGTGGCTTTAATTAACAGCTCATCTCCGCCAACTACCCCGCCAGGAGGGTGAAGCAGGTAGGTATGGCAAACATCGCCTTCAGGATAAAGTGGCCTTTGAATCGCCAACGGTCCTAGTTGAGTTTTGTGTCCAACTACGGTTTTGTCGCCTCGGTCAGTAAAGCCCAAGGTTAATTCTGCTTTCCAGCCACCGCCGCGATTCAATGTGTCTATTGCCGGTGTAGCGACTCCCGCCATATTTAATTCTTCTAGCGCTTCCATTCGTGTTTCTTCCATTTATTGCCGTCTACTATTACTAAAGCAATAACTATGCCGCCTAATGATTTAACTATCAGGAAGTAATTATTTAACTCGGGAATAGTTATCTATACTGAAAGCACGATTGAAAACGAATAAGGAAAGAAAAATGCAGGGACATTGCTTATGCGGCAGCGTGACGCTGACTACCGAGGATAAACAAAGCTTTGAGGCATGCCATTGCGGAATGTGTAGACGCTGGGGTGGCGGACCTTTTATGGGCTTTCATTGTGAAAATGGAGTGCAAATTGAAGGCGGTGAATTTATCCAAACCTTTAAGTCTTCAGATTGGGCGGAACGTGGCTTTTGCAAACAATGCGGTACTCACTTGTACTACAAACTCATTCACGCCAATTTATACACACTACCTATTGGGCTATTTCAAGATCTCGAAAATTTAACCTTTAATGAGCAAATCTTTATTGATAAAAAACCGACATTTTATAGCTTTGCAGAACACACTACTGAAATGACAGAGCAAGAAGTATTCGAAAAATATGCGCCTTAATAAGGTAGTGCTTTCATCGCAAACCTACCCTATTCACTTAAGCTGAACTAGTGCTGTGACCAACAGAGAACATTTAATAGCAAACGATACTACCATTCGCCATTTCATAACTTTTTTGGCCAGCAGCGGCACAATCATGATGAGCCTCTGTTGATTCAGCATTGGTTTGAGAACTTGCTTGAGAATCGTCTTCCGTACTTGCACACCCACTTAGAAATAACGCAGTCGCTAACACAATAAACAATGATTTCCGGCTCGGCATAATAACTCCCTTAATTATTCTTAACGTTAGTTTTAGATAATATTCATTTATGTAAACAATATCGTTCATTCTAGGTCATAAACACGTCAGTTATGTTATAGGATTTGTTATATGTGATAAAAAAACGCCTAAAGACCATAATGGCTTTAGACGTCAATCTTCATATTGCCAATAAGAAAATTAACAGCACCTCTACACCGTCAAATGCTCCTTAATTAACTGCTCATTTAAGGCTTCCATTTGCCCTTTAGCGACCGCTTTACCTCGGTCAAGCAAACAAAAGTTATGACCGACTTTACGAGCAAATGGCAGTTTTTGTTCCACCAGCAATACCGTTAAACCATGCTTATCATTGAGTAGTTTAATAATATCGCCAATCTCTTGAACGATATTCGGTTGAATGCCTTCGGTTGGTTCATCCAAAATTAATAAATCCGGCTCGACGACTAATGCTCGGCCAATCGATAATTGCTGTTGTTGACCACCGGATAAATCACCACCGCGGCGATGCAGCATTTCTTTTAATACTGGGAACAATTCGAAAATAAAATCAGGGATCTTGCGATCGCCACGCTTACGGATAGGCAAGCCGATTTCTAAGTTTTCTTGCACCGTTAGCATCGGGAAAATTTGTCGGCCTTGTGGAACATAGCCGATGCCTAGATGAGGGCGTTGCTCGGTTGAAGCTTTCTTAATGCTTTCACCTTTAAACACGATATCGCCGCTTTTGATCGGATTTAACCCCATAATGCACTTCAGCAATGTGGTTTTGCCTACCCCATTACGCCCCATCAACACAGTACATTTGCCTTTTTCTACCTCAACATCGAGATCCCACAAGATATGACTTTCGCCGTAGAATTGGTTTACGCCTTGTACTTTTAACATCCTTATTCTCCCAAGTAGACGCGTTTTACTTCTGGATGCGACTGGATTTGATCCATATTGCCTTCCGCCAACACATGGCCTTGATGCAGCACGGTGACTTGATCGGCAATCGAGCGTACAAATTCCATATCATGCTCAACCACGACTACTGAATGCTTGCCAGCCAGAGATTTCAATAATTCCGCAGTGCGATCCATTTCTTGATGAGTCATGCCAGTAACCGGTTCATCCACTAACAAAAGCTTTGGTTTTTGCATCAATAACATGCCGATTTCTAGCCATTGTTTTTGACCGTGAGAAAGCACACCAGCTAACAGGTTTCGACATTGCTCAAGACCAATCAAAGATAAAACACCGTCGATCTCATCACTTTGCTCGCCCGTTAATTTAGCGGTAAAAGTTGACCAAACCGAACGAGTGCCGGTCATCGCCAGTTCCAAATTATTCCACACCGTTAAGCTTTCAAATACCGTAGGCTGCTGAAATTTACGCCCCACACCCGCGTTGGCGATTTCCGCTTCGGACATACTCAACAAGTTGGTCTTTGAACCTAACCACACCTTGCCCTGATCCGGACGAGTCTTGCCCGTAATGATGTCCATCATGGTGGTTTTTCCTGCGCCGTTTGGCCCGATGATGCATCGCAACTCTCCTTGTTTGATATACAGATTTAAGTCGTTAATCGCTTTAAAACCATCGAAAGAAACCGATACGCCTTCCATGTACAGCATGATGTTGTGGCGAGTATCAATCAATGGATGATTAACTGGTTTAAGAAAATCGAACACTTCATCTCGACGAGTAAACTTCTCAAAGCCTTCGCCCACTTTTCTGATTGGTGTGACGACTGATTCTAATGCGCTCATGAGCGGCTCTCCTGTGTCGATGATTCATCTTGTTGGCTCGATTTTTTTGCCCATTTTTCTGATAAAGCGCCCATCACGCCTTTTGGTAAATACATGGTGGCAAGAACAAAAATTCCCCCTAATGCAAATAACCAAACCTCTGGGAATTCGACGGTAAACCAACTCTTGGCGTAGTTAATAATTAATGCCCCTACAATTGCGCCAAACAAGGTGGCTCGACCGCCTAAAGCAACCCAAACTACAATTTCAATTGAGTTAATTGGCGCAAACTGAGCCGCACTCGTACTACCAGCTTGCGTCACGTATAACGCACCAGCAATGCCGGCTAGTACAGCAGAAAGCACAAACACCCACAGCTTAATGCTATCGACATCATAGCCAGTGAAACGAGTACGTAATTCTGCATCACGAATCGCCATGGCTACTCGACCTAAACGGCTTGCCACCACTAAACGACAAATCAAATACCCGATGATCAGCGCAGCAATCGTGGTCACTAACAAACCTACTTTGGTAGTGTCTTGCTCTAGGCTAAAACCAAGTACATCTTTAAAGCCCGTCAAACCACTACTGCCGCCAAAACCCATTTCATTACGTGAGAATGCCAGCATTAACGCGTAGGTCAGTGCTTGAGTCATAATAGAAAGGTAAACACCGGAAACACGGGAGCGGAACGCCAGATAACCAAACACAAATGCCAATACGCCCGGCACTAACATGATCATCATTGCGGCAAAAGCAAAGTTATCAAAACCTTGCCAAAACCAAGGCAGTTCTTGCCAGTTAAGCGATACCATAAAATCTGGTAATAATGGGTTACCGTAAACGCCGCGGTCGCCAATTTCACGAGTCAGGTACATCCCCATCGCATAACCGCCTAACGCAAAGAAAGCACCATGCCCTAAACTTAAAATGCCTAAATAGCCCCAGATAAGATCAACCGCCAACGCCACCAACGCATAAGACAGATATTTACCCATTTGAGTCACGGTAAATGAGCTCACATGAAAGGGGTTACTTTCAGGTACCACTAGGTTTAAAAATGGCACCACAATCGCCAGAGCCAATAAAAATACAATCGTGATTTTTCCGCCTGTATCTGAGGCGATAAAAGAACGACGGCTTGCAAAGTTCGACGTACTACTCATTGAATTAGTTGCTACTACACTCGTCATAACGCCTCCTTATTCTGCCGCGCGGCCACGTTGAGGGAACAAACCTTTCGGGCGCTTTTGAATAAATAAAATAATGAAAACCAGAACTAAGATTTTGGCGAGAACCGCGCCAGCCCAAGGCTCTAAGATCTTATTGAATAGACCTAAACTTAACCCTGCCACTAGTGTGCCCCACAAGTTGCCGACCCCACCAAAGACCACCACCATAAAGGAGTCGATAATGTAGTTTTGTCCCATGTTTGGACCTACGTTGGTTAACTGAGATAAGGCTACACCAGCAACGCCAGCAATACCGGAGCCTAAACCAAAGGTCATAGCATCAACACGTTCCGAGCGAACTCCCATAGAACGTGCCATAGCTCGGTTTTGCGACACTGCACGCACCTGTAAACCTAGCGGTGTTTTTTTGAGAATGGCGACTAAGCCAAGAAAAACCATGAAGCAAAAAATGATGATGTATAGGCGGTTATAGGTCAGAGATAACATAGGGTTGAGTTCTAACGCGCCGGCCATCCAATCTGGTGTGCTGACTGAGCGGTTTAAAGGAGAGAAAATACTGCGAACCGCTTGTTGTAAAATAAGGCTGATACCAAAAGTAGCAAGAAGTGTTTCAAGCGGAC
The DNA here is from genome assembly GCF_021726515.1 of Vibrio sp. CK2-1. Classification (GTDB taxonomy): domain Bacteria; phylum Pseudomonadota; class Gammaproteobacteria; order Enterobacterales; family Vibrionaceae; genus Vibrio. The sequence goes on along the minus strand of NZ_JAKKCJ010000001.1, from coordinate 554,834 downwards.
GACCATACAAACGACGAATAACCGTACGTTCAATCGCGATACCCACTAACCCTGATACAGCAAAAGCCGCTGGAATAGAAAGAAGCAACGCGGCCCCAATATTATTCGGCATTAATTGTTGAATCACATAAGTGGTATAAGCGCCGATCATGATCAACTCACCATGCGCCATATTGATCACACCCATTACACCAAAGGTGATCGCAAGACCAATCCCCGCCAGTACTAACACAGAGCCTAAACTTAAACCAAAGAAGACGGTTTCCATGCCACCGTAAAAACTTTGGGTTTGTTTATACTGATTTAACGCCAGTTGCGCCGCTTCAATCACTTTCTCATCAGCATCACTATTAATCACTTGAGAGAGTGCGCCGTAAACCTCTTGTTGTTTAGACTCACTAATTACTTCAATGGCATCAATTTGTTCAGCCGCATTGGTACTGGTTTTGAGTTGCTGCATTGCTAATGCCAACTCTAAACTGTTTCGAACATCCCGATCGCTTTCTACTTGTAACTGTTGAGTGATTTTTTCGATGGTTTTGGGGCTTGTGGTACCCAGTAAACTATTCACCGCCGACAAACGTACATCCGCATTACTCGACGAAATATCAATACGCGCCAATACATCACGAATATCAGAACGCAGTGAGTTGTTGGTTCTTACCTTTGCAAAATCACGCTTGCCTTCGATAGTCACCACTTGCTCAGAAAGTAATCCATGAGCTTGCCTACCTTCGTCTAAATCCGTGATAACAAATAAAGCATCATCGGATTTTTGATAATATAAATTCCCTTCTAACCAAGGCGTTAATACGGCCTTAGCGACTTCTGCATCAGAAGATTGTGATAACCACTCAATCGCGTCTTGTTTTACCGAACTTTTGTTCGATAATAATGCCACCTGCACATCAGCAAGCGATTGAATAGAAGAAGTTTGCGCAAGCGAAGGCGCACTAAATAAGCTCAAATACAGCATCAGCATAAAACCGATGAATGATGATATTTGAGACGGTAATTGGTTATGTAGATATTGTTTTATTTTCATTATGTCTCATCCCTGACAATCAAAAGCATGGCAGTCAAATATCCGTTATTTTTGAAACGGTTCTTTCTATTAACCCGTGAAGAACTAAAACCCGCGAAAAACTAAAACTCGCTAAGAACCGAAAAAAGCCCCATTGAGTGTATAAAACTCAATGAGGCTAATCGGTTTATTTGGCTTCACCACCTAAACATGCTTTCGTTTGCGTGTTGTAGCTGCCACACATAATTGGCGCCGTCCAATCAGACACTAGGTGCTCAGAAGTTGGTAGGAAATCAGACCATGCATCGCCTTTTACTTCTTGTTCGGTTTCCCAAACCACATCAAATTGACCATCGTCTTGGATCTCACCAATCACAACTGGTTTAGTAATGTGATGGTTAGCTAGCATCGTCGCATTACCACCCGTTAAGTTTGGAACAGACAGACCCACAATCGCATCGCTGACTTTAGACGTATCAGTAGTACCGGCTTTCTCAACCGCTTTTACCCATAAGTTGAAACCAATATAAGTCGCTTCCATTGGATCGTTCGTTACGCGAGAATCATCTTTAATGTACTTATGCCATGTATCAATGAAGGTATCGTTCGCTTCAGAATCAACACTCATGAAGTAGTTCCAAGCCGCTAAGTGACCCACTAATGCTGATGTATCCATGCCAGAAAGCTCTTCTTCACCAACAGAGAAGGCAATCACTGGAATATCTTCAGAAGACATACCTTGCGCCGCTAACTCTTTATAAAACGGAACGTTAGCATCACCATTGATGGTCGAAACGACCGCTGTTTTCTTACCTTCAGAACCGAATTTCTTGATATTAGAAACGATCGACTGCCAATCAGAATGACCAAATGGCGTGTAGTTCACCATCACATCGGCATCCGCTACACCTTTGCTTTTAAGGTAAGCCGCTAAGATTTTATTGGTGGTACGTGGGTAAACATAATCGGTACCGGCAAGGACAAAGCGTTGTACGCCAAGCTCATCAATTAGGTAATCAACCGCAGGAATCGCTTGCTGGTTTGGCGCAGCGCCAGTGTAGAAGATGTTTTTCGAAGACTCTTGGCCTTCATATTGCACTGGGTAGAACAAGATGCTGTCGTTTTGCTCAAACACCGGCAACATGGCTTTACGAGAAGCAGAAGTCCAGCCACCAAACGTGACCGCTACTTTGTCTTTCTCAATTAGCTCACGCGCTTTTTCAGCGTACATTGGCCAGTTTGATGCTGGATCAACCACGACTGGCTCAAGCTGCTTACCTAGTACACCGCCTTTCTTGTTCTGTTCTTCAATCAGCATTAAAACAGTATCTTTTAAAGTGGTTTCGCTGATCGCCATAGTGCCAGAAAGCGAGTGCAGAACACCGACTTTAATTGTATCGGCCGCTTGTACGGTAAAGGCACAGGCACTAATTGCCGCAGTACCCGCCAACAGTTTAAGACGGGTTTTAAGGGATTTGTTATGCGTTTTGTTTTGCATGATAGATATCACTCCTTGATAAATAACCAATTAGGTATTGGTGGTATTATCAATAGAGCAAAGAGCGTGCCAGACAAATAAACACCTTACTTTACAAGCAAATAAAGGTATCAGCACAAATGAGAAGCAGACAAACGATCAATAATAGTGCGAAACATTCCACCGATTCACCAAAAAAGTGATATTGCTCGGAAGGCTTATGAAAGCGTTGAAATTACGCACTAGATTGGTGAAAGAGATCGTTAAATTAGATAAATCCACAGCACTATAAAATAAAATCACTCCATCAGTGCTCATCATTAATCGCAACGCAACAATATAAACATGGCATAATGCCGGATAAATATTACCGATAAGACTAACATCATGACTGAGCTCACTCTCACGCCCCAACAGCAAGCCATCGCCACTTTTAAAGCTAACCTTCACCTACCTAATGGTGGATTTCATAAGTTAATCGTTGAGCTGGCACGTGAGTACTTACTTCCATTCCAAGCGGTGCGAAAGGTGTTAAAGCAGTCTCAAAAAGTCGTTGAGAAGAAAATTAAGCACCAATTTAATGAAGTATCCGATTTCGACCTTACACAAGAAAACTGGCTCAATCTCATCCATGCTTCTCTTGCAGAACAGGCAAAAAGCAACCTGCCTGTGATGGAAAAATTACAACAAAGCCAGCTTTATCAAGATGCCATTCAAGCACTTTCGCAACCTATAGAGAATCAAGATCAGCGCGAAGCCGTACACGAACAATTAGCGATGACCTATGAAATAGAAGTGTATAAGCCTCTAGCCGAAATGCTGTATACCTCGATTTTATATTGGAAGTTGCCGGATGACTTATACCAAATGACACCCGAAAAGCAGCAAGAGTTTGACGGATACCCACAACACATGGAAGCGGTTAGGCATTTATTGGGGTTGAGTGAAAAAGTTAGCCTAAACTAGATAGCCTAGGCTTTTAGTTTCCTATATGTTTAGGAAACTAAGAACCCCCAATATTAATTGCTGAACGACTAGGAAGCAGTTCATAATAGCACTTTGATGCTTTTCTATTTATTTACCAATTTTCTTTATTTGTTTTACCGAATCATACCAACCAAATATTCAAACGCTGCGTTTGGTTTTCTGAGGTTTCAATGCTGTCTGATATCGAAATTTGTCAACAAACTCCACTTAAACCGATTAGTGAAATTGCTCTGCAAGCTGGCTTACAACCACATGAATTTACTACCTATGGCACGTATAAGGCCAAAGTATCGCTAGCAGCAACGCAACGATTAGCTGAACAGCCAGATGGTAAACTTGTAGTAGTCACAGCAATCACCCCAACTCCGCTCGGTGAAGGTAAAACCGTGACTACGCTTGGTTTAGCACAAGGTTTGGCAAAGTTGCAGCAATCGGTGATGGCTTGTATTCGTCAGCCATCAATGGGCCCTGTGTTTGGCGTAAAAGGTGGCGCGGCTGGCGGTGGCTATTCTCAAGTAGCTCCAATGGATGAGTTAAACCTGCATTTAACCGGTGATATTCATGCCGTGACGGCCGCACATAATCTGGCAGCGGCAGCCATTGATGCCAGAATCTACCATGAGCAGCGCCAAGGCTATGAAAACTTTGAACAGCGCACTCAACTGAAAGCATTGCGAATAGACAGCTCGCGCATCGTTTGGAAACGAGTGATGGATCATAATGATCGCGCGTTGCGAATGATCACGGTAGGACAAAACGAAGCAGGCAAAACCATTAACGGCTTTGAGCGCCAAGATGGTTTCGATATTTCTGCTGCTTCTGAATTAATGGCGATTTTAGCGCTGAGCCAAGATTTACACGATTTACGTCGCTGCATTGGAAACATTGTGTTGGCTTATGATCTTGATGGTCAGCCGGTAACAGCGGAAGATCTACAAGTAGCAGGCGCGATGGCCGTAACCTTAAAAGAAGCGGTTGAGCCTACCTTGATGCAAACTCTAGAAGGTGTGCCGACCTTAATCCACGCAGGTCCCTTTGCCAATATTGCCCACGGTAACTCTTCAATCATTGCCGATAATATTGCTACAAAACTTGCCGATTATACAATTACCGAAGGCGGTTTTGGCTCTGATATGGGATTTGAAAAAGCGTGCAATATTAAAGCGCAAGCTTCAGGTAAAGCGCCCGATTGTGCCGTGATCGTAGCAACATTACGTGGTTTAAAAGCCAATTCTGGGCTATGTAACCTACGCCCGGGGCAAGCCATTCCAAAGGACATTATTGAGCCCAATTCAGATGCGCTTAAAGCTGGCTTTGCTAACTTACAGTGGCATATTAATAACGTAAACCAATATGGCGTGCCAGCCGTAGTGGCCATTAACCGTTTTCCACAAGATAGCGATGAAGAGCTGCAACAATTGGTTGAACTGATACAAGCCCTACCTAATCAAGTCGAGGTGGCAATCAGTGAAGGCTTTGCCAAAGGTGGCGCGGGTACTCAAGACCTAGCTGAAAAAGTGATCAAACAATGCCAAGCTTCTCACTCAGCCTTCACCCCACTCTACTCAGCACAAGATAGCCTAGAAGATAAATTACGAGCCGTCGCCTTTAAAGGTTATGGCGCGGGTAGTCTCAGCTTAAGTGAAACTGCTAAAGCGCAGCTCACTCAATACACTCAACAAGGCTTTGGTCAATTAGCGGTATGTTTAGCAAAATCACCACTATCAATTACACCCGATGGCAATATCAAAGGCGCACCAACCGGCTTTGATGTGCCAATTCGTGAATTGAAATTATGTGCCGGAGCGGGATTTATTTACGCGCTATGCGGTAATGTGATGACCATGCCGGGACTACCCGACAAACCTGCTTTCATGAATATTGATATCGATGAAAACGGCGAGATTACTGGGTTAAGCTAACTTTTTCGCTCAGCCACAACTATCAAGCCTATAGAGACAAAAATGCCAGTCAAAGAATCACTCTGACTAGCATTTTTAATATCTACTTTTTAAAGCAACTTCGACTAGAAGACTATTCCTAAAAGCTTTGTTCGAGAAAGAACGCTCTTAGAAACCCTGCTGTTTCGCCATCTTCATCGCAATTTGTGGCGCGTTCCAAAGAGATGGTAACAAAATAAACGATACTGGCACTGCGGTGATCACAATGAAAGATTGCAACGCAGAAATGCCGCCCGAGCCTAAAGAAATCAGAATCAAGGCAGTCACGCCCATCATCACGCCCCAAAAGGTACGGATAAAGGCATTCGGTTCCGTTTCACCACTTACCACCACGCTAATGGTATAAGTCATTGAATCGCCAGTCGTGATAATAAACACGGTAGTCAAAACGATAAACAAAATAGAAACCAAAGTTGGCATTGGGAATTGTTGAGTGATCGCAAATAGTGCACCCGGAAGATTAAAACCTTCAAATGCCCCACTGATACTACCTGGGTTTGCAATTTCAAATGCTAAACCACTACCACCGATGATCGTAAACCAGAAACAAGTCGCTAAAGGCGCGATCACGCTAATAGTGCCAATCAGTTCACGGATAGAGCGGCCGCGAGAGATACGTGCGATAAAGATCGCCATCATCGGGCCATAACCTAAGAACCAGCCCCAGAAGAAAACCGTCCAGCCACTGAGCCAAGCTTCATCACCACGATAGGTCGCCATTGGGATGAAGTTATCAATCATAGTGCCCACACCTTGAATGTAACCATTGAAGATGAAGTTAGTTGGGCCAAAAATCAGAATATAAAACATCAATGCGGCGGCTAAAATCACGTTATAGCGACTTAACATTTGCATGCCTTTATCCAAGCCGCTTAGAGCCGACAAGGTATAAAGTACAATCGCAAATAAAACGATGATCATTTGAGTGGTAAAACCATCAGGCACAGCAAATAACAAGTTCAATGCATAGCTAATTTGCAGACCCAGAAAGCCAATCGGCCCAATCGTACCTGCTGCCACTGCAATAATGCAGCATGCGTCAATCAACGCACCTAGGTGACCTTTTAATGCTCGTTCACCCAGTACAGGGTAAAGCAAAATTCTTGGCTTAAGCGGTAGACCTTTATCATAATGTAAGTGCATGACCACTATCGTCGTTAAGCTGCCGACAATCGCCCAAGCTAAAAATCCCCAGTGCATAAAGGCTTGAGAAAGTGCATTAATGGCACGTTGCTGAACATCGTCAGTGGCACCATAAATTGGTGGCGCACTCACAAAGTGAGCAATCGGTTCAGCCGCCGCCCAAAACACACCTCCACCAGCCAGCAACGTACAAAACAAGATCGCCATCCAGCGAAAGTTGGGTAATTCCGGGGTATCAATACCGCCCAACACCACTCGACCAGTACGTCCAATCGCAAGTGCTAGACCAATAAGAAAAGTAAGAAGCAGTAAAATTTGCCAAAATGGACCAAACACTTTTACCGACCAAGCGAAACCGACATTCACTAGGTGAGACAATATTTCACCATCGAATAACGCTAATACAACGAAAAGCGCAATAAAACCACCGCTATACCAAAGTACAGGGTTGTTCAGACCTAATTTGTCTGAGGTCGATACAGGTTCTTGAGTTGCAGAATTATAAGTTGCGGAGGGAGATTTTATCGAGTTGGTTAAATCAGACATTCTGACTCCAATTTTCTTTGCAAAACAACCACAAAGTTCTAAAGAGCTTTGCATTGCAAAGATGTATTTACACCCGATGTCATCCTTTCCAAACAGGCAGCGTATCTTTAACTGCTAGCAGGTTCACTCTAATAAAGAGAATAAAACCTAAGCGCAGTGAAATTTAGCCGCCTAAGGGTATAGATTTATGCCATAAGTGCAACCGATGCGATTTATTTATTAAAGCTATAGATTCTCATCACTTACCATTCACAATCGGTATTTACCCCAATGTAATGATGATAAAAACCACAGCAAGATATTGATCTTCATCACATAAAACATCAACATAATCCATCAAGCAAATACTAAGCTGCCATCTTAGCTATCAGGTGAATACAAAAACAGAAAAAACAACAGTTAACGAACTTAAGATAAATTAGCCGAACATAACAACACGATAACAACATCTCACCAAAATGCGGTCACTTTTCACCCAAACAGTAAAAACACAACTCAAGCGATTAAAAAACAAACAACCCTATCGATAATTTCACCTTCAATACTTTTAAAAATACCTCCACTCAACATATTTCAATTTATAAATTAACTATCACTGAACTAGGCTACTTTTCAGATCTCGAATATGAAAACCATATTAACTATTGATTTATATATAAAATAAAAACCATTTCTTATTTTCAGCCATCAATACTCTCAAGGCTTATTGCCAGCCACCAGCTAAAAACCATTTAACATATTGATTAAACGTGATTTATATCAAAAAACAGAAATGTCAGGATAAGTCAAAACATGTCCTCAAAAGCAATTTTCAATGTCTTGTTGCATAGAATTTGGAGAATTTTTCGAGTCGGTATCGAATTCTCACAAAATTTAAGTGTGTATTACGTCAATTATCCTACAGTTGTTTCGCAGGGGAATGAAAGTTCTCACCTTCAATAAAGTTAGAAAAATTTAATTTTATAACAACAAGTTAAGGATAATTTATTATGGCTATAAATCGAAATAGCTTAGGGAAAAATGCCTTTAGGCTAAGCGCTTTAGCCGCTTCATGCCTAATGGCGTTTAACAGCTACGCCGCTGTTGATTGCGGATCATTAGACTCTTGGGATGCCGGCACGGTTTACAATGGTGGTGACCAAGTACAACAAGATAATAATGCCTATAGTGCAAAATATTGGACACAAGGTAATAGCCCTAAAGAAGCTGGCGAATGGGGTGCTTGGGCACTGGTTGATGCTTGTACCACTGACGTTGTAGACAATGAAGCGCCAACCGTTGATCTTACCTCTCCAACCGCAAGTACTTCACTCACTGAAGGTGATGAAGTGACATTAACAGCCAATGCAACCGATAGCGATGGCACCATTGCTCGCGTTGATTTCTTAGTCGATGGTGACGTGATTGGGCAATCAACCAGTGCGCCATTCTCAGCCACTTGGACAGCGGTTGCCGGTACACACTCCTTTAGTTCAATTGCTTACGATAATGAAGGCGCGCAAAGTACTCAGAGTACAGTCTCGCTTGAAGTACAAACCTCTCAAACTGACGCTAACCAAGCTCCAAGTGTGTCTGTCGCACTTTCTAGCAGCAGCGTAACCTTAGGTGAAGTGGTCACATTAACCGCCACTGCCGCAGACTCAGATGGCACTGTAGATAAAGTCGACTTTTATGTTGGTGGCAGCCTAGTTGGAACCGTCGCATCTTCTCCATACACTCTTAACTACACGACGACTCAAACTGGCTCTGTTTCTGTTTTTGCTAAAGCGACAGATAATGAAGGCGCAACCACAGACTCTGCTGCGGCAAGCTTACAAGTGACAAGCGATCAACCCGTTGCGGCAACTTGTCACCCAGATGGCCTATATCAAACCGAAGGCGTGAATGTGCCTTACTGTAATGCTTACGATGAAGAAGGGCGTGAGTTAATGGGTGCCGATCACCCTCGTCGTGTTATCGGTTACTTCACTAGCTGGCGCTCGGGCGATAACGATCAAGCGGCTTACTTAGTGAAAGATATTCCTTGGGAACAATTAACTCACATTAACTACGCGTTTGTTAGCATTGGTTCTGACGGTAACGTTAATATTGGTGACGTTAACGATCCTGAAAATGCCGCGGTGGGTAAAACTTGGCCGGGTGTTGATGTCGATCCAGCACTAGGCTTTAAAGGTCACTTTGGTGCATTAGCAACTTATAAAGAACGTTATGGCGTGAAAACCTTAATCTCGATTGGTGGTTGGGCGGAAACCGGTGGTCACTTCGCCGATGACGGTTCACGTGTTGCTGATGGTGGTTTCTACACCATGACGACCAATGCGGATGGCTCAATCAACCATGCTGCAATTGAAAAATTTGCCGATTCTGCTGTTGAATTAATGCGAAAGTATAAATTTGACGGTTTAGATATTGACTACGAATACCCGACTTCAATGGCTGGTGCGGGTAACCCTTACGATAAAGACTTCATGGAACCACGTCGTGAACATTTGTGGGCTTCATACCAAGTATTAATGAAAGTGTTACGTGAGAAAGTCGACCGCGCATCAGAAGCAGACGATAACTACTACATGTTAACCATTGCTGCACCATCATCTGGTTACCTACTACGTGGTATGGAAACCTTTGATGTGACGAAATATCTCGATTACGTCAACATCATGACTTACGACTTACATGGTGCTTGGAATGATCACGTTGGTCACAATGCCGCGCTATACGACACAGGTAAAGATTCTGAGCTTGCACAATGGAATGTTTACGGAACTGCCGCTTACGGTGGCATCGGTTACCTAAATACTGACTGGGCTTACCATTACTTCCGTGGTTCTATGCCAGCTGGCCGAATCAATATTGGTGTTCCTTATTACACCCGTGGTTGGCAAGGCGTCACCGGTGGCGATAACGGCCTATGGGGTCGCGCTGCACTACCGAACCAATCTGAATGTTCAGAAGGTACTGGTGAAGGCGAGAAAAACAACTGTGGCCATGGTGCAATTGGTATCGACAACATGTGGCACGATACTGATCCGAAAGGCAACGAAATGGGCGCAGGCTCAAACCCAATGTGGCATGCGAAAAACCTAGAGAAAGGCATTTGGGGTTCTTACGCTGATGCTTATGGTTTAGATCCACAAAACGATCCAACCGATGTACTCACAGGTACTTATACTCGTCATTACGATGAAGTGGCGGTTGCGCCTTGGTTATGGAACGCAGAGAAACAAGTCTTCCTATCAACCGAAGATAAAGAGTCCATCACCACCAAAGCGCAATATGTTATCGACCAAGGTATTGGCGGTATCATGTTCTGGGAACTGGCGGGTGACTACAGCTGTTATGTCCTTGATGAAAATGGCAACCGTACAAGTGTCGATCTAACGGAACAAGCGTGTGCATCTGGCAACGGTGAATACCACATGGGTAACACTATGACCAAGACCATCTATGATGAGTTTAAGTCAGCAGCGCCTTATAGCAACAAAGTGGCAACCGGAGCAATGCCTGACCAAGTCGTCGATATTTCAGTCAGCATTGGCGGATTTAAAGTGGGTGACCAAAACTACCCTATCAATCCGAAAATCACCTTCACCAACAACACTGGTCAAGATCTGCCAGGTGGAACCGAATTCCAGTTCGATATTCCAACTTCTGCGCCAGATAATGCCAAAGACCAATCTGGTGGTGGCTTAGCGGTGATTAGCTCAGGTCATACTCGTGCGGATAACATCGGTGGTCTAGATGGCGACATGCATCGTGTTGCCTTCACTCTACCAACATGGGAAGGCTTAGCCGCAGGTGAGAGCTATGAATTGGATATGGTGTACTACCTACCAATTTCAGGCCCAGCCAACTACACCGTAAATATTAATGGTGTGGACTACGGCTTTAAGTTTGAGCATCCAGAACTGCCATTAGGTGATATTTCATCAAGCACTGGTGGTGGCGATAATGGCAACGGTGACGGAACTTGTGATAGCGCAGGACTGGTTACCTACCCTGATTTCCCTCAAACCGACTGGCAAGGTAACCCAAGCCACGCTAACCAAGGTGACAAAGTCATCAACGACGGTGTGGTATACCAAGCAAACTGGTGGACATCATCAGAGCCGGGTAACAACGCTGACTGGACAAAAGTCTGTACTCTATAAGCTTAAGCCCGAATAGATAAGACAAAATAAAACCAAAACGCACGCCGATATCAAAATCGACGTGCGTTTTTATTTTTATAACCTAGTTCGTTAAGAAGGATAGGTTTAATCTTTCTTTAATGCCGCTGTGACTATCAATTCCACTTTTAATTCTGGACGCGCCAATTTTGCTTCACCGCACGCACGAGCTGGAGCAAAACCTTCTTCAAAAAATTCATCCCAAACGGCGTTCATTTCTTGAAAATCAGCCATATCCGCAAGCCAAACGATAGTTTGTAGTACATGCTGCTTATCCGACCCTGCTTCAAGTAATAAAGTCTCAACACGGCGTAATGCTTCTGCAGTTTGTTCAGCAACACTCGTTCCTGCAACACCCACTTGGCCACAGAGATAAACCGTCTCGTTATGCACAACAATTTTACTCATTCTTTGATTGGTTTGTTGGCGATCAATTGTTCCCATGGCTACTACTGCTCCTAATTAATAATTAAAAATAACGAACTTGTAAAATTCAAAAAATATCCGTTCGCTTAAAAAAAATATCCGTTCGCTTAAATAGTTTGATGACAGAATAACGGATTGATAAAAATATTAGTATACCCACCTTTCAATATCTAAATCATACTTTGCATAAATAATTTCAGCCTGAACATTTGAAATTTCAATACCATAAATATCGGGCATATTGAATTCAACATTCTGCATTCATAACCTTAAACTTCAGCTACTTACCTTTATTCAGTAAAAACTTTCTTGAACCCAAAACACCCGACAATAATCACAGTTTTGTTAATTACATCAACTTGTGCGCTTTGTCTAACTTTTGCAATTTCATGACAAATTGTTTAGGGTACTAAACAGTTTGCAAAGCATTTGTGTATTAGTTTTGCAAAAAAATAGCCAAGGATGCTAAATAATGACAACGAAATTAGAAGTAAAAAACCTCTATAAAGTGTTTGGCGAAACACCCGATGAAGCCTTTACTCTCATCGATAAAGGTTTAGATAAAGATGAAATTTTTGAAAAAACTGGCCTCACTGTTGGGGTAAAAGATGTTTCACTTTCGATTAATGAAGGAGAAATATTCGTCATCATGGGCCTTTCTGGCTCAGGTAAATCCACCTTAGTTCGACTATTAAACCGTTTAATTGAGCCTACTCGTGGCCATGTATATTTAAACGGTAAAGACATTGCGGTTATTTCGGATGAAGAATTACGTAATGTACGACGCAATAATATCAGTATGGTTTTCCAAAACTTCGCCCTAATGCCACACATGAGCGTGATTGAAAACGCGGCTTTTGGCTTAGAACTTGCCGGCGTTGATTTGGATAAACGTAATGATGCCGCACGTAACGCACTGGCACGAGTAGGTTTAGAAAGCCAATGTGAATCCTATCCTGATGAATTATCTGGTGGTATGAAGCAACGTGTTGGCCTTGCTCGAGCTTTGGCGACAGACCCAGATATTCTATTAATGGATGAAGCCTTCTCAGCGCTCGATCCCCTTATCCGTACTGAAATGCAAGATGAGCTTATTCGTCTACAAAATGATGACCGACGCACTATTGTCTTTATCTCGCATGATTTAGATGAAGCAATGCGTATTGGTGATCGTATTGCCATTATGCAAAACGGCGTGGTGGTACAAGTCGGGACACCCGATGAAATACTGCAAAACCCAGCCAATGACTATGTAGAATCTTTCTTTAGTGGTGTAAACGTTGCTGATGTTTATTCCGCCAAAGATATTGCACGTAAAAAACCTGCCGCGGTATTTAAAAAAGGTGAGACCGATGGCCCTGCAGCCGCAATGCAAATTCTATCGGATCATGACCGCGATTATGGTGTGGTGGTTGATAAAGCCAATAAATACTCAGGAATAGTGTCACAAGACTCTCTAAAAGCAGCCTACAAAGAAAAACGCCCTCTTAGCACTGCGCTATTAGAAGGCACCCTTTCTTTACATGCTGATACCCCAGTTAGCGAACTGATCAGCCAAGTTGCTGAAGTACCTTATGCGGTACCTGTAATCGATGACGACGGGACATATCACGGGGTTATTACCAAAACCCGTCTGCTTCAAACTTTAGATAGAGAGTAATTATTATGACAACTGAAACAACCGTAAGTGCAGCGCAAGCCGCTGATCCATGGGCTTCAGCTGCCTCAACCACATCAAGTGATCCTTGGTCAACCGCTAGCTCTGCTGAAAGTACTAGCTCATGGCTGAGTAACGCGCCAACTCAACCAATAGACCAACCTATTGATTGGGCTCACCCGTTTAAAGATGCGGTGATCCCATTCGATCATTGGGTTGAAAGTGGTCTTAACTGGCTAGTTATGCATGGTCGCCCTGTCTTCCAAGCCATTCGAGTGCCTATTGATTTCATTTTGACCTCATTTCAAACCGCCTTGGTCTCAACACCATCGCTAATCATGATCGCGTTACTCGTGCTAATCGCTTGGCAACTTGCCGGTAAAAAAATGGGATTTGCAACGTTAGTATCGCTGGCCATTATTGGTTTTATCGGTGCTTGGTCGGAGGCGATGGTGACATTGGCTCTGGTTCTCACCTCGGTCTTTTTCTGCCTATTAATCGGCCTCCCCATGGGAATATGGTTGGCCCGTAGTCAATCTGCAGCCAAAGTCATTAGGCCGATACTTGATGCAATGCAAACCACACCAGCCTTTGTGTACCTAGTGCCAATCGTAATGCTGTTTGGTATCGGTAACGTACCGGGCGTAGTGGTGACGATTATCTTCGCCCTACCGCCAATCGTGCGTTTAACTATTTTAGGTATTCAACAAGTACCCGAAGAGCTCATCGAAGCCGGTCACTCATTCGGTGCTAGCCCGAAACAAATGCTGTACCGAATTCAATTACCACTGGCGACACCGACCATTATGGCGGGTGTGAACCAAACCTTAATGCTATCGCTTTCAATGGTAGTAATCGCATCAATGATTGCCGTTGGTGGTTTAGGTCAAATGGTATTACGTGGTATCGGTCGATTAGACATGGGTCTTGCCGCAGTTGGTGGTTTAGGGATTGTGATCCTTGCCATCTTGTTAGACCGCCTAACCCAAACCATTGGCATCGCATCACGCGATAAGAAAACCCGCTGGTATGAAACTGGCCCAGCATCACTGGTGTATCGATTAACCAAAGGAAAACCAAGCAAGTCTGATGATATTAAGGCTTCTTAATCCCGACTCAAGTTCAGCTCCACCGCTGGAGCAATGAATGTTCCAGCGTTCACAAATAAGCGTAAAAAAGAAAAAACAGGAGAAATGATGAAAACAACACGGATGAAAACTTTACTTACGACTACCCTACTGGCTTCTGCAACTTCGTTTGCCGTCAATGCTGAAACCCTACCGGGTGAAGGCGTGAGTGTACAACCTATTCAATCGACAGTTGCAGAGGAAACATTCCAAACGCTGATCATTGATAAAGCACTCGAAAAACTTGGCTACGATGTAAAACCGATTAAAGAAGTGGATTACAACGTAGGCTACACCTCAATTGCCAATGGCGATGCAACCTACCTAGCGGTTAACTGGGCACCATTGCATGATGATAAATACAAACAAGCCGGTGGCGATGATAAATTCTATCGTGAAGGCACTTATGTCACAGGTGCAGCACAAGGTTACTTGATTGATAAGAAGACCGCCGACAAATATGGCATCACCAATATTGGTCAGTTAAAAGATCCAGAACTGGCGAAGTTGTTTGATACCAACGGTAATGGTAAAGCTGACCTAACAGGTTGTAATCCGGGTTGGGGTTGTGAAGAGGTGGTCGCTCACCAAATGAAAGATTTTGGTTTAGAAGGCACTATCGATAACAACCAAGGTAACTACGCGGCGATCATCGCTGATACCATTTCTCGCTACAAAAACGGTGAGTCGATTCTTTACTACACATGGACACCTTATTGGGTAAGTGGCGTATTGGTTCCGGGCAAAGACGTAGTATGGCTAGAAGTACCTCATTCATCTCTACCGGGTGACCGTAGCGATATTGATACCACACTACCAAACGGTAAGAACTACGGCTTCCAAATGAACTCTATGCACATCATTGCTAACAAGCAATTCGCACAAGAGAACCCAGCGGCCGCCAAACTGTTTGCTATTATGAAGTTGAATATCAACGATATCAGTGCTGAAAACCTAATGATGCAAAAAGGCCAAAACAAGCCTGCAGATATTGAAGCGCATGCTAATGGCTGGATCAAAGCACACCAAAAGCAATTTGATGCTTGGGTAGCCGAAGCAAAAGCCGCCGCTAAATAATCATGACTCAACGGTAATCTATCAAGCTGCCACCTTTGGCAGCTTTCTCTTAGGCAATCAGTAGAGCAAGGAAAAAGCACTTAAATAGCACGTTTTTTCGTAAGATAAACAATTCACCACTTAAACGTAATTAATCCTTTGCGCACATAAGGAAATAATGTATTTTCTGCTCTCCAAAACAGGGGCAATAACATGGATAAACACGAAGAAGTTCTGATCGCCATTCGACAAATTATTCGCGCGATCGATCTACACTCACGACAACTCAATAAAGAGCTTGGTTTAACTGGGCCACAACTCCTCCTCATGCGTTCAATTCGTGACTCAGGTGAAGTAACGATCCGTCAGTTATCCATGAACACCAATATGAGCCAAGCGACCGCGACGACCATTATTGATCGCATTGAAAAACGTGGTTTAGTTCAGCGCCAACGCAGCCAGCTTGATAAGCGTAAAGTGCATGCCTACTTAACCGAAGAAGGTGCAGAGCTGCTAGAAAAAGCGCCGCTACCATTGCAAGATCACTTTATTCAGCGTTTCCAAAATCTCGACTCATGGGAACAATCGCTACTGCTTTCATCGGTACAACGTATTTCAAAAATGATGAATGCAGCCGATCTTGATGTAGCACCGCTATTGGAAGTAGGTAATATCGCGCACCATCAAGGTACGCCGAGTAGTTAATCTAAAACGTTACCATTCTTACTGTTTTCATTTCCTAGGCAGTGTTTCAAATTCCTGCCTTTTAATACTTATCTCATATCATAGGAAGCAACCATGAAGTACGACTGGATTTTCTTTGACGCCGACGAAACCCTTTTCCATTTTGATGCATTCAAAGGCATGCAATTGATGTTTTCTCGCAAAGGCGTCGACTTCACAGCGCAAGATTTTGCCACTTATCAAGAAGTGAATAAGCCGCTTTGGGTTGATTATCAAAATGGCGATATCACGGCCGACCAACTCAAGCACACTCGTTTTGATTCATGGGCGCAGCGACTAAACACCACGCCAGCGGAACTGAACTCTGCATTTTTAGAAGCCATGGCTGATATTTGTTCTGTTTTACCCGGTGCCAAAGAGTTAATGGAAGCGATTACGGGCAAAGCCAAAGTTGGCATCATTACTAATGGCTTTACCGATTTACAAGCGATTCGACTGGCTCGTACTGGAATGGATAGCTACATAGATCAAGTGATCATTTCAGAAGAAGTCGGCATGGCAAAACCGGATAGCATCATCTTTGAACATGCTCTACAGCGCGCGGGTAATCCATGTAAATCTAAAGTGCTGATGGTCGGTGATAACTTGCATTCAGATATTCTTGGCGGCATCAATTTCGGGATTGAGACTTGTTGGCTAAATCCACACGGCGCAATGGCAACCGATGGCATTACTCCACACTACACCGTGAGTTCGTTAACCGAATTACAAGCGATTTTAGAAGCATAATACCGTCTTCAAATATCAGTGAACCAAAACGACAGAGCCACCGATTCTCTATTCATATCAAAATAGAAAATCGGTGGCTCAATGTTTAATTCTCAATAACGTCAAACAACCTATTATTACTCCAATACTTAGTGAGAGATCGATTGATTAACTTTCTGCTCGGTATACCAAATAACCACCGAGTTCCCCAATCAAGTCAAAATAGTGATTATTTACCCAAAACAACCATTACTTTGCGTTTCTTATCACCAGAGAAAGGGCGACGACCATGCATAGCAAGATTGTTATCGACTATCACAACATCTCCTGCCTGCCAATTAAGGTCGAATGTTAGATCCGCTGATATCTTAGAAATGACTTCTAAAAATGACTTAGGGATGTCAGTGTCATCACCAAAACAAAGAGCTTTCGACGGATTATCTTTTACTCCTTCCCAACCTTCAAATGCTGCGATAATTTGATTAAAGAAAACCTTACGACCATCAGAAATTGTTTTTATACCAGGAAGTGCAGCCGTTTGAGCTAGTAAATCACCGTTTTCTTTCCACACCCAAGAATAACCTAACTCTTTCAATTTAACTTCCGCTTGCTGTTCATTATCAACACTCAACGTGCTCAACCAACTGCGGCCTTGAGCTGATTCCGCACAATCACCACCAGGCATTGTGGTTGTGTACTTAACCCCAACTTCCTCCAACTTATTTGTAAGCTCAGGTTCAATTTGAATAAGTTCGTTGTAAATCATATCTGAACGACACAAAACCGTTGCTCCCCCCTGTTCAGCTGGACTTTCACAAAATAATGAAATCCGGTTAGGGTAAATTGGTGTTTGTGCCATTTCATTATGTAGGTGAATTGGGAGTTCTTTAGGCCCTTCATTTGCCGTAAAAACAAACTCCGTAAAGTTGATACGAACCGCATTCGATAATGACTCTTTGTAAGTAAAATTGTCATAACCAAATGAAGCAAAGAAGGCATCGTAGCTTTCAGCATCAATAACTGGGAAACCTCGAAATAAAAGAGCCCCTGTACATTTTAATTCTGCTTCTAAGTGCTCACGATTCTCTTCTACCCACAACTTAGCTTCTGCCAAGGTCTTAACAGAGCCATCATTTTCAATAACCGTTGGGAAATTACTTACTTTAAATTCGAATGCTGGTGACATTTTGTTTAACATGCTCATGTTTATCCCTTAATCGTAAATTGGTGTGAAATGGTTAAATGCGGCTTCACAAAAGTCCCCAGGATCATTAAATCTGCGGTTAATATTCAATGCTGATATTGACGTCATTTCACTTTCAGTTAATTCAAAATCGAATATTGAAAGATTCTCCTTCAAGCGCTCCACCTTAGAGCTCTTTGGAATGATGGTGCAGCCACGCTGAACCCCCCAACGCAAAACCACTTGAGCAGGAGTTTTGTTATGGTTTTTAGCTGCGCCACGCACCACTTCTTGCTCCAATACAGACTCCAATTGATCAGCCATATTTAGCTCTAGATAAGACAATGCACCAAGTGGCGAAAAGGTTGTAACTGAAACGCCATAATTTTTAGCAAGCTTAATTAATCGCTCTTGTGTTAGATATGGGTGAGACTCAATTTGTAATTCACTCGGCTTGATTTTTGCGTAAGCCATAAGGTCATGTAACAACCCTGAATTGTAATTACACACTCCAATATGTTTAACTAATCCGGCCTTAACAAGATCTTCCATTGCCTGCCAAGTTTCAAATAAAGGAACAGGTTCTATCATCATCTTCGGCTCATCCGCTTGAGGATCAAAAATCCATTCCGGAGGGTAACGAGTCTCAAATGGTACATATGGTTGAGCGATAGGAAAATGAACGAGATAAGAGTCAAGGTAATCCAAACCTAGATCTTCAAGTGTGCGTTCGAGAGCTAGACGAACATGCTCAGGTTTGTGATAAGTATTCCAAAGCTTTGACGTTACCCAAAGCTCCTCACGCTTGACTAGTCCATCTTGAATAGCAGATCTAATCCCCAGACCAACTTCCTTTTCGTTCCCATAGTCACACGCACTATCCAACAATCGATAACCAATTTTTATTGCGTCATAGACTGTTTGTGCACATTGGTCTTTCTCAATCTTCCACAAACCCAAACCTACTTTAGGGATTTCATATTTATCGTTCATTTTTATCCTACCTGCCTTCTTTTGCTATTTTTGTTATGAACTTAATTTCCATTTACTATTGTTAATCGGCCTGATCATCACGAATCGACTATTTCTCTTAATTGTTCAGCGATTTCATGCACATTAAGGAATACAACCTGAATATGATTATCTGGCAATCGAATAAACCCAAGCGCACCTTGCTTACGCAATGATTTGTCATCAATGAGCTTAAGATCTCTTATCTGAATTCGAAGTCGCGTTGCACAATTATCAATGTTCCCTTTGACGATATTATCCGCCCCACCAAGAGCTAAAATTATCTTGGATGCCTTAATCTTGATGTCACCTTTATCTCTGATCATATCAACCTCACAATTTGAAAAGCGCCCTAGCACAACGTTGATTTCAAGCTTTTGTCACATTATTCCAACTAGCTTTGGAAGACCTATCACCAATTGAGGGAAGCATGAAATAACAAAAATAATAGCCATCTCGACGAACAGGAATGGGATTATCTTCTTAGATATTTCCGAAATAGGTACCTTTGAAACACCAGATGCAACGAAAAGAACCAAGCCCATCGGCGGAGTAGTTAAACCGATTGATAAGTTTGCAGTCATCACAACACCAAAATGCACAGGATCAACACCAGCACTAATCATGATTGGCGCAAAAATCGGAGCAAAAATTAAAATTGCAGGGCCAGCATCCAAGAACATACCAATAACAAACAACAGCACATTGATAATCGCAAACAACAAGTACGGGTTATCCGTAATGCCAACCATAAAGTCAGCCACAGTACCTGAAACACCAGACAAGCTGATCACTGAAGCAAAACCACTTGCGGCTGCGATAATGATAAGAATAGAGGCCGCATTCACTGCCACTTTTGCGAACAATGCGTAAGTGACTTTTATGTTAGTTGCACGAATAATAAAAATAGATACGAAGATAGAATAAGCCACAGCAACCGCTGCCGCCTCCGTTGGCGTGAACACACCACCGTAAATACCACCTAAGATTATAATAGGGGTCATTAAAGGAAGAATCGCTAACTTGAACGCTTGGTTACGCTCCATTGCTGGTGCCTTCTCCATTGACTGAACTGAAGGATACTTACGGATCTGATAGCGATTCATCACCATTAAACCGAGACAAAAAATAATTCCAGGAGTGACACCTGACAAAAACATAGCAGAAACAGATGTGTTCATTACAAACGCATAAAGAAGCATTATTCCCGAAGGAGGAATGATGTTCCCTAGCACGGTAGCCGCTGCTGTCAGTGCTGCTGCATACCCAGTGTCATAGTTGTACTTTTTCATTTCTGGAATCAACATCCCTCCAATAGCAGAGGTTGCTGCTACAGCTGAGCCAGTTAATGCACCAAAGAGCGTCGAAGCAAGAATAACCACATGACCCAAACCACCTCGAAGGTGCTGAACCATAGTTTGAGAAAAAGCGATGATACGCGGTGTAATACCGCCGATCGTCATACATTCCCCTGCAAGCATGAAGAATGGAAGCGCTAACAGTAGAAAGCTGTCCAATCCTGAATACAAACGCTGGTAAAGCATATTGGCGAACAACATTTGATCATTCTGAAACAGGCTTATTATTGGCGAGAGCCCTAAAGTAAAAATAACAGGAACGCCAATTACTAACAGCGCCAGAAAATATATTAAGAAAACCGGTGACATCATGTTCTGTTCCTTCCCTTAGAAGCAAATTTCAATTCAAGGTGATACGCTTTTAATCTGTATGATTTTCGATTTAGAGAGATTCAAACATCCTTTCTGTCTCACTTATCTGAGATACGTCTTCAAAATCACCTAAAAGAGCACGCAAGCAAGCAATAATTTTTTGAATTGCATATAACATAGTGACAACCATCATTATTGGCGGTGCTATATATACGAAGTACATTTGGATTGGCAAACTATCTGCATGTACCGATCCTGTACTTAAGAACGCCCAACCGAACTTAACCCAAATAGCAAACACAAGGATCGCGGCTATATGGCCGATAAGAGACAATAAAGCGAATATACGAGGAAACTTTTTCTCAACAATCTCCGTCACAAAAGTCATCGCTATATTTTTATCGGTTAAATAAATAAAAGGCAGGCACAGGTACGTCATATAAATCATCAAAAATCGAGACAGCTCATCCGTCCAACTAAGAGGTAAATTAAATAAGTAGCGGAATAGCACCTGCCCAAAAACCACCACCACCATGATAAGCAATAAGATGCCCGCCGTATGACGGAGAAATTTCGCTAATGGCGTTGTGATGACATTGAGAGATCTTTCAATAGTTCGTAACATAGAATTCCTGTTTGGTTAATTATAATAATGATTAATACCATGAACGCGTATGCTGATTCTCCATCTAAAACTTAAACAAGAAAGAAAGGCTTGCAGGAAAGCACCTATAAAAGAAATTAAATAGAACTTTCACCGGCATCCAACTTGTTACAGTTATGCTGCATAAAAGTTACTATAAATCGCTCATTAAATTAGTTATAGTGAAACAAATTCAATTTTCGATTCCAGAATAGAATGGATATAGCTTTACTTCGCACTTTTTGCCAACTCGCTGATGACAAGAACTTTCGAGTCGCATCAGAACACCTTCATATAAGCCAGTCTGCGCTGACAAAAAAAATGAAGCGTCTTGAAGATAACCTTAATGTGGTGTTGTTTGATCGCGGCCGACATGGCGCAGAATTAACCCCAATGGGTAGAATTTTATTGCCAGAAGCGAGACGTCTCTTAAAAGGATTTGAGTCTTTTAAGAGATTGTCTACATTTGTTGCAGAAGGAACATCCGGTCATTTAAATATTGGCTTTGGTATTTCATCTCTCCACGAAGCCCCAAATTACATAGCTCGCTTTAAGCAAGATCACCCAAATGTGCATGTCAGCTTAAATGACTACCCATCCCATATTCTTACTGAAGAGATGCTACTAGGTAACTTACAACTTGGCTTTGACCGACTACCTGTGCCTCCCCCTTTAAAAGCTATCCCACTTTTTTCAGACCGCCTAGCAATAGCCATTCATAAAGATGAAGTAGTGAATGAAGATAATCTATGGGCATCACTAAGCCATATTAACTATCTAGCACTCAGTCGAGGTAAGAATCCGACAATGAACAAACATATCACCTCTTACTTATGGGAGGTACAGCAACGGCCACCAATTGCCGAAGAAGCTGATGATATCATTACATTACTCGCCCTTGTTTCTGCACGACTAGGCTACACAATTATACCGGCTAGTGTTGCTCGGATTAGCCAGCCAAAAATCAGGTTTATCCCATTGACTGGCGAGCATGCCGAATGGTCAGTAGGCCTATCATGGAACTCTAACTTTGTTGATCCAGCAAGCCTAGCTTTCATTCAAAGTGTCGAGAATAATATCAGCCCCGATTGCGATGACTAATTCCCTATAGAGAATCACCAGTAGAAACCAAGTCACCTCAATTAAGGATAAGAGTGTCAACAAACAAACCCAACTCTCTGCTATATCGGATGATATCTAAATTTCGATAGTAAATATTCGTACACTTTGACACAGAACCTCTACCATCAATATTAATTACATAGCTTCTAGATTAACTACGCCCAAGTCCTTGTGATTGATCGTTCTAAACAAATCTAATCACGACTTGGGCATTTAGTTTATTTATCATCCACAGCTCAGCTTAAATATCCTTAAGCCCTGATAAAAGTGCTATATCTTGTGAACTTTTTCGATAAAACACCGGGGGCTGACCAATAGGTGCATCAACACTAATCCAACCACCAGTGAAAGTTTCCCCACTCCACACATGAACCCATTGATCTTGTGGTAGATAAAGCTCCTTAGTCAACTCACCTTGGTTATATACTGGAGCTACTAGCAGGTCACGCCCAAACAAGTATTGGTACTGGATGTTGTAAGCCTCCGTGTCATCCTCGTAGTGCATAAAAAGAGGACGTTGAACCGGTATACCTAGAGAAGCATTTTCCTCGACTGCCGCTTTTATATACGGCTTAAGATATGCGTAAATCTTTGTCATACGGGCAAGATGATCGATAGTCTCAGAATCAGTATCAAACTGATGGTTATCATCAGGGCGGTTACCTTCATGACTACGCATAATAGGAGTAAATGCTGCCATTTCTGCCCACCGCTGAAATAATTCTTTTGATCGCTTATTTCCATGCAACGTGGTGTATCCTCCAATATCACTATGACTGATTCCATTCCCCATTAACCCAGCGGAAAGTGCTGCTGGAATAACTGACGCTAGCCCGTCATCTTTCTCCCAAATCACTGATTGATCACCTGCCCACAAAGCATGACAATAACCTTGTATTCCCGTTGTGCCTGCGCGCATAAAAAAGAGAATATCATTGGTCTTTCCTGCTTCTTCAATTGCTTCATGCTGTACTTTAGCCCAGCGATAAGGCCACTTGTTGTGTTCAATCTCAGCACTAACACCATTATGTAAAGAACAATCTGTTGGTAAATATTCACCAAAATCGCCCATCCAACCATCAAGACCAAAATCTATCAAGTTTTGCTTAATAACACCTTTGTACCACTCGCACGCCTCTGCATTTGTAAAATCAACGACACCACAATAGAACTCGCCAAAATCAACCAAATATTTTGAACCATCCTCTTTTGTTGCCAGGTAGCCTTTCTTTTGTGCTTCTTCATATAATGGGAAATCAGATAAAACGTACGGGTTTATATACCCAAGAAAGCGAATACCATCTTCTTTCATCTTATAGATCTTAGTATCTAGCTCTGGATATAACCCCTCATTCCATTGCCAATCCCACTGCAAACGCTTACCAAACGATGTCTCTTTAATACCTTGCCAGTCCTGACACCAAACACCAGACACTGCAACCCCTGCTTCTCGAGCTGCTGAAACTTTATCTAATGCAACCTTAGTACCACCTTGAATCCCTAAAATCACCCCATCATAAACCCACTCAGGTAAAGCAGGTTGGCGACCAAACACATCAGTAATATTTGTCATAAGCGCAGGAAAGGATTCCTCTGAATCTAATAAGAGGTATTCTGGAATACACCAACAGTGTAATTCGTGGTATTCATGATGAGTGAAATCAAAATCAGCATACGCTGTTGTCTCGAGGTGACAAAAATATTTCTTATCAGACACGAACGTAGGTTGAGGGTAGTTAGTAGTGTAATAATCACCACCAGCTTTGTCGTTCACATCCGCTTGCCACGTAGTATAGGTATTTTTATTTCGACCAACACCAGGCTCCGAACTCCATAATGGGAAGTTCTTGCCTCGCAAGTTAAGATGGCTTAACTGTTCACCACAACCATAAACCATTTCATTTTCTGTAGCAGGAACACGAATCCAAAAGCGATTATACTTAGCGACCAAACTGGCAAATTCAATTTTCAATCGCGCCTCAACAGTTTCAAAAAACCTCACTTCAAGCACTGGCTCATTATCAAGAATAAAAGTCACAACAACGACATTTGACTCTTCAACAATCGATAATTCCTTTAGTGGCAAACGTTCCGAAACGTAATCAAAAATATCAAAGTTACCTCGATACATATCAAAAGTACCTTGACCAATACCTAGATATATCGAAGGATTTATTTTTGAATGTTCGAATACAATTCTATTTTTGTGGCTAATAGTAAAACCGGTTGTAGTTTGAAAAAATTCCATTTAAATAGCTTCCAAAATTGAAAAATATAATATTAAGCACATAGGAATATGTTTGTTCTTTTGTACTGCTGTTTTTAAAATGATGGGCATGAGCACACCAAGAGTGCGCTCACTTTAATTTGTATCTAATGCTTTTTTAGTTCAATTGAATATCGTAGTTAGCTTGAATTTTAACTTTGCATTTTTTAATTTCAGTTTCGAAGCGATCTAGCCATTTCTGACCTTCAGCACCAGTGGACTCTAGGAGTGCAGTTTTAACTGGAAGAACTGCAGTTTTAAATGCCTTTTTCTCTTCTTCAGTTGGATTATAAATAACACCATCCGCTTTTTTAAATTCTTCGTATGCTGAATATTCCTTGTGTTTTGGGTAAGCACGAAGATATTGATTTTGAGCTGCCACCCCATCGATAATTATTTTTTTAATATCATCTGGGAATGACTTGAATTTTTTGTCATTAAAGACCCAAGCTCCCCCCATATAGCCGTGACCATCAAGAATTATATAATTCAAGCTTTCATGAAACCTATTCATAACAATATCAACAATACCGTTCTTCGTACCATCGACCATCTTAGTTGACAGAGCCGTGTACACTTCAGGCCATGCGATAGGTGTTGGAGTCGCACCTAATGCCCTAACTAAATCTTGCTGCACCTTTGCAGGAACGGTACGGATCTTAAGACCTTTCATATCATCAGGAGTTTTAACTTGCTTGTTCGTCGTGGCAATATTACGCCAACCACCTGAATTCGACACAGCCATCAGACGTATATTGGGGGCTTTTTTAATCAGCTCGTTGCGTACATCACTAATAAACTTCTCATTACTATAAACACACTCAGCAACACGGTCATTTGGTAACATGTAAGGTAAATCAAACACACTTACTGGTTCCCAGTAGTTACCTAGCTCAGGAATCGTTGTTTGGAAGTAATCAAACATACCAACCTGAACACCAGCTATACACTCTTTCGCACTCGAACACAGTTGACCTGAAGGATAGATAGCCACTTCAATCTGACCGTTAGAACGGACTTCAACGAAGTTCTTAAATACCAGTAATGATTGGTGGTTATACCCATCGATTGTCGTCACATGAGGCACTGTTAACTTATAGGTAGCCGCGTTCGAAGTTCCAGCAGCAAGAATAGATACAGCAGCAAGTCCCAAAATTATTTTTTTCATAATATTTCCTTTATCATTATTATATTTCACGTTTTTTATTCTTTTTTAAAGGGATCCTTTCATAATATTAACGTACCAAAGCGCCTTACTATTTGTTATTAGCCATTAATATTCTCAAGCCATAATACCCACAATAATTAAAAGGCTTAATTACCCTCATGATATTTACCATTTAAGCCAGGCGTGAAAATATAATAACCACGTATAAAAGTGTGATATAAGCTCAATTAATAAGACAAAACACCTTGTTACATACAGCCTTTATTCCTTTGCATATGACTGACTATAAAGTGCTTATTCGATTAATTATAGTGAAAGAAATTCAAGGTTAGATTCCGTTTAGGAATAATTACTGCTTTACTTCTCACTTTTAACCAACCAGATTATCGACCATGTTGAATTCATTGATAGTATTGTGCTCAATCTAACTACACACTTCCTTCTCTTACCTGTAAATTCACTTACCAAGTCGTTCTCACCGATGGCATTACTCCACACTACACCGTAAGTTCGTTAACCGAATTACAAGCGATTTTAGAAGCATAATAGCTAATTTTAAAAGTATAACTGCGAGAATTTCCATTCAAATAGCACTGAACAAAAACGACTGAGCCACCGATTCTCTATTCATCAAAATAGGAAATCGGTGGCTCAATGTTTAATTCTCAATAACGTCAAACAACCTATTGCTTAACCGACACGCCTTCTACTTGCATGACGGATTTAGCATCTGCGCGGTCAATAATTTTAATCAAGGCTGATTGGATCACTTCATGCTCTCGAACATCGGTTTCACTCGAAAAACGCTCTTCTTGAACTTCCGCACCTTCTTCTAAAGTAAAACTGACTACCACCTCGGTAGCACAATCTAGGTTCGGGCCAAAATATTGCAGGGTAATTTGTGGGTATCCTTTAAAGCCTCGTTTAACCAGCTTTGCGATGCGTTTTTTTGCTTTATCCACGTTCATCTTTATCTACTCCAACCAACGGTAACTCATCGTCACGTCTAGTATGCGGTGTCTAGTAAAACGAACAGGCATAATTAAACGAATATAAAATCAGAGTACCATGCGGTCATCAGATCGGATACGGAATGTTGCAGTGATTACTTTTTCTTGCTCAGTTGCACTAAGGTTTCATGCCAAGCGGCGCTACCGTCTTTCTTTGTCACATCATACTCAGCGCAGAATTGCGATATCGTCATATTGCTATCACCCGTCGCCAATTTTAACGCCAATTGAACTTGCTGAAGTTTGCTTTGCAGACGCAGCACTTGCCCAGCATTGGGGTTCTTTTCTTTGGCATATTTTAGCGCCGCATGTTT
This sequence comes from Vibrio sp. CK2-1, assembly GCF_021726515.1. GTDB lineage: Bacteria > Pseudomonadota > Gammaproteobacteria > Enterobacterales > Vibrionaceae > Vibrio. The sequence continues at coordinate 527,422 of NZ_JAKKCJ010000001.1, read as the reverse complement.
ACGCTCAGCAGCCCCCGCTCGACGGTCAGCTTCTGACAATAAATATTTCAGCTGCGCAACGCTCTTTCCTTTTTTAAAGGCAGGATCGATCAACTCAACACATTCATCAAATGACGGGTTGACGACGTATGGGTCAATTTTACGAGCTTGTTGGCGCATCCACTCGAGCGCGAGTTTTTCATCAGACATAACGGGATCTTTACTTAACAACGGACTTGCATGGTATCGCTCAATAGCAAAGCGTTGCAATAAAAAGATAATTAAACACACCACCTATTTTAGGAAGATCTTCAAATAGGTGGTGTTTCATTATTACCCTTTCAACTATTGAAATGAATATTACCTATAGCGTTATTTTTTTGACCATCCCCGCTTCTGCATGACCTGGAATATTACACGCAAATTCGACATTAGGATTGCCATGGAAGTGCCATAGCATTTGCTTAGCTTTACCGGGTGCAACGGTGACGCTATTTCCTGAATCATGGTCATGACTCATTCCTGCCATATTTTTCATCATTTCACGATGTTCAGTTTGCTCTTTTTCACTGCCAATCGTGAATTCATGGTCGATCTTGCCTTTGTTCATAATGACAAATTGCACCACATCATTCGGTTGTATATCGGCATTTCCAGCGAAGGTGATGCTCATATCATCAGCAAGGATCACTTGAACAACCTTATTAGGTTTCACGCCTTTGGCTGGCATGCCCACCTCGGTCATGCCCTTCATGTCCATTTCACTCATATCCATACCATCCATATCCATGCTTTCCATGTTCATTGAATGACCTTCCATGTGTTCTGAGCCCATGTTGTGATCTTTCATGTCAGCCATAACAAATGAAGATGTCATGACTAGGCTAAGCGCGATGGTCGTTGTGATTAGGTTCTTTTTCATTTTATTTTCCTTTTAAATGACTAGGCAGTGATACCCGCCTAGTTGATTTATGGTTAATGATTAATGTCAGTTTTTCAGAGCTATGATTTTTGATGCCTAGTTAATTGGTGCTTGGTTTTTGGATACTTGGTTAATTGGTGTGAATGTTGTTTCCATAATTTAAAAATGGCGGGGAGTACTACTAGTGTCAGTATCAATGCCGATGCCATGCCGCCAATCATAGGTGCGGCAATTCGTTGCATGACTTCTGAGCCAGTACCTGATCCGTACATAATGGGTACTAGACCGATAATGACCGTCAGTACCGTCATCATGACTGGGCGAACACGTAATCCGGCACCTTGCTTAATTGCCGTAATGAGTGACTGATGGGTAAGTGGTTTATGGTCTCTTTCAGACTCAATAACGGCTAAGTGCCAAGCTTGATTGAGGTAGACCAGCATGATCACGCCAATCTCTACCGCCACACCAGCCAGTGCAATAAAGCCGACTCCGACAGCAATCGAGAAGTTGTAGTTGAGCTGCCACATCAGCCATAAGCCGCCAACCATCGCGAGAGGTAGAGTCGCCATGATAATGAGCACTTCGCCAACACGTTTAAAACTTAAATACAGCAACAACATAATGATGATTAAGGTCACCGGAACCACAACGCTTAGTCTTGCTTTGGCGCGTTCCATATATTCATATTGCCCAGACCAAGCTAAAGAGTAGCCAGCAGGAAGCTGTACCTCTTGCGCGACAATAGCTTGAGCTTCTTGCACGTAAGAGCCTAAATCTCGGTTATCAATATCAACAAATACCCAACCATTCGGTCGTGCGTTCTCGGTTTTAATCATTGGTGGGCCATCTTCATATCGAATATCAGCAACATCACCAAGTGCGATACGAGCGCCATTCGGCGTAACCAAAGGCAAGCTTTGCAGTTTGACCACCGAATCTCGATAAGATTGAGGGTAACGAACATTGATTGGATAACGCTCTAGACCTTCAATGGTTTCCCCAACATTCATGCCGCCCACCGCAGTAGAAACAACGCGCTGAACATCTTGGATACTTAAACCGTAACGAGCCGCTTGACGACGTTTAATATCAATCGTGACATAACGACCACCAGCAACGCGCTCGGCATAGACGGATGTAGTGCCTGCTACTTGATTTAAAACCGGTTCAAGCTCAGCACCAATCTTTTCAATAACCTTAAGATCTGGGCCGGATATTTTGATCCCAATTGGCGTTTTGATCCCTGTGGCAAGCATATCGATACGAGTTTTGATTGGCATAACGAAAGCATTGGTGAGTCCGGGGAATTGAATCAAAGCATCAAGCTCTTTTCGCAAAGATTCCGAGGTAACTCCAGGTCGCCATTCTGATTTAGGTTTTAATTGAATGGTGGTTTCAATCATAGTGAGCGGTGCAGGATCGGTTGCGGTTTCCGCTCGGCCAATTTTTCCCCATACCGTTTTCACTTCGGGTACGGTTTTGATCAACTTGTTGGTTTGTTGCAATAGCTCACGCGCCTTACCAATGGAAATACCTGGGTAAGTGGTTGGCATATACATCAAATCCCCTTCATCTAACGGTGGGATAAACTCACTACCAATTTTACTGATTGGGTAATAAGTAGATGCCATTAGCGAGATAGCGATAACCACAATCGTTTTAGGATAAGTCAGGCTCAAGTTGAGCAATGGGCGATAGAGCGCAACTAGCCCTTTATTAACCGGATTCTTATGTTCTGGAAGAATTTTTCCTCGAATAAAATAGCCCATTAACACGGGTACTAAAGTTATAGCCAAGGCTGCGGATGAAGCCATCGCAAAGGTTTTAGTAAAGGCTAATGGAGAGAACATTTTGCCTTCTTGTCCTTCAAGGGCGAAGACTGGAACAAAACTCAAGGTAATGATCAGTAATGAGAAAAATAACGGTGCGCCCACTTCTGCGGCTGCATCACCAATCACTTGCCAGCGGTTTTTATCGGTGAGCGGAGTGCGCTCCATGTGTTTATGAACATTTTCGATCATAACAATGGCACCGTCGACCATGGCACCAATGGCAATAGCGATGCCGCCTAAAGACATAATATTGGCGTTGATCCCTTGCCAGTGCATGATGATAAAAGCCGATAAAATACCGATAGGTAAGCTGATTGCGATAACCAGAGATGAGCGAATGTGGAATAAAAACAAGGCACAAACCACTGCCACGACAATGAATTCTTCCGCTAACTTCTGCCATAAGTTTTTGACTGCATGATCGATCAAATTGGAACGATCATAAGTCGGCACAATTTCAATACCATCAGGTAGGCTTTTTTCTAAACGCTTAAGCTTAGCTTTAACATTGGCGATCACTTGGCTCGCATTTTCGCCATAGCGCATGACCACCACACCACCGACGGCCTCACCTTCGCCATTTAATTCAGAAATTCCACGACGCATTTGTGGGCCAATATTAATATCGGCAATATCGCCCAACAACAAAGGCGTGCCTTTTTCTGTAACTTTAAGAGGCAAAGCTTTGATGTCTTCCACGCTGCTTAAATAGCCGGTGGTTCGTACCATGTGCTCAGCTTCAGCCACTTCAATAACGGATGCTCCCGCTTCTTGATTACCTTGAGAAATAGCAGAATTGACTTGCTGCAGTGTTAAGTCGTAAGCACGTAATTTTGCGGGATCAATTTGTATTTGATATTGCTTCACCATGCCGCCGACAGTGGCGATCTCCGATACTCCATCCACGGTTTGCAGCTCATATTTCAAAAACCAATCTTGGTAGCTACGTAGCTCTGAAAGATCGTGCTTACCAGTCTTGTCTTGTAGAACATAGCTGTACACCCAACCAACGCCTGTAGCATCAGGCCCTAGCGTGGGTTTCGCTTGTGGTGGAAGCTTAGGCGCAACTTGGCTTAGGTATTCTAAAACTCGTGAACGAGCCCAGTACATGTCGGTATCATCGTTAAAAATGATATAAACATACGAGTCTCCAAAGAATGAATAACCTCGAACAGTGACGGCTCCTGGGACAGCGAGCATCGCAGTAGTTAAAGGGTAAGTCACTTGATCTTCTACTACCTGTGGCGCTTGTCCTGGGTACGAAGTTTTGATGATTACTTGCACATCAGATAGATCTGGCAGTGCATCAACCGGAGTATTTTTGACGCTATATAAACCCGCTGCGGTCAATAAAATGGCAGCGATGATGACCATAAATCGATTTTGAATCGACCATCGAATAATCGCCGGGATCATGATTGACCTCCTTGAGCTTGAATATCAATAATGCGGTAATCATCTTTGACTTTTTCAATCAGAAATCGAATGGTTTGACCGGCTTTAAAAGGCGATAGATCAAGGTCATCTGACGTTTCAAAACTCATTTGGCCAGCTTGCCAGTGCCATTTATCAATCGCGTTAAAATCAATGATGACCATGCCAAAATCGGCCATTAAGGTATTAATGTTCCCCTCTGCCCAGACGGTTTCTCCTTTCGGTTCTGAGCCATTGATTCGGCTTAACTCTGCATTTTGGCTAGATTCAGAATCCAACATGAATTGAGCGGAAGTGACGACTTTATCTTGAGTCGTTAATCCTTCTAACACCTCCACTCTATCGTCGGCTTCACGGCCAACTTTTATACGAGCAGAGCGATATTTCCCTTCGCCTTGCGCTAATACTACCCGAGTCATATTGCCTGAGCGGATCACCGATTCGCGCGGAATATTAATCACCTTGCCATCGGTTTTCGGTTTCAGGCTGATATTGGCAAACATATTGGGTTTGAGCTTGCCATCGGGATTATCAAACTTTAAACGAACTCGCAAAGTACGAGTTTTTGGATCGAGTATTGGGTAAACGTAATCCACGATCCCTTGCCATGATTGCCCCGGAATGGAATCCAATGTCATGTCAGCGGTCGTACCCGCAGTAATCCAATGTCCTTGACGTTCAAAGACTTCCGCATCAACCCAAACTTGTTGGATTGGCCCTGCGCTAATGACCGCTTGCGCTGGAGATAAATAGCCCCCTTCACGAACATTTAAACTGGCAATGATCCCATTATTAACGGCTTTAACTTCAACAGATGTCACTGCTTTACCACTACGAACAATTTGTTTTATCTGTTCTCTATCCACCCCCAACGTCACTAAACGCTCAGTTGCGCCTTTAATTAGCCCTTGGCGTTTAGTTCGGTAAGCATTGAGTAATTCCTCTTGTGCTTTAATCAATTCAGGTGAGTAAAGAGTAAATAACACATCGCCTTTATTAACCTTCTCGCCTACTGCATTAATGTTGAGCTTTTGTACCCACCCACTAACACGGACGTTGGTTTGCCATAATTTACTTTCATCAAAAGCGATATAACCCACTGTTTGGATCCGTGGAGACAAAGGGCTAAGCGTAACGTCCGCCACCTTAACGCCAAGGTTATTTTCGACAGCCGATGAAATGATGACTGTTCCGGCAGGATCATCGGCGGTATTGGCTTCTTCATATACCGGCACTAAATCCATACCCATTGGGGATTTGCCAGGCTTATCGCGACGATAATTGGCATCCATTGGTGCAACCCAATAAAGAGGTTCATTTTTATTGCTTGCTTTTGCATTGCTAGCAGAATGATTAGCGCTCATTGATGACATGTGACTATTTACATAGTAATAACTCGCGGCGCCACCGACTGCTAAGCTGATTAATGAGGTCAGAGCTAAGGTTGAAAAATATTTCATCGGATATCCTATTTTTGTTCGGTTGGCAATGTTGGAGCGTCGATTTGGTAATCGAACCCATTGAAGAGAAAGGCCAAGTTACTATTGGCGATGTTGAGATCGGCGCTGAGCCTCTGTAACTCAAGTTTTAAACTGAGCTCATCACGAATCGCAGCAACCACGTCATTAAATTGACTAGTATTACTTTGATAACCACGCTCAACGGCTTGGGTTCTCGACTTAGCTTGAGGTAGTAGGCGGGATTGATAACGATCGAGTCGTTGCTCCAAATTGCTACGATCAACCATGATCGCATTAGCTTTGGCGTTTAATTGCTGTAATAGGACATCACGTTGGGATTTTGCCGCCCCCACTTGATATTGAGCCGCCGCATATTGTCGGTCTTGTCGTTTATCAGTGAACAGTGGTAAATCCATGGTGAGATAGGCACTAACCAAATCGGAAGCTGGTTCGCCATTCATGCCATTAGCTTGACGGTAGCCATACATCACCTCGACACCAAATTTTGGCTTATAAGATTGATCCGCAATATCGACTTGAACCTTATTCGCTTCAATATTAGTCTCGGCCATTTGAACACTAGGGTGTAGCTTCAAAAGGTCATAGAACTCGGTTTTCTGTGGGGCTTGATGGGATTGGAGGACTAATATTTGCTCTAACTTACTCCAGTTTAGGCTTTCTAACTTGTGATTAGATCGCTGTTTTGATAACCAGCTTGAGCCTAGCCATTCTGAAAGTTGAGCGAATATTCGCTGTTGGTTTTGTTGATTTTGTTGGAGTTGGTCATTGAGTTTTTCAAGCTGAACTATTGCTTGCAGCACATCCTGTGATTCACTTCGACCCATTGAATAATTGGTATCCGTAAACCTTATTAGCTCTTTTACCAGCTTGGTATTTTCTTTGATGATATCTTCAGCTTGTTGCTGATAGATCAGTTCAGCCCATAACTGAGTAATGGTATTGGCAATAGTGAGCTCACGAATTTTAATTTGCCATTCATTACCGTCGGCTTGTTTATTGGCCATTTCGGCTTGTAAATCTAAGCTTGAGCCACGTCCAAACTCTTGCATTAAGCCGATAGAAATATTGGTCATAGGGTCGCTATCTAAGGACCAACTATCAACTGGCATTCCGCCAACCCCTAGTTTTATTTTGGGATCAGCTTGGGTGGCACTAGCAATGCCATTTTCACGTATGGCTAGTGATTGAGCCAAAATTTGTTGTCTACCAGCGTCGATGGTTAAAGCTTGTTCGATCACACTGGTTAGCTGACTTTGCGCCCAAACAGGAGTGCAAAATCCAGCCATTAACGCGTAAAGCGTCCATGGTTTGAAAGTCATAATGTAACGTTCCAATAATTACAGAAAAACAACAGCACATGGAAATACCATGGCCGTGATTGACATAACGCAGCGAGAAAACTCGTGCGATTGGGACGTTAAGCTATCGGTGGTCGATAAAGGGAATTAGAGGGGCGAGAAATCACGAAAGGTAGAGAAGGTTCAATCAGTAATAAACTAGATTTTTCAATAAGTTGAGCATTGGGTGCTGGCAAATAAACGTAGCTGGCGACACAAGTAGAATCGCAGCAATTATCAGTCATAGAATGTTTATGATGATTTGAATTATCCGCTTGAGCCTTGATTGAGTGACAATCATTTTTTACAAGAGAGGATTCTGAGAGGTTGGAATGGTCGAGCATACTCGAAACGTGGTTCGTAGATTGATGCTGCATGTTATCTGAGTTGCATTGAGTAGCGGTTAACATTAATACAGGCATGGTCGCAGCGCTATAGCTTGAAAGCAAAAGCGAAAATAAAGCTGCAAATGTAATAAACCATGTGCGTATCATTTCAATACTCAATAACCCCTAAACATGGCAAGCACTTTAAATTGAAAAGACACAACAATCAAGAAAGAGATCCAAGTTGTTAATCAATATAGCTTTATAGTGCTTGCCAATTCAGAGGAATGTACCAGCTATGAGACAATATAAAAGAATTCATGACTTCAAATATGCCTGTGAATTTAAGAACTCAATTCATCAGTGATAGATAGCCATGAATCCCCATATACAAACCAACCGCGGTAATCAATACTCCCGACAAATAGGGCGCTCGACGTGCCACGTCATTCAGACCACTCCATTTAGACGTCGCTTTTTGCACACCAACCGCAGCCACAACACCGACTGTTACTAACGTCAATGCAAGGCCGATACTAAAGGATACAACCAAGGTCGCACCAAGCGTCATGGCCTTAAGTTGTAAACAGATAAGCAAAACCGTGACCGCTGCTGGGCATGGAATCAAGCCACCGGTTAAACCAAAAAGAAGTATTTGCCCATTGGTCACACTTTTGTTTTCAAAGCGTTTTTGAATATCTTGAGCATGAGCGAGTTCATGTGCATCTTGGTATTCTTTCGTTTCAGCTTCACTATGTGGATGAGCTTCAGAATTAAAATGTACAGCAAAATCATGAGAATGATCGTGATGTCCAATGCTTAGTGTAATTGAAAAATTATCAGAGGATTCAAGGCAAGAGTCTGATTCCAAGTACCCTTCACGCTCAACAAAATGATAAGTCTCAGTTGGTTGACCATTTATACTTGGAACTGAAATGTTAACGCTTTCCGCTGTTAAAGGTTTACCGTCGAGTGTTCGCAAATGAAAGCGTTGACGATCCTCCTCCTCAACAATAGAGAGTGAAATGTGCCCATGACCTGTATCGACAACTTGGGTAGTCCATTCTTGAGCATGATGATGCACTTTATGCCAAGCACGCTCTTCTCTCCATGTTCTCCAAAACATCCACAAACCCGTTGAAACAATAATGACACCCGATACCAGTTGCATCCATGGCTCAGCCGCTTCAGCCGTGAACTTCTGACTAATATACATACCACCAACAGCAATTAACCAAACAATAGCAGTATGAGAAAGTGTCGCGGCCAACCCCAACATTACAGCCTGCTTAACCGTTCCTTTCACTGCAATAATAAACGCTGCCATCATTGTTTTAGAATGCCCGGGCTCTAAACCATGCAAAGCGCCAAGTAAGATGGCACTTGGAATAAAAAACCAACCGTTACCTTGCTGTAATAATGCGACAAAATTCATTGTTATTCTCTGTGGTTATTTTAACTACTTAAAATCATACTCCCCCCAGTATTAAATACTACCCCCCAGTATAATTTCAGTGCTACATTATGGTTAGAATCGCTCACTTGTAATGATAAGAAGACAAGCTATGTCACATACAACCAAAGATCAGAAAAAGCTCAACACCCGTGTAAGCAAAATACAAGGTCAGGTAAATGGGCTAAAAAAAATGCTAGAACAAGAGCATGAATGCCAAGATGTTTTACAACAGATAGCAGCGATTCGCGGGGCTGTGAATGGCTTGATGAGAGAGGTAATTAAAGGGCATTTGCTCGAGCATGTTGTACTCGAAGATGATAAAGAACAACGTGAAGTCGATATGCAAGTGGTACTTAAAGTTCTAGATTCCTATATTAAGTAAGTATTTTTAATCGCTCATTTCGGGGCATAAATAAGTTACACTCCTCAACCCTCCCTTGGCTGTAAATCTTGATGCCAAGTATTTTTTGTTGGTAAAGAGAAGGAGTTATGTCGCGGATATGGTTAGCTAAGCGATAAACCCATCAAACCTTTTTCACATGCTACCCGACACCAATATCTCGCCAATGCCTTGAAGCTTACAATATAGCTCGTGATCTTTGCCTTCAATGGAGTATTGGAATGACAATCACGCCAATACTCACTAAACTCAACTTCGGATAACTAAGCATTCGGATAACTAAGCAATCACCAAATTCGCGATCATTGCCGATAAAATGCTGACTAAGGTTGAACCGTAGAGCAAACGTAAGCCAAATCGCGCGACCATATTGCCCTTTTCTTCATTCACCCCTTTCACGGCACCCGCGATAATGCCAATAGAACTAAAGTTGGCAAATGACACTAGAAACACTGAAATGGTTCCTATAGTTACTTCCGATAAGTCAGCCATCTGCTCTTTGAGTGCAAGCATCGCGACAAATTCATTCGTCACCAACTTGGTTGCCATGATACTGCCGGCTTGTAACGCTTCACCAGTAGGAATCCCCATCAGCCAAGCTATAGGGTAGAAAGCGTAACCAAGGATATATTGAAAATTAACACCAAAGACCAGATCAAACCCTTTATTCACTAAAGCGATTAGTGCAATAAAGCCAATGAGCATCGCGGCAACGATCACTGCAACTTTAAAACCGGTAAGAATGTATTCTCCCAGCATTTCAAAAAATGTTTCTCGTGGTTGCTCTTGCTCTCCTTCTTTGACCATGTCATCAAAATCAACTTCAGCATCATAATCGTATGGATTAATCACCGATAGAATCGTAAAGCTACTAAACATATTCAAAATTAAGGCTGTAACGACATATTTTGGTTCAATGAGCTGCATGTAAGAACCCACAATAGACATAGACACGGTCGACATCGCGGTTGCCGCTAAGGTATACATCCGCTGCTCTGACATTTTGCCTAAAATTGATTTATACGTAATGAAGTTTTCGGATTGCCCCACCATCAATGCGCTGACGGCATTAAATGATTCTAAGCGTCCCATGCCATTAATTTTTGATAACACATAACCAATCGCCTTAATCACAATCGGCAATAATTTAATGTGCTGTAAAATACCAATTAAGGCTGAAATCAAGACAATTGGCATTAACACAGCTAAGAAGAAGTTAAACTCACCCGCGTTAGTTAACCCACCAAAAACAAAGTTCGTCCCTTCCGCAGCAAATGACATCAGCGCTTCAAAGGCTGACGATATTTGGCGCACGATACTAGTCCCAAACGATGAGTTCAGTAAGAAATAGGCCAATGCCAGTTCCACGACCAACAATTGAACAATATATCGAATTTTGATTTGAGATTTATTACGGCTGGCAACCAATGCAAGTGCCAACACAACACATAAGCCAAAGATAAAATGTAAGTAGATCATAGGTGAGCTCTTTTGTAATGAGTATCAAATTTTCATGCATACTCAATGAAACAAGACTCCAATAAATTGATACTGATCACCCTATATTGCTTGGCTATTTATTTTACGGCTAAAATTAAAAAGCATGAGAACGCAATCGTATGCCATTTGAAGGCTGAAGCGTGCGATAGATGCACCCTTAGAGAAATGAAAGGAACTAAAGAATGAGGATGGTGAGGTTAGTGTTGATTTTTCTTGGGAATTTGATTGAAAACTGGGTGAGTCTCCATGTCAATATTGGAAAGAAACAATTTTGTGAATAACTTTATATTGTTCATATCAGATTAGAAAAAGTATGTTAAACCTATTAAGGTTAATTATGTACTACGTGGAGCGAACATTATGATTGCCATACCAACAAACCGACAATACTCCAACATCGATGAACATATACCATCGGACTGCCCACTGCCATAAAGTAGCCATAAAAATATAAGCGCCACCATAGGTGGCATAAACTCAGCCTGTAGCTGTTGGGGACATTGAAAAAACAAGAAAATACTGCAAGACTAACGAAACGTAAAATAAGAAAAATCATCACGTAGGTAGCTATGCGGAAGATGATGATGGATTTAGTTTTCTGCTGGTAACTTCGGCACTGATGTGAACAAAGGAGCAAACTTCTTTGTATTTAAGTTAACATCAAAGCCATTGATAAAATATTTTCCAGAAATGTTCAATTATTAAACCCATAAAATATTAGGTTGCAATTAAGCTTTATCTCTATTTATCCTTATAATTGTTAATATGTTAATAATAATTGTAAATGACTCTAACAGAACACCGCCTATAGAGCCGACCCAAAAATTATTAATTAGCCATACGATTGACCCCAACATTAAACCAAAGCGCATCATAATCCCGGTAAAGAAAAATAAAGCGACTGTACTAATCACTGTTGACAAAATGGGTAACCAGTCCATTAGTGATTCTGCAACGAAAAATCCAACAAAAACTGATAAAACAATAAAGAACAACGCGACATATTTCGATAATATTTTTAAGGAAATTAAAGTTCTAACTGTTGAAATGGCAGCCATTAGACATGCAGTATAGGAATCTAACATTATATAATGAACAGACCTAAAAGCAGTAGAAGTAGCCATTAATACTTTAAGAGAAACATCCTTTTTTTGGTAGAAACTAAGCAACCCAAAGAACAAACTACAGTAGCCAAGAATTTGTGCAATATTAAAAACCTCGGTCATAAGGTCGTACGTCCTTTATAATTATAGCGATCAATACAGATAGAGTGCCTAAATTGCATTGTAAAAATTAGTAAGATTACACCTACTACCATAGATGTATTATGAAACATTATTATAATACAATAAAGGTTTTAAATTGGACCAATTTAAAACCTTTATACATTAATCAATCAATTACTTTATCGTAAAATACTTGATACATCCCTAACCAAACTGGCAAGTTCATCCCATTGATTATTATCAATTAAGTCATTAGGAACCATCCAGGTACCACCACACGCGAAAACTTTAGGAATAGACAGATAATTATGAATATTTTTAGGTGTTACACCACCAGTTGGCATAAATGTCACAGGATAAACTGCGGTTAAGGCCTTTAACATATTAACGCCACCAGATGGTTCCGCAGGGAAAAACTTCAATGTTTTTAACCCTAACGCCATTGCTTCCTCAACTAAACTAGGATTATTAACACCAGGTATAATCTCAATATCACGTTGCTGGCAATATTTTACAATCGCAGGGTTCAATCCTGGACTCACAATAAAATCAACACCAGCATCAATTGCTAGATCCACTTGTTTTTTATTTAAAACAGTACCTGCACCAATCAGCATTGAGGGAAAAGCATCTCGCATATTTTTCATTGCTAATGCCGCATCCTCAGTCCTAAATGTGACTTCAGCACATGGTAAACCGTTATCTATTAAAATCTCTGCTAATTTTACAGCTTTAGTAGCATCTTTTATCGCAATAACAGGAATCACTTTAATTTCTGATAATTGCTTACATAAGTTAGTCATTGATCGTGTCCTTATAGTAATGGCATAGCATGCGTAGGAATAATTGCACCAGGATATTGAATAACAGTCCCTGCTAGTAAGTGGCCCGCAAGCGCTGATTCTTGCATCGTCCCACCAGTTAAACGCTTAGCCAAATATCCCGCACTAAAAGAATCTCCCGCGGCGGTAGTATCAACGACAGACAATACTTGATTTGCAGGAACTTCAATAAAACCTTCATCTTGTGTAATAACAAAACAAGCTTCTGCACCACGTTTCACAACAATTTCACCAACCCCTAATTTCTGAGTCCGTTCTATTGATTGTTGCTCACTCGTATCACCATAAAGTAACTCTTCATCATCATAAGTCAGAAATGCAATATCAGTTAATGAAAGAATTCGCTTATAAACTTCTTGAGTTTGTAATTTAGATCCCCATAGAGTTGGTCGATAATTATTATCAAAAGCAATTTTTCCATTGCCTTTTTTATATATAGTTAAAGCTTCAAATAAAATATCTAAGCAATCTTCCGGCAAGATAGCTAAACTTATCCCACTTAAATATAAAAAGTCTGATTGAGATAATAAGCTTGCCAACTTTTCAGGAGTATACTCTCTTATCCAAAATCTAGCAGCCGCATCATTACGCCAATAATAGAAATTTCTTTCTCCATCTGGTGATGTTTCTATTGCATACATACCGGGTAATTTCGTATCAGAAATATAAATAGATGACGTTGTTATTCCTTCTTTTTTCCACGAATCAATCATACTACGACTAAATGGGTCTTTTCCCATACCTGTTAAATAATTAATATTCACATTTAAATCTTTAGTCTGACGAGCGAGATATAAAGCTGTATTTAAGGTGTCTCCTCCAAAACTTTGTTTATAACCTTCACCAGCCTTTTGTAACTCGACCATACATTCACCAATGACCGCAACACTTTTAACTTTCATAGTTATCTCACTTTTTAACCATAACAATTTATATTCAACGTTCTTAAGAATTATTTAATTGAAATAAAAAAGCACCTGAAATTTCAAAAATTAACGAAATCACAAGGTGCTTATTGATTAATTATCAACCCCTAAAAATTAGTTAATTGGGATCTTAACAATTGCTTTTTTAATCTTCATTGTGTCATTAACTTTACATAATGGGCGGTGCAATTCTCTTGGTGGGAAAATTGCGAACTCATTAGAAGAAAGTTCAATAAAGTTTTCAGAATTCACCTCATCAATAAAGGCAACATCATTTTCTAATTTATGATCAGTATCTGGTTTTTGTAATGAGTGACCAATGATTTCTTTGCCTTCTAACAATATTTGAACATCCATATATTTATCATGGTATTCACATTTACAATCACTTAGTGGCTTCGTTTCAGCATCAGTGATAATCACAAATGATTCTGGCATTGATAATTCAATTTTACCCATTTCACCTTTATCAACCAAAGCCATAGCTTCTTCAATTAAAGCCACAATAGGTTGATCAACACATTGTAATAAGTCTAAACGATCTACACTTCCAATAATCATATTAACTCACCAAATAATCGTAAACGCCAGGAGCGATAGGAACACCATTTTCATCACAATCTTTAGCATATTGTACTTGAGGATCATTTGGAGCTAACACGCTTTCTCGACCAGGAACAGGTTTTACAGCTCTTAGCTCGGTCACCATCTGTAACATCATAGTTGCAAATAAAGCATTACCTAATTTATTCGGATCAATAACAATAACAAGAGAGGCTAGTTTACGCATTTTATCGTAATCGCCGTACATACGAACGATATGATTTGAGAAGTTTGCTCCCATCAGCACACCAGTTAAAGCATCGATAGACAAAGCAATACCAGAACCTTTATGCCCACCAAATGGCAAAAGATTTTCCACTTTATTAGGATCTGTTGTCTCATTCCCATCTTTATCAATAGCTAAACCAGTGCCAATTTTAGAACCTGTTTCTTTTGCATGTAATAGCTTACCAAATGCTGTAGCGCTTGTAGCAAAGTCAACAATCATTGGATCTGAACCTTCCACAGGAAATCCAAAGGCAAGAGGATTAGTACCCAAGAAGCGTTCCGCTCCACCATATGGAGCAACACAAGTATCCGTTTGGGTCATCGCAATCGCAATCAGACCTTGAGATGTAGCTTGCTCTAAAAAGTAAGAAAGCGCTCCACAATGTGATGTGTTTTTTACACTAACAAAACCAACACCCGTTTCTTTTGCTAATTCGATACCGTGGTTAGTCGCGGCAATTAAAGCTGAATGTCCCATTCCATCATCAGAATCAAATACAGCAACAGACGGTGAAATTTGCTCTATTGAGAAGTTTGGGTTTTTATTTAATCCACCAGCATTCAATCGTGTACAGTAATGCTCAACTCGCATCACACCATGTGAATGTACACCGGTACGGTCTGCATGAATCAATACATCAGCAACTTGATCACATGTCTTTTCATCTAGACCTGCATTACTTAATTTTGAAATGACCAAAGATTTTAAGCGGCTTGCATCTATACGTTTCATTGACATTTTATTATCCTCTTAAAAATTAATTACGCCTTTAATCATTTCTTTATTACTTACAACTTCAGTGCTGTAAATATTACCAACTGTTCCAAAATCGAAAGATTTATTAATCATCATATCTGCAGATATTTTTTTATCAGCCATTAAACTCAACACTGTTTCAAAATCTTCAATTGTTGCATTTCGGCTACTTAATAATGTTGTTTCTTTTTTATGGAACGTTGGATCATCTAGCTCTAAATTACCAATATATAAACCAATGAAAACAATCTTTCCACCATGTCTAATCAATTCAACCGATTTAGACATTGAGTGCTTATTACCCGTTGCATCCATTACCGTATCAGCAAGAACACCACCAAACATTTCGCTTAAATTATCAACGTAATTTTCTTCCATTGGGTTAATAGATTTAACTCCAACACTTGTTTCAATATGAGCTCTACGAGATGCATCGATATCAGCAACAACTACATTTGCGCCTTCCGCCTTTGCAATGGCAGCTGCGGCTAAACCAATAGGGCCAGCACCAACAACAAGTACATTTTCATCATTTTTAATATCTGCACGACGCGACGCATGTGCACTAATTGCAAAACACTCGACTACTGAAGCAGCTGAAGAATCAACACCTTGTGGAACTTTCACTAAGTTGTTTTCTTTTACCGCAAGATATTCTGAAAACCCACCATCTTGGTGTACACCATAAAGAGAAACACTTTCACAACAATTCGTTCTGCCATCATGACAGGCAGGACACTCACCACAAGGTACACAAGGAATCACAACATAACGTTCACCTTGTTCAATCTTTGAACATTCCTCACCTAAATGAGCTGCAGTACCGCAAATCTCGTGTCCTAAAACGCGCGGATAGCTAAAGAAGGGTTGATTACCTGTGTATGCATGAATATCAGTACCGCAAATGCCAACAGAGTTAATTTTTAGCAGGACTTCATCAGGAGCTGCTTTTGGTTGACTACGTTCTACATATTCAATTTTATTTGGTTCAGTTAAGATAAGTGTTTTCATTATTTTGTCTCCAATAAAGTATTTAATAAGCCTTCCGTACCATTTTCTTCAATAGTCATAAACATATTTCGGATGACTTCCAATAATTCATTATTTTTAATTAAAGATGTAGGAAAAACATCTTCTAAGTTGATTAATTTATTAAACTTTTCTTCTGCACTTTGCGCATCATTTAATGTCAATCTTATTTTTTCTTGTAGTGGATCAATAAATGTTTCGTTTTGAGAAACATATTGCATCCAAGCCGCAATCATTGCTGGTGTGTATTTAGCTATTTTCCCACGATTAAATAACTCAAGAATTGGTTCAATCCCTCTCTGTACTATTTTTTGAGAGCTATCTTGAATAATCTGTGCCGTCATATGACGTACATTTTCATTACTAAAGCGATGTAACAATAAATCAGCGTATTCTTCCAAGTTCTCATTTAATTTAGGAGATAAAGAGGCAGCTTGATCTTCAATCATCATTTTTCTTACAACTGCCCGCAATTGGGAATGCTGCATTGTTTCGAAAATATAAGTAATTCCCATCAATTGACTCATGCATGAAAGAAACGTATGAGAACCATTAAGCATCCTTAATTTCATTTCTTCGTAAATAGCAACATCATTCGTAAATGTCGCACCAGCTAAGTGCCAATCTGGTTTTTCACCTACAAATTGATCTTCAATAACCCATTGACGAAACTCTTCACAAACAATACCAGTCAAGTCTCTTCTACCCGTTTCTGATTCAATTAAATCTAATGATTCTTCAGTAATAGCGGGAACAATACGGTCAACCATACTTGATGGGAATTTGACTTCATCTCTTATAAATTTAGCTAATTCAGGATCTAATTCCGTCGAGAAATCAATAACAGCATCACCTAATAAAACGCCATTTTCTGAGATATTGTCACACGATAGAATAGTAAATGGCTTTAAGCCCAATTCCCTTCTACGCTTAATTGCGAGTGTCAGCAGACCAATAGCTGATTTTGGTGTGTCAATATTATTCAAATCATATTGAATCAGCTCATTCTGCATATCTAGCTTTCTAGTCTGCATGTTGGCACAATAACCTTTTTCAGTAATGGTTAACGTAACCACATTAACTGAGCTTTTACATAACATATCAATTGCAGGTTGAATACCGTCTTTCGGTGCATGTACAGCTTCCGTAATAGTTCTAACAAGACGAGAAGTAGTTTGTTCAGCACTCGTTTCAACAACTGTAAAATTATTTGAATAATCAATCATATAATCAGTGATAGTGGAATCACCAAATAAATTAATTTCACCAATTCCCCAGGTCGCTTTACCATCTTGAGCAAGTTTTTCATTCATTAAATCGTTATAAACTGCTTGATGTCCACGATGAAATGCACCGAATCCAATATGGACAATGCGGGTATCCATTTCACTTTTGTCATACGTTGTTTGTAAAATCATTTTCAAGCCTTCATTATCAATGACCAATGCATAATTTATACACCTGTGGGATACAAATTTCCACACAAAAACCAACCAAAGCAAACAAATTGGCCAACCAATTATGAGTGCATCAATGCAGTCTGTTGATTTTTAAGTAAAAAACAAAAAATCAAGTTATAAGAAATTATGAAGTTTGTGATCAAACACTAACAATCATTGGTTTTTTGGTTGACCGAAAATAAAGGTGAGAGTAAATTTCAACTATTAAAGTTACCATTTGATAACAGTTTCTCTTGATTGCCTTTTGTTTTGGCTCCCACACAAAGGTCAACCAATTAATCACTTATGAATAAAATACATTATTTGAAAAGGTAATAAATGAATACTCACATTAAACGTATTGATACCAAGCTCTTTCATGTTCCTTTAGCAGAAGTTTTAACTGATGCAAAACATGGAGATCACACTCACTTCGAATTAATCACCACAACCATCACATTAGAAGACGGTTCTCAAGGTACCGGTTATACCTATACTGGTGGAAAAGGCGGATTTGCGATAAAAGCAATGATCGACCATGATTTAGCTGAAGTATTACAAGGTAAAGATGCTTGTAATATTGAAGATATCTTTGATTTTATGGAATGGCATTTACATTATGTGGGTCGTGGTGGAATTGCATCATTTGCAGTCTCAGCTATCGATATTGCGTTATGGGACTTAAAAGGTAAGAGAGAAAATCTACCTTTATGGAAAATGGCGGGAGGTAAAGACAATACTTGTAAAGCATATTGTGGAGGGATTGACCTTGCCTTTCCGTTACCTAAATTATTAGACAGTATTCAAGGCTATCTAGATTCAGGCTTTAATGCAGTAAAAATAAAAATTGGTCAAAAAGATCTCAATGCAGATATTGCTCGTATTAAAGCAGTACGCGAGTTAATTGGTCCCGACATTACTTTTATGATAGATGCCAACTATTCATTAAGTATCGAAGATGCTATTTGGTTATCTAAACAAGTTGAGCAATATGATATCACTTGGTTTGAAGAGCCAACACTTCCTGATAATTATAAAGGCTTTGCTGAAATTGCAGACAATACTTCTATCCCACTCGCAATGGGTGAGAATTTACATACCATTCATGAATTCGGATACGCTGTTGATCAAGCAAAACTTGGATATTGTCAACCAGATGCTTCAAATTGCTGTGGTATCACGGGTTGGTTGCAAGCAGCAGATCTTTTAACTCAACATAAAATTCCAGTTTGTAGTCATGGAATGCAGGAATTACATGTGAGCTTAGTATCTGCTTACGAGAAAGGTTGGTTAGAAGTTCATAGCTTCCCAATTGACCAATATACAACTCGCCCTTTAGTTGTAAATAACTTTAGAGCAGTCGCATCTGATGAGCCTGGCATTGGCGTCACTTTTGATTGGGATAAACTCAACGAATATGAAGTTAAATAATTGACAAACACAATGCCGGAACTCATTATGTTTCGGCATTTCCTTCCTCAAAAATCTACCTATTTCACACCTTTAAACGAAAAAAAGTGTAAAATACTAATCTAATATCCATCCAAAAAAGCAACGAAAACTATGTCTACAATTAAAGACGTCGCAAAAGAAGCAAATGTTTCAATTGCAACCGTTTCTCGAGTCATCAATAAATCTCCTAAAGCGAGTAAAGCTTCGATTGAATCAGTTACATTAGCGATGAAAAAATTGGGTTATAGACCGAATGCGGCAGCGAGAGCTTTAGTTAGTCAATCAACTCAAACCATGGGCGTTTTAGTTGGTGATGTATCAGATCCTTTCTTTGGTTCAATGGTAAAAGCAATTGATACCATTGCATGCCAAAAAGGTAAGCATCTACTCATTGGGAATGGATACCACTCCGCAAAAAAAGAAAGAGAAGTCATTGAGTTACTTATAAATAACCGCTGTGAATCTCTTGTAATACACAGTAAAAGTTTGAGTAGTGATGAGCTATTAGGTTTTGCTCGCGAAGCGCCTGGCATGGTGTTAATTAACCGATTTATACCAGAGATATCAGATAGATGTATTGCCTTAGATAACCACCGAGGCTCTTACCTTGCCACAGAGTTGTTAATAAAAAATGGCCATAAGCATATAGGCTATATTTGCTCTAACCATGATATTGAAGATACCGAACAACGTAAAGCCGGCTACCTACAAGCTTTACAGGATAACGACCTTACAGCTTCAGAAACTTATATTGAATATGGAAGTCCCGATGAAGAAGGTGGTGAACTTGCCATTACTAACCTTTTAGCAAAAGGTTTACCAATAACAGCAATTGCTGCATATAACGATCACATGGCTGCAGGTACATTGTCTGTATTAGAAGAAAATAATTTCACCATTCCAACTGATATATCAATAATTGGTTTTGATAACAGCCTGATTTCTAAATATTTAAACCCTAAACTGACCACCGTTCGATATCCCATTCAAATGATGGCAGAAAAAGCAGCTTGTTTGGCTCTGAAATTAGCAAATAAAATAGAAGCTAAACCAGATACAACCATTTTTGTACCGACTATTGTCAAACGCTCATCTGTTAGAGACATCAGTAAACTTAATCAATAAGCTTCAGTAGCCTTTGTATTCTGTTATAAAGGCCCTTTCCTTAATCACTTCCCCCTACGCAGCATAATTAACAACCAACAAATGAAAACGTATACACCGATCACAGATATAAACATCTAAATTGGCTCAAACAGTAATGTGGCGATACATTGAACAATAAGGATCACGCAATACAATTGAGGGAACATGAAAAAATCATTTACATTATCAATGATCACATTAGTTTTATTTGGATGTAATAGCTCAGGAGGAAACAGTGATAATAATTCAAGTCCTGAACCAATAACGAATAATAATGGCGTAACTATTAGTAAACCAGGTTCACGATCAATTACTAAAATTACAGATATTTCTCGTTTTGGTTATAAAGATCAAAGTTATGATCCAAGTAATCTTTCAGCCCTTCCTATCCCTGCTTATCCAGGAGAAGATAAGCAATGGGTAAAAGATAGTGACTTATCTGATGACTTTGAATATACATTTTCAGCCACCTCAAATCGGTCCAATTTTGGGGGAGATAAAAATAATAAATGGTATAATTTTTACCATCAAGAATGGGATGGCCCTGGGGCAACTTATTGGCAAGAAGATCATGTAGCCGTCCAAAATGGCAACCTAGAAATAAGTGTCTCTCGAAATAGTCGTACCGATAAACAAAATAAACCAGGTGTCACAGCCGGGTGTATATCTTCACATCAACAAGTTCAGTATCCCGTATTTGTTGAAGCAAGCGTGAGTTTAGCTGATATTTCTTTGGCCTCTGCAGTTTGGTTATTAAGCCCTGATGACACACAAGAAATTGATATTTTAGAAGCTTATGCAGGGGCTGATAATGGAAATGACTACTTTTCGAAAATGATTCATTTGAGTCACCACTCTTTTATTCGAGAACCTTTTCAAGACTACCAACCAAGAGACGAAAATAGCTGGTGGAAAAGTGATATCAGTGGCTTTAACAGTTGGGGGGAATATGGATGGAATGGTGGAAATCGCCAATACATCCAAATTGGTGTCAATTGGGTAAACCCTTATCATTTTGAGTATTATATCAATGGTGAACTAGTTCGTGTCGTTTACAATAATGCATTTGCAACCAAACAATATGGTGAATGGGTTTACTCATATCCTAAAGTTGATAGTGATAATAATCTAGTTATAGAGGGTTATCAAAATGTCGATATTTATGCGAAAAGCACAAATGATTTTGACTTTAATACTTTAAAAGCAGCAAGTGAACAATCTCCTGCATCCGTAATCGATCCACTAAACTATCAAAATGGTAAAGGATTTTATAAACCTGCGGATATCATTATCAATATGGAACTTCAATCCTGGTGGACAAATGACCCAACAGATTCAGATTTAGCGGATACTAGTGGTAAAAATAAAACATTAGTTGATTGGGTTCGAGTTTTTAAGCCTATAGAAAAGTAATTTATAGCGTTGCCCTCAAATGGCTGAGGGCTTTTATTGAAAATAGTGAGTTTATTAAAGTTCTTCTTTTTACTTTTTATGATAGAGATAACTTGTAGTTATCAATAAAAGATCTAGCGTTCATACGAACCTCTTCATCAGTGAGTTCAGGGTGGTATAAAGAAGCACCTAGCCCAAAACCTGACGCACCTAGTTCAAGATATGGTTTCATACTTTCTACCGTTGGATTAATCCCACCAACAGGAAAACAAGCTGTTTCATTTGGAATCACTGATTTCAATGCCTTAAAACCATTTAACCCTATAACAGATACGGGGAAAAGCTTTAATCCTGTAGCTCCAGCCGCCAAAGCTGAAAACGCTTCTGTTGGTGTCATAACTCCGGGAAGAGTTACACACCCCGCTTCTACGCAAATCTTAATAACTTCTTCATTGACATTAGGAGTCACAACCAAACTTGCACCTACTTGAATGACATCCTTCGCTAAGGATGCTGTAGTCACAGTACCAGCTCCAATTAAATAATCTTCACCGAATTCATTAACTAAAAGTTTTATACTTTTTAATGCATCAGGGCTATTTAATGGAACTTCGATCATCGTGAAGCCCTCATCTATCAAGATCTGAGTAATTCTCACGGCATCATTAGGCTTTATACCACGAATTATTGCAATCAATGGTAAATGTTCACATAAGTTGAAGCTTTGATTTCTCATTAGTCATTACCTTTTTAATTTGAAACATTCCTGTAAGAAAGGCTTCATCTCCGCTTAAAATAGTCGTTTTTATATTCAAAATTTCACATGCTTGTGCATAACGTTGACATAATAATTCTCCTCCGACTAAGTAAACACTCTCAGACTTTAAAGTTTTTAACTCTTGGCCTATCAATAAACCAGAAAGATACTCTAGAACCTCATGTTCTTTCAAAATAGAGAATAACCTATTAGTTCGAACAAGAAATAATTTACTTGTAAAATCAGAGCCCCCACTATCTTTAATACCTTTTTTAAAAGCAAAAGTTGATGATATTTGTTCAGGCAATTCTTTACCCAAAATTGAATATTCAGAGAGTATAGAATATAGCTCTCCCGTCATAAATGTTGAAAAACATTCAACTTTATTATTAATAATAACTATATGCTTACTATGAGTACCTGGGAAAATAGCTATACAGTTTTTTTCCTGATGAAGACTCTGTAATCCAAATAACTGGACTTCCTCCCCCCGCATAACATCAAAACATCCATCTTTCCGTTCATAACTAATTCCTGGAATAAAATATGCGGTAGATCCCCATGGAAGATCCAATTCAATCCTATTATTAATCAGATCATTGATAAGAACAGGCGTCTCAACATAAGGCACATTTACCCAGCCTTGAGCTGAACCCACCATTCCTGCCATATATATAGGTAAATCATGATAATTTGATAACCAACGACTAAGAATATTTTTTAACTCAGATTGAAAATCTTCTCTTTTAATATTAAGCAATCCACGTTTCAGCTCTATAGTATCTAATAATTCATCATTAAGACCTATAGCAAATGCTCTAAAATTTGTTGTTCCCCAATCAATAATTAACCATTGTACCTCTTTCATTTGTACACCTTAGATTAACAAAAATAATAAACAATATCGAAAAATAAAAAACCAAAATATAGGCATTAGTTTAAATCATTAGAAATCTTATGACAAAATTCAGAAATAATAGTTCTTAGTTCCATCATTCTTGATGCTGGCATGTATTCTTTAACGCTTGTAACAGATATCGCGGCAATAATATTTCCATACTTATTTCTAATAGGGACAGCAACACAACGAACGAGATCTTCATTATCTTCTAAATCATAGCTATATCCCTTACGAGAGTATTCATACATCCTATCCATCAATGAATTTACTTCATGATTTGTTTGTGTAGAGATAAGTCTTTGCCACTCAGTTTTCGGCATATCGAGCATTAAAGCTTTCCCAACACCTGTTGCCGCCATTGGTAACCTATCTCCTACTTTGGACCGCATTTGGATATGTCGCTCTCCAGGAATCTTATCCAAATAAAACACTTCATCTTCATCTTTAATACCTAGATGAACCGTTTCTTTCGTTAAAGATGATAATTCTCTTAAATACGGTTTTGCTATTTCTTTTAAAGGCATATCTTCTTGTGCTTGAATCCCTAATTGAATCATCCTTGTACCTAACACCAAGCCTATACCATGAACTTCTCGTACATATCTAGCATAAATCAAGCCTTGTAATATTCGATGAACGGTAGATTTAGGTAAATTGGTATATTCACAAATTCCTTTTAAGTGACGATGACCATCGGCAATAGCATCTATTACAACAAATGCTTTAAGTAATGCTTGATTTCCATTCATATATATTTTCCCTACCAAGTTAGAACAATCCTTGCATGTTCATTTCTCTTATAATGTGATCTTTATCATGGTTCCAATTTTACAACCCACTATCCCACATGGTGGGAACAAAGAAAACCTCCCACAATGTGGAACTATTACGTCATATTTATAGAACTGTGTCTAGATCACAAAATCCTTAATATTTATAGTCATAATAACCAAACAACCCATTAAAATAAAAACTATAAGTTTGATAATGAATTTACTTTAAAATCCCACATTCCGAAAAATAAACATTATGGATAACAAATGATAAATAGATCACACTTAAATTAACGTGAATATAATAAAGCCAATACCACCAATATAAAAAGGGATAACCCATGGAATCATCAAATACAGCCTCTATAGAAATAAAAGACAAACCAATAACGAGAAAACGATTCTTCGTTATCTTTCTTTTGTTTATTACAGTAATAATTAACTATTTAGATCGTGTAAATTTATCTATCGCCGCTCCAGCTATGATGGAAGAACTATCTTTAACAAAAGAGCAAATTGGATGGTTATTCTCAGCTTGGGGAATGTCATATGCTTTATTTCAAATACCAGCAGGATGGTTAGTAGATAAGTTTAAACCAAAATATTTTTTAACCACCATTTTAATTTCTTGGTCTATTGCGACTATTTTTATCGGTTTTGCTTCTGGTTTTTTCCTTATAGTTGCCTTACGCTTTATTATTGGCATGTTTGAAGCTCCAAGCTATCCTATAAATAATAAAATCGTAACCTCTTGGGTTCCAGAAAATGAAAGAGCATCTTCAATTGCTGTATATACTTCAGCCCAATTTGTTGGCCTTGCTTTTTTTGCTCCAGTACTTGGTTGGATAATTACACACTATTCATGGCATATGGTTTTCATTGTAACAGGTGGGATTGGACTTATTTGGGCTATAGTTTACTTTTTTACTTATCATGAGCCCAAAGAACACCCTACAATCTCTGAAAGTGAAATTAAATACTTAAGTGACAACGGTGCTCTCGTAGAAAACAATATTGAAAATTCAACATCAAAAAATAATATTATTGATAAAAGTTCATTTTGGGTTGATTTAAAATATATTTGTACGCGTAGAAAAATTATTGGCTTATGTATTGGTCAATTTGCTCTTGGCAGTGCCACTATTTTTTTCCTTACCTGGTTCCCTACTTATTTAGTTGAATACCATAACATGTCATTCATCAAAGCAGGTTTTATGGCCTCTTTACCATTCCTATGTGGATTCTTAGGCGTACTATGTTCTGGCTTCACTTCAGATTTTTTATTACGTAAAGGTTTCAGTCTTGCCGTTTCCAGAAAACTCCCTATTATCACAGGCCTTGTATTAACCAGTAGTATCATTGGTGCAGAGTTTTTCCAATCAACCACAATGGTTGTTACTTTTATGTCAATTGCGTTCTTTGCAACAGGGTTAGCCTCTATCACTTGGTCACTTGTTTCTTCACTCGCTCCAAAACGCCTAATTGGCTTAACTGGTGGTGTATTTAATTTTGTTGGAGGACTATCAGCTGTTATCACCCCTGCCGTAATTGGATATTTAGCCGGAAATGATAGTTTTTTCTATCCACTCGTGTTTATTTGCACTTTAAGCATTATAGGCGCTCTCTCATACATATTCTTAATCGGTAAAGTTGAACGAATTTCAGATAATAAAGAGTAGGTAAATATGAAAATAACAAAAATCACACCTTATATTATTCAAGTTGGGATCAGAGATCAGCTGCTAGTGAAAATTGAAACAGATGATGGGTATTACGGCTGGGGAGAGTCTGGCTTATCGAGCCGAGAACGAACAGTAGCCCAACTTATTGAACAATTCTCTCACTTCCTTGTTGGTCAAGATCCAATGAACACAGGCAGAATATGGCAAGAGTGTTATCGTTCTCATTATTTTGAAGGTGGCCGAGTCACAACAGCAGCTATATCTGCTATTGATATAGCTTTACATGACATTAAAGGTAAATTTCTTGGAGTCCCTGTTTATCAACTTCTAGGAGGTAAGCAAAGAAGTAAAGTCAAAGCTTTCGCTACTGTGCCAAATGATACACATGAAGCCATGCTTGAAAAAGCCCTCAAAATAAAAGGGCTTGGCTGGGATTGTATCCGATTTGTGGGTCATGGCATTGATTACGCAATGGAAGGAATTTTAGAGTGGGAACCGATTGAAGCAACAGCAAAAACCATTCCTTTACTTATTGATGCACGCAAACAGTTAGGCAATGATGTTGTTATTGGCCTGGAGTTTCATCATCGTTTATCTGTTGCAGAAGCTGCATCTTTTTGCCAGAAACTTCCAAGAGGCACATTAGACTTTTTAGAAGAAGCTATCAGGGATGAAACTCCTGAAGCTTATGAACAATTAAGAAGCTTGACTGATGTTCCTTTTGCGATTGGTGAAGAATTCTCGTCAAAATGGCAATTCTTACCTTATATAGAGCGTGGAATCTTACAATATAATCGTCTGGACATATGTAATGTGGGTGGTTTTACAGAAGCGATGAAAGTTGCAGGTTGGAGTGAAGCTCATTACATAGATTTAATGCTACACAACCCACTAGGACCAATTTGTACTGCAGCATCCGTTCATTTTGCTGCGGCAATTCCTAACTTCGCTTGGGTTGAAAGTAGAGTATCTCCAATTGAAAACCTTGGTTATGATAATCCTGAACTATTTCCAATACAGCCCAAACTAATCGGAAACTGTTACGAAATTCCTGAAACCCCAGGTTTAGGTATTGAAGTTAATGAAGATATGTTAAAAGAAGGGAAGTCAGCTAATTGGGAATGCCCTCATTTGATTCGCATGGACGGTAGCATTCAAAACTGGTAAATCCATTATTCAATCAGCTCTGGAGAGCTATACTTCCAGAGCTTTTTTCTCGCTATAAATTCATATATAAATATAAATTCACAATAAGACGGAATTAAACCACAAACACCTCATATATACCCCTAACAACCCACCCACAATTGGCAAACCAAATATCACAACAAACCTTCTTAATAATCAACACCTTAAAAAGAAAGATCCAATTATAAACAAGAAAACAAAAACTAAACCCTCACATTACATATAAAAATAGAATGTGATCTGGTAAACAAAAAGAAACATACCATACCAAACTCAAATAATTGGTATTAGAACTGTGACTATAGTCACTACACGTATGAGTATTTGTTTGTTAACTTCAAGAATCATTCACTGGTTAAATGCTTTAACTAGTCAGATAGACATCTAGTGATTAATAAAAGGGACAATATGAAAGTCAATTATAATAACAACCCTAGAGACTCTAGGGCATATGATACCGAGCGATTACGAGATGAATACCTAACGGAAACGATGTTCAAAGAGGATGATATTGTTTCTGTATATAGTCATATTGACCGAATTGTTATTTTAGGTGTATTACCAAAGAATGAGGATTTAGAACTCGATAAATTCATAAATAATAAAGATTTTGGCGTGGATTTCTTTCTACAGCGCCGTGAGTTTGGATTGATAAATTTAGGTGGAAAGGCACAAGTAAAAACCAAAAGCGAATCTTATAATTTAGACTATTTAGATGGGCTATATTTAGGAATGTCTACTGAAAATGTGGAATTTTGCTCATTAGATATTAACAATCCAGCACTACTCTATTGCATTAGCGCACCAGCCCATCATCAATATCCTTCCCGCGTAATTAAACAATCGGAAGCTAATTACATCGATCTTGGCGTTCAAGTGCATTCAAATGAACGTATTATCCGTCAATATCTCCATCCAGATGTGTTACCAACATGTCAATTATCAATGGGTGTCACTTGTTTAAAAGAAGGCAGCGTATGGAATACGATGCCTCCACATACTCATGAACGTCGCATGGAAGCTTATTTCTATTTTGACGTAAAACCTCAACAAGTTGTATTTCATATGATGGGAGAACCAGAAGAAACACGTCACGTTGTCATGAGAAATCATCAAATGATTTTATCACCAAGTTGGTCAATTCACTCAGGCTGTGGTACTCAAAATTATAGTTTTATTTGGGGTATGTTGGGTGAAAATCAAACTTTCGATGATATGGATTTTGTTGATATGAATACCATTAAATAAATCAAATAATAATAATATTTCATACCATAACGGAGTATATCAATGAAACACTTAAAATTATTACCTCTTACTATCGCTTTAACCGGAGCTCTTGGATTTCTATCATCAGCCCAAGCAGCAACTGAAATTAAAGCCGCTTTTAACCAGTCTGATAAACACCCTCAATATCGCGCGCTTGCAGAATTTGGTAAGAAATTTGAATCAGAAACTGATGGTCGTTATAAAGTATCTATTTTTCCAAATGAGCTTCTAGGTGATCAACGTGCATCTTTAGAGTTAGTACAACATGGTGCTATACAAATGGCTATCGTCGCCAACCCATTAGTTGAAAACTACAATAAAAACTTCAGCATAATTGGCCTTCCTTATGTATATACGGGTTATGATCATCAGGAAAAAGTATTCACATCAGGTGTATTAGATGACCTTTTTCAAGAAACGACCAAAATGGGCTTTGAAATTGTCGCGGCCTATACTGGCGGTGCTCGCTCAATTTACTCGAAAGCCGGTCCCGTAAATACGATTGCTGATATGAAAGGCAAAAAAATTCGGGTCATGCAATCAGACACTATGATCAAAACTTTAGAGTGTATGGGAGGCCAAGGCGTTCCGATGGGGCAAGGTGAAGTTTACTCAGCTATTCAACAAGGTGTTCTTGATGGCGCTGAAAATAGTGAAATTACTTATTACGATTTAAAACAATATGAAGTGGCTGGTTATTACTCTGCAACACAGCATTTAATGGTTCCTGACTTGGTAGTAGCAAGTACGACATTTTTAGACAGTATGTCAAAAGAAGATCGTGACCTATTTAAAAAGCTAGCAAAAGATAGCGTAAAGTCAGAATTTAAATTATGGAAAGATCAGATCCAGGTGTCGATAGAAGCAGCTAAAGCAAAAGGCGCGAAATTCAATACCGTGAATATCCAACCGTTTGTAGACAGTTGTAAACCATTACAAAATGAGCTGATCAAAACACCTCAACAAAAAGAAATATTCGAAAAAATCACGTCTTTACAGTAAGTCCATCATGAGGGTCAGGACATGACTGACCCTCTTTTTCTGGGACAACAATATGAACAAAAATTTCAACAGTTTTATTCAGCGATTAAATAAGCTCAAAAACACCGTAGATCAGTGCGTCTCATGGTTCCTGATCTCTATAGTGGGTAGCATGACGATACTTGTTACCTATCAAGTCATTATTCGATACATTTTCAATAGTCCAAGTGCATTTAGTGAAGTACTGTCTCGCTATCTTTTTATTTGGCTTATTTTATTTGGGGCTGCTTATGTTTTTGGTCTAAGGGAGCATATGGCAATCACTTTCATCAAAGAAAAATTTAATAAAAAAACTCGAATAATTATCGAAATGGTCATCGAACTCGTCACTGTTATTTTTGCTTATACTGTCATGATATCTGGCGGTTATAGCAGTGCAGCTCGCCAAATGTGGCAAATTGACTCAGCTCTGCAGATCCCAATGGGGACTATTTATGCTGCAATCCCCATATCCGGTGGCTTGATCTTTTTTTACTTTGTATTCAATGAAATGAAATTACTGAATGCGCTGGTTAATGATAAGGAAGTAGTATAATGGATTTAACATTAATGGCCTCACTGGTCATGTTCATCGGAGTATTTTTATTGCTGGTCTTAGGCGCGCCCATTGCTATTGCTGTCGGAATATCTTCCTTTGCTGCTATGACTTGTATTTTGCCTTATCAGGGAGCATTGACAACTTCCGCACAACGTATGTTTGTTGGATTAGATTCATTTGCCTTATTAGCCATTCCATTTTTTATATTAGCCGGCAATATTATGAATAATGGTGGAATCGCCATAAGACTCATTAACTTTTCTAAAATAATTAGTAATTTTTTTCCTGCTCCTTTAGCTCAAACCAATGTGGTATCAAATATGTTATTTGGTTCCATCAGTGGCTCCGGTGTAGCTTCTTGTGCTGCTGTTGGCGGTGTTATGGCACCCATTCAAAAAAAAGAAGGTTACGATCCAAAATTTACTACCGCAGTGAATATCGCCTCAGCCCCAACAGGGATGTTGATCCCTCCATCTAACGCTTTAATTGTTTATGCAACGGTAGCTGGCTCTGTATCCGTATCTGCGTTATTTATCGGTGGCTATGTCCCTGGGATTTTATGGGGGTTGGGAATTATGGTCGTTGCCGCTATTATGGGTAAACGTCTTGGTTATGTGGGTAAAAGCTCATTATCACTCAAAGAATGTATCGAAATTACAATAGCAGCACTACCTAGCTTATCTCTAATTGTAGTTGTCATTGGTGGTATTCTTGGTGGAATATTTACTGCAACCGAAGCTTCAGCAATTGCAGTAGTGTACTCAATGATACTCGGCTTTGGTTATCGACAATTAAAGTTAAGAGACTTACCTACTATTTTTTTAAATACAGCTAAAATGACTGCCATTGTCATCTTTATGATTGGCACCTCTTCAATCATGTCTTGGGTGATGGCATTTACCCAAATACCAAGCATGATCGCAGATGGGTTATTACTACTCACTGACAATCCTATTTTGATATTACTCATTATCAATATTGTTTTATTGTTTATCGGCACATTCATGGATCCCACACCGGCGGTATTAATTTTCACCCCTATATTTTTACCTATTTGTATGGATTTAGGAATGGATCCAATTCAGTTTGGTATTTTAATGATCTTCAACTTATCGTTGGGTACAATTACTCCACCTGTCGGTCCAATACTTTTTACTGGCTGTAAAGTGAGTGGCATTGGGATTGATTCCATTATTAAACCGCTAATCCCATTCTTCATCGTTATTTTTATGATTTTAATGTTAGTAACGTATGTACCCGCTATTTCGATGGCCCTTCCTACCGCATTTGGGTTAGTAATGTGAGATAGTTGCCTAAAAAGTAAGAATGTCGCTGTTTGAAGTTTAATGCGGTATTTGATCTGATAATAAAAAGAGGGCTGGATAATGTTTATATATTCAGACCTCTGCTCTAAAAGCTAATTTCCATATAAATTTAAAATTTATATATGATCTCCAGCACATTTTGCCAACCCCAAAATTGGTACCACCAATAATGGAGGTAATATTCAGTTATCATTTATTGAGAAAGGATATTGAAATGAGCTCTTCGATCACCTATTACCCCTGCTATATAAATGGATCTTGGTTAGATTCATCCAATCACCAGACTTTTGATGTGGTAAATCCAGCCACAGAAGAAGTTTGGGCTAAAGTTCCTGATTGTACAGAGATAGAAGTCAATCTAGCGCTTGAGTCAGCTCATAAAGCTCAAAAAGCATGGCAAATTTTACCTGCTATTCAACGTGGACACTATATTTTCAAATTAGTAGAGGCTTTAAAGCTTAAGCGTGATCATTTTGCACATTTATTAGTTATTGAACAAGGTAAAACCTTAGCAGAAGCTTATGGAGAATTTGACGACACTTTAAATTATTTAACTTACTCTGCAGAAGCCGCTCGTCGTATTCAAGGTGAAATTTTCCCTTCAGATAACCCAAATGAGCAGTTAATGATCACGAAAGTTCCTTATGGTGTCTGTTTGGGTCTATGTGCTTATAACTACCCTCTTGCTCTGATTGGGCGTAAAGTGGGCCCAGCCTTAGTCACCGGAAATACCATTGTGCTTAAAGCGCATGAAGCGACTCCTGTCACCGCTGTAGAATTTTGTAAAGTAGTCGATGACGTAGGTATTCCTGCTGGTGTTATTAATTTAGTTAGTGGTTCCGGTATTAAAGTAAGCTCACACTTAGTAACACACCCACTCACCCGTCTTATTTCTTTAACTGGTAGCACACAAGCAGGACAAGCAATCTATAAATCTGCGGCGGATAACGTTGCAGGTCTTGTACTTGAACTCGGTGGGAAAGCGGCATTTATTGTACTCAAAGATGCAGATATTGAAAAAGCGGCTCAGGCTGCTGTTACCTCACGCTTTGCTAACTGTGGGCAAGTCTGTATCTGTAATGAAATGGTTTTAGTTGAAGATGAAGTTGCCGATGAGTTCATTCAAAAAGTCGCAGAGAAAACTCGACAAATCACTATTGGTAATCCTATGTCTGACGTCAATATGGGGCCCAGTGTAACTCAACAAGGTTTAGATAGAGTGGGAAAATTGGTACAGGCTTCGATTGAGCAAGGCGCAGAAGCTATTGTTGGTGGGGGCCGACCAAGTGGTGCTGAATTCGAAAAAGGATTCTGGTTTGAACCTACCATTCTCACCGGAGTAACCCGTGATATGCCAGTTGTTAAACATGAGCTCTTTGCACCTGTGATGCCTATTATCCGCATTTCTAGTTATGAAGAAGCTTTAGATATAGCCAATGATCGTGAAGATGCCCTTTCTGGTTATCTTTATACTCAAGACATTAATAAGATAATGCACGCATTCAATCACTTTGAAGTCGGCACCATCTTTGTTAACAAACAAATTGTAGGGTACGTTCAAGGATACCATTCTGGACATAAACGCAGTGGTACAGGTGGTGAAGACGGTATTCATGGGCTAGAGAACTACTTACAAAAACGGACCATTTACTGGGATTACAAGTAAAACATGTTATTTCTATAGATATCTGAAATACAAACACAGCCTAAAAGCTGTGTTTGTTTCATCTCAATTATTTCAATGCTTGGGCAAAACTCTTTGCTTTGGCAAAAAATGTATCTATCGCCATTAAAGCTTGTTCTTTATCTCGATTTTTAAAACTCCAATAAAGTTGCTCACGTAATTGCAGACTTTGCTCTCGGCTACCTTTAACACTTAAGATATGCTCTACTTTTTGACGTCTTAAAATTAATAGCATCTGAAACAATCGCAAAAAAAGTACGTTTCTTGAAATTTGTGCCAATTGAAGATCAAAAGCATCTAATGAGTCCGCAAATACTGGATTAGATTGCGAAGACGCAGCATAAATATCATCTAACTTGGCATTAATATTCTCTAAATCCAAATTATTACATAAATCATAAGCTTGCTCATAAATGCCTTTTTCCAGTACATCACGAACATCCAACAGATCTTCCATTGAAGAATCTGTACCTCCAAATGCCCAACGTACTGTCAGAGAATCTACCCATTGGTCTGGATGACGTACAAAGGTACCACTCCCACGTTTAATCTCAATCAGCCCCGCCATAGCCAATCCACGTAACGCTTCTCTAACTCGCCCACGAGCAACACCGTATTGAACGGCTAGATCACGTTCAGTCGGTAATTTTTCATAAGGAACAAATTCACCTTGAACAATTTTTTTTCCCAATAAATCAATAATGTCTTCTGTGGCCGTCAACAAAGGATACCTACTAATAAAAAAACTGAGCCTTTCGACTCAGTTTACACTTATCCTCAACAGACTTGAAGTAATTGCTATTTACCGCAATACACCGGAGTCCGTTTCTCGACAAAGGCCACAAACCCTTCTTTGGCATCCTGAGAATGGCATAATGCATCAGCAAGCTGGTGCTCTAGCTTGAGTCCATCAGCCAACGATAGCTCTGCACCGACTGAGACTGCTTGCTTGGTCGCTGCATTCGCTAACGCGGGGCCAAAAGCCAATTTAAGCGCAAAATCCAGCGTTACTTGTGCTAATTCGGCTTTAGGGTGAAGACAGTTCAGCAAGCCTAATTGGTGAGCGGTTTGCGGTGAAATATTATCTCCAGTCAATAACAGTTCTAACGCTTTCACTTTGCCGATCAGTCTCACCAATCGTTGTGTTCCGCCATTCCCCGGAATCAAACCTAGTTTAATTTCAGACATACCAATTAAATAACTTCCTTCTGCAGCGAAACGAAAATCACACGCTAAGGCAATCTCTAAACCGCCTCCCATGCAATGCCCCGCCACCTCTGCAATGTAGATTTTTTTACTCTGATCAAGTAAGGCTAAATTAGCTCGTGCCATATCCACCATCTGCTGATTAGCTTTGGTAGAGTTAGCTTGAAACTCCTTAATATCTGCACCAGCACAGAAAAACTTTTCAGAAGAACTACGAAAGATCACGCAATTCACTTGTTCATCTTGCTCTACCTCAGTCAATAATGTATTTAATTGTTGATGAAAAATAAAGTTATACGCATTCACTGGTGAGCGATTTAACGTAATGACTCCCACTTTATCTTGGCGGCTATATTGTATCCAATTGTCATTGCTCATAATTAGACTCCAACTTGTAGCTGAATTCTTGTTGCAATAAGTGATTATGTTGGCCGAGTACAGGCGCACCGACTTCTGATTTAAAAACCTCACCATCAATACGAATTGGACAACGTGTTGTTTGGTACATTTGCCCATTGCCGCACTCCACTGTTTGCAGCATATCTAATACCTTAAAGCCATCATGTTGCAGCATTTGCTGCCAATCGAGCACTTCAGCACACCATATATCAGCCGGTTCAAGAATCGACAACCAATGCTGAGTAGTATTGGTAAGCAATAAATTTTTCAATACTTGCTTCACTTTATCTCTCTGTGGATACCATTGAGTAGGATCATCGAATTGTGCCAAGGCATCACTCTCAAGCAATTCGGCCAACTTGCTAATTGACCCCATGGCTAACACCATAAAGCCATTTTGTGTTTGATACAGGCCATAGGGAGCGGCAACCAATGGGTGTGCCCCATTTACATCTCCTCGTACAACGGGTTGGCCACCATCTTGATAAAAGAGGGTTAAGGGTTCAAACTGAAAATCTAACATAGCTTCCAACATGCTGACTTCCACTTCAGTACTCTCTCCACTAACTAAAGCAGCTAAAATACCTTGAACTAATTGGCCACCCGCGAACATATCTGCGAGCGCCAACCCAACAGGAACTGGACCATCTTCATCGTTACCTGATTGCCATACGAACGCTGACATAGCTTGAACTAACAAATCTTGTCCTGGCTTACTAGCCAATGGACCATCCGCTCCATAACCAGAAACAGACGCATAAATTAATTTGGGATTATGTTGTTTTAAGATCTCATAATCTAACCCAAGACGTTGCATTACTCCCGGTCTAAAATTATGTGTCACCACATCCACCTGCTGCACAAGTTGATACACAAACTCCAATGACTGAGGATCTTTTAAATTCAGCTCTAAGCTTTCTTTATTACGGTTTATCGCTTGGAAAAAAGCAGAATCACCACAAAGTTCTACTGACTCACCGTACAGTGAACGCGATAAATCGCCTTTATCTTTATGCTCAACTTTAATGATACGCGCACCAAGATCAGCAAGTCGAAGAGTGGCTAATGGGCCAGACAATAATTGAGTGAAGTCCAAAACCGTCACTCCCTCTAAGGGAAAATTCATAGTCCAAACTCCTTTCCTATTCTGGCATTTCCACTGCCTAACACTGGGGCAGCTTTATCACTCGTTAGACGTTGGCCATTTATGCGAATTGGACAACGCGTTGTTATCAGTTTGATCTCTTCACCTCTGACAACTTGTTGTTCCATTTGTAGTGCTTGATACCCTTTACTCGCCATCAGTTTCTTATAATCATAAATATCTGAACACCAATAGCCTGCAGGCTCTAAAATACTCAACCACTCCGCTGTCGTTTTGGTTTTCAGTACCTCAGCAATCACTGCTTTAGCCTCATCACGTTCAGTGAAATAACGATTGTCTGTGGTATATTGACTTAATTGTGGGCAATCCAATAATTGAGACAATTCCGCCATAGAACCCATAGCTAATGCAATGTACCAATCTTGAGTCCCGTATATTCCATAAGGAGCTCCAAGGTAAGTATGTGCATTAGCAATATGGCTACGCTGCGGTTTCAACTCAGGTTTATTCAAATAAGCGGTTAAACCTTCAAATTGAAAATCTAAAATTGATTCGATTAAGCTGATCTCAATTTTAGCACCGATATCTTTGCGGTTACGGCGTACTAGAGCAGCAAGAATGGCTTGAACTAAATTTGATCCACAAACCATGTCAGCCACAGCAGCACCAAATGGGATCGGGTTTTGCTCTTTGTTTCCCGTAAGCCACGTTAAGCCAGATAAAGCTTGCGCCAGAAGATCTTGACCTGGTTTATTCCGCCACGGGCCTTCTGTGCCATAGCCACTAATTTCAGCATAAATCAATTTAGGGTTCAGGTTTTTCACTGAATCAAAATCTAAGCCTAAGCGTTCCATAATCCCAGGCCGAAAGTTATGGGTAATAACATCTACTTTCCCAATTAATTTTTTGACAATTTCAACATCCGCAGGATCCTTTAAATTTGCTTGAAAAGACTCTTTATTACGGTTCGCGGTATGAAATAGAACGCTATCATCTCCCGCCTTCATGTTTTTAGTCACTAATTGGCGACAAGCGTCACCATACTTTGGGCGCTCGACTTTAATCACTCTCGCTCCGAGATCAGCTAGACGCAGTCCAGCATAAGGACCTGCCATATATTGGCTAAACTCAAGGATTGTGATGCCCTCAAGAGGAAGTTTCATTATTTGATTCCTTTAGATTCGACATACAAATGATTCAATCGTGTAAGTAGTGCTTTAGCATCACCACCTTTCATTAAATACTCACGAATCGGAGCCCCAGCATTATCTTGGAAATACATATGGCCTGCATAACGTGGACGAAGGTAAGCACGCTCAAGAGTCGGCAAAGTATCGGTAAAATATTGATTTGATGTTTTATTAGCAAACTCACTTTCCCAAGCATAACGATGGCCTG
The DNA here is from genome assembly GCF_021726515.1 of Vibrio sp. CK2-1. Classification (GTDB taxonomy): domain Bacteria; phylum Pseudomonadota; class Gammaproteobacteria; order Enterobacterales; family Vibrionaceae; genus Vibrio. The sequence continues at coordinate 490,446 of NZ_JAKKCJ010000001.1, read as the reverse complement.
GCTGACCACCAAATTCAATAAAGAAGTTGGCTTGCATTTCAGGGTTAGCAACAAAGGTGGCATACTGCGCCGCAATATCTTTATGCTGACATTTCGCGGAAACCGCGAAACCTGTACCACCAATAGTTGTAATTAAACGTCCATTACCATTCAAATCCACTGTATCTGAGAATTTTAAAATTTTACGTGCATAACCTGGTTTCGCATAATTAGAATAACCATAAGCGAATGGGCAATAAGCAAATTTATCGGTTTGAGTCATCGCTTCGTAAACTTTGATTGGATTCCAGTCAAAGCAATCAGGATCCAAATAACTAGACAACTCACGCAACATTTCTAACGCTGTAATTCCCACCTCATCACTAACGACTTTATCAGCTTGTACGCAAGGGTCTTCACCCAAAGTACAACAAAGCATATAAAAATTCATTAACGTATCTTGTGGAATAGAAGGCACTGCCACCATACCTTTTTTAGCCACGGCCATTAGGTCATCCCAGGTTTGTGGCATAGTAAAACTATTTGCCGTCAAGAGATCCATACGAGCAGAGGCTACAGGTGTTGCTGCATCCATAGCTAAGGCCCACTGCTGGTCATTGTAAGAATAACTTTCATGAGAGTAGCCGACCGAGTGTTCCGCCTGATCCGCTAAAAACTCACTTGGCAAAATATTATCTAAAGCTTCAATTACACCCGTTTTTGCAGCAAATCCAGCCCATGGGTGATCAATGACCAGTAAATCATAGCGTTCAGCTAACTGATCAATGGGTTCATCAGCAAAAGCTTGGAGTGAACGTTTTTCCCAAACAATACGTACATCTGGATTCAACTCTTCAAAACGTTGAGCCGTTGCCACCATAGGAGTAAAGCCACGAGTATGGTTCCAAGTAATACCTTTAAGCGTAATCATATTTTATCCTTTAGTTATTAACATTATTAATTTGGTGCTACCAATTAAGTCTAGTTATAATTTGAACCTGAGCCTCATTCTTGTCAATACCCACGGAATAACTTAAATATCAATCATTGCCGGAGGTCACAAAATGAACATTTCTCACATAACCATTCTTAGATAAATGATCTATAGTGACAATATTGGTAGTACCAATAGCAAATCATAACAAGGAGAACTAAATGCTCAAATTTAAAAAGTTACTATTGATTTTAATATGTTTAATCCCCCTACAGTCTTACGCCTTTATGGGTTTATTTGACAACGATAAGGTTGAAATCAAAATCGCTCATTACTTCCCTGATAATCACCCTCATCATCAAGCGCTACTGAAATTTAAACAAAATGTTGAACAGCGTTCTGATGGTCATATTGAAGTGAAAATTTTTTCTAATGCTGCATTAGGTAATGAACGCCAAATGATCAACGGCATTCGTAACGGCACAATTCAAGCGGCGTTATTCGGTTCTTTAATGCAAGATTTGGACTACAAACTTGGTTTTGTTGAATTGCCTTTCTTGTTTAGAGATTATGAACATGTCCAAAAATTCTATGATTCTGATGTCGCGAAAGAGATTTCAATTACATTTGAAGCTTATGGTGTTAAGCATTTAAGCGATGCTGTACTTGGTTTTAGAGAAATAACCTCGAATAAACCAATTAACTCGCCAGAAGATTACAAAGGAATACGTTTACGTATCCCTAACGCGACAACGTTTGTTTCTATGGCAAACCAATTAGGGGTCAATGCACAAACGATGTCCTTTACTGAAGTATTTACTGCACTAGAACAAGGTGTGGTTGATGCTCAAGAAGGCCCTGTTAGTATCATTAAATCTCAAGGTTATTATGAAGTGCAAAAATATGTGATCGTAACCAATCATATGTTTACTTCTATTAACTTTGGTATGAATAAAAAATTTTTTGAACAGTTAACCTCTGAGCAACAAGTGATTATTGAAGAAGAAGCAGCCAGTTTTGGTAAATTAGCATCTAAACTTACAATCGCAGAAAATGAATCAACAATGGATTTCTTTAAAGATCATGGTATGGAGATTATCTATCCAAATAAAGAGTTTGTTCAATGGAATCAAAAATCTGTTGAACCAATTTATAAAGAAGTATATGAAAATTACCCATGGAGTCGCTCATACATTGACAGAATAAGAAACCTATAAATAAGACAGCAACCTTAAAAATAGGAGACTATTTCTCTATTTAGTACAATTTAAACTTAATAATTAATCTCAACGCAGATAAGCAATAAACTAAATGCTCAAGTCGTAATCTGATCGTTTATCTAGAACTATCAATTACAAGGACTTGGGCATAATTAATTTTGAATCTATGCACATTTATGTCGAAGGCTTTTGCTCATTATCCATATCACTGTGGAAAAGTAATTTAGTTGGTTCTCGGTTTATACTGCCTCGACCTCGACACACCTAAAAATTAACCACCAATGAAGTAATAACTATAGTATCATCTTTCATCAACCAAGTTACCGTGATTGTATATTTTCAATATAGATTATATCGTTATTTATTAGCGAAGAAACCATCTTCCACCTCGCTAACTATAAAAAATGCTTACATAATTGCTATCTTCCCTCATGCCAAACCTAGTGAAAATACAAACCTACTGCTAGTATTTTATCGATTTGATTAAATCAAAGTTTTCCATAACCTTAAAATTCCATATCATCATGGTTGATAGGAAGCTTAGTTAACATGGTGTTTATATGGTGAATATTTTCGTAGGACAGATATTTATAGCTTTAAAGAAAAAACCGAGCAATAAAGTAACTCGGCTTAAAAATAAATTCCTTATGCAGATTTAAGGTTAACTTATGTGATTCATGAGCATCCTTTCACTATACTGAATATTTATGAACAAATAAATTCAGCAACGATTATAGTAGACTAAACTTTACCGATAAGGCCGTGGTGTAGGCTTTGTTTATCATCGCCGTGAAACTTCAAGGCCAATACTTCGAAAGTGGAATACTGGAAATCTATATTACTCCGCAACTTTCTGTTTTCTCAATTTCTTAAGGACTTCTGCTTGAATAATAAGTACTAACAGTAGGAATAAACCTCGAATAACAGACTGCCAATAAGTGCTAATAGTAAATGCACCATAGCCGTTCTCAAAATTCAGAATATTAAAGATTAACCCCATCAATATCACTCCTGCAATTGAGGCGGTAATAGAACCTAACCCTCCAGTTAATAACGTACCGCCAACAACAACTGCAGATATTGCAATAAGCTCCCAACCAACACCTTCAGCAGGTTGCCCTGCACCAAAACTTGCCGCTAATGTTACACCGGCCAAACCAGCCAATACACCAGATATTACATATACTGAAGTAAGGGTTAGATTCACTTTTAATCCCATGAGCTTTGCTGCTTCTTCATCTTCGCCTACAGCGAGCACTGCACGACCAAACGGCATTTTTTCCAAAACAACCCATGCAATTATCGCAACAAACATACACACTACTACAGGCCATGGTATGAGATTAAACATAGCCCCCATACCATATTCAGGGAAGCTACCTTCCCATGAAATAGGAACCGATTGCTTACCTGATATTAGTAATGCCACACCTCGAGATGCAAGCATCATAGCTAATGTGGCAATGAAAGGTGCTATCCGTAATCGAATCACAACAATAGAGTTTATTAAACCACAAACAAAGCCTGTAAGTGCGCCAACGGTCAAAGCCGCAACAATTCCATAGGGACTCACGTAAGCGACCATTACACTTGAAAGTGCGACAACACCGCCAACTGAAAGATCAATTCCTCCTGTCATGATAACAAAACACATGCCAATTGAAATTAAGATAAACATAGAGTTATAAGAGAAAAAGCTTTCTATATTATAAGGCGATAGGAAAGCTTCGTAACGCAAGCTTGCAAAAACTATAACTATAACCAATGCAATCCAAACAGCTTCAGTTCTTAAAAGTGGGTGTTGCGATCTTTTCATCCATTTATTAAGTTTCATACAATACCCTTAGTTTTTCTGCTTGTTTTTTAGTTGTAAGTAAATGGCACCTATAATAATCGCAGCCTTAGCAATCATGGCAGCCGAATCAGATATACCATTGGCCAACAATGTGTAAGTCATCATTTGTATCACTAAAGCACCGACAACCGCGCCTAAAACTGGAGCCTTTCCGCCCATCATTACAGTTCCACCGACTACAGCGGCTGATATCCCATCTAATTCCATTAACAAACCAGCGGTATTTGCATCCGATGCAGAATTCATTGCTGTCGTAAACAAACCTGCCATACCAGCACAAAAACCACAAAAACCATAAGCAACAAGTTTAACTTTGAAAGTCGGCAAACCACACAATAAAGCTGCTTTATCATTTCCGCCAACAGCTAATAAATAACGCCCAAATTTAGATGTTTTTATAATCCAAGAAATTGAAAGCGCAATTATGATTAAAATGACTGCTTGAATTGGAATTCCAAATAAACGTCCAGTACCTATGTATTGAAAAAATTCATTATTAAATGTTTGAATATCTCCATTTGTAAGTAACTGAGCAATACCACGGCCAGAGATAAATAAAATTAACGTCGCAATCATAGGCTGAATACGGTAATGCCCGACCAAAAACCCATTAAATAGCCCACAGCCCGTAGCGACTAATAAGGGAAGTAGAATAGCTAGAGCCATACCAATAGCAGGATTGCTAATTCCAAATTCCGACATGAAAATCATAGGTGCTAACGCACCAGCTAATGCCAAAACCGATCCGACCGAAATATCAATACCACCTCCACCAGAAGCAATAACAAGACACATACCAATAGCAACGATTGCTATTGGTGCTACTTGTGTGATGTTGATATATAACGTTTGAATTGCAAAAAAATGGGGGGTAAATATTGCATTAATGAGTAGTAAAAAAACCAACGCGACAAGTGCACCATTGTTTTTTAATATCTTTTTTACCTTTTCAATCTTTCCACTTCTCAAATTTTCATTTTTATCTATTCTTTGATTAATAGTATCCATACATGCTTCCTAATTAGCAGCTCGTTGTTGATGTTTTCCAAGCTCATCTAAAATGACATTTACTGATATTTCATCATATTGTAGATATCCCCTAGAAACACCTTCTTGCATTACGAGAACCCTGTGACAACTTGCTGAAATTTCTTCATATTCAGAAGATATAAATAATACTGAAACACCTTGCTCAGCTAATGAGAGAATTAAACCTGTTATCTCTGATTTTGCTCCTACATCAATACCACGAGTTGGCTCATCCAGAATAAGAACATTTGGATTATTAGCCATCCAACGTGCTAGTAACACTTTTTGTTGGTTTCCACCAGACAACTGAGATATTGGTTGTTCCATATTTGAAACCTTAATATCAAGTTTCTTAATATAAGAATTGACTAGTTCAATTTCTCTTTCTTTATCGATCAAGCCATTCTTCGAAATGGAGTCTAAGATCACCAATGTCATATTTTCTCTCACAGACATTTCAGGGATGATGCCTTCAATTTTTCTATCTTCCGAACAAAATGCTATACCTTTCTCAATTGCATTTTTAGGCCCAGCAATACCAATGGTTGCACCGTTTATCGAAATATTACCTTTATAAGTATCATCTTGATCTGCCCCAAATATTCTCTTAGCGACTTCACTTCTCCCCGAACCTAATAATCCAGCAAGGCCTAATATCTCACCTTTATTAAGGTTAAAACTCACATCCTTTAAAGCACCTGTGCCTGATATTTTTTGCACATTTAAAATTACTTCATCATTTAGTGTACGTTTTGGCCTCGCATCAGAATCATTTAAAACATCTTCCACTCGCTTACCTAACATCTTGGCTACCATATCTTTTTTAGTTAAGTTTTGAATCGAAGAAGTTTCAATCATGCACCCATCTCGCATAACCGACACTGAGTCACAGATCTCAAATAACTCTTCAAGGTGATGACTTACATAAAGAATTGCGACTCCTTTATTTTTTAAACTTTTCACTACTTTAAATAATGTTTTCTTCTCAGCTTCATCAAGAGAAGCTGTAGGTTCATCCATAATTAATACTTTGGCATTAAATGAAACAGACCTAGCGATGGCAACAAGCTGTTGAATTGCTACATTAAATGAATCAAGAGAATGAGTTACATCAATATCTAAGCCTAAAACTTTAACCGCTTCATCAGAAAATTTGTTACAAGCATCCCAATCAATCATTCCATACTTTTTTATTTCTCTCCCAGCCATAATATTTTCAGTAACCGTTCTATACCCTAATAGGTTAACCTCCTGAAAAATGGTACTCATTCCATCGAGTTGTGCTTGATATGGCGACGTGTATTCAACTTGCCTATCATCAAATACTATTTTTCCTGTATCTAATCGATATGCGCCATTAAGAATTTTAATTAAGGTAGATTTACCTGCTCCATTTTGACCAATAAGGGCTCTAACCTCTCCAGGATTAAGTGATAGATCTATATTCTTTAATGCAGGGATATTATAAAAAGATTTAGAGATGCCTGTTACTTTTAAAATAGGAGATTCTCCGTTCATATTTCACTCCTTGAATGATTACAAACTTGGGAGAGCACAAGCCCTCCCAATTTAGTTAAAATCATTAAAACGCATCACCAATATGTTCAGCAGCATTAGACGCATCAAATAAACGGTCTTCTGTTTTAACCCATGTTTCTACTTTCTCTCCTCGTGCATAACGTTGCATTGTTTCACAAGCTAATGGCCCAAATTTAGGCGTAGATTCGACAATAAATTCCATTTTTCCATCTAAAATTGCTTGTAAACCATCACGAGTTCCATCTTTACCACCGACAATGATGTCTTTTCCTGGGACTAAACCGGCAGCTTCAATAGCCCTGATTGCACCCAGAGCCATTTCATCATTATGAGCCCATACAAGTGTCACATCAGGGTGAGTCTGGAGTAGTGTTTCCATAACTTTACGTCCTTTATCACGAGCATAATCCCCGGTTTGTGAGGCTACAATTTCCATATTTGGATATTTTGCAATAATACGATTGAAGCCAATCACATGATCAAGAGCTGACGTTGAACCTGTTGTTCCTTCAAGCTGGATAATTTTACCTTTTCCACCAGAAATCTTAGCTAGCAATTCAGCGGCAGTTTCACCTTGTTTAATAAAATCAGAACCAATAAAAGTGACATAATCTTCACCAGGAGTAATCACTGATTCATCAACTTTACGGTCGACAAGGAAAACAGGAATACCTTTAGCTTTTGCTTTTTTTACAGCAGGTACAAGAGGTCGCTCTTCACGAGGAGGCAAAAAAATCACATCGACACCTTGCGCAATCATCGAATCAACATCTGAGACTTGCTTCGAAGCAGAACCTGACGCATCAGAAACAATTAATTGCCAACCACATTGTTTAGCAACATCCTTGAAACTATTTGTCTCTGCAATTCTCCATGGATTATTATTTTCTGATTGTGCAAAACCTACTTTATAATGTTCTTTTTCAGCAAGTGGTGGCGCAGCAAATACTGATGTGGATAGAGTGCAAGCAACGAATAGTGCAACTAAATTATGTTTCATTATTAAATCCTTTTTTATAAATTATATTGGGCAACCTAATTGTTCCCCTTCGGTTAAATACTACGAATTAACCCATTGCGATATTGTTGATAGACTTACTGCAATACATCTACCAATAAACACAAATAATTTATAGTTCTATTCATTCGCATCTGAGGTGATCATGCTCACAAGAAGCCCATAAAGTTCAACCAATACCAATAAATGTTAACCTGATAGGAAAAATCACCAGACCAAATGACGCAATTTTATTGTAATTAAAATGCTAACTGTGGACAATTCCACTTGACCACAGTTAGTATTTATTTATAAATTTCTTTTAATATTAAATTAAAATAAAAAAAATAACTTCTCTATTTATATTATAAATTACATTTCTCGTATTTCATCAACATAACCTTTAGACCAAGAATATTTCTTGTACATATTTTCATATAAAGGTTCCATTGCTTTCTGATTCCACGCAGTAAATTCTTTAGAAGGCGTTAACACTTCAACACCATTGTCAATAAAATATTGTTTTGTTTTTTCATTATCCTGTACCACTAAATCCCATGATTCTTGGCTATAATGTGCCGCTGCTTCAAGAACAATTTCCTTTTGTTCTTCATTAAGGTTGTCAAAGAAATTTTTATTCATCCCTAAGTTTAAGGCTGTAAACATGTGATTAGATTCAATAATATACTTTTGAACCTCATAAAAACCTTGCGCTTTAATTAAACTCATTGGATTTTCCTGAGCGTCAACAACACCTTGCTCAAGAGCTGTAAAAACTTCTGTGAACGCCATTGTTTGAGCGTTAACACCTAATAATTTAGACATTTCGACAAATGTAGATACATTCGGAATTCGCATACGAACTCCTTTATAATCTTCTGGTTTCTCAATTTTTTTGTTTGAAGAAATCACTCGGAATCCAGATGCAGAGTAAGCCAAATGCTTCACCCCATAATCACTAAATACATCTGCTATTTCCATACCCACATTGGAGTCTAAAACCTTACGAGCATGATCATAATCTCGAATTAAAAAAGGTGTTTCAGTGAAACCAAGTCTAGGATCCAAATTCTGCATCAAAGAACCAAATAAAATAACTTCAATGGTTCCATTTCTTACACCATTAATCATTTGTTCTTCAGAACCTAATTGAGCATTAGGAAATATTTTAACGTCAATTTTCCCTTGTGATTTTTCTTCAACTTCTTTTTCAAAATGCTGCAATGCAATATGTTGTGGGTGTTGTTCATTAAAGTAATGTGCCACTTTAATAGTCGTTGTATCATCCCCCCAAAATGCTTGCGCAGATATAGAGGACAAAGCAATACTTGAAGCTATAAATGTTTTTGTTAAAAGTTTCATTTTAATTTCCTTATTTAACCTAATAACTCTATTGGGTACGTTACAATTTTAGGGAATAAAATAAGAAGAAACATAACGATTACATGTACCAATAAAAATGGTGCAATTCCTTTCGCTAACTCTCCAATTTTAATATTCGAAATACTTGCTCCAACATAAAGAACGGTTCCAATTGGTGGGGTGATTAAGCCAATACTTAAATTGATAACCATTAATACGCCAAAATAAATAGGGTCAATACCATAAGATGTGACTACAGGTAATAATACTGGCGCAAATATTAGAATAGCTGGGATTAAGTCCATCACACAACCAACGAGTAGTAAGAAGACCATAATAATTAAGAGAATTATCATTGGTGATGATGAAATATCTCTTAAAATTGCAACTAATTCTTGAGGGATTTGTGCTATCGTGATGGCATATGCAGATACCATTGCAGAAGCTGCAATAAACATCACAATACCTGTCGTTTTAGTCGTTGAAATGAAAATGTTCATCAAATCTTTCAGTTTTAATTCTTTATAAAAGAAAGAAATTATTGTGGCATAAATTGCAGCAACAACACCGGCTTCTGTTGGTGTGAAAATCCCCCCCCTCAAGCCTACAATGATAATGACCGGTAACATTAAAGCCCAAAATGCACTCAGAAATGCTTTACCACGCTCTCCCCATGTTTTTCTATCAAAAACAGCAATCTCTGTATCACGGTATAAGTATCGCCACATAAACCATAAACCTAGGCACATTAATAAGCCTGCTGGAGCACCACCGATAAACATTTTAGTGATACTGACTCCACCAATAACACCGAATACAATCATTGGAATTGATGGTGGAATGACCATCGCAATAATACCTACAGCACAAATAATTCCGGTAGAAGAACGGGCTGAATATCCTTTCGACATCATCATTGGAATTAAGATAGCGCCTAGTGCTGCTGTATCAGCGACAGCCGATCCCGACAAGCCAGCAAAAATTAAGCCCGCGATGATAGCAACATAACCTAAACCACCTTTAATGTGGCCAACCAAGGATAAAGCAAAATCAACAATACGCTTGGAGACCCCTCCTTGCTTCATAATTTCGCCAGTTAAAATAAAGAAAGGGATTGCCATCAATGAGAAATTATTTGCACCATTAATAAAATATTCGGCCATGATTTGATGGTCATACAACCCCATAGTCGCAAGCATAATTGCAGCAGAGCCTAGCATGGCAATTGCAACAGGTGTTCCGCTAAATAAAAGTAGAAATAAAGATATTAAGAAAAGCCAAATCATGAGTTGACTCCTTTTTTAGAAAATATAGATGCAACGATTGTTAATAAAAGAATTGAACATGCAACAACACCTGCAATATAAATAATAGGTGTGGGAATTCCGGTAGAAGGAAGCCCCTGATCTTTAGTTAATATAATCAGCTTGGAGCCACCTATAATTACAGAAATCAAAACAAATACTGTCACTAGCCTTTGAAATAAAAAGACAATATTACTTATTAACCCAGTCAATCTTGAAGTCACAATATCAACTTGTAGATGATCCCTGTCTCTATTTGCAATCATAATCCCTAAAAAAACGACCCACACGAATGCGATTCTTGCAATCTCTTCAGACCATGGAAGGCCAGAATCAAAAAAATATCTTAATAAGACATTCATAAAAACTAAGGTAACCATAATTAACATTGAGACTATGGAAATACCATTTATTAACCTGTTTATTATATTTTTCATATCACACTATCCATCCTAAGCAGTGAAGTGATGGCAAGTTCAGCTACAATATTCAGGCCAATCTAATAAACCTATCGATTGTTAACCAATGAACCCAAACCATACTAAGGCATCACACCTGTGAATGATAATGACACTCTTGATTTTTCCAGGCAATAGGTCAACGTGTTAGATAGCTTAATTCTGTTATCTGTGCATCAACAAACCGGTATTGGATAACCAATTTGGTGACTTAGATCAACCTTGCTATAGCGGGAGGGGTGTAAGAAACGGGTGAATTGAATATTTAAGAATTGATATTGTTGTAATACAACAACCCTCTCTTTAACTTCTTAACTAAAGAGAGGGACTACAAGTTAATAATTATTTATTTTTACGACGCAATAAGCCCATAACCGTTAGCATTAATAAGCCGATTCCACCAAGGCTACCACCTCCTGTACGAAGATCTGCATCAGTATCTGCGCCAGTATCTGCGCCAGTATCTGTGCCACCAGTATCGCCTAAGTTACAACCAGGCCCCACAGTGGAGCTTCCATCTGACAAGCGGAGATTATCAATAAAAACTTCAATATTATTGGAAGTTGCAGCATTACCAAAGTCAATAACTGCAATATCGGATAAATCTATTGAACCTGTATTACTTCCATCTACATATGAAAGGTCAATGGAATAAACTTCTGTAGTATTGGCTTGAATTGTCATCCAATGCCACGCATCGTTACCATTGCTATCAATCAATTTAATAAGTAGTTCAGCATTATCTGAAGAAGAATTAATCGCATCAAAAGAAATATGAGTTACTTGGCTAGCATCTATTGGCGATGATAACGTTAACTTCATGGGGTTCCATTGATTCGTAGAGTCATAATTGACTTTGAGCGACGTTTCTCCATCAGTACATTGGTCAAGGCTAATAATATTGGAGATATTGCTGGTTGAATCTACAACCTCACCGGCACTAAAATCTTCAAATGATTCGAATGGAGACTGAGCTAAAACCTGTCCACTAATAATACTTAAACCTATCGCTAATACTAAAGTATGCTTTTTCATAAAACCGTCCTTATGTTTTATATAGATGTGCGAAACTAGCCTTTTCCTTTCAATGGAAAAGGCTAATTTCTTATTTATTTAGAAAAACGTTGTTGATATAAGTTGATATTCACCTGTTTAGCGGCTTCTACTAACTCTTCATATGGCTGGTCAGCAATAGTAACAAAACCGATGTTGTAGTTTTCACCATCCCAAGCTCTACCTGTTGCTGGAGAGTCAAGATATTGGAACCAATGAGCACCGACAAAATATGGGTTATCAATCACAGATTCCATATAACGAGTGTACATGCTGGCTCGTTCAGATTGACTGGCTGCATTTACAATACCGCCATGGTACAAACCAGAATCTGTTGAACCAAAGTGGAATTCACCAATCATGCTAGGCATATCTAATTCAGCTAAGAAATGTTGGAAATGTGCCTTTTTCTCATCTGTAATATCGTTGGCATAAAGGTTATAACTCATCACATCAACATGTTTTGCCGCTGCTCGGGCTATTTCTGGAGTCAGTCCCCAATCAGAAAAACGTGCGCCTAAGTATAAGTGATTAGGTAAAACCCTTTTGATCTCCTTTCGCACAATAGAGAAGTATTGCTCACCTAACATTTGTAAAAGTTCAGAATAATCGGCTTTCATACCAGGTTTTAATTTTTCTCTATAATCGAAAGATTTTTCAAACTCACCCCATGATCCAACCTTGGTTCCCCATGCTTTATTTAAAGCTGTAATTGTTTTATATTTGGATTTTAAATGAGTCGTAAACGATTGTTTAGCTGAGCTTTTCTTAGCATCATAACTTAATGCATTGATGATTAATCCATAATGGTTGGCTTCATTCATCACATTTCCCCAACTGATTTCATTGTCGACGAAAGTCCCAACTAACCAAGGGTCATTATCACTGACTTTACTTGCAACTCGCTCTGCCATTTTACGAGTGCTTTCTTGGAATTTAGGGTCAAATGGATCATGAATAGGTCCCCAATAATCATTACCAGTGCTAATTCTTTGATGATCACCAGCAATCCAACCATGAGCTTCATATGCCACTTTTCCATTGTCATAAAACATTGGGTCAATCCAGTTACCTAATGTAGTGAACCCCCATTCTTGCATTCGCTCTAACGTGACATCTTTCCATATTTTCATTGCCTCTTCTTTCGAAGTATCATATTTACGCATTAAATTCGCGCGATAAAAGCTAAAAACTTCTCCCTTTTTAAGAGCTCCGGAATGCACATAGGTTGCATAGTCGTAATTGCTGGCTAGCGGATCATCATCTTCCGGCAACCAAGTAAACATTGAATTACGAAGTTCAGATGGAATAGATCGGCCACTACGTTCGTCAGGGTTTTCATAATCAACTCCCGTGATGGTTACAGTGTCATCCATACGTACGTTATCAAGGCCCGTCATAAAGAATAAATACCCTTCTGGATCGACTAATGACCATTGCCCATCAACTTTTTCTGTGCGGAAAAAACCTGTCGCGTCTAATTTTGGTCCATCCTTCCAACCACCGAATGTACTACGGTCTGGTAATGGTTGAACCGTTTTAAGACTTTCTAAGTCCTTTTTACCTTGCGCTTGTAATTCATCAATCGAATCAATTTTCTCGGGCCAGTCTGCATGAGTTGACTGACCAAATTCATCAACGAGACCTGCATATCGAGTAGCGTCTGCATCTAAATTAGGAATTAGACGAACAGAATCTAATATAATACGAGTGTCTTTTGTTGGATTTTGTAGATACAACTGAATTGATTTGATATTAGAGAGATCTAACTCTGTTTCACCCCACCCATAACTAATTTTTTGAGCATTATAAGATTTTTTTGGTGGCTCGCTTCTCATACCAGAGACTAACTTACCGCTCAATTGGGACAATGACATATAGTAGGTATTCATTTCTTGTGGCGCGAGGGTCATATAGGCCGACATACTATCTGTCACACCATCCGCTGTCCCACCCCAGTTTTTATTTTCAGCCTGATCGACACGAACAAACATTTGAATAGGTTCGTTAGTCGGATTTTCAATATCAAATGCCAGGTTAAAATCTTGTTCTTTCGACCAATCCCATTTATCTGTTGGTGCTAATGTAAGGTTTGGATACGCATTCTCTGATGAATATCGCACCTCTATTCCTTGCCCTTCCGCTGTATCTACTGTTTTAACACTGGTTGATACACTGCGCTCAGAAATATAACTCGCTTCACCACTATCAAAATCAGTAATGACTTTCACTGTAGGTACGGGGCCAACATCAATGACTTGTTCTTTGGCCGAAATAAAGTCACCTGTTGCATCGATTAATTCAAAATTATCAAGTACTATCGTCTGTGCGTCCATTGGACCTTGAACAAACACTTGCAATTCAACTAATTTCCGTAAATCTAATTGATCACCATCCCAATAGTTATTTAATTTTCGTTTTCCACCGTTAAATAACATTTCGACGGTTTCCGTTTCACCTGCAGGGATACTGACAGCATAATTTAACTGATTAGCTTGCGCTCCCATTGAGCCAATAGTATCTACAACTTTAAATATAATATTTACTGAGCTATCACTTGGGTTTGTTACATCAACCTTAAAACTACCTTTGGAGTTCCAATTCCAAATACCTTCATTAGGCACTATTTTTATATTAGGCCAAAACTTAAATTTATTAGCTTCAGAGACTTCATCAAAATTAATTTTTAAAGCATTTGAACCTGCGGTTACACCTACTCCATTAATTTTTTCTACTTTGGCATGAGAAACGGCAACATTGTTAAAAAAGGAATCCGATTCAAAGTCAGGAAGTGAAACAGGGATATTGTCGCCATCAACTGTTTGTGTTTCTGGCGCTTTAGTATGTTGACATCCATAAGTTGTCATTAACACACTCGCCAACATAATAGCTATATGTGATTTTTTCATCATGGGCTACCTCTATTAGTTCGAAAGATCAGCAACCTACAGACCTCATGTCAAAGGTTGCTGATTTACATCAAGGCAAGAAAACGTTACCACCAAGCTTCGAATTGAACACCAAATGATAAAGCGTCTGAGCTCCCCATTGGAATATCGCCATCAATAGCCCAACGGTCATAGACTTTTGATTCAATATTCATATCTGCATAAGTTGCATATAAGCGAATGACGGGGCGATCCCAAAAACCACCTCCAATGTGTAAGTTTTGAGCCAAGGTCACTTTATAACCATCATTGGTACCATCATCTGCTTTATTAACACCTTTTAAATCAGCAAATTCATAGCCAGTTTCAATTTCTGTTGACGTTCTCTCATTCCAAACATATGTTCCACGAACAACAAATGTATTCCAATTTGATTCATATAGTTGAGTTCCTGCACGCGCTCGAGCTTCTTCGTCAAATTTTGCATTTTCATGTTGTGCGATGTAGTTTAATCGAACAGAGTCTGTGAGCTCTTTATAACCTTGGAAAAACGCACCAAATTGATCAGTTGCCAGCGCTTCCCATGAACCTCGTGTTAACGATCCTGTTGCATTACGGCTATAACGAACAAATAACTCGTCCCAGTTAGCCCAATCACCATAACGTAACTTAGCCGCAGCTTGGTAGCCGTCTGGGTTCATATCTTTATAGGTACCATTACCTGAAGGATGATCTTCATCTTTGTTTGGCCCCATGTAAGTACCGTAGTTAGCATAGAGGTTAAGTGATAAGTTTTCGGCTAATACGATGTCACGTAATGAAGTACTAAATGCAATCATCTCGCCAGAGTCATCATCACCACCTGCTGGACCGGCTCCATTAGCACCTTCATCATACAAATTTCGAGTCACCCCTACATAAAGGTTACCAATTCCAACATCAATATTATCTATACCAAAGCCAGCACCATCACTTGATAACGGCTGTGAGTCAGTTAAAAAGGTTTCTACACGTCCGTAATAGCGCTTACCAGCCCAAAACGTTGCGGAAGGATTAGATGGAATAACACCATCCGCGACCACATAGAGTTCATCTAGAGCCAGCTCTGTACCATAAACAATGTTAGCGTTTACACCCCAGTTCATATCATTTTTAGCTGCGTAGCCATAATCAAAATGCATCTCGAGCCAGTTTGATTCATTACCTAGACGACCAGCTGAAGTATCAGTATAAGTATTACCAGGCAAACGAAATACATTGCTTCCTGTATTTGCCCAGTCATATGCCGTTTTATTTAAAACAGGGTCATTTGTAATACCAATACCTGCTTTAGCATAACCGTGGTAATTCATCCCTTCTTCAATTGCCGCATTAGCCGAAAGCGATAATAGTAAAGAAGCACACAATGT
Organism: Vibrio sp. CK2-1; assembly: GCF_021726515.1. GTDB lineage: Bacteria > Pseudomonadota > Gammaproteobacteria > Enterobacterales > Vibrionaceae > Vibrio. The sequence continues at coordinate 474,419 of NZ_JAKKCJ010000001.1, read as the reverse complement.
AGAGTATTTAAACTGCTTGTTCATTATATTTCCTTATTTAAAATGTAGTTATTTATTATTAATTGCCAATACATTCATTTAAAAAATAACAAATTGTTCATATTAAATTAGTGATATATTTAACATTTTAAGCAAGGTTAACCACGGCAACTGTAAACGTTTAACCAAAAAGTTAAAAAAATACCAATAAACACATAACAAACAACAACTTACATTAAAAATGCAAATGGGGTGAATTTTCATAAATGTGCGACAAATCACCAACTGGTCAATAAGTTTGAAATAACATGTAAATCAATTTGCAGATTGACCATTCTTGGTTTACGTTGGCTTAATCTTTTATAGAGGTGTGTAAAGATGTCAAAAATTAAAAAACTCAGTTTAGCTTCGCAACGTGCAATTGACCGCGGTTATGATAACCGTGGCCCAGAGTGGTTAATAGAATTTGAGGTCGAAGAATTAAAAGGTGATTTCGCTTTTGAGGAAGGCGTCATTCGTCGAGATCCTACTGCCGTCATTCTAGTTGATGGACATTACCATTGCTGGTATACCAAAGGTGAAGGGGAAACTAAAGGTTTTACTGGTAACCCTGATGATAAGGTTTTTCCATGGGATCAGACCGAAGTGTGGCATGCAACATCCACAGATGGGTATACATGGAAAGAGCAAGGACCCGCAATTCAACCAGGTCAATCTGGTCGTTATGATGATCGAGCTGTTTTCACACCAGAGGTACTTGCTCATGATGGTAAATATTATTTAGTTTACCAAACAGTACAAGCGCCATATACCAATCGTCAATTTGAAGAAATTGCTATCGCTTGGTCTGATTCTCCATATGGACCTTGGAACACATCTGATGCGCCAATTTTAAGCCCTGAAAAAGATGGAGAATGGCAAGGCGGTGAAGACAACCGATTCCATGTAAAATCGAAAGGTAGTTTTGATAGCCACAAAGTACATGATCCTTGCTTAATGTATTTTAACAATAAATTTTATCTTTATTATAAAGGTGAAACCATGGGTGAAGAAATGAACATGGGTGGCCGTGAAATTAAGCATGGCGTTGCTATTGCGGATAATATACTCGGCCCTTATATCAAGTCAGAGTTCAACCCAATTTCAAACTCTGGTCACGAAGTCGCAGTATGGCATCAAAATAACGGTATAGCGTCATTGATCACGACAGATGGGCCTGAAAAAAACACCATTCAATGGGCACCAGATGGTATTAATTTCCAAATCATGTCCCATATCAAAGGTGCACCTGAAGCTTTAGGTATCTTCCGCAATCCAGAAGAGGGCAACTTGCCTGATCCAGGTTTGGAGTGGGGTGTCTGCCATAAATATGATGATTCTTGGAACTGGAACTTTATTTGTCGCTATCGAATCAAGCGCCAAATTTTAGATGCGGGTACCTTCCAAAACAGTAATTAATTAATTAAAACCTCACTGTCCGTTCACCGCCTGGGGATATCAGCGAGGTTATCTTCTCCACAATGGAAAGGTTCTCATATTCATCATGAGAACCTTTTTTATTTATAGCTCTTTCGCTTCCTAGAGGATTTAACGATGAACTCACTAGATCAACAAGCCAGCCGCCATCAGTCATTATTTAATCAAAATTGGCAATTTCAACTCAATGAGACTCCACAGGAATCTGCATGGGAAGAAATTCAACTACCTCACGACTGGAGCATTAAACAGGATTTTAATCCAGAGTGTGATGGCGCAACTGGTTATTTACCGGGAGGAATAGGCTGGTATAGAAAAAGCTTTGATAACCCTCTTTCTCATTCGCAGCGCAAGGCTTTTTTAGTGTTTGATGGCATTTATAATCATGCCACAATCAGGCTCAACCAACAGGAATTACACTATCAGGCCTATGGATATTCCCCTTTTGTACTCGATATTACCGACTATTTACAAGCTAACAACCAATTAGAAATCCAAGTCGATCGTCGTCGATATATTGATAGTCGTTGGTATACCGGTTCTGGTATCTATCGTAATGTTGAACTTATTACAACCCAAGATATCTATATCCCAATTTGGGAAAACCAATTACGCTCAACCGTCATTGATGCCAATACAGCCTTAATACAGCAAAGCTTACAACTTCAAAATGATCAGCCAGAAAATGTAGCACTCAAGATAGAGACTAATATCTTTTGGGAGAACAATTTAGTCGCTAATGAGCAACAACAAGTAACTTTAGCCCAAGGTTCCCACTCAGTTATATTAGATATACCACTCAACACACCTAAACTTTGGTCCCCAAGTTCACCCTCTCTGTACCAAGTCCAGACTCGTGTGTATCAAGGCAATACAATAGTTGATGAGATTCAAACCAACATCGGTATTCGAGATTTTCATTTTTGTGCTGATACTGGTTTTTATCTCAATGGCCAATCAATGAAGATCAAAGGAGTGTGTTTACACCATGATGGTGGACTTGTCGGGGCCGCAGTTCCTAGAGAAGTTTGGATACGCCGACTAACCAAACTCAAGAAAGCTGGTGTTAATGCCATTCGTATCGCACATAATCCAGCCTCTGTTGAACTTCTAAAACTCTGCGATCAACTTGGTTTCTTAGTCCAAGATGAATTTTTTGACGAATGGGACTACCCTAAAGATAAACGTCTCAATATGGGTAATCAGCATGATGATTTTGAATCACAAGGCTATAGCTTTGATTTTCAAATTAATGCAGAACGAGATTTGAAAAATACATTAAAAAGTCATTTCAACCACCCTTGCATTTTTATGTGGAGTATCGGTAATGAGATTGAATGGACATATCCAAGAAATGTACAAGCAACAGGCTTTTTTGATGCTAAATGGGATGGTAACTACTTCTGGAGCTTACCCCCTCATACTCCACAAGAAATCAAACAAGCTCTGACTGACTTACCTCAGCACCAATATGATATTGGTCAAACTGCAAACAAACTGGCTCAGTGGGTTAAAGAATTGGACACCACTCGTCCTGTCACTGCCAACTGTATACTTCCTTCCGCCAGCTACTTATCCGGTTATGCAGATGCACTTGATGTTATTGGTTTTAGCTACCGCCGTGTTGTATATGACTACGGGCATGAGAACTACCCTAATCTGCCTATTATCGGGAATGAAAACCTACCTCAATGGCATGAATGGAAAGCAGTATTAGACCGTCCACATGTCGCAGGGCTCTTTTTATGGACAGGTATTAATTATATGGGAGAAAGCCATAATCAATGGCCAACGCGCACCACAAACAGTGGTTTACTGGATGCTGCTGGCTTTGAAAAGCAATCCTACTATTTATTCCAGTCATTATGGACTGAACAGCCTATGGTGCATATTTCAACCCAACAAGCGAGTAAGACTGACTTCGTTCTTGAACCTTCAACTTTTAGCGCTAAAGCTACCGATCCCGACGCATGGAAACAAGCCCTTTGGGTATGGGAAGAGCGACATCAACATTGGAATTACTCCCAAGATGAATGGATCATTGTTGAAGTTTTGTCTAACTGCGAACAAGTGGAACTGTGGTTAAATGACCGCTGCATTGGCCAACAATCTCTGCTTGAACAAGAAGACCGTTTTTTCCTTTGGGCTCTTCCTTATCATAGTGGACAATTAATCGCAAAAGGTATCAATGAGGGACAAATCGTTACTCAAGAGTTTATTTCAACCAGTACTGAGGCAACTCAAGTTCAAATTTTGGATGAATCCACTCATAACTCTAATCTGAAACAACTGGTTATACAGTTAGCAGATCAAGATAATAACCCTGTTAGACACCAAGAAAGAAATATCAAATTAAGCACAACATGCGGCAAAATCATAGGCGTAGATAACGGCTCAGCCTCAAGTACCCAACCTCATAAGATTCACACATCGAAAGAGCAATCCATCACGACCCACCAAGGAAGAGCCTTAGTCATTATAGAAATGGAGGCCACTCACTCCAACCTTGAACTTACCGTTGAACTTGATGGTATAAAAACAACACTCTTTTTGTAGTTCAAACCACATCGGTCATTTATACCCAAGTAACTTCAAGGTGCAAGTTACTTGGGTATATACCAAAAATAAAGCATCACCATTTCTGGTGATGCTCTTTATTTTTGCCTTATGAATCGATATTTTACGAACGACTTAACGCTAGTTCAATTTCTTCAATACTCTTGTTCTTAGTCTCTGGTAATAAGAAGAACAAAAACACTAAACCTATCAATGAAAAGCCTGCATAAGATAAAAAGGTATTTGCTGCACCCATATTAGCCAATTGCCATGGGAAGAATTGCTGAATTAGATAACTTGCAATACTGGTCACTAATGCACACATAGGAATCGCAGCACTACGTACCGAATTAGGGAATATTTCAGAAAACAATACCCACATAATCGGACCAATAGAAATATGGAAAGCAGCAATGAACGCTAATATACCGATTAATACCAACACAGGATTTATATGGATAGAAGCCTCAATAATAGTTGCTTCATCTTTCTTCAACGTTGACGTATCTAAAACACTTGAAAGTGCCTGTTTAAATTCGGTATCTTTCTCAAAAGACTGATTGATTAATGGCTCTAATGGTGCCGTATCCATAACTGCGGATAAACTTTGCACTGATTTTTCTGTCACCATATAACTTGCATTATTAAAACCATACCAACACATCGTATGACTAATCACTGCTGCAGTTAACCCAAGGACAATAAGTGGTTTCCTACCTACTTTATCAATGAACAAGATAGCAAATACTGTAAAAATGAAGCTGACAATACCTACGTATGTCGCTTGCTGGAATGCAGCATTACCACTAAAACCAATTTGTTCGAACACTGTAGGTGCATAGAACAAAATTGCATTCATCCCTGTAATCCCCTGCACAATTGCGATCGTCACTCCAATTAAAACCATTTTTCGCATACGTGTAGAGAACAAAGCATGAATCTGATGTAAATACTTTGGTTGTGAAAAGTTTTCAATACGAGAACGAATATCTCTATAGACAGCAGTGCTCTCTTCTTCGTTTTGATAAAGCTCAACTAGAATAGCTTTAGCTTTTGCATCTTGATCTTTGGAAATCAACCAACGAGGGGACTGCGGAACTTTAAACAATAAGATAAACCAAATTAGTGCAGGAATAATTTCTGTTGCAAACATCGTACGCCAAATGTTCGCCTCAGAAAAAAGCAAGCTTCCTTCCGAAAGATTTGAGACTAAAAAATAATTGATAAAGTATGTAGAAGACAACCCCAAAACGATACTTAGCTGATTAGCTGAAACTAACTTGCCACGAACTTTATCGGGAGAAATTTCACCAATATACATAGAAGCAATGGATAATGAACAGAATGCTAAACCACCAACAAATCGTGCAGCTGTCAGCATTTCAAAAGAAGTAGAAAGCGCAGAGCCAATAGCTGAAAATAAATACAGCCCAGCAATACCTATCAGTGTATTTTTGCGTCCAAACTTATCACTCAACTTACCAGCAATTAAAAGTGCAATGATCGCACCTAAACTTGGTGCACTAACGACAACACCAAGTTGCATATTAGTCAAATCAAATTCAGCACTGATATACCTAACAGTCCCCGAAACAACTGCTGCATCTAAACCAAAAACAAAACCACCTAATGCAACAATTAACGCATAGGTTACCGCTTTCGAATATTGTGTATTCATTTTTATTTACCACCTGGTTAAACGATTACACGGATAATAATCCAATTGGAAAACCAATTTACCAATTTGGATCACACATTGATGAAAACAATCAAAATTTATTAACTAATTTTAAGAACTCTAAATTGTATATTCATTTCCGACCGTAGAAATACAAATAGAGGCCGAAGCCCCTATTTACAACAAATTCAATGATTTATTGATTATTTCAAATCACCATATCGTTGTTGGTATAAGTTTCTATTTACTTCTTTTGCAGCTTCCACCAATGGTGTATAGGGTGTATCGGTAACTGTCACAAAACCAACATTATAATTTTCACCATCCCATGCGCGTCCAGTAACAGGTGAATCCATGTACTGGAACCAATGGGCTCCTATAAAGTACGGATTTGCGATAATACTTTCCATATAATGTTTATATGCATCAGCACGACCTTGTTGATCGTCTGCACTCACAATCCCTGGATGGAATAATCCTGAATCAAGCGCTCCAAAATGGAATTCCCCAATAATACTTGGTTTATCTAACTCCTCTAAACGACTCCAATCTCCTTTTGATTCCAAGTCTTTGGCATAAAGATTATATGACATTACATCAACGTATTTAGCTGCAGCCTTAGCAGCTTCAGGAGTAATACCCCAATCAGAAAAACGAGATCCTAAGTTCAAATGGTGTGGCATGACTTTTCGCATTTCTTCATTCACAACTTTAAAATATTGATCAGCAAGAACAAAGAGTAGTTGACTAAGATCTTCTTTTACTGAAGCAGTATAATTGCCTGTAAAATTAAACCCTTGTGAAAATTCATCCCAAGATTTAACTTGTATTCCCCATGACTTGTTCAATTTATCGATGGAGCCATATTTATCTTTTAATACCTTATCAAATGCTTTTTTAGCTGAGCTTTCGCTTTCTTTCATTTTCAGCCCGGATACTGCAAGTGAATAATGGTTTGCATCTACCTCCGTGTTCCCCCAACTTAATTCGTTATCAACAAAATAACCGATACACCACGGGTCATTATTTACTTCATCAGCCACATTCTTTGCCATTTCTGCTACTGATTTTCGGAAGTCTGGATCAAACGGGTCATGCAATGGTCCCCAGTAATCATTGCCGGTACTAATCTTTTGGTGTTTGCCTGTAATCCAACCGTGTGCCGTGTAAGGTACTTTTTTATTACCATAGAAAGCGGCAGGCTCTGACCAATTACCCAAAGAAGTAAAGCCCCAGTCTTGCATGCGTGCTAAGGTCACATCACGCCACACATCATGAGTTTGAGCTTGTGTATCAGTACCATATTTACGTTGTAGATTTGCAGCATAAAAACTGAATACTTCACCATGTTTCAATGGTCCAGCATGTACCATTGGGTTATAACTATAGTTATCAGCAAGCTTTTCTTTATAATCAGGTAACCAAGTAAACATTCCATGTCGTAAATCTGATTTCACAACACGTTTGTCGGTATTTTCTATATACCCACCGGTAGAAATTTCACTTGGGCGGAAGACACTCGTATCAATATCTTTTGTATCAGCAAAATCAACACCTGTAACGGTATAGCTATCATCAAGACGAATATTATCTAAACCTGTAACAAAATATAAGTAACCTTCAGGATCGACAAGAGCCCACTTACCCTCTATTTTTTCAGTACGGAAATACCCTGTCCCTTTTAATTTCGGTCCTTCTTTCCATCCTCCAAACTTACTGCGGTCTGGCATTAATGTGGCAGACTTAACTAATGCAAGGTCTTCTTTACCATGCTCTTTTAACTCTTTTTCATCATGGACTTTTAATGGCCAATCTTCTTGGGTGTATTGCCCAAATTTATCAACCAAACCTACATAGCGCTCTGTATCTGTACTTAAATTTGGTATTAAGCGGAAGTTATCAAATTCTAACTCCGATGTCGTTGTAGGGTTCATCATGTAAAGCTGAAAACTAACGATATTAGATGGATTTAATTGCCCTTCTCCCCAGCCAAAAACAACTTGAGTCGCAGCAAAAGATTTCTTAGGTGGTTCACCTCGCATACCCGAACTTAAACCCTCAGCCAAGTCTTTGAGCGTAACATAATATGTTCCATCTGAGTTCGGTGCAATTTGCACATATCCAGTTCGGCTATGTACTGAACCATTTGATTGCCCACCTAGTTTTTCATCAAGGTCATCATCAACACGTACAAATAGTTGAACACCACTTTCACCTAAGTTTTTTGCATCGAAAGCCAGCGCAACATCACCATGATGAGACCAATCCCATACTTGACCTTTTTTATTTCCTGCTGAAAATTTGACTGTAGGATATGCTTCATCGGTTGTATAAGTAACTCGCAATGCATTCCCCGAATGGGAAGAGGTTGATTTGATTTTGGTTCCCGTATTTCGCTCAATCTTGGCCATATCTGCAGATTTTTCAAAATCTGCAACGGTCAATAAACTAGGAATCTCGGTTTGAATAACAGTATCTGTACGTGCTTGAGATTTAACAAAGTCTCCAGTCCCTTCAATATAATCGATTGAATGAATGATTACTTCTTGTTGCTCAACTGGACCCACTGCATAAAATTGAAATTCAGCAATACTTTTTAAGTCAAGTTCACTACCACCACGGTAACCCTCTAGTCCTCTCTCTGTACCATTAAAAAGAAAATCAACCGTTTTAGTTTCACCAGCATCTAAATAAATAGGTAAATCTAATTGATGTGATTCTGCCCCCATAATTCCAATGCTATCTGCGACTTTCAATTCAAATCGCACCTTGCTATCTCCTGGGTTTTCTAATTTAAGCTTCAAGCCACCTTTATTAAGCCAATCATATGTCCCTGCAACTGGGCGGAGCTTGATATTAGGCCATTTTGAATTTGCTTCATCTTTAGAAACAGCATCAAAATGTACTTTTAAAGCATCTCCGTGCTTGGCATAAGAAGTAAACGATGTTGCTGTTTTATCCAAAAAAGCATCATCCGTTAATTCGATTGGTACACTAACACTACTTAAATCTTCTTGTTTTTCAGCTTTTGTATCAGCAAATACCGGGGTTGAGGTCGCCGTATAACTTGCTATCAATACTCCTGATAAAACAGCTAAGGCGATAGAATTTCTCTTAAAGTTCACTATAATATCCTTTTATTTCAATTGTTATTATAAGCTTACTCAACCGTAGCAAAGTAAACGTTTACATTATGGGCAAGAAAATAAAATGTTTTTGTGATCAAGTTAAAGTAACTTATTGAAAATATAGAAACTGATTTTTTAAAAAATTTTAGTTATTATTAAAATAGTTTGTAATGAAAAAATTTAATTTTAGCCAAGGTATTTATGATAAATAATAAAAAATACGCAGTACCGGCCTTAGACAAAGGGTTTGATATTTTAGAGTTGTTAGTCATGACTGAGCGCCCTCTAAATAAACTTGAAATAGCACAAGCTTTAGAGCGTACCCCTAATGAGTTATATCGTGTACTAATTGGACTAGAAGTTCGTGGTTATTTAATTCGAGATGACGCTGGAAAGTATCGGGTTTCGTTAAAGTTATACAATTTATCACGTCGTATTGATCCTTTGGATAAGATTCGTCAGTGCGCAATTCCTCATATGGAAGACCTCGCTGTAACAATTGGCCATTCATGTCACCTGAGTATGCTATACCAAAGTCAGACAATGGTAATTGTCAATGCGCGAAGCCATGAACCGCTATCACTCAATATTGCAGAAGGTGCTATCTTTCCAACGACACAAAGTATTTCTGGATGGGTTTTATTAGCCAATAGTAATGATGAAGTTCGTCATATGATTTTGGAAAGAGACGCCGAATCTCAACATACAATCCCCGATGATTTATCACAGCAACTCAGCCGCATACAGCAACAAGGCTGGCATCAAGGACAAGTACATCAAGCATCTGGTGTATTAGATATTTCCGCTTTAATTGGACAAAAGGAAGGATTGGTTATTGCAGCATTGGGCGTGTCTATTCTACAAGGAATGGAACATTCACCATGGACTAAAGAAGCCATTCGTGACGAGTTAATGAGCAAAGCTCAACTTATTACACATCAATTGGGCTGCTAATAAATTCACAGTGAGCAGAACCTAAGAAGATTTTATGGCTACTTGGTCTTGCTCATTATTTCCAGTAAACACAAATTGAGCCCATCGTTTAGAACGCCAGCGTAAGATCATCACAACCCCACGAACCCATTCATCAATACCTAAAGCTACCCACACACCCAATACTCCGTACACCCAATGAATACCCAATAAGTAACTAAACACCACCGATAACCCCCACATTGAGAGGATTCCTATTTGTACAGGAAACTTAATATCGCCAGCCCCTTTTAATGCTGCAATAAAAATGAGATTAGCACAGCGACCAGACTCAACAAAAAAAGCACCTAAAAGCAAGCTGGCAACCATCGCAATAATTTCTAGGTTATCAGTAAAAAGTCCAATAATAGAATATCGCATAATAAAGATGACACCGATAATCCCCATAGTGACGGATAAGCCAACTAAATAATATGTTGTAACTCGTTTGAAAATATCTTCTACCCAGCCTTTCCCTACATAATAACTGGTTTGTATTTGTGCTCCTTGACCTAAAGCTAAAGAAAAAGCAAAAGCAACTCGTGTAATATTTTGTGTATAAGTGAAGGCGGCCAAGGAATGTGTTCCTAAACGCACCACAATATAGGTAATCGCAATTTGCGCTAGATTATAAGACAAAACCTCGCCTGCATTCATACCTCCAATTTTTAGGATCTGTTTATACACAAAAGAAGGGATAGATTTCCATTTCGAAAAAGGAAGCGACACCTTAGATTGCGCACAAATAACAATAAGAACCGCTGTTACAAAAAACTGACTCACCACGGTCGCCACGGCGACCCCCGTCACACCATATACAGGCAGTCCAAAAGGTTGATACAAAGCCATATAGTTTCCCACCACATTAATGACCCCTGCAATCAGATTAATCATCATAGGAGAACGAGAATATCCATGACTGCGTAAAATGGTCGTTAACACTATACTTATCGCAAGATTGAAGGTACAAGCACCAGTGATCACCAAGTAGTCATAACCAAACTGTGCTACTTGGGCATCTAAATCAAACAAACCTACCACTTGATATGAACTGATAAAAACACTGAAACTAAGCAAGCTACCCACGAGCACTGCCAACAGAATACTCGCCACTCCAACTTGAGCAGATTTATGGTAATCGGAAGCACCATTATATTGAGCAATCAAAATACCGGTGCCACTACTAACCATCATGCAAATAATCAGCAAGAAAAACATAATTTGAGACACAACGCCTACAGCGGACACCGCCAAATCAGAATAATGACCCAGCATAAATATATCTGTTGTATTCAGTGCTGCTCTCAATAGTACTTCAATAAAAATTGGCCAAGTTAATGTCACAATTCTCATTCGCTGTTGAATATCACTATTTTGATTCATTCTATTCTCCTGATGGCATAAAAAAGTGGAGCATCATGTACTCCACTTTAAAATCCCACAGTTAAAAGTGGTAACGTTAACAATTATAAAATATTAGGTTATTACCACATTTCTGGCCAGTAGCGATAAATACTATGTCCATGCTTTTCTAACCTTTCCTGAGCCTCCGCTAAGAAAGCGAGACTTTTAGCTTTCGCGTGTTGTTGATCACCAATTAACAACACATAATGATTATCCGCCAATAATTTACCTTCATCATCAATCAGACGTAGTGTTACCTCAAAACTATCTTCTAGTCCCTCGGGTACTGTCCAATCAAGATCAGAAAACTCAACCGCACTATCTGAACCAACATTGGCAATAATGACATCACCTTTAGTCAAATCTTCGCCACATTGAATACACCATTTCAACGTCAAATCTTGATATGAGTGTTGGAAATCATTAACGATCCAAAGTTGACCTTTGAATGCACAGCCTGAGGTCCAGCGACGCTTACTGAAGGCCAAACTAGGTAACAACGGCTGATATGTTCGTTTTAAATAATCAAAGCTAATTTTCTTCTCTCCGTAAAAATCGACTACTCCCCATTTAATATCAGGCACATGCGTAATAAAGTGACATAAAGCGACCCCACTCATTTTAGGCTTACGGCGACGATAAGTTTCTAGAGCAAACTGAATTACAGTTCCCTGAGCAACTTGAGTCGCTTCAACAAATTCTTCTAACGAACCTAATTTATAATCATTAAATACTTCAAAATTTAAGTTCTTAAGAATATCAATATCTGCCCAGTGATATGCCCAACTTGGCCCCATTGGCCACAATTCATTTTCTGGAATAAACTTCTTCAAACTTTCAATACTTGGTGCTGAAGCTGCTGTTAGCTCAGGAATAATGCAACAGTCTAATGCAGGATAATATTCCTCCATAAACTCTGCCCCACCTTGGTAATAGTGCTCGTTTGCATGAATTGATTCATGAGGTTTAAAGCCCATATTCACGGCAGAATCAGAACTTAGTGGTGATGCTAACCCGTAAGGTACGTTCGTGATGCTATTGACACTAGCGCCAATCCGTTCCATCAAAGCTTTATTTCCACTTTCTTCATGTGCTCCAGAGAAAAATACTTCTTCTCCCCCCATCCAGAAAACTTGTGAAGGGTGATTACGACGTTGTTTAACCGTATGCTCACACTCATGCAGAACCCCATTAATAAATTCTTCTGTATCGGGATATGCTTGAGTTGCTAAGGTAAAGTTCGTCCATACCGTAATCCCTAGCTCATCACATAAACGGTAAAAATCTGGAATTTCTGGCGGATGCCAACCAAAAATGCGCAAATTATTGATATTAGCTTCACGCACTTTTTCAAGACGATCTTCATACTTCGCTTCACTATTTTGACCATAAAGGAAAGAAGGTTGCCCTCCCCAACAAGCAGAACGCAAGAAGTGACGTTTACCATTAATTACAAAGGTCCAAGGGTATTCACGCTCTTCATCTGTATATCCTGGATTCAGTTCCATTGTGATTTCACGTAAGCCAATGGTTTCCTGAAAGTCATCAACAAGTACACCATCTTTCCATAGTTCTACCGTTAAATTATGTAGATTAGGAGTTCCCATATCCCATGGCCACCAAAGTAATGGATTTTCAATCTTGAGTTTAACGTCTTGAATACTTTCACCAGCTGGAATATTCAACTTTTGTTGCCATTCAAATGGTGTTGCTTGGCAGTTTTTACCCGTAAGTTTGATTGCCAATTGATAGTCTTGCGCTTGTTCTGTCTGATTTTGAATTTCTAACCCTAAATCCACCATCGCCAATTGTTCATTGGGTATAGTGACATCAACGCGAACATCGTTAATATTCATTTTATCACGTGCTTCCACCAGCACTGGACGCCAAATACCAAAAGGCACAAGCCCAGAAAAATAATCGCCGGAGAAATTTACTTTTTTACCACCACAATTACGATAATTCTTTGGTGGCGGGTCTAATTTCACCATCAACATATTCGAACCATCACGCCAATCTTCATAGCTGACAACTTCAGTAATATCAAATTCAAAAGATGAGAACATTCCTTCATGGCGGCCGAGGTATTGACCGTTTAGCCATACTTCACAGCTATAATCAACACCTTCAAATTTAAGAAAAACCTGCTTGCCTTGCATGCTTTGAGGTACTTCAAAACGACGGCTATACCACCATTCATATTCAGCTGCCCACTTGGCTTTGTGCATATTACGCCCAAAATATGGATCATCTATTTCATTTGCACGATGAAGATCCGTATATACATCTCCAGGCACCTTTCCAAAATTCCAGCTGAAGTGAGTACCTTGATACTCTGCAGGTAAGAGGTGTAACCCCTCAATCACCCCTTGCCCCGGACGCATCCGTTCCATCTGCCAACGACAGCCACTTAAATCTAATATTTCTTTCATTTCTCACCCTTACAGATAGATTTATATATAAACATTAAATTCAAATATAAACCACGGCATTGTAAGTTCAACCAATATTTAAAATTGGTTAACTAACTTGATAGGTGGGTCACTTTTCACATCTTAACTTTACATTCCAAGACGACCATAAAGGCAGAAACAAAATTCTAAATAAAATGAGGTTATTTCCTAGAGACACTAAGTTTTAAGATGACATGTAGCGGTGAGGATGTAAGAGAAGTCATTTGTTAAAACTTTTGACAGCTATAACCATAGTATGTTCTAGCTAAACAATCTCTCTAGAAGGAATCTTTAAGCAAATAAAAAAACCTCAAGCTTTTAATAAAGCTTGAGGTTAATTGTTTAATTAACTCGATTAAATTAACCGAAGTTCACATAGAACGTTTTTTTCTCTAAGTATTGTTCAAAACCGTACTTACCATCTTCTCCACCTGTTCCACTCAGTTTGTAACCATTATGGAATCCTTGATGCTGCTCTCCATGTCCACGATTTACATAAATCTCACCACATTCAAGCTCATGAGTTAAACGATGAACATTTTTAATATTTTGGGTGCAAATCATCGTTGCTAATCCATAATCGCTATCATTAGCATAACCAATAGCTTCTTCAAAAGTATCAAACTTGATCACAGGTAGAATCGGTCCAAAAGCCTCTTCATGTACGATTGTCATCTCTTGCTTAACATTGGTAAGCACGGTAGGTTCAAACCAATAACCTTGAGCAAACTCCCCACTAGTTAAACGCTTACCGCCATAAGCTAAAGTTGCACCTTCTTCAATTGCTTGGGCAACAAGTTGCTCCATATGTTCAAGCTCTCGGGCGTTAACTTTAGGGCCCATATCAGAATCCGCATGCATGGGATTTCCCACCTTAATGCCTTTCACTTTTTCCATAAAAATAGACATGAATTCATCATAAACGGCTGAATGAACATACATACGTTCATTACATGTACATACCTGACCACAGTTATCAAAGCGAGAATGTAATGCAGCGGCGGCAGCTTGTTCTAAATCTGCATCATCCATCACAATAAAAGGAGCCTTTCCGCCTAACTCCAATTGCACGTGAGCCATATTATTAGAAGATGCTTTAATAATTTGCTGACCAACTGGTGTACTACCTGTCATTGTCACCATATTAGTCATAGGATTGGAAGTTAACGCACCACCAAGACTTGCTCCACCACCGGTCACAATATTAAGAACCCCAGCAGGAATACCAACTTTTTCTGCAATATAACCCAATTCCAGTGTGGCTAATGGTGTTTCAGATGTTGGCTTAACAACAATCGTATTACCTGCAACTAATGCTGGTCCAATTTTTCGGCCTGCAAGAGCTAATGGAAAATTCCAAGCTGTGATAGCGACAACGACACCACGTGGAATCTTCTGGATCCAGATATGTTCATTCTCATTATCAGATTGAACAATATCACCGTCCATTTGACGAGCCCAGTCGCAAGCATAGTCAATAAAAGAAGCAGCAACATCGACTTCACCTAGCGCCACTTTCAACAATTTCCCTTGCTCTTGAACTAAAAGCTCCGCTAGAAACTCACGTTGATTACGAATTTCTTGTGCAAACGTTCTCATCAATTCAGCTCTTTCGCGAGCGGGTTTTCGCTTCCAGTCTGCTTGGGCTGCTTTTGCAACCGATAACACAAGTTCTGCATCATCAGCATCACCATCTTGAATTTGAGCAACGACTTCTTCTGTTGAAGGGTTAAGAACTTGATCTAATTTGCCATTTTTTGCATTGATCCACTGACCATCAACGTACATTTGATAACATTTCATATATAGCTTCCATTAACTAATAAATCACATCACACCAGTGGTGGATTAAATAAAATTGGTTTGACATATATTACACAATTAGCATACCAATTGTTCGTGAGCAACATCAAAATTTTCTTTTTTACTACCATATTATTATGATTCAAAAAGAGCTTGCAGGATTAATATTGGTATTATTTCAAAATCACAACTAAGTATAATTAGGAGGGGTAAGTAGATAAAAAGGTCGCAAAGACATGCGACCTATAACCGATGATTATTCAATTAGTTACTAATACATTGGCCATCTTGATTAAAGATATGACACTTTCTAATTTCAAACCAAAGTGGAATGCTTTCATATGCTTTCACTTCTTTGTCACTTGGAAGATGTACCACGAAACCTTCTTGGTATCCATATTGACCAAATAAATAAGTACTATTACCTAATCGCTCAACCACCTCAGAAGTAAATTCAATGCAAACTTCTCCTTTTTCTTTCATATTTAAGTGCTCAGGACGAATACCTAACTTCAAAGTTTGACCAGTAAGTTCCTCACCTAAACCAGGTAAAGGCATATCAATCACTTGGTCATCTGGTAACTTAACAATCAAACTATCAGCCGTTACTCGTTCGACATTTACGTCAATAAAATTCATTTTTGGTGAACCAATAAAGCCGGCCACAAACATGTTGGTTGGTTTTTTATAGAGATCTAAAGGTGAACCGACCTGCTCAATCCTTCCATCTTTTAATACAACAATTTTATCCGCTAGCGTCATAGCTTCTACCTGATCATGCGTAACATAAATCATTGTTGTATCTAACTCTTGGTGTAAGCGAGCAATTTGCAAACGCATTTCGACTCTTAACTCTGCATCTAAGTTTGATAATGGTTCATCAAATAAAAATGCTTTAGGGTTACGGACAATAGCTCGTCCAATTGCAACACGTTGGCGCTGACCACCAGATAACTCTTTAGGTCTACGTTTTAACAATTCTTCTAGTTGTAAAGTTCGTGCAGCAATCTCAACTTGAGATTTAACTTTATCTTTAGCTACACCACTCATTTTCAAGCCAAAACCCATATTTTGCTCAACCGTCATATGGGGGTACAACGCATAAGATTGGAATACCATTGATATTCCCCTCTCAGCAGGCTCTACATCATTCACTAAGGTGTCACCAATATATACATCACCATCTGATATCGTTTCTAACCCCGCAATTAAGCGCAATAATGTCGATTTACCACAGCCTGATGGGCCTACGAATACCACAAACTCACCGTGGTTTATTTCTAAATCAACACCATGGATTGTTTGTACCTTACCAAAGCGTTTTTTTACATTTGATAACTTTATATCTGCCATAACTACAAGCCTTTAAAATTCAATTCCAGTTAAAACTAACAACCAAAAAACAAAAAAACAAGGTCATTGGTTAACCTATTCTTACTATTTATATCTTATTTGTGATTTATCGCATATAAACAAGAAATGAACAAAGACAAACAGTGTAAACGTTTTACTAGTTTGAGTTTTGTCACATTTATCAATCAGAACTACTGCTAGTCTAAATTCAAAGTTTTGATAGGTTTGTAAGAGTTCCTTTTCTTATATCCATTTATCAAGCAAAAAATAAAGAGGATGAGATTGTGAGAATAGATAAACGGTTATATTTTTTAATTCCAGCATTGTTTTTATATTTAACATTTACTATTTACCCAGTTATGCAAGGTGTTTCACTATCCATGACACAATATGCAGGTATAGGTGAGGCTAAATGGATTGGTTTGGAAAATTATCAAGCTATATTTCAAGATCATAGGTATCTACAAGTTCTTAAAAACACTTTAGTTTATGGAATCACTGTGGTTATTTTTCAAAATGGCTTGGGCCTTATCTTTGCTTCGATTCTCTATAACATACCTAAAGTTCGAAACATGTTAAGAACGGCTCTTCTTGTACCGTCAATGCTCTCTCTTGTGATTGCTGGTTACATTTGGCAGTACTTATACTCACCATTAGGTGGGGGGTTAAACGAATTACTCGCCTCTATTGGACTTGGCAGCTTACAACAAGTCTGGTTAGGTGACTCACAAATAGCCATTTTTTCTGTTGCCGCTGTACACGTATGGATGTTTGTTGGTTACTCAACAGCTATATTCCTTGCAGGCTACGCTGGCATTTCTTCCGAAGTAAAAGATGCGGCTCGAGTTGATGGTGTATCACCAATCAAATCATTCTTTTACATTGATATTCCCCTGCTTGCCCCGGCAATTACAGTAAATATTACCTTAGCAACTATTGGTACATTAAAGTCATTCGAATACCCATTTATTATGACTGGTGGAGGTCCAGATTATTCAACCATGACATTAGGGTTACGTATTTTCATGCTGATCTTCCAAGAGTTTAAATATGGTATGGCTGCTGCACTGTCCGTTGTAATGATTGTATTTGTTGCACTTATTACTATATTGCAAAACAGTTACTTACGTTCAAGAGAGGATAAAATATAATGAACAACATTACCTCAACTGACACTCAAAATATGGTGGGTACACCTGTGAATCGAACTCAGAAAAAGAAATTATTAACGCCACGTAATATCAAGCAAGGCTCGTTAATTGGGCTTATGTGCCTCATTACTACGGTTATTTTATCGCCAGTTGTCTATATGATCTTTATGTCTTTTCGTAGCCGTAAAGAAATAATGTTAGAACCTTTAGGCTTACCAACAGAGCTACATTTTTCAAATTATGTAAATGTCATATCAGACATGAACTATTTTGGAACAGTAATGAATACGATTGGAATTACCGTCACGACAATTATTGCAGTGGCTATTCTTTCATCTTTAGCAGCTTATCCATTAGCTAGGATTAAAGGTAAATTAACTAATACTGCGTATATTTTCTTTATGTTAGGTATGGTGATCCCACCATTTGCAGCCCTAACTCCGTTATATTTATTTATGCGAGACCTTGGTTTATTAGATACTTATATAGGCTTAATTATTGTCTATACCGTGGGTCATTTACCATTAGGTGTATTCTTTTACACTAGCTTTATGAAAGCGATTCCTAAAGAATTAGAAGAAGCCGCGACTTTAGATGGGGCAACGTTCTTAAAAACTTATTGGTACATAATTTTTCCAATGTTGAAACCAATTACCGGCACACTAGCGATTTTTGTCACTCTTGGTGTTTGGAATGATGTTGTAAACCCACTGTTATTTATTACTTCCGAGAGCAAATTAACCATTATGCCAGCAGTATTACGTTTCTTAGGGACCTATTCTGTTGACCCTACACAGCTATTCCCAGCAGCAGTTTTAGCCTCTTTACCGTTGCTTATCGTATTTTTTGCACTCTCTAAACAGATCGTAAATGGTATGACTGCAGGGGCAGTTAAATAAATTATTGAAGATAACAGCAAAGTGATTTGCATATAACAATAGGACAAAAAAGATATGAAATTAAAAACTCTCTCTTTATGCTGCGGGTTAGCGCTAACGCTAGGAACAAGCACCCTTGCTTCAGCTGCCACAACTCTAGAAGTATCCAGTTGGAAAGGCGCTGGAACAGAAGTCGCTGGGTTTCCAGAGATTATTGCTAAATTTGAAAAAGAAAATCCTGACATAAAAGTAAAGCTTAATTACATGGCTCGTAACGATATGATCACAAGTATTCCCGCTCGTTTTCAAGCAGGAAACCCACCGGATGTAGTGATGGTCGATCGTGAATTTATCCAGCATTGGGGAGGGAATGGTCAACTTATGAAACTTAATGACCAACCCTTTATTGACCGTATAGAACCAAGCTTAAAACCATACCTTGGTTTAGGTGACTCTGCATATTATGCAATGATGCAAGTTTCCGGAATGGGCGTTTATGTCAATGACGATTTGTTTAAAAAAGCTGGTGTCACTCAATACCCTCAAACAATTGATGAGTTAACTAAGGTTTGTGGCCAATTAAAACAAAATGGCATTGAACCAATGTTATTGGCTGCCAACAATGGTAGTTGGACTCCATATGTTTATTTCTTAGCTATGGGGTTAGCAAACTCTGATACGCCGGATCCAGAAATGATTAATCGTTTAGTCTCTGGCGAAGAAAAATTTGCGGATAACGCTTCTTTCAAGCAGGCTTTTGAAGGGATGAAAAAGATTGTAGAAGCGGAATGTGTTCAACCTAAGATCAGTGCTGGTACTGACCCTTGGTCTGTTGCACTTACAACCTTCCAATCTGGGCGAGTAGCCATGTTACCACAAGGGTTATGGAATATAGCACCATTCCAAAAAGACGGATTACCAGAAAACTTTAGCTTGCATCCATTTCCAAGTATTAATGGACAAAAAGCAATTGTAATGGACTATACCGGAACTGGTTGGGCTATTCCTAAAGATTCAAAACATAAAGATGCTGCCAAAAAGTGGGTAGATTTTTGGATGCAAGATGCCAACTTATCAACTTATGTAAAAGCGGACACATCAATTACAACTCTAACAAATGGAACCAATGGTGTGCCTTCTCTTGCAAAACCATACCTTGATGCTCGAAGTGCGGGACACAAAGTAACCTTCCCTGTTGGAACAGTTGGTGTTGACTTAGGTGCAGAAATGCCGAATGACATTACTTCATTTATGTTAAATCCAAATCAAGATTACAATAAAATTCTACAACGCTGGGATGATCTAGCAGCGAAAGATCGTCGTAATCAAGCACGTAAGAATAACTAATTTAGACCCAAATAAAAAAGCGAGCTTGATAGATCGCTTTTTATTACCTGCTTGCCTATCGCTTTGCGTGTAGTTGGGCAAGTTTCTCTACAACCATATCTAACAACTTAAAATCAATTTGTTTAATTCGTACCTATTTGTTTTTCTTTAGTGGTGTTAAACACTTTTGCGTGCTTATTCAAATATTGATGGCAAGTCAATTAATACAACAAAAGGATGTGCATTAGATGAAACTCAAAAAACTATCGCTCTACTGTGGATTAGCGTTATCTTTCAGTAGTCCCACTTATGCCAATATCACCACTCTTGAAGTTTCAAGTTGGAAAGGAGCTGGAGCTGAAGTAGCCAACTTCCCAACAATTATTGAACGGTTTGAAAAAGATAACCCTGACATTAAAATTAAACTTAACTACATGGCTCGCAACGATATGGTTACGAGTATTCCTGCCCGATTTCAAGCAGGAAACCCACCAGATGTCGTCATGGTTGATCGAGAGTTTATTCAACATTGGGGGGGGAATGGCCAGTTAATACCACTTAATGATCAACCATTTCTCGATAGAATAAAGCCCGAGCTTATCCCATATCTTGGCATCGGTGATAATACCTATTACGCTATGCTACAAATTTCTGGTATGGGTGTTTTTGTCAATGATACATTATTTAAAGAAGCTGGAATTTCACAATATCCACAAACAATAGACGAGTTAACACAAGCGTGTACAAAGTTGGATGCTCACGGTGTTCAACCTATGTTGTTAGCTGCTAATAATGGTGGATGGACTCCATTTATTTATTTCTTGGCAATGGGCTTAGCAAACAACGATCAACCTGACCATACTTTGATTAATGATTTAATGAGTGGAAAGAAGAAGTTCTCAGAAACCAAATCATTGAAAAATGCTTTTGAGGCATTCCGAAAAATGATCGATGCCAAATGTTTCGATCCTAAAATCAGTGCAGGAACTGATCCTTGGTCCGTGGCGTTAACCTCTTTTCAATCAGGCAAAGTAGCAATGCTTCCTCAAGGCTTGTGGAATATTGCTCCATTCCAAAAAGATCAATTACCTGAAAACTTTAGTTTGCATCCATTCCCTAGTATCAATGGCACTAAAGCTATTTCATTAGATTATAATGGTCCTGGTTGGGCAATTCCAAAAGATGCAAAACACAAAGAAGCAGCAAAAAAATGGATAGATTATTGGATGCATGATGAAAATCTAAGCTTATATGTGAAAGCCGATACATCTATATCAACCTTGAAAAATGGCACATCTGGTATACCTCCATTAGCAAAACCTTATGAAGATGCTCGCGATGCTGGAAACTTTGTCACTTTTCCAGTAGGAACACTTTCCGTAGAGTTAGGTGCTGATATGCCAAATGATATTACTTCTTTCATGCTTAATCCAAAGCAGGATTATATGAAGATAATGCAACGTTGGGATAAAATGGTAGAAGATAAATAAGGAAATGTTAGGTTATTCTCGAACGTCAGCGTTCGAGAATAACTGATCTTTTATTATGTTAATAAACAAACTGATAAATTGTTTTATGCCTATATGGCTGACCCGGCTGTAGAAGTGTATTACTTATTGACCACTCAGGATGATTAGGTGAATCAGGTAAACACTGCGTCTCTAGGGCAAATCCCGAGTAATTCTTATACACAGTTTCTTTTCGTCCAGGGCAATTATTTAAGAAGTTTCCCGAGTAAAACTGTAATGCTGGTTGGGTTGTTTTAACCTTCATTACAATAGAATAATCTGACGAAGCTGCTTTGGCGACTACATTAGGGTTTGTGTTATTACCAAAATCAAACAAGTATGAATGGTCATAACCACCGACGACTCTTTGCTCGGGATCTGTTAAAAAGTCTTGCCCTATTAGTTTACAGCTTCGAAAGTCTAAGCCTTTGTTTTCAACAGAATCAATCTGATTTAATGGTATTCCATACTCATCAGTTGGAAGAAACTTTTCTGCAAGAATCAATAATTCATGCTGACGACAATCCATTTTCTCGTTGTGCCCATCTAAGTTAAAGTAGGCATGATTTGTTAAATTAATTGGCGTAGTTTTCGTTGTAAATGCATGATAAGAAATTTCAACTTCATTTTGCTCCGTTAACCTATAGCTTACTGAAACGTCAAGTTCACCAGGAAACCCTTGATCCCCGTCAGGGGAAATTAACGAATAAATTACTTGATTGGTACTTTGAAGTTCAACAGACCATCTACGTTGATCAAATCCTTCTATCCCTCCATGTAAACAATATCGTTCATGGTTTTTATTTAAATGATACTCAACGCCATCTATCGAAAATTTGCCATTATTGATTCTGTTAGCAAATCTCCCAACAGTAGCTCCTAAATAACATTTTTGTTGATAGAATTTTTCTAAAGTATCAATACCTAATAGAATTTCCCTATGGCTATCTTCTAACGGTACTGTGCAACTGAGCCAAGTGGCACCAATATCCATGAAGGTTGCTGTCATTCCCTTATTATTTGTTAAAGTAACAAGGTTACTGATAGCTCCATCTTTTGCTTTACCTTCTTGCATTGTTTGATATAACGAATGAACAGAGTTTGGGTAATTAAGTAATTTTTGTTTCATTACAACCCTCTCAATTGATTAGCACCATCCATTGCTTTACAAACATAGATAGTTTCTTTTAAACCTGTCAATTTTTCATATTGAGATTCAACAGCTTGTTTCACCGCATCAACAAGAGATGGTGGAACTAAGGCGACCACACAACCACCAAAACCACCTCCAGTCATTCGAACACCACCTTGATCATTAATAACCTTTTTGACAATATCAACAATCGTATCTACTTCTGGACAAGTAATTTCAAAGTCATCTCGCATAGAAACGTGTGATAACTCCATTAATGTAGATAGTCGTTGCATATCATGTGACTTAAGCGATTCAGCAGCTTCAAGCGTACGTGTATTTTCCGTAATAACATGCTTTGCGCGCTTTGCAACAATTGGATCAAGTTCGGCTTGACGCTCTATAAACTGTTCAATCGTTACATCACGTAGAGCTTTCACTCCGAAGAACTCCGCCGCCTCTTCACATTGTTGGCGGCGAGTATTGTATTCACTATCCACTAAACCACGTTTCTTATTGGAGTTAATGATCACTATTGCCATGTCTTCAGGCATGGATACAGCTTGTGTTTCCAGTGTTCGACAATCAATCAACAATGAATGGTTACGTTTACCTTCCGCAGAAATTAATTGATCCATAATCCCACAATTACAACCAACAAATTCATTTTCGGCTTGCTGGCCATTCAGTGCTATTTCTTGTTGGGTAATATTTAAATTATAAAGGGCTTTAAATGTCTGTCCGATCACAACTTCTAAAGCTGCAGATGAGCTAAGCCCAGCACCTTGTGGAACGTTACCTGATACCGCAATATCTGCACCCCCAAATTTATAACCGCGTTTTTGTAGGCAATCTATAACACCACGAATATAATTGACCCACATTGTGTCTTGATCAAAAACCAAAGGTTTCGAAATATCAAACTCATTCATTTGGTTGTTATAATCAACGGCGATGACTCGTACAATTGTATCCTTTCGCTTATTAGCCGCGACAACCGCTTGATAATCAATTGCGCATGGTAGAACAAATCCATCGTTATAATCTGTATGCTCACCAATTAAATTCACTCGGCCAGGAGCTTGGATAATATTTCCAGCGGAATAACCAAATACGCTTTCAAAAGCACTTGATACAGCTTCAATCAGTTGTTTTGAACGTTCTGTCATAATTAAACCTTTATTTTTTATGGGCCAGATTAAAATCCAACCTTTACAATTTATTAGTTATAGAGTTTAGATATCTGAGGATACTCACTCTAATTCATATACCATTATGCTTCTTTGTAGTGCTTGTCACTTACTGCGCGTAAACGTTCAGCAGCTTGCTCTGCCGTCAAATCACGTTGACTTTCTGCGAGCATTTCATAACCAACCATAAATTTTTTCACTGTGGCAGAACGCAATAATGGTGGATAGAACAAGGCATGAAGCTGCCAATGCTCGGTACTCTTATCTTCTCTTTCTAATTCATTATCGAAGAATGGTGCATAATGCCACCCCATTGAATATGGGAATGAACATTGGAATAAATTATCATAACGAGAGGTTAATTTTTTAATCGCTATTGATAAGTCATCCCTCTGCTCATCAGTAAGATCTTCCATTCTTTGAGCAGGAACTTTTGGTAATAACATCGTTTCAAAAGGCCAGGCAGCCCAATATGGAACAACCGCTATCCAGAACTCGGTCTCTACAACCGTTCTAGACCCATCATTTAACTCGGCTTGAACATAATCAATCAATAAGTTTGAGGCATACTGCTCATAATATTCACGTAAGTATTTATCTTTACGTTCAATCTCATTGGGTAAAAAGCTATTTGCCCAAATTTGGCCATGTGGATGTGGCTGAGAGCACCCCATAGCCTCACCTTTATTTTCAAAAGCCTGAACCCATAAGTAAGATTTACCTAGCTCCTCTATTTGTTCATTCCAGGTATCTATAACATTTCGTATTTGTGTTGTTTTAAGTTCTGGTAATGTTTTACTGTGATCAGGAGAGAAGCAAATAACACGGCTCAATCCGCGCACTCCTTGAGTTTTAAACAACGGATTATTAGACTCTGGCGCATCTGGAGAGTCAGGCATTAATGCCGCAAAGTCATTTTGAAAAACATAAGTCCCTTGGTAATCAGGGTTAGCATCCCCAGAAATTCGAGTATTAGTAGGACATAAAAAGCAACTTTCTTCATACGGTTTAATCGAATCGATTACTGGCTTTTCATCCTGGCCACTCCACGGTCTCTTTGCTCTATGTGGTGAAACTAATATCCATTGACCTGTTAATGGGTTATATCGGCGATGAGGGTGATCAACTGGATTAAATTCAATATTTGACTTCATGTTTTTTACACCTTAATTATTAGTCTTCATAACCATTTGGGTTGCTCGATTGCCAACGCCATGTATCAATCGTCATTTCTTCTATCGTTCGCGTTGCTACCCATCCGAGATCTTTTTCTGCTTTTTGAGTACTTGCCCAGCACTCAGCTATGTCACCAGCACGGCGTGGTTTAATTTCATAAGCAATATCATGGCCACAAGCATCAGAAAAAGCATTAACGACATCCAATACACTACTTCCTGTACCCGTTCCTAAATTATAAATATGCAAACCAGATTTATTTGATAAGTGGTTTAATGCCGCTAGGTGCCCATCTGCCAAATCTACAACATGTATATAATCCCTGACACCAGTACCATCTTGAGTTGGATAATCATCACCAAAGACTGCTAACTTATCTCTTCGCCCAACCGCAACTTGCGCAATAAATGGCATTAAATTATTAGGGATACCTTGAGGATCTTCACCCATAATTCCACTGCTATGAGCTCCAACTGGATTGAAGTATCGTAATAACGTAATACTCCACATATCATCCGCTACAAATAGATCACTCAAGCATTGCTCAACCATGTACTTACTGCTTCCATAAGGGTTAGTGGTATTACCGGTAGGGAAGTCTTCTGTGATCGGAACGGTTTCTGGATCACCATAAACCGTTGCAGAAGAGCTAAAAATTATCGTTTTTACATTAGCTTTTTTCATACAACGCGCAAGAACCAATGAGCCATTCACATTGTTATCATAATATTCAAGGGGCTTCGCTACAGATTCCCCAACCGCTTTTAAGCCTGCAAAATGAATCACCGCACCAATATCATGTTGTGAAAATATTGAATCTAAAGTTGCTTCATCTCGGACATCACCATGAAAGAATAAGGGCTTACAACCTGTTAATCGTTCAATACGATTTAAAACTTCTTGCTTACTGTTTGATTGATTATCAATAATCACAGGTTCATAACCACTTTCAATCAATTGCACACAAGTATGACTACCGATGTAACCTAAACCCCCTGTCACTAAAACTTTCATTGCTATGTCCTCAATTAAGAATTTCTGAACCACGATAATAACAATCTTCATTTATTCACTTCTGTGACCGCCCCCAAATAACTGTAATCGTTTCCACGCAAAATGAATATTTCTGTATTACTTTCTATAGGACGGCTTAAAAACACAACCATACAATCTCCACCATTCAAATATAACCCATTACAAATTAATAACTTACTATTTTTATTATTGGAATGTGATCTAAAGCTAATCTCATAAATTAAAGACGTAATACTATATAAGTATCATGTAAAACGATTACAAATACTCAAGTTACGCAACATAAAAATAACATTCTAATAAATAAGGGATATGAAGGAGATAGTAATGACATTGGACAAAGCACACTTTATAGAGACAAATGGTGAAAATTATATTCCTCTTTTTGAAACCAATATGAAAACGTTTCCATCAGGGTTTAAATTTAAAAATGTCATTGCGAAAAAGAAAGACAAAGCTGTAGAGATTCACACGAAAAGTAAAGAACACATGTATACTAGTATGGATATCATCCCAGCTATGGATGAAATATGGGATTGGAGTCAGCTAACAAGCTTTTGCTTTGCTTTTGATGCTCATAACTTAGGCCATCGTTCAACTCAGATATTTATTAATATTTTTGATCATAAAGGTCAAATGCACAGCAGAAGTATAAATATTGCTGGACAGTCAACTCATACATATCTGATCGAATTAAAAGGCGAATATTTAAACGGAAAGACCAACTATTATTCTGGTTTTCGTTCCAATCCAGCGCCTTGGGAGCATGACAGTATTTACGCTACATGGATGTGGGGGGAAATGAATCTAGATCTCACCAATATCCAAAGAATAGAATTCAGTATCAACGGTAGCTTAATTGACCATACTTTACTACTGAGTCACTTCCGTCTCTTAGAAAGCCCTAAATGTAACTCTAAGTATTTAACGAATATTATTGATCAATATGGTCAAAACGCCCACTTCGAATATCCAGAAAAAATTCATTCAGACCAAGAATTAGCGCATAAAACCCAGGAGGAATTAAAAGAGCTTTCTAATGGTGCTCTCCCCAATCGCTCACGTTTTAGTGGTTTTACAGGAAAAGGACAACATAACGCTACTGGTTACTTTAGAACTGAAAAAATTGATGGTAAATGGTCCTTAATTGACCCTGATGGTTATCCATATTTTGCAACAGGCTTAGATATTATACGTTTAGCAAACTCATACACTATGACTGGCGTTGATTATGACCATAATACTATTCAGCAACGTAATGTAGACGACCTCACACCTGAAGATTCACTTGAAAAACTTGAAGTTTCAATGGAGTCTAAGTCGACGGCGAAAGTTCTCAGTGCAATAAGAAGAGATTGTTTTCAATGGTTACCTAAATACGATGAACCTTTAGGCCAACATTATGCTTATATGAGAGAATTATTTGAAGGCGCTTTAGATCAAGGTGAAACATACAGCTTTTATGCGGCTAACCTTCACCGTAAATATGGTAATAATTTCATGCAAAAATGGCGTGATGTTACCATCGATCGCATGCTCAACTGGGGTTTTTCTTCTTTGGGAAACTGGACTGCTCCCGATTTTTATTCCAACAAAAAACTCCCTTTTTTCGCAAATGGATGGATTATTGGTGATTTCAAAACAGTAAGTAGTGGCGATGATTTCTGGTCTCCATTACCAGATCCTTTTGATCCATTATTCAAAGTTAGAGCTGAAGCAACAGCTAAACAAATAGAAAATGAAATCAATCAATCACCTTGGTGTGTTGGTATATTTATTGATAATGAAAAAAGTTGGGGGCGTATGGGTACCATTACTGGTCAACATGGTATTGCTATTCATACATTAACCCGTGATGCATGTGATAGCCCTACAAAAGCAGTATTTGTTAAACTGCTTCAAGATAAATATGGAAAAATTGAGGCATTAAATAACGCTTGGTTAACCAATATTTCAAGTTGGGAATCTTTAGCAAGTGGCGTTAACAACCTTCAGCATAACGAAGCACAACTAGATGATTATGGGATGCTATTGGAAGCATATGCCACGGAATACTTCCGTATAGTTAATGACTCTTTAAAAAGCAGATTACCAAATCACTTATATTTAGGATGCCGATTCGCCGATTGGGGTATGACTCCTGATGTGGTACGTGCTGCAGCGAAGCATTGTGATGTAATTAGTTATAATTATTACAAAGAAGGCCTACACCCAGAAGCGTGGGAATTTTTATCTGACATTGATATGCCAAGCATTATAGGTGAGTTTCATATAGGTGCAAAAGATACTGGTTTGTTTCATCCAGGATTAGTTACTGCAGATAACCAAAAAGAAAGGGGGGAAATGTACCAAGCTTATATGAACTCTGTTATTGATAATCCATATTTTGTTGGTGCACATTGGTTTCAATATATAGATTCACCGATTACAGGCCGTTCATACGATGGCGAAAACTATAACGTAGGTTTTGTTTCTATTACGGATACACCTTATGAAGATATGGTAAAAGCAGCAAAAGATGTTCACAATTCACTCTATAAACGCCGTTTTTCATGAACAGATTCAGATACTTTATGAAGCTTTCCAACTAAGTTAATCGTAATCAATAATGGCTAACAAAATTAATCTTTGTTAGCCATTTTAAATCTCACATGTAATGTTAAGATCGCTATATCGAATGTTAGATAGCCATATCCATAGAGAAAAAGTAGTCATCTAAATCAGCTTCTACGCCATTATCTGAACTTGCAATTTTTAGTAACTCTTGCTTAGAGTTTTCAATATGTTGCCACACAGCTTGCTTTGCTTCTTCAGGTGACTTTCTTTGTAGAGCCATAAAGATTGCTTTATGATCTCGTAACCAACTCTCTTTTAATTTAGGTTCATGCAAATATTTATCATTTAATGCTTTCCAAAGGGGGTTTTCTACACGAACATTTCGCCACATTTCTGCTGCTTGATTAATTAGCACCCTATTTTGTGTGGATTCAGCAATTAAACAATGGAACATTCGATCCAACTCTTCAAACTTCTCACTATCGCCGTTCAATTCTTGAACTTGCATATCCAACACGCGTTTCAATTCACGTAGTTCATTAATTTTAATTTGAGAAGCAGCAAATGCGGCAATGTTAGATTCAATAATCTGACGAGCTTGTAACAATTCAAATGGGCCAACATCATTGTATGGAATAACGGTACGCTGCGTGATTTTTTCAGGTGAATCAATAAAATAAATCCCAGCACCTTGTTTAACAACAACTAATCCCTTTAATTCAAGCATAATGATAGCTTCACGAATTGTCGCGCGGCTACTATCAAATCGTTCACTTAACTCTCTTTCTGAAGGCAGCCTTTCCCCAGCCTTAAAAACGCCTGAATATAGTAGATCTTCTATCTGTAACCCAACTTCATAGTATCTACGCTTTGTTTTCTTTCTATCCATATTACACCTATTTCAATCAACCAATTTCGAAAAATTGTTAAGTGGATTCATCATATCAGCAAACCAATATACACACACAAAGAAAAGCAACAAAATTGTAACTCATTCTATAAAATTTGAAGAACATCAAATAATCATACAAATAAGAGTTCTCATGTACAATGATAAAATCGAGATAACTTAGTTGAAGAAAGGTGTCTAAGAAAATAGCGCACATATTAGAGGCGGTTAGTAATGCACGATCTCAACTTATGATGAAATATTGTCCTGAGTATTGTTCATTACTCAAGCAACCAGCAATTTCTTTTAACAAAATGATGCTGTCTACTTAGAATTACATATGTCGTAGTTTGGAGTTGAGCTAGGGATCCCGAATTCGACTCTAATCTTGTTCTAATACGCCAGATATCTTCCAGTTTGAATGTTTTTTCTGTCCTGTTGAGTGTCACTAAAAAAGGGATGTTTACATTGATTACGCCAAACTCCTTTGAGGCAATAAACAAGCCACAAGCGATAAACCCATCAAGCCTTCTTCACATACTTGCCTGACACCAACATCTCGCCAATGCCTTGTAGCTTACAATCTAGCTCGTGATCTTTGCCTTCAATAATGCGGCGAACCACGCCTTTAGTACCAATCTTTAATACTTGTGAGGTACCGGTGACTTTTAAGTCTTTTGCTAAGGTAATT
Organism: Vibrio sp. CK2-1; assembly: GCF_021726515.1. Taxonomy (GTDB): domain Bacteria; phylum Pseudomonadota; class Gammaproteobacteria; order Enterobacterales; family Vibrionaceae; genus Vibrio. The sequence goes on along the minus strand of NZ_JAKKCJ010000001.1, from coordinate 444,085 downwards.
TTATCGCCTTCTTCTAATAACGTTCCGTTGGCATCTTTTACCGTAAAGGCATTTTCTAGTTCTTCTTGCGGGTTCCATTCGTAGGCACATTCTGGGCAAATAAGATGGTTTTGATCTTGATAAACATATTCAGACTGACAATTTGGGCAAGCAGGTAATGACATAATGATTTTCTCGATAAATGGTTGGGAATAAATAAATGATAGGAACGCACTTAATTCAAGCGAATAACATCAGAAGACAGGTGCGACAAAATAAACTCAACTCTTGATTGAACCGACTGTTTAGGCACTTCTATTAATTGATATCCGAACTCTAGATAAACAGATTGCATCACATTATAAGTACGAACCGCTTCGGCAAAATCTTGCTTACGTTCCGCATCATTGGTGTATATGTCTTCCCACGGTGGAAAAATAAAAACCTTTTGTGCGTATTGAGAATCTCGGCAAGAGTCTAATAGTGCTTCTGAGACCGGTAAGCTTTCAAGTATTGAATATCCATAACTATCAATAATGCCACGGTCAAAAAACACCGGTTTATTAGCACTCGAATACATCACATATAGATGTCTATCTTCGACTACCATTGCATCACGAAAGGCCGATTTATTTGCCCAAGGCAATGCATCACCGCCTTGCTCCACTTGTTGTTGAATAACGGCACGACCAGACTCTGGCGCACAGGTATAACCTAACGCTTTTAATTCAGTAATCACTGATGATTTCCCTGAACCAGGGCCACCGGTGAAAACATAACATTGATTTTGTTTCATAGAATACACTCTAACGAATAAGAGAAAACTGCTGCTGAAAGTGCTTTAGCAACGCTTGTAACCGCTTAGGTTGATAGCGGTCTTTATGATAAATCACGGAAAGGCTGACGTCGGGGATTTTCCATTCTGGCATCACTTCCACCAGCTTTTGTTGTTCGATTTCGGTTAGGCAATACAGCTTAGGGACTCGAATTAAACCACAATCTACCAGAGCCGCATTAATCAACGAGCGGCCATTTTTGCATTCAAATTGGCCCGAAACCGTCACATCGATATTTTGAATTGGTTTGCTTAACGATTGGTAGTGCCATTTCTTCACACTACCCGTGAGGCAATTATGTGCAAGTAGATCTTTCGGATGGTTTAAAGCCGTCGCTTGTTGGTTTAAATAATGCGGGCTGGCGAGTGTCACCATTTCTAAGCTCAATAATTGCCGACCAACAAAACCGGCATCTTCTAGCGACCCCATGCGAATAGCCAAATCAAAATCATCTTTAATCAGATCCACTCGATGACTACTAAAATCCATGCTAATAGTCACATCAGGGTACTGACGCATAAAGCTTGCCACCATAGGCGCAATAATATCCTCGCCTAAATGGCCACCCACACAATTAAGGTTAATGTGGCCACGCATTTGCTCAACATCATCTACCGCCGCATTGATTGCTTGCTCTATACCTGAAAAGTGGCTTTGACATTGGTTGAAGAATAATTCCCCTGCATCGGTCAGCTTTAAGGTTCGAGTGGTGCGGATCAGCAAAGTCACACCCATTTGCTTTTCAAGCTGAGTGATCTGTTTTGATACATGTGAGCGCGACACTTCAAGCGCTTCAGCCGCTTTGGTAAAGCTCCCCAGTTCAGCAATTAAGACAAACGAGCGAACATCGCTCAAGTTGATTTGATTTAGCATCATCACGCTCTTTTATTGTTTCTATATGGAAACAGTATTTCAACTTAAGCCATATATATCAACAGTAAACTTCTCCTTATAATTCTCGCCATCAGATAAACAAACGAATTAAATCAGGAATCAAATATGAAAAAACTTATCGTCATTACAGGTGCAAGTTCAGGTATTGGTGAAGCGATCGCACGTCAATTCAGCGCATTAGGACACCCACTACTCTTATTGGCTCGTCGTATTGAGCGTTTAGAAGCGCTAAATTTACCAAATACCTTATGCGCTAAAGTCGATGTGAGTGATGAACAAAGCTTTATTGATGCGATTGCCAAAGCTGAAGCGCAATATGGCCCTGTCGATGGCTTAATCAACAACGCTGGTAGCATGCTACTTGGGCAGTTAGATACTCAAGATTCCAGCGAGTGGAAGACAATGTTTGACGTTAACGTGATTGGTTTAATGAATGGCATGAAAGCGGTGTTAGCGCCAATGAAGTCACGCCAAACAGGCACTATCATCAACATTAGCTCAATTGCAGGTCGTAAGACTTTTGGCAATCACGCCGCTTATTGCGGAACCAAGTTCGCCGTTCATGCAATTTCAGAAAATGTGCGTGAAGAAGTGTCTGATTCTAATGTTCGAGTCACTACTATCGCACCTGGAGCGGTGGATACTGAGTTACTTTCTCACACTTCATCTGATGAAATTAAGCAAGGCTATAAAGAATGGACTGCCAGCATGGGTGGCGCTTTAGTGGCCGATGATATAGCTCGAACCGTCGTGTTTGCTTATCACCAACCACAGAATGTCTGTATTCGTGAGATTGTCGTCGCGGCGACTAAGCAAGCGATGTAGTAAATATATGAGTGAAGGAGGTTAGCTGAGTTCATCTCAACCAACCTCCTATTTTCAGTCATTATTTTATATATTGACCGACCGTATTAAGCCACTTTCAATGACACTGTTTTTTGGTCTAGTCTGCCCGAAAGACGTGTCAATAATAGAGCTACGACAACAATTAAAGCGCCAACCCACGGAGTATCGGTCAACGTCATATTCTCCACAACTGCACCGCCAACAATCGAACCAATAGCAATACCTACGTTGAAAGCTGCAATATTTAATCCAGATGCTACATCAACCGCATTAGGTGTGTACTTTTCGGCAATTTGAACCACATAAACCTGCAATCCTGGTACATTACCAAAAGCAAATGCTCCCCAAACCAACACGGTTATCATCGCCGTAATCGGATTCGTTGCGGTAAAAGTAAAGACAAGTAGTACTACCGCTAAAGCTGAGAAAATAATGGATAACGCTTTCACAGGTCCAAGTTTATCCGCCAGTTTCCCACCCCAGATATTGCCGATAGTAACGGAAATACCGTACACCAGCATAATTAAACCAATAGAGCTAGATGCAAACCCTGACACTTGCTCAAGAATTGGGGCAAGGTAAGTAAATGCAACAAAAGTACCGCCATAACCGACTGCCGTCATCATATACACCAACAACAAACGTGGTTGAATCAATACTTCTAACTGCTCTTTAAACGTCGCACTTTTTGATTGCTTTAAATTATTAGGAACCAATAAAGCACTACCGATTAACGCAATGACGCCAAGTACAGCAACAATCAGAAAGGTTGCTCGCCAGCCAAATAATTGCCCAATCCATGTACCTAAAGGAACCCCTGTGACTAATGCCACCGTTAAGCCGGTAAACATAATCGCAATGGCACTGCCTTCTTTATCTTTGCTCACTAACCCAGTTGCAATTGTGGAACCAATAGAAAAGAACACACCGTGAGCCAACCCTGTCAAAATCCTTGCCATAATCAGTGTTTCATAACTTGGAGCCTGCCAAGCTAATAAATTACCAATGACAAACAACCCCATTAAGGTCAACAATACATGTTTTCGGTTCCAACGCCCGGTTAATGCGGTTAGTACTGGCGCACCAATCGCAACACCTAATGCATATAAACTGATTAATAGCCCAGCAGAAGGAAGTGAAACCGCAAGATCGTTGGCGATAGTCGGGACTAACCCCACAATCACAAACTCAGTGGTACCAATAGCAAACGCACTTAGCGTCAGCGCCCATAAAGCAAGTGGCATAAAAACTCCTCATCAAAAAATTTGTGCTTAATCTACGGTATCGAGGTTAAGCATATTTATGTTGCTAAGGAGTATGCCCCAGTCTACTATTGTGAAAAATGGCATATTAGGCAAATTACTTTTTCACTTATGGCAATAATATCTAAAATATCAGACCTTACGATTCTATTGGCGATTCAAGATGTCGGAAGCTTTTCTGGCGCGGCAGACATCCTAGGGTATCCCGTCGCGAAGGTAACTCGGGCGATTCAACGATTGGAAAATGATCTCAATACCAACTTATTTAATCGTACAACCAGAAAAGTCGAGCCAACTGAAGAATGTAAGCGCTTTATCGAAGAAATAAGGCTTGGGATATCCCATATTGAAAAAGCAGAAGAATCATTAAAATTAATGCAACACCAGCCTTCTGGTCGCTTAAGAATCGATGCCGCTAGTCCATTTGTATTACATCAACTGATCCCTATTATTCCCGCCTTTCAAAAGGCTTACCCCCTAATTCAGCTCGATCTTGTTTCAAGCGAAGGCTTTATTGATCTCATTGAAAAGCGAACTGATATTGCTATTCGGATTGGTAAGCTAGCGGACTCTAATCTACATTCCAAAAAACTGGGGACAAGTCGATTACGCTTATTGGCAAGCCCGGAATATATAAAGGAATACGGAATTCCAAAAACAACGGAAGCGCTTAAGCAGCACAAAATTATCGGATTTTCTGATAATGAAGCTTTAAATGAATGGCCATTAACCGAACGAGTGAAACTTCCGCCGTCGATTACCGCCAGCAGTGGTGAAACTGTGATGCGTCTTTGCCTAGTTGGTCAAGGCATTGCTTTATTAAGTGACTTTATGACCAAGCAAGCTAGAGAGACGGGGGAGTTAATCGAAGTATTACCTAACGAATTAATCCACCCAACGCCAAGAGAAGAAGTGCATGCGGTCTATTATCGTAATACCGCACTCTCTAAGCGAATCTCAGTATTTTTAGATTTTGTCGCGGAAAACTGTGAAGCTTTTGTCATTAATAAAACAACATAAATAACCTTATTATCGATCAAAAGCATTCAACTTAAATACTGCATAGCAATCTTATAAAGAGCAGCCTTATAAAAGAGTGAGCTTAGCGTTAACGCACCACCGCAGATTTCACTATGGTCACGCCAATAATACCTAATAAAGCACCTGTGACTTTATCAATATAATACGCTATTTTGGTGAAGCGCTTTCTCACTCGCGGAGTCGACAGAAGATAGATAACCGCAGCATCCCACGCAAAAACAACGACTGTCATCCAAATACCTAAACCGAGTTTAAATCCAAAACTCACATCATTGGTTAAAACAACAGTAAACAAACTCAAGTAAAACAATAGGTTTTTAGGATTTAAAATACCCGACATAAAGCCAGTGAAAAATTCAAACCAGAATGAACTCCCTTTTGGTTCTATCTCGGAATCACCCACAATTTCTAAATTTTGATACGCACTTTTTCTTGCTCTCAGAGCTTTATAAGCGAGATAAATAAGAAAACAGCCGCCAATCACTTTAAGCGTAATCATGATGGGAACAGAAGCCGCCAGAATCGAGCCAACCCCAATAAGACATAATCCAATATAAACCGCATTGGCAATCGCAATTCCCAAAGCAACACCAATAGCATTGCGACCTTTATTACGAATGGCACTTTTTACCACTAAAACAAAATCCGGGCCGGGGCTTAATAACGCCAAAAAATGCGCGATCGCCACGGTGATAAAAATACTGGTTAATGTGACATCCATGTTCACTGATTCCTTATTTGAAGAGTTAACTTATTTAACGCGCTGAGTGTAATGTTCAAATGCCGTTATTTTTTCATACCCTTCTGAAAGATAGAGTGATTTAGCCTGTTCATTAGATATTGATGTCGCTAATTTAACAGTCAACGCATTACTCTGCTTAGCAAAAACTTGAACTTGCCTTAATAAAGCCCTAGCAACACCTTGATTACGAGCACTTTTTGCTACAAACAAATCATTTAAATACCACATTTTCTTCATAGAAACTGAAGAAAACGAAGGATATAGCTGAACAAAACCTAACCCTTCACCATTATCCGACACAGCAAGAAAAATAACTGATTCGTTGTTCTCAATACGAGAATGAATAAATTGTCGAGCAGCATCAAGATTAGTATCTTGTTGGTAAAATTGGCGATAAGCGTCAAATAAGAACGATACTGGACTTATTTCCGCCATCCCTGCTTGGATGATTTTCATTAAACTTCCTTTTTAATACCAATCTATAGCCCACCCGTTACATCAATGTAGTTTCCCGTCGAAAACGAAGACTTTTCCGAAGCAAGCCAATAGATCGCTTCTGCGACTTCTGCCGGATCGCCACCTCTTTGCATTGGTATCTTACTTTTTAACCTATCTACTCGTTCAGGCTCACCTCCGTCGCTGTGCATATCGGTATAAATCAGCCCCGGACGAACACAGTTAACACGAATTCCTTCGCCTGCTACTTCTATCGATAAACCTTTCGTTAAGGTATCAATCGCGCCTTTTGAAGCTGCATAATCAATATATTCATTAGGAGAGCCTGTACGAGAAGCACCCGATGAGACATTAACAATCGTCCCACCTTTACCACCATATCGAGTAGACATTCGCTTCACCGCTTGCTGGCAGCACAAAAAGTAACTGGTTACATTATTCATTAATACATGATTAATACGCTCTGCCGTCATATCTTCTAATCGAGATTGCGTATGTAAAATACCGGCATTATTAACAAGTACCGTTAGTTGCCCTAATTCTTTATCTATGGTTGAAAATAACCGCGCAACATCTTGCTCGCTGGAAACGTCGGCTTGAACCGTAATACAGTGCCCACCTTCTGATAGGATTTTATCAGCCAAATGTTGCGCAGAAGTAGAATCAGACTTGTAATTAATACAAACCGCATAACCATGCTTAGCAAATAATTCAGCGGTAGCTGCCCCTATCCCTCGACCGCCACCAGTAATTAATGCCACTTTATGATGACTCATTAATGAATCCTTATTGATGAGTAAAAAATGATATTAACAAATAGGATATATTTATCGACTTAATCATAACTGTTATCCTACGCACATAACGTGTTAATAGAGTAAGAATGATGATTGACGATAACCTAGTAATTGAAACCCTAGACGATCTGGAAGCGTTTTTGCGCTTAGTAGAAAACGGTGGCCTAGGGCTTGAAAATGTCACGGGTGTGGCGCTGGCAACCAATAATAGTAATGGTCGCCCGTTTGTTGCGGTTTTAGATGATAAGCACCAATTATTGCTTGGTCGCTGGGTCACTCAAGACGTGTTTGATAACGGTAAAGATATCGTACGTAACGGGCCGAAAAAAGCGCACTAGGCTTTTGATTTTCGATTATTAAATTTTCCAATGTTAACTAAGGGCTGACTGATTCAGCCCTATTTTTTGCACTACATTTTAGTTGTAAGGCTTTACACTACCTTCACATCTTTCTCGGTTTCCAATCTCTGCTTTAAATATTCCACAAACAATTGAGTACGGGTATGTTCATAATCCAGCTTCGGATAATAGGCATAAACTCGCGTATGATCTGACGTGACATTCGGCAGTACTCGAACCAATTCACCACGCTCTATTTCTTCTTGCAGCATCACTTGGTTGGATAAAATAATCCCCATGCCGCGTTTAGCACTGTGAAATAACGCTTCTGGATTGGTTGTCGAGAAGTTACCAGTTAATCGCACTTTTTTGCTGCGTTCACCTAGAGTGGTTAGCCTGACTTCTCGTTCGACTTTTTCACCCCAAATCAGCATGTTGTGATTGCTCAAATCATCGACCGTCTGCGGTTCACCATATTGCTTTAAATAGCTTGGCGCGGCATAAAAACCAGATTGATAATCCACCAAAGGAGCGGCACGAAAACTCAAAGTATCAAGGTTTTCAATTTCACGACCAATGTAAATATCAAAGCTCAGCTCCGGCAATTGACCGGGAAGTGTCGTGATCAACTGCACTTTAATTTGTGGGTATTGATGAAGAAAGTCATCGACATAACGCATAAAAAACTTAGAGCCTAATGCGAGCGTAGCACCAACTCGTAGCATCCCAGTTGGGGTTTGATTGATTGAACGTGTTTCATCCACCAGCGATTGCCATTGTTCGACTTGCGCTTTACCTCGTTGATAAAACATCGCGCCAGCTTCAGTTTGACTTAATGAGCGTGTAGTTCGTTTGAGTAGTTGCACTCCAATGCGTTCTTCTAAAAAATGTATGCGCTTACTTACCGCGGAGCTAGTGGTATTCAAACGACGTGCTGCTTGATTAAAGCTGCCTTCTTCCACCACTCGAATATAAGTTCTTACCGATTCAATCCAATCCATCGTTCGCTCCATTATTTCCCAAATAGACTTAATCTCTTTCCTATAGAGTCTATTATCATTTTATATTCACCAAAGTACACTAGTTACATGAAAACAGAAACGATAAACGCCTTTAAAAAAACACCACTTTTGCTCGCGATGATGATCATCGCAACGGGTCAAGTGGGTGTAAGCATTTATCTACCCTCTTTACCTTTGATCAGCCATGATTTAGCGGTTTCCCAAGCGCAAGTTCAGTCTATCGTCACTTTCTTTTTAATTAGCTTTGGCTTATCACAGCTATTTTATGGGCCGTTATCGGATGCGATTGGTCGTCGGCCAGTCTTTCTGGCAGGACAAGGCGTTTATCTACTCGGTACATTGATTTGTGTGTTATGGGCGACCAGCTTTGAAGCTTTGTTGTTTGGGCGTTTTTTGCAAGGTCTAGGTGCAGGCAGTGCTTCGGTACTCGGGCGTAGTGTATTGCGCGATAGTTATAACGGCCCTGACTTAACCAAAGCGTTATCTTATCTCTCGATGACCGCATCAATATTACCTATCATCTCGCCAGTATTTGGGGGGTGGGTCGCCTATCATTTTGGCTGGCAAAGTGTGTTTAGTGCAGTGCTGGTGTATTTAATTGCGATTGTCACGCTCGGCTGGAAAGTACTGCCAGAAACTTTACCCTACCCTAAAAGCCGCTTTAATCCGGTCAAAGTATTAAAAGGTTATGGCGAACTGATCACCTGTAAGCAAGTGGTGTCTAGTGCCAGTTATAACTGGATCAGCTATTTAGGCGCGGTTGTCTCGCTGTCTGTTTTACCTTTTTTGTTGCAAAAACAATTAGGAATGACGGTATCTGACTACGGTGAAGCGATGATCATTCCATCGGCAGGATTATTAATTGGTAGCGTGACGGTTAACCGCCTGCATAAGTATTTCTCGCAAGCTCGCTTGTTGTGTATCGCATTTAGCTTGATGGTGGTTTCAGGGGTTTGGTTGCTGGCTATGCCACTTTCCGCCTTACATTTAATTGGCGCGTTTACCTTATTAACGGTTGCACAAGGCATGAGTTTCCCTATTTCAATGTCGATGCTGTTAGAGCCACATCCAAATCGCGTTGGCGCCGTTTCTGCATTATCGGGCTCGATTCAAATGTGTATCGCTGGCTTCTTTGGGGAGTTTTTAGTACGTAACTTTGTGGCTAGCCAGAATGATCTCGGCATCTTTTATTGCTGTACTGCGTTAGTCATGATGCTGGTGTTGCTCGTCAGCCGCCGCACGCAAATCGAAGCTAAAGCTAAGATTCAAGCAAGTTAACATCGAGCAAACCAATCTGTATTAACGGGTATCTTTCGGGGTATCCATCACGACTAAGGTTGTTATGGTATTCACCTGTGGGATCTCCCCTAACACCTCAGAATGAAAGCGTTTATAACGAGTCAAATCTTTGGTTTCTACTCGCAGCAGATACTCATTCGCACCGGTGATGTTATGACATTCGGTGACTTCTTTTGCCAACATCACTTCTTGCTCAAATCCACGCTGTGACTTTTGACTATGATCCGATAGTCCAATCGTGACATAGGCAATAAAGCCAATCCCTAATTTCTCTGAATTAAGTACCGCTCGATATCCACTGATCACTTCTTGGCGTTCCAGTTCTTGCACTCGCCTTAACGTCGCAGAAGGCGATAAACCAATTCGTTCCGACAACTCAACATTGGATAATCGACCATCCGCTTGAAGCTCTTGCAATATTCTTTCGTCAAATCTATCCATAACTTAACTTTGTTGCTCACTTTATCTAAATAGCACATCAAATAGACATAAAATGTAGCCATAAACCCAATAATATACAAGGAACAGTCACACCAAATGGAAGCTAAGAAATGGATATTCAACAACTGCTCGCATTATTCACTTTTGTTCTAGTCTCAACCGCCTCACCCGGCCCTAACAACATTATGTTGATGACCTCTGGCGCGAACATTGGCTTTCTGCGCACCGTTCCACACATGCTCGGCGTCGTGTTTGGTTTTAGTTTTATGGTACTTCTGGTCGGGGTTGGTTTGATGGGCCTGTTTCAGTTGTATCCGGTTTTACACCAAGTACTGAATATTGCTTGTATTGCTTATCTCTTTTATTTGGCATTAAAAATTGCTCGCGCACAGCCCGGATCTCAAAATGCCGAATATCAACCAATGAGCTTTTTCGCGGCGGTTAATTTTCAGTGGATCAATCCCAAAGCATGGACCATGGCGATCACCGCAGTCAGTGTCTATAACACCCTCAATAACTGGCAAGGTGTGATAATCGTGTCACTGATGTTTGGCTTGGTGAATATGCCGTCCGCCACATTGTGGACTTATGCGGGGCAAAAACTGCAAATCTGGCTTAATAGCCCGCTACGCGTGAAGTGGTTTAACTATTCAATGGCGGGATTGTTAGTACTCTCAATTGCGCCGATGATGTTCTAAAAAGAAATAGAGCTCTAAAAAAACAGGACTCTAAAAAATAGTGCTCTAAAGGAAAATTTCGATTCCAATAAAGCAATCTACAAATCGCTTATTTACATTGTAAATTCAATATTGATTCCATTACGAGCAGTCTTAACACACAGCATTTATCTTCTTTCTATGATTAGTGCGAACGTTATTAAGAAAGGAGAAAATAATGATTAAACAAGGATTTACTTTAAGTTTGGGACTGGCCGCTGTGTCATTTTATAGCCACGCTGCCAACCAAGCTCCTTCACAACTTCCACCAGCCGGCATTGCCGTTGAAAATGCGCCCCAATTTATCGCTATTGCCTTTGATGACAACACGTTAGTCGATGGACAAAACTGGGTACTTGAGCAGTGGGGAAAACGCCAAAACCCAACTGGATACGGCAATGCTGCAACCTTTGACGGCTCGGCTATTCACACCACGTTTTTTAATACTTGTGAAGCGATAGTCGCGGCAAGCGAGCAAGGCACCAATGCTGGTCATGTTAAAGAAACTTGGTATCAAGCCAACCTACTCGGGCATGAAATGGCCAACCACACTCTCAATCATTTACATGGTTTGGAATTTACTTCCGCAGAATGGCAACAACAAATCAATGATTGTCAGAGCGCCATGAGTAAACCATTCACCCAAGTCGATCCTGAATTTCCATCCGATGCAGAAGGGGTTGATGCTAATGCAGTGGGCTTTCGTTCGCCTTATTTAGAATACAACGACGCACTATTTGCTTACTTAAAACAGAACGGATTTAAATACGATGCCAGTATTGTAGAAGGTTATGCGCCTGATCATCATGCCGGAAACCAGTATTGGCCATATACCTTAGATAACGGCAGCCCGGGCGCTGATATGGCCGCAAGTTGGGGCATAAAACCACCTATCACTCAACATGCTGGACTATGGGAAGTACCCGTCTATGCCTTAACTGTACCGGATGATGAAACCACCAAACAATACGGCTTTGATTATTCATTGCGCGACAAAATACAACAAAAGATGAGCTGGTTTGATGTTCAGTCTGGCAAAATTGAAGCCGGTGACTACAACTTATTTTATATGGCGCAACTTAGCGGCCCAGAAGTATTAGCGATTTTGAAATACAACCTCGATATGCGTCTGGCAGGCAACAAAGCGCCAATGACATTTCTTGGTCACTCAACTCAATATGATGACCAAATCGATCAATGGACACCGACTGCATCTACAGCCACAGAACGTCGCCAAGCAATCGAAGACTTCTTAGATTACGCGCTTTCAAAGCAGGATGTGCGTATTGTCAGCCATTTAGAGTTAGTCAATTGGATGGAGAGTCCTCAAGCATTGCCCACTCGATGTGAATCCGCTGAATGGATGAAAGACACTTCTTATAGCACAACTCAAAACGTCAACTATGCAGGATTTGAATGGCAGGCGAAATGGTGGTCTTACAATGAAAAACCACAAGATAAAAGCTGGTCTGCATGGCAGAAAGTGAGGGCTTGTCGCTGATGAGTGATTAAAACTCTCTCTTTCAAGATCCCTTAACAAAAAACAAGCCACATTCACTTATCTACCTAAGCAACCTCAGCTTAGACTAAGTAAATGTGGCTTTATTTATAGAGACCAATTTAACGATGTCGCTTCCTCAGATAATGCCCACAATTGCTTAGCACTTCGTTCATCTAATGCTAATGGTTCCAAAACACACTCACCCACAGCTCCTACGGTATCGGCGCGTTTAGTGGGGCCATAAAGCGTTGCTTCCTCAAGACCTTGTTCTGTGGCGCACATAACCTCTGGCCACGCACCTTTTTCTGCGGATTGGGCAATAATGCGAGAAAGCACCGACCACAGAATTTTATTAAATGAGCTGGCGGTATCCATAAGCAAGTTGGTTCGAGAAGCTCCCGGATGGCAAACATACACTTGAACCGCTTTACCTGCTTTTTTTATGCGTCGCTGCAACTCATAAGCAAACATCATTTGTGCAAGTTTGCTTTGAGAATATGAATTCCACGCGCTGTATTTATCGTCAAAGTTAATATCATCAAATTGAATTTTTTTCAGGCCCATTTTATAGCCATTGCTACCAACAACGACAATGCGTCCTTTAGAATCATTAATTCGGTCAAACAACATGCCACACAACAAAAAATGACCTAGATGATTAACACCAAACTGGCTTTCATAACCATCGACGGTAAGCTGTTGGTTGGCAACTTGTGCAATCGCGCCATTACAAATCAATGCCTCTATCCTAGGAACCGTTTGTAAAATCTCATTCGCCGCTTTACGAACGGAAGCCATCTCAGCAAGATCTACCTGCACGAAGCTTACGTCAATCTGTTGCCCAAGTAGCTGCTTTAATCTTTCAATGGCATGATTTGATTTTTCTACATTGCGGTTCAGCATGACTACTTTGGCCCCCTTGGAAAGAAGAATGCGCGATGCTTCAAACCCTGCGCCACTATTAGCTCCAGTGATCAGGTAAGTTTTCCCTGCTAGAGAATCAATACGCTCAGGAGTCCAACCTTTAATTCCACATTTCTTCTTTGTCATAAATAAAAGCCTTTTGATATTTAAGGGAGTCCAAAATAAATCATTTACATACCATCTATTACACTAGTATGTTGTTCTTAAACACACTATAAATCTCACATCGAAATGATATAAGGCGAATTAATCGCTAAAACATGCCTATTTGTATCAAAAAGAAGAAAGCAACGTGATCAGACAACAAATCAAGCAGTTGATAGAAAATCATATCCATGAAGACGGTATGATCGAAACAGGAATTAAAGGCGTTCAGCTATTTAAGGTGACCAATGCGATTCCATGCGCTCCTGCGGTTTATGAACCAACGATCATTGTAATTATTAATGGCAAAAAAGAAGCCATATTAGATGGTCATCGACATATCTATGATAATAGTCAGTATTTATGTTGCTCGACTTCTATGCCGGTTGAAGCAGGCACACCAGAGGCTTCAGAGGATGACCCTCTACTCGGCATCTATATCTCGTTAGATACAAAAGTGATGACAGAGTTGGCCATTGAGATGGAAAAAACCGTTGGCGTCATCCGAAACACCAAAGACAAAACCACTCAGCAAAGCCTCACCTTAGCAAACTGGGACGAAAGCTTTTCTGATGCTTTATTACGCTTGCTACAAATCACTCAAGATACAACCGACACGGCTATTTTAGGCGAAAGTCGATTACAAGAATTGTATTATGCGGTGTTAAAGGGAGAGGCTGGAGTATCAGTCAGACGTGCGTTTGGGATTGGCAATGAAATTGCTCGCGCTATTGAGTATTTGTCTTACCGGTTAGGAGAAAGCGTCACGATTGATGATCTCGCTTCTCATGTAGGAATGAGCCGAGCGGTATTTCATCGAAAATTTAAACACGCTACCGGTATGTCTCCGATTCAATTTATGAAAGCAATGCGGTTAAACCGTGCAGCGATGAAGATAGCCGCAGGAATGAATGTAAGTGAAGCGGCAATGTCTGTTGGTTATGCCAGTTCCTCTCAATTTAGTCGTGAGTTTAAACGTATGTACGCTCAATCACCTAAACAGTGGAGCCAATCTAAAGAGCTGATTGAGAATATCGTTTAAGGAAATCCCACCGGTAAATAAGCAAGATAATAAGCAAAAAGCCTGCTATCAACTGAATAGCAGGCTTTCATTTTGTCGATGAAAAAGGGAATTAATTCTCTTGTTGAGCATCTTCCATTTTTTCTTGAACTTGCTCTTTCGTCTCTTGCGCTTGCTCAACTAGCTCATCTTTCTTCTCAGCTAATTGCTCTTTGGCTTCAACCAGTTGCTCTTTTTTCTCAAGCAGCTGTTCTTTATTTTCCATCAAAGCTTCTTTTTTGCTCGCTAATACATCAGCAATGCCCGCTAGGTTATCCGCTAACTGCTGGGCTTTATCTTCTGGGAATTTCTCTTGCAGCGTGGTTTTTAGCTTGGCTTTTAGATTCTCAAGCATCTCTTGTTTTTCTGAATCAGAAGCATCACGTAGTTTTGAAACCGTACCTGCAATTTGCTTTAACTCAGGGAATAAGTTGGCATCTTTTAACGGAGCAAGTAGTTTTACATCTTGCAGATTAGCGTTATCAACTTTGCTATCTAGGGTAGTTAGCAAGGTATCCACTTTATCTAACGTTTGCTCACCACGTTGGTATAGCGGTGCAATGGCTTCGTTTTCAGCAAAGCTTGTGATCTTATCGACGGTTAAAAATAGCAAGACCATGATGATCACAATCGGCAGTAGTAGCCCACTGAATAAACCGACAAAAAAGTTATTAAAGCCAGAACCAAAGCTTTTCATTGTTATTCCTTAAGAAATTGAAATTAAAAGTAACTTAACGTCAATGTTAACCGATCTTTTAAAAAACGCCTAAGTCTCAGGTTATCGAAGCTAACCAACAAGCACATAATGATCGACGAGTAAGGCAACAAATAGCCCCATCAAATGGTAAATAGAAAACTTAAAGGTTTGCATCGCGCTGTTCGGTTTAGGGAAGTATTTTAATTCACACGCTTTATAGACAAAGCCTAGGGATAATGCGGTAGAAGCTATCGCATACAGTACGCCACTCATGCCAAATAATACCGGCAAGGCACAAATCATCATTAGTAGTATGGTGTAAAGCAGTACGCTCGTTTTGGTGAATTCTACCCCGTGTGTGACCGGGAGCATTGGAATATCGGCTTTGGCATACTCGTCTTTACGGTGAATCGCTAGCGCCCAAAAATGCGGTGGTGTCCAAATGAAAATGATCATAACTAATAGCCAGGCGTGAGGATGAAGCTCGTTCGTCATGGCTGTCCAGCCTAATAATGGCGGCATCGCGCCGGCAATTCCGGCAATCACAATGTTTTGTGGCGTAGCTCGTTTCAAGTACAAGGTATAAATCACCGCATAGCCCACCAAACTAGCAAAAGTCAGCCAAGCGGTGAGCCCATTTACACCAAAATACAGCACCCAAAAGCCGACAATCCCAATCACACTGGCAAATAAAGCGACTTTCCAGTTTTGTAACTGCCCCGACGGTAAGGGGCGATTTTTAGTGCGCGCCATTAATCCATCAATTCGGCGATCAATTAAATGATTCAAAGCTGCCGCAGAGCCCGCCATTAAGCCAATGCCAAACAGCCCTAGTACTAATGGTTGCAAAGGCAGTTTTCCATCAAGCGATAAACACATTCCCACCAAAGCGGTAAGGAGCATTAACATTACCACTTTGGGTTTGGTGAGTGAGTAATACAAACGCCATTGAGCCAACCAATAAGACTTAGTACGTTGGCGAGCATGTTCAGAAAACGATCTTGGCTCAGAGGTGGAGTTATTGGAAATCGAAGGCATTGCTGAGTGATGGCCTGAAAGCTTCACCGAGATACGCTGACTCTCTCGTATCGGCTCCTGCTTTGGCGGAAAAGGAATTACATTAGACTTCGGCATCGTGACCTCCTAACGTTTAAATCAAGCCTCATAATCACTTTGATAATTTTGATTGTTCGGTGATGTGACTCGGCTTGGTGATCATTCTCATCTGAATATGATTTGCGGCTTGCCCTATGATTTTAGACTGATAGATTTTAGGCTGATAAGACAAGCGTAATTGGGTGCATATAAACACTATATTTAACAATAGCAGCGCTGCGACTAAATTGTGGCCAACCGCTAAAATAACAGGTAGATGCATCACAACATTGGCAATTCCTAAGCTAATTTGCAGCACAACCAAACCAACTAAACTCCAAGCGGCTCGATTAAGTGCACGACTTGATGAAAAGCGCACCAGCCGCCAAGCAAAAAACAATAATGTGATAGCGGTAATAATGGCACCGAAGCGATGCACTAAATGAATCGCCATCCGTGAGCCATAGTCTAAAACGCCAAACTCATAACTATCGCCACTCATCAATAACGGGTGCTGAAAAATAGTGAATGCGCCGCTTAAATTAAACGCTTGCCACCAATCGCCTTCACACAATGGCAGAGAAGTACAAACTAAAGCTGCGTAGTTAGATGACGTCCAACCGCCTAAAAAAATTTGTACGATGAGTACGCTAAGTGATAGCCAGCCCATTCTTTGTAATGAAAGGGTTTGTAATGAAAGCGCTCGTAATGAGGACTTTTGCAATGAGGATTTTGGTAATGAAGCTTTTCGGAATGAAGAAGCGGAATGTAAGCCTTGATAACTCAAGTTCTCTTGTGGTTGAGATCCATCCTTTGTTATTTCAGTACCTTGCTGCTGACAATAAGGCCGACTGACCAAATAAAACACCAGTAACAAACTGAGTAAGGCGAAACCACCAAATAGGTGAAGCACCACAATAATCGGCATCAATTTTAAGGTCACTGTCCACATACCTAGAGCGGCTTGGAACACCACCAACAAAGATAAAGCACTAGGCCAAACTTTCGGAATATTTGGCACTTTGAAGCTCACTACCAAAATCGCCGCAATCAATAAACCTAGAGTACCCGCGACATAGCGATGGATCATTTCAAGCCAAGCTTTATAAGGCTCAATAGTATGCCCAGGAAATAACGCCGAGGCTCGCATAATTTCATCATTTTTCATCGGTACATTGAGTTGACCATAACAACCGGGCCAATCAGGGCAACCAAGTCCAGCATCAGAAATTCGCGTGTAAGCGCCTAACACAATCACCACCAAAGTGAGGCCGATACTGAGCCGAATCAATTTGCTTAACAATGCCGAATAATTCATATCGCCCCCTAGCCTAATTTAACTGCGGTTAACCGACTCGTGATAGCTTCAATAGTTTGCGTAAATCAGCTAATAGCCCTTTAAGCTCATCAGATAGTTCATCCTGACTAGTCACTGTGGGATAACGCATCACCCATTGGCCGAGCGGATCAATCAATACAAAATCTTGCCCAGCAAAGCTCTTCATCTCAGGCTGTTCCCAAAGCTCTGGCGCCGCTAACAACACAAAGCCACTATTTTGTAATGCAGTTAAATCTTCTTCATTGGCGGCAATTACCACAGGCATGACTCGCGGCTGATCTTTACCTAGTGCAATATGGCTTTGCTTTAATAGGTGCAATTGTTGCTGACAAATTTCACCGCAATCTTGTGGCAATAAGTACGCCATTTGCCAGGTATGTCGTGCTGGGTTTGCTAACCGTAAATCTTGATAGTGCAGCTGTGAATCAATCAATACGCCATGATTAGTCACGCCAGATTGATACCAGTTCATCGATAAAATTAATTTCGCAGCAATCACTGGCAGGGCAAAAATCAACAGCATGATAAGCAATACTTTTTTTCCCGAACGAGGAGAGTAAGCCGTTTTTGCCAACGATGATTGATTCAATGCTGCTTCATGTTTTTTGTTATGCATAAATACGCTCATCTTGATCCCAAATTACTGTAAGTGATTCGTTGGATTTATTGATTTCTACTCTTTTCTTTTTTCACCTTTTTCGATGGCTTTCCTTGACGATAAGCAAACCAAAACGCTAACCCCAACAATACTGCCGACATCGAAAACCATTGCACCGCATATCCAAAATGACGTTTTGACTGCATAGGCAATGGCTGCCAAGGATGTGGTAAGTGCTTACTAACTGATGTTTCATTACTTTCTGTTAATCGTAAACCACCCGTGAAAAGCAAGGGCTGCATTGGCTGAATCACATAAGAAAATAAGCTCAGCTGCCTATCTAAAAACAAATGCTGAGGTAAATCTTCAAGCGATAAGTTTTGAATTCTTAACCCTAGACCATTGGTTATTTCCATCATTTCAGGCATCAAGCCTTGGCTCATCGGGTTGTCTTGTTTTCGATACAATCGCCCAACTATTGTTTGTGTTTGAGACGCTTGCTTTTGAAACGTTTGCGTCTGATGCCTTTGATTCTGACTAATACCAACCACTTCAGGTAATACTTGTCTGTCACGACCTGCAGGTATAAAGCCCAATTCAATCAACCCCACAATTTCAAAATCAGATTGCGGATCATTGGCTAATAAACGCACCGGCTGAAAAACCAGATAACCGACTTTCCCCTGCCAAGTTTGGTTATCCCAATACACTCGTTGCACTTTTACGTCATCAGTTAATGGCGCAATCCTTAGCGACAACTTCACACCTGTTGCTTCTTCACTAGGGCTCATTTGCCAATCTTCAATTGCTACAGGATTAGCGTCGGCTCTTAGCTGCAATTGCTGCTCCGTAGCCAATTTTTGGTTACCGCGATCTAATTGCCAAAAGCCTAATTTGACCATCACCGCAAACACGACCACAGTTAATAGCAATAAACCGATCTTTTTGATTCCCCACTTCGACACAGGAGTTGCTATGACACTCGTTTCCTTATTTAAATTAACGCTGGTGCTTCTGCTGTTGTTTGTCATTTTTAACCTCGGCAGAGCTTTATACTCAATGGTGAAATACGATCGAGACGATCCCAATGCGGTGCCTATGAGTCAGTTTCTAGGTAAACGTCTATTCATCTCCGTGATTGTGATTATGGTGTTGTTAATTGGATTAACGTCGGGATTAATCTCCCCCAACGATCGCCCTTACTAATCAGTGTTGAACAACCAAAACCTAGAAACTAGAAACTAGAAACTAGAAACTAGAAACTAGAAACTAATATCCCTAGGTCATAAAACATAGACAAAGATAAATAAACACAGCCATACCACATCGACAAAATGCCAATACCAACTCCCAGCTTGAAAAGCAAAATGATCGCGAGGAGTAAAGTGGCTAAAGGCAATTCTCGCTAATAGCACTATTAAAAAGATGGTCCCTAGGGTGACATGCAATCCATGAAATCCAGTTAGTAAGAAAAAGGTGTTGCCATAAATGCCAGATTGCAGCGTGAGGTTCATTTCTTGGTAAGCATGAATGTACTCTTCGGCTTGATAAAACAAGAAAGCGACCGCTAAAACAATGGTAATTTCTAGCCATATAATCAGTGCCGTACGTTGATTTTTTTCTAAGCTCAATTGTGAAAAGTGCAGCGTAATCGAAGAAGTTAGTAAGATAATGGTGTTCATTAAAGGTAAGCCTTGCCATGGCATTGCTTGGGTTTCTACTCCACTCGGCGTTTTCACCAAAGGCCAAATGGCTTCGAACGTTGGCCACAATACTTCGTTGGTCATCAGGTTATTAGACGCCCCACCAAGCCAAGGCACCGCGATCATTCTGGCGTAGAAAAGCGCACCAAAGAAGGCGGCAAAAAACATCACTTCGGAGAAAATAAACCAGCTCATGCCTTGGCGAAAAGAGCGTTCAATTTGATGTGAATATAAGCCCGACATCGACTCCTGGATCACATTACGAAACCACCCCACCAACATGATCAGCAAAACGATGATTCCTGCCAGTAGCACGAACCCACCAAAATGACTCAGCATACCTTTGGGTTGCATATACAGCCCCGCACCTACTGCTATCAAAAATAAAGCAAAGGCACCAACAATCGGCCAATTACTTTCTGATGGCACATAATAAATCTCTGGTTGATGAGAAGCCGGTTGGCGAGTAGAAGGTGCTTGGCTATAACCAGTTTGCTCAGAAACTGACGACCTAGTTTCTGGCTCTATGGCAGACGATTGAGATAATGGATTCGACTTATTCATCTGGCTCTCCTTAAAACAAGCTAGTTCAGCTCATTTGGCGATGAATGTGATGATTGAGCGAACGACTCTGGCGCTCCCCTGCTCAGACTTTGCATTGCATTTTTATTTTGATTTGGCTGAGACGATGATTTGCCGCTTTCCGTAATGTCATACAAAGTATAAGAAAGCGTTAATCGATTCACCGAACTCGGTAAGTCTTTATCTACATAAAAAATCACCGGTAGTTCCGCTTCGGTATTAGCTTGCAATGGCTGATGATTAAAACAAAAGCATTCAATTTTATTAAAGTGGGTCGCAGCCAATCCCGGTGCAACCGAAGGCACCGCCTGTCCAATCATCGCCACATTGGAATTATTCACCGCCCGATAACTGGTTCTGATCACTTGGCCGGGGTGAACATCCATCTGCGCTTGCACTGGCTCAAATTGCCACGGCATATTCGAGCTAACCTGAGACATAAATTGCACTCGTACCAATCGCGATGTATCGACTTGAATGCCTTGCGAACTGGCCGCTTCAGTATTGGTTTTGCCATTAATACCAAGTTGCTCGCACATAATGTCGTATAACGGAACAAGGGCGAATCCAAAACCAAACATGCCCACGACACTCAGCACTAAATAGCCAATCAGCTTTTTATTGCTCCAGGTCTTTGTACTACCCTGGCTCTTTTTACTACTCTGAATCTTTTGATCTGACATACCCCCTCCTATTTTTGGTTAATCAACCTTTGGAGGTGTTGAAAATGTGTGGTGAGGTGCAGGACTTGGCACTGTCCACTCCAACCCTTCTGCTCGTTCCCAAGGTTTCGCAACGGCTGCTTCGCCACCTCGGATACACTTAATCACTACCGCTAAGAACAACAACTGAGACAAGCCAAAAGCAAATCCGCCAATCGACACTATTTGGTTCACATCAGCAAATTGGATCGCGTAATCAGGAATTCGACGTGGCATGCCAGCCAAGCCTAAAAAATGCATCGGGAAGAACAGAATATTGACCGAGATAATCGATAACCAGAAATGCCACAAGCTCAAGGTTTGGTTGTACATGTGACCCGTCCATTTCGGTAGCCAGTAATAGGCCGCCGCCATGATCGAGAATACCGCTCCCGTCACCAGTACATAGTGGAAATGCGCCACCACAAAGTAGGTATCGTGATATTGGAAATCTGCCGGCACAATTGCCAACATCAGTCCAGAAAACCCACCAATGGTGAACAACACAATAAAGGCAATAGCAAACAACATTGGGGTTTCAAACGTTAGCGCTCCTCGCCACATGGTCGCCACCCAATTAAAGACTTTTACCCCAGTGGGCACCGCAATCAACATAGTGCAATACATAAAGAAGAGTTCGGCAAATACCGGCATACCGGTAGTAAACATGTGGTGCGCCCAAACCAAGAATGACAACAAAGCGATAGAACAAGTGGCGTACACCATCGAATGATAACCAAAGAGTTTTTTGCCGCTAAATGCAGGAATAATCGCTGAAATGATGCCAAATGACGGCAAAATCATAATGTACACTTCGGGATGCCCAAAGAACCAAAAGATATGCTGGAACATCACAGGATCGCCACCACCTGCCGCATCAAAGAAGCTAGTTCCGAAGTATTTATCGGTTAACACCATGGTGACCGCACCGGCTAATACTGGCATGACGGCAATTAATAAGAACGCGGTGATCAGCCAAGTCCAGACAAACATTGGTAGCTTCATCCAATCCATACCCGGCGCACGCATATTCACTATCGTCACGATCACATTAATCGCACCCATGATTGAACTGATCCCCATGATATGTACCGAAAAGACAAACAATGCGGTGCTATCAGAGCTGAACGTAGTCGAAAGTGGTGCGTAGAAAGTCCAACCAAAATCCGGTCCACCACCGGGCATAAACAACGAACCCAGTAAAATCAAAAACGCAAAAGGTAGGATCCAAAAGCTCAAGTTATTCATGCGAGGCAATGCCATATCCGGCGCGCCAATCATCATTGGGATCATCCAGTTTGCTAAGCCAGTAAAAGCCGGCATTACCGCACCAAACACCATGATCAGGCCATGAACGGTCGTCATTTGGTTAAAGAAGTGCGGATCGACCAACTGTAACCCCGGCTGAAATAGCTCCGCCCGAATCACCATCGCCATCGCGCCGCCGGTGAAGAACATGATCAAGCTGAACCATAAATACAAGGTGCCAATGTCTTTATGGTTAGTAGAATAAATCCAACGCTTTATGCCTTTCGCTGGCCCATGGTGATCGTGCTCGATATCAATATGATCGGCAGTATCGGTTGACGCATTTTGATAAGAAGGTGAAGGGTTCATTGTGCCTCCGGTTGACTATCCATAGCCTCTGATGTTGCCTTGCTGTTCGATGTCGCACTTGTGTCTGGCGTAGCATTTGTCTCAGGTACTGCATTTTCTTCAGATGAAGACGAGCTTTGCGTACTGTCTTGAGTATTATTTTTATCTGGTAAAGTGCCGGTAGTAAGTACTTGCTTTATGTCTGAAGCCTGTACAGCATCGCCTGTATCATTACCCCAAGCATTACGCTCATAGGTTACAACCGCCGCCAATTCTTCTTCATTTAATTGATCAGCAAACGCCTGCATGGCCGTGCCCGCTTTACCATTGATGACAATATCGATGTGCGGCAATAAATCTCCAGTGGCAATTGGGCTGCCTTTCATCGCAGGGAAAACATTCGCCATGCCCTCACCGTTAACCTGATGACACACTGCGCAACGGTCGTTATAGACTTTTTCCCCTAACGCCATTAATTCATCCATGCTCAAGGTTTTGCCCAACGCTTTTTCCTGTTCCGCTTTTTTGGCGGCAGCCATTTGTTCTTGCTTGGCTAGCCAAATATCGAATTCATCTTCTGGTAAAGCTTGTACCACGATCGGCATAAACCCATGGTTACGACCACACAGCTCCGCACATTGACCACGATAAATGCCGGGCTTATCAATTTTGGTCCAAGCTTCATTAATAAAACCGGGAACTGCATCTTTCTTCACTGCAAAATCAGGAACCCACCATGAGTGAATCACATCGTCAGACGTCATCAGAAAACGTATCTTGCGATTAGTTGGCACCACCAGCGGATTATCAACTTCGAGTAGATAATGCTCGCCTTTTTGTTCACTACCTTCAATTTGTTTCTGGGAAGTCGTTAAGAAGCTATAGAACGCCACATCATGATTGAAATAGCGGTAATGCCATTTCCACTGCGAACCAGTGACGGTAATCGTGAGATCATCTTGCGAGGTATCTTCCATCGCAATTAACGTTTTAGTAGCAGGAATAGCCATCAATACGAGGATAATGATGGGAATGATAGTCCAAATAATTTCGACTTTAGTACTTTCGTGAAAATGCGCCGCTTTGACGCCTCGGGATTTTCGATGACGAATGATCGAATAAAACATCACACCAAACACCACCACACCAATAGCGCAGCAGATGTAAAAAATCAGCATATGTAGGTCATACACCTTGCCACTGATTTCGGTGACACCTTGGGTGAGGTTTAGTCGTGTTTCGGATGGGGTAGCAATCATCGGAACAAACAGCAGCATCCCGATAAACGCACGAATCGCTAGGCGCAGAGAAAAGCGTCTATCGCCAGAATCCGCGATAAGATAAGCAACAACATTAGTCCATGATCGAATCAAGATGCCCCCTCGTCCTTGCAATATTTTTATTGTTATTGAGGAGCAAAAAGCACACAGATACACCTAGTGAGCATAAGCTCCAACATGTTTAAGCAACATGGAATCATGGTGATGGTGTCATCAGGCAAAATTGGCACCACACCACGTTATACTTTTAGTCGTTCATAACGGGTACGGCTTTTCTAAGCTTTCAAATCAGCTAGATACATCTAAAGCTAGTTAGTGTTTTAAATTTGTTCAAGAAATAAACAGTATCAATATTCAAACTGTGAACACAAAACCAACAAAAAAGTTTTTCTCGCGTTCATTTAGTGTGCTATAAACCTGCGCAACATTTATTTAACAATATATATGCACACCAAAATGCATCAATTGTTAATTCTTGTACTGATATTCTCGCTTTCTAGTAGACAGATTCACTACAGAAGCTATGATGGTTCAGCCTAGAAGCTACTAGGCCGGTCAAACAGGATTTTTGACTGACAATAAAACATAAAACAGGCTTAAATATGCAAAACAACAACTCATTGATTTATCGATTGGCCAATGGCAATTTGGTACTGCAAATTTTAGTGGGTATTATTGCAGGTGTTGCACTTGCTATGATCTCTCCTTCAGCAGCAACTAGTATGTCTATTTTTGGTAGCCTATTCGTAGGCGCACTAAAAGCCATCGCACCTATCCTAGTTTTCGTTTTGGTTGCCGCATCTATTGCCAGCCAAAAGAAAGACTCAAGCAGTAACATGCGTCCAGTGGTAACACTTTATCTTGTCGGCACCTTTTTAGCGGCCCTAACAGCAGTACTAATGAGCTTTGCTTTTCCAACATCGCTTACCTTAGTAAATGCAGCAACAGGCACTACGCCTCCAGAAGGCATTGGTGAAGTATTAAATACTCTACTATTCCAAATTGTAGATAACCCAGTAAACGCATTAGTTAACGCAAACTACATCGGCATTCTTGCTTGGTCTGTTGGTTTAGGTTTAGCGCTTCGTCATGCGAATACCGCAACCAAAGATATGTTCAGCGATATCAGCCACGGTGTTTCTGCCGTTGTTCGCTTTATCATTCGTCTTGCGCCAATTGGTATCTTCGGTCTTGTTGCGACTACGTTTGCAACAACAGGCTTTAGTGCGATTGCAGGTTACGCTCAACTACTCGCGGTTCTACTTGGTTCAATGGCAATTATCGCTTTAATTGTGAATCCATTACTTGTTTTCCTAAAAACGAAACAAAACCCATATCCGTTGGTATTCCAATGCTTACGTGAAAGTGGTGTAACGGCATTCTTCACTCGCTCAAGTGCTGCGAACATTCCAGTTAACATGGCGTTATGTGAAAAACTAAAACTGAATGAAGATACTTACTCGGTATCGATCCCACTAGGTGCAACCATTAACATGGGCGGCGCAGCGATTACGATCACTGTATTAACGCTTGCTGCAGTAAACACTCTTGGTATTCAAGTTGATCTACCAACAGCGGTTCTACTAAGCCTAGTAGCTGCGGTTTCAGCTTGTGGCGCATCTGGTGTTGCTGGTGGCTCTCTACTACTTATCCCACTAGCATGTAGCTTGTTCGGTATTTCAAACGACATCGCAATGCAAGTTGTAGGTGTAGGCTTTATCATTGGTGTTATCCAAGATTCAGCAGAAACAGGCCTAAACAGCTCTACAGACGTGGTATTCACTGCCGCAGTATGTCGCGCCGAAGAAGCTCAAGCCGCGGCACAATCTAGCCAAGCTTAGGTTTCTTAAAACATCCTAGAAAATAAAAATGGCCAACTGAGTATTCAGTTGGCCATTTTTATTCCTATCATTCAAATACCTACCTTCTGGGTAACATTTCGATACATACCTTAATTGAAAATCACTTGATATGTTATAACATAACAGTAACTTTTCGTTAATTAATAAGAATGTGCCGTATGTTTAATATCAAATTTCCTTTATTGCTTGCTTGTGTTTGTTTATCGAGCATCCCTTTAGCTCAAGCTGAACCTAACCGTTCAAATACCCTATCTATTGCTGGAAGCTTAGAGTTTACCAATATTGATCCTTCATCAAATGGTTACTTATTTACTCGCATGCAAGTTACCGAAACCCTGCTTAGCGTTAGCTCAAAAGGCGAATTGTTACCCGGCTTAGCCAAAAGTTACCAAGTCAGTGATGATCATAAAACTTGGCGATTCACTTTAGAGAAAAATGTCACTTTCCATGACGGAAAAGCCATGGATGCTAAAGCGGTTGTCAATAGCTTACAAGTTGCTTGGCAAAAGCATGGCCCATTAAAAAGGGCCCCAATAGAAAAAATTGAAGCTATTGGCAATGATCAAATCGCCATTATATTAACTCAGCCTTATCGATCATTAGCCGCGATACTGGCACATTATTCTACCGTGATTGTTAGCCCAAGCGCTTATGATGAAGCAGGAAAACTAAATCAGTTATATGGTACGGGCCCTTATAAAGTACTCACTCTAGCTCCACCACATAAACTGACCGTAGAAAAATTTGATCATTACTGGAATAAGCCTGCCAACATTCAATACGCTACCTATTTAACTGGCCACAGAGCAGAAAGCCGCGCGTTACAAGCCACCAGCGGGCAAGCCGATATTGCTTTTGAATTGTCACCAACCAGCGTGATGCGAATGAAAATGCAACCACAGATCAAAGTACATGAATATTCCATCCCGCGGACTTTAGTACTAAAACTAAATGCAGGTGATCCACTCCTTAACACTAAAGACACTCGCCAAGCATTAAGCTTTGCCATTAATCGCCAAGGCATTGCAACTGGCGTTTTGCGTACACCTGGTGCCGAAATCGATCAGTTATTACCTGCCGCCATTGGTGACTGGTATCTTCCTCAATATGCTAAGCCCAATTATGATCAAGACCAAGCACAACAATTACTTGCCAAGCAAGGCTGGAAAAAAGATAGCCAAGGCATACTCACTCTCGATGGTAAAAGCTTTGAACTGACACTTATTACTTATGCTGACCGACCTGAACTTACGAGCGTAGCAACCGCTTTACAAGATCAATGGCGTCAAATTGGAGTAAAACTTAATATTAATATTACCAACTCCAGTGCAATTCCAGCAGGTCACAACGATGGGTCATTACAAGTTGCTTTGATGGCACGTAATTATGGTGTGATTGCCGACCCTCTCGCAGTTTTAAGTAATGACTTCTCACCACAAGGTGGAGACTGGGGAGCGATGAATTGGAGCGATAGCAAATTATCCGATTTATTTAACACCTTAAATTTGACCAACGATAAAACTAAATATCGTCAACTTGCTCAACAAGCATCAGAGCATATTTATCAGGGTTACGCTTTATTGCCTATTGCTAGCTATACCCAACATATTGCCGTCAGTACTCGTATTAAAGGCTTCACTTTCGACCCTTATGAGCGAGACTTTAAACTCAATCAAATGACGTTTGAACAATAATGTTAAATATTTTCTATCAACGCTTTCTGCAGCTTATCGCCGTAATTTTATCGGTCGGCGGGCTTACTTATTTATTGATGCGCTCGCTACCCGGTGATATGGCCTATCGACTCGCGGCCAGTCGCTATGGGCAAGATAATGTGAATGCAGAAGCGGCGGAATTTATTCGCCAAGAACTCAATTTAGATCAAAGTGGTTGGCAAAGCTTCATACAATGGTTAATTGATCTAGTCCAATTTAACTTTGGCAATTCATTAGTCAGCGGTGAGCCGGTTTTGGCAATCATTGAACATCAGATTTATCACTCCATGCTATTAGCGGGAGCTGGTATGTTGTTATCGATAATTTTCGCCATTCCACTAGGGTTGATCAGTGCTCGTTTTCCACTAATTAGCAATCCTATTATTTTAGGGCTTTCAACCTTACTCCGTTCCTTACCTGTGTTTGTCATTGGGTTAGGTTTAATCACCTTATTTGCTATTCACTGGGCGTGGTTTCCTGTGGCGGGTTTTGGCACTAGCGCACACTTAGTTCTTCCAGCATTAACATTAGCGATAAGCCTAGCCGCAGCTTCCAATCGCATTGTTTATCACTCGGCTGCTAGAGTATTTAAGTCTCCATTTTATCGATACGCACAAACAAAAGGGTTAAGGCCTACAACAACTTTCCGTCGTCATGGCATCATTAATATTGCCTTACCTGTTGTAGCCTATTGGGGGGTGCAATTAGTCATGGTGTTAGAAGGTGTGGTCATGATTGAATCTTTGTTCTCTTGGCCGGGAGTGGGCCATGGTTTAGCTCACGCTATCTTCGCCCGTGATATTCCAGTGATTCAAGGAACCGCTATTTGTCTTGGTATCGTCTTTGTCATACTCAATACGGCTAATGATTTACTGTGCCGTGCGCTCGATCCCCGCTCAACTCAAGCAGAAAGTAATAAACAAGGAGCTTTCGCTTAATGCACTCATACTCTCAAAAAATAGCGTTTGGGTTGTTATTCTTATTAGGTCTAATCGCACTATTTGGCCCTTGGGTCATCAGTATAGATCCTAATCAACAGAATTTAATGGCTATTTTATTACCACCAGGTAGCGAACATTGGCTTGGTACCGATCAATATGGCCGTAGCATGTTAAGCCGTTTAGCTTATGCATTGCGTTTATCGCTCACAATGGCAATCATTTGTGTGGTCACCTCTGCATGTATTGGATGCGTGTTAGGCATTGTTGCTGGCTGGAAAGGCGGTTGGATAGATAGATCGTTTTCAATACTCGTTAATATTCTATTAGCACTGCCTGCATTAGTCATCGTATTACTCTTAGCGGCGATGATGCCAGGCTCCTTTGCCGCACTTTACTTTGCCATATCACTGGTACAATGGGTTGAGTATTTCCAGCTTTCTCGTACCACAACTCGTAAAGTAATGGCCAATGAAGCGGTGCAAAATTCGCGTTTATTAGGCTTTAACCAATGGTATATCATCCGTCGTCATTTATGGCCTGAGCTTACCGCTCCCGTCATGACCATCGCCTCTTTTGGTGCTGCCAACGCTATTTTATACATGGCATCACTTGGGTTTATTTATGTTGGCATCCAACCACCAACCAGCGAACTTGGGTTAATGATTGTCGAGCTCTTTCCTTATTACAGCGAAGCCCCTTGGTTATTAATTCAACCTATTGTACTCATCGCACTGCTCATCATGAGTTTTCACCTATTAACAGGAAGTAAAAGATGACAGCCTTTTTAGAAGTTCAAAGCCTGACCATCAAACATGGTGAAATAAAATTAGTCACCGATATTTCATTTTCTTTACAAGATAACACACCACTAGTGGTTCTTGGGCAAACAGGCTCAGGTAAAAGCCTATTGCTAAAATTCATTATGGGAACTCTTGAAGATAACCTGACATTCAATGGTAAGCTATTGATTAAAGGTGAAGAAATCAGTTGGAAACAACGGAAAAGTCTATGGGGGGAAACATTAGCGTTACTGCCCCAAGAACCATCACAAAGTTTGAGCCCATTAATGAAAGGCGCTCAACAGGTCAGTGAAGTTTTGCAATTTGTACAAGGCAAACCCAAATCACAAGCGCAGCAAGAATCGGTGTATTCACTTACTCAATATGGGTTAGGTGAACATATCCAAAAACGTCCTTATGAACTGTCTGGAGGAATGGCACAACGACTATCCATGTGTATCGCTAGATCTAATAATAGTGATATTTTCTTAGCTGATGAGCCAACGAAAGGTCTCGATGTCAATCGTCGCGATGATATAATCCATCACTTAAAATCACGCGCGAGTCTCGGTGGCTTACTTGTAGTCACTCATGATATTGATGTAGCAAAAGGGCTTGGCGGCAGAATGTTGGTCATGCAAAATGGTAACGCCATTGAACAAGGTGACACCGATTCTTTACTATCCAATGCCCAACATCCTTATACCCAGGCACTGATCACAGCAGAGCCGGACAAGTGGGATAAACCTTTCATATCAAATTCAAAATCTAAGCCGATTTTAAAAATAAACAACCTTAGCCTACACCGAGGCTCTCAACGCTTATTTGAACAACTGAATTTTCAACTACATGCTGGTGAAGTGATTGGCGTTGTAGGCGATAGTGGTTGTGGTAAAAGTAGCTTAGGTGACGCTATTTTAGGTCAGTTAGAGATAGAATCTGGCAACATTGAGTATCTCGCCGAATGTGGATCTTCCGCGCTATATCCTACTTCTAAAGCAAAATGGCTAAAGTTGTTTCAAGATCCCATCGCTTCACTCCCTAGCCAAGCAACACTGGGTCAATTACTCAATGATCTCGTGACATTACATAAGCTGGATGAAACTCAAATTCCAGAGATGATGGCAACGCTACGTTTAAAACCTAAGCTCCTCAATCAAAAACCGCATCAAGCATCAGGGGGAGAACTGCAACGGTTCGCAATTTTACGAACCTTACTGCTCAAGCCAATCTTTTTGTTTGCCGATGAACCGACAGCGCGACTCGACCCAATTGTAGCAAAGGAGGTTTCAATCATGTTGGTTTTGCTAGCAAAGAAGCAAGGATGTGGCATGTTGATAGTCAGTCATGATCCCCAACTGATCCACGCTGTCTCTGATAGCGTCATTCAACTCTAAAAAGCTAACAAGGGTGGCGGAGCCTTTCGTTACCCTTACTACCTTGCATTTGCATAAAAAGCGCAATTCACCTTGAATGTGACTTTGTTTGCAATCATCAATGCATATTGATAATAAATAGCATTCCCAATGGCGAGCCAGTAAAATGGCCTCATCATTTAGGAGAATGCAATGACCAACCAAGCCGTACGACCACTTGTCAAACTACCGAAAGCCACCCTTTTCGCTTTATATTTCATTATCTTTCTAGGTTCGGCGGGGTTCTTCATTACCATTCCGGCTTATGTGAATTTGTTTTTAACTGATCACTCTCTGGCGATAGCTCAAGCGATGCCATTGGAAGATAGACGTACATTATTTGGTACGGTCATGTCAGCCGCGCCTTTTATCTCGATGTTTTTTACACCGTTTATCGCTCGCTTTGCGGATCGTTACAGCCGTAAAGTGGTGATGGCATTGTGTTTGGTGGTAGCGGCAATCGGCTTTGTGATGCCGGTATATGCGATTATTGCAGGTTCAGTGGCCTTGTTGTTTGCAGGTAATATGATCAACAGTTTGGGCTCGGCAAGCCAGCCTATTGCTCAAGCGATTTTGGCCGATAATAGCCAGGGAAAAACCAAAGCAACCTTAATGAGTTTTGTGGCTGTAGTAATGACGGCGGCAATGTCTTTTGGTCCAGCACTTGGGAGTAAACTTACTGCGCTCTATGGCCCTCAAGCCCCTTTTTATGCTTGTTTATTGATTGCGGTGGTTTGTTTTATTTTGCTACACATCATCCAACTACCAAAGCAAGCCTCTCCCAAACAGGCTACTTTAAAACAAGAAAGTCCATTCTCGTTAGCGGCGCCATTATCACGTAGTCAAAAAGGTTTGTTGCCTTGTTTGGCTATTATCTTTATTTGCCAGTTCAGTTGGAGTTTATATTTCCAAAATATCTCTTTTATTCTGCCGCAAAAATGGCAACTGGCAGTAGAAGGTGAATTTTACCAATACTTCATGTTGGCAATTGGCATCGTGATGATTGCGTCTTTGCTGTTTGTTCCCCGTCTGTTACTCACCTGGATGCCACTTAGGCGCGCGCTAAAATCGGTGTTAACTGGTGCAGGCATAGGCATGATTTTACTGGCGATCACACCGACGCCAGCCACTCACGTTATCGCCATGGTTTGGACATCGATTATGGTGGCGTCTTCGTTTCCTTTATACATTACGGCGTTGTCAGATCGTGCCAGTGATGGTGACCAAGGTTGGGCGATGGCGTTATCAAGTGCCATGGTCGGTTTAGCGTGGACATTAACCGGCTATCTCACGGCTATTTTCGTCAATATTGATTTAATGCTGCCGACCTTTATTGCAGCGGTTGGTTATACGGTGGCTATGATACTAGTACCCCGTCAATCACCAGTAGAACTACAAGAGGCGAAAGCGTAATCATGACTTTTGAATCTGTTCTTAAAAATCATCAATTTCATCCTGTTCTGGATAGTAAGTATCAGTTTGGTAAAGGGCTGATTGTCGACCTGTCACCAAGTAGCGATATCTGGTACAAGGTGAATGAACAGCATGACTTTTCAGCAGAAATAAAAAGACAGGTGGCTGAAACTAGTGCAGTAGTCGAGATTGGTCGTTATGCGGAACAACGTATGATTTATCAAGATACCGATAACTTTTCGGGTAGTGAATCTCGTACGCTACATATTGGGATTGATCTTGGTATCCCAGCTGGAAACTGCGTTTTCGCACCATTAGAAGGTGAAGTGTTTGGGTTTGCTAACCACCAGCAACAAGGCGATTACGGCCCAACTATCATTTTGCGTCATGAGCTAGAAGGTTATGTATTTCACACGCTTTATGGTCATTTAGCGGCATCATCATTAAATAACCTCCAACGTGGGCAAATCATTAAAGCTGGTGGAGCGTTCGCGACTATTGGTGATACTCATGAAAATGGCGGTTGGGCATCGCACCTACACTTTCAAATCATCCGTGATATGGCAGAGTATCAAAATGATTACCCCGGCGTAGTCGATCCCATTCACGCAAGTTTCTACCTCAAAAATTGCCCAAATCCTAATTTGATTCTTAAGCGTGAAGATTTAGCTATATAAAAACTCTCTTTTTAATAACTAAGAGATCTGAACAAAATCACGGAAAAAGTCTGTCTATCCTTTTAATCTGAAAAAACAGCCTAATATCTAAATAAGATAATCAAAAATAGATGTAGCACTCAACAAAAGGGAAGATGATGACGAACAAATATATTCCACCGAAAGTTTGGACCAATGAACAGCAAGGTGGCACTTGGGGTAGTATTAACCGCCCAGATTCTGGCGCGCGTTTTGAACGAGAACTACCAGTCGGTCAGCACCCAATTCAGCTGTATTCAATGGGTACGCCAAATGGCCAAAAAGTCACGATTTTGCTCGAAGAGTTGCTGGCAAAAGGCGTCACCGAAGCTGAATACGATGCGTTTCTGATTAAGATTGGCGATAGTGATCAGTTTTCTTCTGGTTTTGTTGAAGTGAATCCAAACTCCAAGATTCCAGCGTTAGTTGATCGTAGTGGTGATTCACAGATCAATGTCTTTGAGTCGGGCTCTATCCTGCTGTATCTTGCCGAGAAATTTGGCCACTTCATTCCAAGTAACATTGAAGACCGGACTAAGGTATTAAACTGGCTGTTCTGGCTGCAAGGCTCTGCGCCATATTTAGGTGGTGGTTTCGGCCATTTCTATCACTATGCGCCAGAAAAATATGAGTACCCTATCAATCGCTTTACCATGGAAGCGAAACGCCAACTAGATGTACTCGATAAGCAACTAGCCAACAATACTTACATTGCGGGTGAAGAGTACAGCATTGCTGATATTGCAATCTGGCCTTGGTATGGCAACTTGGTACTAGGCAATGCCTACAATGCCGCTGAGTTTTTAGATGTTCAAAGTTACACGCATGTTCAGCGTTGGGCAAAAGCAGTATTAGAACGCCCTGCTGTTCAACGTGGCCGTATCGTCAATAAACCGATGGGCGAAGCTTGGGAAGCCATTGAAGAGCGTCATAGCGCCGAAGATATTGATAAAGCGCTGAGTTTGAAGCCTTAAGTTAATCGAGTATACGTTTGAAATATCATCCCCCAATGGCATTACTGTTGGGGGATTTTTTAATTAGAACTTATCCGAATCAACTATAAAGTCATTATTAGTATTAACTTTAATTTCTTTGGTTGTTTCAGTCGCATTCAATTTGACTAAAGGAGTAAAACGATAAATAACATCGTAAGCACTTTCTATAGAGTTATTCCCTGTTAATGAAATGACATTATTAGATTTCCAGCCCCATAACTTTGCAGTGCCTACTATATCTTTAAGTATCCACTTGCTAAATGTATTGCCTGAATTTGGATAGTTGGTCACTTCCATAAACTCGCCGTATTTACTTGTTAACGAACGAACAAGGCTGTCATAAAAATATCGTTTTTCTTCCTTTGTATTTTGCATAATCATAAAGCGAGCCTGAACTTTATAAAGCAGCTGAGACTGTTGAGTGAAATGCAGTGTAACCCTGACTTTCTTCCCTGCTATTTCCGAAAAATATGAATAGGCTCTAGCTGAAGGATCTCGATTCAAAATCCTTTCATTATATTGGGTACCAAGCAATATATTATTTGAGCCCATTGGTAGGTTTCGACGTTTTGCTTCTGCCTTTACCGCAATAATATTCATCCCATACTGCCAACCATCAAATGCAGACACTCCGTTACCATAATTAAAATCTTCCGCACAAGGCGACGATTGAAAAACCAGGCTATCTCCTTCGCCACACTGATAGATTTTCGCAGCATTGGCAGAACTCGATATAAGCAATAAGTTAATAATGATAAAAATAGCTCGGCATAACATGGGAAACCCGCTTGATATAGATATGAAAATTACCCTTACTCACACACTGCTTGTAAGTTTCTTAAGTAAATCAATATATACGAGGGAGAGTATTATGCTGATTAAAAACAGAAAATTTAGACCGATATGAAAATTTTGGTTCATAAACACCAAAAATCCCCAACCTGAAAAATCAAAGTTAGGGACTTAAAAACTCATAAAGATAAGTGCTTATTTCTGTCTGGTTTGCTTCTATCCAAACTACTTCTGCTTAGCAACCTTACAACAGTAATCAATGATCACTTGGTTACCATCGATTTGTACATTTTGAATCTCACCATCAATGCTAATTCGGTTTTGCAAATACACTACCGCATTTTCTGGCGCGATCTGGTTTTTAAGTGAAGGCAAAATCGTATGCGGCTCAATATCTAGTTGCTGAAAGAAGCGACTGACAAAGCTTTTGCTAATCTCGCCCTTGCCGCGGATCACTTCAAAAAACTCACTGATCGTCATGCCTAAACGCTTTGCCATATCCATTTGTGTTAAGTGACGCTTGGCTTTTTGGGACATCCATAAATGATAAATCGCGTCTCTGTCTTGCTCTGTATATTCCATTACTTCTGTAAATCCATAACCGATAAAAACTGCTTATCAAAATGACAAAATCCGGTAAATGGCATGTCATTGACAGGTCAGGTTTTGTTTAGGGAAATTTAAAACTATGACCTAGACCACACGAGCTATGGCGCCTCCCCTGCTAATCGGATTTTATTGGTTAAAAACCACACTCATCGACTAGGCAAAAACTTGCCGTATAACTGGCAAGTTTTTGCTTAATTTAAAAAAACATAAAAACATAACCATTTGATTTAAATATAAATAAAAAATGGCTCAATTATTGCTTAGACCACTCCAAACATAGTGTTCAACCGATCATATAAATGACCACTATTGAATTCCAAATTTAACGAGCAGGTTTATCTATGGCAGGGCTACAATTTAGTATTCGCGTCGAGGGCGTCAGTGACGAATCGTTAGTGGTGAGAAGCTATCAAGGACAAGATAACTTTTCTTCGGTTCAGCAAGCTGATGGTAGTTGGTGTCATGGTTTTCGTTATCAGATTGAGCTTGCTAGTCGTCGCCCAGATTTAACGGCTTTAGACATGGTAGATAAAAGTGCTGAGCTTGTAATGCATCGCGATGGCGAAATAGTGCAGCGCATCAATGGTATTGTACGAAACTTCACCCAAGGTGAAACCGGTCATCACCACACCTTTTATTCTTTAACCCTAGTGCCTGAAATTGAGCGTTTATCCTTGCGCCATAACAGCCGTATTTTCCAATCCATTACGGTGCCGGATATCATCGCCACCTTATTTAAAGAAATGGATATTCAAGACTTTGCCTTTGCGCTAACTCGCACGCCAAAACAACGTGAGTTTTGCATGCAATATCGCGAAACCGACCTTGAGTTCATTAATCGCCTTGCCGCCGAAGAAGGCATGGTCTATCACATTGAGCAATCGAAAGGTAAACACAGCGTATTGTTCACCGATGATTCTCAAGTGATTAGCTCGTTAGATGCGCCTGTTCCTTATAACGTGATGGCGAGTGGTATCAGCTCAACCCCGTATATAAAAGAATTCAGCAAGACCACTCAATTTGAAGTCAGTGAAGCACACAGTGGTGACAACAGTTTTAAAAAACCGCAGTACACTTTCAGTCAACAAGCGGTAGCCAGTGATATAGACTACCAGCGTGATACCTATGAGCATTTTGACGCGCCGGGACGTTTTAAAGATGACGCCATCGGCAAAGAGTTCAACCAACTACGTTTAGATAGCCTGCGCTGCAGCGCTCACACTGCCAAAGGCAAAAGTAATGAGCCGCAGCTACAAACGGGCGCTAAGTTTGAATTAAGCGAACACACCGATGACAGCTTTAATAAAAAATGGTTAGTGGTTGCGAGCACTCATCAGGGGGAGCAACCGCAAGCGCTTGAAGAATCCGCAGGCAGCAAACCCACCACTTACGCCAATCAATTTGAAGCCATTCCAGCCGATAAAACCTGGCGCATGCCACAAATGACTCGCCCACAAGTCGATGGCCCAATGACCGCTTACGTTGTTGGTCCAGACGGCGAAGAAATCTTCTGCGATGACTATGGCCGCGTAAAACTGCATTTTCCGTGGGATAGATATTCCAACGGTGATGAGCATAGTTCATGCTGGGTACAAGTCTCACAAGGCTGGGCAGGTAGTCAGTACGGACAAATTGCCATTCCACGCATCGGCCATGAAGTAATTGTGTCATTCTTAAACGGCGACCCAGACCAACCGATTGTGACAGGTCGCGCCTTTAATGCCCAAAACCTACCGCCCTACACACTGCCAGATAATAAAACTAAAACTGTATGGCGCAGTGAAAGCCACCAAGGTAAAGGCTTTAACGAAATCAGCTTTGAAGACCAGTCTGGTTCTGAGCAAGTGTATGTTCACGCTCAAAAAGATTTTAAATCCGAAACGCTCAACGATCACATCACCGATGTAAATCACGACCAGCATCTAACAATAGAAAACGACCAATTCACCCAAATCAAAAACAATCACAATCTAACGGTAGAGGGCGAAAGCCGTAGCAAAATCACCAAAGATCAAACCTTTGTGGTTGGCGGCAACCTACAAATCAAATCCGGCTCAGTGATCGTCAATGATGCTGTCAATGAAGTCCATATAAAATCGGGTAACAAAGTAGTGATAGAAGCCGGTGCAGAAATTACCGTTAAGGTAGGTGGTAGTTTTGTCAAAGTCGATGCAGCTGGTGTTCATATTGTCGGTGTTGGCGTGAACATTAATTCTGGTGGTAGTGCAGGCAGTGGTAGTAGGTTTAGTGGCGCGATGGCAGCATTGCCAAATGGGATAGAGCCACCAATTGTAGAAAGCACACCGCCCGCTTCAATTACTCCGAGCATGCACGCTGAGATGGTCGATTCTGGCAGCTTAATGATAGAGCTTTGCAACTGTGGCATGGGGGGAATATGCAAAATTCATGGTTAAATCCTAATTGGAAAATCCAAGAATTGGACAAGGATCCATTAATCGATATTTCCTCAAATACATCGAAGATCTACGCATTAATTGAATCATCATTAATACCGAATTGGAAAGTGGAACTCTACCAACACATCAATCAACACCAACTCAGTGAGCCTTATAGCGAACTACTTTTCAGTGGCACTCACTATCAACACTTAGATTTCGGTCCTGTAGTCGTCGATATTACCTCCTATCCTGAGCTACAAGCCAAATGGCTAACTCAATTTGAGCAAGCCCCTTTAGGTTGCATACTTGTCGCACCTTCAAATGTTCAACAAAGTAATATTGTTGATTTGTTACGCAATAGATTAACCATCTATAAAAATGCCGCCCCCACTTTTCTTCGATACTACGAACCAAGAACCATGTTGGCATTTATCGGAGCTTTGAGTGACGAAGAAAAGCAGCACTTCTTCTATCCAATTCATGCGGTTTATTGGCATCACAACCAATGGTTTCAAGCGCAATGGTCCACACCAGAGTTCACCCCTAAACAGCTAGATTCATGGAAAATGACACCAACTCATCTAGATAAAATGGCAGATATTATGCAACAAATTCAATCTCATGAGGCATTAGCATGAGCCAAACTTATACCGTCCAAGCAGGTGATACCTTACTGGCTATCGCAATTCAACAACAAGTCGATTTTAACCAAATATTGGCGCTTAACCCTAAATATCAGCCCAATCCAGATTTGATTCAGATTGGCGATATCATCAGGTTGCCAGAGCCAGTCACAGCAGAAACCAATCAACCAATCAGCCCAATTGCACCACCAGAGCCGAAACGTCCGTTATGCAATACAGGCTCTTTAGATACTCCTCCGCAGTGTGAAGGCAAAGATATTAAAAATGTGTTGTTTGTTACTGAAGAACAAGGCAAACAATATTATTGTTTAGATGAAAGTTCACAACAATATCTAGAAGAAGAAGCCTCTTATACCCAACAACTTATCGAAGGTTTTCAGCAGGTGTTAGAACAAGCACCAGATGCAAACTCCGCCAGTGAACAAGATCACCTTGATCATGCCAATAAGAAAAAACAATGGGCGATTGATGCGGCAAATGCGGGAGCGATTGCTGTCGAACCACCCAAAGGTGAAACACAAGCAGCTTCGGCACCACAAGATGACAATCCAAAACGAGTGCAAGCCAAGCTAAAAGAACTTAAGCAACGCCGACGCTTTGTTTCCGACTACCGTCCCCTTTTTCTTAAAAATGAAAGTTCGGTTGATGATGTAAAAACGCGAGTTCTACAATCGATTGAAAAAGAAATTGCCTATTATCAACAATTAACAGAATCAACCCCCAAGCCTCAAAAGCCAGCAACAAGTGCCGTAACACTAAAGAATTTCACTCATAGTAAAACATTAACCACTAAGCCAGCTCGTAAACATATTGTTGAAGTATTTTCGGTGCGCCAAAATCAATTCATGTACGTGCGCGCAGAATTTTTAGAGCGCGAGCAAACCTATTGGCACAAAAGAACCACCAACCAAACCATGCTTTCAAAACTGCGTGATGGCAACGTGGCAGAATTTAAAGATGCCATCATCAAAGACATTAAAGACGGCGTCACCAAGAAGATAGAAAACCCAGAAATCGAACTGGTCCTTAAAGAATGGAAAGCCGAAGGGGGTAATAGCGGTGAGTGGAAAGCCAGTCATTATATCTTAAATGAAGATGGTGATACTCGCTTTGCCACTAACGCCGAAGCGCAACTCCTACGTTGGGGTGCCAGTGCTGCCGTGAAATCCACCTTTGAGCCAAGTAAGGGGAATGTTGATATTGGTATTAAAGCAGAGGCCGCCTATTCGCTAGCGGAAGCCTCTGTAGAGTTTACTTCTTACCTCCCTTATGAGGCGGGTTTTCCTATATCACTTAGCTACACCGATGCTAACAAACAGACCATGAACCATTCCTTTGGTCGCTTTCGTACTAACTGCACAGCCAAACTCAGTTGTTTTGCCGGCGTAATGGTCAGTGGTTCAGCAGGAATAAGTAATCAAAATTCACAAAATAACCAACAACCAGCCGGCCATAGCATATTGCTAGCACCATCAGTTGGCATGGGCGTAAACCAAGCAACCGGCCAAGTGGGCGTGAAAGCCGAAGGATTTTCAGGGGCACAAGTTGGGGGAGAACTCTCAGGCGGCCTTGAATGGCAGCATCCAGACAAAGAAACTACGTTAGATTTTGCTGAGCTGGCTAAATTAAAAGCGGAAGGTAACGTTGCATTTGGCCTAGGTGGTGGGATTGATTTCCAAATCGAACTAAGGGGGAGCGAACTCTACCTCTTATGCAATGGCCGTATTGTTTGGGGTGCTGGGGGAAGCGGTGGCTTTGGTGCCACAGTCAACTTTGAACAGATATGGGAGCTCGCTCAGGTAGTCTGGGAGGGGCTGCAATATGTTGATTATAGGCAGTTAAAGAGTGTAAATAATGATATGTATGAATATCTGATGAAGTCTAGTTATGTCGCTTTTGCTAGTGCAATGTTCAAGCCAACTCAAACCCTGATAAATACTATTAAAGTCGGTAGAGTTGAAATTGAAGAATACTGGAATAACAGACAATCACAACAACTTGAAGCCGAAATGCTATCTGAGCGCATTTTAAATAAACAAGCTTGGTCTGATATTACGCCAGATAAACTGCAACCAGAAACCATCGGCATGATGCTCGATACCTTAACTGAAACCTTTAGTGACAGCTGGGAAAAAGACCAAGAACGGGCAATTTGTTACCTACTAGGCAGTAGCATATACAGTTGGCGTAAGTTTGAAGAAGTATTAGTCAGAATGAACCCTGAGGGGAAAAAACAAAGTGATGACAAAGCTTTATTTGATAATCTCGCCCGTTTAAATGCTATTTTAGATAATAACCAACAGCAAGAATTTAACGACTGGGTGCATACCTTAGCGCAAAAAGACAAGCTAACCAAGCTGACACAGGTCAAGGGCACAACCAGACCATTCACGCCCTATAAAGACAATCAATTTGATATGAAACGAAATCAAATCAATATGCAATTAGCCAGCATAGGTCGCCCCCCAAAAAGCAGTCAATATGTATAGCTAAGCGGTTTTAACTAACGTAAGAAAACTAAAGTCTCACTTCACAATATGTGATGTGAGACTTTTTCTTTTTCACTATGGCATTGCAGGAAGAGGTTGCTGTAAAGCACAACGGAAACTTGATGATAGATAGTATTTCTTCTCACCCGGAGAATGTAAACGAGAAAACGTCATTGTTACCCCTCCGCCATCTCGTTGCACCTTTTCCGTGCCTGTTTCTGGGCCTTGTGGGTTATGTTCTGGTGAGTGTAAGTAATAATCTTTGGCATACCAGTCATTGACCCACTCACTTACCTGGTTACTCATACCATAGACTCCTAATGGATTCGCTGGAAAGGTGTCAACAGTTGTTATATTTGTCGAAGCATTCACCTCATCATCAATGTAATTTATCCAATATCCTGTTTTAGAGGAATAATAACTCCCTTCTCTCAGCTGACGATAACCATTATTGGTAGCAAAATAATAATGCTGGCCACGACTACGCGCGGCGTATTCCCATTGCGCTTCGGTTGGTAAATCAAATGGTAACGTAGTGACTCGGCCTAACCATAAACAGTAATCTTTAGCGTCTTGCCAATTTTTAGCAGGAGCGGCAAATGAAGCCCTCTTTTGCAACTGTTTAATATATTCATCGGTTCCTCGTATATAAGGAGAACCATCTAATTTTTGGTAGGCAACAGGCAAATCATTTACTTTACGCATCACCTCCATATCTGGGAAGGTGGTTTCAATTTTAGCTATAGAATAAGAATCTAGAGTGACTTTATGCAGGTGCATAGCTCCTGCCAATGTTGCACTTGGCCCACTAAAGCACTTATGCTCAGGGGACCAATCTATACGGTTAGCTGTTCCACTAGGGATTTCACAGGGCGCTTTAAAGTCGCCCATATCAAAACTGCCACCCTCAACAAACACCAAATTTTCAATAGCTTTTACTGCGACATCCGCAATTTGTTGTTTTTCTTCCGCGCTCACGTTGGGGTATTGAGAGGTAATATTTTGCTTAATGGTATTGGCTTGCTGTTCGCTAATTTGAGTGCTGTTGATAGTGATATCCGAACGGACATCACAGGCGGTTAACAAGGGTAATAATAGCGTCATCCCTAACCAGGTCGCTTTCATAAAAATTCCATATAGTTCAATTATTTCCAATGAAAAAATTATAAATAAAAGGGCATTTAGTGGCTATAAAAACAACCGTTTATTAATTGATTTTCAGAGAACATCTTGGAAATGATGTAACAAAAATCGCCTCTTTCATTTTTCTTCTATCACTTTCGGTTTTAGGCTTACACCGCTTCTCGCCTGTAACCACACACCACTCGCTTTCATGCTGTAACCGAATACTCCACCAATTAACAGTGAAGGAATAACCAACTGCCAATTTCCATCAGCGGCAAAGGTGGCACATGCGCCAATGAAGGTTCCGGGAATAAAACTCAACCAGTGTTTCTGCGCTTGAATACACATAAAAAAGGAAACCAATGCTGTCAGAATATAGCCAATGACATCGCTGCCGAGCCATTGCGAGCCATGAATAATGACCAGCGCCCAAATCACTCCAGAAAGGTTGGTCAGTAAGCTCACACCTAAACCTTTTAGCCCCTGAATTGGCGATGCAAAGTAGCTGGTGCAACCTAGAAAACCAGCCCAAGACAATAATCCCAAAGAAATAGCGACCCAACCCCAAATACCCGAAAGCAATCCAGTGGTCAGTGAAATGGCAAATAATGTCGACATAAGCAGATCTTCAGTTAAAAAATGAAGAAGGGAGAGTAAAGAAGGAACAAACTAAAAGAAGAGATTTTGATCACAGATAATATGAATGAAAAATTGCTATTACATATAAATGATAACGCAAGCGATTAACTACCATCACTTGCGTTATAGACCACTTAAGGTGCGTTGATTTACTTACGTCTCTCCCATTGAGTAATAAACACGATCGAAGCCATCATAATTGCAGCGCCTACCCATAAATTGCCTGTCGGGATCCAATCAAAGACGAGCCAACCTAAAAAGACATTAAACGGCAATTTTGCTAAATCAAATGGTTGCACAAAAGAGGCATCTGCCACGGCATAAGCTTTAACAATCGCCCATTGCGCTAACGCTGTCATTACGCCAGCACCAATCAATAATCCCCAAACACTCCAACCGGTTGGGGTAGACCACTCCGGTAATGCCAATAAGATATTAAAAGGCGTGAGTAAGATCAGCAGGTAAACCACCATAGTAGAAGGTGAATCGTTAACCGACATTTTCTTCACCATCAATGAATAACAGGCCCAGAAAAAAGCCGCGCCGACAGGTAATAATGTTGCCCAACTAAACGCATCAGACCAAGGCTCTAAGATAATCATCGCCCCGCCAAAGCCGGCTAAGGTTGCCATCCAACGTGCCCAGCCCACATTTTCTTTTAGTAATAGCCCAGAACCGACGGTCGCAAACAATGGTGAAGTCATTAACAATGCAATGCCTTGCCAAATAGGAACCGGATACGCCAACGCCCAAAACCAAAGTTGAATGCCGATTACCGATAAAAAGACTCGAAACGCATGCCAGCCAAAATGTTTGGTATACAGAGAACGGCGAATACCTAATGTTTTTAAGTAAGGCATGATCGCCACCAGCGCAATCGCATATTGAAGCAGAGCAACCGTGGTAGAAGGAATAGAAAAAGTAATGCTAATGTACTGGGCAGCGCTGTTAACTACAGCAAAAGACAAGCCAGCAATTAGCATCCACGAGGCACCAAGCACTGGTGAGTGGTTAGGCATATTCAAAAGTTCTCATACAAAGAAATAAATTAGGCTGGGATAATAAATCACACAGATAGGAATAACTAGGCCAAACCACATTCTCCCTACCCCGCGGACTTAATTAACCCGCTGCGGATAGTTAAGATCCTAGTGAGTTGATATTACTGCTCATTAAACCAACGTGGCACCATCACATTCAGTGAGCGAGGTTGAGTGCGAATACTAAGTTGTTCAGTTTCATACAGCTCACCATCAATCACATATTTAAAAGCGACTTCACTGGATATAGTGACGTCTTTGGCTTGCTTATGCACAAACCCCATCGGCTCTGCGGTAGGTAGTAAACCTGAGATAGCCAGTTCAGATAGCGATAATAAGCGCCCCGCAACACTTTGATGACTAGGCATATAGGTAATATCCAAAATACCATCTTGTAAATCCGGCTCTCCGCCACCTTGTGCAAGTAGCGTCGTAAAAGGAGCGGCATTGGCGACCACTAAACTACTCACGTCTAATTCTTGCGGTGCTTGTTTATCTAAAGCGATACGAATCGTTAATGTTTCATTATTGGCAATCGCACCCCATAAACCTTTTAAGTAAGCCAGCTGGCCATCATTATTTTTCTCTTCACGCTCAGCGTATTCAATCATTTGCTGTTCAAAGCCAATCCCAGATACCAACAGCATTAAATCGCTATTACATAAAGCAGTATCAATTTGAGTCACTTCACCATTTAAAATAGCGCCACAAGCCGTTTCCACTGGAATGATTTTATTCTCGATACCATAAAGTACATGACATAAAGCATTCGCAGTACCCAATGGTAAGATGCCAAGAACAATGTCGGTATGGACTAATTGACTCGCCACTTCCGTTACTGTGCCATCACCACCACCCGCGACAATCAAAGAAGCCCCTGAGTTAATCGCCTCTTTCGTCAATTCGGTTGCCGATATTTCAGGTGTGGTTTCGCGCACTTCTACCTGATATTTAGCTTTAAAGTTTTCTAGAATTTCATCTTTATAGGTGCCCCACTTTCCCCCACCAGAAACCGGATTCACAATCAGCCACACGGTTTGTTCAGAAACTAATGCTTGTTGCTTATCAAGTTGCTTTAACATTTTCATTTGCTCCTTATTCAAATTGGCGGTGCTGCGAATCGATTGAATTTTTTTCATCACATCTTCAATGCTCATTCTTGGATAACGACGTAATAAATAAGCAGCCAATACAAACACCGAACGCCCGCGACCTAGTGCGCAATGCACCACTATTTTCTTAGAATCCGCGAGTTGAACATCCATCCAATCTAATGCTTTTAATAACTTCCGCTTTGATGGCACTTTGTGATCAAGCACTGGCAGATTGAAATACTCAAAATCACGACTGGCTTTACGGCTTTGTAATCCATGAAATTCAGCTGTGATATCTAAAATACTGGTAATACCTTGAGCTTTTAACTCTTTTAGATCTTT
Organism: Vibrio sp. CK2-1; assembly: GCF_021726515.1. Taxonomy (GTDB): domain Bacteria; phylum Pseudomonadota; class Gammaproteobacteria; order Enterobacterales; family Vibrionaceae; genus Vibrio. Next base: position 399,208 of record NZ_JAKKCJ010000001.1, on the reverse strand, counting down.
GGTAAATAAGCGTCGAGCTAAGTACAACTGAGGATCAATACGTTGAATAGGCGCAACCGAATCATGAGTTCGCGCCCAATAATTATAGTAATGCGCACCAATCAAAAAAGGCGCAAGCACAAGTTGAATACCATTTGGGATCACCCCGTTAGGCTTTTTACGAAATAAGTGAGGGAAGTTACATAGATAAGCGATGCTGACAACCGACAAGGATAAAGCAATCCAAGCAAGCGGAATTGACAGCCAAAAATTGGGGCACAATAAGGCCAACACATAAAATAAAATACTGCCCACAATATAGTATTTGGTGACTAACATTATCTCTCCCTGCACACCTCTGCCATTACAATAATGAAACAATAACATTACCTTACTAAAGATGCCTATCTTATCTCAGCCAAATTCCAGCATCGTTAAATTAAGTTTATTCTTTTAAGAAATAATAACACTCGCGGCCTTAACTTTTTCATCAAAACCGGCTGAAAAAACACAAGAAACACCGTTAATCCCACAACAAACAAATCTTATCGAAACCATAAAATTATTCTGATTTACTATTTAAAAATTCGTTTTATTATCGCCCCTGTTCTTCGCAAGAAAGTACCAACCGCCACACTCAACTGTTAACATTTACAGTGTAAACAGCCTATTTAGTGTCGCTATTCGTTAACGCAAGGTTAATGGGCGCAGGTTGCAAATCTACGAGTTTGGATGATTTTTCCCTTCATACATCCAACTCAGAAAACGTCATATTGAATCTTCAATTATTAAATTAATTTATATTCAACCTGACTCAAATCAGTGATCTCCCAAGGCTAAAATCAAAAGGAATGCTGGCTATAAGCTAGGTTGGTGAGCTAACCATTGGATCAACTGATCCATTATTTGGGACCTACTATGTTTATTAAAACTTCAGTGTCTTTCAAAAAGACTGTGTTCGCTGCATCAATGACAGTAACAACCTTGTTCACGTCTGCGGCTTTATTTACTTCAAGCAAAACTTACGCTCAAGATGAGCAAGTGCTACACGTTTATAACTGGAGCAGCTACATCGCGCCGAACACGATTAGCGATTTTGAAAAGCAAACTGGCATTAAAGTGGTATACGACGTATTTGATAGTAACGAAGTACTGGAAGCCAAACTGCTTGCAGGTCGTTCTGGCTATGACGTAGTGGTGCCATCAAATAACTTTTTAGCCAAACAAATTCGCGCGGGCGTTTTCCAGAAATTAGATCGCACTCAACTGCCTAATTGGAAAAACCTAAACCCAGAATTATTGAATGCACTATCACCTAGCGATCCGGGCAATTTATACGCGATACCTTATTTATGGGGCACCATCGGCTTTGCTTACAACATTGATAAAGTGAAGAAAGCACTCGGTGAAGATATGCCAGCCGATTCATGGGATTTGGTGTTTAACCCGCAGTACATGGAAAAACTGAAAACCTGTGGTGTGTCATTTTTGGATTCACCCACCGAAATGTTACCCGCGGCATTAAATTATTTAGGGCTAGATACTGGCACACAAAAGCCGGAAGACATCAAACAAGCGGAAGCATTGTTCTTGTCTATTCGTGAAAACATCAGCTACTTCCACTCGTCTAAGTACATTTCAGATTTAGCGAATGGCGATATTTGTGTTGCGGTCGGTTATTCCAATGACTTATTCATTGCTCGTGACCGTGCCAATGAAGCAAACAATGGCAACAAAATTGAATACGTGATCCCGAAAGAAGGCGCAGGTAGTTACTTTGACATGATGGCTATACCAGCCGATGCCAAAAATGTACAAGCCGCTCATGTATTTTTGAACTACTTAATGACACCAGAAGTGATTGCCAACATTACTAATGAAGTCAGTGCTGCCAACGGTAACCAAGCGGCAACGCCTTTTGTAAACCAAGACATTGGTAGTAATGCTGGAATTTACCCAGATGAAGCAACACTGAAAAACATATACACGATCAGCGATCTACCCGCCAAAACTCAACGTGTCATGACACGTACGTGGACCAAGATCAAAACAGGTCGATAGCGCCGAAAGCACATACTTGAGTTGAAGTGTGATTAAGGCGTCCAAATTAGGACGCCTTTTTATTTTAAGAATAATTTAAAGAGAGTTGAAATGGCCATCACTTCCAGTGCCTACAAAAAAGCATTAGAGCGTCAATCTAAACCCAAAGAAATCTTGGTGAAAATTGATCGGGTAAGCAAACAATTTGACGACACACTTGCGGTCGATGACGTGTCGCTCACCATAAATAAAGGTGAAATCTTTGCTCTACTCGGTGGTTCAGGTTCAGGTAAATCAACCTTACTTCGTATGTTAGCGGGTTTTGAAAAGCCAACCGAAGGACGCATCATTTTAGACGGTGTCGATATTACTGACATGGCGCCTTATGACCGGCCGATTAATATGATGTTTCAGTCTTATGCGCTATTTCCACACATGAGTGTTGAGCAAAATATTGCCTTTGGTTTGAAGCAAGATTCACTGCCAAAAGAAGAAATCAACGCACGCGTGGCAGAGATGTTGAAACTGGTTCATATGACGCAATATGCCAAGCGCAAACCACATCAGTTATCTGGTGGTCAACGTCAACGTGTTGCATTGGCTCGCTCACTCGCCAAGCGTCCAAAACTGTTGTTGCTAGATGAACCAATGGGCGCACTCGATAAAAAGCTACGCTCACAAATGCAGTTAGAGCTGGTTGAAATTATCGAGCGTGTGGGCGTGACCTGCGTCATGGTGACTCACGATCAAGAAGAAGCAATGACCATGGCACAACGTGTAGCCATCATGCACCTAGGTTGCATTGAGCAAATTGGTAGCCCGATGGACATTTACGAAACGCCCGTTAACCGTTTGGTGTGTGAGTTCATTGGCAACGTAAACTTGTTCGATGGCATGCTGGTGGAAGATGAACAAGATCACGCTACGATTGCCTGTGTCGATTTACCACAGCCAATCTATGTAGGCCACGGTATTAGTACTCAAGCTGAAAACAAAAAAGTGACTTATGCATTGCGTCCTGAAAAGTTGTTGATCAGTACTACATTGCCAGAGGATTTAGTCCACCCTGACTTTAACTGGACAACCGGAAAAGTGTACGACATTGCTTATTTAGGTGGCTCTTCGATGTATCACATCCAATTGCCATCAGGAAAGATAGTCCAAGCGTTTATTGCTAACGCCGTGCGTCACGTCAAACGCCCAACCTGGGAAGATGATGTGTATTTATATTGGGAAGATGATAGTGGTGTGGTTCTGCAATGAATAAATGCCTCCAACAACTAGGACGTAAACTGGTCATTGGAATTCCATTCTTTTGGCTGTTTATTTTCTTTTTATTGCCGTTTGTGATCGTACTTAAAATTAGCTTTTCACAAGCCGATGTCGCCATCCCGCCCTACACCGAGCTGGTCAGTTGGGCCGATGAACAGCTGACCATTTTGCTCAACATGGGTAACTACTTGCTACTCAGTGCTGATGAATTGTATTTAGCTGCTTATCTTAGCTCGCTAAAAATGGCGTTGATCAGCACCTTGGCTTGTTTGATGATTGGTTATCCAATGGCGTATGCGATTTCTAAAGCCAAAAAAGAAACGCAAACTATCTTGTTGTTATTGATCATGATGCCAACTTGGACAGCCATTTTGATCCGTGTGTATGCGTGGATGGGTATTTTAAGTAACAACGGGTTATTAAATGGCTTCTTACTCCACCTAGGGCTAATTAATGAGCCGCTACGTATTTTGAATACCGATCTCGCGGTCTACATCGGTATTGTGTACTCATACTTGCCGTTTATGGTGTTACCACTGTACGCCAACCTAGTAAAGCATGACCAAAGCTTACTAGAAGCGGCGTCAGACTTAGGTTGTCGTAATATCTCGACCTTCTGGCAGATCACTGTACCACTGTCAAAGGGCGGGATTATTGCAGGTTGTATGTTGGTGTTTATTCCCGTCGTCGGTGAGTTTGTGATACCGGAACTGCTAGGCGGCCCTGATACTTTGATGATAGGTAAAGTCTTGTGGCAAGAGTTCTTCAACAACCGAGATTGGCCTGTGGCGGCGGCGTTAGCGGTCATTATGTTGGTGGTTCTTATGATCCCAATAATGTTCTTTAATCGTACTCAAGCCAAAGAACTTCAAGGTTAAGTTAAGTACGAATTGTTTAGGAATAACGATGAAACGTTTTGGTTTTGCAAATCTAATGTTGGTGCTCGGCTTGGTATTCATTTACTTGCCGTTAATCATCATGGTGGTTTACTCATTTAACGCTTCCAAACTGGTAACAGTATGGGGCGGCTGGTCAACCCAATGGTATGGCTCGCTATGGCAAAATACTCAGCTAATGGGCTCGGTATTTCGCTCATTAGAAATCGCCTTTTACACCGCTATTTCTGCGGTTGCACTAGGCACTATGGCAGCTTTTGTATTGACGCGAATCCCTCGCTTCCACGGAAAAGCATTACTAGGTGGCATGGTTACCGCGCCATTAGTGATGCCAGAGGTGATCACCGGTCTTTCATTGCTACTGCTATTTGTGGCAATGAATAACCTCATTGGTTGGCCAGTAGAGCGCGGCATGATGACGATTTGGATAGCTCATACCACATTCACCAGTTCGTATGTGGCCATCTTGGTCTCATCTCGCCTGCGTGAGCTAGATATCTCAATGGAAGAAGCGGCGATGGATTTAGGCGCTAAACCTTGGAAGGTATTCATGCAAATCACTATTCCAATGATCGCGCCATCACTTGTTGCGGGTGGCATGATGGCATTTGCTTTATCACTCGATGATCTAGTATTGGCAAGCTTTGTATCAGGCCCAGGCTCAACGACGCTACCGATGGAAATTTTCTCCTCGGTACGCCTAGGAGTGAAACCTGAGATTAACGCGATTGCTAGCTTGATCTTACTGTGTGTATCCCTGTTTACCTTTAGCATGTGGTTCATTATGGCAAGAGCAGAAAAGCGCTGTAAAAAAGAAATTTACCAAAGCAAAAAAGCATTAGTGATGGTCTAAAATTAAAACGAGCTAGTTAATGCGATACCCAAGTGACTTGGGTATCGGAGGGCTTCTAAATTTGAAGCCCTTTTTATATAAAAAGCACAACGAATTCATCAACATCAATTAAAGATCAAATTTCAGTGTCGATGTTTTAACCCAAACATGACGAAAAAAAGCACGAATCAGGCACCCGAAAAAGGAATTTGTAACTAGACTTAATATACCCAACAAAATGGAACAAAGCTCTTTGCCTATTGTCTTAAAGTTTGATAGCTTGAAAGAACAGTGACGAACTTCGAAAGCACTTAGGCTTTTGAATAACAATCACTTATGGATATGAAATCCGCATTTTTGCCTTGTATTTTCAAGGCGCTTCAACAGGAAGGTATTGTGTATGAAAATAAACATCCAAACGCATCATGTTTCTCTCAGCGAAGACTCACGTACTGAGATTGAAGGAAAATTCGATAAAATATCTTCACACTTCCCCGATTTAATCAGCTGCGACATTATTATCACTAAACAGCATAATGAACACCAAGTTGAAACCTTCACCAACTACGAAGGTGTTCGCATCTCAGCTAAAGCTGAAGACAAAGTGATGTATCCAGCGATTGCCGCTGCGGTTAAAAAATTAGAAACCGGACTTAAAAACCGTAAAGGCCAACTTAAAGCAGAGCTTCATGCAACACCAACTAGCACTAAGCCGGAAATTGCCTCTGATATTATTCAAGAAATGAAGTTAGTCGATTAATTACTTCGTTTAACAAGAAAAACAAAAGGAGCTCATTTGAGCTCCTTTTTCATTTCATATACCCAAAATAATTGGACACGATGGATATAAAATTAACTACGAGTAATCATCAACTTAATACCTAATGCCACCATCGCACCACCAAGTACTCGATCAATCCAATGACCACATTGCTTAAACTTCTTATTAATCGTTGGTCGAGACAATAACGTCACAATCAAAGAGAACCATGCGAACTGTAAAATCATGATCCATACACCATAAATTGCGATTTGATAGATTGGCATATCCGCTGACAACACTAAGGTAAATAACGATACAAAATAAATTGGCGCTTTAGGATTTAAAGCATTACACAAGAACCCCATGCCAACCATCTTTTTCGCCGACTGCACTTTCGCTACTGGCAATTCAACCTCGTCAGGCATTGCAGCTTTCGCTTTTAATCCCTGCCAACCTAGATAAATTAAATAACCACCGCCGAGTACTTTAATCACCCAAAGTAAACTTGCTGAATTAGCGATAATTGCCGCTAAACCAAAAGCAGAATAGAGAATATGAATCGATAACCCCAGCGCAATACCGACACTACACAGCAGCCCTGCTTTTTTACCATTCGAGATGGTTTGTTGCGAAACCAGTATAAAATCCGGCCCAGGCGAAGCAGCGGCCAACAAGTGAATAGAGGTAATTAAAACTAATCCGTGCCACAAATCCATTGAAAACTCCTTTCTCATCAATCTCTTGAATATAAAAACATCAATTCATCTTCTATTCAATGGTTATTTTGTGCATTTATTTAGCATCAGCTTCAACTGGCTTCACTTTTTGAAACCAATACACCGCGATCACTACCACAACAATGCCGATCATAGTTATGCCACTCAACTGTTCACCAAAGATCAAATAATCAAACATAATGGCCAAAAGCGGTATGCAATAAAACAACACGCTGACTTGGCTGGCACTGCCTCGCTTAAGCATGTAAAGCAGCAACATCACCGCACCGACCGAGACCACAATACTCATCCAAAATAATGAAATAAACAGTTCATTGGTCCATTCAACTTGCCAGTCGGTACATAAGGCCACCACGCTGAATAGCAATAAGGTGAATAAGTTTTGGTAGACCACCATGCTTTCAATATTCATGTTGATGCCTTTTTGCTTGATGGTGCCAAAAGTTAACGACATCAAAGCCAGCGCAGCAAACAACAGACCTATGACATGTGAAGCATCGATCCCTTTTGCACCTAATACAGCGATGCATAAGCCGATAAAACCAAGCGCTAACAGAGCATAACCTTGTTTCGACATACTTTCTTTCGCAAGGAATGGCGTAATGAGCGGCTGAAAACCTAATATCATGGTAATCAACCCTGGCGAGATTCCAGCATCGATAGACAAAATATACGTACTCAGGTAGGCAAACTGCAAAAAGAAACCGACTTTTAGCACCGCGATAATCGACGCTTTATCATGGCGAAATAATTCAAACTTTAATTTGGGTTTTACCACCAGCAGCACAAGAGTTGAGAATAGGAAAGTCGCCACTGCTCGTAGGAATAAAAAGGTCCAAGGTGACGCATCTATTAACCCCATTTTCACCATTACCGCCCCACTACTCCACATCAGCAAGAACAGCAAAGGAGCAGCCGTTTCAAAGCGAATAGGTGAACGTAAATTTTCAATCCTTTGCATTTTTAACCTTTTGAATCCATAACTTTACCAAATGAGTTTTCAGTATAAGAATCATTAGTAGTTAAAATGTGCTGATCAGACGGTCTTTATGACTAAAGTGATGGTTATCGATATGATTTAGGAGACAGACCAAAAAATTGGCTAAAGCGGCGAGTAAATGCGGATGGGTTGGAAAAACCGACTTTTTCTCCGATCAATTGCACAGGAAGATCGGTATGCGTTAAGAGCGCTTTGGCTTTTTCCATTCGAAGTTGTAAAACAAACTGCTGGCTGGTTTGGCCTAGGTTCGATTTGAATACGGTTTTAAATTGAGTAGGGCTTAAAAAGGATAGTTTGGCTAATCGTTCAACCGACCAATTTTGACTAATATCTTGTTGAATTTCACTTATGACACTCGCAATACGAGGATCGATTCTAAGCTGTTGGCCTTGCTGTTCTAATAGCTGCAATAGCATACCGCACATCGCATTTTCTAAATGAGCATTAGTTTTGCTCATCAACTGCAACCCGGCAAATTGCACATAAGCTAGAGTCGCTGGAGATAACAAAAACTTTTTGGTTTTAGCATGGCATAAGTTAGGTGGAAGTTGGCTGAGATCGACCACTAAAAAGCGTGCCGCTTCATCGGCGGAAAAAGCATGGTTCAAGCCAGCATGAATCACGATGGCATCGCCAACACTGACTTTGCCATCAAACTCGCCGACTTGCATTTCAATCACGCCCTGTAGTGGCAGCACAATTTGATGATAATCATGCTTATGCTGGCGTGATTGACTAATGTAAGAACGAATCGATAACCGATCGTTAATCATAACCGTTTATATTCATTACTTTTTCAGTAAATCTTTCAAGTTCGCAAACGGGTTATGGGTTGCTGCTTGGTGCTCATCTTCTTTTGGCGTTGAGTCAGCCGAGCCATATAAATCATGCTCTAAATATTTAGAGTGTTCATGGTCGTGACAATACAAACAAAGCAATTCCCAATTACTGCCATCTTCAGGGTTATTAGTATGATCATGGTCTTTGTGATGTACCGTCAATTCACGCAAATTAGAGTACACGAATTCGCGAGCACAGTTGCCACAAATCCAAGGATAAAGCTTTAACGCCTTTTCACGATAGCCACTTTCTTTGCGCGCGTAGTTAGCACTAGAGCCATAAAAATCAGACGACATATTGTTTCCTAATCATTGTTATTATTGATTTAATTTACACTGTAAACTGTTTATACCCAAGTAACCTAGTCTGGAATGGTGATCACTCCTAAATGTTCAAGCAGCATTTCTTGTTGCCACTGACAAATCATCGCGCCTTTTAAGTTCACGCTACGAATGTCTAGCCCTTCAAGTTCAACATGCGCGAGGTTACAACTTTTCCAGTTTGCTTGGCTCCATTGTTCGCTAGAAAACTCACCGCGACTAAGATCAGAGCCTTCAAATGAAGTGCCTTGTAGATTAGCACCGCGCCAACGGTTTTCAAACAAATCACACTTTTCGAGGCGTTGATTTTCTAAGTTTGCGTAGGTTAAATCACACTGCGTAATATAAGCGGAACAGAAATAGGTATTGTGCGTTATGTGATTAGCAAACAAGGTTCGAACAAAGCTTGCCCCTTTCAGCATACTATTGCGTATTTCGATGCCAAACGCTGAAGCCCCATCAAAGTTGGCCATGCTCAAATTACAATGTTTAAAACTGGCATCATTCAGTTTGGCGTAAGCAAAGTTGCACCCCATGACGTCACCGGATTCAATAAAAACACAATCAATAAACTGCGCATCAGACAGGTCACAACGAGAAAAGTCACACTGATAAAAATGACACTTATCAAACACTTCACCACTAAGATCTTGAGAAGAAAAATCGTGTTGATGAAAGGTTTGGCTTACTGGTTCAGTCATTAGCATTACTCGAAGAGTTAAAACTTAAGGAAAATTGGCAACAAAAAAGCCGCAACAAGTGCGGCTTTTTTTAATTCGTTATAAGTACTTAATTATAGTACTTCAACGTTTGCAGCTTGAGGGCCTTTTTGACCTTGCTCAACTTCAAACGCTACTTTTTGGCCTTCAGCTAGAGTGCGGAAACCTTCACCTGTGATAGCACGGAAGTGAACAAATACGTCTGCGCCGCCATTCTCTTGAGTGATGAAACCGAAACCTTTCTCTTCGTTAAACCACTTAACTGTACCAGTTGTCTTAGACATGGGTAAATCCTATAAATATTTTTTACTAATCAATTACGCTTGTTGCGTGTTATAGCCGGGAATAGAGTTACTTACGTGAGGATACTTAAAAGGAGGCACTTCATGACACTTAACTGGTATATCAGGTGTTGCGAAGACTTCTAAAGCAAATTTCAAATAAATAGGTCCGTTACAGGCCGTGTTTAAAGATACTCGGGTTTTTCATCGTTGTATAGGGTTATTTTTAAAAACTTGATCTAAGTAGTTCAAATTTTTTTCACGGCTATTATCGACCTACTTATGTGGTTATTTTTATTACTAAAATCACTATAGACATCTAAACGTAAAAGCCCCCATTGCTTAAACAATGAGGGCTAAATTACCGTCAAATTGTCAGAAAAAGATTAATCTAATTCTTCTAATTGGCGCTGATATTTTTTGTATTGTTGAGTGACTTCTTCACTTGGACCGCCCGTTAATAAACTCACTACAACAATCGAAATAGTCGAGAAAATTACGCCCGGTACGATTTCATAAACATCGAACCAACCACCGGTTAATTGCTTCCAAATAACGATGGTCACGCCACCAATCACAATACCCGCGAGTGCGCCATTACGGTTCATCTTAGACCAGTACAAGCTCAGTACAATGGCTGGACCAAATGCTGCACCAAAACCCGCCCACGCATAAGACACTAAACCAAGCACTGAACTTTCCGGATTCATTGCCAGTATCAAAGCAAACACAGAAACGCCAATCACTGCAATACGGCCAACCACAACCACTTGCTCTGACGTCGCATCTTTCTTAAATACTTGCTTATAGAAATCCTCTGCTAGTGCCGATGAAGACACTAATAACTGAGAATCGGCAGTACTCATGATTGCCGCTAAAATAGCCGCCAGTAAGATACCCGCCATTACCGGATGGAAAATCGCATTCACCAGAATCATGAAGATCTTTTCACCATCTTCAATTGCCAGCGTTGGATGGCCGTTAACATAAATCAAGCCAACTAGACCAACCATGATCGCACCTGCCATTGATAGCGCAGTCCACACTACCGCGATACGACGAGCAGTAGTTAAGTCTTTATTGCTACGTGTCGCTTTAAAGCGCGCCAAAATATGCGGCTGACCAAAGTAACCTAGGCCCCATGCAACAAGAGAGATAATCGCGATCGCCGTTAATGGCTCCCCTTTGGCAGATGTCCACATATTCAGCAATTCAGGGTTGATGTTATTCAGGTCGATATCAACTTGTGTAAAACCGCCACTCATTGCCGCAATCGGCACAATCAATAGCGCTGCAGACATCAATAAACCTTGCACTAAATCGGTCCAAGCTACCGCAAGGAAACCGCCAAACAAGGTGTATGCAATAACACAAACCGTACCAATGACGACCGCAATTTTGTAATCAAGGCCAAATACTGTTTCAAACAATTTACCGCCTGCCACTAAACCAGAACTGGTGTAGAACAAGAAGAACAACAAAATAAAGAAAGCGGAAATGGTTTGAATTAATTTTGACTTATCTAGGAAACGACGAGATAAGAAGTCAGGAATCGTGATCGCATCCGTGGTAATACTGTAAGTACGAAGACGCTTAGCACTTACCAACCAGTTAAGCCAAGTCCCGACGAGTAAGCCCCCACAAATCCAAGTGGCCTCTAACCCCGAAGCATAAGCATACCCAGGAACACCCAGTAATAGCCAACCACTCATGTCTGATGCACCCGCTGATAAGGCAGCCGGCCAAGGACCAAGGGTTCTTCCACCAAGAAAATAATCGGTTGAGCTTGAAGTTCGTTTATAGGCAACATAACCAATGGCAAGCATTAAGGCTAGGTATCCGATAAATGTGCTAGTAATAGCAAAACTATTTTCTATCATAATTATACCTTTTATATGATTAGCCCCTCTATCCTGAGGGGCTTTTTATTGTGTAGTAGATGGTTATGATACTAAATAATTGATAGTTATAATAATAAGAATCAGTCTTAACTCAGTATCACATATATTTAATGTTGATTTCCTAACTCTAGCAGAGTCGCGTTTCCTCCGACGGCGGTTATGTTAATAGTGCGAGTTCGCTCAGTAATAAAACGTAGAACGAGGCTAGGATCATGAGCTTGTACTAAGCTTAGTGAATCACATCTGTCTTGCGTGTTTTCAGCTGCAATCGTTTCTGCAATAAAAGGAACAATTGCACCTTTCTTTTGAGCTAAATCTGCGTTTATTGACCTTTGTGTTTTAGCGCTTCCGACAAAAGCAGCCATTCGAATATCCGCTTCAATCACCGCTTGATACGCATCGTACGCCACGATATGGACTAAATGTGCCGGCAGCACGCTACTTATCGCACTTTCAAGGCATTGATTCAGCTCTTTATCATCACTGCAAATAAGTACGGCATTACCAGCAATTAAAGCAGCAGTTAATGGTGCCATGACCGCCACCCAAGGCATTGATGGCTCCACAACCAATGCACAAACCCCTCTACCTGCCGTATATAACTCATTGGTTTCACCGGTTGGCCCAGGCATTAATTTAGGCTCAGATAAACGCTCATCCGCTTGTTGCAGGTGAAAATTCATCACCGCACTTAATGACGGTTGTGTTTCTTCTAAATTACGACAAACCGAACGTAAGCATTCACTTTTAAACGTATATTCGGTCAAATTCCATTGTTCCCAAGCGGTATTAGCATCAAAGAACGTCACTTCAGAAAAACGAGTAATAGTTTGCATAATACTCTCCTAAACAGATTCAGTTTCAGTGGTCATCGCCACTTGAGAAAAACGATATAGATAGTGCGGACCGCCAGCTTTAGGCCCAGTACCGGATAACCCTTGCCCACCAAATGGCTGAACGCCAACCACAGCGCCAACTTGGTCGCGGTTGATATAACAGTTACCGACACGTGCTTGTTTCTCAATCCAACGGTAAGTGGTTTCATTACGGCTATGCACGCCCATGGTTAAACCAAATCCCGTTTGATTAATATCTTTAACCACTTGTGGCAATTTATCGGCTTTAAAACGGATGATATGTAACAACGGCCCGAATTTTTCTTCTGTTAACACACGAATATCATCAATTTCAAATGCGGTTGGCGGAACAAAATCTCCGGCCTGACACTCTTCTGATAAGGCAAGTTCAGTTACCAACTTTTGGGTTTTCTTCATTTCATCGATGTGGGCAATCAGTTTTTCTTTTGCTGCGGTATCTATCACCGGTCCAACATCAGTTTTATGTAAGTAAGGTAGGCCAACTGATAACTCTTTCATTGCGCCTTTGATTAACTCAATAATGCGATCTGCAATATCTTCTTGCACATAGAGCACACGCAAAGCCGAACAACGCTGCCCTGCCGAAGCAAAAGCAGAGCGTAGTACATCACGCACCACTTGCTCAGGTAACGCAGTACTATCGACTATCATGGCGTTTTGACCACCGGTTTCAGCAATAAATGGCACCGGCTCTGCATCACGTTGAGCAAGCGTGGCATTAATTCGCTGCGCAGTTGGTGTTGAGCCTGTAAACGCCACACCGGCAATCGCAGGGTGAGCGGTTAATGCTGGACCAATTTCAGAACCTTGCCCGGTTAACAATTGAATCGCACCAGATGGGATCCCCGCTTCAAGCATTAACTCAATGGCTCGTGTTGCGATTAAGCTAGTTTGCTCTGCTGGTTTGGCAATAACGGTATTACCACTGGCAAGCGCGGCAGTAATTTGCCCTAAGAAAATCGCTAAAGGGAAGTTCCACGGGCTAATACACACGAATACTCCACAACCTTCGCGATAAATCATGCGCTCTACCCCATCAAATCCTAGCTGTTTTTTAGGTTCGAAGATGGCATCTTGCTTACTGTAAAAACGACAAAAATCGACAGCTTCACGTACTTCATCAATGGAATCATGAATCGTTTTACCGGCTTCCTTATGACAAATCGCCACTAACTCTGGCAAATGATCCTCTAAAAGATCCGCCAAACGGTCTAATTTTTCGCCACGAGCTTGATAACTAACCTTGTTCCATTCATGGAAGCATGATTGAGCAACCTCAATTGCCTCGGAAGCATGATCAAGGTTGGCATGGACAATAGATCCAACAGGGATCTTTCTGTCATAAGGTGCGGTGATTGCTTGAACCTGCGCATCGGCACTTTCTGTATCCTTGATCATGCTTTCGAAATATCTTTTGCCAGCAATGATAGGACCACCTTGCCAGGTTTGAGTCAGCCAATGTTCAACTTGTGCTTCAAATGGCTCTAGCTCACTTTGGATATCAATATTGACGCCATAAGAGTTTTGTCTTTCATTAAATATCGCTGGTGGCAGTGGAATCGCCGTATTGTTGTAATGCTCATGCGCGGTCAAGGTATCAACCGGATGTTGATTTAGAGTTTCAATTGGACAGCGAGCGTCAACCAAACGGTGAACAAACGAACTATTGGCACCGTTTTCAAGTAAACGACGGACTAGGTAAGGTAATAAGTCTTTGTGACTACCCACTGGCGCGTAAATACGTACAGATTGACCAAATGCTTTCATCGCATGTTCATATAGGGAATCTCCCATGCCATGCAAACGCTGGAACTCATAATCTTGGTGGCTGGCCATATTGGCAATCGCCGTCACCGTATGAGCATTGTGGCTAGCAAATTGTGGGAAGATATTGCCACGCACATGTTCACTTAGTAAGAAACGTGCACACGCAAGATAAGCCACATCGGTCGCTTCTTTACGGGTGTAAACCGGGTAGTTTGTGTAACCTGCTTGTTGAGACCATTTGATTTCGCTATCCCAATACGCGCCTTTAACTAAACGTAGTGGAATAAGATCACCTTGTTCTTTGGCAAGTGCATTTAACCAAACCAAAACAGGTAGTGCGCGTTTAGAGTAGGCTTGAATCACCAACCCAAACTGTCCCCACCCTTTCGCCGCTTCACTACGATAAAGTTTTTCAAATAACTCCAGCGACATTTCAAGGCGGTCGGCTTCTTCCGCATCAATGGTTAAAGCAACACCAAGTTGTCGAGCCTGTAAAATCAGTTGCTCAACAGTGTCGTATAGCTCGCTCATCACACGATCTTTATTGGCGACTTCGTAACGAGGATGTAACGCTGATAGCTTAATTGAAACCGAAGGTGCTGGGCTCACTGAGTGATCAAACTTATCATTACCAACCGCTTTAATCGCCATTAAGTAATCATTAAAGTATTTTTGAGCATCTTGAGTGGTTAACGCAGCTTCACCTAACATGTCATACGAATAGGTGTAGCCCTTCTCACGCATGTTTTTACCATTTTTTTGCGCTTCAGCAATGCTACGACCTAGCACAAATTGATGACCCATGATTTTCATCGCTTGGTGCATCGCTTTACGAATAACCGGCTCAGACATCTTATTGACTAGACGATTCAAGCCTTGAGTTGGGCTTTGCGCTTCTGATTCTTTTAAACCGACGACTTTACCCGTCAGCATTAGCCCCCAAGTCGAGGCATTAACAAACACAGAATCCGAATTTTTAAGGTGAGACTTCCAATCAGCAACACTTAATTTGTCACGAATCAAAGCATCTGCTGTTGCCGCATCAGGAATTCGCATAAGCGCTTCTGCTAAACACATCAATAAAATACCTTCATGGGTATCTAGGCTGTATTCAAGCAATAAAGCATCTATCATTTGAACGGCTTTTTTATCCGCGCGAATAGATTTGATCAGATCTGTGGTTTGATTTTCAATGGCAAGTTTTTCTTCATCGCTTGGTTGCGCTAAAGGCAATAATTCTTTAAGCCAAGTTGATTCATCAACCATATATAAAGGAGAAATTAAAGACCATAGTTGGTTTAAAGGCTGATCATTAAATTCCGCTTTCAATACATCTGCAGCAGTAAACATACATTTTCCTCATACAAATTCGGAACTATCATTGGAAGTAGATCTGAAGTGTAAGAGGAAAAATCCGTTTGTGATTGTTTTAAACTCCGTTTTATTTTACAAAAAGCATTTTCTGCAACAAAAAACCAACATGATCACAAAAATTCAATAAATGTATTGGTGACGGGAAATCTAGGGGAATTAGTAATCTTGACGGTACTGAGAAGGCGACATTCCAACCATTCGTGTAAAGCTATGGGTGAAAACACTTTGCGCAGAAAAACCAACCACTTCCGCAATATGGCCAAAACTGTACTGACCTTCTTTAATTAACCGCTTAGATTCTTCAATCCGTTTAGTGAGAACATATTGATGTGGAGTCATTCCAACTTGCGCTTTAAATAATAAATGAAATTGGCTTTCTCCAAGAAATGCACACGCTGACAAATCGGCTACGGTTATTTTGCTCGATAAGTGTTGCAAGATATACCGATCAAGCAGATCCATATTCAATCGATGCCCTTTTTTGTACATTTCGAATTTCTTAATATGACGGTGCAATAAAGCAATGATGGTATCTTGGCAGGCTCGGCACAATAACATATCTTCAGGATTGGCTTTAATTTCTCGAACCAACATTTGAATCAATTGCTGAATTTCAAAATCGAGTTGAAAGTAGACTTCTTCCGATAATAAATCTTCTAATAGATGGGCAACTTGAGAATCAATATTCAGCGTATCTAAAAAGTTGAGAACTAAAATGTCAGAAGCGCCAATCCCACCAAAACGATGCTCTGAAGAAGCTCGTACAATACAACCTTGCCCTGGGCCAATTAAGTTCACTTCACCTTCAACATCAAATTCAGCTCTACCGGAAAGCCCTATCACTATCTGAGTGTAATCATGATGATGGTGCGCCATGTGGCTTGGCAAAGTGATGACTTGTGCAGGTCGAGGTGGCGCTTGGTAAAATTCATCATAAGTAGGCATAACAAACCTTCATCCTTGAATCGTCGTCATTAAGCAGGAAACCTCTTGATCATTGTTCCGAAACGATGATCAAGAGCGTCTGTTTTACGGTCAGATGTCGTTCAATATAAAGTAATCTTATTAAGTCATTAAGGCGCTAAACGAGAGATATCCCAGTTAGTCGTAGAGGTATCTTGTTTGCTATACACAAAGCGGTCATGCAGACGATGCTCGCCACCTTGCCAAAATTCAATAGTATCTACTTTGACTCGATAGCCGCCCCAAAAAGTCGGAACGGGTATTTTCCCTTCCGCAAACTTGGCTTTCAGTTCCATGTATTTGCCTTCTAAAACACTACGGGCAGAAATACGACTACTTTGCTTACTCGCCCAAGCGGCTAGCTGACTTTCTTTTGGTCGCGAAGTGAAGTATTTCATATTTTCCATTGCGGTGAGTTTTTCCACGTGACCGGTAATATGGACTTGTCTTTCCATTGGATGCCATGGGAAGTGCAAACTGATTTTTTGATTGTGCTCTAAGTGCTGAGCTTTACGGCTACCTAGGTTGGTATAAAAAACGAAACCATCATCATCGACATTTTTTAATAATACGATTCGTTGGAAAGGCTGACCATGCTCATCAACCGTTGCAACTGTCATTGCAGTAGGATCGGTCAATTCAGCTTTTATCGCCTGCTCTAACCATAAGTTAAATTGCTCAACCGGATTGTCAGCCAAGTCAGAACGTTTTAAAGCATCCATCGCATACTCACGACGCATATCAGAAAGTTTCATGTATTTTCCCTAATTCTATTTTTTATTATTTTGCGCTTAACGTCAGGTGAATTCAAGGTCTGAGGTTGATAGCTAAGAGTAAACTTAACAAGCCAGTTTACAGTGTAAATCGAGGGTATACCCAAGTGACTTCATGCCAACAGATTTACACTGTAAATTGCTTCAACCATTGTCTTAGTTGTTGTTCAACTTGTTTTCTGCCCGCCAGTTTATGCTTTGCTGCTACCGCTTGCCATGAATGGAAAAGCAATACTTTGTCAATCACAACTGATATGCCATCGCTATCAAGTTTACTTTGTTGCGGAGCTAATTCTGAAAACGGATTCACTTGAGATAAGTATTCGATGACAAACTGACTATACCAAGGCACAACCGATTCAAAACTATTTCCCCCTAAAGAAAAGTTAGACAGTATAGGAGAAAGTGAAAATCGTGCAGAATCCTGATTCGGCTGAAACAACAAACTCGCTAATGTCTCATGTTCGATATCTTGGTATTGCAGAGGAAGAACGCGTTGAAAGTTATCAAGGCAACTTAAAGCAGCTGGTTCAACCCAATGTTTAGCGCGCTCAGATAATGCTTGTACCATAAAAGCAGAATAACAACCGCTGGCATGATCTCGACGAGTACCGATTGAAACTAACTGAAAAGATTTTTTCCAGAAATTGATCAGTTCTGCCGTTGCGCCAAAACTCACAGAGATGAAGTCAATAGGATTTACGCTATCAACCGATATTAACTCCTGCTGTAATTTCTGTAGAGCAAAACTCCCTACCCCATAACCTTGCCAAGTTGGGTCAATCGCAATTCGCATAATGCGAGCTGATGTTTGTTCCGCAGGTTGATTCATCGCTAAATGATTTGTTAGGTAGGCCGCGGCTAAGTGTCCTTTTGGTCGACGCACTCCTAGCTGAATATCTTTAATCAATTGACTATCTAATCCGCCTTCCATGCTTACCAGCAAGCAACCAATCACTTTAGAGTTTTCGAAAGAATCCTTATTCAGATAAGAAATCTGATAAACCTGAATCTCGTCAGACGCTAAAACTTGCATCACATCATTAGGCGTTGTTTGATAATGCGCAGTCACCAGCAAACCAAAAATAGAATGAAACAGTTCAGAATTTTTGATCAGTTGTTGTTTGGATACCAGACTCAACTCTATTTGTGAAAACAGTATTTGCGAAAGCTCTATCTGAGAAAGTTCCAATGACTCGGCATTAACATCATTGGTAGAGTTATCAGTATTGGTAGTATTGCTAGGAAGATTAAACTCAGAAACACTATCATCAGCATTAAGTAAAAACGTATCAAATGACCAGTTTTCTAATGGATCATTTTCCGCCCAGCGAATCGGTTGAGTTAACTCGACATGCTTCCAACCTGGACGATGTTGATTCAGCCATTGCATAAACTTAATCGAAAATCCTCGACCACAGCCTTCATAACCATGAATGGTGGAACTAAACACTAAACGATGAAAACGATTCACGAAACTTTTTAGCATAGGCAAAGGCAAAGCTGCTGCTTCATCAACTAATACTAGGTCGGCATTGACTTCCGAAATATTCAATTCATCAGGTGCAATAAAGCGTAACTGCGAACCATTAGAAAGATGCCATTCAGTACGGGTTTGAAATAGCCAGGTGAATTGACCAACCGTTTTATCCGCAAATTCAAAAAAGGGATTTAACGCGTTAATAGACGGTGCGGTAATGACTATCTTCATCACGCGTTGTGACATCAATTTTGCCGCCGCGATACCTAGACTGGCCGTTTTTCCTCGGCCGCGGTTGGCATTTAAAACTAATGGTCGGCGACGATGACCTGTCACTACTTTTTCAATTGCAGCAACAGCCTCAGCTTGTTGTTCAAATCGATTAAGCTTTACAGAATCCTGATCAAACTCAACATCAGCAAGTGATAAATCATCAGCCGAAAGATTATCAATACACGGCCAACGCTTAAAATGTTGAGCTAACCATTGGGATTGATATGAATTATCTAAAGATTCAAAATTGATAATAAAAAGAATGCCACCACCGACCAAAGCACCTAATGCCGCATTAAAGCTATTGGCATCAAAGCTTTTACTACCAGAGCTGCTGCTATCCAAGACTGAGCTAAAATCCACAACCAGCAACTCTACCTCTTGCCCAAGTAAACGCTGGCCTTGTTTACTCGTATAGTGTGCACAGCCTAACAAAGGTTGATTGCCACCAAGCCAAGCAGTTTTGGTGATATCAATATTCTGCTGCTCGATAAACCGCGTTAGCAATTGATGAGCATCGGCATCATTTAATTGTAATTGCACCGCAACGCGCTGATTAACAAGACGCAGCTTAGAAGACAAGGTAGTGAGGTAGTTAAGTGCTGACATACTTATTTCTAAATTTAAAATCGATGAAGTAAGCATATCACAGAGACAAAAAAAGCCGCACAAATGGCGGCTTAATTAAGGATAACAGTGATAAACCCAGTTACTTGAATAAAAGCTTATTAGGCTAATTTACCTTGCACATAGGCCAAGATATCTTGCATCACTTCATCATCCACTTTTTTCAGAGAAAGCGATAAGTTAGCGCCTTTGCGAGTATAACTAACGCGCCCTTTCACTAACTCAACTTTATCTGAAGCTGTTTCTTTTTTACTTGGTAGCAACTCTTCAATCCACGCTTCTAACTGGCTTGATACTTCTTTCGTCAAGCGAGCAACACCTTGAGATTGTGATTGTTGCCAAATCGCACCGTGCCCTTTTCTACACTTCTCAAGTAGCGTTTCTTGTGATTTTTGCGGTAATGAAAAGTACTGTTTATGCAGTTTAACGATAGTCGGACGGCCTACATCGCTCACATTAGGGTACGCTTGCAGTAATTCTAATGGTAGTGCGGCGGCTTTAAGTGCCCCACTCACCAAGGCTTCACTGCATTGGAACATTTGTGCTAATGCTTTTTGATCTTCAGCGGCACCAGAATCGAGCTTAGCTTGCATTTCGCGGCCACGTTCATATAACGATAATGGCTTATGCGCATTTGCTACATCAGATAAAAACTTAGCGTGGTCAGATTGAATATCATCGGCAACATAAATCAGAAAATCTTTCTGCGCCAAAATACACGACATGCGACGACGGCTACCGTCTAGTACTTCAATTTTACCTTCAGCATTACGTCGGCCAACCGCAGGATACTGCTGCCCGCGCTCTTTTAACGTAACTAAAATATCAGATAAAGCGTGCTCATTTAAAAATGATTGTTCACGTGAGTTCTCAGCAAACACCACGGTTTGGCTTTCGATTTCAGAAGCAGGCACAGACATCAATTCAAAAGCCACCAAATCTTGACCAGCAATCGCCAATTCAATCACTTGTGCTTTTTCTTTTACTGCTGCTTGAGCTTCCACAGGAGAAGTCGCACGGCGTTTATTCGCCTTGCCAAATAATTTAGCATTCAATTCAGAAGTTTTAATAGCCATTATTTATCCCCCTGGTTTAATGACGCCCAATGACTATGCATCACACGCTCTAATTCTAGCGCGCTTTTTTGAATAGCATCTTGTGCCGTAGCTAAAGTTTTCTTACCGCCTTCAAAATCACCGGCAGTTAAATCAAATACCGTGCTGTAAGTATCGGCACAAGTTTCAAATGCACGACTACGTGGAATGGTTGCCATCATCACTTGCTCAGCAAGCAGGTAATTCATTTCCGTTAATACCGAAACTTGTTTTTTATTGTCATCTTCAAACATAGTCGGCATTAGACGAACAAATTCTAAACCTTGCCAATCTTCCGGGAACATTTCATACACTGTTGGTAAATGTTGGAAAAAGTTCACTGTTGATGCCCAGTCTAAGCGCTTAGCCGCGCAAGGAATTAATAAGGCATTAGAGGCATACATTGCATTCCAAACTAATGGATCGACGTGCGGACCGGTATCCATCATGATGATGTCAAAATCATCAGCAATCTTATCAATCAACTTTTCTTTTAGTAGCTTCACAATATCTAATGACTGATTTTGTGATAAATGCTGCCAAGCTTCCGCGTTGAACATGGCATCTTCAGGAAACGCCGAAATGGTTTTTAAGTTCGGATATTGAGTCGGTAATAACACATTTTTACGTAAAAACTCAGTATCGACCTCTACCCCTTCCGGCACATTATCCAGCATGACATCCACTGCTGAATAGATTTCTTCGTGATCATCAACACTAATTTGTGGATTAAGGAACAAACGTAACGAACCTTGCGGGTCTAAATCGATTAAGCAAATACGGTAGCGTTTATCCAAATTCAATGCTAGACAAGCAGCAAGATGCACTGCCGACATAGATTTACCTGTGCCACCTTTTTGGTTCTGCACATTGACGATCCAAGGTTTATTACCGGTGTTCTTCTTACGCTGATAAAACATATCAACGCCAGCCGCATCCATTAACTGATGAGCTTCACTCAGTGTAATTGAATAGTGGTTCGCATTGTTTTTAGTAAATTGATGACCTTCCGCTTCCATTTTAGCAATCGCTTCGTCTAACTTACGACGCGTCAGCCCTGAACGGGTTTCCATCAAAGCTTTAGACATAGCAGGGAAATGCTCATCTTTACGTTCTTCTAAAACAATCTCGATACGATCTGCTTGAACTTGTTTTGTTTGTTCAGCAAGGCGTTCCAGATTTTGAATCGTCTGTTCTCTTTTCATAAGTTCATCCAGTTAACTTTATCTAAAATCATTGTACAACAAAAAACGATATAAACAATGATTAGCTGCACATTTAGTGTAATGATAAATTAAAAGCAAAATTGTCATTTATTTGCAATAACAGATAAAAACGTGCATTTACTCACATATTTTTCACCATTATTTACCCGAAAACTTCAAAACTTTTTAACTGTTACAATGTCACCTATTTACAATGTAAATGCCATTTCTCTCGGAACGATTAATTAATTAGATAAAATTACGGTCATTGTCGAATCAACATAAAAATAATGATAAAGCAAGCAAGTCTATTAAAAATTAACCAATCAATAAGAGAGTAGGGTGGGGCAAGATAAAAAACAAAAGAATCATAGAAACCAAAGCAACAACTACGCTTAATAATACAAAAAATAAATGAGTCACTTTGTATATAGACAGTTATATCAACTCGTAAGTAGCGAAAACACACCAATTTCAGCTTGTAAGCATATAGATAAATGGCTTCAAGATGCAGAATCAGAGCTATCATACGAACCTTTAGGCAAGTAGATTGTTGCCTAAGTGTTTTAAGAAAATGAATGAATCGTGCAGTTTCAATCCAAGCTGGATTGATGAAATAGCCTTGATCATCGTTCCATAATTACTATCAAAATAGTCCCAAATCCTCATATAAAAGCCGAAAGATTGAAAAACAGTGATAATTTCTATTTTAATTGGCCATTTATCTAATAAAGAGGAATATAAAGGAAGCATGATCAAGGGTTAAAATGTCAATTCAATTTGATTGATATAAAGATCACTTTCGGATCGATGATCAAGCGTAAATAAGCCTCGGAAGCATGAAAAGCCTTGTATAGATTACATTGAGTGTAAATTGAAGTGACATTTTTTATCGAAAAACACGCTTTAGCCTCGCCAATCAACGACTAATAGCCTTGATCATTCTTTCTAGCAGTGAAGACAAGCAATAATATTAGAAGGAACGATGAACTATAGCACTCCAGCTTGATCATCGTTCCATAAGCAATAACCAGTGAGAAGTAGGCTATTTTTCCATTTTTTAATAAATCGACTGTTATGATCTGTGGATAACATGTAAATGACAGATGATCATCGTTTCATTATTTGTTTGATCATGCTTCATTAAATTAATGATCATGCTTCTGTTTCAAATTGATCATGCTTTCAATTGAGTAATGATCATCGTTCTGAATGCTCTATGATCATGCTTTCAAACGAGAAAAAAATAACTTATTTATATTCATACACTTAAAAGCAAAACTTCAGCCAGATCATAAGATCATATAACCATTTAAGATCAAATAAACATAAAGATCAGTTATTTAAAGAAAAGCATTTTTTTCTTTCTTTTTTGATCTTTTTTATTTATTCTTTGGGAACTATATGAGATTTACATCCAATGACAAATGGAATTGATATGCCAACCCAAGAAAAGATCTTGATCAAACTCCCTCGAAACCACAAAGATGGTCACTTATTTCAGATCTCAGAACACACTATCGATTGGATTGAGCAATATCAACATTTCAAAGGTGTCACCAAAAGCATTGTTGAACTACTCAATTTAATTTCTCTTAAAGGCTTATCCAGCAAAGATGGTTTAGTTTCTACCACGGAATTAATTGAAGCCACTGATGGACAATTAACTCGCGCTGCAATTCAGCAACGATTAAGAGCTGCCGTATCTATCGGCTTATTTGGCCAAACTCCAGTTCGATTTGAAGAAGGTCTGGCTGGCAAAACAATGCTTCATACCTTCGTAAATCCAAACCAATTAATTTCTGTACTTGGTTCTACTAGCTTAAAAACCGATTCCACTCGCCAAACCGAAAAACAAAAACGTTCTAAAGCATTGGCGCAAACTCAAGTAAACCGTCAGTTGCTCAATGAACATGGTTTATATACGCCACCAGCAATGCGTGATGAAGCGGATCAATTCGTGGTTTCACCGACTAACTGGGCGGGTATTATTGATCAGGCTTTAGCACCACCAAGAACAAGAAAAAATTATCAAAAATCAATGGTTTCTATTTCAGGAACCCGTGCGATCATTGAAACTCGATCATCAAAAAATATCATGACGGTTGATGATCTCATGACCCTGTTTGCTCTGTTTACACTAACCGTTCAATACCATGATCATCACCAAGATGATTATCATATGAATGCCAAACAGATGCCAAATAAAACCCCTTTGTATATCACGGATATTTTATCTTTACGTGGTAAAAAGGACAGTGGGCCTGCACGAGATTCAATACGAGATAGTATTGATCGTATCGAATTTACTGATTTTCAATTGCATGAATTAACAGGCCGCTGGCTTAGTGAAAATATGCCAGAAGGCTTTAAGAGTGATCGCTTTCGCTTTATTGCCCGTACCATCACCGCATCAGATGAAGCACCGACAGAAAATGCCTCGGGTGAAATTCGCATCAAACCAAACTTATATATTTTAGTTTGGGAGCCTTCATTTTTTGAAGAATTGCTGACCAAAGATTACTTTTTCTTATTCCCACCAGAAATTCTGAAACAGCATACACTGGTGTTCCAGCTGTACACCTTCTTTAGAAGCCGCCTAGTACGTCGTTTAACGGAATCTATGCTGCTCAGTGAGATTAACCAGAAACTCGCTCGTAACATCGAATGGCGCCGTTTTTCGATGGATCTTATTCGTGAATTAAGAAAATTATCGGAAGGCAAAACCACTGAAGATCTTTTTGTGGTCAATTTATGGGGTTATCATTTAACGATAACCACCATAATGGATAAAGGAAAAGTTCAAGATTATCAGATCAATATCCGTTGCGATGCAGAAGAAGTATTAAGATTTTCTCGTGCTCGCACCACCAATGCTGGCAAACGAAATATGGCACCAACCTTGCCAAACCCACTACGTCACGAATTGGTGTCTAAACAAAAGCTGCAAGAATTGGCGGAAATTATTGATGGTGAATTTGAACCGATCCAGCGTAAAGATCCTTCACCAAGAGGCCGCCTAGGTCGTCGAGTGAAGCTCAAAAAGCATCTTGTAGAGATCAATGCGGACGAACTAACGATCACGCTCTCTAAATATACCTCACCACAAGCCTTAGAACGCAGTATAACGGCGTTATCAGCAATGACAGGGCATCCGTTCGCTTCTATCAAAGAAGAGTGTGACGAGCTTATGAGTAAGCTAGATTGGCTACGAGTTGGTGAAGATGTATTGCCTTATGAAACATTAAGTAAAACCATTGAGTTATTTAATCAGGAAACCAAGTCTAAGCATCTGTCGATTGAAAGGTTAATTGCAGGACTGGCTGTACGACGTAAAGTTTGCAAGCAAGTGTTTGATGGCCATCTCGATGAAACGGTGATGCGTGCATTAGATGAAATGGCGAACGTTTCTTAATTATTTATATTCAATGGGTTAGTGTTAAATTCGAAAGCATGATCAAGGTAGCTTCTTATTCATGCTTTCGGAACGATGATCAAGTGCGATAGATCAAGCTGTATGCTTAAAGACGACTTTGATCCCTATTTCTCATATTCAATTCACCTAATGGTGCCATAAAAGCAATATGCAGCTCTATGAGTTGATAACTTTCTTGCTGCCACTCTGGCTGTCTTTGACAAAACTCCAACATCATAACCGTTAATTGGTCGAGATAAGCCGCTCCCCAATACCTTAGTTCGACTTGAGTATGTGGATTGGCGGTTATGCTTTGTAAGCGCGCATAAGCCAATTGAGTATACTGGTAAGCTAGCTGGTGATGTTCGAGACCATCAAAATAATGAAATAACTGCAAACAGCCATCAAGCCAGGATGTGATCGCTTTAATATGCGTTTCTGATAATGGCTCCGATTCCGACCAAAGCTGCGGGGGAGGGGAGTGAATAAGAGACACTAACTCTGAAATATTATGACTGCCAGTATCTTGCTGGTGACATTTAAGGCGAAATAACCAAGTGCTGAGTTCCATTGCGAGCCTCTTTCTTGAGTCTTCGAACTATAATTTGATTGTAGTTGCTTTATACCAATCGCACTAATTATCTGATCATTTTTGCTTGTGAAAAACCTCGATAACTACGTTATAAATTTTGATTGTAGAGTGACTACTTATCGAAAATTTATGCCTTGTTCTCAAGGCTTTTTCCAGCGCAATTTCTGAACACCTAATTAATTTGATTGGTATTACTCTAAAGCAGCTTGTGCTGAAGGAATAAATTTTTGATTTTGAACTTGCCAGCAAAAAAAATTTACCTAAAATGCGCGAATCTGCTATTTATTATTGAGTGAAGGTTTGATTGCTAATTGTGACCGCTGAAATAGTCGCTTTTAGAATGGTGAGATCTTTGACGCTACACCCAGTTAAATAGAAACAAAAGCGGTAAATGGAATGGAAAACGCAACTTGTTTCTGAACTCTGAGTTTAGTCACACTCTGTATTTTATTTACTTAACAAGTGGACATTAGTTTGCTTAATATCCACTTTGTTTCCGCATGGTTTTCTGGAGGTACTTATGTCGATTAATTCAATTGATCATGATGACATGACTGGAATTGCAACAAGTTGGGATAATAAAGACGATTCGAATTCTCAAGCGACGCCGAAGCAAATGAAAAGCGCTGAAGCGAGACGTCGAATTGAAATGTTGAAAGAGATTCGTGAAAGCGGTCTAACGTTAGAAGAAGCGAGAGAACTTGGCTTACTTCATTAAGAGGCTTAGCTAATCTCAGCTGAAGTAAGTTATAAGAAGGATAGTTTATAAAGACAGGGTGTTTATTCATTCTGTCTTTTTATTTTCTGTTTAGTCAGCTCGTTGAATTGTTTGCTGCTAATATCTCAAATTTACACTGTAAACCGATGAATATCTTTTTATCATTTGCCCTCTGCTATGGTATATTCCTGTGACTAACGACTCTTGAGCATAGGCCATTTTAATGTCTATAAATTTATCTTTGTTGCCACCAACTGAGAAAAATAAAATCGAATTGGATAAGCAAGCTTCGTATGCGGTTTGGCAGTTAAAACAAGCGAAAGCTGGGCCAGAACTATTGCTAACTGAAGCTGAAAAAATTCGTAATGAAGATGAACGTAGATTCTTCGAACAAGCAGTCCAAAAATACAAACGGATAATGGGTGTCGCTTAAATCGCGAACTCGTTATCGGTATTCATAAGAGACATATTGCCAGTTTGCTTGAATGGTAATAGTGATACGCAAACTCTTATGATAAATATAACGCGTTAAATTGAACCAGAGAGAACATTCCCATGGGAAGAAGTTTTGAAGTGCGCAAGGCCTCAATGGCAAAAACAGCTGGCGCAAAAATTAAAGTTTATTCTAAATACGGTAAAGAAATTTACGTTGCCGCTAAAAATGGTGGTTCAGACCCTGATATGAACCTTTCGCTAAAGCACCTTATTGCTAAAGCGAAAAAAGACAACGTACCGGCTCACGTTATCGAAAAAGCATTAGATAAAGCGAGCGGTGGTGGTGGTGAAGATTTCCAACCAGCACGCTATGAAGGTTTTGCTCCAGGTGGCGCAAGTGTGATCGTTGACTGTTTAACAGATAACGGTAACCGTACTTTCCAAGATGTTCGCCAATGCTTCGTGAAAACGGGCGCTAAAATTGGTAGCCCTGGTACGGTTGCTCACATGTTTGATCACCAAGCGGTATTCCAGTTTAAAGGTGAAGACGAAGAAGCGGTATTAGAAGCACTAATGATGCAAGATGTGGATGTAACAGATATTGAGCTAGAAGATGGCGTGATTACTGTTTTTGCTCCTCATACTGAATTCTTCAAAGCAAAAACAGCACTAAACGAAGAATACCCAGATCTTGTTGTAGATGTTGAAGAAATTACTTTTGTTCCGCAAAACCACACGCCAGTAACGGGTGATGATGCGGTTAAATTCCAAAAGTTCTTAGACATGCTAGATGACTGTGACGACGTTCAACAGGTCTACCACAACGCTGAATTAGAAGGCTAAGCTAACCGCTCTGTCTGACTATCTAATAAAGTTATAAACAAACACCGAGCTTTAATGGCTCGGTGTTTTTGTTTTGCAGAAACGAATTTTATATCGCCGATTTAAAACTATGGAGTAGGGGTCGACTTCGTCTGCACTGGTGGCATGTTGGACGATAGTGATTAATCAGTAAATACCTGTTTCCAGTCTTGCTTCATATCGACCACATTCCAATTGTCTTGTTGAGCAAGTGGTAAAGCTTTTTCTAAGTGACCAATGGCCGAGTCTTTATCATAAGCCCATTCGCGCTTCTCATCGGTGTGGTGGATTAATACCGACATACTTGAATAAGTCGATGTTTTCGTCCATTGCAACATTTCTAAATCGCCATCTGAGTTACCAGCTGCGAAAACAGGCTTTTTACCGATATAGGTTTGAATGGTTAATGGCTTTTGAGCTTTATCATTATTCACATTTACTTCAGGTAAACGCATGATGGTAGGTTTGCCATTAACGAGTTTGTATTCAGTTTTCACTGAAGAACCTAGAATTTGCTCTTTCGGTATACCATAAACTTCCGGTGCCCAAGCTCGCATAAAATCAACACCACCGCCGGAAACAATATAGGTTTTGAAATCATTTTGTTGTAGGTAATGTAGTAGCTCTAGCATCGGTTGATAAACCATTTCAGTAAATGGGCGTTGGCTATCGGGATGACGTGCCGTTTTTAGCCAAGCTTTTACTGATGCATCAAATTCTTCAGTGCTCATTCCCGTATGGCTCGCCATTACTATTTTCAGTAGACCATCCATGCCTGATTTTTTAACGCCTTCAAGATCGCCTTTTAACACGGATGCAAAAGGTTCTTGTGTTTTCCATTCTGGATGTTGGCTCGCTTTTTCTTTTATTTGTTCTAGTGCGAAATACAGTTGGAAGTAAACCGGTTTTTCCGCCCATAGAGTTCCGTCATTATCAAATGTCGCAATACGATCGGATACAGGAATAAATTGTTTTGAGTCGAGAGTGGTGGTTTGTTGAACATATTGAATAATACTTTTTTTAGTTGCGGTATCATTCCATGATGGTAGGGGATCAACCTCAGTACTGGCGAGTACTTGATGACTTATTACAGTGACCATCACTACACTTAATATCCGTAAAAATTTCATAATGTGTCCTTAATTAATACGAGCAATACGTTATTTTTTGTCTAACTTGATAAAAATAAGGCCTGCGATTAGTGGCAGGCCTTATATTACGCTCAGTTAATTACTTAGTGGTGGGAGCTTCAGACAGTTTCTTCATCACGTCATCTAAGTTAAATGTTGCTGGTGTTTGGCTTGGTGGGAACTCTTTAAATGTTTCTAAGAATTTCGCCACATACGCTTGAGCCGGCACATATAAATAAACATGATCCATTACCCAATCCCAATAGGTATTAGATGTGATATCGGCTTCTTCATATGGGTCTGAACGTAGGTTAAATAGCTTAGGAGTACGCAGTGGTGTGAATGGGTCGGCCCATAAAGCTAGGGTCCCTTTCGTGCGTTGTTCCATAAAGACAATTTTCCAACTTTCATAACGAAGACCAACTAATTGACCATCATCATTGAAGTAGAAGAATTCTTTACGTGGTGATTCTTTTACTTTACCGGTTAGGTAAGGTAGTTGGTTATAACCATCTAGGTGAACTTTGAAGGTTTTATCCCCTACTTTTTTACCTTTAAGTAGCTCTTCTTTTATGTTTGTTTCACCCGCAGCGGCGGTTATTGTTGGTAACCAATCAAGACCACTGACAATACCATTGGCAATGCTGCCTGGTTTGATGTGACCAGGCCAACGGATCATAGCAGGAACACGGTAAGCACCTTCCCAGTTGGTTACTTTTTCACTACGGAATGGGCTATTACCAGCATCAGGCCATGTGTTTTTATGTGGGCCATTATCAGTGGTATATAACACAATGGTATTATCCGCTACGCCTAGATCATCAAGTTTTTTAAGAATAGCGCCGACTTGATTATCATGCTCAATCATACCATCAGCATATTCAGTACGTGAGTTAAGACCAGGTTTATCACGGTTTTCTTCTTTGACGTGAGTACGGAAGTGCATACGAGTTGCGTTCCACCAAACAAAGAATGGCTTATCTGCTTTAACTTGTTTTTCCATGAAATCCATTGCCGCAGATGAGGTCTCTTCATCAATGGTTTCCATACGTTTACGAGTCAGTGGACCTGTGTCTTCAATTTTTCCGTCAGAATAAGAATGAATCACGCCACGTGGACCAAATTTCTTTCTAAATTCAGGGTCTGTAGGGTAGTTACGTTGCTCTGGTTCTTCTTCGGCATTTAAATGATAAAGGTTACCAAAGAATTCATCAAAACCATGTTGGGTAGGTAGGAATTCATCGCGATCACCTAAATGGTTTTTGCCAAATTGGCCAGTTGCATAACCAAGTGGTTTTAAGAGTTGAGCAATAGTCACATCACGAGCTTGTAAACCAACATCAGCGCCAGGTAAGCCCACTTTGGCCAAACCGGTACGCAGCGTTGTCTGTCCTGTAATGAAGGTAGAGCGACCCGCGGTGCAGCTTTGTTCTGCATAATAATCGGTGAAAATAACACCATCGTTAGCAATTTTATCAATATTAGGGGTGTGGTAGCCAACAAGACCCATTGAATAGGCGGAAATATTGGTTTGACCGATATCATCACCCATGATGACTAAAACATTTGGTTTATCCGATGCCGCAAAGCTACTAAATGAAGCTAATGCCCCACTTATTACTATTGCCGTCTTAAAAAAATTACGCATGAAATCCTCCAGCGCGATAGTCCATGAAAAGGTTGGTAAATACCATTCCTTCCGCTTAGTGTTGTTCACAAGATATTTTATCGCACAACCTGATGATGAAATACCCAACACTAATAAGTCTAAACCATTTGCTTAAAATAGCAGGTTTTGTTTTTAACCAATTGTTTATGTTTAATTTTATTGGTTTGTTAATTTCCTTTTTTGATTTTTTAAGTGATTATAAAGGTTATAACCGGAAGTTATTTTTTATACGTATATACTGCAATAAAGGATGTTTTTTTTGCGTGATTATATGAGGTGAACAATGACAATAAATCGTGATTCTATTAAATATTTAGTCGAACATGTTGAACGGTCGGTGATTGGGCAATCTCATGTGGTTAATGCTTTAGTCATTGGTTTATTAACCGGTGGGCACATTTTATTGGAAGGTTTACCAGGCACGGCGAAAACTCGTTCAGTAAAGGCGTTAGCCAATGCGTTACAAACTCAATTTGGTCGAATTCAGTTTACTCCCGACTTATTACCTTCTGATGTGACGGGAACAGAGCTATATCAAGAGGTGGATGGTCACCATCAGTTGCATTTTCAAGCTGGGCCTATTTTCAATAACCTAGTGTTAGCTGATGAAATTAACCGTGCGCCGGCAAAAGTTCAAGCTGCATTACTTGAAGCCATGGCTGAAGGCACCATTACGGTTGGGGATAAAACACATCAATTGCCAGAGTTGTTTATGGTATTGGCGACTCAAAACCCGATAGAACAAGAAGGGACATACCCGTTACCAGAAGCGCAAATGGATCGCTTTTTATTGAAAGTGAATGTCGATTATCCGGAGGCAAATGCAGAGAAAGATATTATCCGTTTAGTGCGTAGTGAAGAACAAGGGAGCCTACAATTTCAGACCACCGATGAATCTACTTTTCAATTTGATATTCAAACGGTGTTTGATGCGCGCAAAGAAATTGCCGCGATTGAAGTTTCTGATATGGCTGAAGATTACATCGTTAATCTAGTGATGGCGACTCGTACACCAAACGATTATCCCGATTCGTCGTTAAGCCAATGGATCCAAATAGGCTCAAGCCCTCGCGCCTCTATTGCTTTGGATAAATGCGCTCGTGCTCACGCTTGGCTTAATGGGCGTGATCATGTGACACCGGATGATATACGAGCCATGGTTCCTGTGGTGATGAGCCATCGTTTTATCCTCTCTTATGATGCGCTTGCCGATGGCGTGACTCACCAGCGAGTGATTGATGAGTTATTAAGTTGTGTGGCAATAGGCTAAGAGAGGCAATATGGCGGCGCAAGACTTTGATCCTAGAGTATATTGTGAGTTCTCTCGTTTAGTTCATCTTCAAGCTCAATCCCATGCTTTTAGCTTTTTACCTCAAATGAATGCTGGCACGGCTTTGGCGGGGCGACATAATTCTCGCTTTCGAGGAAGAGGGCTGAATTTTGAAGAACTTCGTCATTATCAATTGGGTGATGATATTCGGAATTTAGACTGGAAGGTAACGATCCGCACCGGCAAACCTCATGTAAGAACGTACACTGAAGAGAAAGATCGACATGTATTAATCGCTGTTGATCAACGTAGTGGGATGTTTTTTTCCTCACAAGATACGATGAAATCTGTCGTGGCTGCTGAAATTGCTGCATTAACGGCATGGAGAGCACTTAAAGATAACGATCGCGTTGGTTTTAGTTTTATTACCCCTAACCATATCATCCATCATAAAGCCCAACGTTCGCAGAATGGTTTGTTAAGGGATCTCAATGAGATGGCTCGACATAACCAAGCATTAAACATTGAATCTAAGAATGCTAGCCATGTGCACTTTAGTGATTGGGTGAAAAGTATCGCTCAATTAAAACTAAAAGGGGCAACCATTGTGATGATCAGTGATTGGAATGATGCGACTGAATTAGACATTAAAAGGCTGCAATACTTACAGCAACACAATGATATTTTAAGTTTGATGGTATCTGATCCTATGGAGCAATGGCTTCCTGAGCAGATAACCAATAGCCGTTGGGTGATTGGTGATGGGCATTATCAACTTAGTTTAGATACCGCTTCAAAGATTGATACCGCTAATGAAACTCTCCGCAGTACAAGTCATATAAAACGCGAACAATTAGCCAAAATTATGACGATCAACAATTTACCTTTCATTGATTTGGATACACGTGGAGAACATATCAAGCAGTATAAGCGCTCGATAGGGGGGAAGATATGAGTAACCAGCCAACCCCACCATCTACTTATATTTTGAAGCAATTGCATGATGTCGGATTACCTGATCCGGTGAGTTGGTGGCCGCAAACTATTGGTTGGAAAATATTGGCCGCCATTGGTTTGATATTACTTTCTATCTGGCTGTATAAGCGAGCTCAAAATTGGTGGGAAAACCGCTATCGACGTGAGGCTATCGAGGTCATTAACACACTAGATATCAATAATCCTCAATTTGAATATCAAGCTTTTGTGATTATCAAGCGTGTGATGGGTTA
Organism: Vibrio sp. CK2-1; assembly: GCF_021726515.1. Taxonomy (GTDB): domain Bacteria; phylum Pseudomonadota; class Gammaproteobacteria; order Enterobacterales; family Vibrionaceae; genus Vibrio. The sequence goes on along the minus strand of NZ_JAKKCJ010000001.1, from coordinate 365,875 downwards.
CCTCAACCCTGCGGATCAAGCTTTATATGGTGAAGAATTTCAGACAGCTTTGAATGCGTATATTCCTAGTGATCGCTCTAAGATGGATACCGAGTTGCTTAGACGGTGGATGCAGTCACTTAACAGCCGTAAAGAAGCGCTGAATATGGAAGAGAAACAGCGAATTCATCAGCATTGCTTACTTTGGATAAGAGAGCACCAGCCACAAGGAGCTAGAGCATCATGATGTCATCACTCGAATTTGCTAGCCCTCATTGGTTTTGGATTTTGCCTTTGCCGATATTGGTTTATTTCTTACTGCCTGCTTATCGAACGAAACAAACCGCGACCAAAGTCCCTTTCTTCAACTTACTGATAGAAGCGATAGGGGAAGAGCCCTCGGAAGGTGCGACACAACTTAAAGCCAGTTGGTGGCAACGTATTGCGCTGGTTATCACTTGGGGATGTTTAGTGATTGCCTTAGCCCAACCGAAAGTGTTGGGAGAGCCTCAAACGCGTGAAAGCATGGGGCGAGATGTCATGGTAGCTGTGGATTTATCCGGCTCGATGTCTGAACAAGATTTTACCGATCAACAAGGTAACAAAGTTAATCGTTTGGATGCAGCTAAAGCCGTATTACAAGATTTTGTGGCAGATCGTAAGGGCGATCGTTTAGGGCTGATTTTGTTTGGTGATGCCGCTTTTATTCAAACTCCCTTTACGGCGGATCATAATGCTTGGCTAACCCTGTTAGAGCAAACCGATGTGTCGATGGCGGGAGAAAGTACACACCTTGGTGATGCTATTGGTTTAGCGATTAAAACTTTTGAGCAAAGCACACCAGGCTCAGAACGCCAAAAAGTGACAATAGTGCTCACCGATGGCAATGATACGGGCAGCTTTGTTGAACCTATTGATGCGGCAAAAGTTGCAGCTGCCAAAGGCGTTCGTATTCATGTGATTGCTATGGGAGATCCAAGCACGGTTGGTGAGCAAGCCATGGATATGGATGTCATCAAGCATATTGCTAGCACGACAGGTGGAAAGGCTTATCAAGCAAAAGACAGTGAGGGCTTAAAGCAAGCTTATGCCAGTATTAATGATTTAGAGCCGCAACTTTATGAAAGCACGACTTACCGACCTAAAGTTTCTTTACAGCATTACTTTGTGATGGTGGTGATGGTTTTATATTCAAGTCTATTTCTTATCGCGACGATTAGGAGGGGGCGTTCGACAAGTCGCTCTCAAGCTACGAATGATATAAACACACGGGAGAGCAAGCATGTTTGATTCTCTGGTGTGGCAGCAGATTTTAAGTCAGTTTCATTTTATTCGCCCTTGGTGGCTAGTGGGCTTCATTCCTTTAGGGATTTTATGGTGGTTACGTTGGCGAGATGAAGAGAAGCCTCAGTGGGCTGAAGTACTACCTGAACACTTACGTAAAGTCTTAACGCTTGGTGAACATGGTTGGAAAAAACAATTACCACTGAAAGTATTAGCGTTATGCATCTCTATTGGGTTATTGATTTGTGCCGGACCTACATGGCAAAGAGAGGCTTCACCATTTGGAGAAGATAAAGCTGAAATGGTCGTGGTTCTAGATAACTCTGAATCAATGTTAGAAACCGATCTACCTCCAAGCCGACTTGAGCGCGCCAAACAAAAAATACGTGATCTATTAGCCTTACGTGCTGGTGGAAAAACGGGGTTGGTTGTTTATGCCGGTTCGGCTCATACCGCAATGCCACTGACTCAAGATAGCGCGGTATTCACACCATTTTTAACTGCTATTAGTCCAGATATTATGCCGGAAGCGGGAAAGTTCGCAGATAAGGCGCTACCGATTATTGACCAATTATTAAAAGGAAAACCGGGAGGAACTGTCTTGCTCGTTACCGATGGTGTAACCCCTCAAGCTATTGATGCTTATGCACAATTTTTTCAAGATAAACCTTATCAGTTATTAATTTTAGCCGCTGGTAACCCTGATCTTGTGGTCAATAACCCTATTGATATGAATTCGCTTAAAGCCTTAGCAAGTGAAACGAATGGTCGATTAGTCATGGCTTCAGTGGACGACAGTGATCTAAAAACGCTAAACAATGCAATTAAACGCAATATGCAAATAAATGGTGAATCAGCCATGCCTTGGAAAGACATGAGTCACCCTCTCATTGTTGTGTTAACTATCCTGACGTTATTGTGGTTTAGAAAAGGCTGGTTGGTGCAATGGTGCCTAATTGGTGCATTATCGCTGTCATTTTTACCATTACCTGCTCAAGCTTCCGTTTACTTACAAGCGAAAAAGCCAGCAGCGACCCAAAAGATCACAACTTGGCAACGGGTTTCACAATGGTGGGTGGACCTATGGCTCACCCCAGACCAGCAAGGTCAATGGCTTTTTAATGATTTGAAGTACCTTGAAGCGGCGAAACATTTTAACGATCCGATGCGTAAAGGTATTGCGTATTACTATGCGAGTGAATTTAAACTGGCTCAGGCTGAGTTTATTGAAGCCAACTCGGATGTGAGCTTATATTACGCGGCAAGTGCTCTCGCTCATCAAAGAGAATATGTGGCAGCTCGTAATTTGCTTCGACAGCTTGCAGCAAAAGAAGATATCGCTCCTCGCTTGCTAAAAGATATTCAGCATAACTTACAAGTGATCAACAATATTGTTGAAGATGTGAATCGCATGAGTCAAAGCCAAGCGGGATCAGCTGAAGGGCCGGAAGCCAGTAAAGAGCTTGGCGATCAACCTCAAACTGGTGAAGGGGCGGAAGAGCAAGTTTCTGCCCAAGTCATGGAAAAAGAAACGTTGAACGCAGAACAAATTTTGGGGAGCGATGAATTAGCAGATAAATGGCTCAAAAAAGTCGATGCCGATCCTAAAAGTTTCTTAGCTCGTAAGTTTATGCTGCAACTGCAACAACCTAGTGTGCCGTCAGAAAACGAAGAGGTGCCAGAATGAAGCGATTAAGCTTAATGCTGACTTTTTGGGGCTTAGTTTGGCTAGGTATTGTTCCTATTGCGCAAGCTGATGAAGTGTCGCCTTCTTCAAGCCCATATTCTGTTTCTGTAAAAACCTGGATTGGCCCTGAACATACAACACAAGCAAGAGACTCAGAAAAAGTTTACGCAGTGAATGAGCAAATTGTACTGACGATTGATGTTAGTACACCACGCTGGTTCTTGGGGCCTACGACGATTGGTAAAATTGATATCCCTAATTTGATCGTTAAGCAAAGAAACCAGCTTGCGACGAATTATACCGACCGTAAAGGAGGGGTTACATGGTCTCATCAACGTTGGGAAATTACATTGTATCCTCAATCTTCAGGGACTTTTACGATTCCTCAAATCCCCGTGACAGCAACGATTGCCGGAGAAGGTGGTAAAAAAATACAAGGTACAGTCACGACACATGAGTTCAGTTTTAAAGCCGCCTTACCAGATGCTCAATTGACCGATAAGAATCAGTGGTTTTCCGCAAGTAAGGTCAACGTTACACAAAACTGGCAAAGCAGTTATGATCAATTAAAAGTGGGAGATGCCATTACCCGCACTCTAACAATCACCGCGGATGATTCTCTCTCTATTTTATTGCCACAATGGTTAGAAGAACAAAGCACTTCCCATTATCAGGCTTATGCTGATCCCGCTATATTAGTAGATAAAAGTGTTCGCGGAGATTATCAATCGACCCGTGAAGACAAAGTGGTTTATGTGATGCAGCAAGGTGGTGAAGTAACGTTCCCAGATTTTAATGTAGTTTGGTGGAATAGTGACAAGCAAAGGGTTGAAACGATTCATATTGAAGGAAAGTCGTTTCAAGTGAAGCATACCTTACACTCCTTTATTCGCGCCTATTGGTTCGAGATTAGCTTATTCGTATCTGGTTTGGTGGCTATTGTCATCTTGGTGCTTGGAGTAGGGCGTTATTATCGTGATCGTCCGTTGCCACTGTTTGTTCAATTTAAACAATCTTTGATAAACAAAGACATCAAAACCGCACGCTTATTGCTGTATATCAAACTTAAAAAAGTAATGAATAAAGATGCTTTTTTTCAAGTAGATGATTTGATAACGTTGACTGAAGGCATTGCTGATTATGACTGTAATAATCAGCAACTCAAAGGTTACTGGAAATTAATTAAAGCCAGAAAAGCACAGCAAAATAATCGACTTCAACCACTAAAGTTGAAAAGCGTATTAAATAAAATATCGAAAAAATAAGACGAATACTTCAAAAACTTGTTTGTCATTGTGTTAACTTATTGTAATTGAAATGAAATCAACCTTGTTTGTTTTAGGTGTTAGCGTATGAAGTCTGCAGATTTAAACCTTATCCCGATATTTATTGTGATTTATGAAGAGTTAAGTTTATCGAAAGCGGCAAAACGTCTTGGGATAAGTCAACCTGCGGTAAGTAAAGCTTTGAAGCGCTTGCGTGATGTGTATGACGATCCTCTTTTTCACCGATCAAGTTTAGGCGTAGAACCTACCTCATTTGCCATGGATATTTATCCATCTTTTCAAGCGGCGTTAGATAACTTTAGCGCCACTTTATTTGCTTCAACGGAATTTGATCCTAAAGTTTCGAATAAAACATTTTCTATTGCTTGTGTTTCTGTGGTGGGTAGTGAGTTGTTTAACCACTGCATTCAATTAATCCAACGCATAGCCCCAAATATTAACTTAGAAATACACCCTTTATTCACTCAAGATTATGAGAGTGATTTACGGTTACAGCGCTATGATTTAATTATAGATATCACCCCACCAGCTCGTTCAAACCTTAAGCACGAAGTGTTATTAACCGAAAAAGGCTGTGTGGTGTGTCGTAAAGGCCACCCTAGGCTGATCAATAACACCCTTACCTATCAGGCTTTTTTTGCAGAAGAGCATATTGCACTTTCTCAGTGGAGAGTCAGAGGTAGTATCTTAAGTGATGAACATATGAAGTTTATTGAAAAGAGAAATATTCGTCACCGCGTGCCGGGGGCGGCAGAAATGCTATCGCTTATTTCCACGACTGACTTTATTGGTATTCTACCTATCTCGACGGTGCAATCTTTTCAAGGGTTATATCCCGTGAAACTATTATCGCTTCCTTTTGACAATACCGAGATGACGTTTAGTGCAATTTGGCATCCAAGCCGAACTCAAGATACAGCCCATCAGTGGTTACGAGAGCAGCTTCACAAAGCATTAGAATATAAAGATAAAAGTGAAAAACATCGTATGGGAGAAGTAGAGTACTAACGGTTTTGTTTTATTCTTGCTGAAACTCGCACCTTGAAGTTACTTGGGTATAGACTATCGAAAGAGCCGATAAAAAAGAGTTATATGATCTATAACTAAAATAACAAGTTAGTTTAAAGCACAAACATAGTACATCAATGTAAAATAATAATAGTCATTTGAGGGATCTATCAATGGGGTTTATGTGAAGTTTATTAGCCAGTTGTATCTAGCGATTATTTTAAGTTGTATCAGTTTTTCTAATCTAGCTAATACAGAACATGCCTCTGAATCTTGTGCCAGTTGCCATCAGAAACAAGTTGAAGATTGGAAGCAATCCGATCACTTTCATGCCATGGAACAAGCCACTCCAGAAATTAGCTTGGGGCAGTTTGATGGGCGCAGCATTCAATATTTAGGTAAGCCTGCAACCTTTTCTCAAGATGATGACAACGAACTGTGGGTTGATTTTGTCGATGAGCAAGGCAAACAGCATCATTTAAATATTATCTATACCTTTGGTTATAAACCTCTACAGCAGTATTTATTCGATGCGGGTAAGGGGAAGTGGCAGTTTATTCCTTTTGCATGGGATTCTCGAACTGAGCAAGAAGGAGGACAACGTTGGTTTGTGCTCCACCCAGATGAAAAGCCAAATGATACTTTTCACTGGACTCAACAAGGGCAAAATTGGAATCAGATGTGCGCAGACTGCCATGTTACCGATTACAAAAAGAACTTTGATTCAAACACCCATAGCTATAACCCAGAATTTTCCGCATTGAATGTGAGCTGTAATGCGTGTCATGGTGATGACTCTCAACACATCAAGTGGGCCAAAGGAGATAAAAGCATCAAGAATATGGGGTATGACGTGAACATTAAAATGCGTACTCCAATGTTCCATAAAAATGACAATGGTGACATGGTTTCTGTTCAGCCGCTGGTGGATAGCCAACAAGTGGATACATGTGCCAGTTGCCATGCTCGCAGAGCTCAGTTACAAGATCGCACGTCACCTCAAGATATTGTGAATGCGTTTACGCCATCACTACTGTCTTCCGATCTATATTATCCTGATGGTCAAATTTCCGATGAGGTCTATGTTTGGGGGTCTTTCATGCAAAGTAAAATGCATGAAAAAGGCGTCACGTGTACCAACTGTCATAATCCTCATTCCGGTAAATTAAAGTTGCCTGGCAATGATACTTGTACGCAATGCCACACTAAGACGGAATATGATACGGATTCCCACCATAAGCACGCGAAATTTAAGCAAGGTAATCAGTGTGTTGATTGTCACATGCCAGCCACAACCTATATGCAAGTAGACCCGAGGCGTGATCATAGCTTTAAAGTGCCAAGACCGGATTTAAGTATCTCGACCGGCTCGCCGAATGCTTGTACGCAATGCCATCAAGATAAAGATGATAAGTGGGCACAACAATCACTGAAAACGTGGTACCCGAATAGTAAGTACCAAGGTAAAGCTCATTATGGGACAGTCTTCCACCAAGCTGACACCGGGGTGCTTACGTCCAGCACCGAGCTATCTAAAATTGCTCAAGATGCAAACTATAGCGATATTGTGCGCGCTTCGGCATTGAGTCGTATGTCGACACTTCCTGATGCCAATGCCATGGTGGCGATTGCACGCGCGGTTAAAAGTGATGAGTCATTAAAAAAACTAGGGGCGATTGAAGCGGCGGAAAACTTTCCGATAGCACAACGATGGAGTTTATTGAGCCCATTATTATCTGATGATGCGCTATCGATCAGAACAGAAGCGGCGCGCGTTCTTGCGCCTATCGTGCCTGATCTTGCCCAATCAGCAAAACTCTCCGCTCAAGAACGTGACAAATTGAATCAAGTACTGGATGAATACCGTCAAGTCCAGGCCTATCAAAGTGATCGTGGTTTCTCGTATGCGGCATTAGGGAATTTGGCGATTAACTTAAACCGTTTGGATGAAGCGCAAAATCATTTCAATCAAGCAATCAAAGTTGAGCCGAATTTTGTGCCTGCTTATGTGAATTTAGCCGATGTTTATCGCCGCCAAAATAATGAAGCAGCAGCGCAGAAAGTGTTATTGAAAGGCGTCGAGATTGCACCGGATAATGCCTCGCTCTACTATTCTCTAGCCATGAGTTATGTGCGTAGTCAGGATAAAACGAAAGCGTTAATCGAGCTGGAGCAAGCCACATTAAAAGCGCCGGATAATGTAAGGTATCACTACACTTATTCATTATTATTAAAAGACCAAGGTCAGCTGAAAAAAGCAGTTGCAGCGTTAGAGCGAGCTTATCAGTTATCGCCAACAAGCCCAGATCTTACTTATGCTTTAGCGCAGGAGTATGCGGAATTAGGTGAATATTTTTCTGCACTACAATATGCGCAGAAGTTAAAAGCATTAGTGCCGAATAATCCTCAAGTGGATGCCTTTATTCAGCAATTGAAGGTTCAAGCAAATAAGTAAATGACCAATATTAGTGTCATTAGAAAGCCCGAATTTAACCTATTCGGGCTTTTTTACTTGTGTTTAGAGTGGCGTGTTAATCAAAGAACTTACCGCAAGGTGTGCCATCACTATCGAGTTGTAATTGTTGATTAGGGCAGTGTTGGTAGAAGTAGGCCGCTTCTGCTTGAGTCGACATTTCATTGCACATTTGTCGACTATCACAGGCGAAACCTTGTTGTGAGGGTTTGTTTGATGACGCTGCACTACCCATACCAAAAAATGCTGCTATTTGAGGTTTGTAATCGGCATTAATTTTGGGCGCGCTTTGGTAAAAAAATTGCCAAATAGCTAATCCAACTAAGATGATGAAGGCGATTTTTTTCATGGTGTACTGATAGTCTGAAGTGTTTAATTAATAACCACACCATGGAGCAGTTAAATAATAAAGCCAAGGTGCAATAGAGTACGTCTTGGCTTTTTGCGATTTGATTCTCAGTTTAATCGCTAGCATTTCATCACTTACAGAAGATCATGCCGTATTTTCAATAACCTCAGCGGAGATTAAATAGTCTGAATGGTTAAATTATTCAGCCATTTGCGTTTTAAGTAACGCGTAAAGCACAGACTTAGTTTGACGATTTCTTCTGAGATCATTAGCAAGTACACCCATGCAAAACTTAACTCTGCGACAAAAGCGCCGTAAGCAGTGAGTGGAATGCCGACCATCCACATGGCAATGAAGTCCATGCGTAAGCAGAAATGGTTTTCACCACCAGCTCGTAATATGCCGTTGATGATCAGCATATTAAGCATGCGGATGATAATCGCAAAACTCATCACCACAAAAGCCGGATCGGCAATGCCGCTGAAGTTAGGGCTGTCGAGATCCAAAAAGGCGATCACATTGTTTCGTTGCAATAGCATGATGCCGCAAGCGATCACTCCCATCACTAAAATGCATTTTATGAAAAACTTCGACATCGCTTGAGCTTGTAGATATTCATCTCGACCTAAAGATTGGCCAAGTAATACCGAGCAAGCCACCGATATTCCCATAAAAATCGCATAACATAAGCCTTCAAATGGCCCAATCATGCTGTAGACCGCCAGCTCAGTGGTGCCCATGTGGCCATAAATCATCTGGTAAGTAAGCGTACCAAAGGCCCACAACACCGCATTACACGCATTGGGTATCGCGAGTCGTTTATAAGATTGCCATAGGCGTGTGTTCTGCTTTTGGTAATCGCTGATGATTAACCAATGCTGCTGAAACTTTAATACCCCATAAATAAGCAGTACTTGAACTACGCGCGCAATAGTGGTCGAAAGCGCCGCACCCGCCACGCCCATTGCCGGAACTCCGAAGCCACCGTGAATTAACCAAAAGTTAAGAGCAATATTAATCGCGATAGTAATCGCCGCTAGAATTAAAGGCAGTACCGCGTTACCACTAGAGCGCAAACTGGCTTCTGCGGTGATCACCCAGTGAGTCAACATAAGCAAAGGTAGGCTATACAACAGGTAGTCAGCACCTTGTTGGATCACCTGCATATCATCGGTTTGCAGGCGCATGATTTGCGAACCGAATCCCACCATTAAAATGGTTACCGGGATCATAATAATCGAGCCAAACTTCAGCGATTGCATGGTGACAGTTTTGGCGGTTTCTTTGTCATCACGTCCCCAGTATTGAGAAACAAGGGTTCCAGTAGCAGTCGCTAAGGCAGCCATGATCATGATTGCCACGAAATGCCAGCGTGATGCGATGCCTACTGCGGCGGTCGCGGTTTGTCCAAAATCACTAACCATCAACACATCAGCCAGCGCTAAAATCGCCACTAAAGCACTTTGTAGCGCCACAGGAAACGCCAGCTTCACTACCCGAGAAAACAACTTAGGCGGCAAGTATGACGTTGGTGGATTGGTTTGTATGCAAGAGTGTGGTTGAATGGACATTGCACATTTCCTAAAAGAACTGACGCTGTAATTAGACTGCGAATATAGAAGAGCTTGGAATAAACCAACATGTTTGAAATCTCGAAAAACCTGTGCAAATCCGTCATTGAACAAGAGTTGCTCAATCGTCATTGGCAAGATGATGTTTATCTGGCTGAAGCATGTAAAGAGCGCTTTATTGTGTCTTCAGAGATCCCAGAGTTGAGTAATGAAGAAATTTCAATGGCGGGTCTAGGGGAGTTCTCACAAGGTTATTCAGTGGAGCGCCGTGAACCTGAAATCCATACGATTTTGTTTACGTTAGAAGGGGGAGGCTGCTTATCTACTCGTCATGGCATGCATCATATTCAGCCCAATAGTGTAACCGTTCTGCCGCAAGGTCTGCCTTTTCGTTTTGAACTAGGTGAGCATCCTTACTGGAAAATGGCGTGGATTTTATTACCGCCGACCGAAAAGTGGCAGCAAGTCCAACAAAGCAAACAAAGGGTAGAGCAGACTCATCTTAGCGAATCAGTCTGGTCACTACTTAATTTAACTCATCAAGAAATTCATGGACGAGCCACCTTTCGTCAGTTGCTATTAAGTGAATTATCCCGAGTGTTAATGGGTTCAACAGAGCTAAATCCATCTAATGCCGCCATGCGGGTACATAGTGTGTTTAATCAAGTAGAAGCGCAGTTGCATTTGCCTTGGACAGTCAAAGAAATTGCTCAGAAAAGCTTTTTGAGTGAAGAGCAGCTTAACCGTGTCTCCAAGCAGCTATATCAACGTTCCCCAAGCCAAAAATTGATCCAATTGAGAATGGAAAAAGCACTCGATCTACTGCATCACCGAGATTGGAGCATTACCATGATCGCCCACCGTTTAGGCTATCCCGATCCGTATAATTTCACGCATCGCTTTCGGAAAATATACGGCATGTCACCAAGGGATTATCGCAAAACCAAATTATGAATATTTGTAGAGAATCGTGAGCAACATGAATTTTCTTCATCTTCATTAGTAAATAAACGACATATCTATGCTGCGCTTAACACGTTATAAATTAAGCACGTTATCTTTTCGGATATAGGGACAGTAATCGATATGAGCCACGAATTTTCATTTAGTATCAAAAGTATCAGTTTTGATGAAAACTACCAGCCAGCGCAAAGCACTCGCGCCACCACCAATTTCGCCAATTTAGCGCGCGGTGAAAACCGTCAAAACAATCTTCGTAATACTCTGAACATGATCACCGATCGCTTCAATTCACTCGCGCATTGGGATAATCCAACTAGCGATCGCTACACCGTTGAACTTGATATCATTTCTGTGGACATGCACATTCAAAGCCATTCTGATCCTTTCCCATCAATTGAAGTGCTAAAAACCAGCATTGTTGATAATAAAACCGGCCAACGTCATCAAGGCATTGTGGGCAATAACTTTTCATCGTACGTAAGAGATTACGATTTTAGTATCCGGTTACGTGAGCATAATAAAGATAAAGAGCAATTTACGATTCCTGCTGATTTTGGCGATCTTCACGGCAACATTTTTAAAGCCTTTGTCGATTCGGATCTTTACCGCGGCCACTTCAGCAAACGCCCAGTGATTTGTCTGAGCGTGTCAGAAAATAAAGTTTATCGAAAAACCACCAATCAACACCCTGTGCTTGGCGATGAATATGTCCCTAATGAATCCTCACTCACAGAACAATACTTTCAGAAAATGGGCCTACAAGTACGTTATTTCATGCCGCCACAAAGCCGTGCGCCACTTGCCTTTTTCTTCTTTGGCGATTTGCTCAATGATTACACCAACCTTGAGTTGATTAGCACCATCAGCACGATGGAGACGTTCCAAAAGATTTATCGCCCAGAGATTTACAATGCAAATGCAACCGCCGGTGAGCACTACCAACCTAGCTTGAAAAGCTCAAATCATTCGTTCACGCAAATTACGTATGACCGTGAAGAGCGCAGCCGCCTTGCTATTGAACAAGGAAAGTTTGCTCAAGAACATTTTATTAAGCCGTATCAATCTAGCCTCAAGCAATGTTTTAAAAACGTCGCGGCTTAATTAAGTAAAGGATCGAATCATGAAAACACTTTTACCGACTTCAACCGCAGGAAGCTTGCCGAAACCATCATGGCTAGCAGAGCCGGAAACCCTTTGGTCACCTTGGAAGCTAGAAGAGCAAGCACTTATCGATGGTAAGCATGACGCCTTACGTATTGCTCTGCATGAACAAGCCCAAGCGGGGGTCGATATCGTCAGCGATGGCGAACAAACACGACAACACTTTGTGACTACCTTTATCGAACACTTAAATGGCGTGGATTTTATCAACCGCAAAACGGTGACTATTCGTAATCGTTATGAGGCGAGTGTCCCAATGGTTGTCGGCCCAGTGAGTCGTAAAAGCTCGGTGTTTGTCGATGATGCCAAATTCCTAAGACAACAAACCACTCAGCCTATCAAGTGGGCATTGCCTGGCCCAATGACCATGATCGATACCTTATATGATGATCACTATGGTAGCCGTGAGAAATTAGCATGGGAATTTGCCAAGATCTTAAATCAAGAAGCCAAAGAGTTAGAAGCGGCAGGCGTGGATATTATCCAATTTGATGAGCCAGCTTTTAACGTGTTTTTTGATGATGTGAATGATTGGGGAATTGCATGTTTAGAGCGAGCGATTGAAGGGCTAAAATGCGAAACCGCCGTCCATATTTGCTATGGCTATGGCATTAAAGCCAATACTGATTGGAAGAAAACGCTCGGTTCAGAATGGCGTCAATACGAGGCGGTGTTCCCTAAATTACAACAATCCAATATCGATATCATTTCACTGGAGTGTCATAACTCACACGTACCGATTGAACTACTTGAATTGATCCGAGGTAAGAAGGTCATGGTAGGCGCGATTGATGTCGCCACCGATACGATTGAATCACCTGAAGAAGTCGCCAATACACTACGAAAAGCACTACAGTATGTGGATGCGGATAAGCTCTACCCTTGCACCAACTGCGGCATGGCTCCACTTTCTCGCGATATCGCCTCAGCGAAACTGCACGCCTTGAGTGCGGGTGCCCAAATTGTGCGTGATGAATTGGCTCTGAGTTAATCAACGCCACCATTGGTAGGGTAGTTAACGCGCTCTGATCCATTAAAGCTGACACACATAAAAAATCCGATAAACACTAAGCTGTTTATCGGATTTTATAGTTTTAGTCTATACGGGTAATAAAGGTTTGTTCGTCATCCACAAAAGCGACAAATCCGCCGTGATAGATAAACACTCGACCACGCCCCTCAACTAGGCAAGCAAGCTGTGGATTCAAATCTTCATCATTATCAGGGCTTTGAAAAGTGCCGGTATCGGTGATGACACCACGGAATGTAGGCAAATATCCATAAGTGCGCTTGGCTTGATCAATCAGGCTCAATTCGCTGGTGGTAGAAAAGCAAGATGGAATATCACCGGCTTCTTCGATAAATAGCGTTTTTAGTTCTTCAAAAGCGGTAATCACCAGCCAGTCGATGTCGTTAACATGATGGATAAACATAGAGTCTCTCGATAATTCTGATGCGGAGATTCTATCATTATCAGGGGTAAAACGTAGTGGGAATTAGTGATTAAAGGCGGTGACTTTGTGTTATTTTGGGGTGTTTATTGGGCTGACTTGGAACAAGTTTTGTGCCATTAACGAGTTACGAAGGTGTTTTGCGTTTGTCAGGCAGATAGTCAAGAAAATCATAAATGCCAGCTAGTAGTGAACTGCGAGAGTACTGCCTTGCTAAACATTTATGAGAACATCATGATTCTGTGTATGTAGCGCACTTCTGTTGGTTTTGAGCATCTGCTTTGCTAATGGAATAACAATTGTCGCCCGAAAAATTTGTGTGAGTTATTTGCTAAAGACTAATCCACAAAAGGAGGATTAATTTATAAAAAAATTGATCCATATATAAGCCCACCAGCTATTACAAAAGTAGGGTGTATCTTTAATTTCTCTAATGCAATTGCTGAAATAAAAAATAGAAAAACAAAATGTATTGGGAATTGATAAAAGCTATTATCGAATAACTTAAACGTTAATATTGCCATCAAAGCTGTAATTATGGGTAGAACCCATTGACTCATCATTTTGACTCTTGGCGAATCTCGATAGTGATAAAGTAATTTTAAAGATGCAATCATAATGATTAAAGAAGGAGCGATCGTTGCAAAAAGAGCAATAATTGCACCGAATGTTCCTCCTACTTGATATCCAATATAACCGGCAATTTTAGTTGCTATAGGGCTAGGTAAAGCATTTCCTAATGCTAATACTTCTGAAAATTGATGAGTATTCATCCATTGATAATGAGTGACAACTTGGCTTTCTATTAAAGGAATTATTGCAGGCCCTCCACCATAACCGATGATGTTTGGGATAAAGAATGCAAGAAAAATATGAAAGTAAACCATTACTTAACCTCCTTGGAATGAAGGGGTTTAAGTAATGCGGTTAGTAATATAACTAAAATAATAATGGCAGGATGAATATTTAAAATTTGTATAGCAATAAAGGCAACTATACACATTGTTATAGTGGTTATTAAACCAATGGATCTATAACCCTTGGAAAAGAAATCTAAGGTAAGCTTTGTTAGCATCCAGGTGACAACAGGAACAACACCTTTAGCCATGCCTGAGACCCAAGCTTCATCTCTATATTCATTAAGTAGTGAAAGACCAAATATCATGACAATTACTAATGGAATACTTATCGCGGTGATTGCTGATAACATTCCAGTATAACCTGAAGTTTTGTATCCAATGTAACCCGCCATTTTTGTTGCAATAGGACCCGGTAGAGTATTTCCTATAGCTAGTACATTGGAGAATTCATGATCTGTCATCCACTTATGTCGATTAACAGTTTCATCATAAATTAAAGGTAACATGGTTGGCCCACCTCCAAACCCCAAAAATCCAACTCGCATAAATGCGATAAATATATCAATGTTCATGCTTTAACTCCTTTTAAAGCGCAAACCTTACAGTTAACTATAAGGTTATTATGATAATGAAAATGTATAGAGGAGGTTACAATTGGGTTTCCCTTACTCCTCTATATATTAATTAGAGTGTAAATATAAAAACAAACCTATTATGATTATTAAACTCTGTTTATTTCGGGGGACAGAATCCATTCTGCACTGTCATTGAGTACATCCATTTTTGTTATCTTCCCTTCTTTCACTTCAAAACGATCAGTATAACGGTTGCCATTGAATTCACGGCCATCAGGCCATTGCCCGTATAAATACCCTATAGAATAAACAACGCAATGATCTTCCTTTTGCATCGCATCATATTGCTTAATGTCTTTTTTTATCCATTGATAACGACTTTTATTAAAGTTGGTGATCTCTTGTGCGTTTTGCATTTCTCTTCGACCGGTGAAGGTTATTTTGACATCACTTGCCATATAAGTTGCAGCAAGTTCTGGATCTGGTCTCATTGAAGCGTCTAAGAAATTTTTTACGATATCGATAGCGTGTTCTAACTCAGTCATTATGTTTCCCTCTTATTTGGCATCCATTGTTCATAAAGGTGCAAAAATATTTAAAGTTGCGACATTTCGGTGCAATTCGGTGCGAAATTCATATCATTTTTCTGAATAATTCATGGCATCAATATTGCTAGCAATAATAATGCAATAGCTAGCAATTAAATGAAAGAGGGAATTTATGAATTTTTCAATGATGAGAAAGATAGTGAAAAAAGGATTGTCTGTTGGGGCATGTACAGCATTAACGTTAGGAGCTTATACGGTTTACGCTGCAGAGCCAATAAAAGTTGGTCTAGTCGCAGCGTTATCAGGTCAATCTGCCAAGTCTGGCGAGGCTATAACTCGTGGTTTAACCATAGCCATTGATGAAATTAATGAAGCTGGTGGTGTATTAGGTCGCCCATTGGAGCTAATAAGGCGCGATGATGAGAGTAACCCATCAAAAGGATTGCTTGCTTCACGAGAGCTTATGCAAAAAGAAAAAGTTGCAGTGTTATTTGGTGGGCTTGATACACCTGTTTCGCTTGCGATTGTCCCTATCGTGAATCAAATGAAAATGCCGTTTATGGGGGTATGGGCTGCAGGTACACCTATTACTCAAAATGGGGCTAAAGATAATTATGTCTTTAGGGTTTCTGCCGTTGATGAAATTGTTGATAAGGCATTGGTGAAATACGGTATTGAAAAATACTCAATGAAAAAACCGGGCATGATTTTAATTAATAACCCTTGGGGAGAATCAAATGAAGAGGGGATTAAAGTTGCTCTTAAAGAAAGAGGGCTTGAATACGCGGGTGTAGAGTTAATTGAATCGAGTGATTTGGATGTTATTCCTCAATTAACGAGATTAAAAGAAAAGGGGGCTGATTCATTGTTGATGGTAGCGAATGTTGCCCCATCAGCTCAGGTGGTTAAATCATTAGAGCGAATGGGCTGGGATGTTCCTGTTATTTCTCATTGGGGGCCAGCGGGTGGTCGATTCGGTGAGTTAGCTGGGCCAACAGCCGATCGAGTTCATTTCATTCAAACATTTACGTTTACTGATACCACGACAGGTAAAGGTGGCGAAGTATTTAGTCAGTTACAAAAACGCTTCCCTGAGATTAAATCCATTTCAGATGTTACCCCTGCAGTCGGTATTGCGAATGCTTATGATGCTATGCACTTAACTGCGCTAGCAATTGAGAAAGCAGGCTCAACAGATGGCACTGCCATTCGAGACAGTTTTTATGAAATTCAAAACTATGATGGTTTGATTAAAAACTATACCCAACCTTTCACTCCTAAGCAGCATGACGCTATCGGTGCTGATGATTATTTATTTACCCACTTTGTCGATAACCAAATCGTTCCTGTGGAATAAATGATCATTCATGTAGGAAACTTTAATTAAGGAGTAATTATGCTTACCGTAGCTATTATTACCGGCTTAGGTTTAGGCAGTATGTATGCCTTGTTAGCACTAGGCTTTCATATTACCTATATCGTCAGTAATACTGTTAATTTTGCCCAAGGTAGTGCCATGATGGTTGGTGCTGTTTTGGCTTATACTTTTTGTATTACGTGGGGTTATCCGTACTGGCTGGCCTTTGCTGCCACATTACTTATTTGTGCAATTTATGGTTTGGCTATTGAGCGATTTTTAGTTAGGCCATTTGCGAGTAAGGGGTCGGAAGCGTGGTTAATGGCTACGGTAGCAGGTGGAATATTAGTCGACAATGTTGCGCTTTTTTCATTTGGTAAAGAGCCGCGTCAATTTATTGCAGACTTCAGTGCTTTAAATTTTGAATTATTCGAAAATAACTTTGAAGGTTTACAAATCATCATTCCAATTGTGGGCGTTATTATTGCGCTTACTCTTGTGCAAGTTAGAGATAAAACCCGTTTGGGAAAAGTGCTTCAAGCTTGTGTGCAGAATCCTAAATCAGCACAACTAATGGGAATTAATGTTACACGTGTTGTAGCGGTAAGTTTTGCTATCTCAACAGTATTTGCTGCTATTGCTGGAATATTGATTGCCCCGTTGTATTCAGTTCATTCTGATATGGGAACTTTATTTGGCTTGAAAGCGTTTTCTGTCGCTATTCTTGGCGGAATATCAAGTGCTTATGGTGTCTTTTTGGCAGGATTAATTTTTGGTTTAATCGAAGCTATCGTCACTATTTATTTGGGATCGGCTTTTACTCAAATAATAACCTTTACATTAGTCATTGCAGCCCTTGCGATAAAGCCGAATGGATTGTTTGGATTAAATAAGGGAGTCAAAGTATGAATATGGCTAATAATAAATCTTTACTCTGTATATCAATATTAACGCTAATGAGTTTTACTTTTTGTTTCTTGCTCGATAGCTACTCTCTACTGGTGTTTACTTTATGTGTTTTAACCGCTTTGGTCGGTATTGGTCTCAATATCCTCATGGGAATGAGTGGTCAAATAAGTTTTGGTCATATCGCATTTTATGCATTAGGAGCTTATGTTAGTGCATTACTGCTTATTAATGATGTTCCTTTTGTATTAGCCATCTCAGTGGCAGCTCTTAGCTGCAGTATGATTGGATGCTTATTGGCTATCCCTGCGATGAGAGTAAGTGGGCCTTATTTAGCCATGATAACCATAGCGTTTGCTTTTGTGGTTCATCATGGGTTAATCGAATGGAAAGGTTTAACTGGGGGCGGTAATGGTTTAATGGGAATTCCAATGCCAGAGTTAGGGGAAATCGATTCAAGTCAGCTTTTGGCTTTGATTTCAACTTTTCTTTTAAGCTCAGCCCTTGTGGTTTATGCGTATTTATATAATAGCGGTTGGGGGAAGGCCATGAGAGCGGTGAAAGCAAGCCCGATCGCAGCTCGTTCTTTAGGCTTTAATCCGGTATATACCAAAACGTTAGCATTTGGTTTATCTGCCTGTTTTGCAGGTTTAGCTGGGGCTATTGTACCACCATTGATGATGTATATTAGCCCAAGTACCTTCCCATTCTCTCAATCTATTCTGTTTGTTTTGGTTGTTATTATTGGAGGTACAGGAACTTTATTTGGGCCTATTTTAGGGGCATTTATTGTTGTTTTATTGCCTGAAGTACTTTCCCCTTTAGCTGAGTACCGTTTACTGATCTTTGCTGTTTTACTACTTGCTGTGTTGTGGGGTGCTCCCAAAGGTGTACTAGGAGAAATAGAAGCAAGACTGACTCGTCGTAAAGTTGAATTACCACCAAAGTCGGTAAATCGTCACCTTCTTGCTCAATTTTATGACCGAGGTGGTAATGGGCTGTCTGGTCTAACTGTCGAAAAAATTGCTATTCAATTTGGTGGAGTAAAAGCAGCTCAAAATGTCTCCTTTAATGCTCAGTTGGGGGAAGTTACCAGTATTATTGGACCTAATGGGGCAGGGAAAACGACGGTTCTTAATATGATTAGTGGTTTTTATAAACCGGATACTGGATCGATTCGATTATTAACTGAGCTAGCAGGTCTTAGTGCCGATAAAATTGCCAGATCAGGGATCGGTCGTACATATCAAACGAGTCAATTGTTTGATGATATGTCAGTCCTAGAAAACCTGCTAGCAGCAATGCAAAATGGTCAGCTATCTCATCCGTTTCGTTCAGAAAAACCAGGTCAAAGAGAATTAGCGCTCAATTTGTTGGCATTAGTGGGTTATAACGGCTCTATTCATACTCAGGCTCAAGAGCTTCCTCATGTTGACCGTCGTATTGTTGAAATTGCGCGAGCTTTAGCGATTTGTCCTTGGGTTTTATTATTGGATGAACCAGCAGCAGGTTTGAGTCGCCAAGATACGGATCGACTGGAAACGTTATTGAAAACGATCGCAAGTTTTGGTGTTGCTGTCATATTAGTTGAGCATGATATGCAGCTTGTAATGGGGGTCAGTGATCAAGTCTTGGTATTGGATGCTGGTTGTCCTATTGCTATTGGTACGCCGAAGGAAGTACGTCAAAACTCAAAAGTTATTGAAGCGTATTTGGGAGGAACAAACTATAACGCACCACCTCGGAAGACCAAATGGAGTGGTAAAAAAGAAGCCGTTTTATTTACCAAAAACCTCACTATCGATTATGGTGCAGCCCCAGTGGTTGAAGGGGTTAATTTAGAAGTGAATCCTGGTGAATTGGTTGCGATATTAGGAGCAAATGGTGCGGGTAAGAGCAGTGTATTACAGGCACTTGCTGGTTTGAAGCGTCCAATTAATGGCAGTGTTGGTCTGTATGACCAATATATTCATAACTACGATGCAAATGAAATTGCAATGCGCGGTCTAGCATTAGTGCCTGAAGGGCGTCAATTGTTTAATGAATTGTCGGTCAAAGATAACCTGTTGATTGGTGCTTATTCAAGAAGGGATAAAGTAGATTTACAAGGTGAAATGGAAGAAGTATTAAATCGTTTTCCTAGACTGAAAGACCGTATTAATAGCCCAGCAGGTTTATTATCTGGTGGTGAACAGCAAATGGTTGCCGTAGGACGAGCCTTGATGGCTAAACCGAAAATACTCTTATTGGATGAACCTTCATTAGGTTTATCACCTATGATGATTGGTGAGTTATATGATGCTTTAGCTAACTTACGTGAAGATGGAGTGACAATTCTATTGGTCGATCAGATGGCCAATTTAGCACTGCAAATTGCAGACCGCGCTTATGTCTTAGAGACCGGAAAAATTGTCAGTAGTGGCACTTCAGAGGCGCTTTTAGCAGATCCAGAGCTAGAAAAAGCCTACATGGGAGCCAGCTAATGAAAGTCGAAACCATTGTCACTCATTGTGCTATTGAAAATAAATCGGGCTTATATAGCGTATTAATTTCTAATGGAAAATTTGTTAGATTTGTTGCTCAAGAAGACATCAATCTTAATGATTTCTCTGGTATCAATACGATTGATGCTAATGGCATGCTGATGCTGCCACCGCTAATCGAAACTCATATTCATTTAGATAAAGCTTGTATTTCATCACGATGTCATCTTTGTGAAGGGACGTTATCGGAAGCGATAACTCAAACCTCTGCTGCAAAATCTGAGTTTACTTATTCAGATATTTATCAGAGAGGTAAGACGGTGATTGAGCGCTCAATTAAGCAGGGAACTGGTTATATGCGAGCTCATGTGGAAATTGATCCTGTCATTGGATTGGTTGGATTTAATGCCATCAAGCAGTTAAAGCACGATTATGCTTGGGGAATAAGTATTGAAATATGCGTTTTCCCACAAGAAGGTTTGTACAATAATGAAGGAACATATGAGTTGCTTGAGCAAGCTTTGAAACAAGGGGCTGATTTATTGGGAGGTTGCCCTTATACCGATAGTCATCCAAAGAAACAACTAGAATCATTGTTTGAACTTGCTAGTCAATATGATGTTGATTTAGATTTTCACCTAGACTTTGATTTAAAGCCTGAACGGTCTCTGTTGCCATATTTAATTGAGTTAACAAAAAAATATTATTATGCAGGAAGGGTAACCGTTGGACATGTTACCCAACTGTCGATGTTACCTCATGGTGAGTTAATCGCGGTGGCAAAAAATATGGTCGAAGCCGGTGTTAATTTGACAGCTTTACCTAGTACCGACTTATTTTTAATGGGAAGAGAGTTTGAATCAGCGATTCCTCGAGGAGTTGCTCCTTTGATGCCTCTAACGGATGCAGGAGTCCGTTGTTCTTTATCGAGTAATAATATTGAAAACCCATTCACACCTTATGGTGATGGGTCTTTGATTCGACAAAGTAATTTGTATGCCAATATTGCTCAGCTTGGAACTGAAAAACAGATGAATCAGTGCTTTAAGTGGGTATCTTCTGATGCAGCAAAGGTGATGAGATTAGAGCAATATGGTCTCTGCGAGGGGATGCCAGCCAATGCTATTTTCTTTGCTGCAGAGAATAAAGCAAAAGTAATTGCAACTATTAAGGCTCCGAGCATGGGGATTAAAAATGGGAAGCTGACTTTTGTAAGACCCGAAACCGAAATATATCCAGACTAACAGCGCTAGGGAGAAGAGTCTTTTCTCCTTAGCTGCTATAGCTCCTGTAGAGCTTGGATAATATCTGTTGTTTGGTTTTTACTGTCATCCAGTACTAACTCTGCTTCTAAGTGATCGAGATGCTCCATCATTAAGTGAATAGCTTGTTCTTTATCACCTTGCTTTAATGCCTCAATGATGAGTTTGTGTTCTTTATGCTGACATGATGGTATATCATTTTTTTGATAGAGAGCGACGATTAATGAGCTTCTAACCATAAGGTTATCAAAAACTTCTATGAGGACACTGTTACCACTTAGATCCGCTAAAAGTTTATGATAATCACACAGCTTACTAACAATCGCCTGTCTATCCTCTCCTTGAGTGATTTCAAGTTCACTGATCATATGGGAGTTAATTTTATCCCAGTTTTTTTCAAAATCTGGAAGGTCAATATTTTCGATAATACCCTTTTCTACCACTTTTCGAACTGCAAAGATTTCTTTGGCTTCTTCGGCGCTAGGTTGTGCAACAAAAGCACCACGGTTAGGTTCTATGGTGACGATGTGTTGCAGTGCTAAACGTTGCAATGCTGTTTGAACATGATTTCTATTGGCTGATAATGCCTGAACAATTTGTGCTTCGATAAGCTTCTGTCCAGGCAACAATTTATGTTGAGCAATAGCTTTGGACAAGACATCGATAATTCTTTGCACTTCTTGCTGTTTTTTTGTGATGTTTTTATTTGGTGTTGTTTTCATGTATCAAACGCGCCTGTAATGGTTAGCTTTATTGCTAGCATAATGAATACAATAACGCTCAAGCAGGAGGAAATCAAAAATCGATTGTGATTAAGCCTCTTTGATTTAAAGAGGGCAAGGTGGGATCCAATCATTACTTTGTTGTAATGCATTCCCTTCTCCTCGAGGATCATGAGCTGCATCTAGATTTTTGTTTACATCCATATGAATGACCCCAGCTAAGCCGGTTAGTGGGCTTAATGGTGGTATTTGCTCTATCTTATGCTTCTTTTCCATTAATTGCTTTTGAACGTCAGACGGAATGCTCTCTTCTAATTTTAAATTATCGTTACTATCAAAGAAGCTACGACCATTGAGAAAACGAGGCGCATGTAAAGCTTGAGTTGGTGTTTGTTTAAAGTCAATTAATTGGGTAGCAACGACCATTTGAGTTTGAGGTTGTCCATCACCTCCTTGGCTACCAAAGAAAAACTTTTCTCCGCTGTCTGATAAATAACAAGAAGGATTGAGTGTATGAGCGGGGCGTTTATGTGGTTCCCATTGATTTGAAGGGTTATTGATGAGTTCAAAACTTGCGGCACGGTTGTGCCATAAAATGCCAGTATCACCCACTAGGCAACCACTACCAAAGTCATGAAATAAACTTTGCATTAAACAGGCTGTTCTCCCTTGGGAGTCCGTTGCTGCGAGCCAGACGGTATCTCCAGGTTGCCCTGTTTCATTACTAGCCGCCACATCTAAATTCAGGTTGTGTATATAGGAATCTATGGCTGTTGAAGTGAGGTTTTGAGTGAGATCGATATTGGAAAAATCAGGATCACCCAGTTCCTGATTTCGTCGCTTCAAACTGGCTTTAATGCACTCAATGAGTAAGTGATAATATTCAAAGCTAAGGTTTTGTAAATCAGCCGGTTTTAACTTGTCAAACATGGCAAGTGCTTGCAGCGTATATAAACCTTGATTGGGAGGTGGGAAGTTATGCAAGAAACCATTGGAATAGCGAACTGAAAGACTGTGTTGTTGCAAAGCGGTGGTCTTAGCTAAATCTTCTTGAGTTAAGCCACACTTTAGCGTCTCGAAACCTTGCGCAATACGTTCAGCAATGCTGCCTTGATAGAAGCTTTCTAACCCTTCCTGACTGAGTGTTTGTAGTGTTTTTGACAATGCTCGTTGAATTAAGGTGTCCCCCTCTACTAATAGACTACCATCGGCCTTACAACAGAGAGCTTTCAAGTCAGGTAGAGTATCAATGAGTGCTTGACGTTGTTTTATCCAAAAAGCTTGAGATTGTGAGATTGGGGTACCATTTTCGGCAAAGTGGATGGCTTCTTTCATTAATTGAGATAAAGGTAGAGAAGAACCCCATTGTTTTGACGTATCTAAAGCAGAAATCCAGCTTGCGAGCGCTCCGGCTGTTGTCGCAACGGATTTCGGACCTCGTTCTTCAATTTTATTACCTACTGGTAATTGTTTTCCTGAGTGGCCAATGCCGGTAATGGTTTCTACCGTCTTACCATCATCAATCAACCAAATAGCATCCCCACCAATGCCGATCATGTGTGGATAAATCACACTTAATACACTACCAGCGGCAATCATGGCATCAATAGAAGTACCACCTTGATTGAGAATATCCAAACCAACTTGAGTGGCTGTGGGGTGTGGAGTGGTAATGATTCCTTTAGTTGTCTTTTGTTTTGAAAGCATAAATCGATCCATGATTGCTAGCATATTGCTAGCACTGAATCATTAATTGAAAAAGAAGTCAACAGTTAGGGCTTTAAAGCAGGCTAGGTCATTTAACTACTCTTTTGAAAGATCTTGAATCAGTTGTTCAGTAAACAGTGCTGCCGCTGGTGGTAAAATCCTATCCTTTTTTTGAATCAGGTACATACAGCCTACAGCAATATCCGTTTTGGATAAGGGAATAGCTTTAATGCCTAGGGCATCCATTATTTTAGGTAAACCAATTTCTATCTGAAAAGTGATGCTTCCTTCATTAATGACGTGGTTACGTAAAAATTCAAAACTATCAGATTGAACAATGGGTTTGATATCTAAGGCGGTTCGACTGGCTTTAAAATCGATAAGCTGTCTAACGCCTATCCCCGCAGTAGGTAGGGCTAGTGGGTAATGGGTACATTGGCTTAATTTTAATTCTTGTCTATTTGCCAGAGGATGATCCTTTCTTAAAATCGCATACATTTGTTGTTCTTTAGACATGAGAATTTTCATTTCAGGCATATAAATGGGTTCAAATATCATGGCTAAATCGACAGTATTATCAAGTAATGCTGATTCTGCAGATAATCGATCGCGTTGAAATATACTAAAAGTAATAGCCGGATGATGTTCACGAAATGATGAGATTTGTTGTGGAAAGTAAGAGGTGAGAAGAGCTTGACTGCAAGCAATATTGACGTGTCCACGACGAATACCTTTCAAGTCGGCGATTTGACTTCGAACTCTCTCAAAGTCAGCAATCTGCTTTTGAGCATGATCTAAAAAATATTCCCCCGCAGCCGATAACCTGACGCCTGATGGTTGGCGTTCAAAGAGTTTTTCCCCCATTTCTTCCTCTAATGCGATCACTCTTCTATTTAATGCCGTTGATGTAATCGATAACTTGTCAGCTGCTTTTCGTATCGAACCAATTTTAGCGATGGTTTGAAAGTAACGAAAATCCGTTAATAACCGCATAAAACTTCCTTTTTAATGCTTAGGTTTAGGGTGTGCAAAAAACGCATCACATGCGTGCAATATTGGCAGTATACAGCATCACTAATCATTGGTTAACTGAATGTATTGTTCGTTTGGTATTGGGTGATGATGGTATGTTGAGTGATTTATTGTTTACGATTGACTCCGTTCAAGAGGCATATAAAGAGGGGCTAGAAGTAAAAGAGGTCATAAATGAATCGCTTTTACGATTAGAAAATACCGGGGATGCTGGGATTTATTTATATACAGCAACGGAAGAAGAATTAGATAACGCTGTTCAAAACCTTGGCTCTATGGATTTTGATAAACAACCGCTATGGGGGATCCCATTTGCAGTAAAAGATAATATAGATGTCGCGGGAATGCCTACTACAGCTTCTTGTCCTGAGTATTCTTATGTGGCAAAAGACGATGCTTATGTGGTGTCGCTACTGAAGAAAGCAGGGGCTATTGTAATAGGTAAAACTAACCTTGATCAGTTTGCTACTGGATTAGTCGGTACCCGAACACCTCACCTACCACCTAAAAATGCGATTAATGCTGAGTGGGTTCCTGGCGGTTCGAGTTCAGGGTCGGCGGTGGCTGTTTCTCATGGGCAAGTGTGCTTTTCTCTCGGTACTGATACCGCGGGATCGGGAAGAATTCCAGCCGCTTTAAACAATATTGTAGGTTTAAAACCCTCTTTAGGTGCGTTATCAAACCGAGGCGTGATACCAGCTTGTAAGACATTAGATACGGTTTCTATTTTTGCGTTAACGGTTGATGATGCACAACGAGTTTTTGAGTGTTGCGTTCAATATGACGTTAGTGAGCCTTACTCTAAAAAGTTTGATTTTGACAGTAAACCTACATCCGTAGAGGCATTAACGATAGCGATACCTGATAAGGCATCACTTATTGTTGATGATTCAATACAACAACAAGCATTCGAACAAGCTGTTGAATATTGGCAGGGCAAAGGTGCTAAGGTTATCAGTATTGATTTTTCACCTTTCTATGAAGTTGCGAAGTTATTATATGAAGGTCCTTGGGTTGCCGAGCGTTTGTGCGCAGTGACGCCATTTATTGAGGAAAACCCAGACGCTTTTTATTCGGTTACTCGTCAAATCATTGAATCGGGAAAAAAGTTTACAGCAAGTGACTTATTCCAGGCTCAATATCTATTACAAACTTTAAAGCACGAGATCATGCAGTCATTATCTGGCATTGATGCCTTGTGTACCCCTTCTATGCCGGGAGTGGTGACTGTTGATGACGTGAATAAAGATCCTATTGTTCCAAACAGCCGTTTAGGGACTTATACCAATTTTGTTAACTTACTTGATCTTTGTGCTATTGCTGTGCCGGGAGCCCCAAACACGAAACAATCGCCATCCAGTATTACTTTAATTGCACAGAGTGGACATGATCCTATTATTCATCGTCTTGCTAGTGACTATCACCGTGATCACGCTCCTAAATTAGGGGCCACTCCACATTACGTCCCAAATAAAAAAATTGATTTTATTTCTCAAGTTAAAACCGACAACCAAACCATGAATATCGCAGTGGTTGGTGCCCATATGTCCGGTTTGCCATTGAACTATCAATTAACCGAAAAAGGTGGCTATTACCTATATAGCGCCAAAACTCAGCCGACTTATCGATTATATCAATTAGAAGGAAAAGTACCTGCCCGTCCAGGTTTAATTCAAGATGCAAATGGTGTGTCGATTGATGTCGAAGTTTGGGCTTTACCCATCGAAAAGGTTGGGGAGTTTATCGCCGCTATACCAGCGCCATTAACGATAGGGACGATAACACTAAATGACAACCAAGAGGTGAAAGGGTTTTTATGTGAGTCCTATGCGCTAGGGCAAGCTCATGACATTAGCCAGTATGGTGGTTGGAGAAAATATTGTTTAGAAGAAGCGATGTAGTTTGAATTTGTCATATCTAAGGAGAGGTTATGCTTAAAATATTAAGGAATAAAGTGAAGTCCCCAATGGCGTTAAAAGCCGCGAGCTTATTGACGATTTCTTTGCTGAGTAGTTTTGCTACTCAATCTAATGCCAGTTCTCGTGAAGATACTTTAGTTATTTTATCGGGAACAAGCATCAATAGCTTGGACATCCATAGAGCGGGTACCAACCGACCGAGTTACCAAGTTGCCGTCAATATGTATGACCGATTAGTGTCCTTTGGCATTAAGGATAACGGTCAAGGAAGTTTAAAATCGGACTCAACGGTGATTAAACCTGAGTTAGCAACTAGTTGGGAGCTTTCTGAGGACGGGTTGAATTATATTTTTCATTTAAGAGAAGATGCGACTTTCTGGGATGGAACACCAATTACGGCTGAGGATGTGAAGTGGTCATTTGATCGTGCGGTCAGCTTAGGTGGTTTCCCTACCGTTCAAATGAAGGCTGGAGGATTAAATTCACCAGAACAATTTGAAGTGGTTGATAAACATACCTTCAAAGTCATCATGAATGAGCCAAATAAATTAACCTTGCCTGATTTAGCAGTACCTATCCCGATAGTTATCAATTCAACTGTAGCGAAAAAACATGCCACAAAGGAAGACCCTTGGGCTACGGAATATTTACATCAAAACCCTGCTGGTGGTGGTGCTTATATGCTGGAGCGTTGGGTTCCAGGTCAGCAGTTGGTCTACAAGCGATTTGATAAGTGGAAAAATGGCGAGTTACCACAAATGGAGCGCGTCATTGTACGAGATGTGCCGAGTGCTTCAACTCGTCGAGCACTTATCGAGCGAGGAGATGCGGATGTGGCATTAGATTTACCTTCAAAAGATGTG
The DNA here is from genome assembly GCF_021726515.1 of Vibrio sp. CK2-1. Taxonomy (GTDB): domain Bacteria; phylum Pseudomonadota; class Gammaproteobacteria; order Enterobacterales; family Vibrionaceae; genus Vibrio. The sequence continues at coordinate 338,429 of NZ_JAKKCJ010000001.1, read as the reverse complement.
AAGGAATTAATGACAAACCCAACACTGAAAGTCTCTAGCTCCACTATTGATAATACTTTACATGCTGTTGGTATGAATATGGATTTTGAACCATTTTCTAACCCTAAAGTTCGTCAAGCCATCGCTTATGCATTGCCATATAAAGAAATATTTGATGTGGCCGCTTATGGTATTGGTAAACCAATGTGGGGACGAGAAGGTGACAAAGCAAGTTCAGTCGAATGGCCTCAAGCGTTCCCTTATAGCACCAATATTGATAAAGCAAAGGCGTTAATGGAAGAGGCCGGTTATGCAGAGGGCTTTACTGTACCTGTGTCAATGAACCTAGACTTCGCACAATGGATGGAGCCAACAGCTCTGCTTATCCAAGAAAATCTTAAGAAAATTGGTATCACAGCTCCGATTAATAAAATCCCGGGTGCAAGTTGGAGAACAAAAGCTTTAGTTGAAAAAGGTTTAGAGCTTCATCTTAAAAACTTTGGTGGATGGCTGAATTACCCTGATTATTATTTCTTCTGGGCTTATATCAAAGGACACCTCTTTAACTCAATGAATTATGACAATGCCGAAATGAAAGCATTAGTCGATAACACATTGAAAATGCCAATCGAAAACCCTGAATACAACACTAATGTGACCCGTATGATCGATATTGCAACCAGTGAAGTCCCTATGATCCCTCTTTGGCAGCCGACACTAGATGTTGTGATGAAGAAGAATGTGTCGGGATATGTAAATTGGTTCCACCGTCAATTGGATATCCGAGCGTTTACCAAGGAGTAAGTATTATGCTTTACGATAAAATCAGGTTAATCATGAAGCGTTTGATGATGGCTATTCCAACTCTTTTTGGTGTTTTGGTTATATCGTTTTGCTTAACTCGAGCACTGCCGGGCGATCCGGCAGTTTATTTCGCTGGAGCAATGGCAGATGATGCATCCATACAACAAGTTAGGGAAAAACTAGGCCTTGATCGCTCATTACCTTTTCAATTTATGACTTATTGTCAGAACCTTTTACAGGGTGAATTAGGGCAAAGTTTATCGACAGGTCAAAGTGTTACCGATGAATTGAAATCAAGATTACCCGCTTCTTTAGAGCTTACCTTTCTCGGCTTATTCTTAGCATTAGCGGTCGCGATGCCGTTAGGTATTTTAGCCGCACTTAAACCGAATACTTGGGTTGATCACTTGTGTCGAGTATTAGTGACAGCTGGCGCATCAACACCGATATTCTTTAGTGGCTTATTTTTAATGTTTATTTTTTATTATATTTTGGGATGGTCGCCTTCTCCTATCGGTCGTTTAGATTTCATGTACTTGGAGCCACCACATGTTACGGGCTTCTATACCATTGATTCGCTCTTGAATTCTGATTTTGAGACGTTTAAAGCCGCTTTTGCTCAGTTGATTTTGCCTGCGACAACCTTAGCGCTTTGCGCCTTAGCTCCGATAGCAAGAATGACACGTTCTTCAATGATTACAGCATTAGAAAGTGAATATGTACGAGCGGCAAAAGCAAATGGGATCAGTGCTTCCGTTAGAATTTATGTTTATGCGCTCCAAAATGCTTCTTTACCATTATTAACCGTTATTGGTTTGGTGTTTGGTTTTTTATTAGGTGGGAATGTACTTGTAGAGAAAGTGTATTCATGGCCAGGTGTTGGAACCTTTGCCATTGATGCTCTCGTCGCATCAGATTATGCAGCAATACAGGGTTTTGTATTAATTATGGCGGTGCTATTTGTGACGCTAAATTTAATCATAGACATTCTTTATACATTATTTGATCCAAGGATGGGACGTAATGAATAGTATTGTATTAACACAAGAAAATATCTTCCAAAGGCTTTGGTTTATTGCGAGAAAAAACCTGCTATCACTGGCTTCTTTAATATTGTTTGGCTTTTATGCTTTAGTGGCTTTAACCGGTGAATATTGGGTCCCTTTTGATCCATTAGCGAGTGATACTTCGATTGCTTTGCAAGGACCAAACTCTCTGCATTGGTTTGGTACGGATCATTTAGGACGAGATGTGTTTTCAAGAGTAGTGGTGGCAACTCGATTAGATCTGGGTATCGCCGTTGCTGCAGTATCGATTAGCTTTGTCGTTGGAACATTTCTAGGGAGCTTAGCCGGATATTTTGGAGGGTGGTATGAGAGGATTATTGGTCGATTAGCCGATATCGTTCTGGCTTTTCCTCTTTTTGTTCTCGCAATGGGGATTGTTGCGGTGATGGGGAATTCTTTAATTAACGTTATTTATGCTACTGCGATTATTAATATTCCGTTTTATATTCGAATCGCACGAGCGGAAGTGAGTTTACAAAGAGATCGTCAATATGTTCAAGCAGCGCTTTTATCAGGCAACTCACACATTAGAACATTAGGGGCACATATTTTACCTAATTGCCTACCCAACCTAATCGTTCAAATCTCTATCAATATGGGGTGGGCAATACTTAATGCTGCGGGTTTATCTTTCATCGGATTAGGTGTTCGTCCTCCTGTTGCGGAATGGGGAATATTAGTTGCGGAAGGTTCTGACTATATTATTTCTGGGCATTGGTGGTTAGTGCTATTTCCAGGATTCATTTTAATGTTAGCCGTGTTTACCTTCAATTTGGTCGGAGACACATTACGTGATCTCGCTGATCCACAAAAAAGGAAGTAACTTATGGATAAGAAAAAGCAGCCTTTGCTAACTGTCAATAAACTGGCGATCGACTTTGAAACCAAATTAGGCGTTGTGCGAGCAGTAGAAAATGTGAGCTTCTCGTTAGAGAAAGGTGAAATCCTCGCCCTTGTCGGAGAAAGCGGTAGTGGAAAATCGGTCACAGCATACAGCATATTGAATTTATTAGATAAAAATGGCTCTCTTGCATTAGGTGAAATAATTTATGATGGCATGCCTCTGCACCGTGCTGACTCTCAATTATTAAAAGAGATACGTGGACGAGAAATTTCTATGATTTTTCAAAACCCTATGTCGACTTTGAATCCTATTCGCAAAGTCGGTGAACACTTGAGAGATATGCTTCGTACACATGGTTATGCTTCATGGTCGAGTATCAATAAGGAAATCGAAAAGTTATTACAACAAGTTGAAATTTATGATGTCGAACGTGTCAAAGATTCTTATCCTTTCGAGTTAAGTGGCGGGATGTGTCAAAGGGTTATGATTGCGTTAGCTTTAGCGTGCCGTTCAAGAATGTTAATAGCAGATGAACCTACCACTGGCTTAGATGTTACTACTCAAAAATCCATTATGGACTTAATTCATAACTTAGCAAAAACTGAAGGTTTAGCGGTAATTTTAATTACCCATGATCTTGGTATTGCCGCTGAGTACTGTGATAAGTTTGTGGTAATGGAAAAAGGTAAGGTGGTAGAAAAGAATACTCGACAAGATTTTTTTACTCACTCAACCCATCCTTATACAAAGAAATTGTTACAAGCTACCCCATCAAAAGATGGCAGCGTGGCCGATCTGACTGTAACACCGCCAGATTATTTATCACTACCAGAGCCAGAAATTAGTGAGAAACCATTACTGGTCGTTGACGGATTACGAAAAACCTACCTTAAAAAGAAAAGCGCATTTATCCCTTTTTCTAAACCGACGTATGAAGAGTTTGTCGCCGTTGATGGAAGTAGTTTCTCTATTTACTCTGGTGAGTGTGTTGGTTTAGTCGGGGGATCTGGGAGTGGTAAATCTACGACTTCAAAATTACTTACTCGTTTGGAAGATGCCACAGCTGGCAGCATCAAATTTTCTGGAGTCGATATATCGAGCATTTCTAATAAAGACTTTATTAAGCATCCATTACGAAAAGATATTCAAATGGTGTTTCAAGATCCCACAGGGTCATTAAACCCTAGACATTCAGTTTTTGACTTAATTGCTGAGCCTTTATTGAGGTTAGGTGACAAATTGAGTAAGCAGCAATTAAAATCAAAAGTCGAAGAACTGGTTGAGCAAGTGGGACTACCGATGCACTTGATTACTCGTTTGCCTCATCAGCTAAGTGGAGGGCAAAAAGCTCGTGTAGGTATAGCGAGAGCGGTGGCTTTAAAACCTAAGTTTTTGATACTTGATGAGCCTACTTCAGCGTTAGACGTGTCTGTTCAAGCGACGGTTTTACAATTGCTTGAAAAGTTAAGAAGAGAACTTGGGCTGAGTTACTTGTTTGTTAGCCATGATCTTCATGTAGTCAAAATGTTAAGTCAGCGAATTTTAGTAATGCAAGAGGGGAAAATCGTTGAACAAGGTAAGACACAAGAAGTGATGTACTCTCCAAAGCACCCTTACACGAAAAAGCTGATTGAATCGATTCCACATATTAAAGATATCATTGTGTCCGATGATAATGTTGTTGAGTATCAATTTGCATAAGAGTTAAATGATGGTTAACTGAGTGTTTTGGTTGATAAGCGTCGAGTGGGTAAGACATGCTGACAGAAAGAAGCTTTTACTTATAACGGCCTCACCAAAACACTGTATTTTTCATTGGTAAAAGAGTTAGTCGATATTGGCACATGAGTTAGCCTAGATCATTACCACTGAACACAGCTCTAAATTTTTCGTATCTATACCGTAGTACCTCTTTTTTAATAATTGAGTAGTATTTGATTTTTATGAAACAACAAACCTTAGAAAGTAAGGATCTTGTACCGTTTATTGGCCAGCGTAGCCGTGTTACGGAGATTTTAAATAGTCAAAGGCGTTTATCTATTTCAATGATTTGCAAGCGATAAGAATGGGTCAAAAATTCCTTGTTAAAGGATATCAATTGGTTGACTGAAAGAAAGTTTAACCTACATATCACTATAGGACATCACCCCATTATTCAGGCTGAATATTGACAAACTATCTACGCTTTCTAGCTATATATAGAAAAGCATGCCTGCACGCATTACCCACCAACATCAACAAACACAAAAACGCCCTGAACTTCATTAAGCTCAGGGCGTTATTTTATATGCTTTTTATCAATAACAATTAATAGTGATACGGGAACTTAGAGAAGTCTTTTGGACGTTTTTCTAAGAATGAATCACGGCCTTCGCGCGCTTCATCAGTACCGTAGGCGAGGCGTGTGGCTTCACCGGCGAAGAGTTGTTGTCCAACCATGCCATCGTCAGTCATGTTTAAGCCAAACTTCATCATGCGTAGTGCGGTTGGTGATTTTTGGCAAATGATCTTACCCCACTCAAGCGCTTCTTTTTCAAGATCAGCATGTGGAACCACTTTGTTAACCATGCCCATTTCAAAGGCATCTTGTGCGCTGTAGTCTAAACCTAGGAAGAATATTTCACGGGCTTTCTTTTGGCCAACCATTTTCGCTAGGTAAGCTGAACCGTAGCCAGAGTCAAAGCTCGCCACATCGAGATCGGTTTGTTTAAATACCGCGTGTTCTTCTGAGGCAATTGTCATATCACACACGACATGCAATGAGTGACCGCCGCCAGCAGCCCAACCCGGTACTACGGCGATCACGGCTTTTGGCATAAAGCGGATCAAACGTTGTACTTCTAGAATGTGTAGTCTGCCTAGTTTTGCAGGGTCGATTTGGTCTTGTGGCATGCCTTCGTATTTGTAGCCATCTTTGCCACGAATACGTTGATCGCCACCTGAACAAAATGCCCAGCCGCCATCGCGAGCACTAGGGCCGTTACCGGTCAGCAATACACAGCCTACATCGCTCCACATGCGTGCATGTTCAAGCGCGCAAAAAAGCTCATCGACGGTTTTAGGACGAAATGCGTTGCGACATTCTGGGCGGTTAAAGGCGATACGGACTACTCCGGCATCTACTGCGCGGTGGTAGGTAATATCTTCAAATGAAAAACCTTCAACTTCTTGCCAATCTTCAGGGTTAAAAATATCTGAAACTTTATTCATGCTGACAGACCTTTATTTGGTTTAGTTCGATGTATTAATCTTGTTTTATTTCGGTGGCTAATGTTTGTTTCTTTAACGCGACCAGTGTGATTAGCATAGAAACCACAGCCATGATCGCCATTAATAAGTAAATCGCCGTAAAGCCAGAATCTAAGGCTTGAGGGCTATATTCTGCAAGGCTATTTTGTTTGGCAATGCCATCATGATTTAGGCTCAATTGGAATACGGTTGAACATGCGGCAACGCCGATGGCTCCCCCTAATTCACGACCAAAGTTAAATAATGACATGCCAATACCGCGATCTTTTGCTGGTAATACGTTTTGCACCATTACGCCAATCGCTGGCAGAGTAAAGCCGATACCTAGACCTGCTAAACCGAGCGCTACCGCTGGATAAAAGTGTTGTTGGATCATCGCAAAGCTAATCGCCGCTAGTAAAAAGCCAAACAATGCATAGCGTTTGGTTTCACCAGATTTATTGACTAGCTTACCACCGCAGTAGGCGCCAATGGTGATGCTAAACATGAAGATCACCATGATTTCGCCACTGGCTGAAGCGGATAAACCACGTTGCCACTGCATTTGCATTGGTAGGTACACCAAAATGGCAAACATTAATAACTGTGAGCATAAAATCAGTAAGATGCAAACCAAATAGTTGGGTAGCTTAGCTAAGCGAGCAGGTAGCATAGGATCGGAAACGCGTCGTTCGACCAAAATTAATATTAAGATTGAGGCAATAAACGCACCGCCAGTCCAGCTAGTAGGAAGTTCGGCTTCAGGTGAAAGTAAAAGCAGTAAGCTGGTGGAGCAGATCATTAGCATCATCGCGCCTAACCAATCAAATTTCGAATCACGCTTTTTATTTAAATGTGAAAGGTTGCGACGAATCAAAAATACCGCCAGTAAACCGAGCGGGATATTAATCCAAAATACCCAGCGCCAAGATAGATGCTCGGCAAAGTAGCCGCCAAGTAATGGGCCTGCGATACTGGAAACCGCATAGACCATCGAGATGAAGCCTTGGTATTTGCCTACTTCACGCGCCGGAATACAGTCGGCAATCACGGTAAAGGCGAGGGCAATTAAGCCACCACCACCTATGCCTTGAATGACACGAGCAATGATTAAGGTTGGTAAATCTTGCGCGAAGCCACATGCTGCCGAGCCGAGAACAAAGAGCGTAATGCCGATATACAGCATTTTCACACGGCCTAGAATGTCGCTGAGTTTGCCATAAACCGGTAATACTGCGGTCGCCGCTAATAAATAAGCCGTGACTACCCAAGTGAGTGCATTACCTGCATTGAGTTGCTCACCAATGATAGGCAGTGGGGTGGTGACGATACTTTTTTCTAATGAGCCTAGCGCAATGACAAGCGCGACACTCATGAATATTTTTTGTGGTGAAACCGCTTTTTGTTCAGTCACTATTTTTCCTCAACACAACTTTTATCAAAATTATTTTTATTAAAGATATGTCTGTTCAAAATCGAGATTAATACGCAAGTGAATTAACCTGAACTGCGGCACAGCGTGTTTAGTCTGTTATCCGCAGTGTAGGATGCTTCATTAAACCTTTAGCCATTAACCAATAAACGATAAGTAGCCTTGGATGATAATTAAGTTAACGATATCAATGAAAAAGGCACCAACAATTGGCACGACCATAAAGGCTTGTGGTGATGGCCCGTAATGCGTCACGATTGAACCCATGTTCATTACCGCGGTTGGTGTGGCACCCAAACCAAAACCACAGTGACCGCCAGTGATCACCGCTGCATCATAGTTTGAGCCCATCACGCGGAACGTTATATTGTAAGCGAATACCGCCAAAATAACGGTTTGCACACATAAAATAACCAACAGTGGGATCGCGAGTGAAAAGATTTCCCACAATTGCAAACTCATTAATGCCATGGCTAAGAATAACGATAAAGACACGGTTCCGAGAATATCAACCGTATCGGTATTGAGCTTGTACTTACCTGATACCTCAAAAATATTGGTGATAATCACACCTAAGAATAGGGCATATACAAAGTCTGGGATCTTTAACCAACTAATCTCAAAGGTATTCACCCATTGCTCAACATAAACCGCACCCACTACACAAATCAGCATAGTAAATAAGGTTTCAATCACGCGATAAGCGGAGACTTTATCTTCTTCTCGGTCGTTATAAGTCACGACATCTGGGAAACTGTCATGATGCTTATCACCTGCGCCGTATTCTGAGACTAGGTTGTGCTTTTGAATGCGTCGTTGTGCAACGGGCCCGCCAATAATACCACCGACAATTAAGCCAAAGGTCGCGGCAGCCATCGCAAATTCAAGTGTATTAATGCCATAGGTATTTTGGAAAGTGCTTGCCCAAGCCGCGCCTGTACCGTGTCCGCCAGATAGCGTGATAGAGCCGGCTACTAAACCAAGTAGTGGGTTGATCCCCAAGGCTTCCGCTAAGCCAACGCCTACCGCATTTTGAATAATGATATAGATAGAGGCAACACCAAGGAAAATAAAGACTTTTTTACCACCTTTTAGTAACTGAGTGTAGCTTGCTGATAGGCCAACCGTAGTAAAGAAGAGCAACATCAAGGTGTGTTCTAGCGGCAAATCAAATTCAAGTGTGATGTTTTGGAAATGTAGAATAGTGCTAATAATCGCCACAACCAAGCCACCGACAATTGGCTCAGGGACTTTATATTTAGATAAAAATGGCACCTTGGAATTAATAAAATGACCGAGTAGCAACACGAAGATCGCGAGCAAAAAAGACTCGATAGAATTCACAGGATAAACTGTATTCATATACTGCCTCTAAAAAAGTAAAACTTAAGGAGTGAAAATGTAGACCGCCGTTATTGAGCATAGACAATAAATGACGTGGATAGACATCATTTAGAGCAATTAGGACAAATGATCACATCGTTCGTTACTTATGTTTCGAAGTAACAAAAAGTTGAGTCATTAGTGGCTCTAGTGGTTAGTAAAGTTTGATCTTGATTGAATTATTGACATGGATTTTTCAATTTTATGACGTCTGAACAAAAGTAGGATTTAGTATGTTAAATAATTGTTTCGTTTTTTGTTCTAGAACCCGATTATTGGAGATTTTATGCCTGTTTTATTTTGCCAATCATGTTGCCGCGATACTCAACATAAAGCGGTATTACGCAAGCGAGCGGAAGATGATATGTCATTAAAAAACAAGTTCCAAAAATTCAATGAGTTGATCAATCAGCTTTTCAGCGGCGTACCTTACCACAAAATGGACCGTGTGTGTTTATGCCGTTATTGTAATCATCAAAATGCCGTATATTCGTTAGATTCTACTCATTGAGAACAGTAGCTATCCAGACGATTTTTTATATACCAATACTTTTCTTTCACTAGCTCTTACTCGCAAGTAAAAACTCAAGTACAGTAAGTCATTATCACTCTATATCTAAAATGGAAGTGCACAATGACGCGTTATTACGATCATGCTTTATCGGTTTGGCAGTACTTAAAACTCGATCAATCTCTTCAAAAAACCGATGCTTTATTACTTCTAGGCAGTTCTGATTTACGTGTTGGTGAGCGAGCCGCTGAGCTTTATCATCAAGGTATCGCCCCGTTATTGATTATTTCTGGCGGCAAAGGCCGAATGACCGATGGGTTGTTTGAACATTCTGAAGCGGAAACTTTTGCCAAAATCGCCATTGATTGCGGTGTTCCTCATCATGCTATTTTACTTGAAGACCAATCGACCAATACCGGCGAGAACTTTCGTTTCACACAACAATTATTAGAATCTAAAGGTCTTACGCTTAGCAGTGTGACTTTAGTGCAAAAACCTTACATGGAACGTCGTGCGTTGGCGACCTGCCAGCAACTTTGGCCACAGGTTCAAGCGCAAGTAAGCTCTCCTCAACTTGAATTCCTCGATTATTGCAGCGCGCTGCATCCTTCTTCTGAAGTGATAAACCTGATGGTAGGTGAAATTCAGCGTTTGAAAACCTATCCCACACAAGGTTTCTTTGCCGCTCAAGACATTCCAGAATCAGTTGAACAAGCATTTTCCGCCTTATGCAATATCGGTTATGACGAGCACGTGGATGTGTAATATGAAAATGACGATCTCTACTCAATCATGGCCAATCAATGGCGCGTTTACTATTTCTCGTGGTTCGAAAACTCATGCCGATGTAGTGGTCGTTACCTTAGAGCAACAAGGATATGTCGGGCGAGGGGAATGCGTTCCTTATGCTCGCTATGGCGAGTCAATTGAACAAGTGATGGCTGATTTAGAAACAATTTCTGAGCAGTTATCCCAAGTCGATTCAGCGCAAGATATTCAGCAGTTATTACCGGCAGGCGCAGCGCGTAATGCCTTAGATTGCGCATGGTGGGATTTACACTGTAAACAGCAACAAAAGACCATTTGGCAGTTGCTTGAGATTGAACCTCATGATCTCACTACGGCGTTTACTTTATCTTTAGCCAGCCCTGAAAAAATGGGCGCCGATGCCAAAGCAAATCAAGCTCGCCCAGTGCTGAAATTAAAATTAGCCGGAGAAGGCGATATTGAACGAGTGGCTGCGGTAAGACGTCATTCCCCTAATGCGAAGATTATTGTTGATGCCAATGAAGGCTGGGATGTGGAATTGTATAACGCGATGATCCCTCAACTTAAAGCATTGAACGTGGCGATGATCGAACAACCATTTCCTGCTGATAAAGACCACTGGCTTGATGGGCTAGAACGTCCAATCACCTTGTGTGCCGATGAGTCATGTCACGGCGTTGCAAGCTTAGCTAAGCTGGTGGGGCGCTATGATATGGCCAATATTAAGCTTGATAAAACGGGTGGATTAACCGAAGCGCTTAAACTGAAACAAGCCGCTATAGAACAAGGTATGCAAGTTATGGTCGGTTGCATGGTCGGCTCGTCACTTGGCATGGCACCAGCTTTTGTAGTGGCGCAAGGCGTACAAGTGGTTGATCTCGACGGCCCACTTCTATTAGCTCAAGATCATCCACAAGGCTTTGAATTTGATGTTTCTACAATGAAGGTGATGAGTCCGGAGTTGTGGGGGTAGGTGAGTTTATCGTAAGCAACCCCCTCTAACTCCCCCTTATATCAACACTTCTTATCTCAATAGTGATTCGATAAAGGGGGAGAACATTACGTGGCGCGCTGAAAATCAAACTAATTTAATCAATTCTTTAGTTTGTTTTTTATAGACTAGTTTCCTGTACAGCGGACAAGCTCTCCCCCTTGAGCGTTGGAGTTACTTGGCCTATTAGTCAATATAAGGGGGAGTTGGAGGGGGTTGCATGGGAAAGATCTATAACTTACAAAAAACGAAAGCATACCGTTCATCACTTAGGAGTAACTTAACTCCAGCAGAAAAAATATTGTGGTTTCATATTAAGAATAATCAACTAGGAGTTAAATTCAGGCGTCAACATGGCATTGGAAGCTACATTGTTGATTTCTACTGCTCAAAGTTGAATTTGGTGATTGAAGTCGATGGTCACAGCCATTATACCGAGCAAGGTGTTCAGTATGATTTGAAAAGAAATCAGTATCTTAAAAAGAACGGATTAAATATTCTTAGATTTACTAACCAGCAAGTTCGTGAAGAATTGGCGGCAGTAATCCAGCAGATTCATATTTATATACAGACGAAATTAAGAGATCAGTATTAAAATCGCTTGGTCAGCAATTCCACCAACATATCCAAATAATGCTCACAGGCGTAATCGGCTGAAACAGGTGGCAATTCTACCGTCACGCACAATAAATCACGTTCGGCACACCAAGAACCAAATGAACCTGGTGTGTCGTAGCCAACGTCTTTCACCATCGGCAAGTTCATTTTCTGAGATAACCAATGCGCCAAAGGTGAAAAGCTAGGATCGTCAATGCAGGCTAAAGGTTCATGGAATGAGGTTACCCATGCTGGGTTGAGCTCTTCAATTAGCTGACATAGTGCCGCGGTTTCTGGTTCTGAATTGCCTGTCTCACCGGTTCCCACGGCAACATCGCGCTCGGGCTCTTGAGTACTCCAACGATATACCGTGCCGCCGGCTTGCCAATTTTGACTAGCAAAGTTGCGGTTTAAATCCACTCCATTGGCATTGGTGCGAGTCCCAAATTGATTACCATCTGGGTTCATACTGAGCACAACATGGTGGCGAAGTTGACCAGCTTTTATTGAACGAAGCGCGCAAGATAGGCTAACAATTGAAGCCGTTTCATCACCATGAGTCCCGGCGATAATCAGTCCGGTATCTTCATCTTGGATTTGCGCGGGAAAATACACTAACGGCGCACCGAGTACAGAATGGCCATAGGTAGTGGGTTTGAATTGAAATTGAGCGCGTTGCTCACGAGGTCGAAGAATGACAGCCATACGATCTTCCTAATCTAGATTTGTAAATCCATTATTAAGCAGTATTACCGAATTAGGCTCACATAGAAAGTATAAAATCGTAATAAAAATATGGGTTAAAACCATAGTTAACGTTATAGTTATTATTATCTTTTCTACCATTACTTCTTCATTTACAAGGAAGTCTCATGCTCTCTTTTAAACCTTCAGTTTTAGCGTTAACCCTTTCCGCACTTCTTTTACCTACTTCAAGTTTTGCTGCTCAAGTACCTGATGGTGTCACACTAGCCAAAAAACAAGAATTGGTGCGTGGTAACGATGCAGAAGCGGCAACGTTAAATCCTTTAAAAGCAGAAGGCATTCCTGAGATGCATATTCTGCGTGACTTGTTTGAAGGATTAGTTATTCAAAACCAAGATGGTAGTGTGGTTCCCGGTGTGGCTGAAAGCTGGGAAACCAAAGATAACCAGACTTACACCTTCCATTTACGCCAAGATGCTAAATGGTCGAACGGCGAGCCTGTTACCGCGCAAGACTTTGTTTATAGCCTACATACTGCGGTCGATCCAAAATTCGCGTCACCCAACGCTTGGTACTTAAAACTGACTGGCATTAACAATGCAGAAGCGATCATTGATGGTAAACAACCGGTTGAAAAGCTTGGCGTTAAAGCGCTAGATGAACATACATTACAATTTCAATTAGATAAACCTGTACCGTATTTTGTGGCCATGACAGCGCATACTGTGATGATGCCAATTAATCAAAAAGCGGTTGAAAAGCATGGTGACAATTGGACTAAGCCTGAAAACATGGTTTCCAATGGCGCTTATAAGCTAACCAATTGGGTGATCAATGAGCGCTTGGAAATGGAACGTAATCCTAATTACTGGGATAACAAAGATACAGTGATTAACAAAGTGACTTACATTCCGTTTGAAAGCCAAACTGCGGCGATGAACCGTTATATGACGGGTGAAGTGGACATTACGTCTGATGTACCTGTTGCGATGGTAGACAAGCTAAAACAAGAGCACCCAGATGCATATAAAATCACGCCGCTGTTGTGTACTTATTACTACGCGTTAAACACCAAGCGTAAGCCGTTTGATGACCCTAGAGTACGTAAAGCAATTTCATACACGATTATGCGTGATGTGATTGCTAACGGCGTTACCAAAGGCAATGTGCCCGCTTATACGTTTGCCCATCAAGATGTTGCGAATTTCAAAGCGACACAGCCGGAATACAGTCAGTGGACCCAACAACAGCGCGATCAAGAAGCGGCTAAATTGTTAAAAGAAGCGGGCTATGACCACAATAATCCGCTAAAAGCCGACTTACTTTACAACACCAGTGAAAACCATAAAGCGATTGCAGTGGCGATTGCCTCTATGCTGAAAAAGAATTTAGGTATGGAAGTCACGCTCGATAACCAAGAGTGGAAATCTTACCTAGCCGCGCGTCAAGAACGTAACTTCGACATCATGCGCGCTTCTTGGTGTGGTGATTACAATGAAGCCTCAACGTTCTTGACCTTATTAGGCTCTGATAACGATAAAAACTTCCCATCTTATGTAAACCCTAAATACGATGAAGCCTTGTCTAAAGCTCAATCTGCCGTTGATGTGAAAGAGCGAAATCAATACTACGATCAGGCGGAACAAATGCTGGCGCAAGATATGCCGATCGCACCAATTTACTACTTTATGCAATCACGTTTAGTCGATCCAAAACTCGGCGGCTACCCAATGCATAATGCGGAAGGGCGTATTTATTCGAAGGATTTGTATTTCGCTCAGTAAGTACTCTCTAAGCCCAACCAGCTTTAACAAACCCGATCATGTATCGGGTTTATTTTTGGCTCTAAGATAGCTTTTGCCCAGAAATCGCCGGATGATAAATAGGTTGAACCACGTTACCCGCCGGATCGGTACAGTGAAAACTACGTGCGCCATCACTATGATCGTGAGGGGTATCGAGCAACGGAACGCCTTGGGATTGTAAAAACTCATACCATTGTTGAAGCTCTTGTTTGCTATCTACCACAAAGCCAAAGTGATCGAGATTATGGTGACCTCTTTCCTGTTCTGAATCGGAGTGAGATAGTGATAAGTTATCGTTGCCACAGCTTAGGTAGACTAGGTTGTCATTCGCTCGACGGAGTATCTCCATTCCCATAATTTCATGATAAAAACGGACACATTCCTCAAAAGGGTGCACTTTTAACGCCAAATGTCTTAGTCCATTAAATGCTTTTGGTCTTTGCATATTTCCTCCTTAAAATGACTTTGTATAATTAATTGTATACAATAAAATGAGTTTCGCGAATCAGGGAGAAAGTTATGTTCTGTATTTTTGTAAAAAATGAAGTAAAAGCGGGATGTCGGGAGCAGTATTTATCGGCAATGAAAGAGAATGCTAAGGCTTCTGTTTTAAATGAAGAAGGCTGTTATGTGTTTGATGTATTGGAAGATCAAACCAATGATCACCACTTTTATATTTATGAAGTGTACCGTGATGAACAAGCCTTAAGCGAACATAAAGAAACGGCGCATTATGCTCATAGTCGTAAGTATGTTGCTGATATTGTAGAAAATGTATCCATCATACGTTGTGATGTTATTGAGAGAAATGGCAAATAAAAGTAGAGGGTAATGATGACTTGGAATGTTTATTTATCTGGTGAAATACATACAGATTGGCGAAACCAAATTATTCAAGGCTGTGAAGATAAAGGATTGGATATCACATTTAGTTCCGCAGTGACAGATCATGACAGTAGTGATGCGGCTGGTGATGGGCTAGGCGAGGAGTCCAATTCCTTCTGGCGCGATCATAAATCTGCCAAAGTGAACGCGATTCGAATTCAAAAGCAAATTAAGCAATGTGATCTAGCGATTATCCGTTTTGGTGATAAGTACAAACAATGGAACGCTGCTTTTGATGCGGGTTATTGTGCCGCGTTGGATAAGCCTTATATCACCTTGCACAGCGAAGATATTATCCACCCACTAAAAGAAGTTGATGCCAGCGCACAAGCTTGGGCGACTACCCAGCAGCAAGTCGTGGATATTTTGGCGTATTTGCTATTGCAGAAGTAAATGGTTGTTTAGATGAAAAAAACTCTCGCCGATACGAGAGTTTTTTATTTAGTAAGCTTGTCTTATCTGTAGGTTAAGCTGCATTTGAGCTTTGCTCGAAGCTTTGATAATTACCCAATAAAGCATTATAAAACTCGCTGTCGTTCAATACTCCAACTAGCTTGCCATGTTCAACCATTAAAACGGGGTGAGCGGTGCGATTTTTGAGTTCAATGGCATCACGCATACTAATTTCAGGACTTGCCATGACCAGCATGTTGGGCTCAATCGCCGCTAAATCTTGAATTTTTTCCCATTCTACCAACGTCAAAGACTCAGTACTGTTGATGACTAGATTATCTAAACTCGATGCAGAGGTCGGTTTTTCTATCCAAATCCCGGTATTCGCGCATAACTGAATGCGATTATCATCTGACTTAAGATCGTGAGTCGGTTGCATTAAAGAGCGACCTTTTAGTACGTTGAGTGGGTTTGTGTGTGCCACAAAATCTTTAACGTATTGAGTTTTAGGCGCGAGGACAATTTCTTCTGGCGTGCCGTGTTGGATCAATCGACCGGACTCCATAATCGCAATGTTGTTGCCGATTTTAAGCGCTTCATCTAAATCATGGCTGACAAACAAAATAGTCTTGTTCAGTTTTTTCTGCAGTTCGAGTAACTCATCTTGCAGTTGAGCGCGGATTAATGGATCGAGCGCTGAAAACGGTTCATCCATCAGTAGGATATCGGTATCCATAGCGAAAGCCCGCGCAAGACCGACACGTTGTTGCATACCACCAGACAACTCGTGTGGGTGTTTATCTGCCCATTCTGCTAGGCTCACCATTTCCAATTGTTCGAGTGCTTTTTTACGGCGATCGGATTTGCTCATTCCCTTCATTTCTAAACCAAAGGCAACGTTATCAAGTACCGTCAGCCAAGGCATTAAGGCAAATTTTTGGAACACCATGGAGACTCGATGAGTTCGCAAATGGCGCAAAGTTGCACTATCACAATTCGCAAGATCAACTAGGTTATCACCATCTTTGATTTCTAATGAACCACGAGAAATGGTATTCAGGCCATTGACCGCGCGTAGTAAGCTTGATTTACCTGAGCCAGATAATCCCATCAGGACACAAATCTCACCCTCTTTGACACTGATATTGACGCCATCGACTCCGACGACTTGGCCAGTTTGGTCAATAATATTTTGGCGAGATTCACCTTTGTCGAGTAGTTCGATCGCTTTGTTTGGGTTGTCACCAAATACCACATCAAGATTGTTAATTGTAATTGCGTCCATAATTATCCCTCTTTAGCTTGGTTTGGTGTTTTACATAAACGATCAAGAATGATGGCGACCAGAACAATAGCTAATCCAGCTTCGAATCCTTGAGAAATATTGACGGTGTTTAACGCTCGGATCACAGGTTTACCTAAGCCATCCGCACCAACGAATGCCGCGACGACAACCATAGAAAGCGACAACATAATGCATTGAGTGACACCCGCCATAATGCTTGGTAGTGCCGCAGGTAACTCGACTTTAAACAATAGCTTCATTCGGTTGGCTCCAAATGCTTTACCGGCTTCAACCAGCTCGTCCGGTACTTTAATAATGCCGAGATAGGTCAAACGAATCGGTGCAGCGATAGCAAAAATAATGGTCGAAATCAGGCCCGGTACGATCCCCAATCCAAACAATACTAAGGTTGGGATTAAGTAAACAAAGGTTGGTACGGTTTGCATTAAATCTAAAATAGGGCGCATTAAGTTATATAGCCAAGGGCGATGCGCTGCCATGATGCCTAGTGGGACGCCAATTAATACGGAAATCGTTGTCGCCGCGAAGACGAGAACAAAGGTTTCCAGCATTTCTTGCCAATAGCCCATATTTAAAATCAGTAGTAATGAGGCAATGATGAACACCACTAAAGATAATTTACGGTGTAAATACCAAGCCAGTGCGGCGGTGACTACGATAGGAACGGCTGGTGGTAGCCATTGAAAGACACTGACTAGGCTCATTATGATGGTTTCAAGAAAGATAGAAATTGCATCGAAAAGTGTTGCTGCATTGATGGTGAGCCAATCGACAACAATTTCCATCCAATGTCCGAGTGGGATTTTATGATCGGTAATAAAATTCACAGTACTGCCTTATCTGGCGAGCCTACACTCGCCAGTTCAATTGAAAATATAAAAAAGAGTGTTGCGTTTGCTAATTACTTAACGGGTTGCTTGAGATAAGCAATCACTGCTGGTGCTGCAGGTTGGCCATCAAGAGTTTTGACATTTTTGAGCCAAGTTTGGATTTGTTCAGGGTGTTGGTTTAACCATTCACGAGCCGCGATAGCAGGCTTTTTGTTTTGGTTTAAGATTGAATTCATGATCTGGTTTTCCATTTCCAGGCTGAATTTAAGATCAGTTAAAAGGTTGCCGATATTCGGACACTGGGTTAAGTAATCTTGGCGTACGTTGGTGTGTACGCTTGCTCCACCATAGTTAGGACCAAAGAAGTCATCGCCACCGGCAAGGTATTCCATTTCAACTTTGCTGTTCATTGGGTGTGGAGCCCAACCTAGGTAAACAATCCATTGATTACGGCGTACCGCACGGGTGACCTGAGAAACCATGCCAGCTTCACTAGATTCGACTAGGCGGAAGTCTTTTAGGCCAAAGGCATCTTGATCAATCATGCTTTGTAGTAGGCGGTTACCATCGTTACCTGGTTCGATACCGTAAATTCGGTCATTAAATTTGTCGGCATTTTTAGCGATATCCGCGAAGGTTTTCACTCCTGCATCGTACACATACTTAGGCACTGCTAGCGTGTATTTAGCGCCTTCTAGGTTGGCACGAACCGTTTCTACCTTGCCTGATTCGCGGTATTTTTTGATGTCATTTTCCATGGTCGGCATCCAGTTACCAAGGAAGACATCAATATCGCCATTGGCCATTGAGGAGTAGGTAACGGGAACCGACAGTAATTCAGTTTCGGTTTGGTAGCCCATGCCTTTTAATAGTTGGCTAGTAACGGCGGTCGTTGCGGTGATATCTGTCCAGCCAACATCCGAGAAACGTACTGTTTCACATTGATTCGCGTAGGCGTTAAAAGTGGCTAGGCTAGTAAGGCCTAACGTGAATAGTGCTGTTTTTTTAAGTGACATAATCATTCCTTGTAATCAGTGACTTGCTATTAATTATTCGGCCAGTGGTAAAGCGCGTACTGGCTGTTGGCTGCGTTGGGTATGCTGCCAATTGGGGTCAATCCAAACTTCAACATTATCGGGAGTCAGTAAAGGTCGACCTAAGATCATATCGGCGGCACGTTCTGCCACCATGATGGTTGGCGCATTTAAGTTGCCATTAGGGATAACGGGGAAAACAGAGGAGTCGACGACTCGTAGATTGTTAATGCCTAAGACACGACACTTTTCATCAACTACCGCCATAGGATCATTCTCTGCGCCCATTTTGCAGGTACAAGATGGGTGGTAGGCACTTTCTACGTTCTCTTTCACCCATTGATCAATCGCCTGATCGGACTCAACCTCAATGCCGGGTTGGATTTCTGTGCCTCGGAAACTATCCATCGCAGGCTGAGCTAAAATTTCACGAGTAAGACGAATACAGTCACGCCAATCTTGGCGATCTTGCTCGGTTGAAATGTAATTAAATTCGATGCTGGGTTTAGCATGTGGATCGTTTGATTCAATCGCGACGCGACCACGGCTTTCTGGTTTATTTGGACCCACATGAACTTGGAAGCCATGACCATCAAATGCGGCTTGTCCATCATAACGCATGGCAGCCGGTAAGAAATGGTATTGAATATTCGGCCATTTCAAGCCTTTACGTGAGCGGATAAAAGCGCAGGATTCAAAGTGATTGGTGGCACCTAGTCCGGTACGTTTTAAGATCCACTCAGTACCAATTAAGCCTTTGCTGACTAGACCAAGTTTGCTATTTAACGTGATGGGCTGTTTACACTCATATTGAAAGTAAACTTCTAAGTGGTCTTGCAGGTTTTCACCCACACCAGGTAAGTCATGTTTTAATTCTACGCCAGATTGTTTTAATGTTTCACGATCGCCGATGCCTGATAGTTGAAGCAGTTGCACTGAACCAATAGAACCAGCACTTGAAATCACTTCTTGATCCGCATAAACCTGAACGATTTTCCCAGATTTTTCGAATTCAATCCCACGTGCGGTTTTGCCTTCGAGTAAGACTTTATGAGCGACGATGCCGGTTAATAACGTCAGGTTAGAGCGTTTAAGGGCTCGACGTAGATAAGCGTTGGAAGTAGAAGCGCGCACGCCACCATCAACCGTCATGTGCATTGGGCCAAAGCCTTCTTGTTGGTAGGCGTTGTAGTCTTGGGTTTCTGGATAACCTGCTTCTTTTCCAGCATCAATAAAAGCTTGGTATAAAGGGTTACGTTCCATGTTATTACCGTTACAGGTACCAACTGGGCCGTTGCCACCACGATAATCATTACCGCCTTCGAACCAGCTTTCCGCTTTACGAAAGTAAGGTAAACAGTTTTGATAATTCCAGCCTTGTGCGCCGGACTCTTCCCATTGGTCAAAATCACAAGCATGGCCACGTACATAAACCATACCGTTAATCGAAGAACTACCACCAAGTACTTTTCCGCGAGGGCAGTGTAATTGACGGCCATCAAGACCTGATTCGGCTTTAGTTTCAAATTTCCAAGCGTACTTATCACTGTTCATCGGATAAGAAAGTGCGGTGGGCATTTGAATGAAAATGCTTTTATCACTGCCGCCAGCTTCTAATAGTAAAACGTTATGTTCACCAGATTCGCTAAGTCGGTCGGCTAATACGCAGCCGGCCGAACCCGCGCCGACGATAATATAATCGTAGCGTTGTTGCATAAGATTGATTCTCCGCTTCCGTTTAAGAACGTATCGGTTTAAAGACTCGTGAGTGATTTCTCAACGATAGATAAATGACTCGCCTTTATTATTCATAAGGGCTTTCGAAGTCACCAAGATGGACAAACACACTTTTGGTTTGCGTATAGTGACGTAGGGTTTCGGTACCATTTTCACGGCCAATACCAGAATGCTTATAACCACCGACAGGCATTTCTGCAGGGGAATCTCCCCAGGTATTTATCCAACAAATACCCGCTTCTAGTTGATGAATAACGCGATGGGCGCGTGATAGGTTTTGCGTGAACACACCGGCGGCAAGTCCGTAGTCGGTTGCATTAGCGCGAGTGATCACTTCGTCTTCATCACTAAAGGGTAGAACGGACATAACAGGGCCGAAGATCTCTTGTTGAACATGCGCCATGTCGTCTTCACAATCGATAAACACTGTTGGCGCGACAAAGTTACCTTTATCTAATCCATTTTCGGTCACTTGGTGGCCGCCAGTGAGCAATTTAGCGCCGCTGTGTTTGGCGGTTTCAATTGCGCCGAGCACTTTGTCTAAATGCTGTTTAGAGATCAACGCACCGACTTGAGTATTAATGTCCATAGGATCGCCAATGGTCATTTTCTCAGTACGATGTTTTAATTGTGTAATGAAATCTTGGTAGATGGCTTGATGTACAAAGACTCGGGTACCGTTAGTACACACTTCTCCTTGAGTATAAAAGTTCGCCACCATGGCAGCCGATACCGCTTGATCAAGTTTGGCATCGTCAAAAACAACTAAAGGTGATTTGCCACCTAGCTCCATAGTGACCGATTTCAAAGTCTTGGCACTGTCACCCATGACGGCTTTACCTGTGCCTGATTCACCTGTGAAGGAGACTTTCGCGATATCTGGGTGAGCGGTTAGCATTTGACCTGCGCGGTAATCGCCTTGGATAACATTAAATACGCCATCCGGTACGCCTGCTTGGGTAAATATTTCAGCCAACTTGAGAGCGGAAAGCGGCGTTTCTTCTGAAGGTTTAAAGATCATAGCGTTACCTGCCGCTAGCGCAGGAGCTGATTTCCACATGGCGATTTGAATTGGATAGTTCCAAGCGCCAATGCCAGCACAAATGCCTAAAGGTTCGCGGCGAGTATAGAAAAATTGTTCATCACTAAGAGGTTGTTGTTCACCTTGTAAGCTTGGAACGAGGTTGGCGTAATATTCAATCACGTCAGCACCGGTGACAATATCGACTTCTAGTGCTTCTTGCAGCGGTTTACCCGTATCGGCTACTTCTAAAGCCGCCAATTCATCGTTTCGTGCTCTAAGGATTTCAACCGCTTTTAATAAAATTCGACTACGTTCCACGGCGCTCATTTTGGACCATATTTGAAAGCCTTGCTTTGCTGATGCTATCGCTTTATTGAGATCATCCTGTGAAGCTTGGCCGATTTCAGCGATCACTTCACCATTGGCAGGATTAATACTGTGGAAGGTCTCACCAGATGTTGCGGCAGTCAATTGGCCGTGTATGTATAGAGTTTCTGTGGTCATATAAAAGCCTAATGATGTAATTTAAAGTGAAGATTGATTGTAAAAAGCGAGCTGTTTTTCTAGGTAGTCATTGATGATTTCTCGCGCTTTTTCGGCATCAATACCCTCCGGGTTTAAAGTGCCACGCAGCCAAATACCATCGATGAGAGATGCAATGCCATGTGCCACTAAGTTGGCTTGTTCATCGGGGAGTAGCGCTTTCAATTCAATTCTTAAATGTGAAAGCAAACGTTGCTCATTGACGCGTTGAAGCCTTTTCAATTGGGCGTCATGCATCGAATAAGACCAGAATGCCAACCATGTTTTGGCTACTTTGTTTTCAGCCTGAAAGCCCTCAAAGTTAGCGTTCACAATGCCAATAATGCGTTGTTGGTGAGCATCGCTTGGTAAACCATTGAGTTTGATTTTTACCGTGTCGGAGAGCTCTCTTAAAATCGCTCGCATGGTCTCTTCTAGTAATCCGTGTTTACCGCCAAAGTAATGGTTAATGATGCCCGTTGATACACCCGCTTCTTTACTGATGAGCGATATGCTTGCGCCATGCAAACCTACTCTTTCAATGACCGCCATAGTGGCTTTTACAAGCTGAGGTTTTCTAATATCAGGCATTCCAACTTTTGGCATATTTCGAATCCATTTATTTTTTATTGAACGGTTAATTAACAATAATGCTACACATAAAATGTTTAGACCTCAAATCAATATTTTGGCTTTTATAGGGTTTCAAAGAGGACGTGTTAAGTTATTCCTTTAACTATCATGCTGTTATGTGATGTTAAAAAAATTAACAAATAGAGGTTTTGATTATGGATGTAATGAGTTTTTTGGGGAAGAAAACAAAAAATGCCAACCTAGTTTAAAAAGTAGGTTGGCATATTGGTTATCGGTAAAGAATTGATCGCTGGTGGATTAGAATCCTACATTCATTCCTACCCAGTAACGACGTCCGTCTTCTACATAGCCATATTCATCATAAGTGATTTCTTGATCGAGTAGGTTATACACCGCTGCGTTAACTGACACATTGCTGGTTAAGTGATAGCTAACACCCATATCCCAGAAAGTATAAGAAGGGGCTTCTAAGCTGCTTTGAGATGGACCTGTGATTGGCTCCATTTCTTCGCCGTGATAAGTCACTTGAGTCCAAGCTTCTAAATCAGAGGTGGCTTGCCAAGAAAGATCGGTACTAAATAAGTGTTTTGGCAGTTGAACTAAAGGCTGGCCTTTGTAATCACCTGATTTTTGCTCTGAATCATTTAAGGTATAGCTTGCGTTCCAGAAGACACTTTCTCCTAGTGGGGTACCTAAAGCGACTTCAACACCTTGTGTGGTGGCTTTATCGACATTCACTTTTTGTGTTGCGCTGCTTCCCCAAGCATTAATTGGGCCACATGATGGGCAAGAAACACGAGTGATTTTGTCTTTAAAGTCGTTGTAGAAGAGTGTGACAGAAGACGTTAAACCAAAATCAGATTGATAGTTTAAGCTGATCTCTTGGTTTACAGAGGTTTCAGGGGTCAAATCTGAGTTACCGTAGATATCGCCGCCGCCACTGACTTGCGCCCATTCATCTGAGGTTTCACGCAAACTTGGCGCGCGATAGCCAGTAGACACACCACCTTTTAGTACCCAGTTTGGTGTCATGCTCCATACACCGTAGGCGCGTGGGCTAACATGCGTACCATATTTTTCATCGTTATCTAAACGAGCACCAAGCGTTAGGCTGAATGATTCAACAATCGCCCACTCATCTTCTAAGAAGAATGCATAACGATAATTGTCTAGTTTAGTTAAATCAGAAGAGCTATTCGATGTGTAGTCTTCGAGTTTTTCATAAGTGTATTCAAAGCCGGATGTCAAAGTATGAGAATAAATGGGTGTGACAAGGCTGGTTTTGAACACGGTGTTCATGCTTTCCATTTCTCGGCTTTTATTTTCCGAGTCTTCATATTGTAGATAGGTATTCGATTGTCCAACTACGCCCCAATTACCGTCATGGGTGATCGCGTAATTAGTACGTTTATATTCATCTAGTGTATCAACACAGCCACTACGACAGCCGGTTGTTGGTACCGATTTCCCTACTGTGCCAGCGCGAGATTGCTCACTAATGCCAGCTTCAAGAGAAAAGTCATGATCGTCATTTAATTGATAAATGAGTTTAGAGTTAAAGCTATTTAAATCTTTATCTTCATAGCCATTAGTAATGTCATCTTCATCACGAACGGTAGTTTGGCCATTAAATTGCGCGGTCAAGTTGTCACTCAGTGGGCCTGTTAAGTAGAAGTTAGCACTACGCTCATCACCTGAATCACGGTTTTCTTGAATAGTCGTACCAAGTTGAACATTACCATGCCATTGCTGAGCATCTTTACGAGTAATGACGTTGATAACACCACCAATCGCATCGGAGCCATAGAGCGTCGACATAGGGCCGCGGATCACTTCGATACGTTCAATCGCTTCTAAAGGTGGTAGCCAGCCTTGTTCGATGCCAGGGCCATCACTATTGGGACGAGTTTGACGAGAAGATTGACGCTTACCATCAACCAGAATCAAGGTATAGGCTGAACCCATGCCACGAATACTAATGTCTTTGTTATCGCCACCACCGGTAATGGTGACACCAGGAACGGTTTTCAGCGCATCGGTCACGTCGCGATAATATTTATTTTCTAATTCATCACGAGTGATCACACTGATACTCGCTGGAGCGGTGATTTCAGCTTGTTCATAACCAGAGGCAGTGACGACCATGGTTTCAGTTTTTGTAGGTTGAGCAGCGTGTGCTTGAGTGGCCAGTAAAATTGATCCCGCTAAAGTGGAAAGCGGTAAACGATAGCTAGACATTATTATTCCTTTAAATGATAATGATTCTTAAATTCATTTGCGATTATTGCCATCTTGGCAGCTATTGAATAGATCAATGTATGGAACAGGCTGTTCCAAATATGGGATATAGGTTGGAGAGCTATGAAAACCGAACTACAAGGAATTCGAGCCTTTGCTGCGTTAAGTCGTTATCACAGTGTGACGGCTGCGGCCAAAGCATTAAATCAACCAAAATCAACGATTAGCCGTCGCTTAGCACAACTAGAGACGGAGCTAGGGCAAGCTTTATTTATCAAGCAAGGTTCTCGTTTAATGTTGACGCGCGCGGGTGAAGTATTTGCGGAATATTGTGAGCGCTTACTTACTATGGCAGAGGAGTCACAGAACGCTTTACAATCATTAAAGCAAAGCGTCAGTGGTGAAGTAACCATGATCGCTCCACCTAGTTTGATTCGTGGTTGGTTGCGTGCACAATGTCATCAATTCCTCGATGATCATCCACAAGTGAATATTCGTTTGTTTACGGAAGCCCGAGATGAATATTTTCAAAATGAACCGGATATTGTGTTGTCCATTGGTGAGCAAGACTTACCCGGGACATGGCGTAAGAAAACTTTGGGATACTGGCAATTTGGATTATACGCATCGCCGAGTTATATCAAGCAAAAGGGAGCGCCGACTCATCCAAATCAGCTCAGTCGTCATCAATGGCTGCCATTTGAGTGTGACAGCAGTAGTTCGATTTATTTATCAAATGGCCAAGAACACTGCATGGCAATGCCTCCGATAAGTCGTTTAACTAGTGATAACTTATTGCTACAGATAGACTCTATTGCATCAGGATACGGCATTGGTTTGTTGCCAACTTGGGTTGCCGATAATTACTCACAAGCACACCCGGGAAACATAGAGTTATGCATGCCCGATTGGTATAGCGCAGCGCGTCCAGTGGTGTGTTATTTTGCCGCGGGAGTCTTGCCATTAAGAGTTCAAACTTTGATTAAAGCGCTTAATGACAACACTCCGAAAGAATGGCTAGAGCCCAGAAGTGTTAACAATAAAACATCTGATCATGAAAAATATAAACACATACGATTGCCGTCGACTTCAATGACATTAAATGGTGTTTCGTAGATTTCAGATAACACAGAGGCGTCGATGACCTGATTGACGCTGCCTTTTGCGACAATTTCGCCTTTTTTCAGGGCGATAATGGTGTCGGAATAACAAGAAGCAAAGTTGATATCATGGATCACAATCACCACCGCTTTATTGAGTTCATGGGCCAGTCGACGAATGGTTGCCATAATTTGCAGTGAATGTTTGATATCAAGATTATTCAGCGGTTCATCTAAAAAGATATAGTCAGTATCTTGCGCGATAACCATGGCAATAAAAGCCAATTGTCGCTGGCCACCACTGAGTTCATCGAGGTATTTATCTTGAATTAAGGTGAGATCAAGGTAGTCAATTGCCTTATCAATCGCTTGATGATCGATGTCTTTTAAGTTGCCTTGGCAATAAGGGAATCGTCCAAAAGAAATCAGTTCTCGCACCGTAAAGCGCAAACTAAAGCTATTGGCTTGGCGTAGTACGGATAAACGCTTGGCGAGGGCTTTAGTATCCCATTCCACCAGTTCTTTACCATCAATCCAAACTTCGCCTTCATCACGTTTAAGTAGTCTTCCTGCCATCGAAAGTAGGGTACTTTTCCCTGCGCCATTGGGGCCAATAATCGCGGTGACTTTTCCCTTGGCAAACTCCGCGCTGGCATTTTGTACCACAGGATGTTCGCCAAAGCGTTTGGTTAGTTGTTTCAATTCAATCATCAGGGTTACACCACTTTATTGCGTAATAGCAGGAATAAGAAATAGATCCCGCCAACAAAATTAATTACCACGCTTAAGGTGGTTTCAAAGCCGAATGCTTTTTCAATAATCCATTGCCCTGTAAGCAAGGTCGCTACAGACATCAAGCCACAGGCGGTAAGTAAGTACTTATGTTGGTAAGTTTTTAGCCATTCACGTGTTAGGTTGGTAATTAATAGACCGAAGAACATAATCGGCCCAATTAAAGCCGTCGAAATTGCAATTAACACTGAGGATAAAACGAGCACGGTGCGTGTGGTGCGTTTGATATCGACGCCTAGGCTGGTGGCGTTATCTTGGTCGAGTAAATACACATCGAGCGTGCGATGCAGCTTAAACAGCCAGATGGAGACGATGGCTAATATTGGGATGGTCCAGTAAACCAGTTCGGTATCAATATTATTGAAGCTAGCAAACATACTGGCTTGAACATTGGCAAACTCATCAGGGTCCATCAGCATGGTTAAAAATGAAGATCCGCTTTGGAATAGCTGGCCGAAAATCACTCCTAATAGCAATAGTGAAATAATATTGCTGGCGGAGTAGCGGAAATACAGCAGAAATAAGACTAATGAGAAACCCATCATCATGACGACTGATATCGAAAAGTTGATCACATGGTTAGTCATCATCACGCTTAATCCGCCAAACAAAGTCACCACTAGCACTTGAATCAGCAGATAGAGTGAGTCAAAACCCATAATGCTTGGCGTTAAGATACGGTTGTTAGTGATGGTTTGAAAACAAAACGATGCTATGCCAATCGCAAAGCCAGCAATCACCATGGCGAGTACTTTAGGCACTCGACGCGATAAGAAATATTGGTAGTTATCTGCGGTTAAACCATAGCCAATAAACAGCGCTGCCATGACGAGACTTAGTAGTAACAAAGCGATGATTTTTTGTTTATCACCTGACCATAAATGCTTACTAGTAAAGGCATTCCTTTTGTTTTTAAGCACAGATTTACTTAATAATTTAGCGCTCATGTTTCATTCCTTTTAATACTAAGAAAATAAACACGCTGCCACCTAATAAACTAATCACCATAGAAATTGGGATCTCGTAAGGGAAGATAATAATGCGCCCAACCACATCACAAGCCAGCACTAAAATCGCGCCTAATATGGCGGTGCGAGGGATGTTTTTACGTAGATTATCGCCATAAAAACGATTCACGAGGTTCGGCACGATTAAACCAAGAAAGGGTAGTTGGCCAACGATCATCACTACAGAAGCCGACATGATCGAAACCAGAGCGACCCCGATAGTCATTACTTGCTGATAATTTAAGCCTAGGTTAATCGCAAAATCTTTACCCATGCCAACTGCCGAGATTCGAGTTGCGTAAAGGTAACTAAAAATAGCGACTGGAATAGCGATATAGAGCAGCTCAAAGTTACCTGCCAAAATGTTGGCAAAATTAGCCACCGCCCAGCCAGATAGGTTTTGTAGCGCATCGTATTTATAGGCAATGAAAGTGGCCATTGAAGAGACAATATTGCCGAAAATGATACCGATAAGAGGCACAAAAACGGCATTTTTAAATTGAATGCGTTGAATCAACTGAACAAAAAAGAGGGTGCCAATCATTGAAGTGGCAAAAATCAGCCAGAGTTGATCGCCATTACCAAAAATCACTAGGCTTAAAACGAAACCCAACATGGCACATTCTATGGTGCCGGATGTGGAAGGCGCGGCAAATCGGTTTTGGCTGATTTGCTGCATAATAAGGCCAGCAATGCTTAAACCGCCTCCAGCCAATAAAATCGCCAGTAAGCGAGGTACACGACTGGTGAGAAATAATTGCCAAGCATTCGCATCACCTGAAATAAGGTGGATTAACGAGACGTTACCCACCCCAACAAATAATGAAGATAGACTTAGGCAGACTAAAATTAACAGCAATTTAGCCACAACAACCTCAAGCTTTGATTATTTAGTTAATGACTCAATATCGCTAACCATAGTTTCTGTTGCCGTAATACCAGAGCTCGCCACATACCAAGCTGGAATATCTAGGTAGATCATACGGTTGTTCTTATAGGCATTTGTCGACTTAACGAGGTCATTATCAAAGTCTTGGCGGGTAGTGCTTTTGCCTTTGTTGACTAATTTATCGCGATCTAAAATCAATAATGTCGATGGGTTTTCTTGGCTAACCAGTTCGTAAGATACTAATTGACCATGACCACCGGTTTTTTCTGATTTCTTGTCTTTAACTGCGATGGTTGGCTTGAAACCGAAATCTTTATAGAGAACGGAAAAACGCGAACCTTCACCAAATGATGTCACATTACCACCAGAACTCATTAGCATTAATGCATCCATATCATGGCTTTGGTTATAAGATTTAATCGCGGCAAAACGTTGGTTTAACCCATCAATTTTCTGATTGACCAATTCTTGTTTATCAAAAATTACGCCTAAATCATTCCAGAGCGCTTGAGTGTTCTGCCAGTAATCAGAACCATTTTCTACAGCAAAGACAAAGGTAGGAGCGATTTTAGAAAGCTCTTTGAAGTGTTTAGAGCTGCGTGGGCCAACAATAATAAGATCAGGCTTCTGGGTATAAATGGTTTCAAAATCAGGTTCAAAAATGGTGCCAGAAGAAGCGATGTTATCAGCGTTATATTGATCGAGATAATCAGGTAGAGCGGTCCCTTTTGAAACCGCAACCGGCTTTATTTTAAGTGCATCAACGGCATCAAGTGCGCCAGTGCCAATGACCACCACGCGCTGTGGTGATGATTCAAGTTTGGTTGAGCCCATAATATGATCAACCGTGACAGATTTAGCATTCACTGAAACTGAGCTTAACGTTGCGATTGAGATGAAAGCGGAGGCTATCAAACTAGATTTGTTGAAACACTTCATTTCTTATCCTTTATGTAATCGATAACTATTATCATTGCGATTACTATATAGAGCAAAAGTAAGAAATCAAGAGCAAGAAGTGTAAAGTTAATTAAAAGATGAGATGGAACAAGAAATGGAATCACCTACTTACTAAAGAGGAGTAAGTAGGTGATTGTGTTAAATTATTTTTTGATTTCAGTGTATTCCAATGATTTAAAGTGCGCTTCACTTTGCCCATTCGTAAATTGGTTATAAACACCGGCTTTGAAAAAGCTCAATAGGTGACGCCAGTAATCGATATCTTTCTCTAACTTACGTTCACCGTTAACATCAATTGCCAATGTTTTGTTACCTACTGTGACATCAAATTTTGTCATTTTATCACTAGGTGCAGTGCCTAAATCGACCATGGTGTAAGCAACATCATGTTGACATACTTCTTTATCTTTATTTTTTGCACCTGCGCTGCCTTTGCAAATGACAGCATTATTTTTTGTGACTGCCCAGAAATGACCTTTGACGCCTTTATTGTTTTCTTTCCAAACAACACGAAGTAGTGGGTGTGGCACATTATGAGTACCGGAGTTATCTAAGCCTTTGTTATGTACTTGCAAGAACGTAATTTCATTTTGTTTCGAGTTAGAGTTTTTCATTGCCGCATCAGGGTTGATGATTTGCACTTCGGCAGACAATTTATAAAACTCATCAGCTAAGTCGGTGCGGAAGTTTTTTTGCACGCGAAGCTCGTTACGTAAATGGTCATTCTTCATTTTGAAGACGAAAGCTTCTGTTGCTTTATCTACGTAAAAGTTTTGGTTCACTATGCCGGTGTAGTCGTTATCCGTGGCAAAGAATTCTTTATTACTTTTCTTACCTTCGGGATCGGAAATCTGTAATTCAGAAGCCGCCAAAATATTTGAGAATTGAGGGTAATCTGCAGGTTCTCCAAGAGCATCATTTGGATTTGAAAATTGAACATTGGCGGATGCAATAGATGAGGCAGCGAGTAAAGTGGGAATTAATAAAAAACGTTTTTTCATCACAAATACCTTTTGTATTATTATATTTTAAATTTTATTAATCTAAATATCATCAAAAGGGAAAAGGACAAAATAGCAAACGCTAAAATTTTGTTTTAGGTCTTATTTTTACGCTAAATCAGTTTAAATCTTTGATCACCCTATCTAAAAGACTGACTAATTGGTCGGCTTCTCCATCATTTAAACTAGGAAATTGACAGCGAATGCGTTCAGGTATTTTCGCGGCTTTTGATTGCAAACTCTCTCCTTCGTTACTCAATTTAACGACACGTTTACGTTTGTCGTGTTGATCTTTCACTATGTTCAATAGCTGTTTATCTTCCATTTTTTTGAGAATTTGCGTCATGGCGCTGCCATCAATCGCCGTTTTCTCAAGCAGGTCGGTAATGCTAATGCCGTCTTTTTCCCATAACGCCATCATCACAACATATTGTGGGTAAGTTAAATTGAGTTCGGCTAATGAATCTCGGTAGGTACGAGTAAGTCCATTAGAGGCCATATATAAACGGTGGCAGATTTGGTTGTCGAGTTTGAGTTGGGGATGTTTCATGTCTATTCTCATTTTGTGCTTATCGCCATTTTAGTTTGCACACAAAGTATTTGCAATTAACGTTTTTACGATCTAGTATTTTGCATGCAAAGTATTTTCGCTCAACCCAAAAGGAATAAAACATGAAAGAACTACAAAGTGTTGCCTACACCGCTAAAGCGACTGCAACAGGTGGACGTGAAGGTTCAGCAAAATCAGATGATGGTCGCTTGGATGTGGCACTTTCTACACCAAAAGGTTTAGGCGGTGATGACGGTCAAGGCACCAACCCTGAGCAACTTTTTGCCGCAGGTTACGCAGCATGCTTTATTGGTGCTCTGAAATTGGTAGCAGGTCAGGCAAAAGTAGCACTACCACAAGACACGCACATTAACTCTGAAGTATCGATTGGCCCAATTGAAGGCGGATTTGGTATTGCTGTGAAATTAGAAGTGAATGTTGGTGACCTTGATAAAGCGACTGCTCAAGATCTCGTCAACAAAGCACACGAAGTTTGCCCGTACTCAAATGCGACTCGCGGTAATATCGCGATTGAACTATCGGTTGCTTAAGAACCATTTCTTAATGAATGGTTAGTTGCTTAAAGCATGTAAGCTAATTTTTAGATAAAGCGTTCAAATAAAACAAAGGCCTCACGTTTTGATATAGCGTGAGGCCTTTTTGTATCTCAATGTTAAATTAGTCGAACTGGCTAGTCTGCAAAGGCGATATCTCTTAAAAATAGTGCAATGCTTGGGAAGAAAATGAGCAAAGCTGCTGACAACAACAGGATAAAGATAAATGGCCCAGTGCCACGAATCACTTCCCAATAAGGACGTTTAAAGATGGCAATTGCGGTAAATATGTCACAGCCAAACGGCGGGGTGGCGGAACCAATCGCAACTTGCAGGGTAATAATGATACCAACATGAACAGGATCGAGCCCCGTTGCCGCAATCGCGGGTGCAAAGATGGGGGTTAATACCAAGATCACCACGATAGGATCAACAAACATACAAGCCACGAAAAAGGCGACTGAAATAGAAGCTAATACGCCAAGTGGCCCCATTTGATCAATGCCAATCGCATCTAAAATGGTTTGCGGCACTTGCGCAAAAGAAATGATCCACGAGAAACCATTGCCGACCCCAACGAGTATAAAGACCACTGCGGTAATTAACCCGGTAGATTTGGCAATCACATAAATATCTTGCGTGCTGAGCGATCGGAAAATAACAAACTCTAAAATGATGGCATAGAGAACACACACCGCCGCCGCTTCGGTTGGGCTAAATACACCGCCATAAATACCACCGACAATAATAATTGGGAACATTAATGGCCAAATAGCACGTTTTGAGGCAGTTAACCTTTCACTCCAACTGGCTTTTTCTTCGGTAGGTACTTTTTTAATGGTCGCGTAGATGTAGCAGTAAATAGAGAAGAACAACAAGATCATTAAGCCAGGGCCAATGCCTGCAATAAATAGCTCTGCAATTGACGTTTCCGAGATCACGCCATAAATAATCATGCCGATACTTGGTGGAATTAAAAACGCGATATCACTGGCATTAATAATAAGGGCCAATGAAAAGGAATCACTGTAACCCGCTTTAAGTAATTTAGGGCGCAGCGCTGAACCGACAGCCACTACCGTTGCTTGGGTAGAACCAGAAACCGCACCAAATAAAGTACAAGAAGTCGCAGTACTGATCGCTAAACCACCTTTGATGTGGCCAATAAAGGTCATTACCATATTGATCAGTCGATGTGCTGATTGTCCGCGCGTCATAATATCCGCAGCAAGAATAAACATGGGAACCGCGATCAGAGAAGCAGGGCGAATACCTCCAAGTACTTGCTGAATAAAGGTATCCATTTGGCTCATTCCGCCAAACATCATATAAAAGCCCGTGAGAGCTGCCGCGGTGAGAGGGATCATCATTGGAAAGCCAATTAATAGCAGTACCAACATGATGAGCATTAAAGTCAGTGCCATAAAATAGTGCCTTTATAGATCTTGTTCATGATCGGTGTAGCCATCAACGACACCACTTGATAAGTAAACTTTTTGACTAGTGAGATTTTTAAATGCAGTGAGTAAGTATTGAACGCCGGTAATAGCAAAACCCATTGGCACCCAAATATAAATCCACCAAATTTCAAACCCAAGTGCCGGTAAGATTCGGCCTCGTTCATAAACGCTCACCACGTATTGGAAAGAAAAGTAAGCCAAAGCAAACATAATGACGGCTGTGATAAGTGAAATGAGGATCATCAAAAATTTTCTGCCACTATCAGGCAACATATCGAAAAACGCTGACATGCGAATATGACGCCCTAGACGAGCAGCAAAGCCGATTCCGGCAAACGTAATAAGAATGATCAATATTCGATTAATTTCGCCCGCAAAGAACAAGCCTTCACCAAAGACAAATCGAGCAACGACATTGATGCAAGTATTTAAAGCCATGAGCAATACGCCGGTCGCGAGCATCACCGCTTCTATTTTGCTTAGAAAGTTATCGAGGGTGCCCAAAAAACCGGGCAGTTCGGAGTGGTAATCTAACCTATCTGAATTAGGCATAGTGCTTCCTTCAATAAAGAGCACCGAATACTCTCGTGTGGCAAAGTGACTCGGTGCTCAGTCCTACTGTAATTATCCGTAACTGAGGTTAATTCACCTTAGTTAAAGCTAATTATTATTGTGAAGCTTTTAAATCCGCCTTGAATTGATCAAGTAAGGCTTGGCCACCTTCACCTGTCATTTCAATAAACGTTTTTTCAACTTGAGGGGCTCTTGCTTTAAATTTAGCAAGTTGTTCATCAGTCAAACGAGTGACGGTGACTTTGTCGCTCTTAGACTGGATTTGCTTAAGTGATTTTTCCGCTAAACCCGTAATGTGCTTAATGGTTCCGTCATAAGCGAAATCAGAAGCTTTTTGGATCAATGCTTTATCTTCATCTGATAAGCCATCATAGAACTTCTTATTCGCCATTGAAGCGGTAGTAAACCAGCCGTGATGAGTGAAAATTAGATTTGGTGACACTTCATATAAACCACCTGATTCAATCCAGAAGATTGGGTTTTCCTGGCCTTGAATCATATTCGTTTGTAGTGCGCCGTATACTTCACCCCAAGGAAGCGGGGTAGGTGTTGCACCAAAGGCTTCATAAGTTGATGACAATAGAGGGTTTGTCATTACACGGATTTTTTTACCTTTAAGCTCATCAGGAGAAGTGATTGGCTCATCAGTGGTTAAAACCATTTCACCTTCTGGATACATTTTTAGCAGCTCTAGGCCTTGTTCTGCATACAGTTTAGGGAAGTCTTCATTGATGGCTTTACTGCTACCAAAGAATTTAATAACCGCTTGAATATCCGTAGGCATTAAGTAAGGAATAAAGAAGATTTGCGCCTCTGGAATCAATGAACCCGTGAAGCCAGGTGATTGGTTAACAAACTGCAAAATACCGCTTTGTGTTTGTTCCATAATGTCATCCGACTCACCAAGCTCACCAAAACGATAAACTTTTAGGGTGTGATCAGAGTTATCTTCGATGTACTTTTTGAATTGTTGAGCATAAATATCTTGAACATCATTTTCATATTCTTCATGGGCATAACGCCACGTATCGGCACTAGCAAAACTTGAAAATCCAATACTTGCGGCAATGCAAGATACGGTAGCAAGCTTTTTGAAGCTATTTCGAGTAAACATTTGCTCTCCTTTCCTTGGTGATGTCGTTCATAACGATGTTTTATCTAAGGTTTTACTTAATCATCTTTTCATAAACATTTTGGGCTAAACACATGAGAAAAATGCGGGTTCTTTGTTGGTGTGATCATGATCACGATTTCGGTGTGGTTTTATCCCAATATGTTGAGTGATCTAACAAATTTAAACATTAAATTTGCTTAGGTTTTTACTGTTTTTGGCCGGAAAATGTTAAGTACACTACACATTTATTTTGTGAGAATTAAAACAAAATAGCCAATATCAGTCATTTAGCCACTGAATTTAATGATGATTGAAAATTTTCGCTTAACTAAAACTTAGAACACTATGGATAAAATTCAAGTATATAAGGCTATTGGCTAGCATCAGAAGGAAGGAGGAGAGGATTACAAAATATTGTTACGCACTAAACCGCGTTTAACGTTTTTACATAGCTTGCCAAAACGGCGGATTTCATCAAATTGAGGAGTGACGCCACGCTTTAGTGCACTCTCCCAATATGATAGTTCAGAATCAACCAGTTCCATTAACTTTTTAGGGCAGCCAATACAATTACCTTCAGTACCGCAAACAAAGGTATCTTCTTCATACAAAGGAAAAGTCTCCTTTGCTTCATTAATGATGATTTGCATGGCTTCTGTACGAGTTGGTTTCTTGTTCATATACAACCCTCTTAGTTAGTTTTATTATAATAAAATTTTAAACTTTAAAAATAAATTGAACTTTGGAGGTAGATTAAAGTTAATAATCAGCTAGAGCCTCATCATTTAACCGTAAACTCACCTTAAATCATTATGCTTTTCCTTCCCGTGATGTATTCTCGTTAAATCTTCTATCCGTAATCTGCTTGGTAACACGGAGTGTTTAATGAAAAAGATCATCGACTATCTTAAGCTCGCAGTGCTGATATTGGGTGTGCTAATCGGGGTGCAAATTCCCGGTTTTGTTAGTCAATATGGGCAGAATTTAGATGCTAGAGTGGCAGAATCCTCTCAAGGCTTATCGCAGTTTCAGCAAGATGCCGACCAATATTTTAATGGCAGCATCGACCAACTACTCAAACATTACGCTCGCAATCAAGATCCGGTGATTGTCTCTGGTGGACAAAGCATTAAAGCTCTTGTTGCTAGGAATCAAATGCTCACTCAAGCACAAAGCGATTTTCACCAGTCACTCTATAGCCCTTACTTACAGGTTTTCGTCAGCCCTATTTCCGAGATCCGCCAAGATGTTTGGAATCATTATGAATACAAAGTCATTCTCAACGCAGAAGCGATCAGTATTGGCGCGATATTTGGGTTAATGGTTTTAGCGCTATCTGAGTTTGCACTATTTATTTTATTTTCATTGTTAAAAAGCGTGTTTGGTAAACAGTCTAAATCATATACATGAGTCGAATAGCGATCTTATTCGCCTCATTTTGTGAGTTGAATGTGATAATTATTTGCCTCATACTGTGAGTTTAATGTGAGTTTTATTTGACTCAACTAATGCTGATAAAGAAAAAGCGGGTGTGGTATGTGGGTATGGCAGCAAGACAATTGGCCTAACTTTGTTTGGAATGAACGGGAAATTGCGCCCTTATTGCGTCAAGTTCGTTTAAATCAAGGTGAACTGTTAGGTAAGGCCTTGGGGCAATCTCGCGATCAGCAACAAGTCATGCTTGATACACTTCTTGCTAATATTATTCACTCTAGCGCCATTGAAGGTGAAAAACTCAATGCTTTTTCGGTACGCTCATCACTTGCACATCGTCTAGGTATGAGTGAAGACAGCCCTTATCCAACCTCTAAACAAACTGATGGGTTAGCCGAGATCATGCTAGATGCGGTTGGGAATTTAGATAATGACCTGACTTTAGATCGCATATTGCATTGGCATACTTGTGTATTCCCTGAAGGTTATACCTTATTTAACCCCATTAAAGGTGGTCAATTGCGGGGGAATGAGCCAATGCAAGTAGTGTCTGGAAGAATTGATAAGCCGACCGTTCATTTTGAAGCGCCACCGAGGGAATGTTTAGAACAAGAACTTAATCAGTTTATCGCATGGTTTAATGACACGCGTCAGGATGAGTTGTTTGATCCATTAATAAGAGCGGCAATCACACATTTGTGGTTTGTGACTCTGCATCCACTCGATGATGGTAATGGACGTATTACCCGTCTGCTCACCGATCTTGCTTTGGCGCAGGCCGAACAGCAATCGGTGCGTTTTTATGCCATGTCAGTGAGTATTTTAGAGCAAAGAAATGATTATTATCAGATCTTAGAGCAAAGCCAAAAAGGAGGCCTAGATATTACTGCTTGGCTAGTATGGTTTTTAAATACTTTGAATATGGCTTTTCAAAAAGTGCAAAGTGATATTGATAACACCATATTTAAAACCAACTTTTGGCGTCGAGTCGACCAAACTCAACTCACTATGGAACAAGTAAAAGTGCTTAATCGCATGTTAGATGGCGATTTCGAACTTGGAATCAATACCAGTCAGTATCAAAAGGTAGCAAAAGTGAGCCGTGCCACAGCCACCCGTCATCTAGCAGCATTAGTTGAACTAGGTTGTTTACAAAAGTCGGAAGCGGGAGGACGTAGTACAAGGTATAAGATCAAGAGTTCGTAAGGGTCGTTATTAATGTAGAGCTTGCTGATATACCCAAGTAACTTCAAGATGTGAGTTTCAGCAAGAATAAAACAAGCTTTAGGCAAGACAAATTGGACATGATCATAGTTATTCTATCTCTGTTCAATTTAACGCAGCATAAAGCTTGTTTTAACTTGCCCTTCGGGAGCTTCATTCAAACCTTTATGTTGCGTCAGATTGGTTTGAAAGGTGTCTACATTCCTTCGCCAATCTTCCTTGCCTAAAGGTTTGGATGATAGCTCTGAATTCTGCATCTTGAAGTCACTTGGGTATATAACCATTAGTTATACCTAGCGTACTTAAATCATTATGTTTTCTGCTTTGGTTAAGGTAGTCTCTTTATAGAAGTCTATACGGCTATTTGTATTTAAAGGGATATTTATGACAATTAAGAAAACCATTACCAAGCTTGCACTACTTTTTCCTTTGGCATTAGGGTTAACCGCTTGCGGACAAGAAGAAAAAACAGAAGTCATCAAAGTGGGCGCTACGGTTGGGCCTCACGCTCAAGTGGTTGAAGCGGTTGCAGAAGAAGCGGCTAAACATGGGCTGAAAGTAGAGGTGGTGACCTTTTCTGATTACATCACACCAGATGCCGCGCTAGTCGATGGCAGTATTGATTTAAATAGTTATCAGCATCAACCTTTTTTGAATAATTTTAATGATAACAATAAGAAAGCGCACTTAGTTTCTATTGGTCGCTCTATTTTGATGCGTATGGGTGTGTACTCCGATAAGTATCAAAATTTGGCTGATTTACCGCAAAATGCCACTATTACTATTCCAAATGATCCAACCAACAGTGGCCGTGCTTTATTGTTACTAGCCGAAGCTAATCTTATTACGTTAAAACCGGGTTTAGGCTCGAAAGCCACGGTATTTGATATTATCGATAACCCAAAGCAGTTTGATTTTATCGAGATGGATGCTGCGCAATTACCAAGAACGTTAACTGATGCTGATGCGTCTGTGATCACTATGAATTACGTAATGTCTGCTGGTCTAGATCCAAAAACACAAGGCATCTACTTTGAAGCAAAAGATGCAGAATTAGCCGTTATGATCATAGCCTCACGAGAAGCTGATAAAGATAACGAAACGTATAAAAAGTTTGTCGAGATTTATCAGTCGCAACCGATTCGTGACTTCATCCAAACCACTTTTAAAGGCACGATTGAGCCAGCGTTTTAATCGAGTATTAATTTAGAATAAAACAAAAACGAGCACTTCAGATGGGGTGCTCGTTTTTGTTTATAGTTGGTTCACACACTACAAGTTTCAACATTTACGATAGAATAAAAGCATGATTAGCCATGAATGGACGGCATTGAATTTACTATGAACATAGAACACCTAAAACTGCTTGTTCGTTTAGCATCAAGCCAGAGTATTAGCATGGCAGGTCATGAGTTAGGGTTATCTCCGGCGGTCGCCAGTTCACATATTAATAAGCTAGAAGAAGGCTTAGGTGTTCGATTGGTGCACAGAACCACGCGCAAAGTTTCGTTGACTGAAGAAGGGCTCGCTTTTTTGCCGTATGCGGAAGAAGTATTGGCCTCTGTTGAAGCTGCCAGAGGTGCGGTAGGCGCTGGGAATAATAATCCAACCGGGACTTTACGAGTGACTGCACCTGCTTCATTTGGACGTATGCATTTGATCCCTGGATTAAAAGCGTTTATGTCTAAGTATCCAGATATCACCGTTGATTTTCGTTTTTCTGATTCGATTATCGATATGGTAGAGGGCGGATTTGACGTGGCGATCCGCGTGGCTGAACTCAAAGACTCGACGTTAATTGCTCGTAAGCTTGCTCCTGATCGCCGTATTGTAGTGGCTTCTCCAGATTATCTAAAGCGAAATGGTGAGCCAAATACGCCACAAGAGCTGGTGGATCATGAGTGTATCAACTTAATGGGAATGGATAACTGGGCTTTCAAAACTGAAAATGGCCTAGTGAATGTGCATACTTCAGGACGTTTTCGAACGGATAATGGGGATGCGATGCGTGATGCCTCAGTTCATGGCGTTGGTATTTCGATCAACTCATTATGGAGTGTTCATCAGTATCTTGAAAATGGGGAACTGGTGGAAATATTACAAGATTATCCACTGGATATGGATGCCAGTATTTGGGCCGTCTATCCAAGTTCTCGTTTAACCCCATTAAAAGTTCGAGCGTTTATTGATTACTTTATTGAGTATTTTAGCCAGCAAACCTATTGGGAATAAAGGCTATCTAAAGTTTTTATAACATTGGCTACCTTCTCTGAATCTAACGCATCCGAGTGAGGTTTAGCAAAAGCTTCAATGTCGTTATCAAAATAAGCACCATGCGCTTGAGCAAATTCGTCCGATAGCGCTGCTCTCACTAAAATATCGGCGCCAAGTTGAATATCGCCACCGGCAACACCATAGGCTTCTTTTACCATTTTACTCCCCAGAAAAGACTTGGGATTCACCGATACGATCATAGGGCCTGTCTCTTTATAGGCTAAACCTAAGTGTTGAGACCACATCGTAAGCGCTAATTTGCTTTGGGCATAAGCTGCATTGTCGTTGAGATCGATTTTCCCGATAAGAGCATTTAAATCGACACTCGCTTGTGCTGCTGATGAAAGATTCACTACGCGACCAGTTTTATCTAATAGCGGTAATAACTCTTTGGTTAAGATGTAAGGGGCGAGGGTATTGACTACAAATCGAATATCTAAATTATCTTGCGTCTTAGGAGTGGAAGTGGTGAAAACCCCAGCATTATTGATGATGATATCTAATTTTCCAAAACGTTCGGCCACCTCGATAATCATGGCTTTAACCATAGCTAAGTCCGATAAATCTGCTGTGATCGTTTCAACTTTATTTTGAACGATTTGCTTTAATGTTTGCTGCAGTGAATTTAATTTTTCTGAATTTCGACCATGTAAAATCACGTGATGGCCTTGTTGCACTAATAATTTTGCGGTTTCTAAGCCGATGCCATCTGTTGCACCAGTGATTAAGATAACTTTTTTCATAGGTCAGACTCTCTATGGGGGATTTATATGGATATTGTAAGTAGCAAGTATCATACCCCAATCATTTTCAATAAAATCTATAAAGTCATTCAACAACTCACTCTATTATCAATTTTAAACTTTCACGTATGATTGCTTTCAACGTTAGCGCATCGGTTGGTTTTTCCCTTAGCGCTGTTATCTACATTGTATTGAAAGAAGGTATCAAGATGTCTCATCCAATCATCACAGATCTAAACAACCGTTACACTGCAAAAAAATATGATGAAGAAAAGCGTATCTCCCAAGAAGATATGGCTATCATTAAAGAAGCGATTCGTTTATCGGCATCATCGATCAACTCTCAGCCTTGGAAATTCCTTGTTTTGGAAACGGAAGAAGCAAAACTTCGCTTTCACGATACGTTCGCCAATATGCATCAGTTTAACCAACCACATGCGAAAGCGGCCTCACATACTATTCTTTTGGCGTACGATCCAAAATTTACCAAAGAAAAGTTTGCTAAACGCGTTGACGCTGAAGTGACATCAGGCCATTTGCCAGCAGAGATGTACGATCAATTTATGGGGGCTTATGCCTTCGTTGATGCCAATACCGATGAATCAGGTTTTAATGGTCACTGGTCTAAAGCTCAAATGTATCTTGCACTAGGCAACCTACTACATACTTTGGCTCGCTTAGGTATTGATTCCACTCCAATGGAAGGCGTTGATTCAACCTTAATCGGAGAGTCATTCAAGTCGGAGTTAGATGGTCATATTTGTGAAGTTGCCATCGCGATTGGTTACCACAAAGATGGCGAAGATTATAATCACGGCTTACCGAAAGCTCGACTGGCTCTCGATGATGTGATTACGACGTTGTAGTAAAAATAACCGTCAATTGCATTAATGTGGTTTTTAGCTCGTTTATGTGTAGCTGAGGCTGCTAAGTTAGATTGAGAAAGCGAGCGCTTTAGACGAAGTGCTCGCTTTTGTGTATTTAGAGGATAAAAGCAGTTTATTTGTGCTGACGTTTCGCGGTGAGTTTGAATTTATAATTATTGGTTGTGAAATAATTACGGCTGTATTCGAAAACGGTGTCATCGTGTAAATGGCCACGAGTACGTTTTTCAATAATCGGTAATGCAGCATCAATATTAAGCAGTTTCGCTATGTTTTTTGGAGGTAAGATCGGGATCAGCTCTTGCTCACTCCTATCTATCATTAAGCCTTTTTGCTTTTCAATGTAGTCGTATTTAGAACCTTGCATGACCTGGTAAGTGAGGTCTGGGAACATTTCAGTTGGCATCCATGTTTCTTCAACCGTAATAGGCTCGTCATTTAAGAAACGAACTCGTTTGATATAAAATACCATCTCATTTTCACTAACCTCAAGAAGGTCGGCAATACTGAGAGAGGCTGGTTGGATTTCGAATGCGAGAACATGACTATGAGTGAGTCCTTCTAAGTGCGCCCACTTTTCTGCAAAGCTACTCTGTTGGTCAATGTCATAGTTTACTTTGCTTTCTTTTACATATGTACCGCTGCCTTGAATACTTTCTAATTCACCGCTTTCGATTAATAGTTTAAGTGCTTGCCTAACGGTGACACGGCTTACTGAAAATTCTTCACGCAACTGAGCTTCAGTTGGAAGTGCCTCACCGACCTTATACTCACCTGAGCTTATTTTCTCACGAATAGCATCTGCAATTTGACGGTACATTGGCAATCTTGCCATCACAACCTCTATCTATAATAAAAGTGTATTAAAAAACAATACATTTAATTGAGAAGTACCTTAAGAAGGTTCTCGTTATGGTTTTGTATTACTTCAATGGTTTACGAGTATCAATAAGTCTTCATTTTATAACGAGTATAATACGATTCAAGCTTGGTAAAACAAGTATTAGTTTGAAAATGTTAAAAATAAATAATACAAAAGCAATACATATTGTTTGCTTAATTCGATATTGGTCACATTTTATTTGTATTAAATAGGTATTATTAGGTTTCGGGGTAGTACGAATATGCTGTCAATAATCAGGCAGCTGAAACATTGAGAACTTGGGATAAACGTTATGAACTTGACATCTCTAACTAATCCATCGCTTATTACATTACAAACGACATTTACAAGTCGTAACGAGGCGATAGAGACACTTGCAGAACAATTATATCAACAAGGAAAACTGCATAGTAAGGATGAATATCTGCATGCAGTCTACGCACGTGAAGAGCAAGGGCCAACAGCCTTAGGTGAAGGTTTGGCTGTGCCTCATGGTAAAACGGATGCAGTAAAAGAAGCTGCATTTGCCGTCGCGACATTAAAAGAAGATTTAAAGTGGCAAGGGTTGGATGAAGAAGAAGAGGTAAATTTAATCTTCTTGATTGCGATTCCAAATGCGGAAGCGGGTTCTACTCATATGCAATTATTAACTGAGCTGACAACGACCTTGGTTGATGATGAGGTTCGAGAAGCCGTTCTCAATGCTACAAATGTAGAACAAATTATGGCTCTATTGAGTAATGATGAAGAGTCTGAAGAATCAGAACAAGAAGAGGCTAGTGTAGACGCACCAATAATTGTTGCGGTTACTGCTTGTCCTGCTGGTATTGCTCATACTTATATGGCAGCGGAGTACCTTGAAAAAGCAGGTAAAAAGCTAGGCTATAAAGTTTATGTAGAAAAACAAGGTGCTAATGGTATTGAAGGCCGTTTAACTGCCGATCAATTAAATAGTGCCACTGCTGTCGTTTTTGCCGCTGAAGTTGCGATTAAAGAAGTCGAGCGCTTTCAAGGGATCCCTCGGGTAGAAGTACCGGTTGCTGAGCCAATTAAGCATTCAGAACGCATTCTTAATGATGCTATTGAAGCAGGAAAGGCCGGACGTGGCTCTGATGCCACTATTGCAACCGATGATGGACCGAAGAAATTACCATTGAAAACAGAGCTTAAACAAGCCTTATTGTCTGGTATCTCTTATGCCGTTCCTCTGATTGTCGCTGGGGGAACCGTGCTTGCCGTTGCGGTTCTTATAGCACAAATTTTTGGCTTGCAAGAACTCTATGCAACGCAAGATTCTTGGTTATGGATGTATCGTAAACTTGGTGGTGGGTTACTTGGAACGTTAATGGTACCAGTGCTTGCGGCCTATACTGCTTATTCATTAGCGGATAAACCTGCTTTAGGCCCGGGCTTTGCTGCTGGTATTGCCGCTAACCTGATTGGCTCTGGTTTCCTTGGTGGTGTTGTTGGTGGCTTGATCGCTGGCTATGTCATGCGCTGGGTAAAACAAAACGTTCGTTTAGGGCCAGCTTTTAATGGATTTTTAACTTTCTACTTATACCCAGTGATCGGTACTTTA
Source organism: Vibrio sp. CK2-1 (assembly GCF_021726515.1). Taxonomy (GTDB): domain Bacteria; phylum Pseudomonadota; class Gammaproteobacteria; order Enterobacterales; family Vibrionaceae; genus Vibrio. Next base: position 294,731 of record NZ_JAKKCJ010000001.1, on the reverse strand, counting down.
GTTGCTGGCTCTTTGATGTTGTTTGTTATAGGCAAACCTGTTGCCATGTTAAACCAAGGATTAACGGATTGGTTGAACGGTATGTCAGGAACCAATGCATTGTTGCTCGGTGCAATTTTAGGGTTCTTTGTTTCTTTTGACCTTGGTGGCCCTGTCAACAAAGCGGCTTATGCATTCTGCTTGGGAGCAATGGCTAATGGTGTTTATGGTCCTTATGCCATCTTTGGTTCCGTAAAAATGGTATCAGCATTTACGGTAACCGCTTCAACTATGATTGCTCCGCGTTTATTCAAAGACTTTGAAATTGAAACAGGAAAATCGACATGGTTGCTTGGTCTTGCTGGGATTACGGAAGGGGCGATACCTATGGCGATTGATGATCCAATCCGCGTTATTGGTTCATTCCTTTTAGGCTCTGTCGTCACTGGTGCAATGGTCGGTGCTGCGGGTATTGGCTTGTCAACGCCTGGAGCCGGTATCTTCTCTATTTTCCTTCTGCACGATGCTGGAATTGGTAGCTTTATGGCTGCAGGGATTTGGTTTGGAGCGGCGCTAATAGGCACGCTTATTTCCACCATTACATTGTTGATATGGCGTGGACACGCTATCAAAAAAGGTAAGTTTCAAACCAAGACAGCGGCTTAACGGACTCTAACTTTAAACTCATAAATAAGAAGGAGGCATAAGCTCAATGACTGTGCCTCAATTCAAACAAAATATTATTTTGATAACCAATTAATTCTCTATTTGACGATAAAAGACAAATAGCTTCTAAAGGTAACAACAATGACTACATCACGCGTTCATATTACACCGCACATGCACTGGGATCGTGAATGGTATTTCACGACAGAAGAATCACGTATTCTGCTTGTGAACAACATGGAAGAAATTATGCAACGTCTGGAAAGCGATCCAGACTATAAATATTACGTTCTTGATGGCCAAACGGCGGTACTAGAAGATTACTTTGCCATCAAACCAGAAAATAAGCAGCGTGTTAAAGCGCTGGCAGAAGCGGGTAAATTGATTGTCGGCCCTTGGTACTCTCAGACGGACACGATGCAAGTTTCGGGTGAATCGATTGTTCGTAACATGCTTTATGGTATGCGCGATTGCCTTGAGCTAGGTCAACCAATGAAGATTGGTTACCTACCAGACTCATTCTCTATGAGTTCGCAATTACCTATGATTTATAATGGCTTCGATATCGACACAGCAATGTTCTGGCGTGGTTGTTCGGAACGCCATGGTACGAACAAAACCGAGTTTTTATGGCAATCAAATGATGGCTCAGAGGTGATGGCGCAAGTTCTACCTCTTGGTTATGCGATTGGTAAATATTTGCCTCAAGATGAAGAAGGCTTACGAGCTCGTCTAGATAAATATTTCCCAGTACTGGAAAAACCATCAGTGACCAAAGATATTTTATTGCCAAATGGTCACGATCAGATGCCAATTCAAAAAGATATCTTTGAAGTCATGGATAAATTGCGAGAAATTTACCCAGATCGTGAATTCAAGATGAGCCGCTTTGAAGAAGTATTTGATCGTATTCGTGAAGAGCGTGACAACTTAGATGTCATCAAAGGTGAATTTAATGATGGTAAATATATGCGAGTTCACCGTACGATTTCTTCTACTCGTATGGACATTAAACTGATTCATGCCGAAGTTGAAAATAAGATCGTTAATATCCTTGAGCCTTTAGCATCAATCGCATGGTCATTAGGTTTTGAATATCACCACGGCCTAATTGAAAAAATGTGGAAAGAGAGCATGAAAAACCATGCTCATGATTCTATTGGTTGTTGCTGTTCCGATAAGGTACACGCTGAAATTCTGAATCGTTATATCTTAGCTGACGATATGGCAACAAACCTAATTCGTTTCTACAAGCGTAAAATTGTGGATCACATGCCAGCGCGTGAAGGTTGTGACAAATTAGCCTTCTTCAATTTATCACCTTATCAACGTGAAGAAGTGATTAACACGACCATTACTATCCGCGCTAACGAATTTAATCTGTTTGATGAAGCTGGTAATCAAGTTGAATACTTCATTCAAGATCAGCGCATTATCGATCCTGGGAAAATTGATCGTCAGATTGTTCACTACGGTAATTACGACCCATTTATTGAATACGACATTCAAGTGAAACATGCTATTCCAGCAATGGGCTTTACCACACTCCACATTGAAGCCGGTGCTAAAGGCTGCCACAAACCGGTAGAGCAGAAAGATCATGTATTAGAAAATGAGTTTTATCGTATCAATGTGAATGATAACGGCACATTAACGATTTTTGATAAAGAAACCGAAATGTCATTTGACCAAGTACTTCGTATTGAAGATGGTTCTGATGATGGTGATGAATATGATTATTCGCCTTCTCGTAAAGAGTGGTTATTGTATTCAAATGAGTTTAAAGCTCAAACCACTATCAAGCATGAAGGTTTTCAATCTGTGGCGACAATCCAACTACGAATGGATGTTCCTGAAAATCTACAAGAACGTGAAGAACGTACTGGGCAAGCTGGTTTTGTGGATGTGGATTGCCAAGTGGTACTTAAGGATGGCTCTCGCCGTATTGAAGTTCGTATGGAGCTGGATAATCAGGCAGATGATCACCGCGTTCGTGTACTTATTCCAACGCCGTTTGTGTCAAAAGAAGTGGTCGCAGATAACCAATTTGGCCTTATTACTCGCCCAACGAATGATCCAGCAATGGAAGTATGGGAACAAGAGAAATGGAAAGAAGCACCTGTGCCGGTTTATCAGTTAATGAACTTTGCTGCTGTTGAAAATTCAACTGGTGGTATGGCAGTGATGACAAATGGCCTTCGTGAATTCGAAGTGATTTCTTCTAAAGGTAATGAAGAACGTGATACGTTTGCTTTAACGTTATTGCGCGGTATTGGGGTTTTAGGGAAAGAAGAGTTATTGCTTCGTCCTGGTCGACCTTCTGGCATTAAAATCCCAACGCCAGACTCTCAAACGCGTGGAAAAATTGTTTGTGAGTTTGCACTGTTTGGCTTCGCAGGTAATCATGTTGAAGCGAATATCATGGCAGAAGCTCGTGATAATGTGACGCCAATTGAGTGTTATAACAAAATCCCATATAACGCAATGAAGCTGAACGTTGGAGCTCAAGACAAGCCATTAACTTATTCATTACTGAATAAAAGCCAATCGGGTGCAGTGTTAAGTGTTCTGAAAAAAGCAGAAGATGAAGAGGCGCTCATTTTGCGTATGTACAACCCTTCAGAAAATTCTGCAATTGAAGATAAGATCTGCTTTACACCAGAAGTCACCTCATGGAAGGAGGCGAGTCTTGATGAAAGAGTGCGTGATAATCATGTAGAGACTCAAACATTTGGGCGCTTGAATCCGTGTCAGGTTAAAACATTCCAAGTGAAGCTTTAATCATTTTATTTGTGTTGTGGTATTGATAACAATGCCACAACTTTCATTTACTTTTTTGGTTAGAAAATGCCAATGCTAATAGGTTTAAACAACAAAAATACTTAAGATCTCATTAATGCAAAAGTGAAAATTTTTCACCTAATCATCTACTATAAACCTGCCACTCCGTTTTACATTCCCCCCTTTTTTTTGTTAAGGTGCGCGCGCATCAAATTCGCGAGAGGGATAAATGAAATTACTGTATAAGTTGGATGAATGGGTATCCCTCCCCGAAAACGAGCAGCAATCCCGTCTTCCTCTTTCTGGAAGTAGTCAACTTGATGATGTGTTTGTCCGCTATCAGCTGATGGATTCAAACAAGCCGCTATTGTTTACTTTCTCTCCTTCTGGCACGGATGTGAAAGAGCGAGATCTGCATGACAACTTCTCTCCCTGGGGCTATGAACTTGCCCAACAATATCAAGTGAATGTGATTGCTTTTCAGCACCTTGGGATCAGTAATTGGTTCCGCAGCCCGAATTTGATTTATTTCCTTGAGCAACTTTCGATGTTGCTAACGCCTTTCAAGCTTCGATTAGGTTATGGCTTAAGCCGTGGCGGTTTTGCGATTGGGGCCTTTGCCAACTTGCTTCAACTGGATCATGTTTTGTTGTTCTACCCAGTCAGCACCAAAAATCAATCACTGGTGCCGTGGGATGATCGCCCTAGTACCAAGCTCGCTCAACAGTTTGATTGGCAAGGTGATTATCATGATCGCGACCTTGGCAATGCTCAGGGTTATATCATTTATGACCCAACCAATGACATCGATAGGCTCCATGCTGAACGTTACCCAGAACTGACCCATTTTACCGTGGTAGGAATGGGGCATGGTGTTCACCCGAATAATTTAGACAGACGAGATTTTTATAATCAGATGGTCGAGCAATTTATCCATCATCAAACAATAAATATTTCTCAATTTAATGAACAAGTCAAAATCCAGTTTTTAAAAGAGGACTGAACGCCCTTATATGGGAAATACGACACAAATAAATTTAAAACAATTGCTTATGGCAGTTTAGATGGAGGATAAATGAAGTTACTGTATTGGTTGGATGAATGGTTTACGCTGGATAAACAAGAGCAACAAGCGAGGCTACCAATAACAGGAGAAGACTTACTAGACGATGTTTTTGTTAAATATGAGTTTGTCGATTTAAACAAACCATTGTTGTTCACCTTTTCGCCTGCTGGCACCAATCTACAGCAACAAGATTTACACTCAGACTTTGCACCTTGGGGTTACAGCCTCGCTCAAAAGCAAAATGTGAATATCATATCCTTCCAGCATCTAGGCAAAAGTAATTGGTTTCGTAGCCGTAATTTAATTTTTTTCCTAGAGCAATTATCTAGCTTGTTAGCGCCGTTTGAGTCTCGCCTAGGTTACGGGCTTAGCCGCGGTGGTTTTGCCATTGGCGCATTCGCAAAATTGCTGCAATTGGATCAAGTGTTGCTGTTTCATCCTGTCAGTACCAAAAATAAAGATCTCGTGCCTTGGGATGATAGAAGCAGTACCGACATCGCCCAACAATTTGATTGGCAAGGGGATTACCACGATTTAGATCTTGGTGATGCACAAGGCTACATCATTTATGATCCAACCAATAAAATCGACCGCCTACACGCTAAGCGATACCCACAACTGACGCATTTAAGAGTGTTCGGTATGGGTCACGGCACTCACGTTACCTACCTCAATAAGTTTGGTTTTTATAAGCAAGTCGCGGTGGATTTTATTCGCCACCAACAGATCGACATTGCTCAGTTTCGCCATCAAACCAAAACCTTGCGTCTAAAAGAGGACTACTACGATTGCCTCAATAAAGCCAATGCAAACTCTTCCCATCGTTTAGGTTTATTGAGCACCGCGCATAATGTGTTAATTGATGAGAAAAAAGCCCACGTCAAAGAACATAAGAAGACCATTGATATTCAACCACTGGTAGATATTGCAATGAAACATCAACAAGATAACCCGCAAGATGCGTTAAAGCTTTTAGAAGTGGCAAAGAAGATCGCACCAGATGATTTGTTGGTAGAGCATAAATTGCAGCAGTTGGAATGGGGGTGAGTTAGTGGGGATTTTGGGTGTATTTCATCACTTAAATGGAGACTTCCGTTTGTTGGTGCCTTTAGAATTCCCGAGCAATGCAAAAGCGAGCACTTCAATTGGAATGCTCGCTTTTAAATGCTTCAGATTCAGCTAGTCATCATGACTACCAAGCACGTAATTCAGCAGACTGCTCGAAACCGGAACTAATCCTACTTTTAGTCCGAAAGGCTTAAACGCTTTATCAAGAATATCTGTTTTAAAAACTCCACGGTCATTCTCTATCTCAGATATGGTTTTTCTTGAAACACCAACCATCTTGGAGAATGTATCCTGTTTAACACCTAATACACTGATCCGCAGTTCTTTAAGGGCTTGTCCTTGTGTTAGCTCACCCATTAATAAGGTTCGAATAACTTCACTTATTTTGTACTGCCTTTCTGATGCAGGTATTGATGGTGCGTGTTTAGACGCTCTCTTTTTCTCTGTTTCAACGTACTCAATTGAGCTATTAATGGGAGGCTGTGGCTGCCCTGTCGTTTTTAAACGTTGATTTTTTGAGCGAAGTCTAGCGATAGCCTCATGCGCTGATTCTGCTGATGAATTACTTGAATCGTGGGTGTTTTTTTTGTTAGCACTCATACTAGCCCCCATTTTGTCAGTTTTATAGCAATGAAATCCATACCAATGGCTGGCATATCTAAAATCTGCTTTGGTACGCCTCTTTCTTCTAACCTTTCTTTTAAAGCAAGGCAGTTTTTTGCTAGTTCTTTAAGTTCGTTTAATAATGTTTCTTTAGGGACTAAATCTGATAATGAATTTGCTATACCATCAAAATCATACTCACCACCGACTTCTATAGGTGATTTCCATTTGGTTGTTCTTGGTATGCCATCAGGGTCGGCTTTCATTGGTGCAAAGTCATAAATTGGGGCCAGTTTGATATAACCGTCGCCTTTAATTAAGGATGTGTTTCTCCCATGATTGTCACTATTACCAAATAGAATATTGAGCAAATCTCGCTTTACCCATTCAATGACAAAACCTTGAACGTCAAATTGAAATCCTTGCTTGGTAACCATATGACTATTCGTGATTTTATAAATCAGCTGCCGAATTGTCTCTTCATGGTCGAGAAGGCTGCCAGGCCCTTTATTCAAAATGGAGTAAACAGATTCCATAGAATAACGCTGAATATTCTGTTCATCATCAATATATACATCGAATCTTGGTAGCCAAAGAGAAGGGTAATTGGCACCTTCTTCCAGCCGCATAGGCTCAATAGGGATGGTATCGATGCCTAGGCTTGTTAGTTCATGGTAATAATAAAATTCAGCGCGTAAAATATTGCAATCTATTTGCCCTCGGGTACCTCTAGGGTATTTAACTAAATAGTGTAAATCTTGATTCGTTATCTCGTCTTGAAAGCTATCAATCCAGATTTTACCGTCGTGAGAACAACGTAGTAATAATTTGGGCGCTTCACCACCAGCCCCGGTTGCACCGCCAGCCGCGGCACCTCTTTCTTGTGCATAATCTAAGAAGTCACTGGCACGGTCGATAACATCACTAATTGCAAACAAGAGCGAATCTGACTTCTCAGTCCGCTCTGGTAGGGATTCTTTTATTCTTAGGTTACCAACAGGGGAGATAGTGCCATACTTCAACAGAATGAGGTTTTGCTGTTCAATAGAGAGATCTTCAATATCAAGTTGTTTGACCCAAAAACGTCGACTTGCACCGCTTGGCATAATGTCGTCAAGAAATCTCAACCAGCCTGAACGTCCCATATCATCAAAAAAGAAATTAACCGGGTAATTAATTGAAACGGCATGCATGTCATCTTTTTCGAAGTGAGCGAGTGCATATTCGTTTTGATAATGGATTTCTGTCGTGATGAAATCACCTTGATCACTTTTAGGAAAAGTAATTTGAGCAATATCAGACCATGTTCCGAGTATGTAGGCTTGTATCGTGAGTGATTCCATAACAATCTCCAAACTATTATATGTACTACTTTACTCACAAATGACCATTTATTCAAATTGTGTAACTTAAAGTAGTCAATATATTGGGTTTTGATATGTATATGTAACCTTAAGTTCTCATTATTATGCTGTGAGACTTGGGGGCTTTTACGTCTGAAAAGGCCGTTGTAATAAAAACTCTAGAGTTGCAGAATGAGTAAAAAGGGTATAGATCTTACTCATTATTAGATTTGAATTCGATGAAAAAAGTAGATCAAATTTTGAGAAACATGGAATCGATTTCTATGCAGCTCAAGATTTGTGGAACGATTCTGATCTTATCGAAATTCCTGCTAATACACACGATGAACCTAGGTACTTAATCATTGGTATGTTAGACGGTAAGCATTGGTCTGGGGTAATAACATATCGTGGAACAAATATTAGGATCATTTCGATCCGGCGTTCACGAAAAGCGGAGGTAAACTTATATGAAAGCGCATGAGTTTGACGCCAAATTTGAAAGTGATGATGACATTTTAGGTGATTTAGATTTATCTAAAGCTAAGCGTCCGATGCAAAAACAAAAGCGAGTAAATGTTGATTTTCCAGCGTGGATGTTAGAGTCCCTAGATCGTGAGGCAAGTAGAATCGGTGTTACACGCCAGTCAATTATTAAGATCTGGCTAGCTGAAAGACTTGAAAATGTAGCCCATCATCATTCTTCAAACTGAACGGCTGACTAACCAACATTTAAATTTTCTTCTTCCCTAATTCACAAACCCCAACAAAAAAGCGAGCACTTCTCAGTACTCGCTTTTCTCATTTCAGCTTTTTATAAACCCTTACTGATAACTCTCAATACTCGGGCATGAGCAAATCAAGTTACGGTCGCCGTAGACATTATCGACACGGTTGACGGTTGGCCAGTATTTGGCATCTTTTGCTTGAGCCGATGGGAAGCAAGCTTGTTCGCGAGTGTATGGGTGATCCCAAGTGTCGCTCATTAAGTCTGCTTGAGTGTGTGGCGCGTTGACTAACGGGTTGTTGTCGAGTGGCCATTCACCTTGCTGTACTTTGTCCATCTCTTGACGGATGGCGATCATGGCGTCACAGAAGCGATCTAGCTCGGCTTTGTCTTCTGATTCCGTTGGCTCAACCATCAAAGTGCCCGCTACAGGGAATGACATGGTTGGCGCGTGGAAGCCGTAGTCCATTAAGCGTTTTGCTATGTCTTCTTCGCTAATGCCAGTCGCGTCTTTCAGCGGACGAATATCAATAATACATTCGTGCGCGACACGGCCATTGTGACCACGGTAAAGTACCGGATAGTGTGGACGTAGACGTTCCATGATGTAGTTAGCGTTTAAGATTGCAATCTTAGTGGCTTCGGTTAAACCTGTACCGCCCATCATGGTGATATAAGCCCATGAGATTGGCAGAATAGAAGCACTACCTAAATCTGCTGCTGATACTGCATAGTCCTTGCCTTCAACGCCATTTTCAATGTGGCCTGGTAAGAATGGCGCAAGGTGCGATTTCACACCGATTGGACCCATACCTGGACCGCCGCCACCGTGTGGAATACAGAAAGTTTTGTGAAGATTCAAATGCGAAACATCACCACCAATCACACCTGGGTTGGTTAAGCCAACTTGCGCGTTCATGTTGGCGCCATCAAGGTAAACCTGACCGCCTGCCGCATGCACCATGTCACAGACTTTTTGCACTTGTTCTTCATACACACCGTGAGTCGATGGGTAAGTGATCATAATGCTCGAAAGTTCACTATGGTGTTTGTCGATTTTGGCAGCAAGATCTTGCATATCGATGTTGCCGTATTCATCACACATCACCACAACTACTTTCATCGAAACCATAGAAGCGGTTGCAGGGTTTGTACCGTGTGCAGAACTTGGGATCAAGCAAACATTACGATGACCTTCACCACGGCTTTGGTGGTAGCGTTGAATTGCTATTAAGCCCGCATATTCACCAGAAGCACCAGAGTTAGGCTGTAGAGAAAATTCATCGTAGCCGGTGATTTCACACAATTGTTTTTTCAGAGAATCCGCAAGGGCTGTGTAGCCTGCAGCTTGATCTAATGGTGCGAATGGGTGGATTGCGCCAAACTCAGGCCAAGTCACTGGGATCATCTCAGCAGCGGCGTTGAGCTTCATGGTACAGCTGCCTAGAGGGATCATGCCGTGCGTTAATGAGAAGTCTTTGTTTTCCAGTTTCTTCAAATAACGCATCATTTGGGTTTCGCTACGATGGGTATTGAACACTGGGTGAGTTAAGAATTCACTTGTACGCTGACAATCGGCTGGAATCGCACCGAACTCATTGGCAGCAATATCATTAGAGAACGTTTCTACATTACCTTCTACCGAGAACACAGCAAATAGCGCTTCAATATCTTCTGCTTTGGTGGTTTCATCTAGGCTGATACCAATTTGCGATGGTAGCTTGCGTAGGTTAATACCCGCATGTTGCGCCGCTTGGTATAAACGCTCGGTTTGTTCTTGGCTGTCGACTGTGATGGTATCGAAGAAAGTATCGTGTACTAGCTTATGACCGGCTGATTGCAAGCCAGCCGCAAGGATCGCGGTAAAGTGGTGAGTACGACGCGCGATAGTACGTAGACCTTCTGCGCCATGATAAACCGCATAGAAAGAAGCCATGTTGGCAAGTAATGCTTGAGCAGTACAAATGTTTGACGTCGCTTTTTCACGGCGGATATGTTGCTCACGAGTTTGCATTGCCATGCGTAGTGCTTGCTTGCCTTTGCTATCGATAGACACACCGATTACACGGCCTGGCATAGTACGTTTGTGTTTTTCACGAGTTGCCATAAACGCTGCGTGTGGGCCGCCGTAGCCAACGGGTACGCCGAAACGTTGCGCGCTACCAATTACTACATCAGCACCCATTTCACCCGCTGGTTTTAATAGGGTAGAAGCCAGTAGATCCGTGGCAACCGTCACTAGAGTTTTATTGGCTTGAGCCGCTGCGATCACAGCAGTTAAATCGCGAACTTCACCTGTGGTATTTGGGTATTGAAGTAGTGCGCCAAACACATCTTGTTGAGGTAGGCTATCAATATTGCCAATCATGACTTCAAAGCCAATAAATTCTGCGCGAGTTTTGACGACTTCAATGGTTTGAGGATGCACGTCATCAGCCACAAAGAACACGTTACTTTTGCTCTTACCAGCACGTTTACATAAAGTCAGTGCTTCACCGGCTGCGGTGGCTTCATCAAGAAGAGAAGCGTTGGCGATATCCATGCCCGTTAGATCGATCACCATTTGTTGGTAGTTGAGTAGAGACTCTAAACGACCTTGAGATATTTCTGGTTGATAAGGCGTATAAGCGGTATACCAACCTGGATTTTCAAGCACATTACGTAGGATAACGTTAGGTGTGAAAGTGTTGTAGTAACCTTGGCCGATGAAAGTACGCTGCACTTTATTTAGTTGTGCAATGCCTTTCATTTTGGTCAGCATATCCGCTTCGCTCATTGGTGCGTCTAAGTTCATAGGCGCTTGTAGGCGAATGTTAGCCGGAACAGTTTGTTCGATTAATTGATCAAGAGAATCCGCCTTGCTATCACTTAATGAATTAATGATGTCGAGCATGGCTTGTTGATCGTTAGCGTTTGGTCCATTGTGGCGACCGATAAACTCTTGGCTGTTACATAAATCATTGATTAGATTAGTCATGGTGTTACCTGAATTAAAGTAAAAGCCAGCGAATAAAGGCTGACTTTTTGAATGTAGATTCGATTTTCGGGCGCTGCGCTTATCGTTACTCGTGTCTCGAAACCCTTTTTCCTCGCAACTCGAAGCGAAGCGCACTCGGATCTCGTAACCATCTTTTCCGAGCCCCGAGCAGCAAAGCGCCCGAGACTCGAGAAACGCAACTATCTTTTAGTCTTCTTCAATACTCGCCAGATAATCTTCCGCACCTTGCAAGTTATCTAATTCAGAGGCGTCATCTAGCTTCACTTTAACAATCCAGCCGCCTTCATAAGATTCGCTGTTGATAAGCTCTGGGCTGTCTTCTAGTTCTTCGTTGATTTCAACGATCTCACCCGTCACAGGAGCATAAATGTCAGACGCTGCTTTCACCGACTCCACTAAAGAAAAACTATCACCGGCATCGATGGTGTCACCGACTTCTGGTAGATCAACAAAAACCACATCGCCTAGCATTTCTTGAGCGTGTTCAGAAATACCGATGGTTACTGTACCGTCACCATTATCACGAACCCATTCGTGGCTTTCGGTAAATTTTAGAGTCATGTCCATTTTATTTGCTCCTAAAAATAGAAAGTTTTTCTAATCAATGATTTATTGCGCAATCGTTTGCTTTTAGGTTGGCAAGACGAAAGCGTTAATTAGTGTAGTCATTGAATGTGTATTTAAAAAGAATGGAAGTTGACGAGAAATATTTCCTTTCAAGCCTTTACCATTCTTGCATGCGATTACCCATAACATACTTTTCACAAGTCGATTATTCAACCAAAAGTTTCCTATAAGAAACAAGATTTCCATTTTTGTTACCTACCGCACCTTTTAGGAAATAGTTTCCCTTTAATCTGATATTTTGAATCGGTAGACTGTTTAAGCAATCGTTTGCCTGATCTGCTGGAATTCTAGATTTTAAGGCAGCGAAAAAGGGATAGCACACGATAGGGGACATCGGTGAGTGTAAAAAAGGAATTAATAAATAAACAGATGACATTTCAGTCAGACGATCCTGATCAAACCTTAACTCCATTGAATCTAGGGCAGCGTTTGAAAGATATTCGCTTGCAAATGGGGTTAACACTAGAGGAAGCAAGTAAGCGCACAGGGTTGGCGCGTTCGACGTTATCTAAAATCGAAAATGAACAAATTTCTCCAACTTTTCAGGCTTTGCAAAAACTCGCCACTGGATTGGACATGCCGATCCCGCAAATTTTTGAGCCACCAAAACAAGCTAGCGCCGTTGGTCGACGTGACGTGACTTTAGCGGGTGAAGGTAAACCTCACCCTACCACGACTTATGAGCACGAATTATTGGCGACTCAACTTTCCAATAAGAAAATGGTGCCCTTTAAAAGCCGAATTCGCTCACGTAGCTTCGATGATTATCAGGAATGGATCCGTCACGATGGCGAAGAGTTCTTGCTCGTGTTGGAAGGGGAAGTGCGGTTTTATTGTGAGTTTTATGAACCGGTTGAATTAAAACAAGGTGATAGCGTGTATTACGATGCCAGTATGGGGCACACCTTGATTTCTGTTAGTGATGACGATGCATTAATACTATGGGTCACCGCTAAATAAGCATAATGTTGTTTATTTGTTACAAAATTGAGTGTTTTTTCACACTTTTATGATTCTTACTAGGTGCGATCGTTTTTTCAAGCTTATGATGAACTCGTTTAGAGCATGCACTATGGAGTGGTTTTTGCATGGCTCTGGTTCGATTTGTGTTCTTATATCCCCAAGTCATGTGGATATAAGCGGGCATAAGTGAATAATCATAAGAGAAAGGACTTCACATGGAAGCGTTAACCAATTTTATTTCTGCTGTTAATGGGGTCGTTTGGGGCGTCCCAATGTTGGTGATGATTTTAGGTGTCGGGCTATTTTTAATGCTCGGTCTAAGATTCATGCCAATTTTAAAACTGCCGCAAGGGTTTAAGTTGTTATGGAATGGGCGGACTAGTTCGTCGGAAGGGGACATTACGCCATTTAATGCCTTAATGACCTCGCTTTCTGCCACCATTGGTACCGGTAATATTGCCGGTGTAGCAACGGCCATTGCACTCGGTGGTCCGGGCGCTTTGTTTTGGATGTGGTGTACTGCGTTAGTTGGTATGGCAACTAAATATTCAGAAGCGGTATGTGCGGTAACCTATCGTGAAAAAGATGAGCACGGTAATTATGTCGGTGGCCCGATGTATTACATTAAAAACGGCTTATCGAAAAAATGGGCTTGGTTAGGTACCTTATTTGCTGTATTCGGCGCGATTGCCGGTTTTGGTATTGGTAATGGTGTACAAGCAAACTCGGTTGCAGATGCACTAGATAGCAACTTTGGCGTTTCTCCCGTGATCACTGGTGTGGTGTTGATGCTATTGGTTGGTCTGGTTCTAATCGGTGGGATCAAACGTATTTCTGAAGTAGCGGGTAAGCTGGTTCCTCTAATGGCGCTGTTTTATATCGTTGCCGGTTTAGGGGTAATGGTTGCTCATATTTCCGATATTCCAGCCGCGTTTGCTTTGATCATCGAAAGTGCCTTTAGCCCAGTGGCAGCGCAAGGTGGTTTTGCTGGTGCAGCGGTTTGGGCAGCAATTCGTTTTGGTGTGGCTCGTGGTGTGTTTTCCAATGAAGCCGGTCTAGGTTCTGCGCCGATTGCTCACGCAGCGGCAAAAACTAAGAACCCAGTGAAACAAGGTTTAGTTGCGATGCTCGGTACTTTCATTGATACCATCATCGTATGTTCAATTACCGGTTTTGCGATCATTTTATCTGGCGAATGGATGTCGGGTGAAACAGGTGCGTCACTAACCTCAAGTGCGTTTGGTAGTACTTTCTCGTTTGGTAATGTGATTGTGGCTATCGCGTTGGCTATTTTTGCTTTCACTACTATTTTGGGTTGGAGTTTCTATTGTGAGAAATGTGTCCAGTTCCTATTTGGTGCCAAAGCGATTAAACCGTTCCGTATTGTATGGGTACTTGCCGTGCCAGTTGGTGCGATGAGCTCATTAAACTTTATTTGGCTACTGGCCGATACCATGAACGCAATGATGGCGATTCCAAACTTAATTGCCTTGGTGTTACTAAGCCCTGTGGTATTTAAATTAACTCGTGACTATTTCTCAGGGAAAGATGTCACTATCAAAGAAACCACTGATTAATCGATCAGAGGTTGCAGTAGGCGAAAGCCCGATGGAGGATAAATGACCGATCAAGATACATGTTTGAAAACGCCGTTACATGCGGTTCACCTTGAAGCTGGTGCCAAAATGGTGCCGTTTGCAGGTTACGATATGCCTGTTCAGTATCCGCTTGGTGTAAAAAAGGAACACTTGCATACTCGTGATGCGGCTGGTCTTTTTGATGTATCCCATATGGGGCAACTACGCCTAAAAGGGCAAGGTGCTGCGGCGGCGTTAGAAGCATTAGTACCGGTTGATATTATCGATCTTCCATCGGGTAAACAGCGTTATGCGTTCTTTACCAATGAGCAAGGCGGCATCATGGATGATCTCATGGTGGCAAACCTTGGTGATCATCTTTTTGTGGTAGTCAATGCGGCGTGTAAAGCGCAAGACATTGCTCACCTACAAGCGAACCTACCACAAGGTGTCGAGCTTGAAGTAATTGAAGATCGCGCATTGCTAGCTTTGCAAGGCCCGAAAGCCGCAGAGGTGTTAGCGCGTTTTCAACCGCAAGTGGCTGAGATGCTGTTTATGGATGTGCAAGTCATTGATATCGATGGCGTGGAATGCATTGTCAGTCGTTCAGGTTACACCGGTGAAGATGGCTATGAAATTTCAGTTTCTAGTGATAAAGCGGCAGAATTGGCGAATAAGCTGACGGCTTGCGAAGAAGTAGAATGGATAGGCCTAGGCGCGCGTGACTCACTACGTTTAGAGTGTGGCTTGTGCTTATATGGTCATGATCTTGATACGACCACTACACCAGTTGAAGCAAGCCTATTGTGGGGCATCAGCAAACCACGTCGCGCCGATGGTGAACGTGCTGGTGGTTTCCCAGGTGCAGATATCATCTTAAAGCAAATCGAAACCAAAGACGTTGCTCGTAAGCGTGTTGGTTTAGTGGGACAAACCAAAGCGCCAGTGCGCGAAGGTTGTAAGCTATTTGATCCGCAAGATAATGAAATCGGCATTGTAACCAGCGGTACTGCCGGACCAACTGCCGGTAAGCCAGTATCTATGGCTTATGTTGCCACTGAGTTTGCAGTAATTGGTACTGAGATTTTTGCGGATGTACGTGGTAAGAAATTACCAATGACAGTCGAAAAAATGCCGTTCGTACCACAGCGTTATTATCGCGGTTAATATTTAATTTTTAAGTTAAAAAATACAACCAGTAGCCACAACGGTTACTGGTTTTTTATTGCCATTTATTAATTATTTCGTCATTTTCCAGCGAAATAATAAGCAGAATAAAGAGAATATTTGAGCTTAATAACCCCTCATGATGTTCATGTCTTGGAAACATTCCCTACCTTAATACCTTTCTCGTCACTTCATTTTTACTGCTAGATAATGATTGTGTTAAAGATCAATGAAAATGTGTTTTTTCATGACTGCAGTCTCATTAATGATATTTTTTGTAAGATTTGACTTACATTTGACAGTTTATTGACGTATTGATCTTGGTGATAGATTGCTGATAAGTATGTCAATAATAAATGTAAGGATATGGGTATGAACAAAAAATCGGCGATTGCTGTTGCTTTAATGCTAACGGGTCTAACCGCTTGTAATGATAGCGACAGTAATACGGAAGATAGCGGAGGCACAGAAAGCTCAAGTTATAGTGTGACTGCAATTGATGGTTATTTACGGGGAGCACAAGTGTGGCTCGATCTTAATGGTAATTTTCAATTAGATATTGGGGAACCATCAGCGGTAACAGGAGAAGGTGGTAAAGCGGATTTAGATACCTCAGAGGTTGATAATCCAGAGCAATACTCAGTTATCGTACAAGCAATAAAAGGCGAAACCGTCGATGAAGATACCATTACGGATGAAAACCCTAATGGCACGGCTGTTGAGAAAGCTTATGTTATGTCAGCTCCTCCTGGCGAGTCAGCGGTTACCCCTCTTTCTACCCTAGTTGATATTCTTATTAAGCAAAGTGCAGCAGATGGTGATACTGCGGAACAAATTGAACAGAAAAAACAAAAAGCGATCGCTACTATTTCTTCTCAGTTAGGCCTATCCGAAGATGAATTATTAGGTGATTTTATTGAGAAAGGTCATTCAGATATGATCTATGTTTCTCAGAATTTGGTTGCTGCCAATGTATTCCCTGAGTCAGCCGATGAATTAGAAGAGGCTGCTAAAGATACAAGTAACAAGAATGATTTTAGTAAAAAAGCAGCGGCAGTTAATGCTTTTATCAAAAAGAAAGTAGTTGAAATTAAACAAGATCCTGATAAGTCATTTGAATCTCAAGAACCAATATTTACCCAAGATTCGGATGTCGTGACCGATACTGATGGCGATGGCGTTGCTGATTTTTTTGATTTTGCTGCAGATGATTCGACTGAATGGGTTGATACGGATGGTGATGGCGTCGGCGATAACGCTGACGCTTTCCCAGAAGATGCGAATGAAACGAAAGATACGGATGGTGATGGCGTTGGTGATATTGGAGATGCCTTCCCAGAAAACGCAAGTGAATGGCTCGATACTGATAAAGATGGTGTAGGTGATAACGCGGATGCTTTCCCAGATGACGCGTCTGAAACTGTTGATACCGATGGTGATGGTGTGGGTGATAATGCCGATGTCTTTCCCGATGATGCGACCGAAATTGCTGATACAGATGGCGATGGTGTGGGTGATAATGCCGATGTCTTCCCATACGATGCACTAGAAACCGCTGATACGGATGGTGATGGTGTGGGTGATAATGAAGATGTCTTCCCATCGGATGCGTTAGAAACCGCTGATACCGACGGTGATGGTGTGGGTGATAACGCAGATCTTTCACCACTCGATAAAAACTATTTCGTTAACCTTCGTAGCTACGATAAGCAATTAACGGTTGTCGGTGCCACTGAGCAACCTGTTGTGGAACGAGGCGTGCTGACGACCCAAGCTAATGGTGATTCCGTGTGGGTTTATCTGCCTATGACACAAGCACAATCCCTTGCTGATTTCCCAGATGTTTCTTTTGATGCAACAAGCGATGCTCAAACCTTTATGAACCTTTATATGCTTGTTGAGCCGGAAACAGACGGTTTAGAAGAGTTTCAAATAGCTGCTGGTACAGACGATAAACACTTTATAATAAAAGACTATGGACCAGAAGGATATGAAGACCCAAATAAGGTTGTTGAAATTCGTTTATACCAGGGCGAATCACTCAATGATTTACTGATGGCGAATAATATCGATAAATCTAA
Source organism: Vibrio sp. CK2-1 (assembly GCF_021726515.1). GTDB lineage: Bacteria > Pseudomonadota > Gammaproteobacteria > Enterobacterales > Vibrionaceae > Vibrio. Next base: position 277,085 of record NZ_JAKKCJ010000001.1, on the reverse strand, counting down.
ATTTATTGTGCCTGTCTATCATGACGCACCTAGTGAATATGATGGAGATTATGAAGCTAAAGGTAACTTCTTCTTACGTTTTGGTGGCTCAACCTACACTGGCTACGATGAGATTGCATTAAACCGCTTTAGTTTTGAGCCGACTTACCAGTTGATGGAAGAAGGGACTAAGTTTGTGACTTCTGCTATTCAAACAGACGCGAATGTCAGTCTCTTGCCTTACGGTAATGCGCTAATTGAAACGAATGGCGATTCAGTGTGGATGTATAGCCAAATTGATCAAGAAACACCATTAGAAGAGTTTGGTGACTTCTTGTTTAGCGCTCATGAAGAAAATGATGCCAATGTGAGTGGAGGGGTTTTTGCTAATGTGTATGTGAAGCCTTCGTCATCGGATGTGGTTGATAAAATTGAAGCGCAAGCAGTTGTATCTTACTCAGCGGATATTCGTAATACACAATGGGGACAAGGAGAAAATAATACTTTCGTGTTAACCGTAGATAGTGGTCAAAGCCTGTCTAGTTTGCTGAAATCGAAAGGACTAAGTTTATCTGACTTTGTGGTTATTCCTTATTTTGATAGCTTAGGTTTCCCTGCTACAGAAACGGAAGATAAAGTGGGTGATGGTGATCCAGAAGCACGCGGTAACTTCTTTGTACGCTTTGGTGATTCCGGTTATACCGATAGCCAAAATATCTATCTAACTCGCTATGGTTTTACACCTGTACATCAATTAACTCTTGATAGTGCGCCATTTATGACCACAGCAGCGGTCACTAATGCGACTGTTGAAGTGAAAGAAAACGCAGAAGTAGAAATTACCACAGGGGGCGATTCAGTTTGGGCTTATACGCCGATTGATCGTGAGCAACCGCTAACGGATTTTGCAGACTTCATCTTCTTTGCAACAGATGAAAATGGCAATACTCCAACGCCCAATACCTTTGCCAATGTGTATCTAACATCAGTGCCTGATCTGAGTGAAGATAAGTTAAATATATTGGACGCTCTTCCTTCAGGTGCAGGAGAGCCAGTGCGCAAGCCTAGCTGGAGCACTCTACCAGATGGTCGTTCTATTTATGTGTTAACGGTACCCAATCAGACCCTTTTAAGAAGCGTTTTTTATGGTAAAGGTCTGGAAAGTTCTGATTTCAACGTTCTGCCATTTTATGATGCTCCAGAAGCATTAGATGGTGATGTAGAAGCTAAAGGTAACTTCTTTGTTCGTATCGGAGGTTCAATTTATGCTGATAGTGGTGATAAAGTTGTTCTATCTCATTATTCTTTTGAACCTTTTTATAAGCTGACTAATAGTAAGCCATTTTTCACTACCGCTACTCAAACTGGTGCGACGATCAGTGGCTATGGTAATCCTGACGAGATCACGGTAAAGGCGAATGGTCAATCAGTGTGGTTTTATTATCTGATGCCAACTAGTGCGCCATTAACTGGGTTTGAAAACTTTAGCTTTACTATGACTAGTACGGCGAGTTCTGTGAGCGGTGGGATGTTTGCTAATGTGTATTTGATGCCAAGTAGTGAAGAAGCTCGTACCGCTTTCCAACAAGCCGCTACGAATGATGAGGCTCATTTTGAAGAACTAACTTATGGCCCAGAAGAAGGAAAATATTTAAAAATGAATATTTTTTCTGGTGAAGTATTGGGTGAACTACTTGCTTCTCAAAGTTTAAATTCCAGTGATTATACTGCAGTGGTATATCATGATGGGTACACCGATGGAGACCCAGAAGCGAAAGGTAATTTCTTTATCCGTACAGGTGGCAGTCAATATACAGGCCATGATACTTTTACACTTTCATTTAATTGATAGAGTGTAGATTAATAAAAACGCTCATTTGATGATTTCAAGTGAGCGTTTTTTTATCTGAATGGGAATGAATTAAAACCCAGCCTCTACCTCAAATACCATTCTTTCTTTGGTATAAGGGTGATCAAAAGCCAATTGTTGTGCATGTAAATGCAGGCGGTTGGCTTTTTCTCCATATAGGTCATCACCTGTGATTGGCATATTTAAACCATTTTGATGGGCACAATGGACTCGCAATTGATGGGTTCGACCGGTTTTAGGGTAGAGGTAAACTTTACTTTTTCCCAAGCCGTTAATGGTTAGTGTTTCGATTAATTGCCAATGGGTTTCCGCTGGTTTGCCATGTTCAAAACACACCATTTGTCTTGGCCTGTCTTCTAAATCGCCGCGCAACGGTAAATCAATATCGCCACGAGTTTCTGATAATTTTCCATCCAGTAGGGCGACATATCTTTTTTCGACACCACGGGTAATAAATTGCTTTTGTAGGCTTTTATTAGCGCGTTTGGTCAATGCAAAAACCAGTAATCCAGACGTCGACATATCCAAGCGATGCAGTACAAACGGACCTTCTACATCAGGGTAGAGTGCTTGCAAGCGAGTGTAGACAGAATCTTTCACATTAACGCCGGGTACCGATAAAAATTCCGCTGGCTTATTGACGACCACTATCGCTTCATCTTGGTAAATGATATCGATCTCTTGGCCTTCCGCGTGATTCTTAAGCAGAGGATTTTCGTCAAGTTCAATACCTTCTAGCATGTGAGAAAGAATAGGCTGGCATTTACTTTGGCAAGCCGGGTAGTGCTTCTTATGTTGACGAATTTCCGATTTTGGTGAGGCTCCCCACCAAAATTCAGCCAGACAAATAGGCGTAAAGCGATGAGCAAACGCATATTGTAGAAGTTTAGGCGCGGCACATTCACCTGAGCCGGCTGGTGGAGTCGGGTTGGCAGTCGTCTCGAAAATATCCAGTAGCGATTTGGATTGCTGATCTTGATTGAGAAATTGGTACTGAGCAAATAATTCTCGTTGTAGCTTGGCCGATTGTTGTTTGCGATCTTGTTTTAACTGTTCGATCATAGCCACTTTTTGTTGTAGTTGCTGTTCCACTTCTTCTATTTGCTGTTGCCAATGCGCTTTTAAGTGCTTTTGTTGCGCTTTTTCAGCCACGCTTTGTTTACCTAAATCCGCAAGTAAAGCTTGTAGTTCATTGCCTTGTAGGCTGGATTCTGCTTGTTGTCTTAATGTTTTTCTACGTTTGCGGTTTTCGACAATAGAAAGGCGCAATGCTTCCATTTCTTGTTGGGCTTGCTGCTTAAAATCACGAATAGTTTGTTGCAATAAAGCGAGTTTAGGCTCCGCTTCAAGCTGTTTGATTTTATGGTTTATCACATTAATCGGCGCAGTGCCTTCAAGGAAGAAGCTGCCTTCGGTGAGCATATCAAACACTGGTGGAACAAAATGGTCGAGATGATTTTGATCAGCAAGTTTTCCTGAAAAAGCCGAGAGAAAGCCCAGTTCATCTTGAGTGTTTTTGACGACCAAGACTCCAAACATTTTTCCCGCTTCTGTGCTGCTTTCTTCAAAGCCAAAGTCATGTTGCCAATTAGTTTGCGACTCTAAATGCTTCTGTAGTTGCTTGGCGGCAATTTGGCTTAATGGATGTGGCTCATAGCAAAATGGAAAGGTGAATTTTTCTGGTAGGTCGATATCAGAAATATCAGCAGTAAAAGGGGTGAAACAAGACATGGCAGCAGCTCGAATTAAGTAAACGGGGCAATTGTACTGGTTTCATATTGGAATACCAACCAAGCTCTCACGAGACACGAGATATAAAAAACCGCGAGCCATAAAATATGAGTCGCGGTTTACACTGTAAAGTGATGGTTAGACTTTAAGCTAAGCAGTTAAGCTGTAACTGCTTTAGCTTCAGCCTTGTTTTTCAAGAAGGCATAAGTCACACCAGTTACTACCGTACCGGCAATGATTGCCACAAGGTATAAAAGCACTGGCGAAATCGCATTTGGAATAAGTAGTACAAACAAGCCGCCGTGTGGTGCCATTAGTTTTGCACCAAATAGCATAGATAGAGCGCCGGTTAATGCACCGCCCGCCATACAGCTAGGGATAACGCGCATTGGATCTTTCGCGGCAAATGGAATCGCCCCTTCTGAGATAAAGCACAGACCAAGAACAAATGATGCTTTACCTGCTTCACGTTCAGATTGAGCAAATTTATCTTTGGCTAGGAATGTCGCTAGACCCATACCTAGCGCTGGAACCATACCTGCCGCCATTACCGCTGCCATTGGCGCGTAAGTTTGCGATGCTAATAGACCAACCCCAAATGTGTAAGCCGCTTTGTTGATTGGGCCACCTAGGTCGAAACACATCATGCAGCCTAGGATAATACCGAGTAGTACTGCGTTCGCTGAACCCATGTTGTTTAGGAACTCGGTCATTGCAGTCATGATGCCTGAAACTGGGCCACCAACGACGTAGATCATCACAAGACCAGTAAACAAGCTCGCTAATAATGGAATGATTAGAATTGGTTTTAACGCTTCCATTGATTGCGGCAGTTTCACTTTCTCAGCAATAAATTTAGCCGCGTAACCCGCTAGGAAACCGGCAATGATACCGCCGATGAAGCCTGCGCCAGTTGAGCTAGCAAGCATACCGCCAATTAAACCAGGCGCTAAACCCGGGCGGTCGGCAATGGAGAACGCAATGAAACCAGCGAGAACCGGGATCATTAATGCAAAGGCTGAACCACCACCAATGGTCATTAAGGCTGCGGCTAGTGTGCCTTCTTCTTTAAAGGCTTCGATACCGAACACAAATGAAAGCGCGATAGCCAAACCACCGGCAACTACTAATGGAAGCATGTGAGAAACACCGGTCATTAAGTGTTTGTAGACGCCAGCTTTTTCTTCTGAAGAAGCGCTAGAAGAACTTGATTGTTGACCAGCTTGATGCGGAGTGGCTTGCTCAAAGGCTTTGGCAAACTCTTGTTCGGTTTTCTTTAAGGCTAGGCCGGTACTGGTTTTATACAGAGGCTTGCCTGCAAAACGATCCAGTGGAACTTCGATATCGGCTGCAATGATCACCAGATCCGCTTCTGCGATATCTTGTTCTGTTAGTTGGTTTTTTGCGCCAACGGAACCACGGGTCTCTACTTTAATTTGGTGACCAAGTTTGGCGCCCGTTTCTTCTAGTGCTTCGGCTGCCATAAAGGTATGAGCAACACCTGTTGGGCAAGCAGTAATCGCAACGATTTTGGCTGTTTTCGAGTTTGATAGGTTTTCTGAGCTAGATAATGCTTCCGCAACCGGGGCTGAACCTTGCTCTAAAAGCGTGGCTTGCTTAACTGCACTTTCTAGCCAAGCTTGAGTGTCATTTAGGCTCGTATTAATGTCGCCTTGATAAACTTTTTTACCAGTAAAGCGAGTGGTATCAACAGCAGTATTCGCCGCGATGACAATCACTTCTGCATCATCAATTTGTTGTTGTGTCAGAGATTGATGTGGAATCACACTCGACTGGCATTCTACGGTGGCATTCCAGTTTAGATCTTTCGCGGCTTGTTCTAATAAACCTGCGGCGATAATGCTGTTGGCAACGCCACTTGGGCATGCAGTTATAATGGCAATATTCATAGGTAATTCCCTTATCTCTTCTATATACGAGAGGTCGCTTTAATGCGAATTTTTTGTTGTAGGTTGTTCACGGGAGTAAGATCAGCTACTCCAACGCCAATTTGAGTGACAGCGAGTGCCGACAATGCCGTGGCAAAGCTTAAAACTTTTTCTTGTGGCCAATTGTCTTTATCCAAATCTTGATTCAGGTGTCCCCAAGTCAATCCAGCAACCAAAGTGTCACCAGCACCTACTGTGCTCACCACTTCCATTCGAGGCGGTTCCGCCTGTAGCCATTGACCTTGGTTTAACCACATCACGCCTTTAGCACCCATGGATACCACAATGTTATCGATGCCTTTTGATTCCAAAGTTTGTGCGGCTTGCTGGCAATCTTCGATACTATGTAGCTCTTTTCCAATCAGCTCTGAAAGCTCTTCATCATTGGGCTTAATGAGCCACGGATGAGAGTTCAGCCCTGCTTTTAGCGCTTGTCGACTACTATCAAAAATCACTTTTTTACCTTTCTGGTGTAGTGATTCAATCCACTTGGCACAAAGCTCTGGGCTAATACCGCGGGGTAGACTACCAGCCATCACGAAGTAATCATGATCTTGTGCAAGCTCATCAAGAGTGGTTTCGAAAGCTTCAATTGCGGTTTGATCGACTTCTACACCCGGGAAGTTAATGTCACTTACCTCACTGGCTTTATCGACCAATTTGACATTGATGCGAGTGGCACCAGAAACGCGAATAAAACGGTCGCTAGCATTAATCTCTTTAAATAACTGACAAAATGCTTCTTGGTTATCGGCACCTAAAAAGCCTGTAACCGTGACATCAGCACCTAAATCAGAAAGCACTTTCGCGACATTTACGCCCTTACCAGCAGGGTGCAATGTGCTGCTCGATACTAAGCTAACGCTACCTACATTGAGGTTATCGGCTAAGTGCCCCGTCAAATCGAGCGCTGGGTTTAGGGTAATAGTGACGACTTTTTTGGATGACGTTTGTTTGATAGACATAGCTATTTCCTTAACCTTCACCAAGGCCTGATTCAATCGCTTTACCAATCGAAGTCAGTGCTAACTCTGCATCAGCGCCATCAGCAGTAAATTGCAGGCGGTGGCCATGTTTTACCCCTAATGCGATAACTTTCATTAAGCTTTTAGCATTCACACTGCCGCCTTCGCCATCTAAGTTTTCAACGCGAATCGTAGATTCAAACTTCTTAGCTTCGGCCACTAACATCGCACCAGGGCGAGCGTGCAAACCGTGAGTATTTTTGATTTTAAATATCGCGCTATTGGCGGCTTCTTCGCTCATTTCTGGTGCTTTTTCAGATAGGTCGAATAGATCAAGTAGTTGATTGCTATCGCCCTCTAAAATCTCATTTTGACGCTTAGATAAGATCAATTGAGTCAGTTTATAAAGCAGTGGTTTATGGCTGGCATTACAAGCGGCAAAAGCAATTAACCCTTTGACTGGTTTGCCTTCAAATTCACAATCATTAGCGGTTGAAACAAATGACATCGCAGAGCGATTAACACCGGTACCACCGCTGATTAACCATAGACCGTTACCTAGGTCGGTTGGCGTTTTGGTGATGATCTCTGAAATGTACTCATCAGTTGTGCAACCTGTATTGCGAAGTAGGCCACCGGCGACGGCGGTCATTTGCAGCATATCACTGGCTGGAAACTTCAATTGAATTAATGAAGCGTCAAAATCTGCAGTAAGTTGAGTTTGGCCATTTAACACATTGATGATGTCTTGCTCGGTTTTGGCATCTTTCAGCGCGGCTTCAACACCATCGGCAGAAAGTACTTTAGTCAGCTGTTTTAAGATGCCCAAGTGCTCGTCAGATTTTGCAGCAATACCAATCGCCACATAAACCGTACCATTGCCCCAGTCCACACCTTCTGGGAAGTGATGCACGCTCACGCCGGTTTTTTGCACTAGGCCACGAGTATCTGTCGTGCCGTGTGGAATGGCGATACCATTACCTAAAAAGGTTGAAGACTGGCCTTCACGAGTCAGCATGCCTTCGACATAGCCTGATTCCACATAACCTTGCTGAGTTAATGTGGCGGCAATATTTTTAATGGCTGCAGTCTTGTCTGATGCTGTTTGAGCAAGCGTCACTTCTTGAGGTGTTAAAATAAGCATTGTCGTGCCTCTGTTGGTTTGGGAGCCGATATCTATCAATATTGTGATAGTCCTGCTCTCTAATTCTATATAGCTGAATCGATTCAGCAGTTTGGTAAAAAAATTCAGCGAATCATGTCTTGTCTTCAATTAGGGTTAAAAATTCTTATTTATACAGCTTAGTAGATAAGAGATTTTTTAGTTAATGTGACCAGACTTCAAATTTGCTGAATCCTTTCAGCTTTTATACTGAATCGATTCAGCTTATAATTCAAATAACATAATGATCGGAACGATAGATTTTTGATCCAGTGCACAGAACCGTGAGTGAAAGGGGTTAACCAGATGACACTTGATGAAATAGCCAAACTGGCAGGCGTGTCAAAAACCACCGCCAGTTATGTCATTAATGGCAAGGCAACCAAATACCGGATTAGCCAGAAAACTCAGCAAAAAGTAATGGCGGTAGTAGAAGAACATCAATATCAACCAGATCATGCCGCTTCTTCTTTACGTGCCGGGCAAAGCCGTTCATTTGGGCTTGTGATCCCTGATTTAGAAAACAACAGTTATGCGCGTCTTGCTAAATTATTGGAATTTAATTCTCGTCAGGCGGGCTATCAAATTTTGATAGGGAGTTCTGATGACGATCCTGAAACTGAAAAGTCAGTGGTTAATGCTTTAGTCAGTCGCCGAATTGATGCGTTATTTGTCGCAAGTTCTATTCCAGACGCCAATGAGTTTTACACTAGTATTCAAAAGCGCGGCATTCCTGTGATTGCGCTCGACCGACCATTAGATGATGAATATTTTAGCTGTGTGATCAGTGAAGATTTTGAGGGTGCTTTGAGCTTAACCTCTTCGGTATTATTTGATGATGTTGCCTCGGTGGGGTTAATTGGTGCGTTGCCCGATTTGAATATATCGAAAGAGCGTCAACTTGGCTTTGAAGCGGCCGTTCGTCAACATAATAAGCCTTTAGAAACCCATATTGAGTATGGCGCGCTGTTTAATTCTCAAGCTGGTCGAGCAGCGATGCAAAAGTGGCTAGATAAAGGCACTATGCCAGATGCGATCATTACTACCTCGTATACTTTGCTAGAAGGCGTGCTTGATGTGTTATTCGAACACCCAGAGCTAATGAGCAAAATTAAGGTTGCCACTTATGGTGATAATCGTTTGTTGGACTTCTTACCGATAAAAATCAACTCGTTATCTCAACGTTTTGAAACCATTGCCGACAGCGCGTTAGAGCTTGCCCTTAACGCTTCAGCGAAACGCTATAAGCCCGGAGTTGAGCTGGTGGCGCGTAGGTTGAAGGTTAGAAATAGAGTGGTCTGAATGGCTTGAGATCATTTGAGAATAAAAGTATGAGGGAGCCACGGAAGCCTTATGCTATTATGCACATGAGTTTATTTTTATTTCTTTTGGAGCACCCCTTTGCAGTTTAAAGATCTTGGTTTAGATAATCGTCTACTGAAAAACCTACAACACTACAATTTTGCACAAGCAACGGATATTCAGCGTCAAGCGATCCCTGTTGCGATTGCAGGTAAAGACTTATTGGCTTCATCCAAGACGGGTTCAGGTAAAACATTAGCCTTTGTTTTGCCTATGCTGCATAAAGCGTTAAAAACCAAAGCCCTTTCTGCTAAAGATCCGCGTGGTGTGATTTTGGCTCCAACGCGTGAGCTAGCCAAACAAGTATTCGGTGAGCTAAAAGCCATGCTTGGCGGTCTTTCTTACACTGGCACTTTGATTGTTGGTGGCGAAAACTTTAATGACCAAGTGAAAGCACTACGTAAATATCCGAAATTCATCGTGGCAACTCCTGGCCGTTTAGCTGATCACCTTGAGCATCGTTCTTTATATTTAGAAGGGGTTGAAACGCTGATTCTTGATGAAGCCGACCGCATGCTAGATCTAGGTTTTGCTCCAGAATTACGACGTATTCATAACGCGGCTAAACACCGTCGTCGCCAAACGTTAATGTTCTCAGCAACACTTGATCACGCCGAAGTAAGCGGATTATCGAATGAAATGCTTAGCGATCCAAAGCGCATTTCAATTGGTTTATCAGCCGAAGAACATAAAGATATCGACCAATCATTCTACCTTTGTGATCACCTCGATCATAAAGAAGCGATTCTTGACCGACTTCTTGAAGAAGCGGAATACAAGCAAGTGATTATCTTCACCGCAACCCGTAGTGATACGGAACGCTTAACCATTAAGCTTAATGAGAAACAGCTCAAAGCGGTGGCGTTAAGTGGTGGGTTAAATCAGACTCAGCGTAATAACATTATGAGTCAGTTTGAACGTGCTGTTCATAAGATCCTTGTGACGACCGATATTGCGTCTCGTGGTCTGGATATTGCTAACGTGACCCACGTGATTAACTTTGATATGCCAAAACATACTGAAGAATACGTACACCGTGTGGGTCGTACCGGTCGTGCTGGTAACAAAGGTACTGCAATCTCATTAGTTGGCCCGAAAGACTGGGTGAGCTTTAAGAATGTCGAAACCTACCTACAGCAAGATTTGACCTTCTCAGTACTTGAAGGCTTGAAAGGTAAATTTAAAGGCATTAAGCCACGTAAACCTTTTGTGAAGAAAGGCGCGGCGAGTACGAAGAAAGTAACTAAGAAATCCAATACCGCTAAGAAGCCAGTGAAACGCGATAAGAGCTTCTATAAGAATGTTGATGTTGGTGAACAAGTATTCATGATCAAGAAGAAAAAGAAACCCGTCGTTGATGATGAATAAGATTTGAATTAACCAAATAAAAGAAGGGCTTATCTGCTTTTAACTAGAAATTCTACGTTAACTAGAAATGGCAGATAAGCCCTTTTTTATTGCTAGATATTTTTAGCTAACTCTATACCAGATTATTTTGCTTGAATAATCGCTTGTAGGAAACGTTGCTTAGTTTCACTGTCGGCTTTGTCATACCAGTAGTGCAGCATTTGTTCTTCAGTGGTTTTGTACTGGCTGTTAGCCGGCATTTGTGGTGCGGCTTCGGCTGGAGTTGCTGCGACTGCGGCTGTTGTAGCTACTGCTGCGGTGGCTGGCGCGATAGCTGCTACGCCACCGGTTTTGTTGTAAGCCACAGATTCCTCATCGTAGTTACGACCAAGCTGAACACCCGGCTTTAACAACTTATCTTGTTTCACTTCGATAGCATTGCCATCTTCATCAACCAATTTCCAATCTGGGTTACGGTCAAAGTCTCGTGCGAGATCGGCATTGCGGTATTTAGGAAGATCAAAATCTAACTCAGTGTCTGAGGCAGTAAATTTGGTGATGATGGCATCAGTAGTAACGGTCGTTTGGTCGTTACCTTGTTTGAATACTGGGTTGTAACGGAACACGATTTGGTTTTCGCCATCCGGTAAAGTGATAGATTTAGTGCTTGAGAAAAAACCACCTTCAATCTCTGCTTCTTGGCCATTGGCTGCTAATACATCGACTTCAGCAGGGATATTAATGACAACATTAGCTAAAGCGGAAGAACTTAAGCCGAGTAGGACACAAAGTGTTATTGGTTTTAAAAGTACACGTTTCAGGGCCATTATTATTTCCTTGTAGATTTAAGTGATTTCACATAAAGCGCGGTAAAATTAAATCTCTAGTGACGAAACAAAGGCCTCATAGCAGAGGCCTTTTGTATATTAAAGAATCACTTATTTTTTTGCGTTTGTGTGCTGTAGTTTGTCTGCTTCAGTCAGTTCGCGGATTTTACGGCTGATTTCACGACGTTGTTTAGAGATTTCAGCACCTTTGATGATGTGATCATCAACACGATCTTCATAATCAGCTTTCATGTTTTTGATGATTTCAACGATTTCTTCGTGAGTCATTCCTGCGTGAATGTAATCAAGTAGATTATCTAGCAAATCAACACGTTTACGGTTGTCACGAATTTTCTTTTCATTATCAAGAATTTCACGTTTAAGTTTATTCTTGCGACGAGCTTGGTTTACGATTTCAAATACGTTAGCCATAGTTTCTTCCTAATTCATGATGATTAATTAACTTTCCAAATTAAACCATATACCTAACAGACAAAACAGAGTTAAGATCAAAATATATAGGGATAAGCCTAAAAGCATAGTCTTACATTGTGATGAATTGAATTTATTGACACTTGCTAGCTGAAAAATTCATCAATTGTGATGTTTTGGCAGGTTAAATCTTAGTTGGGTGAAGTGTAGCCTTGATTTATTCACATACAAAACCAATATCTTAATAACAGTATGTTGATCTAAATATAGATAATCTGATTAAGAATGACAGAGAATAATTCAACAGCAGACAATAAAGCGCCAGCAGTGACGGAATCTTCCGGACAAGATACTGCGCAACAGCGTTTTCAGAAAGCCTACTTAAAGTCGCGTAAGATGATGCAACGAATCGATTTAGATTTGAATCGAAGCCAAATTGTCGTTGTGGCGGATAATGGTCGCCAGATCTATCGCCCTTATCGCTGGGATCACTGATTTTTATGGGTAACAGGCCCAAGGAATAAACAATATGAATATAGAACTCACCCCAATTGAAGCCAGAATCATTGGTTGTTTAATTGAAAAAGAAGTGACGACTCCCGATTACTACCCACTAACCCTAAATAGCCTTACCACTGCTTGTAACCAAAAAAGTAACCGCGATCCTGTGATGGCGTTGAGCGAAGCTGAAGTGATGGATGCCGCGCAAGCGTTAATTGATCGCCGTTTAATGACGGATGAAAGTGGTTTCAATAGTCGCGTGTCTAAATTTCGTCATCGTTTTTGTAATACCGAATTTGGTTCATTGAAGTTAACTGACCAAGAGCGTGGCATCGTATGTTGCATGCTACTGCGTGGCGCGCAAACCCCCGGTGAAATCCGTACTCGCACCAATCGTCTATGTGAATTTAGCGATGTGAAACAAGTGGAAGCGTTATTGGAGCAAATGGCATCGCGCGAAGAAGGGGCTTTAGTGGTGAAATTGCCACGTGAACCGGGTAAACGTGAATCACGCTATCAGCATTTATTCTGTGGTGAAGTGGATGTTGAATCCTATGCTACCGCTGCACCAACAGCGGTTTCTTCTAGTCAAAATCAATATGAAGAACGTATCAGCACGTTAGAGCAACAAGTCGCTGAATTGAAAGCACAAGTTGAAGAACTGAAAGCCTTGATTTCTGATTAACCCATGCCAACTACGACTTCCCAGCCAACCGAAAAATCTTGGTTCGTGTATTTAATTCGTACTCGAACCAAGACGCTTTATTGTGGTATTACCAATGATCTTGAACGTCGGTTTGAGCAGCATCAAACGGGCAAAGGCGCTAAATATTTAAGAGGTAAAGGGCCGTTATCACTCGTCTGGTCACAACAAGTGGCGGATAAAAGCGCGGCGCTTAAAGAAGAAATTCGCATTAAAAAACTGAGTAAAGCGACCAAAGAAAAGCTGATTGCTCAATAGAAATTTAGGATTATTCTTGCATGCCTGACGTAGGTCAATAATTGTTCAGCGGCTTCCTTGTACACTCATCCATCGTATCTGCTTAGGAGAGCAAGATTGATGTCGATAATAGGGAGGTTGTTTTATTTTTTCGAGTAAATTGTGTTTCGTTTTTCTCCCCGTCATACCGCTATTGGCTGCGCTTTATTAATATTAATTGTATCGCTTAACTTTTCATCTGCAGCAACCTACAAAGCTTTTCATGCCCAAGGTCGAGATATTATTAGCTTAAATGGCCCGATTAAATCGGGAGAATCAAAGCGATTTGAAACCTTTATTGCCACTCATAAGAATGTTCAATATATCTTACTGCAATCTCTCGGTGGCTCAGTCAATGAAGCGATTAAGATTGGTAAAATTATTAAGCAATCACAACTTAAAACGGCTGTTGAAACCTATTGCTATTCTGCCTGCTTTATCGCTTTAATGTCTGGTGAACCGCGTTACGTTTATCAGGAAGCCTATGTTGGAGTACACAGACCCTATTTTGAAAAAAATGAAATAGTGCCTGATACAGAACATAGTTCGACATATCGTAACTTAGATCGCTACTTTCAATTCTTACTTGGAGATAGCAAGCAGTCTCATCAGGTTGTCAGTTTAATTTACAAGACACCATCCAATGATATGCATCAGGTCAGCCCGTCCGAATCTTTTCTAAAGCTTAATTATTATTCTCATTCAGCATTATGATTCAAACCAATCTAGTTGCTGGTGCAGTGAAACCACGCTACCAACAATGATGAGTGAGGGGCTGATGGCTTGAGTCGCTAGCGACTCTAACTCTTTCAATGTGCCAGTTAACACACGTTGTTGAGGGGTAGTGCCTCGTTCCACAATGGCACATGGCGTTTCAACTGATAACCCATTTTCGATTAAGTTTTGGCGAATCACCGGTGCTTGTTTGAGTCCCATATAAAAGACGAGAGTATGATTATTCTGCGCCAAACTCGGCCATTGAATATCTTGACCTTCTTTCTTCAAATGCCCAGTAATGAACTGCACACTTTGCGCATGATCGCGATGAGTGAGTGGAATTCCGGCATAAGCACTACAACCCGATGCAGCAGTAATCCCCGGCACGACTTCAAACTCAACACCATTTTCGACGAGAGTTTCGAGCTCTTCACCGCCACGACCAAAGATAAATGGGTCACCGCCTTTCAAACGCACCACATGCTTGTTTTCCAGCGCTTTGTCGACCAAGATTTGGTTGATTTGATCTTGCGGAACACAATGATGATTCAGCTTCTTACCCACAAACAATAGCTCAGCATTGGGGTTCACTAATGCCATGATTTCTTCAGAAACCAAGCGGTCATAAACCACTACATCTGCCGATTGAATCAAGCGGTAAGCCTTCATTGTCAGTAAATCAGGATCGCCAGGGCCCGCGCCAACAAGGGAAACGAATGGACGAGCGTGAGAAGAGGTGGCCTGCATAGCGAACTCCGAAAACCAAATAAAGTAGGAGATAATGATTGAGTTTAGTGTAGCGATTCTCGTGACTCGTTGCTCGAACAAGATTTCATCAAAACCAGTGCCGAGTAACGAGCCACGAGTAGCCGAGGAACGTCTACGCTTTTACTTCCTGTACGTTCTCAACTTCTTCTTTATCAAAAACTGGACGCTCAGCTTTTGGTGTTGAAATCCAGTAGCCAATGCCCATAAAGATAGCACCAGAAACCATATTACCTAATGATACCCATAATAGGTTATGCCAGATGCCACCTAGAGTGAACGCATCTGAATGGTTGCCAAAATAAGAAAGTGCAAAGATAGTCATGTTCGCAATTGAGTGCTCGAAACCTGCGCCGATGAAAGCCAATAAACACCACCAAATTGCGATGAATTTGCCTGTACCTTCAACACGTTGACACATCCAAATTGCTAGACACACTAACCAGTTACATAGAATGCCTTTAAAGAATAATACGCTTGCAGGCGCCGCTGTCTTACCTAGGGCCGCTGCGTGTAAGAAGCTTTTTGCATCCGGTAGAAGACTGCCGCCGCCAGCAAGGAAGAATAGGTAAGCAACCAATACTGAGCCGATTAAGTTACCTAGCCAAGTTTGTGGCAAGATGCGCGCGTTATCTTTCCAAGAGATTTGGCCGGTTAATGCGCCAAATGCCAAAAACATAGTATGACCGGTGAACAGTTCAGAGCCCGCAATGATCACCAATGTTAATGCGATACCAAAAGTTGCGCCCATGACTAGCGGACGAATAGAAGGATCAACAAGGTTGCCGAAAGTGAAAATTAAAATAATGCCGATGCCGACATAAGCGCCCGCCATAGCTGAGCTAATCCAAAAACCCAGTGGGTTATTATCAGCAAGCTTAACGATACGAGCTGCGTTGTTCGAGCACTTTTTAATGGTGTCTGCGTACATAGTGATTTCCTACAAAAGTTAAAATTAAAGTTTGAATACTGATAGCGATTCGGGATTGAAAAAGAATCGCTATGGGTATGGAAACTTATTAACGGTGCTCGTTTATCGAATCTCGTTTCTCGAAAGGGTAGTCCGAGAAACGAGTTACGAGATTTCGAAAATCGTTTACGCCTTCACCTCAATCTCATTACCTTTCACACGAATCTCATAGGCTTGTACGCTCATGGTTTCATCTTCAAGGCAACGACCTGTTTCTAGATTAAAGCGTTGTTTTTTCAGAGGGCTAGCTACCCAAAGCTCACCATCGTGTTCGCAGATTAAACCGCGAGATAACACGTTCGATTGAGCAAACGGGTCCATGTTGTTTATGGCGAAGAGTTGCTCATCAAAACGAGGACGGAAGATCGCAACTTGCTTACCGTTAACTAGAGCGCAAACCCCAGTTTTTGGCGTAATGTCGCTGAGCGCACAGACTTTTACCCAGCTAGGTTTATGACTTTTTTGATTCGTATTTTGTTGACTAGTCATTACGCTTCCTCCGTTACTTTTTTATCGTTTAGGTCGGTGTGTAGGATGTCACCACGTAAGTGCGGGTGCTTCTCAGTAAATGTCGCAGGGCGGTGTTGTTCACGTTCAGGAACAAATACCACGTTTTCATCGCGCGCATCGCTGTTGATGAAGTGAGCAAAACGGGTTAACTGGCTTTCATCATTAATCGTGTCAGTCCACTCACAGGTGTAGCTGTCGACGAGTGTTTGAACGTCTTTCTCAAGCTGCTCATTGATGCCTAAAGTATCATCGACAATCACTTTACGTAGGTAGTCTACGCCGCCTTCTAGGTTTTCTAGCCATACTGACGTACGTTGTAATTTATCCGCGGTACGGATGTAGAACATCATGAAACGGTCGATGTATTGGATTAGGGTTTCTTTATCTAAATCAGAAGCCAGTAGGTCACCGTGACGAGGATTCATACCACCGTTACCACACACATACATGTTCCAGCCTGCATCGGTGGCAATGATGCCTAAATCTTTACCTTGAGCTTCTGCACACTCACGAGTACAGCCAGATACACCGAACTTCATTTTGTGAGGAGTACGGATGCCTTTGTAACGGTTTTCTAGGTAAGAACCTAAGCCAACACTGTCTTGTACGCCGAAACGACACCAAGTGCTACCGACACAAGTTTTCGCCATACGTAGTGCTTTGGCATAGGCTTGACCCGTTTCATAACCTGCTTCGATGAGTTTTTTCCAGATAGCTGGAAGATCATCTTTTTGCGCGCCAAATAAACCAATACGCTGTGCGCCAGTGATCTTGGTGTAAAGATTGTATTCCGCTGCAACATTGGCCAGTGCCGCTAGAGCTTGAGGTGTCACTTCACCGCCAGCCATACGAGGGATAACAGAGTAAGTGCCATCTTTCTGCATGTTGCCAAGGAAGTTGTCATTGGTATCTTGCAGGCCAACGTGTTGTGGTTTTAATACGTGGTCGCCCCAGCAAGACGCTAAGATAGAGCCTACAGTTGGTTTACATACTTCACAGCCATAACCGTGGCCGTGTTTTTCAAGTAGTTGATCGAATGAACGAATACCTTCAATGCGGCATAGGTGGAATAGCTCTTGACGAGAATATTCGAAATGCTCACAGATATGATTTTTAACTTCAATACCGGCTTTGGCTAATTCTGCGTTTAGTACTTGGGTGATCATTGGTACACAACCACCACAACCAGTACCGGCTTTGGTGACCATTTTGATATCACCGAGTGTGGTGTGGCCTTCGGCAACCGCGGCAGCAATTTTGCCTTTCGTCACATCAAAACAAGAACAGATTACCGCTGAATCCGGTAGTGCATCGGCACCCATTGATGGTTTTTCTGCACCAGCATGAGCAGGCAGAATTAAGGTGTCTGGATGCTCAGGTAGATCCATATCATTTAAGTGCAGCTGTAGTAGGTTGCCGTAATCAGAGGTATCGCCAACTAATACTGCGCCGAGAAGCTTCTTGTTGTCTGCAGACACGATCAAGCGTTTATACACGTCTTCTTCATCGTTTTGGTAAACAAAGCTCTTACAGTTTGGTGTACGGCCGTTTGCATCACCAATACTACCTACTTTTACGCCCAGTAATTTCAGCTTGGCACTCATGTCAGCGCCAGTGAATTGGCTTTCTGTATTGCCTAGTAGGTGGTCAACGGCCACTTGCGCCATTTTGTAGCCTGGAGCGACTAAGCCAAAGAAGATGCCATTCCAAGAAGCACATTCACCAACTGCGTAGATATCTGGATCAGAGGTTTGGCAGTTGTCGTTAATCGCGATACCGCCGCGTGGGCCAATTTCTAATTCTGCTTGGCGAGATAGGCGATCTTGTGGGCGAATACCTGCAGAGAAGACGATAAAGTCGACTTCTAAATCGGTACCATCTGCAAACTTCATGGTGTTACGGGCGCTATCACCTTGAGGTAAGATCTCTAATGTATTTTTGCTGGTATGAACTTGCACGCCCATACGTTCGATTTTGTTGCGTAGCTTTAAGCCGCCTTGTAGATCAAGCTGCTCCGCCATTAATACTGGCGCAAATTCGATTACATGAGTTTCAACACCGAGTGCTTTTAATGCGCCAGCCGCTTCAAGACCAAGCAAACCACCGCCGATTACCGCGCCGCTTTTGCTTTTCTTCGCAGTCGCTTCAATCGCTTTTAAATCTTCGATAGTACGGTACACAAAGCAGTCTTTGCTTTCGTTGCCTTTAATTGGCGGCACGAATGGGTAAGAACCGGTAGCCATGATCAGTTTGTCATATTGCACTTCACGACCAGAGCTTGAGTACACGGTTTTGTTTTCACGACTAATATTAATGGCACGTTCACCAATTAACACATTGATGCCATGTTTTTGATAAAAGCCTTCTTTAACAAGAGATAGCTCATCAGCCGTGTGATGGGAGAAGTATGAAGAGAGATGAACTCGGTCATAAGCGACGCGGGGTTCTTCACAAAATGCCGTGATTTCGTATTGGTTTAAGTCACCTTTTTCGACGATATCTTCGATAAAACGGTGGCCTACCATGCCGTTACCGATGACGACGAGTTTGATCTTATTCATATATATTTCGCCCATAAAAATAAATTAACTGGGCTTATCATGGCGAAACTGTGACCAAGAATACTGATTCAAATCAATTCTGATCTCAAACTACCCTAAAGTGGTAGTACTAAAGAGTAGTTAAAAACGTAGGGTGTAAATGGTTTGTCGAACAAGATAATTAAGGAGTGATTAAGATGAATGTACATGACTTTAAAGTAAGAGCGGTGTCGGGTGAGTTAGTTAGCCTGTCTAAGTATCACGGCAAGACATTATTGATTGTGAATATTGCGACCAAGTGTGGCCTAACGCCGCAACTAGAAGGTTTGGAAAAGCTACATCAAGCTTATAAAGATAAAGGATTTGAAGTGCTAGGCTTTCCTTGTAATCAGTTTTTGGAGCAATCGCCAGAAGATGACCAAGGTATTATGGATTTCTGTCAGGTGAATTATGGCGTGAGCTTTACCAACTTCGCTAAAATTGAAGTCAATGGCCCAGATGCCGATCCATTATTTAAGCATTTGAAAATGCAGCGCCATGAAGATAAATCCAATGATGCCTCAGAAGGCTTACTTGAAAAGCTAACCTCAATTGGTCAAGTATTTGATGATGGGGAACTCAAATGGAACTTCACTAAATTTCTTGTCGATGGAGAGGGGAAAGTAGTTGAGCGTTATTCGCCAACCTATTCGGCAGAAGAGCTTGCTGAAGATATTGAAAAGTTGCTCTAGATAGTCTGCGGATAAATCCAATAAAAAAGCTTCCAATTGACTGGAAGCTTTTTTGTATGCGTTGCTTAATTATTGATTGTGATTGCTAATACTCTTAATAAGGTAGCTATTAGGTAAGATAGCTATTAATCACGATCAACCGCAAATGGCGACCAAGCTTGACGAGTTGGCATGACTTCTAATCGGTTGATGTTGATGTGATCAGGCAATGTCGCAACATAGAACATTTGCTCAGCAATATCTTCAGCGCTTAGCGGAGTAGTGGTTTTGTATAGGTTATCAGAGGCGGTTTGGTCGCCTTTAGTGCGAACTAGTGTAAATTCGGTTTCCGCCATACCCGGGGCAATATCCGTAACACGCACGCCAGTGCCTAATAAATCACAACGTAAGTTATAGCTAAACTGTTTTACAAAAGCTTTGCTCGCACCGTAAACATGGCTGCCAGGGTAAGGCCACTCACCCGCAATTGAACCAATATTAATCACGCTCGAACCTGCACCTGTTTCAATTAGGGTAGGCAGTAAGGCATGAGTCACATTGACCAAACCAGTAATGTTGGTATCAATCATAGTATGCCAATCTTTGAGATCGACCTTTTCAGCACTTTGTGGCGCAAGCGCAAGGCCGGCATTGTTAATTAATACTTTGATTTGAGCAAACTCGGCAGGCAGTTCGGCCACAGCAGTTTTCACCGCTTGGTCATCACGAACATCGAGTTGAATAATATGTACAGGAACGCCGCTTAACTCTTCTTTCAATTCAATTAAACGTTCCATGCGACGGCCTGATAAAACTAACGACCAACCATCTTGTGCAAAACGACGCGCAGCGGCTCGACCAAATCCAGAAGTTGCACCCGTGATAAAAGCGATATTTGTCATAAATCGTTCCTTGTTTGTAATGAGTAAGATAAAGTTGATGCTCTATCAAGTTATAAAAATAATACTGGCCAACATCATAAGTAATGGCGCATTAAACCAGCGATGTGGAATTTGTGGTAAAGCAAAGTAGAGCTTTTTGCCTATTATATTTCCTATGACAGCTGAAGGAAGCAGAAATAATGAATGGATAATCGTATCACTGCTAATCATGTCGAGATAAATAAGCCCTAATAAAGAAATCAATGAACTAGAGATGAAGAACGCAATCGAAGTCGCGCGTAATTCCTTTTGACTTAATGATAAGTTCATTAAATAAATAATAAGTGGTGGCCCTCCTGCAGAGGCCGTCGTCATGGTAAACCCTGATACCATACCTGCACTGAATGCATGTTTTGTATTTAGCCATGTCAATTTTAAATTAAGTATCATTAAGCATCCAGCAATGAAACATACGCTAGCTATGAGCATTTTTAATTGTTGGGATGGAATGTAATTAATCAGTGCTAGAGAAAATGGTAGCGCTGCCAACATACCCAACATTAATGGTTTCAATAGTTGGGTATTAATTTGTTGGCGAATACCAGGTATAAGCCACAGACTGCTCATCAAATCTAACCCTATCGCTAGTGCAATTGATTCTATTGGTGAATACACCAAATTTAAACAAAGAACAGCAATAACCGAAAATCCAAACCCTGAATATCCTCGAACAATTCCTGCAAATAAAGTGAAGATTGATGCCCATAAAATAATCACACTCATCACTTCCTTTATGTTTGCTGAATATTGGGTAACTCACTTCACTGTAACTAAGAGAAAATACAACAAATAGAGCCAGTTTGATTGTGCTCATGGGGCAGATGATCTGGCTCATTACTTTTTTAAAACTGACTCTATCGCCTGCTTTTAAACTTTCGTCATGATGGCATCAACCGAACGCTATATCAGGGCATTTGGAACATGGATTAGGTTGATTAAAGGAGAGTGAAAATGAATATGGCTTCCCCAAAAAAAGTAGTCAATATAGAAACCAATCAAACGGCATTAGATTTAGATAAATATGTTTTTCATTCTTGGTCGGTACAAGAAGCCGTAAAGCCTCTGGTCATTGCTGGCGGGCATGGTTGTGTGCTTTGGGATTATGAAGGAAAAGAATATTTAGATTTTAGCAGTCAACTGGTTAATACCAATATTGGTCACCAGCACCCTAAAGTGATCGATGCTATTAAAGCGCAAGCGGATAGCTTGATCACAGTAGCACCAGCTACCGCAAATCTAATGCGTGGTAGGGCTGCGGAACTTATCTTGTCACATGCCCCAGATAAATTTAAAAAAGTCTTTTTTACCAATGCAGGGGCGGATGCCAATGAAAATGCGATTCGTATGGCTCGTCAATATACGGGGCGCGATAAAGTTCTTTCGGCATATCGTTCTTATCATGGAAGTACTGGTACTGCGATTGCCGCGACTGGAGATTTCCGTCGAGTACCTAATGAGTACAGCAGAGGACATGTTCACTTTTTTAATCCTTACCTATACCGCACGGAATTCAATTCTCAAAATGAAGAGCAAGAGTGTGAGCGTGCACTACAACATTTGAAGCGAGTGATTGAGTGCGAAGGCCCACAAAGTATTGCTGCAATTTTGCTTGAAACGATCCCGGGAACAGCAGGCTTTCTGTTACCACCAAAAGCTTACCTTAAAGGTGTACGCGAATTAGCGACACAATACGGAATTCAACTTATCTTTGATGAAGTGATGGTTGGTTTTGGGCGTACAGGACGTTGGTTTGCTTTCGAACACTTCAACGTAGTACCTGATTTAGTTACTTTTGCGAAAGGAGTTAACTCTGGTTATGTTCCTGCTGGTGGTGTCTTAGTAAATGAAGATATTGTGGAATATTTCAAACAACATTGCTTTATGGGTGGGTTAACTTATTCTGGACATCCACTTGCAATGTCTGCAATCGTGGCGACTTTGGAAGCTATGGAAGAAGAAGGCATTGTCGGGCACGCAGATCGAATCGGTAATGAAGTGCTTGGGCCAATTCTTAAGACCTTAAAGCATTCCCATTCTATTATTGGTGAAGTTCGCGGTTTGGGTATGTTTTGGGCACTTGAGCTAGTGGAAAACTCAGCAACTCGTGAACCTTTAAGTGATAGTAAAATGGCGCAATTAAAAGCTAATTTAGCCGCCAAAGGCTTACTATCTTTCATTGTAAATAATCGAGTTCATGTCGTACCACCACTCATTATTCGCCCTGATGAAATTGAAAGAGGTGTAGCGATTATAGATCGTTGTTTATCTGAGCTGAAATAGGTAGCTTGGAAAAAAGATCCCACACATAAAAATGCGTGGGATCTTTAGCATTATGCTAGAAATATTTGAGCACTCAATTTAAAATTGCATTGCCTTCGCGAGTTGTTGAATACCAGGCTCAATCAGTTCTTTTTTAATGGCGTGAAAACCTAAGCGGAAGTAGTGATCGGGTGGAATAGATAAACTGTTATTTGGATCTGGCATAAAATGCGAATAACCCGTTTCAATTAATACGCCAAATTGGGCGGCTCGTGATGATAAATGTTGGCTGTTCATGTTGTCAGGCGTCTGTAACCACAAGGCATTGGCTAATTCCTTTTTAGCTAAACGTTCACAAAATGGAATATATTTGTGGACAGCGTTATCAATCAACTCCCATCTTTGACGTGTTTGTTCGCGAAATTTACGTAAATAGCTGTCGTAGTAACCTTGAGTGATGAAATGGCTTAATTCCATTTGAGAGCGAGTGGGTGGGTGACGGTACATTAACCGTCGTAACGAACGCAGTTCATAAATTAACTCTTCAGATGCCACGATATAGCCTATCCGTAATCCTGGAGCTAATAACTTCGAAAAACTACTGACGTAGATAACACGTCCACTCTTATCGAGAGCTTTGAGTGCTGGTTTTGGCTGTGTTTCAAAGTTACTTTCAGAATCGTAATCATCTTCAATAATAATTGCATCGTTTTGTTGTGCTTGTTGCAATAAAAGTTGTCTACGCTGATCGCTCATCGTGACACCAGTTGGTGCTTGATGGCTTGGTGTCACATAGAAAAAATCACACATTGAAGAAAGAGGGTTTAATAAAAGCCCATCACTGTCGACTTGATGAGGGTGCAAGGTCGCGTCTGTCATACTAAAAATATTGTTGGCTTCTTTATAGCCAGGATTTTCAACACCAACGCGACTACTTTTATCCATTAATAATTGCGCTAACATGAACAAAGCATTCTGCGACCCCATAGTTATTAATATCTCGTCACTGTTTACATGGATGCCTCTTTGGGGCAAAACTCGAGTGCGAATTTGTTCAATGAGCTGCTCATCATCTTTATCGACTTTATCGCATAACCACCTATGGTCATGAGGGTTCGACATTACTTTGCGTGATGCTTCTCGCCATTGAACTAAAGGAAAATCATTAATTGAGGGCTGCCCATAAATAAATGGATATTCATAGCAGCTCCATTGCGTAGGCTTAACAACCCGTTGATATTGACTGGTGTTTATTTTGAGTTTTGCATCCCAATTTGGTGCAACATTTCTGGTTGACGTTTCATTTGAGAGAAAACCAAGTGATAAGGCACTTTGTGCTTGATCGTCTGATGTTAAGTAATTGGAGTGTCGATATTTTTCAGCCAAGTAGTAACCACTGCGAGGTTTACTAATTAAATAGCCATTATCTAATAAGCTCTCATAGACCAATGAAACTGTATTGCGAGATACTTTAAGCTGTTGAGAAAGATTACGACAAGAAGGGAGAGCTTGATCCGGAGGGAAAATACCGTCCAATATAGCTTTTACTAAATACTCACGGACTTGTTCTTGTAAGCTACGTTTTTCATCGAACTCGATAAAGCAATTATGATTCGTTGCCATGATCTCTCCTGAATACACTAAATTTGTTTCCCTAGCCTCTTCAAACAACACCTAATTCTGATGTGAATCTGAAACTTTCAAGCTTTGAATCAGAAGTAATGCAATTGTTAGACCAAGAAAAAATAAGAAGAAAAATTAAGCTGTCCCAAAGAGAATGTTTAATTGGCTCTACGACAATGTTGAGAGTGAATCTACAGTGAATACGGTACTTATCAGTCAAAAGGATCAGACTATGTATAAACCATTTTCACTTAAAAAATTAATGCTCATCATGGCTTCATCAGTGTTTACAATCACTGGTATTGCACAAGCTCAAGATTTACCTCAGATCGAAAAACAAGGTGTAATGAAAGTCGCAACGGAAGATAACTATTCGCCATTTAATTATATCGAGAGAGGCGCACCTCAAGGCATT
This sequence comes from Vibrio sp. CK2-1, assembly GCF_021726515.1. Classification (GTDB taxonomy): domain Bacteria; phylum Pseudomonadota; class Gammaproteobacteria; order Enterobacterales; family Vibrionaceae; genus Vibrio. The sequence continues at coordinate 252,531 of NZ_JAKKCJ010000001.1, read as the reverse complement.
AATAAAGATCTATTGGATGAATTAAGAAAATATTCCAAGTTTGAAATTAAGCAAGAAATACTACCTTGGACAGGTTTATTAGCAGCGGTATCGGGTGGACAATATGACTTAGCGTTAACGGGTGCAATTATTACCGATGCTCGATTAAAAACATTTGATTTCACTCCTCCTATTGCATCAGCACAACATTATTTTGTAGCACGAGCTAAAGATGACAGCATTCAAACGATCGCAGATTTGGATGGTAAAACGGTTGGCTTGCAAGCAGGTAGTGCATTGCTAGAACGTTTACCCGAACTCAAAACAATGTTAGAGGCTCAAGGTAAGGAACTAGGAAAAGTTATTCAATATCAATCTTACCCAGAAGCTTATGCAGATCTCGCAAATGGTCGAATTGATTATGTAATTAATAGTATTGTCTCGGTTAATCAAATTGTTACGTCGAAGCCAAAGGTGTTTAAAAAAGGTCTGCCAGTCTCTGGTTTAGGGTTTGTAAGTTGGCCTGTACCGAAAAACAACCCGGAACTTTTGAATTATCTAACTGAGTTCTTTCAGCATTTACAAGAAACAGGCCGCTTAGCTCAGTTGCAGAAGAAATGGTTTGGAGAATCGTTCGATACATTGCCATCTGATGCAATTACTACCGTTGATCAATATCACCAGTTAACGTCTACCAATTAAAAAAATAGCAAGCCAAGAGCAGTAGAGACGCTGCTGCTCTTTATTCTGGGCTTTGTGTTAAGTAGAAGATGAAAGCGTATTTAAAGGTGATTTATATCAGCAAGGGGTGATTGTTATGGATTCTTATGCATGGATACAGCTGGGGCAAGGTGCATGGGTAACGGTTTGGATTTCTTTTGTCTCAATTGTTCTTGGCATTAGTATTGGATTGGTTATTGCGATTGTACGAATGATGAAGTTACCTTGGATAGACCAATTTCTTGGTATTTACGTCAGTTGGGCAAGAGCGACTCCTTTAGTGACACTAGTTCTTTTTATATTTTTAACTTTTCCTTCTTTTGGTCTTCAGTTGGATAAAAACCTGTCAGCAATCTTAGCTCTGACATTGAATACCGCTGCTTTTAATGCAGAGATTTGGCGAAATGCATTCCTTAATTTTTCAAAAGGACAGTTAGAAGCTGCAGAAGCCTTGGGTATGAGACGTGTTACGTATTTCTGTCGCATTATGTTCCCACAGATGTTGTTGGTGAGCTTACCTGCATTAATTAATGAAATGTCTTTTTTAATTAAAGGTAGTCCAGCAATTGCAGTGATTGGAGTGGTTGATTTAACACGAGTAACAAACCGAATTTCAGCGGTTACTTATGAACCACTGTCTCCTATTTTATGTGCTGCAGTTATTTATATGGTCATTATTGGTGCCTTGGTGAAACTACAATCGTACGCTGAATTGAAAACGCAGTATTTACGATGAATTAGTGTGCTTTAGCCGAACGGACAATAACAAATGGATGGGATTGAAGTATGTCTGAGTGGGAAATAATTTGGCAGCAGCGAGATACCTTTGTCTCCGGATTTGGTACAACTATCGCACTCTTTGGGGTGTCAGCTGTTGCGAGCCTTCTTATTGGTGTTGGCTTACTTTATATGATGGAAAATTCGAATACTAAAATTAAATCTACATTGCGTTTCGGCGTGAACATCATGCGAACGCTACCGTTTTTGATTCTCGCTTATTTGCTGTATTACGGGTTACCGCAATTGGGTATCAGAATGGAAGCCATGACAGTGGGCTTTGTGTCGCTAAGTATTTATCACGGTGCCTATTTCTGCGAAATTTTTCGAGGTCAACGTAAAGGCATGGACAACGGTTTAATCGAATCTGCTGAAGCTTGTGGATTTAACCGACATAAAATATTTACGCGGATTATCGGCCCTAGCGTTGTTTTAAAATCGATTCCCCTTATCGCAAACCAATTGATTATTTGTTTAAAAGATACGGCCTTCCTTAGCATCATTACTGTGATTGATATTACGGCTGCAGCTAACAGCGTGCAATCGATGTATTTCATTCCATTAAAAGCCTTTTTGGTCGCAATCGCTTTGTATTGGGTTATTAGTATTGCAATTGAAAAATCGAGCAAATATTGCATACAACATGTTGAAAAACGAGGATTAAGTAATGTCTAGTCAAGCACAAGCAGTTGAATGTGAACACATTATTAAAATTGATAAGCTATCTAAACAGTTTGATGGCATAGAAGTCTTAAGAGATATTAACTTAACAATTAAAAAAGGAGATGTGGTGAGTATTCTTGGGTCATCTGGCTCAGGAAAGTCCACATTATTACGTTGTATGAATTGGCTTGAGCAACCAGAGCGAGGAGCCATTTATCTCCGCCATGATCGAATTGATCAAAATCCGGTAACAAAGAAACCATTAAAGCATAAAGAATTAGCTAAGTTACGTGAACGTATTGGAATGGTATTCCAAAGCTTTAATTTATGGCCTCATTTAAGCGTTTTACAAAATGTAATGGAAGCTTTGATTCATGTGAAAAAAATGCCGAAATCACAAGCGGAAGAAATAGCTAAGAAGCAATTAGAAAAAGTTGGAATGTCGCATAAATTAGATGCTTATCCGAATATGTTATCGGGTGGTCAAAAACAGCGAGTCGCTATTGCTAGATCATTGGCGATGGAACCAGAGGTTATTTTATTTGATGAGCCTACATCTGCTTTAGACCCTGAATTGGTTGAAGAAGTCCTAACGGTAATGAAGCAGTTATCAAAAGAAGGCTATACCATGGTGGTGGTGACTCATGAAATGGAGTTTGCCCGTATGGTTTCGAATCAGGTAGTGTTTTTAGATAAAGGGATTTTGATAGAGAAATGTCCACCAGAGAAATTTTTCAGTAATCCAGATTCACTACGTGTTAAGCAATTTTTAAATCTGGCTTGATGCCATAAAAAATCGCCTGAATAATTAACTATTCAGGCGATTTATATACACCCAGTTACTTCGGGTATAAGAGCTAGTAAACGACAGGCTAGTCGATTTGCTTATCTTTAGTGAAAGATAAAATGGCGATACAAATAGCCGCCACAGCAACAAATCCACCTAGGATAATCGCAGGCATGGCTGCGTAACCTAAGATATGCCAGATAACGTATTCTAAAGTACTCATAATTCCTTCTCCTTATCTGGTGGCTTTATTGCCAGCCTTCCACGTCTTTCATGTCTGGCAATTTATGTGCGATGCCTTTATGACAATCTACACATGTTTTATCGCCATCAGCAAGTGCTGTTGAGTGCTGTTTGATGGCACGCGGGCCTTGCTCTGAGAAATCCATGTAGTTGAACTGGTGACAGTTACGGCATTCTTTCGAGTCGTTGTCTTTCATACGTTGCCATTCGCGATGTGCTAGATGGCCACGACGAGCTTTAAACTTCTCTTCGGTATCAATAGTACCAATGAAGTTGTACACCAACTCTTTAGAGGCTTGTACTTTACGTACGATTTTGTCTGTCCACTGGTGTGGTACGTGACAGTCTGAACAAATGGCACGAACACCAGAGCGGTTAGAGTAGTGAATAGTTTCACGAATCTCTTTCACGATAGGCGCGTGACAACCAGAACAAAATTCTTCTGTGTTGGTCGCTTCCATACCGGTGTTAAATGCACCCCAGAAGAGTAGACCACCCATAAAGCCCATAAACAGGATAACGCCTGCGGCTGCTTTACTTGGGGTGGATAAACGCTTCCAAAAGTTTTTTAAGATTTTCATAATCGTCTCTCTTTTGGCCTAGGTTTGCTTTGCATCACATTGATTTAAAGTCACCTAGGCGCAGCGTTTATTTTAATGAGTCTACTGGCTCATATTTGTTTTCAACTAATGGTTTTGCATCTGCTTGAGGTACGTGACATTGCAAACAGAAGTAACGACGAGGTGACACGTCAGACAATACAGCGTCTTGACGGTTTACGTAGTGCGTTACACTGATTTTTGTCGCGCCCATGTCTTTCGCATTTTTCCAGCTATGACAAGCAAGACATTTGTTCGCGTTTAGCGATACTTCGTAGTTACGAATAGTATGTGGAATCAATGGTGGCTGATACACATAGCTGCTATCGACTTTGTGGTCTTTTGGAAAACGCTTAAAGTCGTCGGCAGGACGTGTCGCTTCAAGTTCAGCACTACCACGTAATGATTCAACGCCACCGATACCACCTGGATTAGTTGCAGCAGGGGTAATAGTGTCACCATCTTCAGCTTGTACGGCACCCATGATCAATGCACTTGCGGCGATCAATGCCATGATGATTTTTTTCATAATCTTCTCCGATTCTTTGTTGGTCACTCAGGTCTCTACTGAGTGACCTTCATTTCTTATTGCTCGTGCTTAAATCAGGTTTAAACACTGCCAACTTTCGTGATCTTCACAGGACATTTCTTAAAGTCAGTCTGTTTAGATAGTGGGTCGGTCGCATCTAAAATCAATTTGTTGACTAGGATACGAGCATCAAAGAACGGTACGAAAACCAAGCCTTGTGGCGGACGGTTACGACCACGAGTTTCAACACGGGCACGCACTTCACCACGTGGCGATGTAATCAGTACTTCATCACCGCGGCGTAAATTACGAGCTTCTGCATCATCAGGGTGGATGAAACAATGCGCATCAGGTACAGCTTTGTATAGCTCAGGTACACGACGTGTCATGGTGCCGGTGTGCCAGTGCTCAAGAACACGGCCAGTACATAGCCATAAATCGAACTCTTCATTTGGCACTTCTGGTGGCGCTTCGTAAGGCGCTGAAATGATCAGAGCTTTACCATCTGGCTTACCGTAGAAGTCACGACCTTCACGCTTGGCGTATGGGTCATATTCTGGGTTAAAGCGCCATAACGTTTCTTTACCATCGACAACCGGCCAACGCAGACCACGTACCGTGTGGTAAACATCGTAAGGTGCTAAGTCATGACCGTGGCCACGACCAAATTCAGCGTATTCTTCAAATAGACCTTTTTGTACGTAGAAACCAGCTGATTTCGCATCATCGTTAAGCTCTTGTGCTTCTTCTAGCGGGAACTTATCAACATTACCGTTGCGGAATAAAATGTCGTACATGGTCTTGCCGCGAAGCTCTGGTGCTTTCGCCATCAAATCTTCTGGCCACACTTCTTCGATCTTGAAGCGTTTTGAGAATTCCATGATTTGCCAAAGGTCAGATTTTGCCCCTTCAACTGGCGATACTTGTTGATACCAAGCTTGAGTACGACGTTCTGCGTTACCGTAAGCGCCTTCTTTTTCAATCCACATTGCGGTTGGAAGAATAAGGTCAGAGGCTTGCGCGGTGACTGTTGGGTATGGGTCTGAACATACAATGAAGTTATCAGGGTTACGGTAACCAGGAAGACGTTCAGTGTTGATGTTTGGACCGGCTTGCATGTTGTTGTTACACATTACCCAGTAAGCATTGAGTACGCCGTCATTCAACATGCGATCTTGCTGTACTGCGTGGAAGCCTGGTTTTGGTGGAATAGTACCTTCTGGTAGTTTCCAGATTTTTTCTGCGATTTCACGGTGTTTAGGGTTTGCGACAACCATATCCGCTGGTAGACGGTGCGCGAACGTACCCACTTCACGTGCAGTACCACATGCAGAAGGCTGACCGGTTAGTGAGAACGGGCTGTTGCCTGGTTCTGAGATTTTACCGGTGAGTAAGTGCAGGTTGTACACTAGGCTTTGCATCCAAACGCCACGAGTATGTTGGTTCATACCCATAGTCCAAAGTGACATCACTTTACGGTTTGGATCCGCATATTGCTTAGCTAGTTCAATCAGATCTTCAGGTAGTACACCTGACATTTCAGAGGCTTTTTCTACGGTGTATGGTGCCACTGATTTCTTATAGGCTTCAAAGCTGATATCAGACATATCGCCTGAGTTCGGGTTTTTCGCTTTTAGCTGTAGAGGATCGTCATCACGCAGGCCATAACCGATATCGGTTGCTGCTTGCTTAAAGTGGGTGTGCTTATTTACGAAATCCCAGTTTACCGCATCATTTTGGATGATGTAGTTAGCAATGAAGTTAGCAATCGCAAGGTCTGATTGAGGGTGGAAAACCATGCCGCGATCAGCTAATTCAAAAGAACGGTGATAGTAAGTTGAAAGAACGTTTACTTTCACATGTGGGTGACTTAAACGACGGTCAGTAATACGAGTCCAAAGTACTGGGTGCATTTCTGCCATGTTTGAACCCCAAAGTACGAAAGAATCCGCGTGTTCGAAGTCATCGTAACAACCCATTGGCTCATCAATACCGAAAGTACGCATGAAACCAACTACCGCAGAAGCCATACAGTGACGAGCATTCGGATCGATGTTGTTTGAACGGAAACCCGCTTTCATTAATTTAGAAGCCGCGTAACCTTCCATGACAGTCCACTGGCCAGAGCCAAACATACCGACGCTGGTTGGGCCTTTTTCTTTAAGGGCTTTTTTGAATTTCTCAGCCATCACATCGAAAGCTTGATCCCAAGAAACTGGTGCAAACTCACCATTCTTATCGAACTTACCATCTTTCATACGCAATAATGGCGTATTCAAACGGTCTTTACCGTACATGATTTTCGATAAGAAGTAGCCTTTAATACAGTTCAGACCTTTGTTTACTGGCGCTTCAGGGTCACCTTGTGTTGCCACAACGCGGCCATTTTGAGTACCAACTAAAACCGAACAACCAGTACCACAAAAGCGGCAAGGTGCTTTATCCCATTTGATGGCCGTTTCGTCTGAGCTTACGATCAGGTTAGTAGCAGAAGCGGGGAGGGTTATCCCTGCGACGGCGGCGGCGGAAGCGGCTGCGTTTGCTTTAACAAACGCACGTCTTGTCATTTTCATACATCACCCTCGGGTTTTTAATCCAGTGTTTTACTTAAAATAATTAAGTACTTAATTGTTATTATTCCGTTATTTCTGTTTCATCATCGAGATTGTCTTCGATTTGATGAAAAACTAATGCGGTGCTTAAGACGTGATCAAGTTGGTTGATCGCATCAATGGTGTCGGTGATATAACCTTGATTTTCGGTTTCAATCACCACGACCAATTTCCCTTCTTCACTTTCGCCGTATATTTCGGTTCCATCAAAAGACTCAATAGTCGTTTTTGTGGAAGCTAAATGCTCTGGCATAACATGAACGACTAAACTTGAGATATGAACTTCGTTAAGCGACATTGTGCTCTCTATAATATTTTAGTGTATTGCTATAAGTTTTTGATTGTAATCGCATTGGTCGGACAAACCGAAACACATGCGCCACAACCGGTACAACTATCTATGTCTATCTGCGGTTGAGCGACCGAGCCTACTGCTAACTTGAAGCGAATGGCTTGAGGATCACAACTATCACCACAACTGCGACAGTCCACATTTCTTTTGGCTAGGCAAGCATCGCTAATATCCGCTTTCACTTGCCATGCTGGTTCGGTTTTCGGGTGAAATAATGGCTCAGGACAAACTTCAGCACACTGGTAACAAAAAGTGCATTCACCTTGATTGAAATCGACTCTTGGAAAGCCGCCATCCGAAGATTTAATGATCTTTTCCGGACAAGCATTGCTACATTTGCCACACTGAGTACATACATCGGTAAAAAGGTGATTTTTGACCCAAGGTAAGTTGGGCTTATCGGCATCTTTTCGGCGAGTAAATAGTTGTCGTCTAGAGATGTTAATTTGAGAATTAGACATGCCAATTACCTTTGTAAAACACGAATAGCCTGTTTATAAAACAAACAGTGCTAAATGTTTATTTCACCACATAAAATTGTAGTTTTTATAGGTCAAGCTGAAATACCCCCAAAGGGGTAATTAGGGGTGTAAATTGTTTTAGATCAATTTTGACACTGTATAAACTTCACACATTTTTAAGTATTCAAGTAAAATCAAAAAATTCCTACATATAAGGTCGGTTGATCTTCTCTACAAAAGTCATCATTTATTTGATTGTTAATCATAGGATAAAGTGTGAATCGGGCTCGTCATTCTGAACATTATTTTGCTCCACAAAAGCCAATTGCTTCGACGATCGCAAAAGGGCTTATTTCCATTTTAATTTTTGTTATCGTGGCTATCATTGTGGCGACTTTTACCATTACTTATAGCTTGAAAGATGCTGAAATTATTAATGTGGCAGGTTCACTGCGGATGCAAAGTTATCGCTTAGCCTACGACATAAAAACCGATTCGGATAAGTTGCAGCAGCACAGCCAAATGCTAGAACAATCGCTAAATTCACCAGTTATGAAATCGCTGGATAACGTGCTGGTTCCAACTGAAATTAAATATCAATATCTTTCAATTCAAAATCGCTGGCACGGTCTTTCGGTTGATATAAATGCAGGTAGAGAAGCCGATTATTTAACAGAAGTAGAAGCGCTCGTTGAGCAGCTTGATATTTTTGTTTTGAACTTACAGCGATTTTCTGAAAATAAACTAAAAGCTTTTGCGTTCGCAGGAGCAGGATGTTTACTACTTATTTTCATTGTCACCATGCTGATCATGCGTTTTGTACGCAATAAAATTGTAAAACCACTAGAAGATTTGGTGATCGCCAGTCAATCCATTCAAGATAAAAACTTTACCATTCAGCTTGATATTAATTCCGACACTGAACTCGATGTATTAGGGCATTGTTATCAATCAATGGCCAGAGAATTAGCATTACTCTATCAAGGCTTAGAAGCTGCGGTTGATAAAAAAACCCATGAACTACAACAAGCCAATGATGCTTTGAAGATTTTATATGATAGCTCGGAAGCCTTATCGAGCTCTCGATTAACCATTCAAAATTTTCAATTAGTGTTGGACGCTTTTGAAAAAGTAGAAGGTATTCAAGCATGCCGTTTATTGATCGATGAAAAAGAAGGCGGTGGCATTGAACTGCTTGCGGGTCAGCAGCAAGGTAATATTGAATGGAGAAGCTTTCCATTAGAAGAACAAGCGATGTCATTAGGGCAACTGGAGTGGCAGCAAACATCAGGTCAGCTCGATCATTTATTAATGGAAAACTTAGGTCGAATCATGGCGCGTGCCTTGTACTTTAGCCATAATCAAAAACAGACTGAGCAGCTTATCTTGATGCAAGAGCGTGCCACTATTGCGCGCGAGTTACATGATTCATTGGCACAATCACTGTCTTATCTGAAAATTCAAATTACCTTATTAAAGCGCAATTTAAACCAAGATTTATGTGCCAAACGTTGTGAAGTGGCAACAGGTATAATTAAAGAAGTTGATGAAGTACTTGCTCAGGCCTACACACAACTTCGAGAATTACTCAGTACCTTCCGCTTAAAAATTGAAGATGCGCATTTTGGCGAAGCATTAAAGCAATTATTGCAGCCACTGCAAGCGCAAACCAAAGCTTCTTTGAATGTAGACAATCAACTGCTCTCGATGGAATTAGATGCTCAACAGCAGGTCCATCTTCTACAATATATACGTGAAGCGGTGCTGAATGCGATTAAACACTCTCACGCAAGTCAGGTGAATGTGTATTGCTATCAAGAGAACAGCGATATTCATGTCAAAATTGAAGATGATGGACAGGGCTTTGATGTTAATCAGCCCAAACCGAATCATTATGGTTTAAGTATTATGCAAGAGCGAGCCTCTAGACTCGGTGCTGAACATCATATTGACTCGATGTTAGGCAAAGGCTGCCTAGTGCGTTTAAAAATGACGCTAGGTGTGTGAAGTCTACAGCTAGGGGCGGTGAGAATTTGTAATAATAAATGCAGCACTGGTGCATTAACCTCAAATAATAACAATACGTAGGTAACCGATGACAAACACAGTATCAAAAGTTTTATTAGTCGATGATCACCCATTAATGCGTCGTGGTATTGGCCAACTAATGAATTTAGAAAGCTGCTTTGAAGTAGTAGGGGAAGCCAGTAATGGTGTAGATGCTATCGCGCTTGCCAATGAACTTGAACCCGACATTATTCTGTTGGATTTAAATATGAAAGGCATGTCGGGTTTAGATACCTTAAAAGCGATGCGCAAAGAAAATATCGATAGTCAGATTATTATTTTAACCGTATCCGATAACCCTGCGGACATTGATGCACTAGTCAAAGCGCAAGCGGATGGTTATTTATTAAAAGACAGTGAGCCTGAAGAACTGATCGAGCTATTAAAGCAAGCGCAGCAAGGTGAGCCGGTTTATAGCCACCTAGTAAAAGAGCATTTAGAAACGCGTAGTGAAGGCGATAATTTGATGGATCAGCTCACTGACCGTGAAATGCAAATTTTGCAGGAAGTGGCGAAGGGTTATCGTAATAAGCAAATTGCCGATCATCTATTTATCTCAGAATCGACAGTAAAAGTGCACATGAAAAGCCTACTGAAAAAGCTCAATGTTGCCTCAAGAACGGCCGCGACTGTGTTGTACCTAGATACTTATGGCCGAGATTAATGGCTTCTTTGTCTTGGTATCAAGCCACAATTTTGACAATATAGTCAGCCCTTTCGTTTAATGCTGGATGTTTTATGTTTACAGGTATTGTTCAAGCCGTTGCAACACTGAAAAAAGTCACCGATCACCAAGGTATTCGTAGCTTTGATATTGCTTTCCCAGAAGGCTTTTGTCAGGAAATTGAAATTGGTGCTAGTGTCGCCATCGATGGTGTTTGCTTAACGGTGACTGAAATAGTAAGCGCTCACATTCTGCGCTTTGATGTGATGCTTAAAAGCCTACAAATTACCACACTCAGTGAAGTGGCAGAAAACGATACTGTGAATGCAGAACGTGCTGCGAAAGATGGCGCTGAGATCGGCGGACATCCACTTTCTGGCCATGTCGACTTTTGCGCTCAAGTCGTCAGTGTTGAGCATATTGAAGAAAACTACCGCATCCGAATTGGGGTAGAACCTCAGTGGTTACGTTATATCTTCCCGAAAGGTTACATTGCGATTAATGGCGCGAGCTTAACTATCTCTGATGTTGATAAAAAACAAGGCTGGTTTGACGTTTGGTTGATCCCTGAAACTCGCCGAATGACGACTTTTGAATTGAAGCAGGCCGGTTCTAAGTTAAACATCGAAATCGAACGTAGTACCCAAGTGTTAGTTGATACGGTGCGTGAAACATTAGAAGAAAATCTCGGTGAATTATTTCCTGCATTAGAACAATTATTAGAGAAAAATAATATTCACTTAAACCAATTAGCAGAAATGAAAAATAAGTAATAACGAACAGTTTATTCTAAGTTGATTGTTAATTTTATTTTTTATATATGTGTAAATGAAATGTTTCGTATTATTTGTCGATTGGATTTGTAGGTTAAGTTCTATTTTTTAATTTGATTGGTGGTTGGCTTTATAATTAAATATTATAGTAATTTAACCAAGGCCTGACTAGAAAATTCTCATAAAGAGCGTATTATTTGTATTATATAAGAATATTCTTACAGGACTTATGACTGGTAATACTTCGACCTTTAATGTAGTCGTATTTATTGTATAAGTTTTCGCTCTTTATTAGGTTTAACTCCCATGCTGCAAAAAGATAAAACACTTAGAAATCAGACGATTATTCTAAGTGTGTTTGTGTCCCTTATTATTACCGTAGGCTTTGCACTCCATGAATACCGCAATTTAAAAAGCCGTATTAATACCGATGTACTGCCAAGTATTGCTATGGAGATAAACTCTATAGAAAGCCATACTCAAAGTCAGTTTGAGTTTTTGCGGTTTACAGCTTTGCAACATGTTCCCACTCGAACTGACAAACTTACCGAAAATCGAAAATCTGGCCTACTTGATCAATGTCTGCCTCATATTGATCGTGACCCTGAAACCAACCAGTTTAGTAATCGCGCAGCTCAAGCTCTAAATAAAGCTGGAGATATGCGTAGTGGTATTTTATTGGGGCAAGGTGATATCGAGAAGTTCTCTTCCGAAACGTTAGATATTTTATGTACCGTACTGACAAGTGCTAGTGCAAACTCAGAAATGGTGAGACTGGTTAAACCGCATCCTACTCTTCCCGCTCTATATTATTTTGTCGCGAAAGATGCCGATTTCATGTTCTTATTTGATCGTGCTTATTCCGAAGTGGCGGCGAGTGAATACTTTACACCTGAAGTGAAAAGACAATATGAATCATTTGGCAATCAATACACGGGTTTATGGGTCACTAATCCGTATTCGGATGGCATAACCGGTCAACAAACGATCACTTTTGTGCAAAATATTAAGAACTACCGTAGTCAAACGGTAGGGTTCTTAGCTAGGGATCTGTATCTCAGTGATTTAGTTGAGATGATTGATAACTCATTATCACAGAGAAACACTCATATTCATTTAATGCAGTATGGAAAACTTGACGTATTAAATGATGATCGAGTGCTATTGAGTCATACCTCTAAAGGTATGGATTTGAGTGGTCAGACACTTTTAAATTTTGAATCTGTTAATTTAGAACAAAGTCAATCTGGGTTTGGGCATCTTAGCGTACGTTTATCCGTGCCATTTAGTGCTATGACTCGCTTAGTTTTAGCAGAGCAGTCATACCTATTTTTCATGCCATTGTTTGTGTTCTTATTTAGCTACACTATTTTGCAGCAAATGTTGCGTGGTATTCGAGAAAGTGACAAACAATATTTTGATTCACTGACTAAGGTGTACAACCGCCATGGCTTGTACCAAAAAGTGTATAAGAAAATTGATAAAGCGGTGACACATGATAAAGATGTTCATATCTTTTCAATCGATGCTAATAAATTTAAGCAGATCAATGATAAGTATGGCCATGATACTGGTGATAAGGCGATTGCTTTAATTGCGAATGCAGCAAAACATATCTGCCAACCTTGTGATGATATTGTTCGTTTGGGTGGTGATGAGTTCTTAATCGTGCTTTACATCAATGCCAAGAATGAGTTTGATCCTCAGCAGTTTATGATCCGTTTGAATCAAAAATTGGCCTATGATTGTAAGGCGTCTTCTATTCCTGTCTTCTCTGTCAGCGGTGGTTATGTGCTATTTAGTGCTCAAACTAAACAAAGTTTACCTCAAGCGATTAAAGAAGCTGATTCGATTCTAATGAGTAAAAAATCGATCGATAAGATCGATACGATTTGCCATGAGTTTGATAGCTTCGATATTAACTTATCAGAAGAAGAACAAGCGATTAAACTGAAAATGGTGGATAAGCTGAACTTTGTGGAAGCTGAGCATTTATTACAAAATGAGTTAAATGAAGCGGTTCTGACGGTTTACCATGGTAAGTTGAACTACTTGATTAGTAACTATTTCAAAATGATGTACTCCTGTACCCGTGAGAACGATAACTTACATAATTATCGCTTGAAGATAGTCGAGAGTCATTATGACGCTGGGATCCCAATGTCAGTGTTCTACTTCTTATTTATTAAGTATTGTAATTTCTTATTCCGTGACATTGAAATTAACCATGATGAGTTTGTGATCAACAATCGTTTACATGCTTATGAATTGCATTTTATGTCTAGCTTAAAAGGCTAAATTAGTCTGATATCTCAAGTCACTGGGTATAAACGATATTGAATAATAAGAGGGTAGGCTGAGGCTTACCCTTTTTTTATACCTATGAAATTGCCTTACTTAAAATTTTTAGCTACTCCTGAACTTAACTACTTCGTTTGTTTGAGTCACTCACAATTATATTTTCGCCCAGCGAGAACCAAATAAACACAAAAAAGCCCCTCAGTAAGGGGCAAACGTTCCATCGCTTTTTTTATAGTTATTCTTAGCGTTAGGCTCCGTTTTTAAGAGCCTAACTGCCTACTTTATCTTTTAACCGAAGTCACCATTCACATAACCTTGAGTACGGTCATCTCTCGGGTTGCTGAAGATGATTTGTGTTTCATCATGCTCAACCAGTTCACCCATTAAGAAGAAGGCGGTACGGTCTGAAATACGACGTGCTTGTTGCATTGAGTGAGTCACGATAACGATGGTGAATTCTTTCTTTAGAGATTCCATCAACTCTTCAATTTTATGCGTCGCAATTGGGTCAAGTGCGGATGTTGGTTCATCCATTAAAATTACATCAGGTTGCATTGCAATAGTACGAGCAATACATAGACGTTGTTGCTGACCACCAGATAGGCCAAAGGCGTGTGATTTTAAGCGATCTTTCACTTCATCCCACAAAGCGGCGCCACGCAGTGATCTCTCTACCACTGAATCAATGTGCTTTTTGTCTTTAATCCCTTGAGCGCGTAAGCCGTATGCGACGTTCTCATAAATGCTCATTGGGAATGGATTCGGCTTTTGGAATACCATTCCTACTTTAATACGTAGATCTGATACATCGATATTGCCATAAATGTCGTTATCATCCATGGTCACTTTTCCGGTGATTTTTACCCCTGCAATTAAGTCATTCATGCGGTTTAGGCAGCGTAGTAGGGTAGATTTACCACAGCCAGAAGGACCAATTAATGCGGTTACTTTCTTTTGTGGAATAGGCAAATTAATGCTTTTTAATGCTTGGTTTTCGCCGTAAAAAAGATCTAGGTTTTCGATGTTAAATTTATTCATTGTGATATCTCTTTGTCGTGGTAGCCGCTGATATGTTTATCGAGCCACTACTTATCATTCATTTAAGGTCTAATTTGTGTATTTAACTAATAACGAGCTTATAAATTACGTTTTGTGAATTAGTAGTTCGCTTTATTGATGCGACTAGCGATTAACTTGGTCAACATATTGATGATGAGAACCAGCACAATCAAAACGGTGGCAGTGCCGTAAGCTTGGTTCCATTCATCGACCGTAAATAGCTCTGTCGTTAATTTATATAGGTGAACGGTTAGCGTACGGCCTGAATCAAGTAGTGATTCTGGAATACGAGCAACCATACCTGCGGTTAAGAAAACCGGGGCAGATTCACCAATGACACGACCAATACTTAGAATGACCGACGTTAAAATACCTGGCATGGCACTTGGCAAAATTAAGCGCCAGATAGTGTAGATTTTTGATGCGCCAAGGCCGTAAGAACCTTCGCGGTAAGTTTGTGAAACCGCCATTAATGCTTCTTCGGTGGTACGGATGATCACAGGTAGAATCAAAATGCTGAGTGTGAGAGCACCAGACAAAATTGAAAAACCAAACCCCATTACCGCAACGAAGAATGTCATACCAAATAGACCAAAGATGATCGATGGAATACCGGCTAATGATTCAGTACAAAAACGGATCACTTTAACCAATTTACTACCCGGTTTGGCGTATTCGGTTAAGTAAATCGCCGTCATAATGCCGAGTGGGGCAGCGACCGCAATGGAAGCAATTACCATATAGATGGTTGACACGATCATCGGGAAAATACCGTGCTCTTCACCCGTACGAGTGTAGTCATCGGTGATGAAGTTCCAATCTACGTGCTGTAAGCCATTGGATAAAATGTACCAGATAATCCAGAACAGGAAACCAACCGTTAAGCCAGCAGAGATCCAGATGAAAGCATTTAAAATAAGATCTTTATTTTGACGTTGTTTTTTCAGTTTGAGTAATTCTGAGTCTTTTGCGAAATTCATAGTGCTTACCTCGCTTTCTGACGGTTAAGGTACAGAAGAGCTGCATTTAAAATCATGATGAATGCTAATAACACGACACCTGTTGCATAAAGCGCGTTGGCGTGAATACCACTTGCGTAAGACATTTCAATCGCAATATTGGCAGTTAAGGTACGTGCTGAATCAAGAATGCCTTCTGGCATCGCAGGGGCGTTACCCATCACCATAATAATGGCCATGGTTTCACCTAAAGCGCGGGCGATACCTAGGATGACACCGGTCATGATGCCTGAGCGAGCAGCAGGTAAGAGGATTTTAAATATAGTGAAGGTTTTTGAAGCACCGAGTGCCAACGAACCTTCTTTATAAGCATGAGGTACTGCGCGGATAGAGGTTTCTGAAACCGTAATTACCGTTGGTAGAATCATTACACCAAGTACAATGATACCGGCAAGAATGGTGTTACCCGCTGGAACTTCAAAGATTTGCTGAATTAGCGGCACAATGATCACTAGACCAAAGAAGCCGTACACGACTGAAGGAATACCCGCTAATAATTCAACCGCAGGACGAATCACATCAGCGATACGTTTAGGGGCAATTTCAGCAATGAAAATAGCAGTTAATAGGCCAACCGGTACCCCAACAAGGACAGCACCAAAGGTTGATACGATTGACGCGACGATCATGGTGTAGACACCATATAACGCCGGCGGTAGCCAGTTATCACCTAGTACAATGCCTGAAACGCCCACTGCTTTAAATGCAGGGATACTTTCAGCAATGATGAAGTAAGCGATGAGGGCAAGAGAAACGATACCTATAATGGCACTACCTAAAAATAGGCCGTGGAAAATTTTCTCTTTCCAGTCGATACCTTTTTTCTGGCGTAGGTTGCCATTGTTTTCAGAAGTTGGGTCTTCCGAATTTGCGACAGTATTCATAAGCTTGTCACTATTTGTTGTTTTGTCACTATAAGTGGCGATGGTCATAATCAAAACTCACATATCGAAAAATGTTTATACCCGTTGAACATGCTGCTGCAGTTTTGTTGTCGGTGTTCACTGCAACTACAATGACTTTGGGTATGCTAAGTATCCGAGATGGAAAATAAGCTCAGCCCTTGCGAGCTGAGCAATTAAAGTTAAAGGTGTTGCTTAGTGGATATCAATGTAGCCTTGTGCAGTTACTAACTTTTGAGCGTCTTTAGTTAGCATCCAATCTAGGAATTTTTGTGCTGTTGGTGTTGGGCGACCTTCGTGGTAAAGCACTAGGAAAGGACGAGCAACTTTGTAAGTATCATTCTTAACATTCTCAACCGTTGCTTCAACGCCATCAACCGTTAGTGGGTGAACCGTGTTATCAACCGTACCTAATGAGATGTAACCGATAGCGTAAGGGTTGCTTGCGACCATTGTTTTTAGACCGCCGTTACCGTTAGCAACTTGAGCGCGTTGAGAGATAGCCGATACTTTCATATCGTTCACTTTCATTTTTAGATCCATGATGTCTTCAAATGCGCCACGAGTACCAGAAGCAGTATCACGTGTAATCGCTACGATAGGCTTATCTTCACCGCCAACGTCTTTCCAGTTAGTGATTTCGCCTTTATAAATTTTTGTGATTTGCTCAGAAGTTAAACCCTTCAATGTATTTTTTGGGTTAACAACAACGGCGATACCGTCACGTGCAACGACTTCTTCTGTTAATGTCGGCTCTTTTTCTTCCGCCTTTAAAGCACGAGAAGACATGCCAAGGTCAGCTGAATTGTTTTTTGCAGCTTTAATACCCGCTGAAGAACCAGGTCCTTGAACTTCAACAAATACATCAGAATTGGCTTTCATGTATGTTTCAGCAAAGACTTCCATTAACGGAGTAACACTACTTGAACCTACCGCAGAGATAGTTTCTTTGGCTGATACTGGGTTTACTGTTAGCGCGCTTAGGATTGCTAGAGCGCTGATTACTGTCTTTTTCATACTTTCGTTTCCTTTATGGCTTCATGCCGTTAAGTCGTTCAGTTGACGAAAGCCACTTTAGGGTTGGAATATGACAGTTGTGTTACAGTAATTTGAAACATAAATGACAGTGAAGAAAATTCTGACGCTGCTTTATTGCTTAGCGAATGGCTCTATTGATGTTTATAATAACGTTAAGGGATTGGAATTTTTATAAATGGATGTTTTGGAGAAAGTCATTGAGCACTATGAAAAAACAGATTCGAAGTGGGGTGCTCTGTAGTGCAATAGTCTTTGCTCTATTTTCTATTTCAACTGCCAGCCATGCGGATATGACTTCACCTATCCAAAGTGAAGCCGATCCAGTAGGGCCAAAAGAAAATACCGATCAAGAGAGACTCTTTCCTATTTGGGGTAAAGAAGCGCGCGAACGTGGTTATACCTTACCGAAAACGTACGGTTTTTCTCTTAGTTACATGAGCATGGATCAACCGATTAAGATCAACAGCATCAATTTATCTGGGCCGCTTTCGGTTGCGCCTAATCAAGATCTCAGCACCATTTCTGACGCCCTTTTTGATAATTATCTTGATATTTCTGATGCTAGCCAGCAAGCCAGTAATGTGACTTTACGTGGGGATATGTGGCTGTTTCCCTTTTTGAATGTTTATGGATTACTAGGTTATACCGATGGCACAAGTTCAGCGCCGATCACCTGTAAAGCGGGGCGTCCGACGAGTATTCTAGGCAATCCTTTAGCTTCAATCGTTAATCAGCTGTGTGGCCGGAATCCTGATGAAACTCGCCATATTGGTAATTTTGATTTGGATTATCATGGAGTGACGTATGGCATCGGGACGACATTAGCTGGTGGGGTTGGTAATTGGTTTACGATAGTGGATGTCAATTTCTCACGTACCGAATTAGATATTCTAGATGGTCAAATTAACTCGGTGGTAGTGTCTCCGCGTGTTGGTTACCGCTTTACCCCTTATAACCATGAATTACGCGTTTGGGTTGGGGCAATGTACCAAGGGATTCAACAAGAAATGGCCGGTGATTTGAGTGATATTTTATCTGGCGATCTTGCGACTGCCGTTAATGCGATTGCCCCTGATGGCCGTTTTGATGTCAAACAAGAGCTTGAGTCTGAATGGAATACCACACTAGGTTTTAACTATGTATTGAGCCCAACTTGGGATGTAATTGCTGAAGTTGGTATGGGTGAGCGGACTAGTGCATTCATCGGTTTAGATTATCGATATTAACGATGGTTTAAGTATGTAATGTAAGTTTGGATTTAAAAATTAACAAAGTCACTTGGGTATCATTATGAAAAAGGTTTGGTTAGCGGCGGCAAGTTTATTATTGACCGCTTGTAGTACAACAACGAATTTATACGTGAATCACCTTGCTTCTAACGTGGCGGATGAAGGGTTTACCGAACATACCCTTACTTTGAATGATGAGGATCATCATACTCAAGTGCATTATTGGGATAACCAAGTCGCCAGCCAAGATACTGTGATTTTGATTCATGGTGTCGGTGGAGATGGATTATCTAACTGGCAATCGACTATGCAAGAATTAGGTAGTCAATATCGAGTGATTGTGCCGGATATTCTATGGTACGGCGAGTCGACCAGTGATCTTCAACCTACCTTAGAAGATCAAGTGACAGTGATTGCTGATTTATTAAAAAACCTCGATCTTGATGGCAATGTGCATATTGTCGGTCATTCTTATGGTGGTTTTATCGTCTATGGTTTATTGGCTAACTATGATATTGCGACTACCGCGACATTCATTTCTAGCCCGGGTGGAGC
The DNA here is from genome assembly GCF_021726515.1 of Vibrio sp. CK2-1. Lineage (GTDB taxonomy): Bacteria > Pseudomonadota > Gammaproteobacteria > Enterobacterales > Vibrionaceae > Vibrio. The sequence goes on along the minus strand of NZ_JAKKCJ010000001.1, from coordinate 233,202 downwards.
GTTTGAGCAAAAAGATCTTGATGCGTTATTAGCTCGCTTTGAGATTGAAAAACCGAGTGATTTATTCGTGCCGAAAAATGATGCTGACTTAAAGCGCTTAATGAATGCTACCAGTGAAGATCCGCTGCACGTACCAGCCTTTACGATGGATGGATTCTACGAAAAGTATTTTGCCAGTAATTCAGAGCAAAAGATTTATATGCTGGATCACTTGATGGATTCGCGTGAAGAGTTTGTGTCTAAAATCGCCAACAGAGAGCTTCCACCGGTTCAAGTGATTTGGGGAGAAGATGACCGGATTTTCCCTCTAGAAAGCGGGATGTTGTTATCTAAACAAACCAAAGGGCCTTTATATATTGTGACGGATTCTGCGCATAATATTTTATTAGAGAAGCCGGATACCGTGAATCGATTATTGAAAGGCTTTATTGAACAATACCATCATCAGCAAAATGATGTTCTTCAAGAGTCGAAAAGCCAGTAAGTATTTAGGATAAATAACGTGATGTTTGCAAATAAAAAATACGCTACGACAGCTTTATGGATGACCGTATTTTTGTCAGGGTGCTCAACCTACTCATGGACAGAAACCACGCAGCCTCAGCAAGAAGATGTCGCCGCTATGCTGTCAACGGCAACGCCAGTATCACAAGATAACCTGACGACTAGCACTGACTTTGATTTACCCGGTAGTGTGCGCCCATGCTGCGCGTTTGGTAATCGCCAACATGTCGAAGTCGGTAAAATGAAAGTGCCCTTTTTTCAACTACCCAATACCGCCGATATTGATGACATAGGCCCGCATATTTATAGCTCTAGTCAGTTTTCTATGCGAGATAATGACACCACAGGTTCGCTGCAAGGTGAGCACAATGGCGTGTTATACACCTTGCAAGGTGGCTTTATCGATCTCGCTCATGTTAGAGATACCGCAGATAACACCACAGGGCTTTTCTATAAAATTTACCCGAAGCTCGGTCAAGATTTTACGATTAAGCTCGATCCTGAGCTAGGTGAGCGAGAAATTCACTTTCAAGCATTTGATACTTCCCATTTTACTGCTGCACAAAAAAGGCGTTTAAGTATCGAGCTTGCTGCTTACTACGGTTTTAAAATGGCGCAGGGGCATGAGATTTCTCAGTGGCACGGTTATAAAAGCTTCCCATTATTTCCTGAGCTAGTGTCTGCTTATTCGTTAGAAGATTTGTATTCCAATATGTTAGGAGCCAAATTAGCCTCGAAACTGCTGGTGGAAGAGTTGTCGCTATCGGTAGATGACTATAATCGCAATATGTCGATTTGGCTGTATCAGACCCTACAATACTTGCAGCCTTTGAATAAGCAATTGAGTAGCCAAGCTTTTGATGCGGTGGATGGGACATGGTGGGACTCAGAAACCCCGATCCCTGAAAAGTATATGATCTTAAAGCGTAACTATAATCTCACCATGCAACAAACTCCTGCGCTTCTGAGTGAGGCGGATGTGGCGACGCGTCCAGATTCAGAATTGGTCGATCATATTCATGATGGTATCGAGCCTTTAACTCTATCGTTAAGCGCGCAGGATTTTGGAATTGTATTTGACGATATTTCGAAGATGACAATGAAAATAGACGATAAATATCGAGACTCTTTTACCAGTCATATTCCCGAAAGTTTGTACCCTGACTATGTACTCGATACTAAGGTGTACAACGACATCGCCAAACATGACCAAGAGTTTGATCGTAAAGAATATCAAGCACTATTAGAGCAAAAAAATAAGCAGTAGATTTTGGATCTACTGCTTAAATCGGGAAAAACGGCGTTTTAATTACCAGTAGTTCTCAAAGCTAAATTGGCCCGCTTCACGGCGTAGGTGCTTTTTATAGCCCATTTTCTGCAAACAATCTCTTGTGTCATGCACCATGTTTGGATTGCCGCATAAATAGAAAAAACTCCTTTCTATACTAGGCTCTACGTGTGCGGCCTTAGCAAGTGAGCCATCTTGCAATCTTTGTGGGATTCGCCCTGATAAGGCACCTGACACTTCTTCCCGAGAGACAATCGGCACATAACGTAGCTTACCTTGGTAGGTTTTCATCAGCTCCATGATCTTCTCTTTATAAACCAACTCTTCCTTGGTGCGTACCGCATGCACTAAAATTAAATGCTCAAAACGCTGGCACTGTTCGACTTCTTCTAAGATTGATAAGTATGGCCCGATGCCTGTACCGGTTGATAGCATCCATAAATCTTTCGGCCCTTCTGGTACTTCATTTATCGTCATAAAGCCTGCGGGAAGGGTGCCGACTAATACCTCATCGCCAACCTGTTTATGCTCAAGTAATGGAGTAAGTTTGCCATCTGGAATTTCGATAACTAAAAACTCCAACTCAATATTGTCGCCATTTAAGTTAGGTTTGTTGACCATCGAATAAGCGCGTCTTACCCACTCATCTTGTTCATTGAGTACGGCAAGTTTGCTGAATTGACCCGCGGTGAAAGCCGGAGTAGGAAAGGCATTGATAGGGGCTTGCACGCGCAGAGAGAATAAATGCTCCGCCCAATTTATTCGTTTGATAATAGTACTAGTAACAAACCCGAGTGGTACTTCTTTCATCTGCATCTCCCTGTTTATTCTTGGGTATTAAGATAAAAATCAACAATTCCAGCATACACTTTCAGTATAGATTGGCAAACCTATGGTGGCTTTATCTTGCGCTAAGTTTCAGTGCATCTTCAGTAAATCTTCAGCTTGACCCTTTAAAGTCGTGGTTAATGAAGTGAATTGAAGTAGGTACAGTATGAGCGTTAAAACATGGTTACGGAATTTTGATCGATATCGTCGACGTAAGATGGCAACACTAGAGCCATTATTATATCGATTGTTTATGAATAACAGCCAAAATCAATCTCATCTCCTACAAAAGAAGGAGGTGAGTTCAATATTGATAATCAGAAATAACAAGAGAATAGGAAATATTTTATTTCTAATCCCTTTTGTTAAGCAGGTAAGAGCTTCTTATCCGAATGCAAAAATTACTTTGTTATTGTCTCAATCATGGCAGAAGTCTATTTTTGAAAATATCGGAGTAGATGAAATTCTCGTCTCTAACTTCTCATTTTCGAAAGTGGTGTCATGTTTAAAGTTAATAAGATCTTTAAAACGAAAAAGCATTGATTTGATGTTAGTTCCTTACTCTTCTGCTGAGGATAGTTTTATCGCTTCAGTGTTATCCGCTAAAAACAAAATTTCATCTCATAGTGAAAATAGAAATGAATGTTTTACCCATACATTTAAGAATGATTCTGAGCTTTCACATATGGCGTTTAATAAACTGTTTCTTATTAAGAAGCTAACGCATGAAGAAGAGTTGAACAATGTTTGTCATAAATTAGCTTTTAGTGACAGTGAAGAATTGCTAGGCATGAAAGACAGAACTCTAGTCTATGATGGAAATAAAAAGTTAGTTGCTTTTTTTCGAGGCGCTAGAGGAAAGAAACAATTATCCGATCAACAATGGAAAGACATATTAATTAAATTCGAAGAAGAGTCCATAGAACCTATTCAATGGGTCGAAATTTTGAGCAGTGATATTAGTCAACCACTGTCTAATCAATCATTAATATATCAAAACAATAATTTGCGCTTGCTTGCCAGTTTTTTGAAAAATGTAGATACCTTTATTTCTTGTGATACAGGACCTTTGCATTTGGCAGACGCTGCGGGTGTTAATTGTATTGGCTTGTTTACTCACACAAATTCAGAGACCTATGGCGTCATTAATGGACGATCTGTAAATCTTTATGATTGGTATCACACTGATGTTACTGAGCATTTGTCGGTAATGGCTCAATAGTAGTGCGGTCATTCAGGTTTCTATTCATATTTGTGGCTTAAACAAGGTTTTTCAATGACGTCTTTTATATTTCGATTATTTACTTTTGATAATGCGTTTCGTCCTAAGGTGAAAACAAGCACTTTCATTCTTGTCGTCTCTTTTTATTTTGGATTTATTCTAAACTACCCAATCGTATCAAAGGTTTTTGAACTTGGTAAAAACGTGCCAGATGTTTGGTTTCCCTATACTGGGCCTTTTGTGCTTTTCTTTGCTTTTATTACTGTGTTTTCAATTTTAACGCTACCATTCATTCTTAAGCCTTGGTATGGCTTTCTGTTCTTAAGCTCCGCTCTTGCGTTGTATTCCATGCAAGAGTTTCATGTTCTATTTGATACATCCATGATTGAAAATATTATGGAAACCAATGCATCAGAAGCCTTGTTTTATTTAAATATTCGTTCGGTGTTTTCTTTTTTGATTTTTGGTCTGATTCCCACTCTGGTACTAGTATGGGTTAGGGTCGAGTTTCACTCATCAGTTTTCCGTGAATTGGTGAGCCGAGTGATATTAATATTGGTTTCAATTGTTTTCATTACCATCATTGCGATTACCACTTATAAAGATTATGCCTCCGTTGGGAGAAATAACCGTTACCTTAATAAGATGATAATTCCTGCGCATGTATATGATACGTATAAGTACATTAAGCGTAATTACTTAACTAAGCCCTTGCCATATACGTCATTAGGTGATGATGCCAAATTGCTGCCGACAAAAAATGACAAACCAACCTTAGTGGTGATGGTGTTAGGGGAAACGGCTCGTGCAATGAATTTTTCGGATAATGGTTATTCTCGCGACACGCAGCCATACACTAAAGATCTTGGTTTGATTTCATTTAAAGATGTGTCGTCATGCGGCACTTATACCGCGCTATCTGTGCCTTGCATGTTTTCGAACATGAATCGCACTGGTTACAATAAAGCGAAAGCTAATGCACAAGATAATGCTGTCGATATTATTGCAAAGGCAGGGGTGGAAACATTATGGGTTGATAATGATGGTGGAGACAAAGGCGTTGCCCATAATACTCAGTTGATTGATATTGACCCGACTAAAGATGACGATTTATGTGATGGCAATACATGTTATGACCAGGTGATGTTAAAACCAGCCGAGCAATTTATCGAAAAAGATAATAAAGATAAGTTGATCATTTTACATGCGATTGGTAGCCATGGCCCCACTTATTTTCAGCGCTTTCCGGCAAAATTTGCGAAGTTTGCCCCATGGTGCAATAGAAAAGATATTGAGCAGTGTACAGACCAAGAAATTACCAATGTTTATGATAATACTCTGGTATATACTGACTTCTTCTTAGCGCAGGTGATCAAGCAACTACAGGGTCATTCACAAGACTATAATGTTGCGATGATGTATGTGTCTGATCATGGCGAATCACTCGGTGAAAATGGCTTATATTTGCATGGTACGCCCTACGCTATTGCGCCAAAAGAGCAGAAAACCGTTCCTTGGTTGTTATGGTTTCCGAAGCAATATGCAAAACAAAAACTGATTGATAAGGCTTGTGTAAAAGAGGAAGCTCAGAAATCTCGCTACACACATGATAACTTTTTTCATAGTTTGATTGGGTTATATGGAGTGGACACCGAAGCTAAACAAGCAAGCTTAGATTTATTTTCTAACTGTCACGTATAAAATTGAATAGAGTTACCAATAAAGATGAATGAAAAAGTTGTCGTAAAACGAACCGGTATTATGCGCATCATTTTTACCTTAAAGCACAGTTTTAATGGTTTGAAGTGGATGATAAAAAATGAGGCAGCATTTCAGCAAGAGTTAGTATTATTTATCCCATTAACCGTTTTGGCTTGCTACCTTGATATTAGCGCGGTGCAATCGGTGTGCTTAATTTTATCTATGATGTTTGTGTTATTTGCGGAAATGGTGAATACCGCCATTGAAGCGGTTGTTGATAGGGTAGGTTTGGAGTATCACACTTTATCTGGTGTGGCGAAAAATGTTGGCTCAGCCGTCGTTACCTTAAGCATGATTATGTCTGCGATGGTGTGGGGCGTGATTGTTTACCCGTTATTTTGATGGCATGAATTCAGACAAGATCCTAATTTGAGCAGAGAGTAGCAAAAGATGAAAGTATTAATCATTGAAGACTCTGAAGCATTGCGCCGCGGATTAAGTGTTGGATTAAATAATCTTGGTTTTACTGTTGATGAAACGGGTGATGGTTCTGTGGGTTTAACCATGGCCTTGAATCAGCAGTATGATTTGATCGTTTTAGACCTAATGCTCCCGAATGTAGATGGTATGAGTATTTTGCGATCTTTACGCCAGCAAGGGATTCAAACCAAGGTTCTTATCTTATCTGCCAAGACACTACCTCAGGATAAAATTGATGGTCTAATGCAGGGAGCAGATGACTACTTAACTAAGCCATTTTCCTTTGAAGAATTACATGCCAGAATTTTAGCTTTGTTACGTAGAGGCCAACTGCTTCAACAAGGAAACCATCATCAGGTCGGTGGTTTTTGTCTCGATCTTGAAACGAAACGATTTAGCTATCAAGATCAGGAGATCGAACTGACTCGCAATGAGTTTAAAATCATGGAATGTTTATTTTCTGCCAAAGGGCGAATAGTCAACGTTGAGATGATCAGTGAATCTGTGGTGGGGAGCTTTGATTATTTATCGAAAAATACCATTGAATCCCACTTGTCTTCAGTGCGGAAAAAGGTCAGAGCGCTAGGTGGTGTATTGCCAGTTAAAAATAAGCGCGGCTTTGGCTATTTTGTCGAAGAGACCCCTAATGTATAAGCAATCACAAACATCCTCAATTAAGCGTAACTTAGTCAATTCGATTTCCTTGGTATTTGGCATCATCATTTTTGCAGTTTATCTCTCCATTGATTTAAGTTTAGATAGTTGGGTAGATAAGCAATTTGATATATCCCTCGTCAATAAGGCGAATTATATGAAATCGCTTGTTAAGGTTTCAGGTGATCGCTTAACTTTTGATGATGACCTCCTCTCTGAATTTCAAGAAGACGAAGATGCTCACTTTTATCAGTTGTGGTCTAATAGTGGCAGTTTCAAACGCTCCAAATCATTAGCTCAGTATCCAAAGATAGACCTTATCAAGTTAACTCTTCCGCTAAATACCAATCAATTACTCGATGTCACCTTGCCAAATGGGGAAGAGGGAAGAGCATTTCTTTCCTATTTTTTACCTGAATCCGAGCAACTGTCATCTACTCATGAACATCCTGCTTACTTAGCCTTATATCAATCCAATCGTTCTTCAGAGAGTATGTTGGTATTAATTGATATTTTGCTGGTCGTGACGTTTTTTATGTCTATCGTAGTGATGCGTTATATTGCGATACGTATCGTTGATAAAGGTTTGAAACCACTGCAAACCATGAACGCTCAAATTAAGCAAATTGGCATTGATCAAAGTTCGGTGACAGAGATCCCTGAGCCTGATTTGCAGTTTGATGAAATCGAACCTATTCGCAAAGAATTGAATGCTTTTATTAAGGCGAACCAAGCATTTTTGCAAAACGAAAAGCGTTTAACGGGCGATATCGCTCATGAGCTGAAGACGCCAATCGCAGAAATTATGAGTTTGAGTGAGATTTACATTCGCTACCCTGAAGATGAGCGAATAGGGGCAACCTATAAACAAGATATGTTTAAAATCGCTCAAAGAATGAAGAAAATAGTAGATAACTTATTGTTATTGCAAAAGACATCATCAGCGACTATTCAGATTGAATTAGAAGCGATCGATTTATATCAGTTAGTTAGTGAAGTAATGGAAGAGCTGACCTTTAAGTTTTCTGATGTCGATAGCCGCATTCAAATATTAATTGATAAGCCATTGATATTTGGTGATTCATTTTCATTACATACGATATTGCAAAATTTAATTGATAACGCATTATTTTATAGCCCAGAAGGTTCTCAAGTCACGGTATCGTTAGTGCCAGAACAAGCTGGGGTAGTGTTAGAAGTTCGAAACCAAGTACACACAGTATTGACCGAACAAGATATCGCACACTTATTAGAGCCTATGTATCAAGCTGATCAATCCAGAACGTCTAATGATCGTTATGGTCTAGGGTTGTCGATTGTTAATAACCTATGTCAGCTAAATGGCTATCAACTTGATGTTGTATATCAAGATGAAGAAATTTGTTTTAGGGTTCAAGGGCTAGAAGATACTAGCGCGGAAATAGGGAAATAATCCGTCATTAAATCTTCTGTTTTTACCTATGCTGAAAAAGCCGATACTAATCAGGCTCTATTATGTAATTATCCCCCTAATACATAACAGCAGCTGTACATGACATAAGTGATACGTAACGAAGGAAACCTAGCTCGCCTATAAAGTGAGCTAGGTTTTTTTTATGTTTTTCGTTAACCAATTAGTTGGTCGGACGAATAAACGGCATGTGACGGTTTACGTCTTTATATAGCAAGTAGCGGAACGGGCCAGGGCCACCGGCATAACAAGATTGTGGGCAGAAAGCGCGCAGCCACATGAAATCGCCAGCTTCTACTTCAACCCATTGTTGGTTTAAGTGATAAACCGCTTTGCCTTCTAGGACATATAAACCATGTTCCATTACATGCGTTTCATCAAATGGGATCACGCCACCCGGTTGGAATGTCACAATATTCACGTGCATATCGTGGCGCATATCGGTTGAATCCACAAAACGTGTTGTCGCCCACGCATCATCGGTTTCAGGCATCGGAATCGGTTCAATATCATTTTCATTGGTAACGAATGCTTCAGGAACATCTAGCCCTTCTACGTATTGGTAAGCTTTACGCACCCAATGGAAACGCACCGGCTCATTGCCCTTGTTGTGTACCGTCCAATTGCATTTTGGTGGTAGGTAAGCGTAACCGCCTTCGGTCATATGATGCTTTTCGCCTTCAATGGTCAGTTCCATTTCACCGGCAACCACAAACAATACGCCTTGAGCAGCAGGATCGAGTTCAGGTTTATTAGAGCCACCACCGGATTCGATTTCGACAATATATTGAGAAAAGGTTTCTGAAAATCCGCTAAGTGGGCGAGCGATCACCCACATACGCATGCCTTCCCAAAATGGTAAAAAGCTGGTCACGATATCGCTATATACGCCTTTTGGAATAATGGCATAAGCATCGGTAAGTACCGCACGATCAGACAATAGTTGGGTCTGAGGTGGTAGGCCTCCCTGCGGAGAGTAATAGGTGTGTTTATTGGTCATTCTTGTGATCCTTCATACAAGAGAGAAAACGAAATATAGATTTATTATGCGCTTCACATTTTAAATTTAAAAATTAAATAATTTAATTACTATTAGTGGGTAATCCACTAGTTTGGAGTGATAAGTAAATCCGGTGAATCAGTAAGTGAGATGAAATATGAATACAACTTTAGATCCTGTGCTATTACGCAGCTTAGTCGCGGTGGTGGATACCGGAAGTTTTACTCGCGCCGCCGACAGTACTCACTTAACTCAATCGACGATTAGCCAGCAGATCCGCAAGCTCGAAGCACAACTTGACTGTGAGCTACTAGTACGTAAAAAGCGCTACGCCACGCCGACAATAGAAGGTGAACGTATCGTTAGTCATGCTCGTCGAATTCTCACCATGATGGAAGAAGCGATTGCAGAAACTGTGAGCACGGCAGAGCAAAGACCGATTAAACTTGGCGTGCCGGAAGATTTTGCCACCCATGAATTAGTCCCGACATTATCGCTATTTTCTCAAGCCTTTCCCGAGGTACGTTTGGAAGTGAAAAGTGGTATGTGTAGCGAAATATGGACGCAGTTTCAAAACAATGAATTGGATTTAGCACTCGTCAAACACCGTCCCGGCCAAGCAGAAGGGATCGCTAAATGGCAAGAGCCGCTAAGTTGGATTGATGGTAAAGGGTTTAATAATTTACAAAAGGCTACCGTACCGCTGGTGGGTTTACCAAGCACTGGCTTATATCGCAGTGAAATGGCGCATACCTTTGATTCACTAGGTAAGCGCTGGAGGATGTCTTACATCACCAGTAGTCTTTCAGGGGTAGGCTGCGCAGTAGAAGCTGGGCTTGGCGTTTCGCTACTACCTACACGCCTAGTGACACCGCTTCATCAAGTTTTAAATACAAAGGATGGCTTGCCAGATGTGCCAGCGCTGGAGTTAATCCTGCATGCACAAAAGCAATTGAGTCAGCAAAGTAAATTATTAGTCGATAAGTTAATTGAAGCTTGTGATGGGATTTATAGCGTTTGATCGAAATGCGCCCGTTCATAGAATAGACAATTTCATCTCATCTTTTTGTTTATTGTTAATTATATAAATATCAGTGAATTAGGTGCACTTTGAATGGTTTATTTAAAATGCTATGAAAGTTTTTTAAAGATCAATGGTTTAATGTAAATGACAACTTTGTTATAAATGAGTTAAGAAAGACATGTTTTGTCTTTTCGATAGGCTGCGGGATGCAGCGATAAATATAATAATGATACGGATGTTTTATGAAAAAATTACTCCAAGCGGCTGTGCTTTCAGCCACTTTGTTTACGGCTACTTCAACGCTAGCTGATACCACTCTGCAAAATATTGCTAAATCAGGCGAGCTTCGTGTTTGTTTTGATGCTGGTTATATGCCTTTCGAAATGAAAGCTAAAAATGGTGAGTTTATTGGCTTTGATGTTGATTTAGGCAAAATGCTCGCGAAAGCAATCGATGTGAAATTCACGCCAGTGAACACTTCTTGGGATGGAATTATCCCAGCCCTCCTAACCAATAAATGTGATGTCATCATGGGCGGCATGACCATTACGGCTAAGCGTAATATGCAGGTTAACTTTACCCAACCATACGTGGTGATTGGTCAAAGTGTTCTTTTAAATGCTAAGCATGCCGGTAAAATTACTAGCTACCGTGACCTTAATGACGAAAAATATACTATTGCAACTAAATTAGGCACGACAGGTATTATTGCGGCTGACCGCTTCTTACCAAATGCGAAACAAAACAAGTTTGAAACGACTGCAGATGCGGCACTTGAAGTGTCTAACGGTAAAGCAGATGCCTTCGTTTATGACCTACCATTTAATGCCATTTATACCGCACAACATAAAGGCGAAGTGGTTCACTTAGATAAGCCATTTACTTTTGAACCTCTAGGCTTTGCGGTTCGTCAAGGCGATCCTGATTTCCTTAACTTCTTGAATAACTACTTAAATCAAATTAAAGGCGATGGTACTTATGATCGCATTTATGACAAATGGTTTAAGTCTGCTTCTTGGTTAGATAAAGTTCAGTAAGAAACTGTATAACAGCCAGAAATAGTGAACGCTATATTCTGGCTGTTTTGTATCTGTCTTTTACGTTGTTATTCAAAGGATTACTATGCAGTCTAAACCCAATACGGTTTTTTGGAATCTTGTTTTTGTCGGCATTATTGCTGCGCTTTTTACTCTCGTCTATTTATCGACGTCTAGAATTAATTACAACTGGAATTGGGAGCGTGTAGTTCCTTATATCATTGATACTCAGCCAGAGATTATTAATGCACCGCTAGATGGTGATATCGTTAAAAATTCTGAAGGAACATTAATTCTACAATCGGTTTCCGGTGATGAATTGATGGATTTATCGCAATTTAAAAACCTTAAAGTTGCAGCTGGCGATTTAGTGTTTGAAGGCGATACTTTGGCCGAAAAGAGCCAATGGAAGCTGGGCACTTTAAGCAAAGGTGTGATTGTTACCATACAGCTGTCTGTGATCTCGTTAGTCTTTGCGATTGTAATAGGGATGTTTCTTGCCTTAATGAGGCTTTCTAGCAATATCGCATTACGTAAACTTGCCGTTAGTTATATTGAATTGATCCGTGGTACGCCATTATTAGTTCAAATCTTTATTGTGTATTTCTTTATCGGAACAGTACTCGACCTTGATCGTTTCACTTCTGGTGTTGTGGCGCTCTCGATGTTTACAGCTTCTTATGTGGCTGAAATTATCCGCGCGGGTATTCAAGGAATTCACAAAGGTCAAATGGAAGCATCGCGTTCATTGGGTATGACCTATCCACAATCAATGACGTATGTCATCTTGCCTCAAGCTTTTAAACAAGTACTTCCACCATTAGCAGGACAGTTTATTAACCTGATTAAAGATTCTTCTTTGGTATCTGTGATTGCGATTACTGATTTGACTAAAGCAGGTCGGGAAGTAGTCAGTGGTACGTTTGCACCGTTTGAAGTGTGGATCACTGTCGCTTTATTATATTTACTGCTAACGGGCAGTTTATCTTGGGGCATTCAAGCATTAGAAAAGAGGTTATCAGTCAGTGATTAATTCTAATCAAAGCCATTCGTCTCAGTCATCTGCGCCAACAACAGCGCAGGGCGAGCCGATGATCGTGGCTGAAAAGATCAACAAAGTGTACCCAAATGGATGTCATGCATTAAAAAATGTTTCCGCAACAGTAAAGCGTGGCGAAGTCGTAGTGATTGTTGGGCCATCGGGTTCAGGAAAATCGACATTTTTACGTGCTATTAATCAGCTTGAGACGATTAGTGATGGCTCGATAGTGATTGATGGTGTCGATATGTACGCACGTTCAACCAATATTAATACCTTACGTGAAAATGTCGGCATGGTATTTCAGAGCTTTAACTTGTTTCCACATAAGACAGCGCTTGAAAACGTCATGCTAGCGCCGATGGTGGTATCAAAGCGCAAACGTAAAGATGTTGAAGCGGATGCTAAAGAGTTAATGGCTAAAGTTGGTCTTGCTGAGCGTATGACTAATTATCCGAACCATTTATCTGGTGGGCAACAACAACGTGTGGCGATTGCTCGGGCATTAGCGATGAATCCTCATATTATGCTGTTTGATGAGCCAACTTCTGCGCTTGATCCTGAAATGGTAGGGGAAGTATTAGAAGTAATGAAAAGCTTAGCCAATGAAGGGATGACGATGGTAGTCGTGACTCACGAAATGGGCTTTGCACGTGAAGTGGCTGACCGAGTGTTGTTTATGCAAGATGGTGAGTTATTGGTTGATGCTAGCCCGGATGACTTTTTCGATAATCCAGAGCATCCAAGACTGCAGCAGTTCTTGTCGATGTTGCTTTAATTACTGATGTTACTTTAAATGCAAAGGTTATCGATTAAATAACACCATTGATAATAAATAGACCCTGAGTAGTTGAACAATTGAACTGACCCTCAATGTTGGTTGTTTAACTATAAAGGGTCATTTCAATTTGTCTGGATATAACGTTACTTAACTTGCCATTCGATTTGCTCACTTGCGCGAATTGGCACGACTACATCTTCACCAAACGGCATGGTTGCCGGCACATCCCAAGCTGATTTTTCAAGTGTGATGCTATCGCTATTACGAGCAATGCCGTAAAAATCTGGGCCATTGTGGCTAGCAAATGCTTCCAAGTTTTCTAGCTTGCCTTCTTTATCAAATACTTCAGCATATAATTCAACCGCAGCGTGAGCCGTGTAAGAGCCAGCACAACCACAAGCGGTTTCTTTTTTGCCTTGTGCGTGTGGTGCTGAGTCAGTACCTAAGAAGAACTTTTTCGAACCAGAGGTCGCCGCTTCAACCAAAGCTTGCTGATGGCTACCACGCTTTAAGATTGGTAAACAATAGAAGTGAGGACGAATGCCACCCACTAACATGTGGTTACGGTTAAATAATAAATGGTGAGCAGTGATAGTTGCCGCAACGTTATCACCGGCTTTGTTAACAAACTCAACCGCTTCACGAGTCGTGATGTGCTCTAACACTATTTTAAGATGCGGGAAGTCATTAACGATTGGTGCAAGCACGGTTTCTAAAAAGGTTTTTTCACGGTCGAAGATATCAACATCGTGAGTCGTCACTTCACCGTGAATCAGCAGTAGCATGCCAACTTCTGCCATCGCTTCTAATACTGGGTAGATTTTCTTGGCATCGGTTACGCCAGAATCTGAGTTAGTGGTCGCGCCAGCAGGGTAGAGCTTACAAGCAACAACTTTGCCAGAGGCGTGAGCTTCACGGATATCTTCAGCAGTGGTGTTGTCGGTGAGATACAGCGCCATTAACGGCTCAAATGTGTCGCTGTGGTTATGCGCCATGATGCGTTCGCGATAATCAATCGCCATTTGTAGGTTAGTTACAGGTGGAACGGTGTTTGGCATGATTAACGCACGACCATTGTAGCGGCTAATATCTTTCACGGTATTGGCTAACGCGTCACCATCGCGTAAGTGAACGTGCCAATCATCCGGGCGTGTAATGGTCAAAGTTGTCATGGTTTCCCACCTCATCAATCAGTTGCAATTTAAAAAAGCAAACGCTTTCGTGTGGTGCGCAATGATAGAGTAAAGCCTACTTTTTTTCATCCTATTTTGTTTATTTATAACTTATCGAGGTAAGGTTAATTCTGATATTCTTTAGACAAGTAGATATACCCAAGTAATTTCAAGGTGCGAGTTTCAGCAAGAATAAAACAAGCTTTAGGCAAGACAAATTGAATATGATCATAGTTATTCTATCTCTGTTCAATTTAACGCAGCATAAAGCTTGTTTTAACTTGCCCTTCGGGAGCTTCATCTAAACCTTTATACAGCGTCAGATTGACTTGAAAGGTACTGACATTCCTTCGCCAATCTTCCTTGCCTAAAGGTTTGGATGACTGCTCTGAATTCTGTATCTTGAAGTGACTTGGGTATATAGGTAAAAGATTTAAAAAGGAAGAGTGATGAATCAGTCGGAGCGCGGGAAGTCTGAATTAGAGAAAAAACTCGCCAAAATAGAAGCCACCTTAGGATTAGAGCCAATGCAAGATGCCAGATTAGATGCGATTAATGTTTACCCAGTTAAGTCTATTACCGGTGTTGAGTTGTCCTCGGCATGGGTTGAAAAACAAGGTCTAAGTTTTGATCGTCGCTTTATGGTGGCCGATTCGACTGGCCGCATGGTGACGGCACGCGAACATCATCAAATGGTGCGAGTAAAAGCAGCCTTGCATCCGCGTGGGTTGGTACTTACTTACCCAGAAGCGAAAGAGCCACTAGTGCTACGTTTTGATGAATTCGATATGGCAGAAGTAGAATGCACTGTTTGGTCAGACACTTTTCCTTCTTATAGTACTCACGAAAAAGCCAATCAGTGGTTTAGCTTTATTATTGGTAAACCAGTTCAACTACTGTTTACTGGTGAACAATCCAACCGCCAGCGTGAAAAAATTCAAACCAATGTTAGCTTTGCCGATGGTTATCCATTACTGCTGATCAGCCAGGCTTCTCTTGATGAATTAAATGAACGTGGCTCAGTGCAACATTCAATGGCGCAATTTCGCCCTAACATTGTGGTTTCTGATACCGAAGCATTTGCTGAAGATGGCTGGAAACGCATCCGAATTGGCGAAGTCGAGTTTGAAATCGTTAAACCTTGCATGCGTTGCGTGTTGACGACCGTGAACCCAAAAACTGCAATGCGTAGTGAAAAGAACGAGCCGCTTAATACTTTATCTAAATTCCGCGCTGATGAAACCGGCGGTATTTTCTTTGGCCAGAATGTAGTGGCGAAAAATGAAGGCATGATCCGCGGCGGTGATGTGGTTGAAGTATTGGAAACCAAACAAAAAGAATTCTATGCCGATACCAGCCAAGATGCGGTTGAAGTCGAACCAGTGAAAAAAGTGACCATTAGTATTGATGGCAACTTATTTGAAGGGGATAACCAATCTACCTTGCTCGAGCAAGCTGAAAAAGCCGGAGTTCCGGTTGCCAATAGTTGTCGTTCGGGTTTTTGTGGTAGCTGCAAAATGACATTGGAATCTGGCAAGGTCGATCAACCTGACATGCCAGCATTATTTCCCGGTGAAATTGACGAAGGCAAAGTATTAGCGTGCTGCTGTGTACCTAAATCTGACGTTGAATTGGTGAGTTAATTGCTCGTTTTCTACTGTTTTATATGAAAGTGAGTAGTTTTATGACCCAACCCGATATTAAGTTTATCGCCTCCGATATGGATGGCACCTTGCTAGATGAAAATAGCCAGCTAGATCCTAAGTTTTATGAAATTTACGAA
This sequence comes from Vibrio sp. CK2-1, assembly GCF_021726515.1. Classification (GTDB taxonomy): domain Bacteria; phylum Pseudomonadota; class Gammaproteobacteria; order Enterobacterales; family Vibrionaceae; genus Vibrio. Next base: position 217,239 of record NZ_JAKKCJ010000001.1, on the reverse strand, counting down.
AAGCTAGAAGCCAACGGAATTATGTTTGCCGCCGCTTCTGGTCGTCAGTATTACAGCCTAGCGGAAACCTTTGCCCCATTAAAAGATCGCATGTTTTTTATTGCTGAAAACGGCACCTTAGTGATGCATAAAGGGCAAGAGCTTTATAGCTGCACTATCGAGCGATCTGAAATTGAAGCCATCGTGCAAGCAGCCCGAAGCATTGACGGCGCGCACCTAGTGCTATGTGGTAAACGTTCGGCTTATACTGAAACGCAAGATCCACAAGCTTTAAAAGAGTTCGCCAAATATTACCACCGCCGTGAATCGGTAGAAGATGTATTAACGGTGGACGATGATTTTATCAAAGTCGCGCTTTGTCATTTTGATGGCACGGAAGAATTAGTATTTCCAACTATCGATAATCATTTTGGTGAAACCCATCAGGTGGTCGTTAGCGGTAAAATTTGGCTAGATGTGATGAATGCCAAAGCATCAAAAGGTGCAGCTATTCAGCATTTGCAAAACACTCTTGGCTTTAGTTATGAACAAACCATGAGTTTTGGTGACTACTTCAATGATGTTGAGATGCTACAGCAAAGCTACCACTCATACGCGGTTGAAAATGCCCATGAAGGCGTAAAGAAACATGCTCGTTTTAGTGCCCCAAGTAATAGAGAGGCAGGGGTGTTGCAGGTGATTGAAGGTTTGGTTAGTTAACGACGATTAAATCTGTTTAAGCATAAAAAAATCCCCAACTCATTTTAAATGAATTGGGGATTTATACTTAAGTTACGTTACTTGTGCTTATTAGCTTAAAGCAGATTATTTAAGATCAAAACGATCCAGTTCCATCACTTTAGTCCACGTCTTCACAAAGTCTTTCACAAACTTCTCTTTGGCATCGCTTGATGCGTACACTTCAGCAACGGCGCGAAGTTGAGAGTTTGAACCGAACACTAGGTCTGCGCGAGTGGCTTGCCATTTGGTTTCGCCAGTCTTACGGTCTGTGCCTTGGTAGACTTTCTTATCATCGCCAACGGCTTTCCATTCCGTGCTCATATCTAGCAGATTAACAAAGAAGTCATTGCTTAATGTTTCTTTCTTATCTGTGAACACACCGTAGTCAGTTTGGTCGTGGTTAGTGCCTAGCATGCGTAGACCACCAACAAGTACTGTCATTTCTGGTGCCGTTAGCGTTAGTAGCTGCGCTTTATCTACTAATAAGAACTCAGCTGGCGCTTTTGTCTTACCGCTGTTGTAGTTGCGGAAACCATCAGCAATTGGGTTTAGGTATTCAAAAGAATCCACTTCCGTTTGCTCTTGAGTGGCATCAGCTCGGCCAGCAGTAAATGGTACTTCAACATCGAAGCCTGCATTTTTAGCTGCTTGCTCAACGGCTACGTTACCTGCTAGTACAATTAAGTCTGCGATAGAAACTTCTTTGCCACCAGATTGTGCTTGGTTGAACTCTGCTTGGATTGCTTCTAGTGCTGCAATCACTTTCGCCGTTTGTTGTGGTTGGTTTGCTTCCCAGTCTTTTTGTGGAGCAAGACGGATACGTGCACCATTTACACCACCACGCATGTCAGAGCCGCGGAAGGTTGAAGCGGCAGCCCATGCGGTTGAGGCAAGCTCAGATACAGATAGGCCAGAATCAAGAATGTTTTTCTTCAATTCAGCTTGGTCAGCTTTATCAATCAGAGGATGTTTCACTTCTGAAATTGGATCTTGCCAAATTAAATCTTCAGCCGGTACTTCTGGGCCTAAGTAGCGAGCTTTTGGCCCCATGTCACGGTGAGTCAACTTGAACCAAGCGCGAGCAAATGCTTCTTGGAACTCAAGAGGATTTTTCAGGAAGCGACGTGAGATTTTTTCATACTCAGGATCAAAACGTAATGATAAGTCAGTCGTAAGCATGGTTGGTTTATGCTTCTTACCTGCTTCAAATGCATCTGGCACATTTTCATCATCAGTTTTTGCAACCCACTGCCAAGCACCTGCTGGGCTCTTCACTAAATCCCACTCATAGTTGAATAGGTTTTCTAAGAAGTAGTAGCTCCATTTTGTTGGCGTTTGCGTCCAAGTCACTTCAAGACCAGAACCAATCGCATCGCCAGCAACACCAGAACCAAATTTGTTATGCCAACCGAAACCTTGCGCTTCAATATCAGCGGCTTCTGGATCGGCACCTACATTAGCTGCATCACCTGCACCGTGCGTTTTACCGAATGTGTGACCACCGGCAATTAACGCAACGGTTTCTTCATCATCCATTGCCATACGAGCAAAGGTATCGCGAATATCTTTTGCCGCAAGTACTGGATCGGGCTTGCCACCTGGACCTTCTGGGTTTACGTAGATTAAGCCCATTTGTACTGCCGCTAGAGGATCATCTAACTCACGGTCACCAGAGTAACGTTGGTCATCGGTTAGCCATTCGGTTTCTTTACCCCAGTAAACATCTTGCTCTGGTTCCCAAACATCTTTACGACCGCCAGCAAAGCCAAAGGTTTTGAAGCCCATAGACTCTAGAGCCACGTTACCAGTTAGGATGAATAAATCAGCCCACGAGATTTTTTTGCCGTATTTTTGTTTGATAGGCCAAATTAAGCGGCGTGCTTTATCTAGGTTAACGTTATCTGGCCAGCTGTTCAGTGGCGCGAAACGTTGTTGACCTGTACCGCCGCCACCGCGACCATCTTGTACGCGGTAAGTACCCGCACTGTGCCATGCCATACGAATAAATAGAGGACCGTAATGGCCGAAATCTGCTGGCCACCAATCTTGAGAATCGGTCATTAAATCATGCAGATCTTTCTTAACCGCTTTAAGGTCAAGGCTTAGGAATTCTTTTTCGTAGTCAAAATCCGGATCCATTGGATCAGATTTTTGTCCTTGTTGATGAAGGACAGAAAGGTCAAGTTGGTTTGGCCACCAATCTTTGTTTTGAGTACCTGTTGCAGCTGTGTTTCCACTGTTGTGGAAAGGACATTTTGATTCACTGGACATGTTATGTCTCCCTGTGGATTTATAATATAACGTTTCGTTAACCAAAAAGTTACGTCAAATCATATAAATTGACTAATCGGTATTACCGATATTATTAATAGGTATTTCCTTACTGATATAAAGGTTAAATTGAAAGCGAATTTTTATTTGTGATATTGATTATTGATATTGGTATAAGTTGCTACAATAGGTCATCTACTTCACATTTTGAGAAACTGAATGTCATTTTCAACGCTAGAACTAAGCCCTTCTATCCTGCAAGCGGTTGCTGAGCAAGGTTATGAAAAACCAACTGAAATTCAACGCAAAGCAATTCCTATCATTCTTGATGGAAAAAACTTAATCGCCGCAGCGCAAACCGGCACTGGTAAAACCGCCAGTTTTGTCTTGCCAATATTGCAGCGCTTAAGCGGTGGTCAAACTCAGCGTAAAAAGCGTATCCGAGCCTTAATTCTAGTACCTACTCGAGAACTTGCTATTCAGGTGAATGAAAATATTCAAGCTTATGGCAAACATCTTAATTTAACCTCGTTAGCCATGTACGGTGGCGTTGACTACGCTCCGCAGAAACAAGCGTTAATCGATGGGGTCGATATTCTAGTTGCTACTCCAGGCCGTTTGATTGATTTATACGGCCAGCATTCCGTGCATTTTGATGAAGTTGAAATGTTGGTATTAGATGAAGCCGACCGCATGTTAGACATGGGCTTTATTGAAGACATTAATAAGATCTTAGCGCGCCTACCGGAAAACATTCAGAACCTATTATTCTCGGCAACCTTGTCTAACCCAGTTCGAGAGTTAGCCCGCACCGCAATTAGCGATCCTGAAGAAATCGTGATCGCCAAACATCAAGCCTCGAAAGACTCAATCAACCAGTACTTAATTACGGTTGATAAAGATAAAAAGTCAGCCTTATTGAGCCATTTATTGACGGAGCGAGACTGGTCTCAAGTGTTGATCTTTATTGGCACAAAACATGGCGCGGCGAAATTGGTTTCTCAACTAGAAAAACGCGGCATTGCAGCAGAGGCGATCCACAGTGGTCGCAATCAAGCATCTCGTGCTCGTGTGTTAGATGAGTTTAAGCAAGGCAAAGTGAAGTATTTAGTGGCAACTGGCGTCGCGGCACGTGGTATTGATATTGACGATCTACCGTGTGTGATTAACTACGATATGCCGTTCCCTGCCGATGAATATGTACACCGAATCGGTCGTACTGGCCGTGCAGGTTCAAAAGGTGAGGCGGTATCATTAGTCTCGCGTGATGACTTTAAAAACCTATGTATGATTGAAAGCCGCTTGGGTCATTTGATTAAGCGTCAAACGGTAGAAGGCTTTACGCCAAACAAAGAAGTACCGATTTCTATTTTAAATTATGTGCCTAAGCATAAGCGCGAACAGCAAAACGATAGATAGAAACGGATAGACAAAACGCCAAGATATAAGACGCTTCACTTAGCAAAAGAGTGAAGCGTTTTTTATGAGCACAAAGGAGCTAGGCACTTTTCCATTCGATAGTTAGTAAATTGCTGGCCTCGCAATGAGACGCTTTGTTTTTCCTTAACGATAAATCCAGCATGCTCAAAAAACGGCTTAGCAGTCATACTCACATCAGCATGTAATCGCGCTAAATTCCGCTGTTTGGCTTGCTCATGAATGTGCAGCATTAAAGCCTTTCCTACGCCACAGCCTTGGTATTGATGATGGCAAAAGAAGTGGTTGATATAACCATCACCTTGTAAGTCGGCGTATCCAACTATTTTGTCATTCAAGGTTGCCACAAAAGGTTGGTTGCCCTTCATTTTTTCAATCCAATCCGTAAGGTCAGATTTATCTTCAGCCCACGCCTCAACTTGTGCTTGAGTGTAATCTCGCACGTTGATTTGTCTGACGGTATTGAAGAACAATTGCCAGAGAATTTGAGCATCTTCAGGTTGATAGGGGCGTATTGTAATCATTCAAAATCCTGCGAATTAAACCTTGCCACTCTAGCCTCAGCCATGGTGCAGTTGGTGTCAGCCATGAGTTCACTTAATGTGATATCCGGTTGTTGCTTGATCAGTGAGGCTAATTGCTCTGCTTTTGATTCCGGCTTATCCTTGAGATCGAGTAAACCTGTATTTAACTTATTGATTAAATAATCAAATCCTTGGCTCTGTTCTGCTTGTAGTGTGGTGAATAGATTCGTTAAGTCCTCTGAGTTGCCTGTGATTTGCCAATTACGCGAGCGACGAATGCGTTTTAACTCACATTGATGTTGTGCGGCGATGGCTTTTGCGTATTTGCAGTTTTCTCCGCCGATGCGATGTATCAACGAAGGTAGGGCAATGCAGGGAAGTTCGGACTTAGTTTTCTTGTTCGCCATCGGGTTCGCTTAAGTTGTTTGTGGTAATACTGCTTGTGGGAATAACACTGAGTTTCGCGCCCGCTTGAGTAATCGGTTTACTGTCTTGAGGATTATATAACGCACAGCTGTCTAAAGATAAGCAGCCACAATTAATGCAACTTCCGAGTTGGTTTTGTAGTGCTTGTAAGCTTTGGATCTTCTGTGCCAGTTGTTGCTGCCAATGTTGAGCAAGCGTTTCCCATTCTTCTTTTTTCGGCGCCCTATGTTTCGGTAGATAAGCGAGCTGTTCTGAGATTTCTTGCAGTGTTAAACCGACATTCTGCGCCGCTTTTATTACCGCAATTCTACGTAGGATCTGCCTTGGGTAGCGGCGTTGGTTTCCTGCATTTCGGCTACTGTAAATTAGCCCTTTTTGTTCATAAAAATGCAAGGTCGCGACGCTTATTCCGGCTCTTTTGGCAACTTGCCCAACGCTCATATCCATATTTATTTCCGCTAACTCGTCCCTGTTGGAAACCTCAGTTTAACTTAAGGTTTATTGAATCTGTTAATTGATTAATCACATTCTTTCGTCATATAAGCTTTTAAAGCCTGATTAAACACATTGATCTTTTGTTGTAGGTATTTGCGATGGCTATAAACCGCGTTGACTGGGTAGGCACCAAAATCATAGTTGGGCAGTAATGTTTGTAGTCGTCCTGATTCAATAAAAGGATCGACCGCAAAGTCTGGGCTAATGGTAAAAACATTGGCATGAACTGCTAGATAAGCCGAGGCGAGTGCATTGTTTACTGAAACCGAATGTTGGATAGCAAAGCTAATGGTTTCGCCATCTTTATAGCATTGTCTTAACTTGGGGCCTTTATGGTTACTGTCATACACCGCCGGAAGGTTGGATAAATCGTGCGGTGTTTTGGGCTCGCCGAAATGTTCAATGAATTCCTTGGATGCACAGACTTTGAGTGACATATGGCCAATTGGAACGGCAATCAGATCGGAGTCGGGTAGATGACCGATTCGAATCGCCAAGTCGTAACCTTCTGATACTAGATCGACAAAGCGATCATTGAGTATCACATCAATCTTAATATCTGGATGGGTTTGAATAAATTGAGCAATAAACGGCATGAGGACACATTCGCCAAAAGTTGCTGGCGCGCTAATGCGTAGTCGTCCGCCGATCTGCTGTTGTTCAGTTCTCAAGCCCACTTCTACCATCGAAATATCATCGAGTATCCGTTTGGCTTGTTCGTAATAGGCTCTACCTGCATCCGTCAGTTGTAATCCTCTAGTTGAGCGATGAATCAACCGAACCTCTAAGAGCGTTTCAAGCTGAGTGATATGAGTACTCATTAAAGCTTTGGTCTTGCCTAAATGCTGTGCGGCAGCGGTGTAGGAGCCTTTTTCAGCCACATGAACGAAGCTATTCATTAAGTTAAGTTTATCCATGTTGCTAGATCCTTGCGATTCTTGCTGTAAAAAAATATTGAACAATGTGTTCATTATTAGCAGTATTGTCAATTAAACGCAAGAGGCGCAAACTTCATTTCATCAGCTTATTGAATTGGCAATGGAGGAGAGGAAGTGAAATTAGCACCTGTGATGTTTGTTGGCCACGGCTCTCCGATGTTTGCAATTGAGCAAAGCCATGCGCGTGATTTACTTGAACAACATCAATCTGTATTTGATGAAGTGAAAGCGATAGTCGTCGTTTCAGCGCACTGGTTCACCAATGGTTTTACCGGCGTCACTTCAGATAAAGCGCCGCAAACTATTCATGATTTTGGCGGCTTTCCAACGGAGTTATATCAACTGGAATACCCAGCACAAGGTTCTCCTGAGTTGGCTAATACGATTGAGGGTTTACTTGAAGGAGAGGGCTTTCAGGTTCAGCAACAAGCTCAACGCGGTCTCGATCATGGTGTCTGGGTGCCGTTGATGCATTTGGTGCCAAACGCGAATATTCCAGTGATTCAAGTTTCTATCAATTCGCATGCATCTGGTGACGATATATATCACTTGGGCAAGCAATTAGGTTGTCTGCGCGAGCAAGATATCGCAGTGATAGGGTCGGGTTCGATTACTCACAACTTAGGTGATGTGGTGATTGGTTCAAAGCAAGCGGCGGATTATGTGGTGGAGTTTGAACAATGGGTTCGCCTGCAAATGACAGAGCGTAGTGCGCAAGCCTTACTTGATGCGCCAAATCTGCAACCGAACTTTTTTCGAGCCCATCCAACCCATGAGCATTATTTACCATTGTTAGTGGCGCTAGGCGCGAGTAACAGCAGTGATGAGTTTTCAGTGATTAAAGGCGGGATCCAGCACCACGCTTTATCAATGGAATCCTATTTGTGGCAGTAAGTTTTATCTAACACATTTTACTTTTAAGGAATATTTTATGTCAGTTTTACAACGAATTTTACACTCTCAAGCAAGCCTAGCTCCACTAATGTTACGTGTACCTGTTGGTGTGATTTTAATGGCGCATGGTGCGCAAAAATTATTTGGCTGGTTTGGTGGTGGCGGTCTTGCGGGGACTGGTCAATTTATGGCGTCACTAGGCTTAAACCCAGGTGAACTCATGGCATTCTTAGCCGGCTCTGGTGAGTTTTTCGGAGGTCTATTCTTATTGATTGGTTTGCTAACTCGCCCAGCAGCTGTTGTGGTTGCGTTTACTATGGTAGTTGCGATAGTAAGCGTACACTTACCGAATGGCTTGTTCTTGGCAAATGGTGGCTACGAGTTCGGTTTAGCATTATTAGCGATGGCAGTATCTCTCGCGGTATCGGGATCAGGTTGTTTCGGGGTCGATAAATTACTCGCTGACAAGTTTAAAGGCCAGTAATGACAGAATAATATGTGGTGATTTGTCACATAAAGAAGAATGCTCAGTGTAATAACTGGGCATTTTTTATGTTTACAATATTGTCGATAATCGAAGAAGGCGTACAATGGTTCAATCTAATCATAGTCTGAGCTGGAAAATGGAACTTACTCAAGCATTACAACAAATCCAACCTTCTTATATTCGTGAAATTCTAATGGACGCTCAAGCGGAAGGCGTCATTTCTTTGGCTGGTGGTTTACCTGATGGGAATACTTTCCCGATTGCCTTAATGGATGAATCGTTAACTTCATTACCGCAAAAACCTGCGTTGTTCCAATATGGTCAAACCGCCGGTTATGGCCCATTGCTTGATTATTTCCGTAGTCAGTTTCAACTTCCTGAACATCATGAGTCGTTAGTTTGTACCGGCTCTCAACAAGCGTTGGATTTAATTGCCCGTGCGTTTGTTAACCCAAATGACAAAGTGGTGATGGAAGCGCCAAGCTACCTAGGTGCGTTGCAAGTGTTTGGCTTGGCACAAGCGAATGTGATTAGCGTGTCACAACAAGCAGATGGCCCCAACCTTGTGGAACTGGAAGCGTGTTTTGCTGAACAATCACCAAAACTATTTTATGCAGTGCCAGATTTTCATAACCCGACCGGCGTATCGTGGAGCCTAGAAGTCCGTCAAAAAGTGGCGCAATTGTGCCAACAATATGATGTGACGCTGGTAGAAGATGTGCCATATCGTGAACTGCGTTTTATGGGAGAGATGTTGCCTCTAGTGTCGAGCTTCTGCCCAGAAAGTGCTTTAGTTCTGCGTTCTTATTCAAAAATTGCCGCGCCAGGTATGCGAATGGGCGTCGTGACGGGTAACGCTGAATGGATTGCACCGCTGGTAAAAGTGAAGCAATGCGCTGACCTGCATTCAAGCATTCCAATGCAGGCGGTGTTGCTTGATTTGCTAAACCATCAAGATTTTCCTGCTCACTTAGAAACGTTGCGTGCCATTTATCAAGAGCGTTACTTATGTTTAGCAGAACAACTGATTGCCAAATTACCACAAGGTTGCCACTTTAATCCGGTAGAAGGCGGCATGTTTATTTGGTTAACCTTGCCAGAATGTGATGATTTTGCTTTGGCCAAAGCGGCGTTGAAAAACAAAGTAGCGGTAGTCCCAAGCTCGGTGTTTTATAAGCAAGGTGAGAAGGTGACCCCAGCACTTCGCTTGAACTTTACCAATGCAACGACGGAAGAACTAATCGTGGCGGTCGATCGCTTGGTGTCGGTGATTAAAGCGGAATGTAATGTAAAATAAACGTAGATTCAGTAGTCCAATATTACTTCAAATTGAAGGCCAAGAACTGAGTAAGGTTCTTGGCTTTTTTTATTCCTTATTCCACAATATTAATTCACAAAAACCTCATACTTAAGTTCATTAATAATTAATGAACTTAAGTTATTTTTATCTAATTTTCCACCTGATTACTATCAGTAAATAATGGTGAAGTGATTTAACTAATATCTAATTTTTCATTCCCTTTTATTTCATACTTGCATTGTTTTTTATTCGACTAAATTAAATGAGTGATTGTCAAGGTCACGTCAATTTTAATGAAAACATCCGTTGAACGGTAAAAGGAATTATTATGAAAAAAACAGCAATAACAGTTGCGATGCTCGGCTTAGCTGCAGCGTCATCAAATGCATTGGCCGACGGTAATGAAACCGCGTCAGTGACCCTTACTCATGCGGTGCCATTAGTTTGTAATATTGGTTTATTAGCTACTGGGCCTAATGATACATCTCTTGGTGAAATCGCTGAATTAAGTTCGGGTCATAATAAAATATTAGAGTTAAATAATATTAGCGAAAGTGGTGGCTCACAGCCAATTAGTGGTGCCGTGAAATGTAATTCAAATGATGGTTATAGCATCGATGTTAGCTTAGCTCAAGGTGGTTTATTTAATAGTGATGGCGGTGATAAGATCCCTTATACACTAACTCCAGAGGTTAAGAATGGACCGGAACTTCAAGTTAGCAATGCATCATTTACTTATGCCGTTGGTGCGAATATGAATGGAGTGTTTACTTCAGACTATGAGCCTGGGGAACAACAATTCAAGCTTACTTTAAAAACAGATCCGGGTGCGTTTGATAATGCAGGTAGTGGTCACTACACCGAAACTATTACCTTTTCTCTTGTCGCTTTATAGTTTTATAAAATAAAAAGAGGAGGTGCATCCTCCTCTTTATTATTTAAGGTTGCACTATGTTTAAAATAATATCTTTTATTATTACTTCACTATTTTCTATTTCAGCTTTAGCGAATGTCATGATCACACCACTTTCGATGGATATAGATATAAAGAAACCAGTATCTAGTTATACCATTGAAAATAAATCTGGTGAGCAACAAACCTACTTAGTTAAAACATACTACCGCACTATGGATTCAACTGGTAATGAAGTGAATGAAGACACCAAAGAACTGCGTATTTTTCCAAGTAAGATTATATTAAATCCACAGCAATCAAAAAGAATTAAAGTGATGTATTTAGGGAAAAAAGCATTGCAAGATGAACGATCTTATCGAGTGATTTTTGAGCCCATTACCGTGGGTGAACAAGAAGGAATGAAATTTAATTATCGATTTGTTACTTCTGTTTATGTCACACCAGAAAAAGCCGAACATAACATTGTTGCCAAGATGGATGCTGGCAAAGTATCTATTCAAAACTTGGGCAATAAACATACAGTGCTAAGTAACTGGGGCTTGGTGTTTAACCTGGGCTCAAGTGAAGAAGTGACCTACAAAGATGCACTTCCAACCATTAATATGTTAGCCAAATCTAATCTAGTGTTGCCGATCAAGCCGGGCATTGCCCCAAACCAAGTGAATTCAATTGATATCCTTGAATTTGAATAATGAAACTTTGGTCAGTTATCACGCTGCTGTTTGCATTTGGAGGACCTCTAACCGCATGGGCTGAAGAGCGAATTCCCATGCCGATTGATGTTGACCTCCCCACCAAACGAGTACAAATCACCGCTTACTTATCTAATGAAAATATTTCTGATTGGCAACTCGATAGCGGTGAATTTGTCGATAAAGTGTCTCCTATTGTATTAGACAGCATTAAAACCAAACTTGTGAAAGAGTTTATGGATGCGAGTATTGTTGCCAGTGACATGAAAAAGTTGGGGTGGAGTGCTAATTTTGATGAGGATATGTTGATCATCACGATTGATATTCCCGCAGAGCAACTTGAAGAAATCGACATTCCATTTGGTGGTTATTCGTCTAAAAAAGAGTACGCGAAACACGTTCGTATGATTGAACCTAGCCCTATCAGCGGGGTGTTTAATCTCTATTACTCTCACACTCATAATCTTGATGAGACATCTCAATTTTCCGACAGCCTAGCATTACGAACCGGTATTGCTATCGGCCCATTAACTTTTGAAGATGGCCACACGTTTTCTCGCAACAGTATTACCGAGGAAGTCAAAGTTCAGCGTGATGCCTCTCGGTTAATGTATGACTTACCGAATAACTATGGATTTATTCAAGTCGGAGACTATTACACCGACACCCAAATTCAGCAACTCAATCCGGGGGATATCTTCGGGCTTTCCTATTCTTATCAGCCGCAATATTTACGCGACTACTATCGACCTAACTCAGTTCCGATTGTTTTAGAATCTACCTCCATCGTTACCATTAGAATCAATGGTGAAGATTTTCGTCGAATTCGCCTCGCACCGGGCCAATATAATTTGCGTGACTTGCCTATCGATAACGGGGTGAATGAAGTTGAGGTGAGTTATATCGATCAAGGTGGCTCGGAGGTCGTGCAGTTTTATAACTTGGTGAATGTTCCAGAAATCTTACTAGGAGGAACCTTGGAGACCCAATGGACAGCTGGGTATGTACAAAGCTACAACGCTGAAGGGGTTAAAGAGCTTAACGATGAAGTACCAGCTGCGCAGATGGTGTTGTCTTATGGTTTGACCGATTGGTGGACCATTTCTCCTAAAGTGGAATGGCAGCAAGATGTGCAAGATTACAACTTGCTGCATAATTTCGCAGTGTGGGATGACTTTCTGACTTTAGAGACAGGGCTAAAGCAAACCGAGCAAAGTGATTTTTATAAAGGAAAAGTGAGCTACTATTTGCCTGAAACGGCTTGGGGCGCTTTGAATAATACCAACATCAGTTATGAATATAGCTATCAAGAGCCGATCATTGGTTATCAAACTCAGCAATATATTCGCTTTAGTACCGGGTTAAACCTACCAATTACCAATGGTTACATGTCTTTTAATGGTTATTCTCGTTTTGATGATAATGAAAACGTCGAAAACTCGTTAGCGCTAAATACCAGTTATCGCTTATGGGATTATTTGACTCTAGGGGTAAACCTACGCTGGAAAGAGACTTATGGTGATAGCGAAGAGAGTTTTACTATTTCTGCCAATATACCGATCAGCTTATTTAACCAACGTTTTAGTATGTCTTCTCGTTATGATTCAAGCAAAGAGCACAGTGAAAATGCCTTGTCTTTCTATAGTTATGGTATTGATCAAAGTTGGCGTGGTACGGCGAATTTTCGCGACCATGAATATGATGGCGCGGATCTCTATTATAAAAAATATGGTGACTACCTAAATGGCAATATTCGTCTTAGCTCTACCAATGAAATTGATGCAGATAATCGGACTAGAGTGGGAAGTGTAGGGTTAGAAACTGGCGTTGCCTTTTCTGGCACTGATATCGCGTGGACATCACCGGTCAGCTCTGGCTTTACCATTGTGAGCCTAGAAGATGAGAGTGATGACTACCGCTTGGTGAAAAATGATTTTGGTCGTGTTGCCGTTGTGCCGAAAGAGCAGGGAGGTGCGACATCTTTAGTCACTGAAGTCAGTAATCGTCGAGAGCGATTAATCGAAGTAAATACCCGTGAGTTAGCCTTCGACCAAGAGTTAGAGTTTTCTGAGTTCGTTGTGCAAGGGGGCTTGCGTAGGGGTTCAAGTGTGAACTTAGCAATGATAAAAGGGCTGCTGGTTACCGGCCAGTTAAAAGCTCAAGGTGAGCCACTTGTCGATGTTATCGGAGAATTTGTCTCTGAAGATGGCAGCCGCAGTTTTCCATTTTATACCGGTACAGAAGGCGAGTTTGAAGTCGACATGATCCCTAAAGGGCAATATGAGCTCAACTTCTACAGTGATCAATACAAATCACAAATAGTCTACATTGATGATAAAAATTCCGTTGATGGGATGTTTGTTGAGTTAGAGTCATTAAACATCGAACTTCATTGATCTTCAAAGTCACTTCAATATTACCATGTCATACGTTACTACCGTCTAGTTATTAAACCGTTGAGTAAAATCAACAATACGAGCCGCATTTACTCCACGATCACCGCGCCCAATTCGAGAAACACTACGAAGATCAATTTTACTTTGATTGTTTAAAGGGGTAACCCTTACAACAACATCATCTTTAAAGCTAAAGAATGGGGTTTGTGCTATTCCTTCAAAACGTAAAGTTGCCTCATCTTTCGCCACTATTTCCCATCCCATTTCGTGTGCGATAACGAGTGCTTTTTTATAGGCATCAATGGCGGGTAACGTTGAAGTAATAGGTTTGATGTATGGATATGCAGTTTGTTGGATGGATGACACTTCTTCTCCAGCATAAATGAGAGAATTTTTTGCACCTGGTCTTGTATCATCTAACACCAAAAATTTCGGCGGATTCACTATATCGGTCGTAATATCATGGATAGCAGGTGCTCGTTTCGGCGGTTGTATTAAGTTAATAACCATAGGAGCGACTAGGCCAAGCCCGATGAGCACTGTAATGAAGGATTTGATGACACCACGGCGATGACGTAAATAAGCATAATAAATCAAAACAAGCACGCCCAAACCCAATACACAGAGCCCTATTGGATTTAAGTAGTTTCGTATATAACCAAAACCAACAATAGGTTCCCACAAGTCGAAACCTGCCCCAAAGATCATTAAAGCAACACCAAGTAAGGCAATGATTGCAAGACTTACTGTTAATGTCCCGAAATGAGATGAACGCGTACTTTCCATTTTCAATCCTTTAAAAATGAGGCAATAAAAATTGAAACTATCAGATCGGGCCGTCTAATGCACTACATCAAACGACAATTGCCTATCTCAATTTAATTTACACAGCGTAGAATTATTTGATTCCGAAATATTATTCATATAGCGGTAAATGACTACGTGCCCAACGTTTTGCTTGAATCCTATTTTTGACATTGATTTTTTTGAACGCTTTATATAAGTGAGACTTAATAGTGTGTTCGCTAACAAATAATTCATTCGCAATTTCGGTATTGCTTTTATTATTTGAGAGTAAATGTAAGACAGTAATTTCTCTATTGGTTAGTTCTATAGCAGTTGTGGTAGTTGGTTTAACCGACTGAAGATAAATTAGCATTTCAATAAGCATGGGTTTTGGTATCCAATGCTCACCTTTTAACACGGTAGTTAGCCCTCTAATGACAGTGTCATGCTTCTCATCGTGAGAAAAGTAGCCATAGACATTTGGCCACAGTAACAGTTTTTGAGCCGAGATAGAGTTTGGAGTATTCAGTAGAACGGTACTTACCTTGTTGTCCTTAAAGCTTCTTAGATACTGCTCCCACGGTTGATTAAAGGTTGGTAGGTTTGCTAAGTCGATTAAAATTAACGTTGGTTTATTCCATTTATGATTAATGATTGTATGTTGATTAACAAGTTGTATGGGGGTGTCCAGTGATTCAGATAACAACTCTTTCATTAATTGGCTTTGGATACAGGTAGTGGAGAGTAGCATGACATCCATATCTTTCATCATATTTCCTATGCAGTATAAAAATTCACTCATTATTTATAGATGAAATAAATTGGTTGGCAATCTTTTTATAATGAACAATTAATGAATTGAGGCTTTGAATTATGGTGGTTAACTAAATTAATTATATTAGTAGTGTCGTAATTAAACTAAAGTTTATTTTTTAATTAAATATATCAATCAAAAGTTACTTAAATATTCTGAGCTACT
Organism: Vibrio sp. CK2-1; assembly: GCF_021726515.1. Taxonomy (GTDB): domain Bacteria; phylum Pseudomonadota; class Gammaproteobacteria; order Enterobacterales; family Vibrionaceae; genus Vibrio. Next base: position 201,978 of record NZ_JAKKCJ010000001.1, on the reverse strand, counting down.
TATAAATACGATTGTTTTTGATGGTTTGATAATCAAAATTGAGTTTTTGGCATAAAAATTACTCGAGCCAACACAATAAGTATGAAAAAAGTATGATTGGTAAGGGGTGTCTATTTTATACCGTCAAAATTAGATTTGTAGCTACCTTTATGTACAACTCTACAAAGACAATACTTTAGGTTATTATCCTATCATCTATTCCCAAAAAGAATGAATTGTATGTTACTTGAAGGCATTGAAACCCTGCTGGTATTGAGTCATGAAAAAACCATGAGTCGCGTCGGTAGCCAACTGTACATTAGCCAATCGGCAGTCAGTAAGCGTATTGCTTTGCTGGAAAAGAAGTTAGGTAAAAAGCTGATTGTGCCGGATGGACGACATGTGCGTTTAACGCCGGCAGCCAAAGAATTGATTGCCAGTGTCGAGCCGACCTTCCATGAACTGCAAGGCCGTATCTATGAGCAGCATACTTTAAATGATGAGACGGTCATTCATTTAGATTGTTCAGAAACCTTGGTGGCGGGGTACCTATCTAGCATGATGGGGAAGTATTTTGAGCAAGACTCGGCGATACATATCAGTACGCACCATACCCCTCGAATTGTTGAGCGGGTGCAATCAGGGAAGGCGACTATAGGCTTTTGTGCCGGTGAAATTCCCACCAAGCATGGGCTTAAAGTAGTACGCTTATGCGATGAACCTTTTGTGTTGGTCAGCCTGCAACCTTTGCAAGCTTTGCCGCAACACATTATCACTAATGACTTATCAAACCCTGCGAACCGTTACCAATTTGATGTGCTATCTCAACTCGGCATTTCGGCATTGATGGAGATGGATTCCTATACCGCGGCTGCGCAACTGGCATTAGGTGGTGTCGCGCCAGCTTTAGTGCCATTATCGATAGTCAAAACATTAAAGATTGAGGCGAAATATTGCTTTAGTTTTGATGAGCTAAAACCGCTATTTCGCCCGGTACATTTATGTTGCCGCCCTAATACTTATCGTAACGAGCGAGTTAAAGCATTGATAGCAGCCATTGCTGATGTTGTTCCCACAGAAGCTTAAGTGCCATGGTCATCGACATAATGATCACCAATGGGCGAACAATTTTTTGTCCATTGCCTAGTACCACTTTGGCACCTAAGCGTGCCCCAAGAAAATTGCCCACCGCCATGGTTAAGCCTAACTCCCAAATAGGTAATCCGGCCATAATAAAAAACGCTAAAGCTGCAATATTCGAAGTGAAATTGAGAATTTTTGTGCGTGCAGTCGCAGCGACCAGGCTATAGCGACCAATTGCCACGAAACATACTGCAAAGATAGAACCGGTACCTGGGCCTAAAAATCCATCATAGAAACCGACACTTGTCCCGATGATTAGGGCAAATGCTGCTTCAGACAGTTTAGGTTTATCATCTGGATGTGGGGTAACGGATTTAGAAAATAGAAAGTAACCTGAGATAGCAATCAGCACGATAGGAATAATGCTCATTAATAGGTCGGGTTTAATGACTTGTACCGCTTCTGCGCCAAGTGCTGAGCCTACAAATGTACAAGCAATCGGCAGCCACATGGTTTGCAGCTTCACTGTACCGCTACGGATAAAATATAGACTGGCGGAAAAACTACCAAACGAGCTTTGAAGTTTATTGGTGGCTAATGCTTGAGCGGGAGGAATACCTGCCGCCAATAACGCCGGTAAGGTTAGCAAGCCACCACCACCTGCCATCGCGTCAATAAAGCCAGCTAATGCCGCCACACCGACGAGTAACGCCATGATTTCAAATGACAGTTCCATTTACCTTCCTTTCGTCCAATTCAGCTCAAATGAGTGTCGTGACTATATCACTGAACTTTGGCGTCGATTAGTAAAAGGAAGGAAACTCACCTATTCCTAAAATTCATTAGATGTTAATCAATGGAACAGAATTATTGTTGAAGGAGATTGTTAACTTCTTCCGCAGCCATAGGTCTATGGAAAAAGTAGCCTTGTAGTAATTGCACGCCATGCTCACGTAGGTAATCAGCTTGCTCTTGTGTTTCTACCCCTTCAGCAATCATGGTGACTTGCATGCTATCTGCTAAATTAATGATGGTATTTAATACATGCGCATTAACCGATTCAAAGCCGATAGTGTTAATAAAGCAACGGTCAATCTTTAAGTAGTTAAATTCCGTTTCTTGCAAGATAGATAACGATGTATATCCAGTGCCAAAATCATCGATAGAGACATCAATACCGAGTTTTTGAATATCGGTAAGTACTGCTCTGTCAGATTTATCAAGCAATTGTCGTTCCGTAATTTCAATGCCGAGTTTAAGCCCTTGAGCTTGATAGCGCTTGGCGTATGCTTTTAATTTTTCCAAGCATGAATTTTGCGATAAATAGCTAGGGGGAACATTAATACTGATGTGTAAGCCATTGACCGTGTTTTGTTGCCAGTCGGCCAATGCTCGCTCGAATACAAAGTCAGTAATTTTATTGATGAGGCCATGCTGCTCAGCGACTGGAATAAAAATATCCGGGCCGATAAAGCCCGTTCTTGGGCTGTTCCAACGGATCAATGCTTCCATACCTTGAACTTTAGCGGTAGAGCTGTCCACTAGAGGTTGATATATCAAGTAAAACTCGTTTTCTTTCAGCGCTTTTTTAATTTTTTCCGCCAATGAACCCTTAGTTTGGTACCAGTATCTGATCAAGTACCAAAGCATCGAGAAGAATAACGAGACTGGAATTGTGAATAATACGCAGTTTATATAAAGCTCATTTTGGAGTTTATTACTTGGCTGAATCGAGATTTGAATATTCAAATGATCCGAGCTCGCGGTAGTCAGGAAGCGGTTATCCTCAATGTGACTATTTGGCGGGTAGGTTTTGCCTGAAACCGTCATGACTGAATGCATAATACGATCATCGTTACCTAAGCCCAGTCTCACATCGATATAACTTTGATCGATAATAGAAATGGCTGAACGATTCGGGTCATTTTTATCGGTATCAACGACTAATAAGCTACGAATTGGACCATCTTCGTAAGGAGTATCAAATAAGTACTCACCAGTTTCCAGCATTTCGGCTGGTAGTTGATGCTTAATTTTTGCCAAATCTGCTTCTGATCTTTTAGAAGAACAGGTGATTTTTAAGTCTTCTACAATCAGCATCTCTCTTAAAAATGCTTCAAATAACAGATCTTTCTGGATTTGTTGGCAAGTGGTTGCATCATAAAGTGCTTGTAAGTTCTCATCTCGAAGCTCATCGGCAATCGCTTCTATTTGATTGACGTACGAATGAGAAATTCTGTGTAGTTCTTGCTTTAAGTGATTTTCGCCAATCAAAAAGAAAATTAACCCAATGATGGGTAACGGAACGAGAAAAGTTGTCGCTAGCTTTTTAAATGCCTTGGGGCTGAGCATGGTATGTGGCATTGATTATCGTAACCCTAGTAGCAACCAATTTGGTTGGAAATTATTTTAATTATTGAATTGATTCATATTTTAGGAAAAAAGGTAATAACCCTAAATATGATGTTGGAAAATATTAACATAGTTTATGGCTATTACTTTATTTAACCTTCATATTTAAGCTGTATTTAACACGTTTTTAACTTTGGTCTACACTGTTGTGGAAAGCTAATTAGAGCTGATTTTTCTGTGGTATTTAAAATCAAATAGTTAGCGGGAGGGTGTTATGACAGACCAAGATCGTATTGAAGATCTCGAACATCAAATCTACCTTGCTTATGCTGAAGGTGATTACCAACAAGCCAGTCAATTAGAGAAAGCGTTGAAAAAAGTTCGCGGCCATTCGATGCAAATGAAAGAGCATCAAAGTGAACCGTATTCTTTAGAAGGGCATGTGTTTGTTGATGATGACGAGTGATTAAGTCATTTAGAATTGAAAAGTAACAATGGTGTGTTGGCATAAGCTGCACACCATTTTTTATGCTTGATTTAATAGTTCACAGTTGTTTCGATGGATTACAATTCATCCAGCACAGGGTAGCGATCATCTTGTAATACTGGAGGAGTTAAGCCATTTGAAGCGCTTTGGTTTTCGGAGATTTCAAGCTCTTGATATAAGCTTGATTGCACTTCTTCCGAACCACTTTTCATTACAGAAGCAAGTGGTGGATTCACAAGATGATTGGCCGCATGAACAGTCGGGATAATGAATGGACTGGTGCATAAAACAATAATAGAAAGAGAGATGAACTCTACATTCGTAAACCATTTTTTGATGTTCATGAAAAATCCAAGTAATTGAGGCGGGCGAATTATATACCTTTAAATTTTATGGGTATAGAAAAAATGACTTATTTAGCTCCTCTAAAAACATAAAGCGAGTCAACTCGGATCAAGCTAGTGCTTGCCGTAAGGTTACTTAGTGAAGGTTCTAAGATAGAATGACGCTTTAGTATTTAGAAAGTGAAAGGTTATGATTGGTCTAGCAGTATTTTTGGCCGTGGTGACATTCGTTATTGGTTTACAACAAATCATGATGAAAACATTAGGGGCAAGAGTGATCGAAAACCCATTATCTAAAGGTTTATTCTATCTATCTGCCATGGTGGGAACGCCCATTCATGAAGCATCACATGCAATAATCGCATTAATCTTTGGCCATAAAATTCATAAAATAAGCTGGTTTCAAATGGGGAAAGATGGCCGGCTTGGTTATGTTGATCACAATTGGAACCAACGTTCACTTTACCAATCAATCGGTGTGTTTTTTATTGCAATTGCCCCATTACTGGCGGGTTTTTCAGTAATAGTGTTATTGCAGCATTTTTTAGCAATGCCAACCATTCGACCTTTTGTTTTGAATGTGGATGTGGCTAATGTGTATACCGTTTCTGCTGCTGCTTTGCACTACTGTGGCTATGTTATCGAAACCTTTATTGATAGCGCGTTATCTTCTCGCCAACATGCATTAACTCTACTACTCGCTTGCTTAATTTGTTTCCACTGCATTCCTAGCCGTGGAGACTTTAACAATGCACTGAAAGGTTTGGTGATTGTTTTGGTTGTTGTCGCCGTGTTGTGGGCGGTATCTTTCTACTTCAACCTATTTCATCAGCAATGGATGCTCGCCGCTTTCAACTTTTCGGTTAATGTTTCAGGCTTTATCTTAGCGACCGCTTTGCTTTCGATGGGCTGGTGGGTAATTTTGGTGATCCCGACTTTATTTTTTAGACGCTAGTCTATTTTAATAACTCATCCATTAAACGCTCGATATTGTTATTTATTTGCGATTTCGGGCGTATAAAGTAATAGCCTTTTCCTGAGCGTACCTTGAGCTGATAAGGGGCAATAAGCCTACCTAGATCTATGTCGGCTTGGGCAAGTATCGTATCACCAATCGCCATTCCAAACCCTTGCATTGCTGCATTAACTGACAGATCTAATGTCGCAAAATGCTGATTCTTCTTGCCTTTCAATGTTGCCCATTCTGGTTGATTTTGTTCGGTTGCCCATGCTTTTAACCATAACTTCCAATCTGATTTTTCTGGTGTAGCGTGTAGCCATGTTTGTTGCTCTAGTATGTTTGCTTGTAGTGAGTGCGGCTTGTCTAACAAGGTCGGGGCACAAACAGGCATTAAGATCTCTTCAAATAATAAATGGTAGTGCAATGGCTGATCTTGTTGATTAAAGGTGTCGAGATCGCCATAACCAATCGCTGCATCGAAAGGTTCACTGGCAAAGTTGACACTGTGTTTAATGGTCGAGGTGAGCTCAACATCGATCTCGGGATTTTGCTGCTGAAAGTTCATTAGTTTGGGCAATAGCCATGAAGTAATGCAGCTTGGGACTTTGAGTTTTATTTTGCGCTTGTCATGGGCAATGTGTTCGATGGAGCGCTGCAAATGATTAAGCGCATGTTCAACCAATGGGAGAAATTCTGCACCTTTAGATGTGAGTGATAAACCTCGCGCGTGTCGATGAAACAAGGCGACATCTAATTGTTGCTCTAACGATAAGATTTGTCGACTAACCGCACCTTGTGTGAGATTAAGCCGGTTTGCTGCAGCGGTGAAGTTGAGTTCTTCAGCGGTCACTACAAATGCGTATAGTGCTTTAGTCGAAGGCAGTCGAGTCGGCATGAGCGTTCCTTGTTCATCAATCGTAATAAAATCAAACACTCTCACATAGCGAGACTAGGTATGATTTTTCCTCATGGCTAGTATGCTTACTTTTCGTTTCTTATTGCAAGCCTTGTTTGTATAGAATCAAGACTTAACCAGAAGTGATTATTTATGCTTTAAATTAGAATTAAAAATTAAATTTAGTGCGGTTTTTGTTTTTAATATGCATGGTGAGAGAGGCGTATGACATCATTAGCAGATAAGTTGGTTCCAGAGTCGGTAAAAAAACTCATACCTTATCAATCGGCCAGACGCATTGCGCGTGGCATGACCAATAAACAAGATCATTTGTGGCTGAATGCCAATGAATTAGAAACATGTTGTCAGTATGGTGATGAGAAACAGGGTGTAAATAGCCATTATAATCGCTACCCAGATTTCTTACCGTTTGATATTGCAGCGGCTTACCGTGGTTACTGTGAACAATTTCATCTAGATGGTGAGAACCAAGACAATCGACTCAATGATAATGTTGAGATTATGGCGGTGCGCGGCGCAGATGAAGCGATTGATTTATTAGTGCGTACTTTTTGCCAGCCGGGTAATGATCAAATTCTAGTTTGTCCGCCAACTTATGGCATGTATGAGTTTTGTGCCGATTCAATGGGTGTGAAAACAGCCGTAGTACCATTGACGTCTGAGTTTCAACTCAACCTAGCTCACATTGAAACTGAGCTTGAAAATACCAGTATTGTATTTTTATGTTCCCCGAATAACCCAACCGGTAATGCGCTACATCAGCAAGACTTAGTCGCTTTACTTGAGCGCACTAAAGATCAGTCGTTAGTGGTGGTCGATGAGGCTTATATTGAATTTGCCCCGCAAACTAGCGTGTTGAATTTAATGGCGCAATATCCGCATTTAATCGTGATTCGCACTTTATCAAAAGCATTTGGTTTGGCGGCAATTAGAGTCGGTTTCTTAATTGCCGATCAAAGCGTGATGAGTTATGTCGCTCGCTTAATTGCGCCATATCCAATTGCCGACCCCAGTGCTGAGATTGCATTAAAAGCGCTAGATTCTGCTGGTTTAATGCAGATGCAGGCACAAACCGATCATTTAACAGAGATACGAGATTGGTTTAGCCATGAAGTGAATCAACTTCCAATCGTGGATAAAGTCTATCCATCGTGTACCAACTTTGTTCTCATTCGCTTTAAAGGCAGCAACAACTTTTACGAATACCTACTTAATAAGGGTATTGTGGCTCGTAGCCCTGCTAATGAGCCGACGGTGAAAGGGTGCGTTAGAATTTCAATTGGCTCTGCCAGCAGTATGAATAAAACACTACAAGTGCTAAAAGAATATAAATAATAAAAGGATTTATGATGAAAAAATTAATAACGCTTGCGGCGGTATGCTGCGCAATGATAGTCGGAACGGTTCATGCTGCGGATAAAAAAGTAGTGCGTCTTGCTTCGGATTTTACCTACCCACCTTTTAACTATAAAAATGAAGATGGTGAGCCTACCGGCTTTGATATTGAAATTGCTGAGGCTCTGTGTAAAGAAGCTAACTTTAAATGCGTGTGGATCTCTCAAGATTGGGATGGCTTAATTCCTGCGTTACTTGCTAGAAAAGCTGATGTGATCATGGCGTCAATGCGCATTACCGAAGAACGTAAAAAGCGTGTTTTGTTTACCAACAAGTACTACCAAACGCCAGCTCGCTTTGTGGCTAAAACCGATGCGGGCTACAACATGGATAAAGCTGGCTTAACCGGTAAAAATATCGGCGTTCAACTCGGCACCATTCATGATAACTACGTCACCGAGAAGTTCGGTGATGTAGCGAATATTAAGCGCTATAAAGGACAAGATGAAGTGTATCTTGATTTGGACAATGGTCGTCTAGATGTAGCCTTTAGTAATGCTGATCAGTTGCAATTAGCCTTTCTTGATAAGCCACTTGGCAAAGGATTTGAATTAGCCGGAGAACCAGTAACGGACAAAGCGTATGTAGGCGAGGGCACCGCTTTAGCACTACGTAAGCAAGATAAGCAATTAGCAGAAGCGTTTAATAAAGCGATTGCAGAAATCCGCGCTAACGGCACCTACGATAAGATCGCAGCTCAATACTTTAACTTTGATATTTATGGTGATTAGTCGTAAAGGTTGAGACTAAAAATTCAGCGACCTGAACAGACCCCCAATAGTTGGATAACTATTGGGGGTTATTTATATATAAGTGATTAAAATAATATAATTCAATGGTTTATAGTGAGGGTGGTTGGTTGTGTTGAAGTGGCGATTTTACAATTGACACGCTAGCGAACCGTCATAAATCACAAGTTTAATACTCTTATTAACTTATGTTATACTCTGGTCATAACATTACTTCAGGATTTCTTTGAGGGTATAGATACAACCATTGCTGCAATAGAGGGTAAATAATATGAAAGCAAGAATCGGAATTATGTCTGAAAAGCTCATTCGTATGAGGTTGTTGGCTATAGCGCAGGGCAAGTACAAACCTCAAGAGAATGAGCCTAAGGTTTGGTATACATCAATTAATGCAATCTCACAGATTCTTCGCCCAGAGAATATTGAGCTATTACGTTTAATGGACTCGGAACGACCTGAAAGCTTGACTCAATTGTCAGAACTTACGGGGCGTGCGAAGTCAAACCTTTCTAACACGTTGAAGGCATTAAGTGAAAAAGGTTTTGTACGTTTGGAGCAAGGTAACGGGAAGTCAGTAAAACCGGTCGCTCTATTTACAGACTTCGAAATTGTTACAGACTCTGAACTTGAGCATGACTTATTACAGTTATCAATTGGGCAATCGGCAGCCTGATTGATAACAATTTATACAAGCGTTTAAGACTGATTCACATCGCTTTTTATTGTGAAGTCAAAGTGTAATTAAGCTTCTAACTCTAATGTAAACACACCATTACTTGGGTGCCATTCAGAGAATTTAAGTGGTCGGCCGAAGTAGTAGCCTTGTACTTTTTCGCAGCCCATTTGATATAACTTGGCACACATTTCTTTGGTTTCAATACCTTCTGCAATTAAAGGCACATCGAAATTACGGGCTAAGTTGATCACTGAAGCAATTACCGCCTCATTCTTTTTATCATCAAGTATGTTTGTCACGAAGCTACGATCAATTTTTAAAGTATTGAATGGTAGATTGTGCAAGTAAGACAAACTTGAATATCCAGAGCCAAAATCATCAATAGCAATGGAAATACCGGCACTTTGTAAAGCATGCAAAGTGTCTGAAACTTTTTCTATATTCGTCAGCATGGTGCTTTCAGTGATTTCAAGGCAGATATTTTTATGCGTCAAATTATACTGCTTAATACAATCCAATAGGTGCTCGGTAAAATCAGGCTGACAGAACTGTAATGACGCAATATTAATGTGCAACTTAAAGTTTTGCGGTGCGCCACGGATAATAAAAGTGGCCAGTTCTTGGCATGCTTTTTCAATTACCCAGCGGCCAAGCGGGACAATAAGGCCAGTTTGCTCGGCAATAGCAATAAATTTATCGGGCGGAATAAAGCCTTTTTCTTCGGTTTGCCAACGAATGAGGCACTCAGCTTCCACGCAATGTTCGGTGTCTTCTAAGCTGACAATAGGCTGCATCACGAGGTGGAATTCTTGATTACGTATCCCTTCACGTAATTGATCGTGGAGGCGTAAATTATCCATTGAATTATCATGCATCCAACGCTCGAATACACTTACATAGCCATTGCCTTTTTTTCTTGCCTGTTGGAGAGCTAGGCTGGAGTTAAGCAGCGCATTTTGTAAGTTATCAGCGGTTAAGGTTTGATGGATTAAACCAATATTCCCAGTAAAGATATGATCATGTGTTCGGCTGACGTTGAAGAATAGATCTTCTAGTTGATCAGCTAACTCATTAATTGTGGATTGTTTATAAACGCCAGGGAAGATCACCCCTAATATATCAACACGTACACGAGATAGTGTGGTGCCTTTCGGTAAAGTATTGCGTAATACTTTGATAAAGTTGTTCAAAAATTCTTCGGCATACGCTTTACCTAATGTATTGGCCATGGTCGCATAGTTGCTTAAATGCACAACACCGGCTAATTCACGTTCTTTATAGAGTTCGGTATGTGCTAACAAGCCGATAAAAGTTGGTAATTGAGTCGATTCATCTTCTTCAATGACTTTCTTTTGGCTTAATAGAGCGTTATTGATGGTTTCAGAAGCCTTCATCAATTCTTGCTCTAAATCAGCAATTTCGGGGAACAGCATTTTATCTGATTGTGGTATCCAGTCTGTTTGCCCTAGTAAACGCGCTTGTTGAGCAATAGCTTTTAAAGGTGTTAGGAAGCGGATTAATATTGATACACAAATGAATAAGCCAAGGCCGATAACCAGTGCAATGATTAATGACATTTTATTGCGACTTTTCTGCAATAAACTGGTTGGTAACACTGCGGGAGTAATAGTCAGTAAATGCCAGTTTAATAGGTGATTATGATCGGTGATTGCCCGTGTATGAACCCAGAATTTCTCATCACCTTGATAAACGGTATATGGAATATTCTCTGACTGTGGCACCCAGATGTATCCAGGTATTAGGTCGGTAAGGCTTTTAGATTCAGACAGTTGTGGTAATTCTACTTTATTATTTTGCAGAGATAACGTTGGCATTGTAATACTAGAAAACTGACTATCATCAGATGACGCGATAACATTTTGTTTATCTGAGACGATAATATGCAAGCTTTGCTGAGACGTATCGACGCTATCGAGATATTGACTCAATTGGGCTGGATTAATATCTACCATGATCACACCAAGGAACTTTCCGTTGTGATTGGTGACAGGATATCGATAAGTCATGGTGACACCATTATCTTCTGACAAGTGCATATAAGGCGCTGACCAAAATGGAGTCGACTGCTTTTGGGCTTGAATAAACCAATCTCTATTTAATGGTGTGTAATTTTCGACCACATTTAGAATCGGTGAGTTTTCATTATCGCCTTGATAGCTGATCAATTGGTGCTGATTTTTTGAGTCGGTTGCAATGAGTCGCATGGTGTCACTGTTATTGACGCGACTTAATGCCATGTAGTCACCTTGGCTTGAGGCATAACCGATACGAGATATATTGCTTTTAGCATTGAAGTCATCTTGTAGCATGTGGGTAAGTTCATGCTTGAGATGGTTTTTATCTATACCATTTTCATCTGAAATAATATGAGAAAGTAAGGTGGTAGCTTGAGAAGGTTGGTGTAGATACATTTCAACTTGATGGCTGACCATATCACTTTTATTGGCGACCAATCTTTTGCTCATGTCTTCCAATGCATCTTTGATGACGCCATCGAAGAAACCCGACAGGAAGATAATCCCGATAATAGAGCAGACTATTAATAGTGAAATTAATGATGCGACCAATGAACATGGGTAGCGCTTTTGAGGCGAAGAATTGAAAGTATTAATAGTCAAAATAAGAGTTCAGCAGCAAGGGAAATTGAAAGACCGCGCATTCTAGCCCTATTTGTTTTGATCACAAATATTTTGACACTATTTTTTGTCTCAAAAATGAGAATTTAATGCCATTTAAATTGAGTTGTTAGTTTAATGTTTCTAGGTATTTTTGCGTTGTATTAATGGAGTTTAGAATGGGCTGTCTTTCGTTAATTCACTACAAATATCAACAATGGCCAGTGATAGACCAGACTTGATCACTTGCTGCTGACGTTGTAGTTGCATGCGGTAAAAGCTTAGGTCGATATCATCATCGGGTTCAGTAATATTTAAAGGCACCATGGTCATTTTTTCTATGAGGTTAAGTGACTTAATGCTACTGATGATTAATGGGTCGGTAAATTCATATTCGGAGCCGTCATTATTGAGTTTATTACGTAGAATAATAAGGTCTTCAATATCGTGATAGATGGCATCGGGTAATACGCCTAAACCAAACAATAATTTTAAACGAACCGCTAGATCGCCAAGAGGACCAGAATCTTGCAATAAAGGTCCGACAACGGATTGCACGGCAAAATTATCCTTACGGAAAATACGCTTGATGAGAGCATCAATAGACTCATCAAGTATCTCCACGGTTTGGATAAAGAAACCTCTCACCGTCGGTGCTTGGTTTAATCGTTCCAATATCTCTGTTTCGTTTAATTTTTCGCTCATTAGACCATCTAAGTTAAGAGGGGGCGGAAAAAGCCCCCGTGATGATTAGAATTAAAGTTGTAAGTAAATACTTTCGATTTTTTGTACTTCGGTACTGTTTTCATTAAGCCCGGTATAATGCGCTAATGTTTTTTTAATTCCTTGATCTTGAATTGATTTTTGTAATTCAATGGCTTGAGGGTCGTTATCATTACGATATTTACAAGCCGCTGCAATCCCTTTCAATAAAGTTGTGTTTTCTGTCCCATATTCGATGGTGCCAAGTAGTGGCTTTATTAAGCGATCATTGGCGCTTAATTTACGAAGAGGTTGTCGGCCTACGCGATCCACTTCATCAACCAGGTAAGGGTTAGCAAAACGGTCTAATATTTTTTGGATATAAGCCCCATGCATTTCACGGTCAAACTGGTAGCGCTGAATTAACACTTCACCACTTTCATGCATCGCTTGTTTTACATCAAAGTAAATCTCAGGATCTTCAATGGCTTCACGAATTGTACGGTGGCCTTTTAAGCAACCTAAATACGCGGTAATACAATGACCAGTATTGAGAGTGAATAGTTTACGTTCTACAAAAGCCATTAAGTTATTGGTTTTTTCCATTCCTGCGATATCAGGAATTTCGCCTTTAAATTGGCTTTCATCGACAATCCACTCACTAAAGCTTTCTACGGTAACTTCAAGTGGATCATCATTCGCCGCTTCTGCAGGAGGAACAATGCGATCAACGGCTGAGTCAACAAACCCAATTAAAGTATCTGCTTGAGTATGTAGATTAGGTGATAGGTATTTATAGACTTCACCTTTTAAATGGGTTGTGCCTCTAACCATATTTTCACAAGCGATGATATTTAAAGGTTTTAGATTTCCTGCTTCAAAGCGCTTAGTGATGCCGGTTGCGATAGTTTTTGCAATAATATCAAGTACATTAGGGCCAACCGCTGTCGTAACAAGGTCGGTGTGGATGATACGTTCAATCACATCATCACTGGCTGAATTCACGGCAGTAACATGATTCACCGTATCAATTTGGCATTTTGAGCCCACGACTTTAACTTTATATTCTTGCTTATGACTGATTTGATCGACAAGCGGTGCATTAACATCAGCAAAAGTCACTTGAACATCTGCATCTGCTAGAAGCTTTCCTATGAATCCTCGACCAATATTACCTGCACCAAAGTGAACTGCATTTTTCATAATAAATTCCTACGATAAAAATAAAGCTTGTTAGGGTGAGGCCAGGTGTATAGGGGCACGCTGACCTCGAATCATACAGAGTTATGCCGCTTGATTACCTTGTAAGATTTCCAATACTTCTTCGACATCGGTTGTCGTTGTTAATCTTTCAATGGCATCAGGGTCATCTAACGCATTGGTTATCGTAGTGATTACTTGAATGTGTTCGTCATTTTTAGCCGCTATACCGATAACAAGTTTGGCGACTTCATCGTCGTCTTCACCAAACTGTACACCACTAGGGTACTGGCAAATCACGATGCCTGTTTTGATGACTCGGTCTTTTGCTTCAACGGTTCCATGAGGGACGGCAATAGATTCACCAAGATAAGTCGGTACCAGTTTTTCACGCTCAAACATGGCATCAACATATTCAGGTTCAGCATAGCCAAGTTCGACTAATTGGTTGCCAGCGAAACGGATAGCTTCTTCTTTATTACTTGCAGATAAACTTAAATGAATATTTTTACGTTCAATATTAAATACAGAAGGCGTTTGTTCTTCAAAGCTTTCATCATTTGCCGCAAGTATAGATACTTTCATTGCTTGATTATCGTTAGCCGCTTCTGGGCGTTGCTCAGCTAATAGCTTGGTGACTAATTGGTTGTACATTTCGCTATCTAAGAAGTTAACCAATGAAATGTGGAAAGCATTGGGTACATGTTTACGAGCACGTTCTGTTAAATCTTTATGAGTGATCACGATATCAACTCCTTCTTGTAAGCTATTAATGGCAAGGTTGGTCACTTGAATATCTAGACCCGCTTGTTGAATTTTCTTGCGTAGCAGGCTGGCACCCATGGCACTTGATCCCATACCGGCATCACAAGCGACAATAATGCTACGAACATTTGCCATATCAATTTTGTTGTTTTGGGTAGTTGCTGCACTTTCCCCTTTCGCTGATGCTTTCATGTTTTGCATATCAGCAGTGGCTTTATCTAAGGCAGTTTCATCGCCATCTTCTTCCGTTGTACGTTGTGATTTCATGAGCAATGCTGCGACGGTAAATGACACGGCCGTGGCGGCAAAGATAGAACACAGAACGCCTAGCATTGAGCTTTTCGGTGCCATTAATAAAATAGCGAAGATAGAGCCTGGAGAAGCGGGGGAAACGATACCTGCATCAAAGAGAGTGAGAACGAATACACCCGTCATACCACCCGCAATCGCGGCTAGGATTAAACGTGGATTCATTAAGATATATGGGAAATAGATTTCATGGATACCACCGAAGAAGTGGATGATCGAGGCACCGCCGGCAGTTTGTTTTGCCGTACCTTTTCCAAAAAACATATAAGCTAAAAGAATACCTAGACCTGGGCCTGGGTTAGATTCAATTAAGAAGAAAATAGACTGACCAGTTTCGGCTGCTTGCTGAATACCGAGTGGTGAGAAAATACCGTGGTTGATTGCATTATTTAAGAATAAGATTTTTGCTGGCTCAACAAAAATAGAGGTTAATGCAAGTAAGTGAGCATCCACTAAGAAATGAACGCCTGCTGCTAAAGTGTTGGAAAGTACTTTAACAAATGGACCAATCAGCATGAAGGCAATAATTGCACAAATCATCCCAATAATGCCGGCTGAGAAGTTGTTAACCAACATTTCAAAGCCACTTTTAATTTTACCTTCTACGCGCTTATCAAAGGCTTTAATTGCCCAGCCGCCCATAGGACCAACAATCATTGCCCCCATGAACATTGGAATATCGGTTCCAACGATCACACCCATTGTTGTGATTGCCCCGACAACTGCACCACGCTCACCACCGACAAGTTTACCACCGGTATAACCTATCAATAAGGGAAGCAGGTAAGTAATCATCGGACCAACCATAGAGGCTAAGGTCTCGTTTGGAAACCAGCCAGTTGGAATGAATAAGGCAGTAATAAAGCCCCATGCGATAAACGCACCTATGTTGGGCATAACCATGTTAGAGAGGAAACGACCAAAATTTTGTATCTTGATCTTAGCATCAGGTGATATCATAACGACTCCCGTTTGATGTTCTTAATTATTTTGTTGTTGTAAACGGTTCGCGAAAACCGCATTGATTGCTTAGTACCCAATCAATTTACCACACAAATTAATTAATGAACTGACAACGGGTTTTTTGTGATCGGTGTCTCTATTAAGTGCCGTTTTTTTAATTTCTATGCGATCCACATTGCAAAATTTGGTTGTAATTTTGTTACAAAACACAAAGTAGACATTTCCATCCAAACTAAAGGTGATCTATATCACGTTTTGTGGCGTGGTGGTGGTGATATTTATTGTGATCAATGTCACTAAATTAAACTTATCCTACCTAAGATTAATAATATGAGTGATCTGTGTCACATATATTTAATTAATTCAATGTATAAAATAATTCCTTCTGTGAATGCCTCACCTGCGTGTAATTTAGTGACATAATATTTAGTGCGAAAATCTGGTTTTTTTATCGATATATTCAAGACAAAAAAATCCCTGCTATCAGGGGAAAAGCAGGGAGTGGCTTATTATGTCCCTTACGGGCTGATGCGAATCAGAAGCACAATATACTCTGCGTAATAGAGGTTGTAGCCTTGTTGGCTGTTACTTCAATCACTTTGAGTATTAAAAATTATAGACCTAGATCACAGTCTATGAGCGTGAAATTTCTATGAATTGAACCCTTAATATTGATGAAACTTGCCGGATTGGTAATCATTAATCGCTTGGTTTATTTCATCCATTGTATTCATAACAAATGGGCCGTAGTGCACCACAGGTTCATTGATTGGCTCACCGATAAAAATCAGCAAACCGCTATCGCTATTGGCATGCAGTCTTATTTCATCTAGCCCTTCACCTTGTTCACTCGAAGCAGGAAGTATCGCAAAATCCGATTGTTGCAGCGCTTTACCGGAGATGGTTACCGCGCCTTTATACACATAGATCATGGCATTGTGTTGGTTCGGAATCGTTAATGATATTTCACTGTTTTCTTTAGCTTTCCAGTCAGCAACGCTTGCCGGTACACCGGTATCTGTCAGTGGGCCTTTGAGTGCTTTATTGTTTACCGTTAAATCCCCTGCTAATAGGCGCAGTAAGTTGCCTTCAGAAAATCGCTTTTCTGTGATCGTTTCAGGTTGAAAATCAAAGTACTTGGCTGGCTGCATTTTGTCGCGAGCCGGCTGATTTATCCAAATCTGAAAACCATGCAATTTACCTTCTTCCATAATCGGCATTTCACTGTGGATCACACCTTGTCCTGCCGCCATCCATTGAGCACCACCGCTACGCAATTCACCGACATTACCCATATGATCTTTGTGCTGAAAATGCCCATTCATCATATAAGTCAGGGTTTCAATACCACGATGCGGGTGAGGAGGGAATCCGCCCACATAGTCTTTTTGATCGTCAGCTTTTAATTCATCCATCATTAGAAATGGCGAAAAGTGCTTGTTATTAAAGCCAGCAACCCGTTGGATTTTCACGCCATCTCCATCGGAGGTAGGTTGAGATTGCATAACTAAGCGAACTTCACGAAATTGAGTTTGAGACATAACGACCTCAGGGCTTAATGAATAAGGAATGACTTAATCTTAGTGAAGGAGTGGCAAGCTGTTGAGTATGAGAAATACATCAAGTTGTTCGAAAAAATTGAATAAGGGTGAGGAGTGTTACTTTTTTAGCTGCGGTGTGTGCTTATCGATTGATTCACATGAGTAAATAACATAGTTTATCTAGTCATCAATAAGGAAAATGCTGTGGAATGATTTCACAAAAGCATCAAAAGGAATTGCTATGTCTTTCAATAAGCCTATTAATAAAAAAAACTCATTATTTGCTCTTCTGGGCTCGCTTGCGATATTTACATCTTTGTGGACTACGAATGTTCGCGCAGCTAACCAAGAGATCACGGTTGGTGCGTTGCGCTTTACTAGCCATGCTGCAACGTTTGTGGCGGTTGAAAAAGGGTATTTTAAAGAGCAAGGATTAGACGTAAAGCTGAAGTTTTTTCAATCGGCTCAACCAATGGCGGTGGCTGTCGCCTCACGTGATGTTGATTATGCGGTCACTGCGATGTCCGGCGGTTTAATCTCTCTTGCGGATAAAGGGGCAGTAAAAGTCATTGGTGGATCGTTATCAGAAGATCCAAATATTGATGGTCAAAAAATTGTGGTTTCAAATAAAGCATTTGAAGCAGGCTTGACCGACCCGTCTAAACTTGATGGTAAAACTTGGGCGATATCTCAGTCTGGTTCATCCTTTCATTATGTAGGCTCTCAAATTGAGCAAGAAGAGGGCATTGAACTTAAATTTAAACCGCTGCAAAAAGTGGGTTCTATTATTGGTGCTCTTAAAATTGGACAGGTCGATGCTTGGTCGATTGTTCCTCACATCGCCAAACCATTAGCAGATAGTGGTGCTATTCATATCATAGGTAATGTTTCCGATTATCTACCTAATTACCAAGTCACAACAATATTCACTTCTAGTAAAAATGCTTCGGATGAACGCAAACAAACTCAAGCTTTCTTAACGGCTTTGGCTAAAGGTGCTGCGGATTACAATGCGACGATGATTGATAAAACGGCGAGCCAGCAAGAGCAAGATGATATGGTGAAATTGATTCATAAATATATTTATACCGATCGTCCTCTGGAGAAAGCCGCTCCAAGTATTATCAATGGTTCAATGCGCTTAAATGCTGATAATTACTTAAATATGGCTTCTTTACAGAATCAATTAGATTGGTTCCAAAAAGAGAAAATGGTGAAAGCTAATATCAAGCTGAGCGATATTGTTGATAGCAGTTATGTCAAAACGGTAGATGCTTCATCAACAACCCAAGAATAAGGCTAGATTATGAATTTAACCATTGAGAATCTAGGTCACTCGTATGGTGATATGCCGGTATTAAGTGATATCAGCCTTGATATTCCAGCGGGTAAAATTGTGTGTATTGTTGGTCCATCTGGTTGTGGTAAATCAACGTTATTACGAATGATCGGTGGGCTAGAGCAAGCTTCATCAGGACAGGTATTACAAGTGGGCACTCCGCCCAAAGATTGCCTAAATCCTCTGACTTATGTTTTTCAAGATTTTGCCCTACTGCCTTGGCGTACGGTGGAAGGTAATATTAGTGTAGTACTTGAAGATCACAAACTCTCAAAATCACAGATTGAATCGATTATTGTTGATGTATTAGCCCGCACTAATCTCACTGATTTTCGCAAAGCCTTACCTAAACAACTATCAGGTGGGATGAAGCAACGTGTTGCTATTGCTCGCGCTTTAGCGGTTAAGCCTGCCGTGATGTTAATGGATGAACCTTTATCTGCCTTAGATAGCCAAACCCGTGAGTTATTGATGGATGATTTGGTGAGTTTATGGACTAAAGAACCATTTACTGCCGTTTATGTTACGCATAACTTAAATGAGGCAGTACGCTTAGGGCATAAAATTGTGGTGCTGTCGCGTCGTCCGGGATGCATTCATGAGGTTGTTGAAATAGAGACACCATTAAATGAGCGAAAGAGTAGTGATGCTGAGTTAGTCAAAAAACAGTCTTATCTATGGAATTTGATGAGGGATGAAGCGATGGCAGCAGAAGGAGAGTTAATAGATGGATAAGGCTGTAAGACGAGAGGCTTCTCAAGATTCAATATATCGCGAACAATGCTCTCCAGTACCTTTTCGTGGAGCAGGTTTTGCCCCACAAGCGAAACCTTGGGTTGGCGTATTGGTTTTCGTTGTTGTTATTGCTTTACTTGAGGTTGGATCTCGAACTGGATTTTTATCGCCTTTAACGGTCCCTATGCCTTCAAATGTTTGGTACACCTTTGTTGATTTGTACCAAAGTGGCATGTTGTGGCAACAGCTGATCCCATCGCTAACACGACTTGTTGTTGGGGCATCTATTGGTGTCGTCTTAGGTGTCAGTGTGGGCATTATGATTGGGCTTTTTTCTCTGGCAAGAGCAGGCCTGGTTCCTTTAGTTTCAGCAATATTTCCGATTCCTAAAATTGCGTTATTGCCTTTATTTGTGATTTGGTTTGGTATTGATGAAGCTTCTAAGTATGCCCTAATCGCTTTTGGTACCTTTACTCCTACGGTCGTGGCAACTTATGGTGCAGTCGATAATGTGGATCGTTCTTTGATTCGTATGGGACAAAGCTTTTCTATGTCCTGGTTTTCTATTGTCCGTAAAATCGTGCTACCAGGTGCAATGCCAGGAATTTTATCGGGTTTACGTGTCAGTTTGGCGATAGCTATCATTTTGCTAGTAGCCGCTGAAATGCTAGGAGCTGAATATGGCATTGGCGCTTATATTCTAGAAGCTGGATCTTTATATGACCTAGAGCGCTTATTTACTGGCGTTGCGATATTATCGCTACTGGGTGTTTTGATAAGTTTTGTTATTGGCCAGGTTGAAAAGAGAGTATTGAAATGGCGGTAATGTATTTCATTTAATCAAACATCATATCGATAGGTATTAACTCTCTCTTTCCATTGCCAGTGTTACTTTGATACTGAATATGTTGGTTTTGCTGCTGTGGTCTGAGCTTAATTCCCCACAGCGGTTCGATACCATTCACTTGCGTAGCATATCGAATATCCCCAATCAGCAATGGATTATTTTGAACAACCACGAGCCAACCATCACTAAACCAACTAAATCTAGCAATATCTTGAAATTGAATGGAATTGCTCTCGATATCTGAATAGCTTTTGCCAATATCGAGTTTTGCAATGGATTGACCAGGGTAGACGGTCGTTTTACCCAGTAATGAAACTCGAATAGCATTCACGTAATAGCGGTCGTCGGCTTGGTATAGAGTGCGCCAAACAAATAAGTTTCCTATGGTAGGCATGGCTTTTATACGAATGGCGGAATGCAGATTCTGATTGGCTATCTGCTTGGTTGCTTCGAAGGCTCTATGGTGTTGTAGCGCGCCGAAACTGATATAGAGTGCAAAGAAACTCGCCCCTACGACCATCCACTTTTTCGACTGGGTAATACAAGTGACGATGACTGCGATAAGCAAAGGAATGGTGACTAACGGGTCGATAATACCAATAACGTCCCATGCAATTCGTTGATTGGAAAATGGCCAGAGTAGTTGGGTGCCGTAAGTGGTTAAGGCATCAAGTAACCCATGGGTCGCATAACCAATAGTGGCAAACAGAAGGGTTTGTTTAAATGGGATTTTTCGGTAAACGATAGCCCATAACAACAAGGCAATAATTAAACCGCCAAGCGGAATGAAGAACAATGAATGGGTAAATTGACGGTGAAATTCTAGTGCCAATAATGGGTCAGTACTCGATTTTATTAGCACATCTAGATCTGGCGCTAAACCCGCAATACAACCCACTTTCGCAGCATGTCTTCGGTTTTGTTTGTTCGATACTAATAAGGCAGCCGTTGCACCTAGTACGCCTTGAGATATTGGGTCCATATTTCATCCTTCGTCAGTATGCCGCTTAAATCATAGCATCGCTTTTTATATTGAAACATCAAAGTGGTGTTTGAATATATTACAAGTAAATCATTACAGGAATGATTAAGGGCTAGTAAAAAGTTAGTGACAAACTTCACATTTGTCAGGTCTACGTCAAAAATACAACTCTATTTATTTGAAGATTTTCTAAACTGTAAGTTCTAATCTTGATTTTAAAGGGAACTTATGATGAGAAAAACATTCATTTATTCTGGCTTGCTAGGGATCTTGGTTTCTCCTGTCACTTTGGCAAATAACCTTGAACCTCACATGTATATGGGGCTGTTATATTCGTATATGAATGTAGACATTGAAGGTAAAGCTAACAATCAACCATATTCTGATGATTTCGATAATTCGTTAGTTGGACTTTCGGTTGGTTATCAATTCCATAAATTTTTTGCATTAGAAGGACGTGGCTATGGCGGGGTGAGTGATGATGAAGTGTTCGGCTATACAACGAAGATTGAAAATCATTTTAATATTATAGGAAAAGGGATCATTCCTATTGATGAGCAATATTTTAAAATATATGGAATGATCGGTTATGGTTACAGCAAGTTAAAAATTGCCACAGAGTCAGAATCAGATTCAGACATTTTATATGGTGTTGGATTGTCAGTTAGTAATAATAAGCCTATTAGCTTAGATATTGAGTGGATTAGGGCCTATGATGATGACTCAACGACTACAGTGGGTGGAGTCCGATATGATGAAAATCTACAAGGTGATATGTTTAATTTAAACTTAGTATATCACTTTAAATAGATGGACATATTTAGGTGGCGATTTTCGCAGTACCACCTTTATATTTATTAATTTATTTTCCTGCCTTTCGCCGCCAAACTATGAGTTCTATTCTTACTTGCATTGCGATACTTTATCACTCAGTGCTTGCCGTAATAAATATCTTCTTATGTTTCTAACAAATCATGCTCCTGTGATTTTTTCTTGACCACTGATGCTTCTTCTAAATGCTTCACAATGCTGAGGATTTTCTTAGCAAATGTCAGATTCTTCACATTCCCTTCACGCTTGCTGATGCAAGATAGTGTCATTGAAAGGGCGAAAAGCACTTTAACCAGTTTTAGTAAGGGTATTTTGAATG
Source organism: Vibrio sp. CK2-1 (assembly GCF_021726515.1). Taxonomy (GTDB): domain Bacteria; phylum Pseudomonadota; class Gammaproteobacteria; order Enterobacterales; family Vibrionaceae; genus Vibrio. The sequence continues at coordinate 179,867 of NZ_JAKKCJ010000001.1, read as the reverse complement.
AAAAAATTATTATTAGTATGTGCATTGAGTTTTGCCGCAACAGCAGCGTTGGCGGACAATCATCTTGTAACGGCGGATGGAACGCCAGTGGCCCAGCAAAGCAAAGGTGGCTTTCAAGGCCCAACTAAATCAAAACGCATTATTCGAGATGTGATCAGCGCCTTAAATGCTAGCGACGATACTAAAGTTGAGCTAACTGGTAATTTAACCATGTCTTTAGGTGATGAAGATTACATGTTCCAAGATGCCACTGGTGAAATTTCAGTGGAAATTGATGATGATCTTTGGTTTGGCCGTACAGTGACACCAGATAACACCATCATTATTCGCGGTGAAGTAGAAAAAGATTGGAATAATATCTCGATTGATACTGATTCAATTGAAGTGGTTCAATAAGCTTTTCTTGATGTAACGTAAAGCTTCACTGGTGAGGCTTCATTATACTCTCGCGTTTTTAGATTTATGATCATTAGCAGAGGGTATGATGCAGCTGCATGAGTTAGTTAACACCATAGGCCAAGATTTACAGCGCCGTTATGGCGAAAAAGTGCATAAGCTCACTTTACATGGTGGGTTTAGCTGCCCAAACCGCGATGGCACCATTGGTCGTGGTGGGTGTACCTTCTGCAATGTCTCTTCTTTTGTTGATGAAAATGTTCAAATTCAACCTATCAATGCTTAGCTTACTGACCGTGCTGGTGAGGTTAAGCGTGCCAAAAAATATCTCGCGTATTTCCAAGCCTACACGAATACCTACGCTGAAGTGCAAACCTTAAAAGCTATGTATGAAGAAGCGTTAGAGTCTGCTGATATGGTCGGGTTGTGCGTCGGTACTCGCCCTGATTGTGTGCCGGATGCGGTGCTAGAGCTATTAAGTGGTTATGTTCAGCAAGGTTATGAAATTTGGTTGGAACTTGGGTTGCAAACTGCCAATGATCAAACATTAAAGCGTATTAACCGAGGTCATGATTTTGCTTGTTATGCAGAGATTACCAAGCGTGCTAGAGCATTAGGCATTAAAGTGTGTACGCATCTAATCATTGGTCTGCCGAAAGAAACAAGAGTCGATTATTTTGATACGTTTGAGAAGGTATTGGCAGTAGGTACTGATGGCTTAAAGCTGCATCCGCTACATATTGTGGAAGGCAGCACCATGGCAAAAGCGTGGCAAGCTGGGCGCTTAGAGGCTCCAGAAATGGATGACTATGTTGCGGTGGCGGCGGAGATTATTCGTCGCACTCCTGCGCATATCATTTATCACCGCGTGTCAGCGGCGGCAAGAAGGCCAACCTTGTTATCACCACTGTGGTGTGAAAATCGATGGCTGGCGATGACCGAAATTGGCAGGGCGTTAGATAAGCTCGGCCCACAAGGGAGTTTATGTGGGCAGCCATTTGAGTATCAATTGCCAGAATGCCAAGCTGAAACTCCAATTACTTAGGGTATCGCTAGGTTTCAAACTTTTTAAAACTAGGCTGTTTTTGCGACTGTGATCCGTTTTAATACTTCCTCTTTTGGGCCATCTGCGACCAATTGACCTCTATCAAGTACGATCAGCCTGTCAACTAAATCAAGCATCTCGGCTTTATGAGTAATTAAGATTAAGGTCTCTGAAGGCGAAAGTTTTTTGATTTGTTGCTTAATTAAGCTTTCCGAACGATTATCCATTTGGCTAGTTGGTTCATCTAGGAGTAATACTGGCGGTTTAGTTAACCACGCTCTGGCAATCGTAATCGCTTGTTTTTGACCGCCAGACAGCGCCGCGCCACCTTCTCCTACCTGCTTATCTAATCCTGACTCATCATGCTGAGTGAAGTCAGTCACTCCGGCACGTTCTGCTGCCGTTAACACTTGCTCATCGGTAATGTGGCTGCGGCCTAGGGTGATATTTTCACGAATAGAGCCAAAGAATAACGCGCAGTCTTGGGGTACGCAGCCAATGTTGGTTCTGACATCCGTGTAGTGCAGTTGGTTGATATCTAGGTTATCCAGCTTTACTGAACCATCGGTGGCTTTATACAGCCCCATAATCAAGCGTTGTAAACTGGATTTTCCCGAGCCGATACGACCAATGATCGCGACTTTCTCACCCGGTTCAATGGTGAAATTAATATCTTTTAGCGCGTAGGTTTTGCTGTTTGGGTAGTGAAAACTGACGTTATCAAATTGTATTTTGCCTTGCAGTTGAGGGCGATGAATATAACGTTTACCTTCTTCTTGCTCCATTGGCATATCCATCACTTGCTCGATAATCGTCATTGCTGATTTTGCTTGGTTATAACGAGTCGATAGCATGGAAAGTTGCACTAGCGGGCCAACAGCACGACTACTTAACATGGTCGCGGCGATTAAGCCCCCCATGGTGAGTTGACCATCGGCAATTAAATAAACCCCCGCAATAATCATCGAAACAGACACAAATTGCTGCAAAAACCCTGCGGTGCTTTGTACTGAATCAGTAATACGGCGCGTCTTGATGCCCCAGTTAGACATGTGGGCGACCGATTCTTCCCAGCGGTATTGAAATTGGCTTTGTGCGTTGAACGTTTTAAGCGTTTCCAATTTGTGGAGGCTTTCAATTAAATTGGCGTGTTTTTGTGAAGATAGCTTGGAGCCTTCTTCAATGGAGCGTCTCAGTGGTGCTTGGATTAAGAAACTGTACACCGCCAAAATGATTACTGCCACTAAAGGAACCAGAGCAAGTGGCCCTGCAATCAGATAAATCACAAATAAAAACAGCAGAGCAAACGGCAGATCGATGAGCGCGCCCACGGTTGCAGAGGTTAAAAATTCACGAATCGATTCAAACTCTTGCAAATGACGAGCAAACGCACCGACAGAGGCCGGTTTCGCTTCCATGCGCACACCCACAACGCGATTGAACAGTTTTGATGAGATCAGTAGATCGGATTTTTTCCCTGCAATATCAATGAAATAAGAACGAACTAGTTTTAAAGCTAGATCAAATATAAAGATCAGAAAGACACCGCTAGATAACACCCACAAGGACTCAAAAGCGAGATTTGGCACTATTTTGTCATACACCAAACGAGTAAACAGTGGAGTAGCGATAGCAAAAATATTGATCAAAATAGAAGCAAGTAGCACATCACGATAGATATTTTTTGACTCCCACAATGTACTCCAAAACCAATGGCCTTCACGGGTTTTAAGTACTTCAGGAGAACGTTCATCATAACGAAAGCGCTTTTTGACCAGAAAAAGTTGCCCAGTGTACTGCTGCTGTAATTCTTCAAGGCTGATGGAATGAGCAATGCCTTCTGATTGAGGAAGAACAATTTCGGCTTCGTTGGCTTCACGGTCAATGCTCAGAATCACGCAATTACTGCCATCTTTTAATAGTGCAATAACAGGCAGCAACATAGGTGAGATTTCTAATAAAGGAAGCTGCGCGGCTTTAGCAACTAAACCTGCTTTTTCAGCGGCACGGATAAACAGCGATGGGGTCAACTTGCCATCGGTTAACGGTAGGTCACTGACAATAGACGGCGCTGAATGAGGTTGCCCATAATAGTGGCTGATATAAATCAATGATGATAGTAGAGGATCTTTCATGATTATTCTCTCAGTGCCGTTTGTTGTGCTTTGAGGATCGGCTTTAATAAGTAATCTAAAATTGTGCGTTTGCCGGTGATGATATCGGTTGAAGCTGTCATGCCGGGAATAATCGGTAAATCTTCACCATTGGCATCTTTAAGTTGGCTTTGCTCGGTGCGGATCCTGACTTGGTAAAAACTATTACCTTCTTCATCTTGTATGGTGTCTGCACTGATGGTTTCTAATGTACCTGTCAGTCCACCATAGTTGGTAAAATCATAAGCAGTAAACTTCACAATCGCTTTAAGGCCCGGATATAAAAAGCCGATATCTTGAGGCGCAATTTTGGTTTCGATTAACAAGGTATCTTCTGTCGGGACAATTTCAATCAAATCCATCCCCGGCTGAATGACACCACCAACGGTATTGATATGAATTTTCTGAATGGTGCCTTTAACTGGTGATGTGACAATCGTTCGGCTTACTTTGTCCTCTAAGCCGACCTGTGACTCCGCCATACTTGATAGCTTATTGCTGACATCGCTAAGTTCTTGCTGATTTTTAGCGATAAAGTCTGAGGCGATATTGGTGTATTTGTAAGTCGCTTCTTGAATCTCTGATTCGATAACCGGTAATTTCATGCGTGCTGAAGTGAGTTCTCTTCGGCTGTCATTCATCGAGCGTTGTAGTTGCAAAATTTCAATTTCTGGCACAACCCCTTCGTCGGCTAACGGCTTTGTCATACCGTATTCACGCTGAATGATTTGATAGTTGCTGGCAAGAATGCTGATACGAGTTCGAGTCTCGTTCATTTCCTGCTGCTTCTGTTTAATTTGTTGGCCAGTTACGTTTAATTGATTTTGTAAGTTGGCCATCACATCGCGGTATTCATTCTGTTGTTGAGAAATTAGACGTGGATGTTTTTCTGAAAACTCTTTATCGAAGGAGAGAGGGCCGATTTGCAGCTGAACTTTTTCCTGCCAATTGGCAGCGTCATTACTGATGATGATGCTTTTGATGATTTGACGTAGACGGATACTATCGGCTTTTAAGCTCGCTAGATCTTGGCTTTTCTCACGGTAGTTTGATTGGAAAAGTGTGTCGTCGATAAGTAGTAGCTTTTGACCTTTCTCTACCGATTGCCCCTCTTTAACCAGCATTTCTTTGACGATACCGCCTTCTAAGTTTTGTACTACTTGCATTTGCGAAGAGGGAATCACTTTACCTGATCCAGTCGTGACTTTATCTATTTTTGCAATTGAGACCCAGATGATTGCGAGGATAAAGAAAGTTGCAATGATCCACAGAATAATCCGAGCACTCTTTGGCGTATTGAGCAGCAATGCGGTGGATTTATCATCGACAAAGTCCATATGTTCTTTTGATACTGATGTCGATTTCCGTTTCATAGATAACCCGTTTCATTTGAATAAAGGCTAAATGGCGGCCTTATACTTGATATTCAAGGTGTTAATAATTTGTAATTGAAGTCGAACTTTTAAGGTTTTACTTACAATAAATGTCACTGAATCGGTCTTATTTTCCTATACTATTCTCTATAAAAGTTTATAAAAATAAGTCATTGTGAGTTGTGCTGTGCTTTTATGTATATATTATGTTTCATTAGTGTGTAGGTAAAGTCATTTCATATAAGTTTATCAATTACTTGTAATCATTATCTATTAATTAATGCCGATGTATTTTTATGGTGAATGTGTTGGTTTTTGATGACTTGATGTGTAAATGCAATGTATAGGTATAAGTTAAGAGTAGCGTATTTATTCTTCGATATATCAATGTGATGCCTCAAAATTTTTGTTATGTATTCGTTAGTTAATCTGAAAGTGAGATCTGTAGTATGGATATGGTGAGCTCAAATCAAGCAACAATTGATGTCGTTAGTGGGGAAGTGTTTGTAGGAAACCACTCCAAGCCATTAACTCAGGTAAATGGCGAATATCACCTATCTAATTCTGATGTTATTTGGGCGAACCCGAATGCAAGATATATCGTGAATACGGCTTCGGACTCTCAAGTAGTTGATGTTGATTGTATTTCTTGTGTGACCACCAATGACGCAGGGGCGATTACGATTGTTCAGATAAGCTCAGCGCAAGGGGTCAATATTGATGATTTAAAAAACTCTCAATTAACCCCAGAAGACATCGCAATAATCCGCGCACATATGCCTCCACAAAATGAAGAAGCCATTAATAACCTTGAAGAAGATGAAGAAGCCGATGGTGAAGATGATGAGTCAGAAGAGGCCCAAGCTCAAATACTGACTATTGTTGAAACTGCTCCTGCTGGCTTTGTGGAAGTCGAGTATGATGAAGATGCGGTATTAACCGAAGCGGGTTACGATACCGTGGGTTTCTTTGATGAGGAATTATCACAAGATAGTGCCGATAGTGGCATTCCTATCGTGAAAGCGCCTGGCGGTATTAGCGCATCGATTTCTTTAACTGAGGCCGATTTACAGCCTTTAGGGTACAGCAATAATCTTGGTTACCCTGTTATTACGCAGCAATCTATTTTAGTCGAATCACGTACACTGGCACTGCAAGCAGATACCTTTACCTTCCAGACTCAATCTCTAGCGACGTTATTACAAGAATTAAATACTGAACTGACCTCTGCTGGCCAACCGCTTTCTTTTGTATTTGATGAAGAGACCAATTCGATTATTGGTCAATTAGATGGTGAGACCTACCTTACGATTCAATTAACAGCCTCGTCACCGGATGGGCGTGATGTTCAAATTGATATTGAAGTTAATTTAGCCAAACCGTTAGATCATCTGCCAAGTGCCAATTCAACCGGTTTGGTGACTAATGTGGATGATCAAATATCTATTAACTTAGAAATCCAAGGTCAAGACATTGGTGGTAATGAACTGAATTCGCCAATTTTAGTTGATGTAAATATTAATGATGGGGTGCTTCCACAGTTTGCTAAAGACCCTGGCGTGCTTATTGATGAAGACAGTGATTTAGAAATTACAAAATATGGGCAGGTCAGTGTAGATGTTGGCTCGGATGAAATTTACGCTACTCATATTAATGCTGAACAGCCACTTTTAGATGGTGCGACTAGTCAAAGTTTCCCTACTTATTATGTAGTCGATGGTCAAACCTTAACCGTTTATAACTATTTTGATGAAGTTGTATTTATATTAGAGGTCAATAATGATGGCTCTTATAGTGCAACACTATATAGGCCTTTTGATCAGGGTTCTACTAATCAATCTGTCGCTGGTATTGAGATTACGACAATGGATAGTGATGGTGATACCGCTCCAGGGACGGTTCTTATCACGGTCGATGATGGTGATGTTCCAACCGGTGGTCAAAGTGGGGAAGTATCGATAGTTGAGCCTGATACCCAACCAGATGAGTACCCACTTACTGGTATTGTGAGAGTTCCCGTTGGTGCAGGTACCGATAGATTAGAAGCTAACACGATTCATTTTGATACCACTCAAGTGAATACACTTATTTCTGAATTAAGTGCAGAACTGACGACTGCTAATGGTGAGCCAATCATTTTTGATTTTAAAAATGGTGATGCCACAGTCATTGAAGGCCGAGATGCTATTGGTAATCTTGTCTTGTCGATAGATATTAATGGCACTGTAGCTTTTAAAGGTACATTAGTTACTGTGACCGTTACACAGTATCAGCCTCTTGATCATCTGGAGACTGGAAATAGCTCGGGTTTGGTGACTGTAGATGGCGAGCAGATCAAAATTAATACCTCGATCCAAATAGAAGAATCGGATGGCTCATTATTAAGTTCACCTGTTGAAGTAGAGGTGACTATTTCAGATGGTGATGCTCCGCAATTAAGTGTTGGTGATTTAGCTGAATTTACTGAAACCTCAGCGGGTGGCTATGCTGAAGGTTCGGTCACTTTAGATGCTGGCTCTGATGCCATTGACCGATTTGAATTTAAGGCTGATCAGCCTACCTTAGAAGGTTTAATGACCAACGGTGTCGCAACCGAATATCTGGTCACCGGTAATGAAATCATTGTTTATACCCCAGGTAACCAAGCAAGTCCGATCTTAACCATCACCATTCAAAATGATGGCACTTTTGAAGTGACGCAAACCGCACCTCTAGAGCAAGCTAATAACCCTGACGATACGATTCATCTGCAATTAGATGTGACTGCGTTCGATAAAGATGGTGACCAAAGTAATTTAGGCCAAGCCAATATTGATATTATTGATGGACAAGATCCAATTGGCACCGGTACGACAGTTGATATTACCGAAGGGGATTTGTCACCTGTAGCGGGTTATCCTGCGGAAGGTTCAGATACTTTCACAATCAACCAAGTAACCGATAAATTAATTGTATCGACTTTTGTAATTGAAGAAACGGTAGTTGATACGCTGCAAACAGAACTTGAAGCATTAACTTCGAATGGTAGTGAGCTAATTATCACTATTTCGAGAAATGATGCCACCGATGTAATTACTATAAGTGCCACTTCGGTCGATTCAGGTCAGGAAGTGCTATCGATTACACTTACTCCAACTGAGATGCTAAATGGTAATATTGATGTCGACATTTCGGTTACTCAGAACCATCCGTTAGATCATGTCGATACCTCCGGCGATTATGTCAGTATTGTTGATGATGTTTTAAACATTACCATTCCTGTGCAAATTGAAGATGCGGATGGTGACGTCTTAGTCGATGGAAATGGTGACCCAGCGCCTGTTGATGTCGTGGTGACTATTAATGACGGTCAAGATCCGGTATTTAATATTACATCTCAAGCAACAGAACTCTCGGAAGGTGAAGCTGGAAGTACGGGCGTTATTTCAGATGGATTAAACCTTGAGCTAGATACCAACAGTGATGAAATTGAAGCCATCACATTTAACCTTACTGACGCTCAAGAACAGGCCTTGTTTGATATTACCTCCAACGGTAAAGATACTCGAGTTGATCAATCCGTAGATGGAAGGATTTTAGTCTTTGTGCCTGCTGAGTTTGGCGGAGAAGATGTGCCAGTCTTAGAAATTATTTTTGATAATGATGCAAAAGACGGCAGTTATACTATTCAACAATATCAACCGATTGATCAACCTGAAAATTCAGAAGACCCAGAAGATGAGGGCTCTTTAAGTTTTGATTTAAATGTTATTGCCACCGATATGGATGGTGATACTGCTGGGTCCTCGATTACACTGACGATTAATGATGGTGTGAACCCTAGCGCCTCTGATGTCACTGGTGATGGAAGCATTACCGTTAGTGAGGGTGATCTGAATGATAACGGTCAAAGCCTGATATACCCGGGTAACCCAAAAGGGACGGGAGCCTTCACCATTGCAGCAAGTAATGATGATCTTGATCCAACATCACTCACCATTGATGATTATGCCTCTTTTAAATCAAGCATAGATGGTTTGAATTTAACTTCAAACGGTCGTGTCGTGAAGGTTGATAATACCTTAGTTGTGAATGATGAAGGGGTCATTACCGTTACCGGAACTACAGAAGATGGTGACGTGATCTTCATTTTGACCTTTACTCCAACACTAAATGCCGATGGTAGTGTGACGGTTGTAATGTCGCTAGATCAAAAACAACCACTCGACCATGTTGATGCAGATTCAATCATCTTTGAAGTGCCAATTCAAATCACCGATACCGATGGCGATAAGTTAGTTGGTAGTGATGGTTCAACCGAGACGCCAATTGATATTAGTGTCTCATTTACCGATGGTGAAGCTCCAATATTAACCAATACCAGCATAGATATTACCGAAGCGGATGTCGGTATAGCTGATCCTCAAATTTATACTGGCCAAGTTCCGATCGATATTGGTAGTGATACTATCGCGTCAATGCAGTTTGTTTCAGATGGACAAAAAGGCTCTGCTACAGGTTTACTTTCTAACAATCAGCCCGTTCTGGCCGATAATACGGAATCTGGTGTTGTTCGTTATTATTATCTTGGTGGTGAGTCAGGCACTGACGAAATCGAAGTGCTAGTGATCACCTTAGTTGAAGTTGATGGTGTGTATGATGGTTCATATCAAGTCGAACAATATGAACCGTTAGAGCAAAGCAATGACGACGATGATATTGCAAGCATTACGTTGGATGTATTTGCCACCGATAAAGATGGTGACCCAAGTAACAATTCCACAATTACGATTAATATTGCTGACGGTACCGATCCTCAATTTGTAGAAGACATGTCTAATATTGTTTTACAAGAAACAGATGGTAAGAGCACTATAAGCGACGACAGTGGAAATATAGTGGTCAATGCTGGTTCAGATAATGTTGAGTCTATTTTATTTGATACAGAGCAGTTAGATGGAAGTAATTTACCCGATCAAATTTTAACATCGAATGGAGAGCCTACTTATTGGGTCATTTCTGCTGACGGAAAATCAGCAACATTGTTTGATAGTGAATATCCGCAAGAAGAAAATCGATTAATTGAAGTAGTTATTACCGATACAGTAGCAGGTAAATATGAGGTTACGGTATACGGCCCAATTGACCAGGCGGATAGCGAGTTAACTCAAATTGAATTGGGTTTAATTGCCACTGATACCGATGGTGATACAGCAGATGGTTCGCTGGTGTTCTCCGTTGAAGATGGCGCTAATGCTACTGGTGGTCAAACCGGGACAATTGAGATTACAGAAGGTGATTTATCACCAATGGATCCTGATGTTCCAAACACTGAAGGGTATCCTGTCAGTGGAGAAGTTACTGGAATCAATGTTCCTGCTGGAATTGAGAAACTAGACCCTGCCACTGTCCAGATAAAACCTTCCGATCTTGACCTGCTTATCACCGAGCTACAGGCTGATTTAACTTCTGGTGGGCAGCCAATTGTATTCACGTTTGATCCAACTACCGCCACTTTGGTGGGGAGAGTGAACGGTGTTGATGCTCTCACTATTGTATTGAGTGCAGAGGATGATGGGAGTGGCGGTGTCAACATTGGTGTTAGCATGACTCAGCACCTCCCTCTGGATCATTCTCATGATGTTGATGAGGGCCCGGCTCAAACCGTTTCAGCTAGTGACTCAGGCTGGGTAACCGTAAATGATACTGAAATTCATATTAACTTACCGGTACAAGTACAAGATACAGATGGTGATTATCTTGATAATGCCGTTAATGTTGACTTGAGCATTACCGATGGTATCGACCCTTCATTTACTACCGACTCAGGTGTGTCTGTTGATGAATCAGCAATTGATGCTGGTGGGGAAAATCATCAAGGTTCCAATCCAGACAGTGATTCAGAGACAGCATCAGGACAGATTGATATTGCACTCGGTAGTGATGAAATTGAGAGTTTTGGTATCGATCCAAGCTTATTTAGTCAATTGAACCCGGACTTAACCTCACTAGGTCAAGATGTCACCTTAAGAGAAAACTCTGACGGCACATTTAGTGGTGTCGCAGGTGAAGGCAGTGAAAATGAGAGAGAAGTCTTTATTGTGACTTTCTCTCCTGATGGGACATATACGTTCACAATCACAGGTGCTCTCGACCATGAGGAGCCTGATGAATTAGATCTGACCGTTGGAACGCAATTAGATATTCAGCTCCCTATCTACGCTGTCGATAAAGATGGCGATCGAGTACCAAATACCAGTGATATTAATGATTACGATGCATCGAATACCATTACCGTTACGGTTAATGATGATGTACCAGATATTAAAGATATCGCTGTTTCTATAACAGAAGGCTCTGGTGGTTCCGCCTTTATGACTCAAGCGGCGGAAGGGGCGGATGATATTGCCGAAATTTATCTTACCTTTATTACTACGATTGATGAAAATGGCAATGATATCGGAGAACCTCAAGAAGTAGAGCACGAAGCACCATTTACTAATATTCCTATTTATGATGAATCGGTTGCGGATGGCGGAACTGGTCAGCTATTAGGTACATTGACGGTCGATGAAGATGGCAAACTGACTTTTGTCGCAGATGAAAATTTAGACAATGAAAATGAAGATTTGGCTGTTGATGTTGACGTTCGGGTAGTCGATAGCGATCAAGATGAAGATTCGTCCGTGATTTCTTTAGAGCTACGAGACCAAGACCCAATCTTTATTTTCCCTAATACCACTAACGGTCAGGAAGAAGATGGTCAAACGTTAGATGGTTTTGATAATACCGAAGGCACTCCGCATTTAACTGATGGTATTGAAATTTCATTAGAAATTGATTTAGGTGACGTTGATAAAAACGAGACGTTAGTTGCCGACTCCTTAACAATTACAGTGCCGGCTGGTACCGAAGGTGCTTTCTATTATGATGGGATGGCTCTACCCATTACTGATGGGAAAGTGACGATTCCAAGTGGTGCAATTTCTACCGTAGATAATATTGTTTCCATTTCAGGTATGACCTTTGTGCCGAATAAAGATTATTCAACAGATGGTATTACCTTTACTGTTGATGCCATCATTTCTCGAGACGGCCTTGATGATCAAGCTATCACAGGTGAGCTCACCATCTCTGTTGATGGTATTGCTGATATCCCTGTCTGGAATGAAGCAACGGTCACCGAATATATCGGAACGGAAGATAATGCGATTGCTATTGATGGTTTATTGGCCGATTTGAACGATGAAGATGACTCTGAAAGCCTATATTACATTGTACAGATTGCAGAAGGGTCTTCAGGCACGCTCAAAGGTACAGGTCTAGAACAAATTACCCTTGAAGATGGTTCCACGGCTTATCGTATTTTGGCTAACAATGTTGACTCGCTAGCCGTGACTCCTGATAAAGATTTCAGTGGTGATATCCATATCAATGCCTGGGCGCAAAGTGAAGAACAAGGCTCTTATGTTGATGGTAAGCAAACTGCTGATTCTGTGCAAAAAGAAATTATTGTGCGTGTTCAGCCCGATGCCGATGAAGACTTAACTCTACAAGTGACTCGAGTTGAATCTGATGAAGACGTAGCCATTAACCTAGCTGATCATATTACTTTAAACCATCCTTCCGATGCTGCCGACGGTTCTGAAACCTTATACGTACGTATCAGTGACCTTCCGACAGGCGCTCAATTATTACTAAATGGTGAAGCCGTTTCATTGGAAGCCGATGGAAGCTACGAAATTTTATATAGTGAATTAGCACAATTAGAATTCCTACCTGCCCCTGAAAGTAGTGGTGATTTCACTCTAACCGTTGAAGGAATCGTGAGAGATACCACAACCTTTGAAGGTACGACGATTGCAACCGATAATGATGAATATATCACCACTAGCAAAGATATCAGTATTTCAGTCGCTGGTGTGGCGGATGAACCGATTATTAGTATTAATGATGGGAGTGGCTGGACACCAATTAATCTCAACCCTGATGATCAAACCAGCGATGGGGTTGAAATTACCATTCCAGAAGATGGTGTCGCGACGTTTGATTTTGACATCATTTCAGGTGAAAGCATTGATGCCTTAGATGGTGATGACTCAGAAACACTTTCAGTGATAATTTCGGGTATTCCGGAAGGCTTAATCGTTATGAGTAACGGTGAAGCGCTTGAGTTAACTTATGTTGGTCAGGATGAAAATGGTCAACCTATTTATCAAATAGAACTGGATAGTCTGAATAATATTCAAGTAGAGCCGCCATTAAATAGCACCGAAGATATCGAGTTAACTGCCTCTATAGTTGTGACTGAAGCCGATGGCGATAGTGCTGTTTATGAAAAAGACATTGTTATCCATGTGGAGCCAGTCATTGATTTAGGCGACACCTACACATCGGAATCTAATGGATTCGAAGACCAGTTAGTGACTTTAAATTGGAAGCCAACGTTCCCTGATCCACAAGAGTATGTAACGTCATTCACGCTTATTCTCCCTGATGGAGCCGACACTGATGGCTACTCGATTTATATCGTTGAAGCTGGTGGCGCTCAAACTCAATTATTCTTTGATTCAGAAGGTTCATTGAATTTAGATGCTTATCTGGATCAATTAGATAATGGCGCTGAATTAAAAATTTCTATGCCACAGAATTCAGATAAAGATTTTGAGCTCACTACCAACATTACTGTTCAGCAAGATGATGCTGATGAAACAGACCCAGAAGCACCTGCAATTAAAGAGGATATAGTCGGGACATTGGTTGTCGATGTAGAAGCTGTGGTGGAAGATGTGGGTGAAAATGATCCATATACATCAGAAATTGGAGCCGGGAAAATCGTTATCAGTAGCGGTGAGGATAATGATAATGACGGGATCATTGATGACCTAGGCACAGTCTCATGTGATGAAAATGGTATCGTCGATTTAAGTAATGGCCCTGACGGTATCGGGTTAGTGATGTTTGCGGAAAATGACTTTTCTAGTAATGAAATCCTAACCAAATATATCCTTGATTTTTCAGATATTAGCCTACCTGAAGGCCAAGGGTTTGTGGTGTTTGGGGCTTTAAATAATGGTGATGGTAGCTGGACTGTACTTAATATTCACCAGGTTCAAATTCAAGCACCTCCCGGCTTTACCGATACCGTTGACATAAAAGTGGTCGCAAAAGTCAAAGATGAAAGTGATGATGGAGATGAGAGTGTCAGTACTCAAGTTGAAGGCTCGATTTCGATAGACTTCTCTGCTAATACCAATGATTCACCCGATCTTGCCGCAGAAATCAATGTGGAAGATACCGTTGTAACGGGGTCTGAAGATCAAGGTATTAACCTAGGTTCTCAGATAGTCAATAATAACGCTGTTTCTGTATCTACTGATGATCAAAATGGTGATGGAGAAAGCGAAATACCTAATGATGTGCTGACGGTGGTTATTGATGGTAACCAGTTACCAGCTGGCGCAACAATTACTGGGGCTGAGTTTGATAATGAAACTGGCCAATATGTCTATGAAGCTACTTTGAACCCTGATGGTACGGTGAACTTAAGTGGCCTTGGTTTGGTTCCACCTGCAGATTATGCAGGGGACTTTCAATTCGAGATTAAATACGTCAGTACTGATACCGAAAGTGGTGATGTAGAAGAAGCGACTCAAACTATTACCGTGAATGTTTCTCCTGTTGCTGATACTGGGGTAAGCCTAGATATCGGTGTGGTTGAGAGCCAAGGTCTGGATGAAAATAAACAACCGATCAGTGAATCTAGTGAAACGGAAACTACTTATCAAGATATTGCTTATGAAGATGCCACTATCATTTTAGATTTCTCTAGTGTGAGCTTTGGTGATACGAGAAATACGGAAGAGGAAGGGCTAGAAACGGTTGTATCAATGACAATCCAAGTTGATCCATCAATGGGCTACTTAATTGATGCAGAAGGAAATTTAGTCAGTGAGTTAACTCTTTCCCCTGAAGATTTATCCAGTGTGCAATTTGTTCCAGCAGAAGATTTTAGTGGTCAAGTTGACTTCACCGTTAGTGGTGTCATTACTGATACCGCGACCTTTGATCTCGATGGTGATAGAACGGAAAGCGATACTAGAACCACCGATGAAGCGACCGTGAGCATTGATATTGTCGCGGTGAATGATGATGTGTTAGTGGAATCGAGTACGGGGGGCGATATTATCCAAGGGTACGAAGATACTCCGGGAGGTATTTCTCTTGCTGCAGGATCTGTCACCTTACAAGATATCGATGGGTCAGAAGAGATTGTTTCCATTATCTTAACGGGGATTCCAGAAGGATTTGTTGTTAATGGTGCTGTCAACAATGGTGATGGTACCTGGACAATTACTGATGCCACGGGTAAGCAAGAGTATAGTCTTGATAACTTAACGCTTGTGCCACCCAAAAATTTCAGCGGGACAATTGAAGTCGGTTTCGTTATTTATACCAAAGAAGCCTCTTTGGATGAAATCGTTGCGATTGAAAAAAGTATCGTAGTGGAAATATTGCCGGTTGCCGATGAAATTGATACTCAAGTTGTGACATCAGCATCAGGTACCGAAAATGGCGACATCGTATTAGAGCTGGGTATTTCAACGGTGGATAATACAAACTCCTACGATTCTTCGAGTGAAGGTGCGGGTAAAAGTTCAGCCATTATTGTTGAAAATGGCCCAGAAAACATCCAAATTATTATTAGTAATGTTCCGGTTGGAATGGGCGCAAGTTTTTCATTTCCAGATGGAGTGACGGGTACGATTAACGATAATGGCGATGGAACTTGGACAATTATTACCGAATCTGGAGAGTTAGATAGTCTAATTTTCAATCCCGGTGATGCTAATAGTAATAACTGGGATGGTTTGCTCGAACTTGATATTCGCGCGGTGGATAATGGTGTCGTAGCTGAAGATCCATTAAGTGAACAAGCAACGATCACTGTTAATGTTACGCCAGTTAATGATACGCCTGAAAATACCGTACCAACAGAAATAACAGGTGCGATTGCGGGGCAATCAATATTAATTGAAGGGCTTGCTATTTCTGATGTAGATGCGCCAGAAGGCGGTCAGATGACGGTAACCTTGGCGACAAATAACGCTTTATTATCGGTTCCTGATGAATATTCTGGCAGTGTCACGATTGATGGGAATGGTTCTAAGGACCTTGTTCTTACCGGCTCATTAGAGGCAATTAATGAGTTATTAAGCGGTGGTATTGACTATCTACCTGAAACAGAAGGTAATGCCACGATCACTATGACCACCAGTGATAATGGCAATTCGGGAACTGGCGGTGAATTAACCGATTCTGATGATATCAGCGTCTCCGTTGCTCCTGCGGCGGCCGTGATGGCAAGCTTTGCTAGTTCACGAATGGTGATGCCAAATGTCTCCTCAACTGCCGCGCAATTAGCCTTGATTCCACTACTAGGTTTGTTAAGTGAACATGTTCAAGCCTTTGAAGCGGAATTTATCAAAATTAATAACCTAGACTCAGGAAAAGTCGTTGATGTATCAGGCCAAGCGTTGGGTGAGCAACAAGATGACGGCTCCTGGATCATTGCTTCGCAAGATTTAAGTAATGCTTATCTATCAGACTTAGAGGAAGGGCAACATAACTTAACCGTAGAAGCGGCTTCTCAAGATACTGAAAATGATGAGTTGATTTCAGAATCTCCGTCAATTGCTGTGAATGTCACCATTGAGCCAGACGGGCAAGATGTACTGCAAGCTAACAATGCAATTGAACACTCGGTGGTGGTCGGTGATGATAGCGATGAAACGCTAATCGGCACCGAAGGCCATGACACATTAATCGGCGGCTTAGGTAATGACATTCTAGTGGGAGCAGGTGGCTCCGATATTCTTATCGGGGGTGCAGGTAACGATGAACTATGGGGTGGAGAGCGTAATGGTACCGGTGATGGCGCAGCAGATACTTTCGTGTGGCGCTCACAAGATATTGGTACTCAAACCACACCAAGTGTCGATGTCATCAAAGACTTTGAGTTAAGCCTAGATAAGCTAGATGTTCGTGATTTATTCTCGAATAATGATGCATCGAGAGCCCAAATGGAACAAATTCTTGAGGGCATTACCGCTTCAGAAAAAGAAGGAAAAATTAACTTAACCGTCAATAGTGATAAAGGCGGCGAGCAAGTGATAGTACTGGACAATGTCAGTACCCAAAGTCTTGGCCTTGAGAATGGGGCGAGTTCCAGTGACATTGTGTCAAGTTTGTATGCTCAACATAATGCCTTTATGAGTGAGCATAATAGTTAATCATTAAGATCAAGCGATACCTCATTGAAGTTACCTTCTTTGGGGTATTTTTTACTTTTAATGAACAGTAATGGTGCAAGAATCAAAATAATATTTGCTAGTTAATTAGATTTTTAATTTAAAACAACCAGTTAAGAGTTACTTCTGATTTGGCATGATATTCGCATCTCTATAATCAATGAATAACATTTGATATTCAGAAAACCTGATTCGCAACAGGCAAAGACGCCTCTTAGATTTGGATTCACTTTGGTGATGACGATCTAAGAGGCGTCTTTCGTTTTGTATCTGAGTGGTTTCAGGGGTTCTGGACGAGAGGCCCTATTATGGTAAAGAAAAGTATGGCAAAGGAATGCATTAAATCAGCTTGTCCGTATTGTGGCGTGGGTTGTGGCGTAGAAATTAATCATAAAAACCAGATTGTAGGCGACCAAGCACACCCTGCTAATAAAGGCGCTTTGTGTGTTAAAGGCTCGGCATTGGCAGAAAGTTTGGACATGCCATCTCGCTTACTCTACCCAAGAATAAAAGGCGAGCAGATTGAATGGTCAAATGCGATTGAAAACATTGCCGATAAATTGCATCGCACCATCGAACAATATGGCCCTCAAGCTGTCGGTATGTATGTCTCCGGTCAGCTATTAACTGAAGACTACTATGTTGCCAATAAGCTGATGAAAGGCTTTGTTGGAAGCGCCAATATCGATACCAACTCACGTTTATGCATGTCTTCAGCGGTGGCCGCTCACGTTCGCGCTTTTGGGGAAGATATCGTGCCTGTCAGTTATGAAGATCTTGATCATACTGATCTCATTGTGATTGTTGGAGCCAATACTGCGTGGACGCATCCGATTTTATTTCGTCGGATCCAACAAGCCAGAGAAGCCAATCCAAATGTGAAACTAGTGGTGATCGATCCACGAAAAACCATTACCGCAGAGCAAGCCGACTTACACTTACAAATTGAAAATGACGGAGATGTGCCGTTATTTAATGGGCTTTTGCATTACCTTGTTAAAAATTCTGCAACTCAAGAATCATTTATCGACCAATACGTGAACGGATATGATGAACTTAAAGCCTCTTTATCCGAGCAAACTCATTCGATTGATGCGATTAGTCAGCAACTTAAACTAGACCCGGTATTTGTTAAAACCTTCTATCAATGGTTTGCCCAATCACCAACTGCGATGACGCTCTTTTGCCAAGGGGTGAATCAATCAGAATCAGGTACTGACAAAGCTAACTGCATCATTAATGCGCATTTAGTGACGGGGAAAATTGGCACGCAAGGCAGTGGGCCATTTTCAATTACGGGACAACCTAATGCAATGGGTGGTCGTGAAGTCGGTGGACTCGCTAATCAATTGGCTGTACACCGTGGTTTTGATCAGGAATCGATTCAGCAAGTTGAACAATTTTGGCAAGCGCCGAATATTGCGACCGATCCCGGCCTAAAAGCCATCGATTTGTTTAATGCGGTTGAGCAAGGCGAGATCAAATTCTTATGGATCATTGCAACCAATCCAGCCGTTTCTATGCCGAACTCAGAGCAAGTCAGACGCGCGTTAGAAGTATGTGACTATGTCGTGGTATCCGATATTACCTCTCATACTGACACCGCTACATTTGCCGATGTCCTTTTACCCGCCGCCGGTTGGGGAGAAAAGCAAGGCATGGTCACTAACTCAGAGCGTTGCTTAACCAGACAACGACAATTTGCCACACCGCCGGGAGAGGCAAAACCCGATTGGTGGATGTTATCTGAAGTGGGTAAAGTCTTATGCCAAAAGCTTGGCTTTTTCGAAAAGGATAGCGTGACACCGGGATTTGAGTTTGAATCTGCGGCGGATGTGTTTCGGGAATATGCGGCATTGTCTGGTATCAACCGAGACAGCCCTTTTAAATTCGATTTATCCAGCTTGAGCCAACTGAGTGATGAAGAATATGCCAATTGGCAACCACAAGCTTGGCCTTTAAATGGTCAGCCTGTATTGCAAGATAAGCAGAGCCAAGAGTTGTTTTTCCCAACGCCCAATGGCAAAGCGAACTTGGTGCTTGCTGATAAGATCAACATCGCTCATCACAGTGAAAATACATGGTGGATGAATAGCGGTCGTCAACGTGATCAATGGCATACCATGACTCGTACCGGACACATCAGTCATCTGGCTGCCAGTGAAGTGGAGCCGACGCTTTATCTCAATCCGATAGCCGCAGAGCAAGCTCAATTGCAAACGGGCGCACTGGTTCAGATCCAAAACCCCAACCGTTCTGCTAACAATGCAACGGATAATGAAAATGGCGTGATTGGTGAAAAGAGCTTAATCGCTCGTTTAGCCGTTGATGCAGGCTTAACCCAAAATCAAGCCTTTATGTCGATGCATTGGGCAGGAAAGTTTGGTGGACAAAGTCAAGTCAATGCAAGTTTAGCGAGCCTATCTGATCCTCATTCAGGACAGCCTGCGTTTAAATCTCAACGGGTGAGTATTACCGCCTTGCCAGTCAGTCATTATGGCTTATCAATCGGGTTGGATTTGAGTGATGGCGAGCAATCACAAACCCATTGGCCTTATAAAAGTTTGCAACATGTCGACTTTAACCAAACGCGTTCTAATGCTTTGTATCAGCAAGGGGTATGGCGATTTGCTGATACTCACGCGATCACCAAGTCGGACATTCAGCGCCTAGTTCAACAACAATACCCCAATAGTCAGTACTTAGTGTTAGACCAACAAGATTCATGGCTAGTCGTGATCTTGGTATCTAAAACGGTGATTGGCATGGTGATGATCTCAAGCCAGCCGATCGAATTGCAAGCTGAATCACTGCAACCTTTTATTCGCGAAAAATTTAATCTAGGTGGCTTGTTATCTGTACTCAGCGCCAAAGGCGGACAAGTGAGTAAATTGGTGTGTAGCTGTTTCCGAGTGACCGAGCAAGACATTCTCGATCAGCTAGAGCAAGCACCGAATATGGGTTTAAGAGAGCTGCAAAACATATTAAGTTGTGGCAAAAACTGCGGCTCTTGTCTTCCAGAAGTCAAAGGCTACTTATCTCAATCGATTGATGTGGTCTCGATAACCCAATAACCCCTAGAATGACACAAGGAAGTGTACGATGAACAATCAAATTATAAAGCATAGTCGTCAGGTAAACCGCGCTGTCGAAGGATTTAAACCACCGCAAGGTATTCACCATTTAACAATGAAAAAAGCTCAACCATCGGGGGCAAATAAAAAGGGCAAGGTACTTTTGGTAGGTGCGGGGCCAAACGATCCTGAGCTGTTGACTATCAAAGCGTATCAAGCGATTCAAAAAGCCGATGTGGTAGTGTTTGACCGTTTAGTTGGTCATGAAATTTTAGATTTGATCCCAGAGCATTGTGAGCAAATTTATGTCGGTAAACGCTGTGGTCAACCGAGTTTGAAGCAAGAAGAAATTAACCAGATTTTGATTGAACAAGCCGAGCAAGGTAAGCAAGTGGTTCGCTTAAAAGGTGGCGATCCGTTTATCTTTGGCCGTGGTGGCGAGGAGGCTTTAGCTTTAATTGCACAAGGCATTCAATATGATGTGATCCCCGGTATTACTGCCGCGATAGGTTGCGCCGCTTCTGCAAAAATCCCGCTGACTCATCGTGGTGTCTCTCGTAGTGTGACCTTAGTGACAGGGCGCATTATGGAAGGGGAATTTAACTCATGGTCAGGTTTGGTGAGTTCAGGGCAAACTGTGGTTTTTTATATGGGACTTGAACAAGCAAACTCGATTCAACAAGGTCTACTTTCTTCTGGTTTAGCCTCAAACACGCCAGTCGCAATTATCGGTAATGGATGCAGTGCCAAAGAAACAACTTATATCACAACGTTAGATGAACTCCCTATGATGGCTATCAGTTTGAAAGGGCTAACACCGGCGCTTATTGTTGTGGGGGAAGTGGTTGCCCTACGTGATGAGTTAATAGCTGAATTACAAGAAAACGCACACCTACCACTTTAGGGTTATTTTGTTGTTTTATAAGTGGTTTTTTATATGATGGGCATGTATGTTGCTTTGTATTAAAGATTGATATTTAGACTATTGCAAGGATGCAACGTCATGGCTCAATCTTTATTTGATTCTGAATCGTTATTAATTACCAAACACACACCATTGATTATCTGCTGTGATCATACTGAGCAGCAGGTAAAATTGTGCGCTCAACTGGCACAAGATTTTGAAGATATTACGGTCTGCTCTTTAAAGCAGCTTCCCGAACGAGTACAAAACCAACCTAATGCTTGTTTGATCATGGCTTGGCAAAAGCCTTGTGCTGAGCTTGTGTGTGTTATTGAATTTTCCGATAAAAAATCAATCCCTCTTTTACTGTTAACTCAACAACTTAATCACGATGATGCTCATTACCTTGTTGGGTCAAATAGCTATGTATTATTACCTACCTCGACGGAAGGAAGTCTGTTGGGATGGGTTCAATATGCCAAAAATGTACGCTTAAATGCGATCAAACAAACCCAAGCAATCCAAAAATTAAACCAAAAGTTAGAAGACCGAAAATATGTCGATCAGGCTAAAGGATTGCTAATGAAACTGCATCATTTAGATGAACAGCAAGCCTATCAAGCACTACGAACCTCAGCGATGAAGAATAGCCAAACCTTAGGCCAAGTGGCTAAAAACCTGATTGCCACCTTAGAAAACATTAGTCTTTAATAGTAGATCTACCTTTTGTATGGATATAACTAGTGCAAAATTGCACCATAAAAAATCACAAATGATTGAACGTCGTTATAGGTTTAGCTAACTCACTGAAAAATAGAGATACTTAAAGTTGGCATGGAAATTGGATTACTTAACTATAACTAAAAATTTATAGATGACATGATTTATCAATGGCGGTAGGTCAATCATCAACGAATACATAGCAAAGGCGCTAGCGATCTTAGGATCGGTAGCGCCTTTTTTATTGAAAAAATGTAGACAGGGAGTCGTACATGAAGAAAACACTTTCATTGCTTGCCGTTGGAATTTCACTGGCTTTTAGCCCAATCACACAAGCTAAAGTGACCATTGGAGAGCCAGAAAAAGAAGATCTTACCTTTGGTTTTATTAAGTTAACCGATATGGCGCCGCTCGCTGTCGCGTATGAAAAGCATTATTTCGAAGATGAAGGCTTGTATGTTTCATTACAATCTCAAGCTAACTGGAAAGTGTTACTGGATCGTGTGATTGATGGTGAGCTTGATGGCGCACACATGCTTGCAGGTCAACCGATTGGTGCAACCATTGGTATTGGCACCAAAGCCGACATCATCACCGCTTTTAGCATGGATTTAAACGGTAATGCCATCACGGTTTCAAATGATGTTTGGGATCAAATGAAACCAAGCTTAACAAAAGATGCCTATGGAAAAATCGCTCACCCGATTAAAGCCGATTCATTAAAGCCAGTGATTCAACAATACAACAGTGAAGGTAAGCCTTTCAAAATGGGTATGGTTTTCCCTGTTTCAACCCACAACTATGAATTGCGTTATTGGTTAGCGGCGGGTGGGATTAACCCAGGTTTCTACGCACCGGATAAAGGTGATAACAGCGGCACATTACAAGCAGATGCTTTGCTTAGCGTAACGCCGCCACCACAAATGCCAGCCACTATGGAAGCCGGTACGATTCATGGTTACAGCGTAGGCGAACCTTGGAACCAACAAGCGGTATTTAAAGGCATTGGCGTTCCTGTCGTGACCGATTATGAGATCTGGCAGAACAACCCAGAGAAAGTGTTCGGCGTTTCAAAACAATGGGCAGAAAAATACCCCAATACTCACTTACGTGTGGTTCGCGCCATGATCCGCGCAGCTTACTGGTTAGATGAAGAAAACAACAAAAACCGTCACGAAGCAGTTGGCATTCTAGCGCGTAGTGAATACGTCGGAGCCGATAAAGCCGTGATTGCGAATTCAATGACCGGCACCTTTGAATACGAAAAAGGTGACAAGCGTGATATCCCAGATTTCAACGTATTCTTCCGTCATAACGCGACTTACCCATATTACAGTGATGCCGTTTGGACTCTGACACAAATGCGCCGCTGGGGGCAAATCTCAGAATACAAACCGGACTCTTGGTACATGGACATCGCCAAAAAAGTCTACCGCCCAGATATCTATAAGCAAGCGGCTCAATCGTTAATTGATGATGGCACGTTTAAAGCTTCTGACTTCCCAGAGCTTAACTCTAGTGATGGCTTTAAAGCGCCGCAAACACACTTTATCGACAACATTACCTTCGATGGTAAGCAGCCAAATGCGTATTTAGAAAAGTTCCCAATCGGTCTGAAAGATAAAGATACGATCTAATCATTAAAAGTCACAGGCCCTAGGCGATTAAAAACCAATTCAAGGAAGAAAAGTTATGTCGAATTCAGCAGTGATATCACCCAAAAAGAAGAACAATGTTTTTTCATTATTGCCATACAACTCAAGCCAGGCTTCGATTTCTCAAGCGAAAAAATGGTTACTGCCTATCGTGGGGATTGTGGTGTTCCTTTTAATGTGGAGCTTAGCCGCGAAACAAGTACAAACCTCGTTAGGAACCTTGCCGGGGCCTTATGAAACGGCGCAACAGTTTTCCGGTTTAGTGGATGAGCACTTTGCTAGCCGTGAGAAAGAGCAGGCTTTTTATGATCGTCAAGAAGCGCGTAATGAAGCCAAGCTTGCCAAAGATCCGAATGCTGAAGTGAGTATTCGACCTTATACCGGTAAAGCGACGTTCTTTGATCAAATCGCCACTAGTTTATTGACGGTTGCCGCGGGCTTCTTATTAGCAACGGTAATTGCGATTCCTGTCGGGATTGTTCTGGGTCTGAATCAATCTTTATATCAAGCGTTTAACCCTGTAATCCAACTACTTAAGCCCGTTTCCCCACTAGCTTGGCTGCCAATTATCACTATGGTGGTGAGTGCCACTTATGTGAGCGATGAACCAATGTTTGATAAGGCTTTCATTAACTCATTATTAACCGTTTGCCTGTGTTGTATTTGGCCAACGCTAATTAACACCACGGTTGGGGTAAACAGTGTCGATAAAGACTTATTGAATGTGAGCAAAGTGCTGCGTTTGTCTTGGTGGCAACATGTGAAAACCATCGTTCTACCTTCAGCTGTACCAATGATTTTTACCGGTTTACGTTTGTCGATTGGTATCGCTTGGATGGTATTGATTGCGGCGGAAATGTTGGCGCAAAACCCAGGTTTAGGAAAGTTTGTATGGGATGAATTTCAAAATGGTAGTTCGGATTCATTAGGCCGCATCATGGTGGCAGTGATTGTGATTGGTTTTATCGGCCTACTGTTTGATAAGGGCATGTTGTTACTACAGAAGAAAATTTCATGGGATAAGAAACAAGAACTTAGATAACTCTGTGTCATTTAACCACCAACATGTTTTAACAATAATCTTCAGGATGGAGAAAATAAGATGAATGTATCGGAAGCATTAAAAATCAATGAGCAGTTAAAAGAAGACGAAATTCTTCCTGAGAATAAATACTACCGTCCGATGGTCGAGTTAACCCGACTAGGCATGCGATTCCCAACCCCTAAAGGCGAGTTTATCGCACTAAAAGGGGTAGATTTAACGATTAAAAAAGGCGAGTTCGTGTCACTGATTGGGCACTCAGGCTGCGGTAAATCGACCGTGCTTAATTTAGTGGCGGGTCTGACTCTGCCAACTGATGGTGGCGTAATTGTGGATAGCCGCGAAGTTGATGGCCCGGGGCCAGAACGCGCAGTGGTGTTTCAAAACCACTCACTATTGCCTTGGCTGACTGTTTATCAAAATGTGGAACTAGCAGTTAAGCAAATAGCCCACAAACAGCAAAAAGGAAAAGCGTGGATCAAAGAGCAAACTGATCATTATTTGTCATTGATTCAGATGCATCATGCGGCAGATAAAAAGCCAGATGAGATTTCTGGTGGTATGAAGCAACGTGTTGGGATTGCTCGTGCGTTAGCTTTGCAACCTAAGGTGCTATTAATGGATGAACCTTTTGGCGCGTTAGATGCATTAACCCGTGCTCATCTGCAAGATTCATTAATGAAAATTCAAGCCGACCTAGGTAACACCATCATTATGATCACTCACGATGTGGATGAGGCAGTATTGCTGTCTGACAAGATTGTCATGATGACCAATGGACCATCTGCCACTATCGGAGAAGTGTTGGATATTCAGTTAAAGCGTCCAAGAAATCGTGTGGAACTTGCCAACGATCCACAATACCAAGGCTATCGTCAGTCGGTATTGAAATTCTTATATGAGAAGCAATTGCACCCAACGCCTCAATCTGAGCCATCTGCTTCAACATCATCTAAATCAACCAGTGCGAAAGTGACCTTCGCCTCTGATATCAAACGCGCATAAGGAGTATGCCATGAATAATGTAATGAGTAGCTCACCAAGCAGTAAACAAAACTTGGTTATTGTGGGTAACGGTATGGTTGGGCATCACCTTGTTGAGCGTTTAGTGGAAGCCAATGCTACCGAGCATTACACCATTACCGTGATTGGTGAAGAACGTTTTGTTGCTTATGATCGAGTCCATTTATCATCAGTATTTTCCGGTCAAAGCCATCAAGATTTATTGCTAAGCAGCGAAGATTGGTATCAACAAAATGGTATTCGCCTGATCTTAGGCAGCAAAGTCACCACACTGGATACCGATAACCAACGTTTAGTGATGGATGATGAAGACGTGTTGGCTTATGACAAATTGGTGCTATCAACGGGATCTTATCCTTTTGTGCCACCGATTGAAGGTAATGATCGTGAGCAATGCTTTGTGTACCGAACGCTGGATGATTTAACTGAAATTCGCCAAGCTTGTGAGAAATCAAGCTCTGGCGCGGTGATTGGTGGTGGCTTACTTGGGCTTGAAGCGGCCAATGCATTGCGTTTGTTAGGCGTGGATACTCATGTGATTGAGTTTGCGCCAAGACTGATGCCTGTACAGTTAGATGCTGGTGCCAGTGGGGTATTGGAAGACAAAATAAAATCACTTGGTCTGCATGTGCACCTTGATACCGCAACGACCTCGATTACCGATGGTGAAACCGCTAAGCACCGTTTGAATTTCAAAAATGGCGAATTTATTGAAGTTGATGTCTTGGTATTCTCTGCGGGTATTCGTCCACAAGATGCCTTAGCTTGTCAGGCAGGGCTAGCGATTGGTGAGCGTGGCGGCATTGTGATCAATGATGATTGCCAAACCAATGATTCGAACATTTACGCGATTGGTGAATGTGCGTTGTGGGAGCAAAAGATCTTTGGTTTAGTGGCTCCTGGTTATCAAATGGCTCGCGTAGCTTGCGGTAGTTTATTGCAAGAATTTACTATCCCTACACAAAGCTTTAAAGGTGCAGATATGAGCACCAAATTAAAGCTGCTTGGTGTCGATGTCGCTTCGATTGGTGACGCGCAAATGATGACTCAAGGCGCGCAAGAAATGGTGCTACAAGATACGGTTGCCGGCAGTTATAAAAAGCTGGTGGTCAATGCGGAAGGTGACAAACTATTAGGCGCTATTTTAGTTGGTGATAACACAGATTATGACGCCTTGTTGCAATGCTACCTGAATGACACGCCACTGCCCGATCATGCCGCTCATCTATTATTTGACACCTCCATGCTATCAGGTGAAGTTTCAGATAACGCGCTGATTTGTTCTTGCCATAACGTCACGAAAGGCGACTTGGTGGAAGCTATCCATGCGGGTAGTCACGACTTAGCGTCACTGAAATCTTGCACCAAAGCAGGTAGTGGTTGTGGCGGTTGTAGCAACATGGTGAAAACCGTGCTGGATAATGAATTGGCGAACATGGGGATGGAAGTTAATAACCATGTTTGTGAGCACTTTGAATACTCTCGCCAAGAGCTTTTCCATTTATGCCAAGTGGAAGAAATTAAAGACTTCAATACTTTACTCTCTGAGCATGGTCACGGACTAGGTTGTGATTTATGTAAACCAACCGCAGCTTCGATTTTTGCTTCACTTTGGAATGAGCATATATTGGATCCTATCCATCATAGCTTGCAAGATTCCAACGATGCCTTTATGGCCAACCTACAAAAAGATGGTTCTTACTCGATTGTGCCACGTATTGCTGGTGGTGAAATTACCCCAGATAAACTGATCGCATTAGGAGAAGTGGCTAAGAAATACGACCTTTATACCAAGATCACTGGTGGCCAACGTGTGGATTTATTCGGCGCGCAAATGGGCCAATTACCGGACATTTGGGAAGAGCTAATTAAAGCGGGTTTTGAGACGGGTCATGCCTACGGTAAATCATTGCGTACCGTGAAATCTTGTGTCGGTTCAACATGGTGTCGTTATGGCGTTGATGATTCGATTGGTTTGGCGATTGAGCTTGAGAACCGCTACAAAGGCTTACGCTCACCACATAAAATCAAAATGGCTGTATCCGGTTGTA
This sequence comes from Vibrio sp. CK2-1, assembly GCF_021726515.1. Classification (GTDB taxonomy): domain Bacteria; phylum Pseudomonadota; class Gammaproteobacteria; order Enterobacterales; family Vibrionaceae; genus Vibrio. The sequence continues at coordinate 152,141 of NZ_JAKKCJ010000001.1, read as the reverse complement.
CCCGTGAATGTGCCGAAGCGCAAAGTAAAGATATTGGTGTGATTGCTACTGAAAATGGCTGGAACTTATATGTGTGCGGCAATGGTGGTATGCGCCCACGTCACGCGGATTTATTTGCTGTTGATTTGACTAAAGAACAACTGATCCAATATATCGACCGAGTGTTAATGTTCTACGTTAAAACCGCTGACCGATTGCAACGTACTTCAGTATGGCTAGAAAACCTAGAAGGGGGTCTCGAGTATCTACAACAAGTAGTGATCGAAGATTCTTTAGGCTTAGGTGATGCTTTAGAAGACCAAATGCAATTAGTGGTCGATACCTACCAATGTGAATGGAAAACCGCGGTTGAGAATCCACTTAAGCGTGCCAAATTCCGTCCATTTATCAATAAAGAAGAAGGCGAATATGGCGTACCGATGACGTATCAACGCATTCGCGAACAACGTATTCCAACCACCTTTATTGATGCGACGGCTGCGCAAGTGGAATCAAACGTTAGCATGGATGAGCAACAACCAGAAAAAGTAGGAGCCTAATTATGTGGCATAAAGTATGTGAATTAAATCAATTGAATGCTTACCTAGGTACGGGTGCAATGGTGGATGATCAGCAAGTTGCTCTGTTTTATTTACCATCAGATAAAACACAAATGTCTGAACAAGTGTTTGCGATTGATAATTGGGACCCGATTGGCAAAGCCTTTGTGTTGAGCCGAGGCATTGTCGGTGATGTTAAAGGTACGCCATGTGTGGCATCGCCTTTGTATAAACAGCATTTTGATTTACAGAATGGGCAATGTGTTGAACAACCAGAAATTCAAGTGAAAACCTGGCAAGTGAAGGTAGAGCAAGAGGCGGTTTGGATTAGTCGTTAATCTGTTTTATTTCGTTGCTCGTAATTCGATATTGGTTTCAAATTACGAGCAACGATGGATTAATCGCTACTCGCTTTAGGCTGCGTCATTCTTAAACTACTGACAATGGCGGCAACTGTGGCAAAACTTGCCGCTAAAATTAAAGAAGCATGCGTGCCGTTATCGTGGAACATGTTAAACATTAATGCCACTAACGCTGCGCCTGTACTTTGACCAAACAAGCGCGCCGTACCCAACATACCACTGGCACCACCACTGCGATTACGAGGCGCAGATGAAATAATAGTGTGGTTATTGGGAGACTGAAATAAGCCAAAACCAGCACCACATAATATCATCGGCACAATAATGTTTAAGTCGGTTGGATTTGCCGGCAACATCACTAATATAAATAAACCCAGCGCCATAATGGCCATACCAATCCCACCTAATAAACCTGCGTGAACACGTTCAATTAAATAGCCAGATAAGGGTGCCATCACCATAGTGGCGAGCGGCCAAGGCGTCAGTAATAATCCCGTTTCAACTTCGGTTCTACCCAATACAGATTGCAAAAAGAAAGGCAGTGAAACCATTGCTAGCATTTGGGCACAAAAGGAACAAATTGAAGTGCACATTGAAAGTGAGAAAATAGGAATTCTCAATAAATCAATCGGCAGCAATGGAACGGTAAGGGTTAATTGTCGGCGAATAAAGAAGAAGCCAATAACCGCAACCGCAAGTAATTCCGCCGTGATTAAGGTGGCAGATTGACCTTGTGAAAAGCCACTAATCGCTGAAATTAATAAACCAAAGGTCAGCGCATTCATAATGGCACTTGGAATATCAAAACGTTGCCCAGCGGATTTTTCTTGGTTTGGAGGTAAGAATTTAATCGCAAAGATCAATGCCACAATACCAATAGGAACATTGACTAAAAAGAGCCATTTCCACGATGCGATAGAAAGGATAGCGGCGGCCACTGTTGGTCCGGCGGCTGCCGATACCGCGACAATAAATGAGTTAATGCCCATTCCTCGCCCCAAAAATCGCTTGGGATAAATCAGCCGGATCAAAGCAATATTGACACTCATAATGGCTGCGCCACCAAGCCCTTGTAATACACGAGCGAAGGTCAGCATTTCAAGTGACGTTGAGAGCGCACAAAAGAGAGAGGTGCAACAAAATACCCCTAAACCCACCTGATAAACACGACGAAAACCGACCATGTCACCAATGAAAGACATAGATAATAACGAGATAATAATGGCAATTTGGTACGCGTTGACTACCCAGATAGATTCGGCAGGGCTGGCATTCAGATCGGCGGCAATAGTGGGTAGAGCAACATTGGCTATGGCACCATCAAGTACTGCCATTGTGATACCAAGCGCGATGGTAATAATAGCGCCTAATCGCTGTGGGTTAGCTAGGCCATCTTGAGTTGATGTATTCATTTTAAAAGGCAAACCGGAAAGGAATCAAAGAAATATCTTGTAACATAGAAGCCGCAATTCTACGAGTGAAAATTAAACATTTCGACCCAAATGCAGTCAATAATATGGTCAAATTATTGACTGAAAGTCGTTTGTGTTTTTCACTCTATTATCTTGGTAATGTTTCAGCTTATCGGTGTAGTAGTTTCTTAATTTAAGAGGTGTATGTGGTATCTCAATATCCAGTGTATGTTCGTTTAGCGCTAATATGGTTAGGCCTAGCGGTAATTCCTAGTGGGTTGCTGTTAACTGGCCAGCAAGTGTTTCCTTGGTTAGATTTGTCGAGTTGGTTTGCCGGTTTACTTTATGCACTGACATCAACCGGCACGGCTCCATACGCAATCTTAACGGTAGTGGTATTTTGGGCGTTTAGCTTTAAGTTTATGAATAAACTTTACTGGCAGAAAATGGTACTTGCCACTTTGTTTGGCTTATCGGTTAGCTTTACGCTTAATCATGGTTTGAAATCATATTTTGAAGAGCCAAGACCGAACTTCACGTGGTTAAGTCAGCAAGCTAATTCCCCCATTGATTTAAGTACCTTCTATCAACAAGAAGACAAGCAACGCAGTGCAAATGTTGAAATAGCATTGCAGCAATACCGCAGTGAATCGGATCCTCAACAATTAAATACCAATCCACCACTTAATGTTTCCAACAGTTTGCAACATCACTGGGTACATGAAGTAGGCTTCGCTTTTCCATCAGGCCACACTATTTTTGCGATTACTTTAACGTTAATCGCTAGCTATTATTTGCTTCTCTCTGGTGCTACTACTTTGAATGTCATAGTGTTTCTATGGGGTTTAAGCATGGGAACAAGCCGTATGTTATTAGGTATGCATTGGCCACAAGATGTTTTTGCTTCAACTTGCCTCGCCGTAATAATTAGTGTGTTGAGTGTTGTTGTTATTGAGAAAATTTGGGGACGATTTAAGCAAAATAGTTATGCGAAGTAGCGGCTTATTTTCTCTAACCGTAACTTCTACTTGTGCCTAACAGACGGCTTTCGTTACACTGCTGACTGCATTTAAATACTAGGAAAACAGTAAATGAAAAAGTTAATCCCGTTTATCGCCTTATTACTGACCGCTAATGTCTATGCTTCTGGGGTTGACCTGAAAGCGACGATGAAAGAAATGAAAATTGAATTCAATCACGCCGCAAAAGCGCAGAATATTGATGAAATGAAAGCGCCCGTTGAAAAGCTGACTGCGCTAGTCAATCAAGCCAAACAAGGTACTTACTCTCCAGAAAAACAAGAATTGTATTTAGAAGGCTTTAATAAATTGACCACAACATTAGATAGCGTAGAAACGCATCTTGATGCTGGTGAGTTCGAGCAAGCTAAAGAAGAGTTACGCCAAGTTGATGATCTTCGTGTTGAATATCATGACAAGCGTAATCCAAGTATTTGGAGCAAGTTGTTCGGCTAAATATGAATAAAACTGAGTCAGATCTTCTTTTGCTAGAGTGGAAGATCTGACTTGGGTTGTTGTCCTGTTTATTTCGTAATCTATAAGCAAATTTCTAATACTCTTTCACGTTTTATCTATTCATCGAAGTTTTTGCCCAAAAGTGAGTTGCAACAAACATGATACTTTATTCCTTTCCTACACCAGTTTCGCATTAAAATATTACATGGTTTCTATCAATAGCTCTCTAAGTTGATGCATTATTCCAGTTCACCTAATTCCGTATATAGACTAGAAACGATAGCACTTTGTTGATTTGCGTTTTTACCTAAGAAACGATAAATGTGGTTACACAGAAATGCGACAACTGCCATTGGAGTTGAATAACTATCTAAAGGCTCTTGGGTATTCATAGGGCATAATAAAAAGTTTCGGCTTTGTTGAGCATATTTTTGACCAGATTGATCTGAAATTAATAAGTGGTTATAAGGGCTCAAGTAGGTAATAAGGCGTTGAAAGTTTTTCGTCCTGCGTCTAATACCAAGCAAAATAATGAAATCATCGTCTGTGATATCAACGAGTTCTTCACTTAGAGTTTGGCCTGTGACAGGTAAAACGATGACATCGTTTCTACATTGCAGAAGCTGCTGCCTAAGATGTAAAGCAACAGGGTAGTTATTCCTGAAACCCACGATAATGACTTTTCTTGCGTTAGCTATGTCTTTAACGATATTTGCTATATCGATCTTTTCTAGTTGTTCATTGAGTTCATAAAGGGCAGCAATATCAGCTTGTAATATATTACTGACCTCTGATTGAAGGATCATGGGAACGCCTTGCTCTCTGACATTCAATAACTCATTTCTTAGCTCTTGGTGATTTTCATAACCTAGCTTTCTAATGAAGCGACTGACGGTTGCTTTTGATACTTCACAATATTGAGCAATCTCATTAGTTGATTGGATGAGAAGTTGCTCAGGATTAGATTGAATGTAATCGGCAACCTTGGTGTGCCCACTACTGAAATCGCAGTAAGCTTCTTGAATTTTATGTTTTAAGCTTGAGTAGCGTTCCATAATTTTATAACACTGCTGATAAGAAACTTTGTAATTCAGAAGTTTGTGGGTTAGCAAATACTTGTTTACTGTCCCCAATCTCCCATACTTTTCCTTGATTCATAAATACAACTTTATCACCTACATCTCGGGCAAAGTTCATTTCATGGGTAACGAGTATCAGTGTCATTCCTTCTTTCTTTAGTTGCTCTAGTACTTTTAGAACTTCACCAACGAGTTCGGGATCGAGTGCTGAGGTGATCTCATCACACAATAAAACTTTAGGGGACATTGCCAAAGAACGAGCAATCGCAACCCGTTGTTGTTGCCCTCCTGATAAGCTAGTTGGGAAAGCATCAAATTTGTCGCCGAGTCCTACTTTATGTAATAGCTCTTGTGCTGTTGATTTGGCTTCTTTATCGGATTTATTTAACACCAACTTTTGTGCCAGCATGACGTTTTCACCAACAGTCATATGTGGGAAAAGATTAAAGTTTTGAAAGACCATTCCCACACTACGACTGAGCTCTCGGAGTTTGTGTTCGTCATTTTCAACGGCCTGGCTATCGACAATGATGGCACCTTCTTGAAATTCCTCTAAGCCATTAATACACCTTAAAAGTGTACTTTTTCCTGAGCCACTTCGACCAATAATGGAAATTACTTCACCAGGCTCAATTTTCAAATCAACACCCTTTAAAACATGGTTGTCACCATAAAATTTATGAACTTTATCAATACTAACGAGAGGCATAATTTTTTGACTCCAAATGACGAGCAAATAATGAAAGTGGGAAACAAATAACAAAGTATAAAATCGCAACCATCGCGAATACTTTAAATGGTTGGAAAGTTGCGTTGTTTAGCATGGTTCCGGCTTTGGTTAGTTCAACAAACCCAATAATTGAGGCTAATGCGGTGCCTTTTACTATTTGAACGGAAAAGCCAACGGTGGATGGGATCGCCATTCTCCAAGCTTGAGGCACAATGACATAGCGCATTGTGTGAGTATAAGTTAACCCAAGTGTTCGGCACGCTTCCCACTGGCCTTTTGGCAGGGATTCAATACATCCTCTCCAGATGTCATGAAAAAATGCAGCACTAAAAAGGGTGAGAGACAAAATAGCTGCAGTCCACGCACTGACTTCCATACCAATAAGGGATAGGCCAAAAAATGCGAGGAACATTTGCATTAATAACGGTGTACCTTGGAATATTTCAACATAGATATTTATTATCCAATTAAACATCGGACGCTTTAAAGAGCGGATAAAGGTTAATGCCGCACCAAGTAATCCGCCGAAGAGAAAAGCCAATAAGGATAGTAATAGGGTCCATCGAGCCGCTAATAATAAGTTTCTTAAGATGTCCCAGTCAGTAAATGAAGTCATAGTATGTCCTTATGATAATGCTGGGTTTTTAAACATAATGCGTTTGAGGGCATAGAAAACCTGACGCATTGCAATGGATAAAAATAAATAAATCGCCGCGGTTAATATGTAGGATTCAAAGCTTAAAAAGCTTCTAGATTGTACAAAGTTGGCTGCAAACGTAAGATCTTCTACTGATATTTGAGATAATACTGCTGAGCCGAGCATGACAATGATGCATTGACTGGCTATTGCGCTATATACCTTTTGAAAGGCAGGCGGCAATACTATTCGAATAAAGATTTGTCGCTTAGTAAGGCCAAGAGTCCTACCAGCTTCCCATTGCCCCTTGGGGGTTGCTTGAATACCTGAGCGAATAATTTCAGCGCTGTAGGCTCCAAGGTTAACCACCATCGCGATAATCCCCGCTTGCCATGCAGATAGCTTGATCCCTAAAGTGGGTAGTCCAAAAAAGATGAAAAAGAGTTGCACAATGAAAGGTGTATTCCTAATCACTTCAATGTAGCTCGCGGCAATTCCAGAGACTAATCTTGCCTTACTGGTTCTTGCTGCCGCTAGACACGTACCGAGTACTAACCCCAAGAAAGTCGATAAAGTGGTTATTTCAATCGTCGTTATCATTCCTGAAAAAAATTCAGGTAAATAGGGCCATAAACTTTGGAAATCAAGCTGATACATGAAAGCTCCTAATTCGTTACATTAATTCACTAGGAAAAGAAGCTTTTAACCACTTTTGAGATAGAGTTTCGAATTCACCATCTGTTTTAGCTTTCGCGATAAGCTCATTAACTTTCATAACAAAATCTTCTTCACCTTTTTTAACTCCGATGTAGCAAGGTGAATTTTTAAGCAGGAATTTTGTCTCTGGTGCTTTATCAGGATAACGAGTGGCGATTTCAGTAATCACTAGGTTACCTGTTGCAATTAACGAAACTTGACCCGATAAGTAAGCAGATAGGGTTGCGTTATTATCTTCGAAGCGCTTGATTGTGACATCAGAACCAACAATTTTAGACAATTCAATATCTTCTACAGAGCCTCGTGTAACGCCAACGGTTTTACCGTTTAGTGCCTCTGCTGATTCCACATTCTCATCTGTCGAACCGAAAACACCTAAGAAAAATGGTGCATAGGCATCAGTGAAGTCAATGGCTTTTTCTCGCGCTGGGTTTTTACCTAGGCTTGAAATAACAAGGTCGACTTTATCTGTTTGAAGATAAGGAATACGGTTAGCGCTCGTCACAGGAATGAGTTTTAATTTCACGTCTAATTCATCTGCTAGATACTGTGCGGTATCAATATCATACCCTTGTGGCTTTAGGTCTGTACCAACTGAACCAAATGGAGGAAAGTCTTGTGGTACTGCCACAATGAGTTCACCACGCTTTTTGATATCTCCGAGCTTATCGGCATGAGCAAACATAGACATAAAAGATAAGAGTGTTGCCATAAAGGCTATAGTAAGTTTGTTTGAAATGAGTTTCATGCTGGTCTTCCTTAATCAATGTGAAACGAATGAATCACTCTTGACCAAACAAGCAACAACTGTGCCAAAATGAAAATAAAGGGAATTTAGGATGTCATCGTCATTTACTATTGGAATTGATTGATGATGCTGGTGCAGTTTGTTTTGTGTTGGTGCAATTTTGGTGTCTTACGAATGTTTTGAAACGTAACCATAAATACCAATCTTAGTTAAACAGCCTCAGTTGGCTCGAGGCTGTTATGAACTTAAGCTCTTTTTTTGTGCGGGTTCGCTAATAGGCTGGAAACATTGGCGAATAATGTTTTCATTTCGATTGGTTTGTTTTGATCGACAATGATTACATCTCCAACGCTCATTGGTTTTGCTCTCTCTGCTAAAGAGGCCAGTTCTGGTAAGTACTCATGTTTAGGGTGCTTATCTGATCGATATGGAATTCTATCTTCATATCTTTGCGCGGCTGTTAAGCCAGATATGTTATTCCAGAGTTCGATAACCGTTTCCACACCTGAGTAGTTTAGGTAATTGATTAGCATTTCTCTGGGTTGGAATCCAAACCATGCATCTATAACAAAGGTATGATTGTCTGGGGCCTGTTTAATAATATCCCATATGACGTTATAGGCGGCTTTGCCAAGTTCTCGGTTTATCTCTCTATTGTAGTCTTTGACCGTAGCCATAAATGGCTCTTTGATTGTGTCAATTGATAGGTACGTTAAGTTAAAATGATTAGCGATGTTGTGCGCGACAGAACTTTTTCCAGAGGCTGGTACACCATTAACCAAAATAACTGTTTTGCCTGTTTGGTGTGTTTTTTCGCTCATATCAACTCCAATAGTTGTTGCTGGGAAGTGACTTGACGTATGGCTTGTATCTTCTCATCATCATCGAGCATAGAGACGATAGAACCAATGCCTTGTTCTATGTGACCATTACTATCTGTCGCACCGAACATGATTATGATATCGGCAGGTATGCTTCCATTAAATGAGATTGGTTCTGCAAGCAAGACTAAACTAAAACAATTTCGGATGACCCCACACTCGGGTCTAGCGTGAGGGATGGCGATACCTTCTTCAAAGACATAATAAGCTCCGTTGCTTTGAGTGCTTTCTATGACAGACTTAGCATACTCTTCAGTCAGGTAGCCATTTTTTATCAATGGTTGAGCTGCTAACTGAATAACCTTTTCCCAATTGGATTCATTGATGCCAATTTGAATCGCATCTGATTCGATTAATAATTCTTTTATATTCATATCTGGCCTAAAAATTTTTTCGAGTAGTGTTTCTAAGCTCATCCATTTTGATAAACAGATCGTCGACTTTATGTTGATAATTTGGCGTTTTCGCAAAGACTTTGAGGGCTTTGTTGTACTCAATCATCAGTTTTTTTTGAGTATCAAAATTAGCCTCATCTTGCTTTAACTTTACTTCCAAATCTCGAATGTTTTGCTCTATTTCTTGGGCTGTAAACGCATCGTTCTGTGATGATTTAAGTGCGGAATGAGCCTGATTAGGTTTTGTCTGAAACATGGATTGGATCATTTTAAACATAAATATTCCTTATCAGCTGCCAGGGTTACTGGCAGCTATGACTCTGTGTATAATGATAATTATTGAAACAGTTGAATTTTCTGTTTCAGTACTTCTTGTACGGCATTATTCGCAGGGATTAAGAACTTACGAACGCTGTCATCAACCTTTCCTTCAGCACATGTCTTTTGAACATTACCGACCCACTGAACGTTCATTTCAGTCCCTACGTTAACTTTTTCTATTCCGCTTGCAACGACCAAACGCATGTCTTCATCACTCACTCCTGTTCCACCATGCAGTACTAATGGTGTTTTGGTTAGCTGTGTAATTCGGTTTAGTCGTTCATGTTGAATATTTGTTTTGGTGGTATAAGAACCATGTACCGTCCCAATTGAAATCGCTAGCATGTCGACATTTGTGCCATCAACAAAAGCTTGTACTTCTTCTGGTGTTGTAAAGGCAATGTCACTTTCCGCTACGGCTTTTCCATCTTCACTGCCACCAATTGCGCCTAATTCACCTTCCACAGTTACATTTCGTGGGTGAGCGTATTCAATAATGAGTTTGGTATTGGCGATGTTCTCTTCTAAAGGTAGATGAGAGCCGTCATACATAACGGAACTAAATCCTGTGTCTATTGCTGTCTTAATATCATCAAGATTTGAACAGTGATCTAAATGTAAACAAGCAGGAACATCTAAAGTTCTCGATAGTGATTTAATTGAATCCACAATGAGTTCATAGCCAAGGAACTGGGCGGTTCCCGTTGAAATTTGGATCATCAATGGTGAATTTGTTTCTTTCGCTGCTTTAAAAAATGCCGGTAACATCTCTAGGCAATGAAGATTAAATGATCCAATAGCTTGGAAACCTCTTTCTTTTGCAATCGCTCTTAATTCAGTGAAGTTATACAGTTTCATTTGTTAATTCCTTTTGTTTGTTTTCATTGTTGATGCTGCGGTGAACAAAATAGGTAACGGCGATGATGAAGGCGGTAAATATCGCGACAAATGTCCAGTTACCGTTGAAAGCATTGCCAAGTAATAACCCTGTAGAGATGACATCGGAGTCACTAAAGGTCACGCCGACAAAACCATAGCTTTCAAGCAGTGGGATTAGTATTGCGGGTAAGAACGTAATAAATAATCCATGAACCACCCCGCCAATAACCGCTCCTTTTCGGCCACCCATTGCGTTTCCGAAAATACCTGCGGTACCACCGGCAAAGAAGTTTGTTAATAAGCCAGGTAGAATCATGGCTAATCCAAACATAGGGAAAACGAGCATCCCAATGATTGAGCCAACAGTTGTGGACAAGAACCCAACAATGACGGCGTTTGGCGAATATGGAAATAATACTGGGCAATCTAGAGCAGGCTTTGCATCTGGTACTAACTTCATTGCAATGCCACGGAATGCCGGTACTAGCTCATTCAGTAATAGGCGAACACCTGCATATAAAACAAACACGCCAGCAACGAACGTGATTGATTGCATAAAGGCATACATGAGGTAGTTAATACCGTTTGCTAGCGGTGCGATAAATTCTGGACCTGCGAAAATAGCTGGAATTAGGTACATTGGTACCATCACAACCGCCATCGATAGGTAAGTATCATTTAAGAATTTAAAGCCATCGGGTAATTCAATGTCTTCAATTGATTTTGAATTCTTCCCTACTACTTTGGCGACAGCCGCTTGTACTAAATAGCCTATGGTGCAAAAGTGTCCTAAAGCTACATCGTCGGATTCTGTGATTTTTCTAACGATAGGTTGGGCGATTGCTGGCATCACAACGGCCATGATTCCACCGAAGATCCCTCCAGTAAGAATAAGAGGTAGACCGGTTAGACCTGCTTTATAGCCAATAACTGCACCAATCGTCGCCATCCATAAAAGAGCCTGACCTGTTAGGAATATATATTTCCAAGGTGTGAATCGAGCAATGATAATATTGGTAATGAAAATGACGAGTAAGGTTAGAGCGACTTCTGAGCCAAGCTCTCTGTTTGCTAAACCGGCTATGGCTGCCACATCTGTGATGTAACCTGTCATGCCAAAGCCTTGTGTGAATATTTGGTTTAGGAACGTCAGGGTTTCAACAATAATATTGATACCCGCCATCATGACTAAAAAGCCAAGTAGGGTTTTAAATGTTCCTTCGACAGTTTTGCCGATGGATTTTTTTTGTAGAATTAAACCTAGCATAGCTATAAATGCAATTAATATAGATGCTTGGCCTAATAGATCATGGATTATAAAGTTAAAAAAAGTGTTCATAGATAACCTCTATGTATTATTTTTTTGTTGGTCTTTTTTAATTAAATACTTAAAAAAGGAGTGAGTTTTTCTTCTATTTCTTTTTTGTCGGTTAATTTATTGAGGGATATTATTTTTGATGTTTGGGTTTCTGTCGCATCAGAACTTAAAACATCGGCAAATGTTTTTTGAGTTAATATTACATCGTAATCAAATGCACTTGCGCCGGACACATCGGTATGATCGATTGTGAAATCTACCCCTAATTTCTTTAAAACGGTTTTTGCGCTCATTTCAATTGCAAAGCTTGAGCCTAATCCACATCCACACACACAGAGTACTTTAATCATGTTATATCCTTTTATTAGATTATATTTAGTTCTTTAGCTAATTTTACATAGTGGTCTTCCTTTTCTGTTTTTCTCCTTTGTATACTTGATAAATCAATGGGGATTGCTTTATTGCTAGAGTTTATAATTATTGCTTTATTTGTGAGCCCCGATTCTAGGCAACGAATGACTTCTTTTGCCATTAAGGTTCCTTGATATATTTCTTCACAACAAGGTTCTCCTGAACGCAGACTGAAGCCCATAATTGCCTTGCGAATTCGAGTACATACCAGTGGTTCTAAATTTTTAATAACAGTGTCAATAGCCCCTTGAAAGCCTGGGTAGTACTCTTTTGTATAGCCCTCAGAGCACAAGATGATGACGGAGTTTTGAACTTTAAGTGATTGATTTATCTTATTGGCTAATGCTTCATCACTGATTGGGTATTCAGGAATTAAAGCGATATCGGCATTCGATTTTATAGATGACTGCAATGCGAGTTCTCCAGAATATGCCCCGAGTAATTCAACCATAAAAACTCGGCTAGGAAGTGCACGTCCCGTCATTCGAAGCTTTTGAACCTCTATCCTTATTTGCTCACAAGCGGTTGCAAACCCAATGGTATATTCGCTACCACTAACATCGTTATCGATGGTCATACCGACACCAAAACAATTAACGCCATAAAGAGATAATTTATTTAGAAACTGTAAGGACCCATCACCGCCAGCTAAAATTAATACATCGACTTTAGTTTTACAGAGGTTTTTTACGATTTTAATATATTCTTCTTCAATTAGTATTTCCTCTGTTCTTCCTGAATTTAATATAGGCATAGCAGAAGAAGCATAATCAATTAAGTCACAATAACTAACCTCTTTAACCTTGTTGTTTAGTAATCCTGTTATTCCTCCGTCATAAAGTAATATTTCTGAATTGGTAAGTTTAGCTATTTGTAGTAGGAAGTTATTTATACCAACGGCATCTCCTCCACTGATTGCGATTGCTATTTTCATAATTACTCCTAAGCGTTGATGTGTTAATTTTGGCTTTTATTAGGAATATTTTTTTGAATCAAGTCACAAAACTAAACTGGTTAAGCGTTGAATCCTTTGTTTAACATAGAAATCAACGGTTATTTTTGTGATTAATGTCACTATGATGAGTGTGAATTGTTTTTTTAAGTCTTTGTTTTTTATTTGTTATTTTTATTTTCTGGTTGAAATGTAATTTGATGAGGTTTGTATTTTAATGTTAAGTTCATAATGTGATGAAAGTAGCATTTATTTTCGGGGATTATTTGACGGAGGAGTAGGGTTTGTGTATTTGCTTTTTAAATTTGTGTTATTCATAGAGATAGTTTTAATTTTCTTAGCTTAGTTCGGGAGATCGAGTTTGTAATTCCGCTCCTGAAACCTCTCTTCTTGATTTGGTAGTACTGAGATACTTTTTCAGATTGAGGTGTTTGAACAGATAACTCAATTCTGTCGACAAAAAACACCCCATTGATCAAATATCAATGGGGTGTTTTGTTTCTGGCTTTGGCTATTTACTTCTTACCTACAGCTTAGCGATCTCATCTTGTTTGTTATTTGGTTTTTTCTTGCTTTGTTTTTCTGCTTGTTTAATTAATTTCAGTAAGGTTTGAATGTCGTAATCTTGCTGTTGAGGGCCGTATAAGCTTGCCATTAATGCGTTGATCTCTGACTGGATACTGTGTTTGAGATCGGTGGCTACATTTGAATGCTGAGTTTGCCATTGAGCAAAAGCACTTTGAATTTTTGCACCGTCTTTGGATTTAACCGCATCAATAAAGCTATTTGGTTGTGCTTTGCTTGGTGTTATTTCCTCCGTTGGTAGTTGAGGTTGTTTACGCTTTTGTTGCACGAACAGTACTAGTGTTATTAGCCATAAAGCGGCGAATAGAGCAGTCGTGTATGGCCAAAAACTTGCGTTAGAACTATTCGCTGTAGAAGCGTTTTTAGGTTCAGCGGCTTTATTACTTTCGACAGCGTTAGTTGTAGTTTCTGGCTGTATGTTTGGCGTTTGTGCTGGCTGCAGCGCATTCTCATCTACTTTCGCTTTTAGAGTGATTCCATTTACTTTGGCGGTTTCTGCTTGATTGGCTTTTGAGTTCCACCAAGGCACGCTTACTGACGGTAGTGTAATGTCACCGGATTTTTTCGGCATGATGACTTGTTTTAGAGTCATAACGGTATTGCCGGATTTATCTTGGCCAAATTTTGGTTTTTCGCTGTAAACACGTACTGAATTTGGGTAGTCAATTTTAATATCAGGCAAGCTTTCTGCGCTCACATCTTGCACTACTAGGGCGAGAATTCGGGTAATCGGTTGACCAACCGTGGCATCTATAGTGGTAGATGAATCTAGCATGTTTCCTTCACTGTCCTGCCAGCCTTGTTGCAAGGTGAGTGATTGGGTAGGCAGCCATGCGCCTTGATACGAAGCGGGCTTTTCTTTCACGGTTAAGGTGATAGGGTCTGATTGCACATCGACAGGCACAATGCGACGGGTACCGGTTGTGCGGCTGATACTAATCACAGAGGCCTGTAGGCGAGTAGGGATAAGCTGATGCGTTCCAGATTGTTCGGCGGTTACACGATACTCTTGTTCTACAACCGTGGTTTCAATGCCATTAATGATTTTTTGATATTGGTTAGGTTGGCCGATAGGCTCGATGCTTAATCCATCACCTGAAGGTGGCGTGAGGTTGGTGTTTTGCAAACCACGAGGATCGGTCTTCACCAATAAGCGAGAGGTAAATGTTGCCATCTCTTTTGGGTATAAAGTGGTTTTTGAAATGCTGTCATCAAAGCTAATGAGGTCGCTTTGTTTTGGCGTGCTTGGATCGTTGCTGACATGCAAGGTAATGGGATCGGTTTTAACACCATTAATTTCAAAGCTTGGGATGATAACGTTACCGGATTTATTGGTCGCCAGGCTGATGTTCCATTCACTTCTTAATGTGACTTTGCCATTAACGCTGTAACGCGATGAACCAAATTGTACTGTACCTTGAGTGAAATCTTTATCTAATACGCTTGGGTCGAAATCTTCTCGGTGAGCTGCGCCCATATATGCCACTTGTAGATTAAATACTTCATTGGTGCTTAAACGGGTTTGTGAGACGGAAGCGGTCGCCTGTATATCATTGGCAAATGCACTTTGGCTTATCGCAAGTGACATTAAAACAGCGCTGAATAGGGCGAACTGTTTATGGTAAGCACGTTTTAGTTTTGAAGCGCTTAGCTGAGACAATAGTTGAGAAAAGATTGAATACATTGTGTTTTCCATTCGTCGAATTACCATTGCTGACCGTTAGATTCTGGTTGCGGGTTTTGCTGGGCTTCAAGCGCCATTTGAGCTTGTAGTAAGCGCCTTGCATCATCAGGGATCTGTTCTAGTTTATTGAGTTTTGGATCAACCGCGACCGTGTTACCCGCTGGGTTGTTTTTATCTTGCTCACTTGCAGCCATCGCTTGCTGTTTTTGTTGCTCTTCTTTCTGTTTTGATTGTTCTGCTTGTTGTTGAGCTTGAGCCCGCTGCTGTTTAGACTTTTCTTCGCTGTTCTGCTGAAAGCTATTTTGCTGATCTTTATTATCTTGCTCACTTTGCTCAGATTGATTCTGATTTTGTTGAGAATCTTGCTTTTGGTCTTGAGCTGATTTGTTTTGGTTGTTTTGCGATTGTGAGTCTTGTGATTGCTCGCTTTGAGACGACTTATCTTGAGCGTTATTTCCCTTCGAGTTTTGGTCTTGTTTGTCTTGCGACTGTTGATCTTTAGACTGTTGATTTTGAGAGTCTTTATCGTTCTTTTGCTGATCATCTTGTTTGTTATTTTTATCGTCTTGGTTTTGTTGTTGCTGCAAAGCTTTATTGACGATCTCTAAATTCTTTTTCGCATCAGCATGATTTGGATTGGTTTTTAAGATGTCTTCATAACCTTGTTTCGCTTGCTCTAACTGACCAGCTTGGGCTTGTGCATTGGCTAAGTTGTAGCGAGAGTCTTCATCTTTTAAGCCTTGCAAAGATTGAATTGCCGCTTGGTAATTACCTGCCTGATATTGAGATGTGCCTTGCCACGCACGGCTTTCAAATTGCGTAGCGGCTTTTGCATAATCTTTGGCTTGATAGGATTGGTAGCCTTGCTGGTCGGGCGTTTTAAATACCGATGACAGTTCAAAACCAGATTCAGGCGTCGTCTTTGGTTGGGTTTCTTGCGCCGCGAAAGCATCTTGAGGTTGCAGCAAGGGTAGGCTAACTAAAAGTGCTAGGCTGAAAATTCCACCACGGCGAAATGCGCCAAGAGCAAAAATAAGCAAGATAGGTAATAGCCAAAAACCATTATTGATATGTACTTCCAATTCTGGCGATCCTTTGTTTTGTTTATTGGTTTTCAATTCCACATGATTGAGGGCTTGGGCAAGCGTTTGAATATCGACATCATCGGTGCGAAGCGCGGTATAAACACCGTGCCCCGTTTGAGCTAATGATTGCAGTGCGTTGAGATCGGCTTTCGCAACTACGGTGACACCATTATGAGTAAACATATCGCCACTCGGTAGGCGAATCGGTGCGCCTTGTGCGGTGCCAACTGACATCACAGATAAATTCCAATTAGTGCCTTTAAGTTGGGTCGCGATGTTGTCTGATGCCGCAGAACTTAATCCATCAGCGACTAAAATAATGTCACCTTGCTGGTGGCCTGCTTGAGTCAACATATCAATGGCTTTTTTCACGCCAGCACCCGCATTACTGCCATGAGTCGGCATGATATCGGGAGATAAGTTTGGAATTAAATTTTTCAGCGTGTTGGCATCATGGGTGAGTGGGCTGATCATATAACCATCGGCCGAGTAGGCGACTAGCCCGGTGGTGCCTTCTTTCAATGCTGGCAGTAAATCCATGACTTTGTAGCGAGCTTGAGTTAAGCGGTTGGGCGCAAGATCGGTGGCGTACATCGATAAAGTCATGTCCATCACGATCACTCGTGCATTATTTACACCAAAGCTCGGAACCTGCTGTTTCTGAAAGCTTGGACCAGCTAGAGCGACGATGGCAATCAGCCAAGCAGTGAGTAATACTCCAACGACTGAGCTGTGTGTTTTGGTTTGATCTAGCCCTAATTGCTGACTTAAATGATTAGCAATTAAGCTGGTGGTTTTTGGTTTTCGATACAACCATACGCTAAGTAATACGGCAGGAATAATGGCGTATAACCAAGTAGGATTAAGAAGTTGGAAATCAGACATGTCGTCTCCTTAATACGGCAAGGATGAATGACAAAATCAACGCTAAAGCGAGCGGATAAGTAAACCATTCAGTTTGTGGTCGCCAGGTTTGTGTCGCATTACTGACCGGTTGTAACTGATTGATGGTGTTGTAAATTTCGTTCAATTCTTTTTGATCACGAGCGCGGAAGTATTTGCCGCCAGTCATTTGTGCAATTTCAGTGAGCGTTTTTTCATCCAAGTCTTGAGCGGTATTCACGGTACGGCTACCAAAGAAGCTATCTACCTGTAATTCACCCGCACCTACGCCAACGGTATAAATAATGGCGTGATTTTCTTTGGCGATATTAGCCGCTTCAATTGGGTCAATGACGCCCGCGGTGTTACTACCATCACTGAGTAGTACAATAACGCGCTGCTCAGCTTCACTTTTGATAAAGGTTTTAGTGGCAATACCTAAGCCTTCACCAATCGCAGTTTGAGTACCTATCATATTTAATTGGGCACGGTTTAACTGCTGCAATACGGTGGTGCGATCGAGCGTGAGTGGGGTTTGCAAATAGGCGTGATCAGCAAATAATACTAACCCTAAACGGTCGCCTTTTCGTTTGGCGATGAAGTCGGTTAATACTTGTTTCACTGCGCTTAAACGGTCGATATAGCCTGAAGGTGAATTCATGTCTTCTTGCGCCATCGAACCGGATAAGTCGACGACTAGCATCATATCGCGATGTTTCGGCTGGAATTCAACAGGTTTTCCATACCATATTGGTCTTGCTGCCGCGGTGACTAATAATAGCCAGATAATGATAGCAAGAGCTTTAAGTCCAATATGTTGTTTTTGTTGAACATTGCCCTCTGTTGGTAGGTTAGGTAAAACAATGGCAGCCCTAGGTTGATGAGCTGGGGCAAACCAATAAACAATCAAGGGCAGTGGTAAGGCGAGAAACACCCACACCCAATGAAACTCAAACATCGTCTTTGGAACCTTTATCTGCTGGGTTTTGAACTTTGGACTCAAGTTCGTTGAGAACTCGTTCTTTTTCGATTAATGATTTTGGTGCTTTTGGTGCTTTTGGTGCTTTTGGTGATTGGCTGGCAGGACGAGCAGCTGAAACGACACCATCATTCAGATCACTGGCCGATTGCTTAAATGCTTGTTGAGCAGCTTTGATTTTCTTTTTGCTTGGTGGTAGTGATTGGGTGATCCATTCTTCTACTTGTTGGTAAAGTTGGTCTGCAAGCTCTGGTGAAACGTCTTGTTTTTTATATAACGCGGTCTGCCATTCTTGCTGGTTGGCTTGGAAATTGTTTTTATTCAATGGATGTTGTTCATCTAAAAATGTGTACCAACGTTCGCCATGTAAGCTGGCAAGCATAGGTCTTGGATAATAAGACAAGCAGACCTGGCGAAGTAGATCATTGGCGGTGGCGACTTTTTTCTGGCCTTGTTGTTTATTGCTATTTTGCGCCAGTAACCGCAGTGCGGCCTTTTTCGCTAAACGGCGTTTTTTATAACGAGAGACAATAATCAGCGCAATGATGATCGCCAAGATAATGATGGCCGCGCAAGCCCACCATCCCCAAGCAATAGGCCACAAGCCGGGTTCTGTCGGCAAATGTAGCGGCGCTAAAGGAAGCATTTGAGAACCTGACTCTGATAAAGCCGGTTGCGCTTGTGATACCGCAGATAATGGGGCGTTATTCATTGATATTTCCTGAAGTTGGTGCGGATGATGAAGGTGCACCTAGTTGAGATAATAAAGGTTCTGAGCATGATAAAGAACGCATCGGAATAGCGAGACTTTTACAGATTTTCTCAATTTGATTGAGATGTTCAATATAGCGGTTTTTTAGTTGTGTTCGGGTATTTTTTTGCCCAAAGTTCAACCAGCGAGTTTGTTCGCCATTGCTAACATATTCACTGCCACGAAAATCAGTATTACCCATTTCTAAAGGATCGAATATATGGATGAACTGTAATCGGTTATGTTGTCTTAGTTGATTCAGCAGTGGTTTTCCATCTAAGTTTAAGCGCTTAAAATCACTAATGAAAACAATATCACTGCCTTTCGGACACATACGATGCAGGGTTTGAAGTACTTGCTGGAATGGTAATTCTTTCGCTGGTTTTGTATTGGCTTGCTGCTGAGCTTGTAGCTGTTTAATCGCCTCGTTATTTAGCTCAACCAATTGATGGCTAATATGTAATGCTCCTTGCTGACGAGCGGTCGGTTTTAGCTCAATCAAACGGTCTCCCATATCAATCACTGCGCCAATGCGATCTTTTTGCTCTACCGCGAGCCAGCTTAATAAACTGGCGAGATGTGCGCATTGAACGGTTTTAAATAACAGTTGAGAGCCAAAACGCATGCTTGCGCTAAGATCCAAATATAAGATTACGGGCTGTTCACGCTCTTCGGTAAACAGTTTGGTATGGGCTTTTCCGGTACGTGCAGTGACTCGCCAATCAATAGAACGAATATCATCGCCCGCTTGATATTGACGAACCTCTGAGAAATTCATCCCACGACCTTTTTGGCTACTAGTATGACTGCCGTTCAGTTGTGACCATAGGCTTTTACTTGGCGGCTGCCAGTGCACGGTATGGCTTTTGTAGTACAGCAGTTCTTTTAAGCTTAATTCTACGCCCGTGGCAAAAGGGGGTAACTTTTGCTCCATCATGCACTGCCAACCTGTGCCAGTAATTCTGCGATCACTCGGTTAGAAGTCACGCCTTCAGCTTGTGCTTGATAGCTGAGCAATAAACGATGACGTAGAACAGGGAAGGCCATGGCTTGAACATCTTCAGGGCTTACAAAATCACGACCTGCCAACCAAGCATGCGCACGAGCACAACGATCAAGTGCAATAGTGGCTCGAGGACTCACTCCCATTTGTAGCCATTCTGCTAACAGTGGGTTGTATTGCGATGGCTGACGTGTTGCCATGATCAAACGAATAATGTATTGCTCAACATTTTCTGCCATGTGGATCGAAAGTGCTGCCTGTCGAGCGTCGAAAATGGTTTGTTGAGATAACTTCACCGGTTGACTGGCTAGTTGACCTTGAGCCTCACCGCGGTTAAGGCGCAAGATGTCTAACTCACTTTCAGCATTTGGGTAGTCTACTTCAAGGTGAAGCAAGAAACGGTCTAACTGTGCTTCTGGAAGAGGGTAAGTGCCTTCTTGTTCAATCGGGTTTTGGGTTGCCATCACTAGGAACAAGTCGGGTAATTTATAAGATTCTCGTCCAACCGTAATTTGCTTTTCTGCCATCGCTTCTAGCATTGCCGCTTGAACCTTAGCAGGAGCACGGTTAATTTCATCGGCTAATATTAATGAGTTAAATATTGGGCCAGCTTGGAAGGTAAACTCTCCGGTTTCAGGGCGGAAGATATCCGTACCCGTTAAATCGGCTGGCAAAAGATCAGGAGTAAATTGCACGCGGTGAAAATTACCTTCAATACAATCGGCTAATACTTTAACTGCACGGGTTTTAGCCAGCCCAGGAGGACCTTCCACTAGAATGTGTCCATCGGCGAGTAGTGCTACTAATAATTGTTTAACTAGTTCATTTTGGCCAATCACTTGAGAGTTCAAATATTGCTGGAGCTGGGCAAAAGTGTCCGAATGCATGGTCAAAATATCTCCTGATATGTCTGATAAATACGTTTATGAAATGTCGTCGAATGATGAATGTGACAATTTGTAACTTGAGTTCTATGACCGCTAGAGAGTGAAAAAGTTCTCTCTAGTGACAAACTAAAAATAAGAGATTTAATTTAGATGTTTGATTTTTGGTCATAATATCAGAGCTACAATCAAAAGTAAGACATATATAAGATTCGGTATCGCCATTTCAAGCTGGTTTTCTGGCAGTTGTGAGCCAAAGCCGTTAGAATTAATGCAATTGATTTTATAAATTGTAACGTTGGGAATTAGATCATGAGTAATGATATTGAAAAAGAGCTAGAGCAAATGTCGGCAGAGATGACGGAAGCTCCAGAAACGCCATTACCAAGTATTGAAGAGCAAAAAGCAATTGTTGCAAAACTTAAGCAACTAGAAGCAGAAGGTAAGCTAACTCCTGAAGTTCTTGAAGAGCACTTTGGCAAGTTTAATGATGATGACGCGCGTCCAGTGCATTAATCTGCTTTGAGTTGAACGATTGAATTAACGCCTGCCTTTTATCCGCAGGCGTTTGTTTTTAAGCATTGGAATAACCTCAGACGGAATACACAGTGTTAGAAAAAGAGAACCTGATAAAGCTGGCTCGTATGCCAATGCCATTTGGTAAGTATGCTGGGCGAATGTTGATTGATCTACCTGAAGAATATCTGCTGTGGTTTCAAAATAAAGCGGAGTTCCCTAAAGGAGAGCTAGGGGATTTGTTGAAATTATGCTTAGCATTAAAAGTGGAAGGGTTAGATAGCCTAGTGAAACCATTAAAGCGTTGAGTTGATATAGATTTTGAGTTGCTATCGGTTTGAAGTAGTCTTTCAAACATAAAAAAAGTGAAGCTTTGAGGGCTTCACTTTTTTTATGTATAAGCTGTAGCAAGGAGTGACTGCTGAGCTGAAAAATTATGAGTTATATTCGGCAGTAAAAGCGGCCTTACATGCATTAAAGCGATTTACGAATTCATCAATATCTTCTTGTTGGTAAGGCTTCAGACCACTCGCGATCATCTTCTTCACGCCTTTGCCTACCACTTCACCATCTTCTTTAAAAGCAAAGTTCAACGTTACTACGCCGCGTTTGCCAGTCACATCAAACGTCGCACCAGTAAACTCAACTTCAGGATGTGATAGATCTAAGCGGCAGAACTCAACATCCATGCTTTCGTAGATCACGAGAGGGCGTTGAGTATTAATCATCATCTGCTCTTCTTCCATTAGAGGAACCATGATGTGTGGGAAATTCATACCAGAAAACTGAACGTAGTTTGTGACGACATGTTCAATAAAGTTTTGATCTTGGCTTTTTTCGCCTTCGTGATGCATGAGTAGGTATTCTTTACCATTTTCATCAACTAAAGCACTGTCTTGAGGCCCTTTCTCTTCGATATGTAAAGCAACACCATCAGAGACCATGCCAGAAAAGCGGAAGCTCATTTTTTGGCTAATGCCTTCTTGTTGCAATAAAACGGCAAATAAAAGGTCACCAGGAACACAGAAACGTTTGCTGTCTTCATCATGAATAGGGTTGAAGTCACCCGCCACTTTTTTAGCAAAATGACTTGCTTGCTGACGAGTAAATTGGAAAGCGCTATCTTGAGTTGAGAAATAAGGTGTTAGAAACATAATTCACTACTAATAGAAAAAACAGCCGAGATTATATATGACAATCGAGCATAATTGGTCAGTCCAGTGAAAATAAATTGATTTTCTTTTGTATGTTATAAGGTTAGCAGATTAAAGCTTAACCAGAAGAACGCTCAATAGGGTAGATATTGCAGTAAAGCTCTTTCTCAAATTGACTTTCAAGTGCGGAACGCCAGTGTTTGCAGTCATTGACTGGGATGAGATAAAAGTTTTCACGCGCCGTATCCGTAACGAAGGCAATACCATATTGCATCAACTCGTAGTGAGTATCGTGCACGAACCCAAGGCTAAAGCCCTGACGCCCTGTCAGTTGGTTAATATCACGCCGAGTTAACGTGACTCCTTGTGTCTCATTGATAAATTTATCCTTTAACCACGAGGCAAAATCTTTAGCGCTGACCATAGTGTAATTCCTTACCGCTTCCCTTGAATATAGTCTCCACGGCAAATGTGTATCGTTGCGGATAGAACGTAAGTTTGTAAGGGTAATGTCAAATAACAGACCTACCTCTAACTTTAGCCAATGGATATTATTTTGCGTTGAAATCTTTCAATTCCAGTGAATTTCTTTAGAATACTCGCTTTCATATTTGGAAAAGCTTTATTAAGTACTAAAACTTGTACCAAATATTTGAAAACGATTTACTATCTTCTTTATAACTTACTGATTATGTAGGTTAAATTTAAACTCATGTGCTACTTGGTATGTGGCACCACTGGAAATAGGATATATCATGCCTGTAATTACTCTTCCTGATGGCAGTACTCGCCAATTCGACAACGCTGTTTCAACTATGGATGTTGCTTTATCAATCGGTCCTGGTCTTGCGAAAGCAACCATCGCGGGTCGTGTTGATGGTAACCGTGTTGACGCGTGTGACCTTATTGAAAATGATGCGAGCTTAGAAATCATCACTGCTAAAGATGAAGATGGCTTAGAAATCATTCGCCACTCATGTGCTCACTTGCTTGGTCATGCGATTAAGCAACTTTTCCCTGAAGCTAAAATGGCGATTGGTCCAACGATCGATAAAGGCTTCTACTATGACATCGATCTTGAGCATTCTTTAACGCAAGAAGATTTAGACGCGATTGAAAAGCGTATGAAAGAACTTGCGAAAACCAAATATCAAGTCATCAAGAAGAACGTTAGTTGGCAAGAAGCGCGTGATACTTTTGAATCACGTGGTGAAAGTTACAAAATCGAAATTTTAGATGAGAATGTGGCACGTGACGATCGTCCGGGGCTTTATCATCATGAAGAATACATTGATATGTGTCGTGGCCCACACGTACCAAATATGAGCTTCTGCCAACATTTCACTTTATTGAATGTTGCGGGCGCATACTGGCGTGGTAACAGCGACAATAAAATGCTGCAACGTATCTACGGCACAGCATTTGCTGATAAAAAACAACTAAAAGAGCACCTTGTTCGTTTAGAAGAAGCAGCGAAACGTGACCACCGTAAAATCGGTAAACACTTAGATTTATTCCACATGCAGCAAGAAGCACCGGGTATGGTGTTCTGGCATCACAATGGCTGGTCTATTTTCCGTGAGCTGGAAGTGTTCGTACGTGAGAAATTAACAGAGTACGACTATCAAGAAGTAAAAGGCCCACTAATGATGGACCGTGTGCTTTGGGAACGTTCTGGCCACTGGGACAAGTACGCTGATGCGATGTTCACCACTTCTTCTGAAAACCGTGAATATGCGATTAAACCAATGAACTGCCCAGGTCACGTTCAAATCTTTAACCAAGGTTTGAAATCATACCGTGATCTTCCATTACGTATGGCTGAATTTGGTTCATGTCACCGTAACGAACCATCAGGTGCGCTACATGGCATTATGCGTGTTCGTGGCTTTACTCAAGATGATGCGCATATTTTCTGTACAGAAGATCAAATTCAAGACGAAGTGAAGCAATGCATCAAGATGGTTTACGATGTATACAACACGTTCGGCTTTGAAAATATCGTTGTGAAACTGTCAACTCGTCCTGAACAGCGTGTAGGTAGTGATGAAATTTGGGATAAATCAGAAAGCGATCTAAAACTGGCATTGGAGTCGATGGATATTCCATACGAAATCCAAGAAGGTGAGGGCGCGTTCTATGGGCCTAAGATTGAATTCACATTATACGACTGTCTAGATCGTGCATGGCAATGTGGTACGGTTCAGCTTGATTTCAACTTACCAGGCCGTTTAGGTGCAACTTATGTTGGTGAAAACAACGAACGTTTAGTTCCAGTGATGATTCACCGTGCAATTTTGGGTTCACTAGAGCGCTTCATCGGTATTTTAATCGAAGAATATGCCGGTTTCTTCCCAACTTGGTTAGCGCCTGAACAAGCTGTAATTACCGGAATCACAGATAAACAAGCGGATTATGTGCAACAAGTTGCACAAAAATTGCAAAAATCTGGCTTTAAAGTAAAAGCGGACTTGAGAAATGAGAAGATTGGCTTTAAAATCCGCGAACATACTTTAAAGCGTGTGCCTTACATGATCGTTTGTGGCGACCAAGAAATGGAAGCTGGCGAAATTGCGGTACGTACACGTAAAGGTAAGGACCTCGGTAAATTCAAAGTTGAAGATTTCATTTCTTATCTTCAAGCCGATGTTTCAAGCCGTAAGCTCAATCTGGAGGAATAACCTATTAAAGGCGGAAGAAAAGGCCAACAACCGGCCAAGCAAAACCAGCATCGTTTAAACGATGAAATTCGTGGCGTTAAAGAAGTACGCTTAACAGGTGCAGACGGCGAAGCCGTAGGTGTTGTTTCAATCAATGAAGCTATGGAAGCGGCTCTTGAAGCTGGTATGGATCTGGTAGAAATCAGTCCAAACGCTGAACCACCTGTCTGTCGTGTGATGGACTATGGTAAATTCCTCTTTGAGAAGAGCAAAGCTGCTAAAGAGCAGAAGAAGAAGCAAAAGCAGATCCAGATTAAGGAAATTAAATTCCGTCCTGGGACTGATATCGGAGACTATCAGGTAAAACTACGCAACCTGACTGGTTTCCTTGAAGACGGCAACAAAGTGAAAGTAACTATTCGCTTCCGTGGCCGTGAAATGGCGCATCAAGAAATTGGCGTTGACATTCTAAACCGTTTGAAAGCCGACACTGAAGAGTTAGCAGTGGTTGAATCTTTCCCAACGCGTATAGAAGGTCGTCAAATGATCATGATGCTAGCCCCTAAAAAGAAGTAATTAACGGCCTTACAAGTAATACAGCCTCGTCATTCGCTGTTATGCAGTGAGTGACGGGGTTTTATTCGCCCTAATTACATAATATTAACCGATATGTTTATTAACACTGCGTCTTAAAAGCTATTTACTTAGCACGTAGAACGATTAATACATACAATGCGGAGTTATTCATCATGCCTAAGATGAAAACAAACCGAGGCGCTGCGAAGCGTTTCAAAAAAACTGGTGGCGGCTTTAAATTCAAGCACGCAACTAAACGTCACATCCTGACTAAACGTACAACTAAAAACAAGCGTCAGCTTCGTCCAAATGCCATCCTTCCAAAATGTGAAGTAGCTGGTGTTGTTCGTATGCTTCCATACGCTTAATTTTTTAGTTTAATCAAATAGTTTAGGAGAAGCATAATGCCTCGCGTAAAACGTGGTGTACAAGCTCGTGCACGTCATAAGAAAGTTCTAAAGCAAGCTAAAGGTTACTACGGAGCACGTTCACGTGTTTACCGCGTAGCTTTCCAAGCAGTTACAAAAGCTGGTCAATACGCATACCGTGACCGTCGCAATAAAAAGCGTACGTTCCGTCAACTATGGATCGCTCGTATTAACGCTGCTGCTCGTCAAAATGGTCTATCTTACAGCCGTTTCATCAACGGTCTTAAGAAAGCATCTATCGAGATCGATCGTAAGATCCTTGCTGATATCGCTGTATTCGACAAAGCTGCTTTCGCAGTACTAGTTGAAAAAGCAAAAGCTGCTCTTTAATTAGAACCAGTCTTTAAGATTAAGAAAAAGAGAGCCTAGGCTCTCTTTTTTTATGTCTGGTTTTTAAGATTACCGACTATCCATTTATTCTCAATTTTCACGGCTTTACCCGTCCGATTCTTCACTTTAAGTCACTTTGGTATTCCTCTCTTCGTAACCATACGACTAGAAACAACCTGTTCAGATTCTTTTCTTAAGCATCAGCTCCCTATAGTTTGTCATCACCTTTTCGATTCAAACTTACATTAGTTCACGTATTTATAGTTTTTAAACGCATACTTTAAATTAGCAGCTATAATTACCTTGTTAATGATATTAATATAAATTTAATTCCCTTTATTTTGTAAGTTTATTCCTGTCTATCCTGTAGCTATTTTATTTACATGTTATTAATTAATATAAATATTTCATTTATTACTATTTAATTTTTGATATTCATCTCAAAGCGCTTTTTTTTACCTTTTTCCTGATTAAAATAATACATAATGATCGCCATTATCTGCTGTGTGGCAGTTTTAAGTTTTTATTTTAAAACCATGTTAGAGGTTATTATGTCAAAGGAAGGAAGCGTTGCTCCTAAAGAAAGAATTAACATTAAGTATATTCCAGCTACTGGTGATGCCCAGTCTGAAATTGAATTGCCATTTAAAACTTTAGTGGTTGGTGACTTTAAAGGGCATGCAGAAGATACTTCAATTGAAGAAAGAAAAGCCATTTCAATTAATAAAGATAATTTTCAATCTGTAATGAGAGAAAGTGATCTCAGTATTAACACTTCTGTAGATAATAAATTATCTGCTGATAAAGGTGATGACCTATCAATTAATTTACAGTTTAAATCACTTGAAGATTTTTCCCCAGATTCTGTTGCTTCGCAGGTTCCAGAAGTAAATAAGCTAATTGAATTACGTGAGGCTCTTGTTGCACTAAAAGGTCCTTTAGGAAATATTCCTGCATTCCGTGAACGTATGCAAGAGTTGCTAGGTTCTGAAGAAGACCGTAATCGATTACTGTCCGAGTTAGAGCTTGTTAATAGTTCTAATAAAGACGTTTAATCAATTATATAAAGCAATTAATTAGGGAAAGATTATGTCTACAGTTGAAAAGGTTCTTGATAATACAACGTTAGAGCGTAGTAGCTTATTAGATGAAGTGATGGCGCAAACTCGTATTACTCCAAATGAAGAAGGCTATGATATTGCTAAAAAAGGTATTGCGGCTTTCATTGAAAATCTTGTGAGTGCGAACCGTACAGAAGAGCCAGTTAATAAATCATTAGTGGATCAGATGTTGGTTGAACTTGATAAGAAAATCAGCTCTCAAATGGATGAGATTCTTCATAATGAAGCATTCCAACAGATGGAATCATCATGGAAAGGTTTGAAGCTTCTTGTCGACCGAACTGACTTCAGAGAGAACAATAAAATAGATCTTTTGCATGCGACGAAAGAAGAGCTGCTAGAAGATTTTGAATTCTCGCCGGAAACCACTCAGTCTGGGTTATACAAACATGTTTACTCATCAGGCTATGGTCAGTTTGGTGGAGAACCAACAGGCGCGATAATTGGTAATTTTGCCTTTACACCTTCAACGCCAGATATGCGCTTATTACAATATATGGCTTCTATTGGTGCAATGTCTCATGCTCCATTCATTTCAAGTGTCGGCCCTGAATTCTTTGGCATTGATTCGTTTGAAGAACTACCAAACTTGAAAGACTTAAAATCAATTTTTGAAAGCCCTAAATATACTAAATGGCGCTCATTACGTGATTCAGAAGATTCTCGTTATATTGGCCTAACCGCGCCAAGGTTCCTATTACGAGTGCCGTATGACCCAACAGAGAACCCGATCAAATCTTTTAACTATAAAGAGAGCGTAACGGCATCTCATAGTCATTATTTATGGGGCAACACCGCTTTTGCTTTTGCTAGTCGCTTAACGGATAGCTTTGCGAAATACCGCTGGTGTCCAAACGTTATTGGGCCTCAAAGTGGTGGTGCGGTTGAAGACTTACCTGTTCACGTCTTTGAATCAATGGGTGCACTACAAGCTAAGATTCCAACAGAAGTGTTAGTGACAGATCGCAAAGAGTTTGAACTAGCTGAAGAAGGATTCATATCTTTAACGATGAGAAAAGGTAGCGATAATGCGACATTTTTCTCTGCTAATTCAATCCAAAAACCTAAGATTTTTCCAAATACTAAAGAAGGCAAAGAAGCGGAAACTAATTATAAACTAGGTACGCAGTTACCTTATATGATGATTATTAACCGTTTAGCTCACTATATTAAAGTATTACAGCGTGAGCAGATCGGCTCTTGGAAAGAGCGCCAAGATTTAGAGCGTGAATTGAATGGTTGGATCAAGCAATACATAGCTGACCAAGAAAATCCGCCAGCAGACGTTCGTAGCCGTCGCCCATTACGTGCAGCCAAAATTGAAGTGTCAGATGTTGAAGGGAATCCTGGATGGTATCAGGTTTCTATGTCTGTTCGACCTCACTTCAAGTATATGGGAGCAAGCTTTGAGCTATCTCTCGTAGGTCGTCTGGACCAAGCGTAGTAATGGCTTATATCGCACCAGAAGACAGTGCGTTTGGTATCAGCTTCCTTGAGCGTTTGGAAGCTGATGCTAAGCCTCTAAATATTATTCAGGCACCAAATTTAAGTGAGGTCCTTAATTCTGTCAGGAATAATATTTCAAATATTCTAAATACTAGAATGGGGGACTCTCAGAGTAGTCCACAACTAGGGTTAATCGATTTTAATGATGCGACGTTAGAAGTTACCGATCTTTCAATGACAATCCGATTAGCCATAAAGAAGTGTTTAGACATATATGAGCCAAGATTAAAGAATATTTCAGTGTACACATCACTTGATAACTTTGATGCTTTTTCTTTGCGTTTTCAGATCTTAGCCGAGCTTGACCACCAAGCAATACATAAAAAAGTCAAACTTGATTTAATGCTAGATCAGAATAAAAAATACAGAGTGTTTTAATAATGGCACATGATAAATATTTTCGGGAAGAGCTTACTTTTTTAAAAGAGCAAGGCAAAAATTTCACCGATATATATCCTCAATTATCACGTTTTTTACATGGTCAAAATACTGATCCCGATGTTGAGCGATTATTAGAAGGTTTTGCTTTTCTAACGGCGCGCTTACGTGAAAAAGTTGAAGATGACTTTCCTGAATTTACGCATTCTATTATTAACATGCTTTGGCCCAATTATTTAAGGCCTATCCCTAGTATGTCTATCGTTAAATTCTGTCCTAAAAAGAATTTAACCGATGGTCAAGTTATCTCTGCAGGTACGAGTATTAATAGCCGAGAGGTGAATGGCACGCAATGCCAATTTAAGACTTGTCGTGATTTCACTATTTATCCAATGACGATAGAAAAAGTGGTCCCTCATCACACGCGTAAAGCGACGACAATTGAACTTGATTTCCAACTTCAGGGAACGATGAGTTTAGGTGACATTAACTTATCTAGTATTCGGTTTTTTCTAGGCTCGGATCAATATAGTTCGCAGATGATTTACTTATGGCTCAACCACTATATTGATGCCATTACGGTTGAAGCGAAAGGTGTAGATTTTAATATACCTTTAGAGTCGTTGAGTTCAGTGGGTTTTTCTGATGATGATGGGTTACTTCCATATCCAAAGAATGCTTATTCAGGTTACCGGATATTACAAGAGTACTTAACATTTCAAGATGCATTTTATTTCTTTGATTTAAATAACTTAGACAAAGCATTACCTAAAAATATTGTAGAAGGCTTCAAGCTGAAAATTGCTTTTTCAAAAACCTTACCTGCTGATGTTCGAGTAACGAATGATCAGTTTCAATTGTATTGTTCACCGGTTATTAACCTATTCGATCACGATTCAGATCCTATTGATTTAACCGGCAAATCTACAGAGTACAAAATCACGCCATCTAGTCGCCTTACTTCTCATTATGAAGTGTTTAGTGTCAATGAAGTTTATGGCTGGTTGGAAACGAAAGAAGAAGCGCAAGGAAGAATCAGAGGGCAGCGAAGAAAGTATTCAGCTTTTGAAAGTTTTCAGCATGAAATTGAACGAACGAATCATCGCTCTGCTAATTACTATCGAGTAAGAGTTAGGGATAGTCTTCGCAATGATGGCTTTGATAATTGGCTGTCTTTTGTTCGTAGCGATGAGCAGCAAGCCATTCAATGCAATGAAACAGTATCAATAAAGTTGACTTGCACCAATAGATTATTACCTATTGAGTTAAGCATCGGGGATATTGATCAAGCCACGGATACATCACCAATATTTGCGTCTTTTGAGAACATCACAATTCCTACACAGACATTAAGGCCTGTGCTTGATGGGAGCTTACTTTGGACATTGATTTCAAATTTATCTCTTAATTATTTATCTCTATTATCTAAAGATGCGCTGTGCAGTATTTTCCGAGCGTATGACTTTAAAGCTTTAGTCGATAGACAAGCAGAAAAGATAAGTCAGAGGCGTTTGGATGGAATTGAAAAAATTGAATCTCATCCTATTGATAAAATTATACGTGGTCGCTCTGTTAGAGGTTTAGAGTCGGTGCTGTACCTCAATCAAAGTGCATTTTCTTCTGAAGGTGAATTGTATTTATTTGGAACCGTACTCAGTCGATTTTTTGCTTTATATGCAAGTATTAATTCTTTTCATCAATTAACCGTAATTAATACGAACAATAATGAGAAATATACATGGAATTTACAGGTAGGGATGCAACCACTGATTTAGAAAAATTAGAGGTGCATCGATTATCAGAATCTGTGCATGACTTTAGTTTTTATCAATTAATTGAGTTGGTTCATTTATTTGAAGGGAATGTACCCGAAAAAAGTGATTGGGAAAGGGAGTGTCGACTCTCTTTTTCTGGTAATCCTAGTTTAGGATTTTCTCCTTCAGATATTACTAAATTAACCTATTTTTCCGATGGCAAGTTGAGTTTAGAGACTAACTTTCTTGGTTTATCTGGCGGAGCATCACCACTTCCCGGCTATATATTGGAACAACTTGTTAATGAGGAACCTGGCGGACTTCGTAGACCATTTTTTGATTTTTTTAATAATAGAATTGTAAATCTATCTTATCGGCTTTGGCGAAAATATCGATATCACGTACGTTTTAGACCAGGTGCAGAAGATGATTTTTCATCTCAAGTTTTTGCTTTAGTAGGGTTATTTGATGTGTCTTTGCGAGGAGATACGCCAATTAACTGGAGTAAGATGCTCTCTTATTCTGGATTATTAGCAAGCCGAAGCCGCTCACCTCAAGTTGTTGAGGGAATTATTGCACATTGCTTTGATTTATCGAAAGTTGAAATCAAAGAATGGAATATACGTGACGTCAGAATCTCGCAAGAGCAAAGGGGATTTTTAGGAAAGAAAAATATGACCTTAGGGCTAGATACTGTATTAGGTAGCTTTATTGAAGATGCTAGTGGGAAGTTTACGATTTGTATTTCTCACTTAACCAAAGAGAAATTTTCTGAGTTTTTGCCATCAGGTGAGAATTTTGAACCATTAAGAAAGCTCATTGAATTCATAGTTCGAGATCAGCTTGCTTATGATATCGAACTGGTTATGGATGACGAGGCATTAAAAAAGATTAATAGCTCATCAGGTATGTCTTTGGGGTGGACCTCTTTCTTAGGTGAAAGTAATAGAAATGGCAGCGTGTTAATTCAAGGAAGGCAATAAAATGACTCTAGGAAGTAACAAATTATTTTTAACCGTTTCTAATGTGAAAATATTGCAGCCAGGTTTGAACCCTAGCCATACCTTTGATGCTGACGGTGGCATTGTTGGCTCGAATGATAATTCGGTTTGGACGCTATATGATGATGAAAATAATATTTATGAAAATCACTTTGAAATTTTCCATATCGATAACGCTTACTGCGTAAGAGACTTGTGCGGGCATACCTATATTAATGATTCAGATATGCCATTAGGTTCCGATAATGAAGCCAAATTACAACATAAAGATGCTCTAAGGGTTGGAGATTATTATATTCGAGTCAAGTTAACGGAAGATGATGAATTGTCGGGTAGCCATTCATTGGAAGAGTTTATAAGTAAAAGTAGAAATATATTATTAGATGATGAAGTGTCCATGGATACTAGCCCCAATACCGAAAAATTAAAACATGATGATGAGAAATTTTTAGATCCTATTAAAGAGTTAGATAGAGAAAAGAGTATCAGTAACGAATCTGATGATCATGTTAGTAATGACTTGGAACTTTTAATTAATAAAAATGAAACTAAAAAAGAATCCGATATTACACCTCAAGCGGATAGTGAGTTTGAACTGACGTCCTCAATGAGATTGAAAAAAATCTTGGGTTTTGGTCGAAAGAAAAAAATGGACTTGAATTCAGAAAATTATATTAACGGAAATAGTGACCCTATTTTAGACAACCCGAAAAATATTGAGAGCTTTAATATGGATGAGAATAACCTGGAAATTTTAGAGCAAGAATTAGCTCAAACTTCGATGCAGGATAAAAGCGCCGAGGTGAATAGCCATTTAGTGATGGGTCCATTGCTAAGTGGGTTAGAACTTCAAGTAGGTAATAGTTCTGGAATAGAAGATGTCCATAAATTGGGAGAAGAGCTTGGTGAAAGTTTAAAAGCGTGTATTCAAGGGATCTTGAATATTCATAGCCAAGTAGAAAATGGGCGTTTTGGTGTGATTAACCGCAACTTACAGCCTATTGAGGATAACCCATTAAGGCTTGGTCTTAACTATACCGAGACGATGAGAACTCTGTTCGATAATAAGAAAAGCATGGTGCACTTATCTCCTCCTGCCGCGATTGAGGAAAGTCTTAACAATATTCGCAATCATAATCAAGCCATGCAGGAAGCGACATCAGAAGCGTTGCAGCATATTTTAATGGCCTTTTCTCCAGAAGTATTACTTAAACGTTTTAATAGTTATAAGCGTACAGGGGATACGGATACTAATGCTCCCGAATCTTGGGCATGGAATATGTATCAAAATTATTTTTCAGAGTTAACCTCAAACCGTCAACGAGGCTTTGATAAGTTATTCTGGGAAATATTTGAACAGTCTTATGATCGCCGGATCCGAGAGATGCAACTGGAGAAATAAGCATGAAGTTTATTCTTTCCTCGCTCATCATGTTGGCATTTTTATCGGGATGTAGCTCTGATCCAAAACCAGAGCCAGAGCCGACAAAAATCACCATTAGCATGTTTGCAGATCATGGCGTAAACCCAAACGTAGAAGGGGTTGCATCTCCTGTTGAGATACAAGTCTTCGAGCTTGTTGATGATTCAATGTTGTTATCGACCGATTATCATCAAATTCGAGATGACTTTAAAAAAGCGCTCAAAAGCAATTTTGTAAAAAGCTATGACTACGCTTTAACGCCCGGCCAATTTAAATTTATAAGTGACTTTGAAATTAGTGATGAGACTAATTATATCGGCGTGGTTGTCCACTTTTCAGACCCCGATAATAGTGAATGGAAAAAAACAGTAAAAATCATAAATAAAGATCATTTATATCATTTACTGGTTTATTTCCGCGACTACGAAGTCATCTTAGAAAAGGTAGAGTAATTCATGTTTACACGTAACCGTGTTATTTGGAGCGAAGGGCTTTTTATGAAGCCTCAACACTTTCAGCAACAGCAACGTTATCTTGAGTATTATGCGGATGAACGCTCAAAGGCTGTGAGCCCCTATTTATACGGGGTAACAGAGCTATCTCTTAATCCTGAGTATTTAGCATTTGGTCGAATCGCGATTGAGAGAGCGGTTGGCATTATGCCCGATGGATCAATATTTTGTATTCCACAGGAAGACTTGTTACCTGATCCTCTTGATATAGAAGACGCCAGCTTAGCGAATCAAATCATTTATTTAGCGATCCCTTTACGCAGTGATTCTTTGTTAGAAGTTGATTGGCCAGAAGAAAAAGGCACAGGGCGTTATCAACAGAGAATTCAAGAGCAGCGCGATATTCATTCAATACAGGGGAGCTCAACGCCCGTTAGTGTTGCACCGCTTAAAATTCAATTGATGCTAGAAAAGGAAGACAGAACCTCTTATGCATCAATGGCGATCGCCCGGATTCGAGAAAAAAGACCAGATGGCAGCATTATGCTTGATGAGAGTTTTGTTCCTTGCCATACCAATGTGCTCTGTCATGCAGGTTTACATCGTGTGGTAGGTGAAATTGCTGGGCTTATACGCGAAAGAGCTAAAAATATCGCTCAGCAAATCTCATCACCGACACAAGGTGGTGTGGCCGATGTGTCTGATTTCATGCTATTGCAGGCGTTAAATAAAATTCAGCCACAGTTACAGCATTTATCTGAATTAAGAGGTTTGCACCCTGAACGATTATTTGAATGTTTAAGCTCTATTGCAGGGGAATTAGCAACGTTTACCAATGAAAGCCGATTACCACCTTCAATATCAGCTTATAACCACGATAATCCAGCGGAATCGTTTTGGCCTGTTGTGCACCATTTGCGCCAGAGTTTAAGCATTGTGCTTGAGCCAAGAGCGGTTTCAATACAATTGCATAAGCGCCAATACGGTTTGATGGTTGCGCCAGTGCAAGATCCTCAATTGATTGAAGAAGCCGAATTTATTATTGCGGTGAAGGCGAAGATGCCAGTTGATGAGTTACGCCGTTTATTTATTCAGCAAACAAAAGTGTCATCGGTTGAAAAAATACGAGAGCTTATTTCTCTTCAATTACCAGGTGTTCCTCTTAATGCATTACCGGTTGCTCCGCGTCAATTACCGTATCACGCCGGTTACACCTACTATCAGCTTGATAAGACTAGCCCTGCATGGGAAAGCTTAAAGCATTCAACAGGATTTGCATTTCATGTAGCAGGGGCATTTGAAGAGCTTGACCTGCAATTTTGGGCAATTAGGAGTTAATGATGAAAACCAATAATACCAATGTTGCAGTCGATGAGTTGCTGTATGAGGGGAGTGAGAATATAGACCGAGATCAAGATTTTTGGTTTCCCTTACGTGGTGATAATCCAAACCTATTGATTGATGTTGCCACACCATTATTTGGTTTAGCACTCAGAGTAAAGCAACTCTCGGAATGCGCGTCTATTGCCGACATTTACCATCAAGTAGTTAAAGAAGTGACGGCGATTGAAATGGAATTAGCTGAAAACGGCTATGAGCATTCGGTCATTATGGCTTACCGATATGTATTGTGCGCTTTTCTTGATGAGTCGGTCATGGGCACATCATGGGGGGCAAAAAGTATTTGGGCGCAACATTCACTGCTTTCTCGTTTTCATGATGAAACATGGGGTGGTGAGAAGGTTTTTTCTATTCTGACTCGTTTAGAAAATGATCCTGTGAGATACAAAGATCTTTTGGAATTTATTTTCCACTGCTTGAACTTGGGTTTCGAAGGTAAATACAAGGTGGTTTCAAATGGCTTTGCTGAGCGAGAAAGGGTGATTATTAAGCTACACGAGTTATTAAAATCGCTTAACGATTCAGAGCCGAGCTCTCTTTCTAAAGCAACCGAGCATGTAGTTCACTCTAAATATAAATTAGGTCGACAAATTCCAGTTTGGTCTGTTTTTGCAATGTTTCTTCTGGGCTTGTGCGTTGTTTTTTCTGGGTATTTATACGTACTAAATAATAAGTCTGCCGATGTGTTAACCCAATTGAATCAGTTACTTTAAAGGTATCATTATGCTCCGAATTGAATTATCAACGCTCATTTCTAAGTTAAATGAACAAACTAAATTTGCTTTAGAACAGGCGGCTTCTTTATGTATTGAAAAGCAAAGCTCTGAAATCACGATTGAGCATCTTTTTAATGTTTTACTTGATAACCCTATTTCTGATTTACGAGTGATTTTAAAGCAAGCCAATATTGATACTTTATCTTTAAAAGAAAAGCTCAGTTTAAGCTATCACACGGAAAGTGGACTAGATACTTACCCAGCCTTTTCACCTCTTTTAGTAGAATTACTACAAGAAGCTTGGCTACTTTCTACTACTGAGTTAAGTCAGCATCAGTTACGCTCTGGTGCGATATTTTTAGCCGCGCTTTTACGTAAAGACCGATACCTAGCACTGAATATTATTCCTGTGTTTGAAGCGATTAATCGAGAGACCTTAAAAAAAGATTTCGATGTACTTTTAGCTAATTCGGGTGAGACGGACGTTGTTTTACCGCAATCAGGTAATGCATCATCGGCCACTTCATCCACTTCGGATTATTTATCTCGATATTGTAAAAATGTCTCTGAATCGGCTCGTAATGGTGAGTTGGATCCGGTGTTATGCCGCGATGAAGAGCTTAATTTGATGATTGATATTCTATGTCGACGTCGTAAAAATAACCCTATCGTGGTTGGCGATGCAGGGGTAGGTAAAAGTGCCATTATTGAAGGAATGGCATTGCGAATTGTTAGTGGTCAAGTCCCCGAGCAGTTAAAAAATGTCGATCTCTGGTCTTTGGATTTAGGTTTATTGCAAGCAGGCGCTTCGGTTAAAGGTGAGTTTGAAAAACGTCTTCAAGGCGTGATTGAAGATGTGAAAACATCGAGTAATCCTATTATCATTTTTATTGATGAAGCCCACACCTTGATTGGTTCGGGTAACCAAGAAGGGGGAAGTGACGCGGCTAATTTACTCAAACCCGCGCTTGCTCGTGGTGAGCTCAGTGCTATTGCTGCGACGACATGGAAAGAATATAAAAAGTACTTTGAAAAAGATCCTGCCTTAACTCGACGTTTTCAATTGGTTAAGTTGGATGAACCTACCATTGACCAAGCGGTTGATATTTTACGCGGATTAAACTCGGTTTACGAAAAGGCGCACCAAGTATTAATTACTGATGACGCATTAAAAGCGGCAGCTGAGTTATCTGCTCGCTATATTTCTGGCCGTCAGCTGCCAGATAAAGCCATTGATGTGTTAGATACCGCATGTGCTCGAATTGCGATTAACTTAGCGGTTCCACCGAAACGCATTTCTGCTCTTGCCACGCTTGCTCATCAAAGACAGCTTGAAATTGAAATGATTGAGCGTTCCATTTATTTAGGTCAAGAGCCAGATCAAGATCGCCTTGATGAGCTTCTAACGCAACAAGAAATTGAAAATGCTGAGAAAAGCGAATTAGAAAATAAATGGCAGACTCAGCAGGCATTAGTGAATGACATTTTATCATTGCGCTCACAGCTTATATCTTCAGAAGAGTTACCTGTTGAAGAACTGCTCGAGTTAAAAGCAAGCCTTAATCAAAAATACCAGCAGTTAGACCTTATTGAGCATGATGACCGTTTAGTTCATCCACATGTTACGGCTCAACAAATTGCAGAAGTGGTTGCTGACTGGACGGGAGTTCCTGTTAACCAAATGAATTCAGATGAGCTGTATAAAATCACTCACCTCGTCGATATTTTGGGAGAAACCATTAAAGGCCAAGATACCGCGATTAAGCAGGTACATAAGCATTTACTAACTGCTCGAGCCGATTTAAGACGAGCAGGACGCCCGAAAGGCGCTTTCTTACTTGTTGGCCCTAGTGGCGTGGGTAAAACAGAAACCGTGGTTCAACTTGCAGAGCAACTTTATGGTGGAAAGCAATTTCTAACCACCATTAACATGTCTGAATACCAAGAGAAACATACCGTATCACGCTTAATTGGTTCTCCCCCGGGTTATGTAGGCTACGGTGAAGGCGGGATTTTAACCGAATCAATTCGTAAGATGCCATATTCAGTTGTGCTACTCGATGAAGTCGAAAAAGCACATCCAGAAGTTCTAAATATCTTCTACCAAGCTTTTGATAAAGGTGAGTTAGCCGATGGCGAAGGGCGCTTAATTGACTGCCAGAATGTGGTGTTTTTTCTAACTTCTAATTTAGGTTATCAAACGATTGTCGACTATGCCGAGCACCCAGAAGAGTTAGAGCAGAAGCTATACCCTGAGCTTGCTGCATTCTTTAAACCCGCACTATTGGCAAGAATGGAGACCATTCCATATCTACCGCTATCTCGAGCGGTCCTATCTGAAATCATTAAAGGTAAATTATCTCGTTTAGAAAATTTATTTAAGCAACGCTATGGAGCGAAAGTTACGATTGCGGATGAGTTGTTTGATGAAATATTAAATCGTGCTAACCGTTCAGAAAATGGTGCGCGTATGTTAGAGGCAATCATTGATGGTCAATTATTACCACCTATCTCATTAGCGTTGTTAAATAAACTAGTCGACAAAGAAGCGATTACTCATGTTTCGATGTCAGTACAAGATGGCGAGTTTATTGGTGAGGTTGAATAAGATGAGCTCATGGTTAATCTCGATAACAGAATTAATGAAGTTGAGAGATGCTAAGACGCTATCAAATACTTTTATTAATTCATTAACAAAAACGTTGAATATAGCCAAGTGTTTAACGATTGAATTAAGCGACAGTGGTAGAGAATTGGTTTATCAAAGTGAGAATGATGATATTTCCAACTGGTCAGTCGTGGATTTTGATGTCCCTTTTTCTCATGTTTTGCAAGAAGGTAGATATAAGCTTATACCTCAATCTGATCTTGTTTACTGGCAAAACAATCAGGACTTTAAAACATTGACATCGTCATTAGGCAATGGAGAGGCATGTTTAATTTATCCTTTACCATGTGCTAAAGAATCAAGTCCTTCTTTATTAGTCATATTTGGTGATGCAATCAAGTTAGAGCAAGTAGCCGTAGCACCTGAATTCAAATTGTATATTGAAGCATATGCAACGCAATGGGAGCTATTAAAAGATCTCCAAAAGGTTGGTTTAGAAAAAGAAAGCTTATCTGAAACATTGACGACAGAAAGGAAGGTGAATCAGCGCGGACAAAAATTATTGAGTTTGTCTAAGACGTTGATTGGCAATTCTTCGGCAATGTTAGATGTAAAAAAGAAAATCGTAGTGGCGGCTGAATCACCATTGTCGGTTATGATCCATGGTGAAACGGGGACTGGGAAGGAAGTTGCTGCAAAAGCGATCCACCAGATATCCGACTATAACAAAGGCCAGTTTGTCGCGATTAATTGTTCCGCTATACCTGAAAACTTATTAGAAAGTGAGCTATTTGGTTATGAAAAAGGGGCATTTTCTGGTGCGGACTCTTACCATGCTGGTTTGATTGAGCAAGCAAATGGTGGTTCATTATTCCTTGATGAAATTGGCGATATGCCAACACACCTTCAATCTAAATTGTTACGTGTACTTGAGACAAAAAGCTTTCGTCCTCTAGGGGGAAAGAAAGAACTAACATCAAACTTTAGACTGATTTCTGCAACTCATATAAATTTAAAAGAGAAAGTGAAGTCAAAGGAATTTCGCCCAGATTTATATTATCGATTAATGCAGTGTCCGGTATTACTTCCAGCATTAAAGGATAGAAAAGAAGATCTTGAGTTATTGAGTGAGTATTTTATTGAACAATATAATGAAAGCTATCAAAGGGATGTTGGGTTCCTGACGAAGCAGTCTTTGGAATATCTAAAGAGATTAGATTTTTCAGGTAATGTTAGAGAGCTAAAAAGCATGATTGAATTATCTTGCTCTCAAGTAGAGGACGGGCAACCAATTTCTCTATCCTATATTTCAGATAACTCAAATGCATTGTCGTTATTCGATTTTAACGAAGGTGTTAATCATATTGGAAATTTAACAGAGCTCCTTGGTGAGTTTGAATTTAAAGTTATCCAAGAGCGATTAAATAAACACTCAG
This sequence comes from Vibrio sp. CK2-1, assembly GCF_021726515.1. GTDB lineage: Bacteria > Pseudomonadota > Gammaproteobacteria > Enterobacterales > Vibrionaceae > Vibrio. The sequence continues at coordinate 111,972 of NZ_JAKKCJ010000001.1, read as the reverse complement.
GGAATAAAACGAAAGCTGCAAAAAGTTTAGGGATACCTCTTAGAACTCTGACTTATAAATGCCAGAAACTGGAGATTTCTTGATGAATTATCAACTTAATACCTTTGTTTTTACTGTGATTTTATTTCAGTTGCTTTTCATTAGTGATGTTCGGGCTGATCAAAGTTCACTTTTAAATGAAGCTAAAGCATGCACTAGTATTACGGCTCGGCTGGAGCGTTTAGATTGTTTTGATCGTATTTTCAAGACATCTTTACCTGAAATAGCCTTATTAAAAGAAGTAAAACCAGAAATCTGGTCTCGGGGTATGGCAGTTGAACAGCCGCGAGTAAAAGGCGATTTACTTCCTTTAATTTCAAGCGGAAATGGAAGTGCTGATTCTGATATCTGGGTAACTTTACCCGCGGCAAGTCATAGTAATGATGGACAGGGTGCTGTCTTAATGATGAGTTGTATCAATAATATTAGTCACTTGGATTTATTACTTCATAAAAATATTGAGCAAGCTAGGGTTAATATATCAGCCAATACATTCAAATCTAGCTTATGGAGAACCGATGACTCTGGTTTTGTCGTCAGTAGCTCTAGGGGGCTCTTTGCTATTGAACTGATAAAGAAAATATCGTCATCTTCGAATTTACAATTACGCTCAGATATAGATGTTATTAACGGTCTTAAATTTAATACTGAAAATTTATCAAAAGTATTAATTCCGTTACGTAAAAGCTGTGGTTGGTAAGGGATTTTATGAATATCACAGAATATCGCCAAACCATCATAACGCCCATATCTAAAGAATCTCATGTAGGTGAGCGTTTATACGATGATCCCTTATACGAGTTTATCGATGATCAAATGATGAAGGTTGGTTCTCTATCGCATGCTTCCGTGCAATGGAGTGAAGTTGAAAAAAGTATCCTTCAGATTTTTAAAGAAAAAACGAAAGATATTAAGCTGCTTATTCACCTTATACAGTGTTTGCATCACCAAGCAACCCCAGAAAGGCTAACTCTTTCTTTGTTTGTTTTTGGTGATTTCATGCGTGAATTTTGGAGTGATAGTTACCCTTCTCCAGGAGAGAGAGGAAAGTTACCCCGCCGTAAATTTTTTAGCTTACTTCTGCAGAGGTTTGATTTACTTGCTGATAAGTATGACTTCTCTCTTTTTGATGCCAAAGGAAGAGATTTGCTGTTGCAAGCGCTGACTGATTGGCACGCAGCGGCGATAAAAAATGACTTAGATTCTGATTCTGTACAGTATTTTGTGCAAAGAATAAAAACCAAACTTAAAGATTGTGAAGAAAGATCTTCACTTTATGAACAACCGAAAAGCTCTGCTGCTGGAACCTCAGATGTCGGTCATTCCACGGTTGTGAATGTTCAAGCGAATAACCCATTAACGTTTGATACTTCAAGCGGCCAGTCAGTGAAGCAGACGCTTTTAAAAGTATCGGATTTTTTATCTGAGCAAGACTACGGTACTCCGCTTTCTATCAGGACTCGACGATATGCCGTATGGGCAGGAATTGATTCGCCCCCAGAGCATAACAACTTAGGTGAAACCCAGTTACGCGGGATACAAAGCGAGCGTTTAAAAGAGTACACAGATGGAATGTCTCATCCTGATCTTGCGTTATGGCGCAAAGTTGAAAAGAGCTTAACTTTGGCACCTTATTGGATTGATGGGCAGTGTTTAAGTGCAAAAATTGCTGAATCTATCGACCAACCTGAATGGGCAAAAGCGATACATGATGAGACGAAACAATTCATCTCTCGATTACCTAAGTTGCTGGAATTGAAATTTAAAGATGGTGCCCCTTTTATTTCCGATGAAACTCAGCAATGGATTGAATCTTCAGCGAAATCTCAATCTCAAGGTGGCGTAAGTAACTGGCAGGAAAAGTATGAGCAAATTAAACAGCTTGCAAAAGAAGCGGGCGTCACTGTTGCCATATCGAGTGTTAATGATGGCTTGCAAAGTGCCGTAGATCCAAGAGACAAGTTTTATTGGCAATGTTTGTTAGCCGATCTGTTGGAAGAAAGCCAATTGACGGCGGTAGCAAGTGAACAATACCGCGGTTTGTATGAGCAATTTATGTCTATGAGTCTTAGTGATTGGGAGCCATCACTCGTAGAAAAGCTTAAGCATATTAATAATATTAAATAATTAAGGTAGTGATTATATGTGGAAAATGATAACAGGGATTGGTCAAAAGCTTAAGCCAGCGTTAACCGCGGCAATGCCAATCTTATTATTTAGCCTTTTTGTCCTCATTAATGTTGCGATCTGGTGGATGGGACCTTGGTTAACGATAGATAAAAGTCAGCCATTGTCGTCTCTCACTGCTCGAACCGTTGCTTGTGTATTATTTTCGCTAGTTTGCTTCTCCTTATGGGGAGTATGGCAATGGAGAAAATTAGTACGAATAAGAGATGAAGAGAAACGAGCACTTGAATTGAAAACCGATCCTCTGCTTCAGTTTGAAGAGCGTCAAGAGCTAGAATTAAACCAAGTCATGCAGACGATGAAAGCGAACTTAAGCAAGAGTAATTATCTTTATTCACTTCCTTGGTATTTAGTGCTTGGTTTAGAAAATGCGGGAAAAACCAGTTTAATCAACCGATCGGGACAAAATTTCGTTTTTTCGTCGGTAATGCGAGCTTCTCACCTTAAAAGTGAAAACCCATATAGTTTTGATTGGTGGATTGGCGATGAGTCAGTATTAATTGATCCTGACGGTGAGTTATTAACTCAGGGCGGCTTAGGAAATGATGTGGATCCTGAGTTATCACGACGTTTGTGGGTCCACTTTACTCGCTGGTTAGAAAAAACACGTAGTCGCAGGCCATTGAATGGCATTGTTTTAGCGATTGATATTGCACATTTAGCCAAATCAACAGAGTCGGAGCGTAAAGCCTACGCGAATTTATTGCGTACTCGTTTACGTGAATTAATGGAAACATTATCGACTCGGCTTCCTGTGTACGTTTCTTTTACGAAGTTTGATCTGTTACACGGCTTTGAACCTTTTTTTCGTAATTACACCAAAGAAAAGCGTGAAGAAGTCCTTGGTTTCACTTTCTCACTAGATTCAGTGGATGACTTAGATCATTGGCTAACCGAGTACACCGCTAGCTATAAAGAGTTTATTGCACGAATTAATGAAGCAATTCCTCATATTATGGTGAACCTGACTGATAGCGAAGACCGTAATGCGGTTTATAGCTTCTCTCGTCAATTAGCCGGCTTACAAGATACGATTTATCGATTATTAGAAGAAACCTTGGGAAGCGATCAATTCTCAACATCGGCATTAGTTCGTGGTGTCTATTTTAATTCAGTATTTCAGCAGGGGGTTGCTATCAATGCCTTTGATAATGCAACCTCTCGTCGATATGGGCTAAGGCATGCCATCAATAGCGCACAACATGCAAAAAATTCGACAATATATTTTACGCAAAAGTTATTTAATAAAATTATTTATCCAGAAGCAGGGCTTGCCTCTGATAATTTTAAAGTTGCTAAAAAGAAGAAGAGAATTATCTATACCTCAGTGATTGCCTGTAGTGTTGCTAGTCTACTATTGATTACGGCTTGGCAGAGGTACTATTCAATCAATGTTACTCAAGCGGATAAGGTTTTACAGAAGGTTAATGAATATCAGGTACTCATTTCAGGTAATAATGGAATGTTGTCGCAGAAAGATATTTTAGAGCCTTTAAACAAGATTCGTGAAGCAACATTAGAGTTTGGTTTTTTTCGTAATAAGCTGAAATATGTATCGGATTTAGGACTATATCAAGGTCATACGATTGGTCCTAAGGTAGAAGAAACCTACTTAAATTTACTCGAGTATAAGTTTTTGCCACTGCTCATGGCTGATACCATTCATGACTTAAATCAGGCCCAATCAGATGAGCAAAAATTAGCGGTATTAAGAGTTTACCGAATGATGGTGGATGCAAGTGGACGGCACTCAGAGTTCGTTTTAGATTACTTTTCAAAATATTGGCAGCGTCAATTTTCAGGTCAGCAGAAAATTCAAAAGCAATTACTGGCACACCTGGATTATGCAATGGAGCATACTGATCTCGCCACAGATAGAAACAATGGTAACGAATTAGCCGATCAATTGATGCGCCCTTATGATTTGCTGATCAGTCGAGTTCAAAATGAACTTGGTCGCATGCCAAACGAAGAAAGGGTGTACCGAAATTTAAAATTAAGCGCACAAAGTTTATTAGGTCCGGCAGTCAGTCTACGTAATCTAATTGGACCTGTTTTTGATATTGTTTATCAAAAAGGAAAAAGAAGTGATCAGTCACTTTATATCCCTAAATTACTCACGAAAGAAGGCTTTGATGATTACTTTATGCCTCAATCTGAGTCTGTTTCTAAGTTGGCTTTAATTGATAGTTGGGTATTAGGCCAATCTTCAACCGCGGAGTTTAGTGAAGAAGATAAGCGAGTATTAAGAGAAAAAATTCGTAACCTATATATTGCAGACTACACCAGTACTTGGCGTCATGCTTTAAATAACATTAATATTAAAAAGTTTAATGATATCAATGAGGCAGTAACAGTTGTTGATAACATTATGGGTAATCTAGAGCCAATCCAGAGGCTTTTGAGAACGGTTGATACCAATACCCATTTATTTAGTGCTTCTATATCAGATGATGATAAGGCGGCAAAAGAGGCTTTATTAAAAAGTCCTAAATTCAAAGTGGCTTCCAAGATTGATGAGCCTTTTTCTGAGCTAAATGCGCTGAATTATCCTAATGGTGATAACCCAGCGTATATAACAGAAGTGTTAGATGTTGTAGGGCAGTTACGTGATTATCTTAAAGCGATGCAAGACTCTCCGAATGTTGGAATGTCTGCTTTAAGTGCAACAAAAGAACGAGTGACATTGCAGAGTATCGATCCAATTTATACATTACGCCGAGTGTCTAGCGGCTTGCCAAGCCCGCTGAATCAGATGATGAAAACGTTATCTGACCAAAGCTGGTATGTGGTGAAGAAAGAGGCGATTCGTTACTTAGAGGTTCGCTGGAAAGAAGATGTATATAAGCCTTATCAAGAAAAATTAGCTGGAAAATATCCATTATCCTTAACGGCTAAAAAAGAGGTATCGCTGTCTGATTTCGAAGCCTTTTTTGCGCCAGATGGAATATTAAATACGTTTTATAATGATCAGCTAGATTTATTTCTTAATGAAAATGTATTTACTGACGATGCTGAAAGTGGCACTAACTCGATCGTTAATCAGCAAGTTATTGATGAACTGGCTAAAGCCAAGAAAATACAAGAAGCATTTTTTAACCGTAAAGGCGTTCTTGATATTGAGTTCTCATTACAGCCGATAGTTCTTAGTGGGAATAAGCGACGTAGTGCGATTGATGTTGATGGTCAGTACCTTACCTACAGCCATGGTCAGAGGGATGTGGTTGAATTGATTTGGCCTAACTCATTAAGAGAAACGGCATCATCAAAAGTGACATTAGTACCGACACAGACTGGGTATTCCCCGAGAAGTATCACTACTCAAGGATCTTGGTCATTCTTCCGTTTATTGGATCAGGCAAAAGTGGTTTCTGCGAGTTCAAAATCGGTGGACTATAAGTTTTCAGTCGATAATGGAAGCATGGTATATCGGTTGAATTCGAATAACGATAGCAATCCATTTACGAATAATTTATTTAGGACATTCAAGCTAACTGAACATTTATATTAGCGAATTAATAAATTTAAAAGAGAGTGAGGGAAGCCTCACTCTGATTTCTTTGGATGTGGATTATGTCGAGCTGCGTATATATTGAACACCGTGTTTTTAACCTTGTTAGCGACTCGAGTTCTCTTAGAAAAAGTCATATTTATGATGATGTAAAAGCGGAAATAAATAAGCAAAACTCTCCATTTTCAGGAGGGACTGATTGGGAGGCGGTTAAAACAAAGTGCACCTTACTTGCTGAAAAATCAGGAATAGACCTATTGCTCTGTTGTTATTACACAGTCGCAACGACAAAACTGAATGGCATTGTTGGGTTGGCTAACGGTTTAGAGTTGCTGTTATCTTCACTGATTGTATCTACAAAAGAGCTAAAGAATGCGCATAAACGCAAAGAACTTATTGATTGGGTTAATAGTTGTATTATTAAAGAAATCAAACTGCTTAAGCCTAACTATGAAATACTTCGACATTTGTATCGATGTGAGCGTCACTGTGAGCAAATAGATCAAATTCTTATAGAAAAGCAACCTGAATACGTGGCCAATATGGATGGAATTGCTTATGTGATTTTTGAACATATTGATCGATTAGAAATTCAATATAGAAGTAAGCAAAAGGTCGTTGCAACTCCACCACCTAGTGAACAAAAAGCGACAGCGAAATGGCATTATTATGTTTTAACCTTATTGCTTACCTCCTTTGTTGCCTATCAGTTTTTATTGCCCCCCAATCGATTGGATCCGACTCGCTATATTCAGTCAAATGCCTTACCAGATAAGCCATTAGATAAAGAGCAAAGGGAGGCGTTAAATCATTATATTTCCAATATGGCTAATAACTCTTTACTTTGGCTAGGTGAAACGCCGAGTCGACAAAATGAAAACATAAAAAAGCTAGAGTTTTTGCTTGATGATGAGGAACAGGTTGCTCTATTAAGGCAGCAGTGGTCAGTGGAGAGAAAGGAGAGTATTGAAGCAGTTAACGAGATGGTGAATAAATTTGATTCAGTACGAACCCAACTTTCAAATGTCAATTTAGGCATTCAGAAAACCCACTTAAATAGCTTAAAAAGTGAGATGAATTCGGTGACTAAAGTAGGTAAAAGCTTATCACCAATTTATGCTCGTGTTGGGTATATTGAGCAATTGCTTAAAGCTGGTGACAATGAAAAAGCGATAAAAGAATTGACTATCTTACAGCAACGTTTAGACGGACTTAACTGGAAGGTCGATCAACTGGAAGAGTTACTTGGGTATAAATGATCTAAATAAAAAATCATCGCCAAACAAGATGTTTTGTTTGGCGATGGTGTATTGAAAATCAAAGGCGCTCATTCAAATAAGCTTGATAGTCAGGGATCTCAATATCAACTTCTTGCTCAAGTAATACGGAGTTGAATAAGAATTTTGCGGTTGCACGGTTGGTTGCTACTGGAATATTCCATACCGATGCTATGCGTAGTAGTGCCTTAACATCAGGATCGTGAGGAACTGCGTTTAGTGGATCCCAGAAGAAAATCATCATGTCTATTTTCCCCTCAGAGATAAGAGCACCAAGCTGTTGATCTCCCCCCATAGGACCACTGATTAAACTCTTGATCGCAAGCCCAGTTTCGCGGCTTAACATGTTCCCTGTTGTACCTGTGGCATAAAGAAAATGGCTTTGTAGCTTCTCTTTATTCTCGACAACCCAGCGAAGTAGCTCTGGTTTGTAGTGATCGTGAGCAACCAGGGCGATATTCTTGTGCGCAGGCATTGTGCGAATGGTTTTCTTCATTGTTAACATCCTAAATGTTCAATAAAAATAAATGAAATGCTAACAACAGCATAATTTAATTACAGCTAAAAAAATAGCAGGATTATCCAGTTACTAGATCTTAATTTGAGAGCTTGATCACGCTGTACTCTTCACCTTTATTGCCTACCACATTGAGCATCGAAACTCTTCGATTACAGATCTAACTCCTCTTGGAATAAAACTTCCATTACCAGTCTTCGTGCGTTGAAGCGTAGCTCACTGATATGACATTGATATGATTTTTTGCTGAACTATTGATTACACCCCTAAAGGTGTTTTCTGGCTATTTAAAATATTCACAATGCAGTTATTATTTTTATTATCAATACATTAAGTGTGATCTATATATTCACTTAAGGAATAAGGGGTTGATAAAATAATCGAGTACGTTATGATCTAAAACGAAATTGATTAGTGCACTAAACAATTGTTGCTGATTTTAGCAACGAGCACTAATAAAAATTAATCGCCACTGAGCTTCTTTATCGGTAGCTAGATTGTTCGAATAAAGAAACAGTGTACAAATAAAAAATAGGGCTAAGATGATTACGGCACCGTGGGTAGCACACCCCGAAAAAGTGACCAAAACTCAGGACGAGTTAACATTTAGAAAACCCGAAATAACCGACGGCAATCAAGTAAATGCTTTGATTGAGTCGTGTCCTCCTTTGGATACGAATTCTGCCTACTGCAACTTTTTGCAGGCATCACATTTTAGCGATACATGCGTATTAGCTGAAAAAGATGGTGAAATTGCAGGTTTTGTTTCCGCTTATCTCAAACCATCAAGTCACCCTAATCGACCAGTTCTTTTTATCTGGCAGGTAGCGGTTGCGGAAAATAGCCGCGGCTGTGGGTTAGCGTATCGAATGATTAAATCGTTATTAGCGCGTGAGTGTGTTGCTGGCGTTGCTGCAATTGAGACGACGATTACCAAAGACAATCATGGTTCTTGGAATTTATTCCGAAAACTTGAGCGAGAAGATGGTGAAGAAGGACGCGTAAGTGTTTTCTTAGACAAAGAAAATCATTTTGATGGTGAGCACGATAGTGAGTATTTATTCCATATTCCTCTCGCCATGAGTTAACCAACACGAACAAATGTATTTAAAAATTCTTGATTGGGAATTCGCTCAATCGAGATACACACATAGGATGATAGACAGGATCAGACATGAATATCTTTAAAAAGCACGAATCAAACGTTCAATGTTATGCCAACAACTTCCCAGTAGTATTTTCTTCTGCGAAAGGTTGCTGGCTTCATACCGAAGACGGAGATCGCTACTTAGATTTTCTTGCCGGTGCAGGTTCGTTGAACTATGGCCACAACAACCCTGTTCTTAAAAAAGCATTGCTCGACTATATCGACCAAGATGGTTTAACCCATGGTCTAGATATGCACTCACAAGCGAAAGGTCATTTTTTAGAAAGCTTTAATGACAAAATTTTAAAACCACGTGATCTGGAATATAAAGTTCAGTTCACTGGACCAACAGGTACCAATGCGGTTGAAGCCGCTATGAAGCTGGCTCGTAAAGTGAAAGGCCGTACAAATATCGTTGCCTTTACCAATGGTTTCCACGGTGTGTCTTACGGCGCGCTAGCTGCAACAGGTAACCAGCATCACCGTGGTGGCGCTGCAATGCCGCTTTCGGGTGTGACTCGCATTCCTTATGAAGGCTATGCTGACATTGATGGTTTGGCGCTATTCGAAACCATGCTTGATGATAATTCAGGTGGTTTGGATAAGCCTGCAGCAGTACTTGTTGAGGTTGTGCAAGGTGAGGGTGGCTTAAATGCTGCTTCTGATAAATGGTTACAGCGTTTAGAGAAAATCTGTAAAACCAACGATATCTTGTTGATTGTTGATGACATTCAAGCAGGTTGTGGTCGTACGGGTACTTTCTTTAGCTTTGAGCCATCAGGTATTAAACCGGATATGGTGACATTGTCGAAATCAATCGGTGGTTACGGTCTGCCAATGGCAATTACGTTGATGAAGCCTGAGTTAGACCAATGGGCACCGGGTGAGCATAACGGTACGTTCCGTGGTAATAACCATGCGTTCGTAACGGCAGCAGAAGCGATTGATACCTACTGGCACAATGATGAGTTTGAAACGCACATTAAAGAGCGTGCTGAGCAATTAAATAAATCATTACAGAAAGCCTTGAAGCAATATTCAAACCTATTTGAAGGCATTAAAGGCCGTGGTTTGATGCAGGGTATTGAATGTAAAGATGGCGATATCTCAGACATGATCACCAGCGAGTGTTTTGAAAACGGCATGGTGATTGAGACTGCAGGTCCAAACGATGAAGTTGTGAAGTTCTTCTGTCCATTGACAGTGAGCGAATCAGAACTCGAACAAGGTATTCATATTTTCGAGAAAGCGGTTGAGAAAATTTCCGCTAAGGTGACTCGTAAAGCGTCTTAATTGTCGCAAATTCAAAAGTAGGGTCTCGAGTAAACAGAGGCCCTATATACGAGCCCAATGAATACCTAGATGCATGAATAAAAGGATAAAACATGATTGTAAGAACATTAGAAGAATGCCGAAACAGTGAACGTCGAGTAGTCGCAGATACGTGGGAAAGTGTACGTATGTTATTGCGTGACGACAAAATGGGCTTCTCGTTCCATATTACAAACATCTATGCTGGCACCGATACACACATTCATTACAAAAACCACCTAGAGTCGGTTTACTGTATTTCTGGCGAAGGCGAGATTGAAGTCGTCGGTGGCGAAACGTATCCAATTAAACCAGGTACTTTGTACATTTTAGACAAGCACGATGAACACCAATTACGTGCTTACAAAGATGCTGATATGGTCATGGCCTGTGTATTTAACCCGCCAATTACTGGTGCGGAAACCCATGATGAAAATGGTGTTTATCCATTAATCGAAGAGTAGGTTACGAGTCCCTAGTTTCTAGAGGTTATCGCGGCTAGTTGAACGAACAACGTTGATAATACTGCCGCTTTATTGATGTAGAGTCAGCGGCAAAGCCTAGTTACTAGGGACTAGCACCTAGAAACCTAAATATAAATTGAAATAATTAAATTAATTGAACTTCATAGGAGCTTATTTTGACTTCTTCAAATAGAAGCCACACTGCCAATAATAAAACTGCAAATCATACCGTTGAAAAAATTGGCGGTACTTCCATGTCAGCCTTTGATGCTGTTCTTGATAACATTCTACTGCGCCCAGAAAATCCATATAACCGCATGTTTGTGGTCTCTGCCTACGGTGGTATTACCGATGCATTATTAGAATGTAAGCGTACGGGTAAACCGGGTATTTATCGTTTAGTTGCTGATCGTGATGATGCTTGGGTTGATGCAATGGAAGAGCTTGAGCAGCGTATGTTGCTGATCAACGAAAACATGTTTGCTGATCCAATCAGCCGTCGTCGTGCCGATAACTTTATCAAAGACCGTATCGCTAAAGCGACCAACTGTATTAATAACATTATGGAAACTTGCCAATATGGACAGTTTTCAATGCAGCATTATTTGCCGCAAATCCGAGAGTTTTTATCTTCCATCGGTGAAGCACATAGTGCCTACAATACTTGCTTGAAGCTAAAAACTCTTGATATCAATGCTAAGTTTGTTGATTTATCCGGTTGGGATTTAGATGAACAGCAAAGCGAAGGTAAAGATGTTTCGGGTAACCTTGATACGGTCATTGAAAATGCCCTTCAAGATATCGATATGAGCAAAGAGTTGCCGATTGTTACTGGTTATGTGTATTGCTCAGAAGGTTTAATGAAAACCTATGACCGTGGTTATAGTGAAATGACGTTCAGTCGTTTAGCGGTATTATCAAAAGCTCAACAAGCGGTTATTCATAAAGAGTACCATTTGAGTACGGCTGACCCGCGTATTGTAGGGCCTGAAAAAGTACGCCCGATGGGACAAACTAACTATGATGTTGCTGACCAACTCGCCAACCTAGGTATGGAAGCGATTCATCCAAATGCCGCATCAGGTTTACGTCGCAGTGGCATTGAGCTTGTGATTAAAAATACCTTTGAGCCAGAGCATAAAGGTACTTTGATTTCTCATGCTTTTAACCCGCACAGCTATGCAGGTAATACGGATAAAGTTGAGATCATTGCAGGCCGTAATAAGGTCTTCGCATTACATATCTTTGACCAAGCAATGGTAGGACAAGCCGATAACGTTGGTTATGAATTAATGGAAATCATTAATGATGAGCGTGTCCAACTTGTTGGTAAAGAAATGAACGCAAACTCAATTACTTATTATTTAAGCGGTAACTCTAAGAGTAAAAACAAAGTGTTGTCTCGTGCCGAAAAAGCGTTCCCGAATGCTAAAATTACCGGCAAGATGGTGGCCTTGATTTCTGTGATTGGTGCATCAATTGATACCAACAAGGCGTTAAGCCACGGTATGATTTCATTGATGAATCAAGATATTACTCCTCGAGCGGCGCACTCATCGATGCGTAATGTTGATGTACAATTTGTGGTTGATGATGAGAATTATGAGTCGGCAATTTGTACTTTGCATGAAGAATTTATCGATGGCGTAAAATCAGATAAAAAGACTGAGAAAGAAAAAGCGGCTTAAGATTGATTACATTCAATATAAGTTGCATTCAGTATAGCTAAGTAGACATATAGCTAAATAGAATCAGCCCCTGTTGACACTAGTCGCAGGGGCTTTTTATCGGTGCTAGGAGTTAATATGCGAAAAGAATATTCATGTGGCTAATTGCGCTGCCAGCGAAACTCCATCTGCTTGGCTGTGGCTTCTGCTGTTTCAATGCTAGTCAACTCGCTGACAATAAATAAACTCATATCAATGCCAGCAGAGATCCCACCTGAACTAATTCGATTGCCATCCTGTACCCAACGCACATTCTCTAATACTTCTAGGGGAGGGAATTGTTGGCGTAAGTCTGCAATATCTTCCCAATGTGTGGTGGCTTTGTGAGCTTGCAGAATGCCAGCTTTAGCCAGTAAAAAAGCGCCAGTGCAAACGGAAGTGATTAAAGGGACGGTTTGACCTTGTTGAGAAATCCAATCAATAGCCAATTCATTATTGATCTCTTGAGTGTGATCGCCACCTACAACGATTAAGACATCTAATTTAGGGTGATTTGAAATGTCAAAATGCGGTAGAACGTTAAATCCTGAGCGAGCTTTTACCAGCTGCAAGTTTTCTGCAATTAAAAACACATTAAATGGTGAGGGGCTGCATACACGATTCGCGGTCGTAAAAACTTCATAAGGCCCGGAAAAATCCAGTACTTCAGCATTATCATAAATATAGATACCAATGTTCATTTTTCTTCCTTGAGTGAATAGTGGTTTACCTTTCACTTCCTTTTACAATGAAATGTTGCGAATAGGAAGATTAAAACATACCTAGTTTGTTTTATGTGTCATTATTAGAGATAGATATATCAGTTTTTTCGGTATACAAATTCAAACTCAGTACACAACATTAAAGAGAAATGCTATGAAGCTTTTAGTCCGCAACCTTGCTCGCCAAACCACAGAAATTGAAATGCGTAAATTATTTGAAGAATTTGGTGAAGTGGGTGAATGTACCCTTGTTCTGGACCAAGAAACTGGTCAATCAAAAGGCTTTGGCTTTGTGTATATGCCTGATTTAGACCAAGCTAAAACCGCGAGATTTGCGCTAAATGGCAAAGAAATTGATAACAGTAAAATCAAAGTAAAAGTGGCGAGCTAGTCGCTAAGGTTACTTATTGTGCTCGTAGTATCCGTTATTATGAGCATTTTTCATGTTGTATACCCAAGTAACTCGCATCTAGAAGTCACTTGGGTATTGTCTTACTTCTTTTGTAACGTTATCAGCAATATACCTGACAAAATCATGATTGATGCCACAACAAATGACATCGTGATCGGCTCTTGTACTAAAATCATCCCACCTAGTGCCGCAATGACGGGCACCAGTAGTTGAACAATACCAGCTTGAGTCGCAGATAACCCCTTCAGTGCAATATACCAAATCGCATATCCCACTCCAGACGTAATCGCACCTGAAATAATGGCAAGCGTTATCCCTGTGTTGGTTAAGGTGTGCTGCGTCATCAAAATATAAAATAACACAATAAGACAGAGCGGCAGGCTACGAATAAAGTTACCTGCGGTATCACTTAAAGGATCGCGGCTGCCTTTGCCTCTAATGGTATAACCTGCCCAAGCAACGCCTGAGATTACCATTAATAAAAAACCGCTAAAGGATGGTGTTGATAAACTTGGAAGTACTAAGTAAACAAATCCGCTGAACGCTAAACCTATCCCAACCCACTCGACCAATTTAAGCTTATTACCCTTCAATAATTGGTAAATAATCATGGTGATTTGTACAGCGCCAAATAGGATTAATGCGCCAGTTCCAGTACTAATGGAAAGGTAGGCAATCGAAAAGCACAGAGCATAGATAAACAGAAATATTGCCGATATGGCGCTGCCTTCAAGTGTCGGGATTTTGATTGCTTTATTTTTTGATGCAGACGTTATGATGACTAAAACGGCCAACATGATCGCGCCAGATAATAAGCGCAAACTTGTAAAGCTGAGAGGGTCGATATTGTTGTCGATTAACGCAAGGCGCGCGAGTACCGAATTGGCAGCAAAAGCGATTAAGGCACAAAGAGTGAACGTCAAAGTGATGATAGGATATCGAGATGCGCTTTGTGATGGTGTGTTCAATTTCTTGTGCCTTTTAGGAAGAATGTTTATTCGTGCCTCTAGTTAATCATGATAACTAATGATGGGCGTGCTCACTCGCTTCTTTATTCATTGACTTCATACCTGCCATCACTTTTTTAACTGGAACTTCTAGCGTTTCAGTTTCACCATTGGCATAAGATAAGTTGACCGAAATGGTCTCACCTTCAACGAGCGGTTGCTTCACGCCTAACAACATAATGTGGTAACTACCCGGCTTTAATACCACTTCACCTTCTGCTGGCAATGTAATGCGATCAACTTGACGCATTTTCATTAGATCACCCTCTTTCTCAACCGTGTGTAATTCTGTTTTTTCAGCTACATCCGTTGAGGCCGACACTAATGCTCTTTCAACCTTCATGTGGTTTTCAATCGTCATAAATACCGCGCTGTTTACTGCATTCGGTGGGGTAGCGCGTGCATAAGGTTCATCATATTTTAATCCGTCATGAGCAAATGCAGAGCCGCTGATGAGTAGGCTAGATAAGATTAAAGCAGTTTTTTTCATTGCGCGTTTTCCTTTTCAATTTGCTGAATCGCGAGAATAAGAGGTTGAGGATTTAAGGTGTGAGGTACTTTTTTAAGTAATGTACCGTCAGGTCTTACAAAGTAAAAATATGAACTGTGATCAATAGTATAGGTCAATGCTGAATCGGCTAATTCTGTTTTTTGAAAGATCACCCCATACTGATGAGCAAGTGTGCTGATAGTTTGTAATGAACCTGAATAGCCTTCAATTTGAGGGTGGAAATAATGCGCATATTTTTGAGCATCCGCGCCAGAATCTCGTTCCGGATCAAGCGTAATAAACATCGGGCGAACGTCTTTTAAATATTGAGGGTCAATTTGCTTTAAAGCAGCGGCAAGCATCGCCAGTGAAGTTGGGCAAACATCCGGACAACGTGTGAAACCAAAGTAAATAATACGAATGCGGGGGTCATCGGTAGAAAAAATATCGACCTGACTATCGCCTTCGGTTTCAAGAGTGGTTGAAGCTGTCGGTTCGGTCTGAACGCTGTCTTTTTGTAGATATAAGTTTAGCGTTACGCCTAGGGCAAAAGCGCACACCAGTATTAAAATCCATGATTTCTTCATTTTTCCATCCTGATTGAGGTGTAAACTTTATTCCCTTGCTGGTCAGTTAAAGTACCAATCCAAGTCATCTTACTATAGGTGCAAATCGGTAGAACAATTGTGCCTTGAAATTGACCATCTTTTTGTTTTTGTACCGGGAACTTCACGACGCCTAAATCCATTTCCAACCCTCTAAGCGTTAGCATTAATTTATCACTTTGGTTATCGGGCCAATGAACCTCAATATGTGTCGCTTCTAATGGTTTTGCTATGTCGGTATCTAGTGTGATGGCAACGTCTTGTTGTTTGCATTGTTGGGTAGACAGCGCGCAATATTGAGATGCTTCTGTTGGTAGTTCGACCTGGTTTGAAGCCTTGATAACATTGATTATCTTGGGTGCATAAAAGCCAGCAAGTAAAGCAATAGGTACGAGTAGAAACAGAATCCAAGTAGTGCGATATTTTGATAGATGAAAGCGCAAAGTCATAATTTCTTGTCGTCACGAAAATGTTGGAAGATGCTACCACATAGCCAAGACAGATAAAGCACCTAGCGGAAGATTCTTGAAGTGAATGGCATTTGTATATGAAAAAGCCCAAACCGACAGTTATGTTCGATTTGGGCTGAAATAAATATGGCGCTAGTCGGTTCTAATCTTTCTTCTGAGCGACTTTTTCTAGTAGCCACACAATCGCGATCCCGCCAAGCATGCAAACAATCGCCAGCATAACTTGTGATGGTTGACCGGCAACCTGCTCAAACTGGTGAGGCAGTAAGTTGTGCTGAACTAGAGGTACTTGCTCTCCGTGAGAATTAATACGCCAGCTAATGGTTTCTTTCCAAGGCCAGATTTTTGGTAGTGTACCAACCATCAAGCCGGTTAAAAAAATTAAGGTAGCCGAGCGATGCTTATTGAGCAGCCACGAAAGCAAATGAGAAAAACTCAACAAACCAACAACCGCGCCAATAGCAAATAAGCCAAGTACACCAATATTAAGCTCTTTAACAGCCGCTAAGATTGTTGGGTAAATACCAAGTAGTAACAGTATAAAGCTGCCAGAAATCCCCGGAAGGATCATCGCACAAATCGCAATTGCACCGGCGAAGATGAGATTCAGAGTAGTAGGTTGTAAATCTAAAGGTTGCAGCACCGTAATGGCGTAAGCAAACGCAATACCAACGACTAGAAAGATAACATGGTGCAAACGTCGCTCTTCAACTTGCTTCAGAATGTGAACCACAGAGATCAAAATCAAACCGAAGAAAAACGACCACAACGGAATCGGGTGGGTGACGAGTAGCCAAGAAATCAGCTTCGCGAGAGTCAAAATACTGGTTAAGATACCGCCGAATAATGCGATAAGAAAACCAGCGTTAATATGCGTCAGTACCGCTTTAAAACCTTCACGTTTCCACAAGCCAAATAAGCTTGGGTTCACTTTACGAATGCTACCTAGAAGTGTGTCATAAATACCCGTAATAAAGGCAATTGTGCCACCAGATACACCAGGTACAACGTCGGCCGCACCCATTGCAATGCCTTTAAGATAAGTCCAAAGATAATTCATAAACCCATACCATTAAAATGAATAACAATGTTCATGTTAACCATAGATAAATTTGAGCGCGTAGGTTGTCATGGTTTATAGAAAATGAAAAGTTCTACTTGTTCTAATTAGCGTTTATTTACTGAAATGCCCACCAAAAGGCTTGGTAAAAAGCATCTTTTGCCTCTTTTTCGATCATTAATCCATTGGAGGTGATTAAACGATCAAATGGCCAAGTCATCACTTCTTGAATCGACACGCGCAACATCGCTTTATTTTTGAACTTACGACGTTCTTGATAAGGTAGGCGAAGTTGATGTTTTCCACCTTGCAGCAAAGACGCTAATTTTTGTCCGGTGGGCAAGTGAGCTTGTATGGCGACAAGGTTGTCACTGACAAAAAGCGTGCGACTAACTGGATCACAAAACAACATTTTATTGGGTGTATCGTCATTACCAATTGCGGTTTGAAAGAGTTGTCCTTGCCACTGCGGTGGAGTTTGCTTTGATAGCACTCCATCAAAGTTCAGGTCCGTTCTTTTTTCAATTAAGGCGTGAGTGGCAAAAAAGTAGGCTTTGGAATAAGCCAGCCACCAATCGGATAAGTGCTGGTGGTAACTTGGTGTTGAGGACACAACGTATTTTACCGCACCTAATTTAGATAAGGCGAGTTGGCATTGTGTGGTTAACTCAATTGGCGAGATAAGCATGAGTTCATCATTGTCTAATTTAATGATCACCATGCGTTGTATGTGCGTTAAACCAAACTTACGATAAGGCTTATCAATGTACCAAATTCGGTTTGGTTCCCATTCTGTAAACATCAGGCTTGCTTCCTTGCAAACAAATACTCAGCCAGAGTGTATAGCAAAGTTTTGCATTGGTCAGCGTCTTTATGTTTCAAATTACATCTCTTAATAAAGAATATTTATGCTAATTAGATTGGGTGGAAGGGCGCACCATAACACGCTTCCAAGGCAGCATAAGCAGAGCAAAAATAACCAAAGCGTACAGCATGCTCCAGCCTAAACAGGCAAATACAATCACACACAGCAGAGTCGAAAACCCAGCCAGATATTTTGCCCAACCTTTTAATAAACGGTAGGCGGAAAGCATTGCCAATAAATACAATAAAACGAATACGCTATTAGCCAATTTCACCAGTACTTCGAGATCCAATTGAATAATATGACCTAGGCTAATCGAAGAAAAAAGTACCGCCGCTACCGCATACGTTGCCCACTTTGGAACGCCACGTTTAGATAGAATCGCCAGACGATTGGTTGGACGGTATTCTCTGGCTTGAGCCCAGACGAGGCGGATCATGCTTTGAGTATATAAATTTATACTCGCAAAGCAGGCAAAGAATCCGATAACGGTGATCACCATACTTAAACCGTTACCTAATAACTGTTCGCTCAGCCAAGGGATAGAACTATGTGCCGCAACGTTGGGTTCAAAAGCATGAAATTTTAAAATCACTACCGAGCAAGCCCAGTAAATAAAGCCTGCTAGAAAACAACCAAGAATTATCGCGATAGGGAAGTCTCGTTGTGGGTTTTTAAATTCTTCCCCCATATGCGAAAAAGCTTCTATGCCAACAAAGCACCAAAACATCACCGCCAATGCACTACCTAATGGTAAGGCGGCAGAGGCATTTAAACTTGGCATTGGTATGTCAGCTAACCCGATATCGCCTTTCCAAAAGAACACCGCAACTAAGGCTAAAATACTTAAAGCAATTAATGCCTGAAATTGAGATGAAGACTTACTCCCAAGTAACGTTAAGCCTAAAATAAATAATAAGCTGATCACCTCAGCGATATATTGATGTGCCATAAAAGTCGGTAGTAGTTCTTTACCAAAACCGCCTGCAAGGGTAATCGCAGCAGGTAGTCCCACAGGCAACACACTTAAAAATAACCAAGCAACACTGCGTTCAACCTTGCTATTGAAAGCCTTGCGAACAAAATAAGCGGTGCCACCGGCATTGGGGAATTGGCGACCAAGAAGAGCAAAAGTGAGCGCGATAGGACAAATCGCTAATAGCAGAATTAACCAAGCCCATAATGACCATTCGCCAGCCAAGTTTGCGGCAATGGCTGGGATCATAAATAACCCAGTGCCTAATAACGTAGTTGAAAGTTGTCCAACGCCACCGAATAAGGTGATTTCTTTTTTTAATTCTTGGCTCATTGTAGCTCGCTTAAAGGTAGATAGGCATAACAGTAAATAACTGGCTTTACATTAGCCCAAAGCTAGAAAGTACCACAATTCCTAATGTAGTCGATACCATTGAACCTACAGTGGTTAAGGCGATGATATTGGCGGCTAAGGTAGCATTACCGCCCATCGCTCTTGCCATGACATAACTTGCCGCAGCAGCAGGTGCGGCCGTCATAAAGAAGATAATGCCAAGCTCTAATCCTCGGAAGCCATACCAAAAGCCCCCTAATGTGATAAGTAACGGACAAAGAATTAACTTGTAGCTACTAGAAACAATATTAGAGGCTTTATCGTGGCGTAACTCACTGATATTCAATGAACCGCCAGTACAGAGAAGCGCAAGAGGTAGTGTCATGTTGGCGAAATACTGTCCAGTGTGGAGTACCATATCTGGCATAGGAATCGCTAGTTCTTGAATCACAAAAGCTAATACAATTGCGATAATCAGGGGGTTTTTGAGAATAGAAATCAGCATGTTTTTATAGGTGTTTAGATCTGGTTGCTGATTTCTTGGAGACAAAGTAATTACCGCCAAAATGTTATATAACACAGTGACCGCTGCTACAAAAATTGCCGCAAGCGCAACCCCATGATCACCATAGGCATTCGCCACATAAGCAAGCCCAATAATCCCAGTATTAGAGCGAAATGCGCCTTGAATAATCACCCCATGTTGATGGTTATCTTTGATCAGCCATTTGACGGTAAAAGTCGCAAATAAAAAGAAGGCAATATTGGCAAGTACGCCATAAGTGACCAGTGGAATACTGCTATCCGTGATGGAATCAGATTTGATGATGCTTAAAAACAAGAGTGCCGGTAGCGTGACTTTAAAGACTAACTTAGAAGCTGTGTCGATAAACGGTTCATTAATGACTTGAAAGCGTCTGAGTAAAATACCCAATAACAACATTAAGCAAATAGGGCCAGTGATAGTGGCGGAAAAGATAAATTGCTCAATGATGCCTGACATTACAACTCCATTAATAAATATGCGGCCAAGAGGGATAAGTGTTTTACCACATTTAGGTGTGAGAAAGAATCCGCTTGATAACAAAATCATCACTTATGAACGGTTGGGCTTGTAACCCAAGTGTGCTCTGCGATAATGCGGACAATTGTAATGATCAGTTTTTATATAGGATGTTTGATGAGTAATAAAATTTATTTCAATACCCCAAGTCGTTTTAGTTTAAAGCGTAGCTTGGTGAATGTGTCTACTCGCTTACATCACACATTAGCGCGCAAACATGCGATAAAAACAGCTAAGAAGTTATTGTTAACCCCCGTTCGTTTAAAGGTGAAAAATCCAGAGCCGAAAGGTTTGATTCGTGGCAAAGTAGCTAGCCCGCAAGGTCAATTGACGACTTACACATTGGGTAGTGGGCCAATATGGTTAATCACGCATGGATGGTCAGGTTCAACTTCGCAGTTTTATCCATTAATGGAGCATATCGCTCAACAAGGTTTCACAGCATTAGCCTTTGATTATGCTGGCCACGGTGAAAGCGAAGGAAAGCTTGGTCATTTGCCCGCTTTTGTTGAAGCACTTGAAGTGATGGCAGACTCGTGTGATGAGATTGTCGGCGTAGTGGCTCATAGTATGGGAAGCGCGGCACTGCTTGAGTCTAAGCATCAAAAATTTCAATCGGTTCCTTTATTGCTGGTGGCTCCGGTTTTAAATTATTTAGAGAATTTGATGCAAACCGTGAGTCGTTCTGGCTTTTCAATGAAATTATTTAATGCGGTTATTTCTGAACTTGAGCAAGAATATCAATACCCGTTACAAGTAATTAATCCACAACAGCATTTATTAGACCGCCAATCGGCCACCATTATTGTGCATGATCCCGAAGATAAGTTTGCCAATTACTCCATTAGCGAAGACATGGTAACTCGCAGTTCATGGGTCGATTTAGTGACGGCGGAGAATTATGGGCATAGCCGTATCATGAAATCTCAAGAAGTCATGGATAGTTTTGATTCGTTATCGAAAAAATAAAGCTTGAGCTCTGGCTTAGGTTTGTATACAACATAGACCAGTTTATTGATGATACTTTCATAAGGAAATGAAGATGATAAAAGAAAATGCGTACTTTGATGGCAATGTAAAATCACTTGGCTTTACTCAGCAAGACGGTGATAGCAGCGTCGGTGTAATGGCGGCAGGTGAGTACACTTTCGGTACCGCTGCACCAGAACGAATGACAGTCATTAAAGGTGCGCTTACGGTAAAACTACCGAATACCCAAGAGTGGGTTACCTATCAAGCCGGTGAGTCGTTTAATGTGATTGGTGATTCATCGTTTGATCTACAAGTACCCGTTGATACTGCTTATTTGTGTGAGTATTTGTAAGTCACCTTAATAAAGCTATTTAATCGCTTTCAAAATATGGGCTAATCAATGGCCCATTTTTTATACCTATAAATTGGCATTCATTTCATTAATTGACCCCTTTAACACTAAAACTCCTTCCATAATTTGTAATCACTTTATATCAATGGGATGATTAACCATTCTACCTAAAATCCTAGATCGGCATGATGCCGCTATATTCAGAAATATGAGCTCAATATGTATAAAGGAATAGCATGAGTGCAATGGCGGCGATTCGCCCTCTGATACTGCTCTGTATCAGTTCTTTCTTTTTAATGATCAGCCACGGTTTAAGTGGTTTATTACTTCCTGTTCGATTGGCCGATGAAAGTGTCGATGTCCAGTCAATTGGTGTGATCCTATCGCTGTATTCTGTGGGCTTTTTGCTGGGCGCAGTTTGGGCAAAGAAGATCTTACGTCGAATTGGCTTAGTCCGAACGTTTGCTATGTGTGGCAGTTTAGCCGCGACTGCGATTTTGATCATGGGGCTCGATTTTAATACCTATGTCTGGTCGGTAATGCGCGCGGTGATGGGCTTTTGTATCGCCTGTGCAATGGGAACGCTCGACACTTGGTATAACAGTGTTTCAACAGAATCTAACCGTGGCAAGGTGTTGGCGGTAAACCAAGTTGTCATACTCGCGGCGATAACTTTGGGGCAGTTTGGGCTGATTCTTGCGCCACCAAGTGAGGCCACTTTATTTATTATTTGTGGTTTATTGTTCAGTATTTCGATTAGTCCAGTGGTGTTCATTTCTCACTTTGAACCGAAAATTGAAACCTTCACCCCGATTTCTTACCGTGAACTTTTCTCGCTTTCCCCTTTAGGTTTTGTAGCCTGTTTTTTGTGTGGTGTGCTGTATTCCATCGTAATGAACATTTTGCCGCTATATGCCAATGATGTCGGTATGGATAAGCTGCAAATCTCGATGTTTATGGGGGCGGCAACCGCTGGTGGGATTATATTGCAGTTACCAATTGGCTATTTATCGGATCGTTTTGAACGTCGTAAAGTGATTTTATCGGTTTGCTGTATCTTGCTGCTTTCTACTCTCTTTTTAGCGTTTAGCTTAAGTCAGTCGACGTTTATTTTATCGCTCGTTCTGGTGGCAATAATGATGGGGATTATTGCTTGTTTGTACCCATTGAGCATTTCGGAAACTTTTGACCGTGCATTGAAAACTCAGCTGGTTCCTGTGCTTTCTGGATTACTATGTGTGTATGCGGTTGGTTGTATCGTCGGACCATATTCTGGCTCGTTAGTGATCAAAACTTGGGGGAATGACGCCTTGTTTTCTTTATTGACCTTGTTGGAATTTGGCTTAGTGATTTTCATTCTATATCGCATGTCTGTTAGGCAAGCTCGCCCAGTGGAAGATCAAGAGCAGTTTGTTATGCATACTCCATCTTCTATTTCTGAAGAGCTGGATCCTCGAGTTGAATATCAGGAACATTCGGTCTTTTTTGAGCGTGCCTCTGAGCAGTTCCTTGTCCATTTAGAGCGAGGAAGTTGTGATGCAATTCGGTATTTAAAAACCTTGTCACAAGTACAACCTGAGTGGCTAATCCCATTAATTAAAAGGGTGCCAGATCTTAATCAGATCGATGTCATTGCTTTGTATCGTTCTTTGTCTTTAAGCGCACCTGAGCGGTTAGATGAGTACGTATCAACGGTGAGTGAATTAGACTACCAACAAGCCGAGAAATTGGCAGGATGGTTATTTGATAAAGAGCCAGAAGGGGCTTATGCGTCACTGGCAGCAATGACTACCGCAAATGATAATGAATCGATTGGTATGATTGAAACCTTAGTTGAATCACATCCTGAGAAACTATCAGAATTCACTCAACAGTTGGTAGGCAATGTGGTTGAAAGCACAGAGAGTATGCGTGCTGCCGATAGAGAAGCGGCAGAGATGAACCATGCAGTTGCGGATTTACTTTCAACGGTAGAGCAATCCGCGCCTCAGCATACTCAAGAACTGGTAGCGATTATAGAAGAAGCCATCGCTGAACATGAGTTAGATAGTAGTGTGTTCGATTTACCGAATGAAGAGGGGGAAAACCAAGCAAGCAGTGATAGCTCTACTAAACTTGGATAAAAATAGTGACGATATTATTTATAAGGTAGAATGTAACAAAATGTAATTCTATTTTATCTAAGCTTATTTTCCGGAGTGTTTATGTCTATTACTGTGCTTGATCCTAAAACAGCATTGATTGTTATTGATTTACAAAAGGGCATTTTAGCGCTGCCAACTTGCCATGACACAGCTCCGGTTGTGGACAAATCTTGTCAGCTAATTAATGCCTTTCGTGAAAAGCAGCAACCGGTTGTTTTAGTCAATGTTGCCGGTGGTGCGCCAGGTCGTAACGAGCAAGCCGCTTCACACGGTGAGCTTCCTGCTGATTGGGCGGAGCTTGATGCAGGTTTAAATGTTCAGCCTAGTGATCACCTAGTAACCAAGAAAACGTGGGGTGTATTCACCAACACGGATTTAGATGAATATTTGAAAGCAAACGCGGTGACGCAAGTAGTGGTAGCCGGTGTTGCAACCAGTATTGGTGTGGAATCAACGGCTCGTCAGGCGTGGGAATTGGGTTATAACGTAACGCTTGCTACTGATGCGATGACAGATTTGAACTTAGATACGCATAACAATAGCGTGAATCTAATTTTCCCTCGTTTAGCGGAAACAGGCTCAACACAAGATGTGCTTGATTTACTGAACGCTTAATAGGGTTAAGAAAAACAGAAAGAGGCCGAGTATTGGATTATTCGGCCTCTTTTGTTTTAGATGTGCTAGCAATAACTACACGTTATCAGATTTGCCCGGTACTGCAATAAAGCCGGTTGTGATGTGCTCATCTTTGGCTTCAACATGTTCAATCACTTGCCCAATATAGGTTTCCACCGTATCGCCTACCGCATCGTTATCTTCGGTAAAGTAGGCTAAATGAAAGACGGCATCACCTTCATTCACCAATGGTAGTGTTTGTTGACCAATCACAATGCCATCTTTTGGCGCAAGCATAGTGATCTCTTCATGGCCAAGCGGTGAGCTGATGTAAGCCAATACTTGGCCTTTATTCACTCGATCACCCAAGGTGACCATGGTGCGTAAAATGCCATCACTATCTGCACGGATCCAGCTGGTGGATTTAGCGGTGACAGACTCTGGCACTTTCTTACGGCTTGGACGATGCATACCAAGCTCTTGCATAACACGTAAAACGCCAAGAACTCCAGCGTTAATCGCAATAGGCTCAAAGCGTAATGCTTCACCAGCTTCATACGTTAGCACCGGAATACCACGCTTTTCAGCTTCAGAGCGAAGGGAGCCATCGCGTATTGCAGAATCGATAATCACCGGAGTACCAAACGCTTTTGCCATACGTAAAGTATCTTCATTATCTAAACAAGCACGAATTTGTGGCAAGTTTGTTCTATGTATCGCGCCAGTGTGCAAATCAATAATGTAGTTGGCTTTTTCTGCAACCTCGGTGAAAAAAGTATGGGCAATACGTGATGCCAAAGAACCTTTTTCTGTGCCCGGAAAACAACGATTAAGATCGCGGCGATCGGGTAGATAACGAGATTTATGAATAAAACCAAATACGTTTACGATAGGCACCGCAATTAACGTACCTTTAAGTTTACTCGCATCCACTTTTTCAATGAGTTGGCGAACAATTTCCACACCGTTTAGCTCATCACCATGAATCGCTGCGTTGACCATTAATACTGGGCCAGCTTGCTTACCATGAATGATCTCAACCGGAATCGATAACGGTGAGTGGGTGTAAAGTTTTGCCGCTTCAATTTGTAATACTTTTCTTTCACCGGCTTGCACGGTGTGGTCCATGAATTTAAAAGGTGAATTCTTTCTCACTCTTTTCTTTTCGCCACGTCCTGAATTAACCACGCCCACGAGTTCTTACTCCTTTTGCCGACGCATTTTTTTCAATAAATTCAACAATCAAACCAGCGACGTCTTTACCGGTTGCCGCTTCAATCCCTTCAAGACCAGGTGACGAGTTCACTTCCATCACTAAAGGCCCACGAGAAGAGCGAAGAAGGTCAACACCAGCCACGTTTAAGCCCATGATTTTCGCTGCCGCAACCGCTGTTTTGCGCTCTTCTGGCGTAATGCGAACTAGAGAAGCGGTGCCACCACGGTGCAAGTTAGAGCGGAATTCGCCTTCACCTGCTTGTCGTTTCATAGCCGCAATCACTTTATCGCCAATAACAAAACAACGAATATCTGCGCCACCGGCTTCTTTAATATATTCCTGCACCATGATGTTAGCCTTCAGTCCCATAAAGGCTTCGACTACGCTTTCAGCGGCTTTACGAGTTTCCGCTAGAACCACACCAATGCCTTGAGTACCTTCCAGTAATTTGATCACAACTGGAGCGCCACCGACCATTTCAAGTAGGTCTTTAATGTCATCAGGCTTGCTGGCAAAACCTGTAATTGGCATACCAACGCCTTTGCGCGATAGCAATTGCATTGAGCGTAATTTGTCACGAGAACGGGTAATCGCTACCGATTCGTTAACAGGGTAGACACCCATCATTTCAAACTGACGCAATACCGCCGTGCCATAAAACGTGACCGACGCGCCAATGCGAGGCACGATAGCGTCGAAGTCTTTCAGTTCTTCACCTTTAAAGTGGATCTCCGGTTGCTCTGAATTAATGTTCATATAGCAGCGTAATGCATCGATCACTTTGACTTCATGGCCACGGCTCTGACAAGCTTCAATTAAGCGCTTAGTTGAGTACAAAGAGCGGTTGCGAGATAAAATTCCGATTTTCATAAATCGTGATCCTTAGAATCTGTTAAATGATTGGTAGGTGAAGCAATTAAAAATGATGCCGTAGGGTCGACAATAATACGATGGTGCATTGCCGTGCGGCCTAGCAACATTCTAAATAACATATTTTCTCTATTGGTAAGTGTGACCTCAATTGGCCACTGCTTACCATTAAAAGCTAGCATGGTTTCGATAACATAGCGTTGTTCTTCATGACCGCCAGAGTCTTTCACCGTTCGTTGGTCGATCACTTTAGCCACACATTCTTTGATGAGTTCATCGTTTTTCTGTTGAGGGTGAATCCAAAAGCGAACCCAAAGCTCACTATCTTGTTCAAAAGGTTCAATCTTAAAAGTATGCAAGCAAGAACTGCGCGCACCGGTATCAATTTTTGCTTTGATTTGTTCAATGCCAAGCTCAGGTAAAGCCAACATTTCCCGCCATCCTACAATGATTTTTTTAGTCATTTGTATATCGCTAAGGTTGATGAATAAACGCACTCACGGAAGGAGCACTTGAAACTGGTATTATGAAATAGCCACAACAAAAGTATGTTTAAGACTACAACAAATAATTAACATGAAAGGTGATGTTGGGCGCGAATTTAGCAATAAAATTTTTGTGCGTCTTGTGAAAAGTTTTTGTTTTTACGATAAAAAATATTGTTGATAAAGGAAGGTAAGATAACAGGCAAAAAAAACCTTTCCCACACTAGGGCGGGAAAGGTACCTCAAAGGAAAATAACATGAACCAATCAGGGACTCGACTGGCTTCACGAATACTGCCATGTATTCATTTACTAATAAGCAGAATGCGTGCCAAGTTTTTAATTTATTGTTTTTAAATGGATTGTTGCTTTTTCAGTAGTGTGGCGTATCGATAGCTGAACTCTTTTGCACAATGTTGAAACTAAGGTGATGGGTTTTGGTGCGATTACCTGAGTGGAGTTTAAGCTCTGATGAAAAATCTTTATCCACCTATGGTGAAAATACAAAAATTGCTATTTATTATTCTTATCGTTTTTACCTATTAATAGAATCTGTAAAACTCACTTTTATATTATTAGCATTGACGTAAAATTTTGCGCAGATAGGAGGGCTGATCCTCTGGATGATTTTATGAGGATGTCATGATGAGAAAAGCATTGGTGGTTGAAGGCGGCGCAATGAGAGGCGTTTTTGCCAGTGGGGTGCTTGATAGGTTTTTAGAGCACGACTATAACCCTTTTGATTTTGTTATCGGTGTTTCAGCGGGGGCATCAAATTTGGTTGGTTATTTGGCCGAGCAACCAGAGCGTAGTTATCGTGTTATTACGGAGCTTGCGACTAGCCGAGAATTTTATAATCCTCTTCGCTTTGTAAAGGGAGGCAATCTCGTGGATGTAAAATGGTTGGTTGAAGAGTCTAATCGACAATTTCCAGTAGATAGTCAAAAAACGTTTAATCGAATTCCTTTTTATGCCGCTGCAACCAATGTTGAGACAGGGCGCGCCAGTTATTATCAAGTTACTGAAGATAATCAGGTTAAAGCTCTAGAAGCGACAGCAGCACTCCCAATAGCCTATAAACAAACGCCATGTTTTTCCGGTGAATGTTATACCGATGGCGGCGTGGCGGATTCGATTCCCGTAATTGAAGCATATCGTCGTGGTGCTCGGGATATCACCGTGATCTTATCCCATCCACTTAGTTATCAAATGCAACCGCCTAAAGTGACTTGGTTGACTAAGAAGTTATTCGAGCGCCATCCTCATATTGTTCGCTCGATGCTACTGCGGGCAAGAAACTACAATAAAACGCTCGATTTTATTCATAACTTTCCAGAAGATGCGGTTATCAGGGTGATTGCGCCACCAGAAAACTTTGCAGTGAAACGCCTAACAATGAAAAAGCCGATCTTGGAAAGTGGTTATCAAATGGGATTAGAATCTGGGCTGCGACATTTAGCGCATCGTTCGATGAGAGTGAATGAAAGAAAGCGCCCAATACTCACTTTGTCATGAGTGTACTCATTTCTTCACTTCAAGCGCAGCACTTAGATCTATAATTTAAATCTAAGTGCTATTGGTTAAAGTATTAGAATGAATACTCAGAATGTCGTGATTAAGAAAATAACCCTGAAGACAGGTAGCGATCCCCTCTATCACAGACAATAGCAACGACTACGGAGCCCGGGTTATCTTTAGCGATTTCAATTGCCGCATAAACGGCACCACCAGAGCTCACACCGGCACTAATACCTTCTCTTTGAGCTAAGGCTCGCGCTGTTGTTTCTGCAGATTTTTGGTCAATGTCGATAACCATATCGATCGTTGAATCGTCATAAATACCCGGTAAATATTCTGTCGGCCAGCGGCGAATACCCGGAATGGCACTGCCTTCCGAGGGCTGTAATCCAACAATACAAACGTCCGGATTTTGTGATTTAAGATAGCGAGAAACACCGACAATGGTACCTGTTGTTCCCATGCTCGAAACAAAGTGAGTGATTTTTCCATGGCTTTGTTGCCAGATTTCTGGCCCCGTTGAATCAAAGTGCGCATCTGGATTATCTGCATTGTTAAATTGATCAAGTACAATGCCTTTACCTTCACTTTGCATTTGTAGTGCTAAATCTCGAGCGCCTTCCATTCCTTGCTCTTTAGTGACCAAGATAAGTTCTGCACCATAGGCTTTCATTGAGTCTTTGCGTTCTTGAGTCGAGTTATCAGGCATGATTAAGATCATCTTGTAACCTTTAATCGCTGCCGCCATGGCTAATGCGATACCTGTGTTACCACTAGTCGCTTCTATTATAGTATCGCCAGGGGTAATTGTTCCGCGCTTTTCAGCTTGGGTAATCATATTAAGCGCAGGGCGATCTTTAACTGAACCTGCAGGATTATTGCCTTCAAGTTTAACGAGCACAGTACTTTGATTACCTACTACAAGCCGCTGCAGCCTGACTAAAGGTGTGTTACCGACATAAGATTCAATCGTTAGAAATTCAGACACTGGTATCCCTCTATGCTGATATATTGCCAGTTGCTATTGTGTATCTATCATCCCTATTAATACAATGGTAAATAGAAATAAGATAAACAATTTATGGTTTGATAATATTCCAAAAAGTTCTATTTATAACCTTTGTTATTAATAATTTATAAACATACTCTAGTCACAAAGGATGTCACCTTGGAAAGTGAATTAGGAGTATGAATATAATGAAAAAAATGAAGTCAGTATTTGCTGCCTTGTTAATCGCAAGCTCGTTTAATGCGTCAGCACAAGACCAAACTATTTTGAACTCTTCTTACGATATCGCTCGTGAATTGTTTGCAACCTATAACCCAATTTTTGCTAAACATTGGCAAGAAAAAACAGGGAATACCATTGAAATCAAACAATCACATGGTGGTTCTTCTGCTCAAGCACGTTCTATTCTGCAAGGCTTATCGGCCGATGTTGTGACCTTTAATCAGGTTACCGATGTACAGGTATTACATGATAAAGGGAAATTGATCCCTGCCGACTGGCAAAGTAAATTGCCTAACGCTAGCTCTCCATATTATTCAACCACGGCATTTTTAGTGCGCAAAGGTAACCCTAAAAATATTCAAGACTGGGGCGACTTAGCGCGTGAAGGTGTGTCTTCTGTATTTCCGAACCCTAAAACTTCAGGTAATGCTCGTTATACTTATTTAGCAGCACTGGGTTATGCACAGAAATCATTTGGTAAAGAAAATGAAACTAAGCAAGATAAATTTCTAAAGCAAATGCTCGCTAACGTTGCGGTATTTGATACCGGTGGCCGCGGGGCAACCACATCATTTGTTGAGCGTCAAATTGGTGATGTACTCATCACGTTTGAATCAGAAGTGAACAATATTCGTAAACAATATGGTGAAGACAATTACGAAGTTGTGGTACCAAAAACATCGATTCTAGCGGAATTCCCTGTTGCCGTTGTTGAGCGCAATGCTAAACGCAATGGTACAACAGAAGTGGCGACAGAGTACCTTTCTTACCTATACAGTGAAGAAGCACAGCGTATGCTTGCTGGCTTTAATTACCGTGTTCATGATGAAAAAGTTAAAGCTGAGTTTGCTGACCGATTCCCTGAAGTTGAACTACTTACGGTAGAAGAAATTGCAGGTGGTTGGGAAAATGCAATGAAAACACAGTTTGGAAATGGTGCGAAACTCGATCAATTGCAACGTCGTTAATCTGCATTTCTTAGTATATGGTTACCTCTTTCTGGGGTAACCATTCATTTTGATAGATTATTTTGAGGGTTTATGAGCGGATCTCACGCACTTTCTCGCCCAAAACAGCAACGAGTACTACCGGGTTTTGCCATTAGTTTAGGTATATCACTTCTCTTTGTGAGTTTAATTCTTCTACTCCCAGCAACGGGATTGGTGATGCAAACAAAAGGTATGTCACTTAGTGAATATTGGTATGTCATTGCCGATCCTCGGGTGGTAGCCAGTTATAAAGTTACGGTTGGAGCCGCATTTGTTGCTTCGTTGTTTAATGGCGCCTTAGGTTTATTACTCGCCTGGGTTTTAGTTCGTTATCAGTTTCCCGGAAAGCGTATTTTAGATGCTTTAGTCGATTTACCCTTTGCACTACCCACCGCAGTGGCAGGGATAACCTTAGCGACCTTGTACTCAAGTAATGGGTGGATTGGCAGCCTTTTAGAAGATGTCGGTATTAAAGTCGCGTATACCCCTCTAGGTATTATCGTCGCGATGGCTTTTACGAGTATCCCGTTTGTTGTGCGTACTGTTCAGCCTGTCTTAGAAGAAATCTCTCAAGAGGAAGAAGAAGCGGGTGTGACACTTGGTGCATCTGACTGGGCCGTATTCTGGAAAGTTATTATGCCTTCCATTCGTCCCGCCTTGATAGTGGGGGTTGCTTTGTCATTTACACGTAGCTTAGGTGAGTTTGGGGCGGTAATCTTTATTGCCGGCAATATGCCATACGTGAGTGAAATCACATCGTTAATGATATTTGTTCGCTTGCAGGAGTTTGACTTCCCGGCGGCCAGTGCGATTGCATCGGTTGTTCTTCTCACTTCATTGTCATTGTTATTGTTGATAAACCTATGGCAAGGCGCTTATTTACGCCGTATTCACGGTAAGTAAGGAGATATGATGTCCAGATCCTCACGTATTGGTGAGAAGCCTTTAGTTAAATGGAGTTTAATTTCTCTTGCGCTTTTTTTCGTCGCCATTCTTTTGGTTATTCCACTGATCAGTATTTTTCAACAAGCTTTTGCAAGTGGAATTTCTACCTATTTTAATAACTTGAGTGAGCCTGATACGCTTCACGCTATTGGTTTAACTTTGATTGTGGCATTACTGACCGTGCCTATTAATTTGGTTTTTGGCGTAATGCTGGCGTGGTCGGTGACTCGATTTGATTTTATTGGTCGTAAGTTTTTAATCACTTTAATAGATATACCATTTGCGGTATCGCCAGTTGTCGCAGGTCTTTTATATTTGTTGCTATACGGTAGCAGTGGTTGGCTGGGCGAGTGGTTATATGAGCATGATTTACAAATTATGTTTGCCTGGCCGGGAATTTTACTGGTAACGGTATTTGTGACTTGCCCATTTGTGGCGCGAGAGTTGATCCCACTGATGCAGCAACAAGGCCAGTCAGATGAAGAAGCGGCCGTGATTTTAGGCGCTTCCTGGTGGCAATTATTCCGTCGCGTAACACTGCCGAATATCAAATGGGCTTTGATTTACGGTGTGATTTTGACCAATGCACGTGCGGTTGGTGAATTTGGCGCAGTAGCCGTGGTATCGGGCAATATCCGTGGTGAAACCAACACCTTACCATTACATGTTCAATTGCTGTATGAGGATTATCAATCAGAAGCGGCTTTTGCCAGTGCATCGTTATTAGCATTTATCGCATTATTAACTCTGATTTTTAAAGCCATCGTTGAGTGGCGACAAGAACGTAATCATATCAATAGTCAGCAGTCTCAACAGCAACAAGGTGAATTATGAGTATTCGTTTAAATAATATTTCCAAGCAATTTGGTAAATTTGAGGCACTTTCACCGCTCTCGTTAGATATTGAAAATGGTGAAATGATAGGGCTGTTGGGGCCTTCCGGTTCGGGTAAAACCACGTTACTGCGTATTATTGCTGGATTAGAAAATGCCAACACAGGCTCGATTCACTTTGGTGATAAAGATGTTACTAACGTTCATGTGCGCGATCGTCGCGTAGGATTCGTGTTCCAAAACTATGCGCTATTTCGTCATATGACAGTGGCGGATAATGTTGCTTTCGGCCTGCAAGTCATGGAGCGTTCTGTACGACCTAACGCTGCTGAAATCAGTAAACGAGTGAAGCAATTATTAGACATTGTGCAACTTGGCCACTTAGCCGGTCGCTATCCTGAACAACTTTCGGGTGGGCAGAAGCAGCGTATCGCTTTGGCGCGAGCATTAGCCACCAAACCAGAAGTGTTATTACTGGATGAACCTTTTGGCGCATTGGATGCAAAAGTGCGTAAAGATTTGCGCCGTTGGTTGCGTAATTTGCATGATGAACTGGGCTTTACCAGTGTATTTGTTACCCACGATCAAGATGAAGCTTTGGAGCTTTCCGACCGTGTTGTGGTAATGAGTAACGGTAAAATAGAGCAAGTGGATTCACCAGTCGAGCTTTACGCCCATCCAAATAGCCGTTTTGTGTTTGATTTCTTCGGAAATGTTAACCAATTTAAAGCCAAATGGAATAACAAACATTGGCAAGATGGAAATGCTTTTATCCTTCCCCCTATGGAGGAAAAAACGCAAAAAGATGGTGCGCTTTATATTCGAAGCCATGAAGTCAGCATTTCGGCTAAACCTAATAGCCAGGCATCACTTCCTTGTAAAGTCGTTGCGATTAACCCAGTAGGGGCAGAAGTTCGAGTGGAGTTATCGCCAGTTGGTTGGGGTTCAAATGAATTATGGGAAGCGAAATTGACGCATCAAGCATTGAATGAGCAATCATTTAATCGTGGTGATGAAGTTTATGCTACCCCACAAGTTGGCTACTTTTTTGCTGATGATGCAAAAGGTGAACCTGCGATATTACGTTGGCCATTCCTAGCACCGGGTAACTTGATGTTTGATATCTAATTAGTCTATAGCCGAGTTACGTGGATATAAATACTTTTGATTAAATAGCAAAAAGCGAGCTTATTTTGAGCTCGCTTTTTTATTCTTTCTATTGAAAGAAACCTTTTAATGACTCTGCGACTCAAACGCCAATACTTTCTGCTCTACCTTGCGGAATACGAGTGACAAGATGCCATTGACGATTAAGTAGAATGCACCGGCAATACCAAACACCGTCAAGGTGTCGTAGGTTTGAGCGTTAATGCGTTGGGCGTAGCCCATCAAATCCATAATGGTAATAGTACTGGCGAGCGATGTACCTTTAAATACCAAAATTACTTCATTGGAATAAGCCGGAATAGCTCGACGAATCGCATAAGGTAGTAGTACACCTAGTGTGGTTTTGGTGTTCATACCTAGTGCGCGACAGGCTTGCCATTGCCCTGACGGAATCGCATCAAATGCGCCTTTAAATAGTTGGGTACTGTAGGCGGCAGTGTTTAATGCTAACGCTAACATGGCGCAGAACCAAGGTTGGCTTAACCAGTTCCAGAAGAAGCTATCACGAATCCACTCAAACTGGCCGGGTCCGTAGTAAATAAGGAAGATTTGAACGAGTAGTGGTGTTCCAGTAAACAAGGTAATCAAAGCACGGCTGAACCAATGAATGACAGGCAAGCGCACGATTAACGTCATGGTCATCAGCAGTGACAAGGTACAGCCGACCAATAAGGCAGCGGCCGTTAATTCGATACTGGTTTGCAGGCCATCAAGTAGCTGCCAAACATGTTGTTCGTTCATGATTGTGCTCCTAGTGGCTGTTTCTTCTTAGGTTTACTGGAAACCATATTGGCATCTTGTAATTGATATTTTTTATTGAGAATGGCGATAACACGTTGAGTGATTAGAGTAATCACAAGGTAAACCGCTGCCGCCGTTGCATACCAGGTAAAGCTTTGGTGAGTGGCAGCGGAGGTCAATTGTGCTTGTTTGAGCAAATCGGTCACGCCAATCAGAGAAACTAAGGCGGTATCCTTTAATAGCACGAGCCATTGATTGGTTAAACCGGGTAGAGCATGACGTACTGCTTGTGGCAGGATGATTCGAATAAAAGCTCGTGGTTTTGATAAACCTAAAGCGGTGGCGGCTTCTGCTTGTCCTTTAGGAACAGCTTTAAGCGCACCACGCAAGGTCTGGGCAGCATAAGAGGCAAAGATAAGTGATAACGCGATCACCCCAGAAAGAAAGGGGCTGATCTCGATATATTCGCCAGT
The DNA here is from genome assembly GCF_021726515.1 of Vibrio sp. CK2-1. Taxonomy (GTDB): domain Bacteria; phylum Pseudomonadota; class Gammaproteobacteria; order Enterobacterales; family Vibrionaceae; genus Vibrio. The sequence goes on along the minus strand of NZ_JAKKCJ010000001.1, from coordinate 77,260 downwards.
AATATAGAATAAAATTTGTCCTGAACCAAAGAAAATGAACAAGACAACAAGAAGCTCAGGCAACCCTCGAATTACCGTCACTAAAGCCGTCGTAGGCCAAGAGATCAATTTCAAGCGCGACATTTCGCCAGCGGCAAAGATCATAGAAAGCACCAAGCCAACAGCAAGGCTGGTAAAAGCTAACTGAATTGTCAGCCAGCTCGCGTCAATTAACGCTAGAGAGTAACCTGAGAACATCATTTATTCACTATTATTTGCTAGCAAAGTATTTATCAAAAATTGCTTTGTATTCGCCATTCTGCTTCACTTTCTCTAGTGCCGCATTGAGTTGATCTACCAATTCTTGATTGTCTTTGTTTACTGCAATACCAAAACCATTACCGAAGTATTGTTTGTTGGTAACAGGTTCGCCAACGTAGGCTAGGCCATCTTCTTTTTTGAACCATTCTGCGACTACAGCGGTATCACCAAATACACTATCAATACGGCCATTTTGCATATCAATAAACGCATCTTGGTAGCTTGCGTAAGGAACGGCTGTTACGCCTGGCATTTGATCAACTAGGTAGCTTTGGTGTGTTGAGCCATTTTGAACGCCAACACGTTTGCCCTCTAGTCCTGCTTGATCTGCGATTTTACCTTCTGCAGAAACAAATGCAGCCGCATTTTCATAATAAGCATTGGTGAAGTTTACCTGCTTCAGACGAGCTTCCGTAATATCCATTGCTGAAATTGCTGCATCGTAACGCTTAAATTTAAGAGCAGGAATTAAGCTGTCAAACGCTTGGTTGTGGAAAGTACATTTTACTTGCATTTCTTCACATAAAGCATTGGCAAGATCAATGTCAAAACCTTGAATTTCGCTGTTATCATCCATGTATTCAAACGGGGCATAAGTGGCTTCGGTGGCAAATTTGATTTCGTCTTGCGCCATCGCGTGAGTTGAAGCAAGGCCAATTAAGCTAGCAAGTAGAATTTTTTTCATTGTATAACTCCATTTATATCTGTGATTTTTTAACTAGTTGAATGTTTTTATTGTTAGGTTTTAGTGTTTTAAGTAATCGGCAAACGCTTGAGACTGTGGGTCGGTAAAGTGGCTCTTATCACCATGCTCAACCACGTAGCCTTTTTCTAAATACAACAAATGACTGGCGACTTTTTTGGCAAAATCGACTTCATGAGTCACGATAATTTGCGTGATGCCAGTTTTACTTAATTCTTTAATAATATCGACAACTTGAGAGGTGATCTCAGGGTCAAGCGCCGCTGTGGGTTCATCAAAAAGCAACACGTCAGGTTTCATCATTAATGCGCGAGCAATAGCCACACGTTGCTGTTGACCGCCAGATAACTGTAAGGGCCAGGCATCGGCTTTATCGGCGAGTTGAAGCTTGGTTAAGATCTCAATCGCTTCTTTCTTTGCCTCAGCTTTATTCATACCGGCAACTTTGACTGGCGCTTCAATCAAATTATCTAGCACACTCATGTGAGGCCATAGATTGTATTGTTGAAAAACCATGCCGACTTTTTTACGTAGCGCCATGCCTTGTTTTTCTGAAATTTGAGTAGAAAAATCAAACGACTCATTGGCAATAGAAAGCGTACCGTTGTCAGGCATTTCTAATAGGTTTAAAACACGTAGTAATGAGCTTTTTCCTGCTCCGCTTGGGCCCAGTAAAACTAAGGTGTCACCGGCCTCACACTCAAAGCTTACATTGTGTAAAACTTGGTTTGAGCCGTAAAACTTATCAATAGCGTTAATTTGAATAGTCATGCTTCCAATCTGCATTTATTGTCACTAGGTAAATATACTAATGATTGTGTGGTTTTATGCAAGAAAAATGTATATTAAATCACTCAATGAGAATAATTATCTGATTAATATCTAACCAATAGCACGCGACTGATTTCTTGCCTGAATGTGTTAATGGGAAGTTAATGTATATTATTATGGATGAGGCGTCTCGCACGGCACTTCAAATTGGTGAGTGAGTTATCAATTATGTGGTGGTAGAGAAATCAATAAGAGTCAAAGCAAACAAAAAAAGCCAAGCGGGAATCATCCACTTGGCTTAATTGTGCATTTCTAACTAACACCAGAGCGAGTAGGTATTAGTTCAATCGAGTAGAATCATTGATGAGTTCGATTAATTCATCTTCTGTTGTCGGCATTTTGGCCAACTCAACTTCGTGGTTTAAGCCACCTTTTAGCATGTAAGCTTTGGTGGTTAAGTGATCGTGGTGAAACCATTTTCCATCTAGGCACACGTCGGTGTAGCACTTTTCACATTGCTTTAGCTTCATATACTTCCCTCTTATGAAGTGATTAACATGCTGTTAACTTACGTCAGCTTTTGTTCGTCAAACTTGATTTAGATCAATTTTGTTGTGAGTGGGAGAGAGCATAGGTGAATTGTTTGAACTAGGTTGGGTTTTGGTAGGGGGACTCAATGGCGTAAAAACAAGGCACAAAATAATTAGGAATAAAAAAACCAGCAGCATGTTTCCACACTACTGGTTTGAATTTACTTTAAATGAAGTACTGCCTTTTACATAAAGACTAATTTAGCCACAAAGACTGCTGTTAATACGTACATGCAAATTGAGACGTCTTTTTGTTTGCCCGTTGCGACTTTTAAAACCGTGTAAGTAATAAAGCCTAGTGCAATACCATTAGCAATCGAGAACGTCAGCGGCATCATTAATGCAGTGATGGCTGCAGGAGCGGCATCAGTGAAGTCGTTCCATTTAATGTGTTGCATGCTGCTCATCATTACAAACGCCACATAAATCAGTGCGCCTGCAGTGGCGTATCCTGGGATCATGCCGGCCAATGGTGACACAAAGATTGCCGCAATAAATAGCAAACCAACCACGACAGAAGATAAGCCAGTTCGAGCGCCTGCTTCAACGCCTGCGGCACTTTCTACATAGCTAGTCACCGGTGGACAACCGACGCAAGAACCTGCAACGCTCGCCACACTGTCCGCTTTCAATGCTTTACGTAGATCTTTAATTTTCCCTGTGTCTTTATCCATCAAGTTAGCACGTTGAGCCACGCCCATTAGGGTGCCTGCGGTATCGAACATATTGACGAACAAGAAAGCTAAAATAACGCTAATCATCGAAATTTCTAACGCGCCTGAAATATCCATCGCCATAAAGGTTGGAGCTAGGCTAGGTGGGGTATCAAAAATTCCGTTGTATTCAACGATACCCATGAAAAAGCCAATCATGGTGACACTGAAAATACCAATTAATACTGCGCCGAATATCTTACGCTCGCTCAGCACGCTAATGATCAAAAAGCATATTGCAGCTAATACTGCACTAGGTTGTGTGAAGTCGCCTAGAGAGACTAGGGTCGCTGGGCTTTCGACTACAATGCCTGCGGTTTTTAAGCCAATTAGGCCAAGGAATAAGCCGACACCTGCGGTCATTGAGTAGCGCAAACTGTGTGGAATACTATCAATAATCCATTCACGTAAACTGCTGTAACTCATGGCAACAAATAGCACACTTGAAATGAAGACTGCACCTAATGCGACCTCCCAGCTATAACCCATTTCGCCGACAACGGTAAAGGCGAAGAATGCATTTAGCCCCATACCCGGTGCCAGCCCAACAGGCCAGTTGGCATAAAACGCCATTAGTAGAGTACCGATGGCTGCCCCGATACAAGTTGCCACAAAGAGGGCGCCTGCATCCATACCGGACGTCGCCATAATTGATGGATTGACGAAGATGATGTAAGCCATAGTGGCAAAGGTGGTTAAGCCGCCAATGATTTCAGATTTGACGGTAGTGCCATGTTGTTTGAGTTTAAACCAACGTTCGAGTAACCCTGAATTCTGACTGGAGTTATCCGCTGCTGTTTGATTGGTGTTTAAGGTTTCGCTGTTTGAATTTTCCACGGTACGTTTCCTTGTGGTTTTGCATCTACTTGTCACAACGACTTGTTAATTTGCGACTTAGATAGAAAGCTCGATACGTTTTTTAGGCGTAGCTAAGCCCTGGAGGACATCCTGATCTCCATGCATTGATAGTTAAGTTTGGAGTTAAGCGAAGTGCCGACAGCCGGCTGGCACTACGCTGAATTTATGTTGGCGGCGAAAACTAGCTGCCGCGATAGGTTGAGAAACTGTAAGGCGAGCAAAGTAGCGGCACATGGTAGTGACTGTCTTGATCGTTAATACCAAAGCGGATCGAGATGTCATCCAGAAACGGTACTTCGTCTAGCGTGACGCCTTTTTGCTTAAAGTAGCTTGCGGTGTGGAAAATAAGCTCGTATTTACCCACTTCAAAATCAGCACCTTCTAGTAGAGGCGAATCGGTTCGTCCATCAAAGTTAGTGGCGACAGTTTTGATTTTTTGCGCGCCTTGCTCAGTGATGCGAAAGAGTTCGACTTGAATATCGCAGCCCGGCAATCCATTCGCCGTATCTAAAACATGTGTTGTCAGTTTTCCCATAATTAGCTCTGCTTGTTGATGGTTAAAATAAATGGTTAGTAAATGTTGAGTGAATCAAAAAAGTTTTGTTATAAAAATGTGATCACTTAAAATTGATTATGTACACAACATTGTGTTCCGTAAAGGTGAGAGCTCAAAAAATTGGCACTAGATCATGTGTTGAAGTGGATGAGAATTTGGTAGGTTATTTATAATTTAATGATTTTAAATGTAAAAGTTTAGATTTAGTCGCTTTCATTATTCAGTAAAAAAATTTTAATATTCTTGACTTAAAAGTCAGCTTAATTTTGTTTGGCACTTCAAATAGTGCGCAGGTTAACAAGTTGTGAATAAAAATATTTGCCATGTTTTGATAATTGTATACAATTATCAAAACAAAGATTCAGGACTATTTACTGGTTTAGGTTGTATACTTTTAATGTGTACGAATCTAATTCAGATGAATTCAGTATTCAAGGATGACACGACAAAGGAGAGGTTCATGGGTAGTGAGTATCCACGCAATTTAATCGGGTATGGAAAAGATCTACCTGATGCTCAGTGGCCGAACGAGGCTCGAGTAGCGGTTTCATTTGTGCTGAACTATGAAGAAGGCGGCGAGCGCTGTACTTTGCATGGTGATGATGAGTCAGAAGCGTTTCTTTCTGAAATCATTGGTGCGCAGCCTTTCCCTAATGCTCGTCATATTAGTATGGAATCTATCTATGAATACGGTAGTCGCGCAGGTGTTTGGCGTATTCTGAAGTTATTTGAGCAATTTAACTACCCACTGACCGCTTTTGTTGTCGGCATGGCAGCCGAGCGTCATCCTGAAGTCATTCAAGAAATGGCCAATGCTGGTCATGAAATTTGCAGCCACGGTTACCGCTGGTTGGATTACCATAAAATTGACATTGATACTGAACGCGAACACATGCAAAAAGCGATCAATGTTATTAAGGAGATCACAGGTGAGCGACCGTATGGTTGGTACACTGGCCGTAATGGTGTGAATACCCGCAAGCTGGTGGCCGAAGAAGGTGGCTTCTTATATGACTCTGATGCTTATGATGATGATCTTCCTTATTGGCATACCGAAGGCCCGAAACCTCAGCTAGTGATTCCTTATACGCTTGATGTGAATGACATGCGTTTTGCGACCAACCAAGGTTTCCACACGGGTGAGCAATTCTTCCAATACTTAAAAGATGCGTTTGATACTTTGTATGAAGAAGGTGCTGAAACACCAAAAATGATGTCTGTTGGTTTGCATTGTCGTTTGATAGGTCGCCCAGGCCGTATTCAAGGCTTAAAACGCTTTATGGAATATGTGCAGCAGCATGACAAAGTTTGGGTGTGCCGTCGTTTAGATATCGCTAAACATTGGCATGAATGTCATCCGCATCCTGATCTTGTTAAGTGATTGCCGCAAGCCAGTTTCAAATATTAAGTAAAGAAAGAAGGAAGGAACCGTGACTCAATTTAAAACTTGCCAACCAAGCCAAATGACCAAAGCAGAATTTGTTGAAACCTTTGCTGATATTTATGAACACAGTCCTTGGGTTGCAGAGCGTACTTTTGATAAAGGTCTGGATTCTTCTTTTGATCAGATTGAAAAGCTGCATACGGCAATGTCACAAACCATGCTAGATGCCGCCCCACAAGAGCAACTGGATTTAATTAATGCTCACCCAGATTTAGCCGGCAAAGCGGCGGTTAATGGTGAGCTAACCGCTGCATCGACTTCAGAGCAAGCAGGGGCTGGAATTAGCCAATGTACGCCAGAAGAATTTGAACAATTTACCGATTTTAATGAGCGATACAAAGCTCGTTTTGAGTTCCCTTTTATCATGGCAGTAAAAGGGGCCAACCGTCACCAAATCTTGGCATCGTTTGCTGAGAGAATTCACAACGATAAAGAAACGGAATTTGCAACCGCGATTGCACAGATCAATAAGATCGCTTCGTTTCGACTTCAAGACATGTAACAAACAAAAATACAAAGCGGAAGACATGTAAATCATAAAAGGGAATGAGGACTGTCTGTGCCCAAACTCAACACTATTTGCGGTATTGAATAGCATTGAGGTTAATTTAATAGGGCTCAATAGAGCATAAAATAACGGAAGGGATATCATGACTGTAGACACCGCAATTTCACTGAAAGTTGAACCATTAACCAAAGAGGCATTTAAACCTTTTGGCGATGTGATTGATAAAGAAGTCAGCGATTACTTTATGATCAACAACGGTTCAACAAGACGCTATCACCGTATGGCGGATGTGGATGTGGCAGATAACGGTGGTGAACCCATCATCAGTATTTTTCAGGCAACCCCTTTAACGTACCCATTGAACATCCAAATGATGGAGCGTCATCCTTTGGGCTCTCAAGCATTTATTCCACTTCTTGGTCATCCATATTTAATTGTGGTGGCAGAGAAGGGCGAAGATTTGCAGCCACAGGCACTGAGAGCGTTTTTAAGCAATGGACGTCAAGGTGTCAATTATCACAAAGGGGTTTGGCACCATCCAGTGCTTGCACTGCAACCGGATGATCAATTTTTAATTGTTGATCGTGCTGGCGAAGGCAATAACTGTGATGAAGTGTACTTTGAACAATCAACCGAAATCATCTTGTCATTGGATAATTTACCGAGTGTGAATTAGCCGAATTACGTACAAGCAAAAGTTGATTATTTAGCCGTCTATTGAAGAGCATACCGGTTCACCATATCCCGGTTACGTATGCTCTAGACAAGGAACAGTTTAAGGAGAAAATTATGGATCCGCATATTACGGAATGGCTCAATCTCGCAATTCGCTGGGTTCACATGATCGTTGGTATCGCGTGGATTGGGGCATCATTTTACTTTGTATGGTTAGAAAATAACTTAAACCGTGTTAATCCAAAAACGGGATTGTCTGGTGATTTATGGGCGATTCACGGCGGTGGTATTTATCACCTAGAGAAATACAAATTAGCGCCACCTCAAATGCCAGAAAACCTACACTGGTTTAAGTGGGAAGCCTACTTCACTTGGATCACTGGTGTGTTGCTACTAGGTGTAGTTTACTACCTTAATGCCAATATTTACCTGATTGCTCCGGGCTCTGGTTTAAGTGTCGGTGCGGCAATTGGTATTGGTATCGCTTCGCTAGTGGGTGGTTGGATCATCTATACCTTGTTGTGTGATTCTCCGTTAGGTAAAAAGCCACTGCTATTAGGTGTCGTGTTGTTTGCCTGTCTTGTTGGTGCGGCTTATGGTTTAAGCCAAGTGTTTAGCGGCCGCGGTGCTTACATTCATGTTGGTGCGATTATCGGTACTATCATGGTGGGTAACGTATTCTTCGTGATCATGCCAGCACAGCGTAACTTGGTGAAAGCGATTGAAGACGGCACAGAGCCAGATCCTGCGTTGCCAGCCAAAGGTCTATTGCGTTCTCGTCACAATAACTACCTAACATTGCCAGTACTGTTCATTATGATCAGTAACCACTTCCCAAGCACGTATGGCTCGGAATACAACTGGTTGATTTTGGCATGTTTAGCAGTGTTCAGTATTCTCGTTCGTCACTACTTTAACACTCGTCATGGTGGTCAGAAGTTTGCGTGGGCAGTACCGGTTGCAGTACTAGGTATGATCAGCCTTGCGTTTGTGACGTCAAACAAGATGCCTAGCCTATCTGAACCAAGTGCGCCTGTTGCTCAACAAGAAGCTGCAACTACGACTGATAGTGCAACAGAAACTGCCAGTGCAGATGAAGCGGGTACCGAAGTAGCGGAAGCTTCAGTGTTTACTCAAGTGCAAAAAATCATGAATGATCGTTGTGTGGAATGTCACTCAGCCACGCCAACCAGCAACATGTTTGCAACGGCACCGGCGGGAGTAGTACTTGATACACCGGAAGAGATTCAAACCAATGCTCCACGCATTCAATCACAAGTTCAAACTCGTGTTATGCCACTTGGTAACTTAACCAAGATGACAGATGAAGAACGAGCGTTAGTGGTTGATTGGGTGAGCGATGGCGCGAAGATCTAGCCTTAATTAAATTCAGTTGTTATACCCAAGTAACTTCAAGATGTGAGTTTCAGCAAGAATAAAACAAGCTTTAGGCAAGACAAATTGAATATGATCATAGTTATTCTATCTCTGTTCAATTTAACGCTGCATAAAGCTTGTTTTAACTTGCCCTTCGGGAGCTTCATCCAAATCTTTATACCGCATCAGATTGGTTTGAAAGGTGCCTACATTCCTTCGCCAATCTTCCTTGTCTAAAGATTTGGATGATAGCTCTGAATTCTGCATCTTGAAGTCACTTGGGTATATACCTATTTGGCACCCATCGCGGTGCCATTTTTTTATCATACAAATAATTCTTTTCTGAATGTAAATGATATAGATAAAACACTAAATAAGTTCTATTCTCAAAGAGCAAGAAATCACCAACTTTCATTTAGATAAGGATAGTAAAGCTATGACGGATTCAAGGCCCATCCCACAAGAAGCATTTGATTGGTATGATGAATATGCTCACGGACTGATTGATCGACGCGAATTTTTCTCACGTTTAGGCGGTTTAGTTGCTTTAGGTTTTACCATGACGACACTCACTTCAGCTTTGTTACCGAATTATGCGTTAGCTGAGCAAGTATCGTTCAACGACCCTGAAATTGTTGGAAGCTATAAAACTTTCCCATCTCCTAAAGGGTATGGAGAAGGGCGAGGCTATTATGTGGAGCCAAAAAATAAGGAAGGAAAACTGCCGGTTGTTTTGGTGATCCATGAAAACCGTGGCTTGAATCCTTATATTGAAGATGTGGCACGCCGTTTAGCTAAAGCTGGATTTATCGCATTTGCCCCAGACGCGCTTTACAGTTTGGGTGGTTACCCGGGCAATGACGATGAAGGTCGCTCAATGCAAAGCTCTCTAGATAAAGCCAAAATCGAAGAAGATTTTATTGCCGCCGCTCAGTTTTTAAAAGCGAGTGAACGCAGTAATGGCAAATTAGGTGCGGTTGGTTTCTGTTTTGGTGGCTATATTACCAATATGCTTGCAGCAACTATTGGCGATGATTTAAGTGCAGGGGTACCGTTTTATGGCACGCCAGCGGAAAAATCAATTCGCTCAAATATCACCGCGCCTTTGGTTATTCAGTTTGCTAGCGAAGATAAGCGCGTAAATGCCACTTGGCCGGAATATGAGGAAGATTTAAAAGCCGCAAAAGTGGATTATAAAGCTTACATTTATCCGAATACTCAACACGGTTTCCATAACGATTCAACGGGACGTTATGCAGAAGAAGAAGCGGAATTAGCGTGGAGTAGAACCGTCGACTTTTTTAACCAAAAATTAGTTTAACTCCGTCTGTCTCCCATAACCAGTCTCCTATAACATAGCGTGATCAGGGCGTATGAACTCCCTGGTCACCTTATGCAGGCAACCTCAGTTTCTGGCTATTGCTTTCTCACTATCTATAAGATATTGACGACAACACCTTAAAAATTCTCTTTTTTTTATGATTATCAACTACGCTTGTTATTAAACGAACACACTTATTTAACCTCAGCTGAAGTTATTTATCTCAGAAACAGGAGTAGCTATGAATATTATTATGTTTTTAATTATCGGTGCAGTAGCTGGGTGGTTGGCCGGTCAGATCATGAAAGGCTCAGGCTTTGGCGCAATTGGTAATATCGTCATTGGTATTGTGGGATCTGTGATCGGAGGCTTCACTTTTAGCTTGCTGGGGTTATCATCAGGAGGATTAATCGGATCACTTGTCACGGCAACCGTCGGAGCGGTGATATTGCTTTATATTTCTCGACTTATTAAGTCGTAGATTGACTCGATTCATTATCCGCAATTAAGAATTATCAGCAGGCGATGCATTAATCATTGCCTGCTTTAATTTTATTAAGCCTTTTTAATATCCGCCAAAATCTGTATCGCCTTACAGCGCTTATCATGATCATACAAATCATTGGTGAAGATAAACTCATCAATACCTAACTGTTTGACCATCATTTCTAAACGATGTTTGACGGTTGCTGGGCCTCCGGTAATTGATAAAGCTAAGAAGTTATCGACATAGGCTTTTTCTTGTTCATTCCATAATCCATCCATGCTTTCTACTGGTGGTTGCAGCCATAATTCTTTACCACGAATAAGTGCTAACGCTCGTTGTTTGGTAGTGGTAGAAAGGTACTGTGCTTCCTCATCCGTTTCGGCGGCAACCAGTGGTAAACCTAGCATCACGTAAGGTTTATCGAGAACGTCTGATGGTTGAAACTCTTCCCGATAAAGCTCAATCGCATCATGCATAAAGCGCGGTGCAAAATGACCAGCAAAGGCATAAGGTAGTCCTTTTTCTGCGGCTAAACGTGCGCTGAACAAACTTGATCCAAGCAGCCAAATTGGCACGTTGGTATTTTCACCGGGCATAGCGCGAACTTGGCTAAAGCCGTTGTAAGGGCCAAGTAAGGTTTGTAGTTCTTCGACTTCGATTGGGAATTCATCGGCACGCTTTTCATCGCGATTTAGCGCACGGCTAGTGATTTGATCACTACCGGGTGCTCGTCCTACACCAAGATCAATTCGGCCAGGGTATAAACTTTCTAATGTGCCAAATTGCTCGGCAACCACTAGCGGTGGGTGATTGGGTAGCATAATGCCGCCAGAGCCTACTCGGATATTTTTAGTGCCACCGGCAATGTAACCAATGAGAACAGAAGTTGCTGCACAAACAATGCCTGCCATATTGTGGTGTTCAGCAAGCCAAAAGCGGTTATAGCCTAGCTCATCAGCCAGTTGAGCGTATTTAAGACTTTTACTCAGCGTTTCCCCAACCGTTGAATCTTGGCGCATAGGTGCTAATTCTAAGAGTGAAAAGGGAATATTGGATAAAATAGACATAGACAGCAATACCTCAGATTTTGAACAAACAAAGCATCAAAAGAAGGCGTTTAGTTTGTATTCGTAATTATGCGTGAGTGACTCACGGTGGGAGTTACTTACTTTAACAGGGTTTTTCCCAATGAATAATCATATTAGAACATAACTTCGATAGGCATTCCTTCAACCCATTGTTGTTTATCCGGAATGGTATCGAAACTAATGGTGACTTTAAGTAACGCTGGTTGTCCTTCAAATGGCTTTGCTAATTGAGGTGGGAGTTTATTTGCCATTTCCATTGGTTTAGAAATTGTGGCTGCGTACTTAGTACCATTAGGGAAAACAATAGTTACTTTGCTACCTTGCTTGGTCTTATCTATAAACTTAGGATTGACATAGCTGATCACTTTGGGTGGTACTTGTGGTGCTAAAATCAATAATACGTCATCTTGTGCAACTTGTTGATTATTGGTGATAATGACCTCTGCAATAGATGCATCAAATGGCGCTTTAATCGATAAAGTTTTTTGTTCTGCTTCTTTACGTGATTTTTCTAGTTGAAGTTGCCTTAATACTTGTGCTGTTGGGCCAGCAATTTGATTTTCAAGTGTGTTTTTTTTGATTTGGTCAAATTGGATTTTTTCATTAGTATACGATTGTTTGGCTTCACCATATAAGTTAATGATAGATGCATAATCGACTTGTGAAACTTGGCCACGCTTTTGGTAAAGGTCGTAGTTTTTCTTAATTTCGGCAATGGCATTCAAGTTACGCTTCGAATCATTGATTGAAGTGAGGTAGAGTTGATTTTCATTATCATTAGGTTGATAGCTATGTGATTTAACATAGTCAATTTCTTTAGAAAGTTGTTCTATCTCGCTATTTAATACGGGATCACTTAATTCGATGATGACTTCCCCGAATTTTACTTTTTCCCCCTCTACAATATTAATTGCTGATATGGTGGCGTTTTGTTTTGCGGTAATAACAATTGGTTCAACTGTAACTACACCAGGTTCGCTGATAACTAAATAGTTACGATAAAAAAGATAGGCCATTAGTACTAATGGACTGAGGATGAGTGTCAGCAACATATACCAACGGATTGTGTACCCACCGCGTTTGGCCTGCCCATACAGAACTTTCATACCTTGTTCTGAGTCAGGTTTTTTTTGTTTATCTAGTTGAAATTCAACTTTCATAATTAAAATCTCTTACCTTTTTTCAGTACCCACCAAGGAGCCATACTTGACTCTTCGTGACTACGTCGAAATAGTTCATTTAGGGTGGCAAATGCGGTGATAAATCGCATGACGAATTGATAGGCAGGGTATAATGGAAGCCAAATAGTGAATTGAATATCTTGTTTAGGTCGCTCTGAAATAGCACATAAATAAAGACCAAAAAAGAACAATACAATCACAAAATAAGTACTAAATATAAAGCCCAAAATGGCAACAACAAAATCGAGCGGATAGGCGTATAACATGTAGGCGGTATAAAGTGCGACCATTAATGGTAGTAATATATTTTGTAATATGCCGTAGGTGAGTGTAAATATAAAGTTGCCCCAACCAAGTAACTTTGGCGTTAGCCCTTTTTTGTGTTTTCGAAGGAATAAAAACAGTAAATCACCATCCCAACGAAGCCTTTGATCGATAAGCCCTTTGAGCGTGTTAGGCACATCAGTATGTCCAATAGCAAGTGGGGTGAAAGCTAATTTGATATTTGGATAACGCGTCTTGTATTGTTTGAAGCGCATGGTTAGGTCCAGGTCTTCTGCGGTATGAGTATCCCAACCACCGATTTTCTTTAACGTCTCTTTGCGAAACGCTCCAAATGCTCCTGAAATGTTATTTAACACTCCCCAGTTGCCCATGCCAGTTTTACCTGTTTGCATTGATAACATGTACTCAACTGCTTGCATGCGTGTTAAAAGATTATCTTTCCAATTCCTAACACGAAGACCGCCTCCACAAGCAAGAGTATGTGGTTGGTTAAATTGATTTGCGATGTGATAAGCCATGTTGTTATCAAATGAGGTGTCACCATCAACATTAATGACTAATTCATATTTAGCGTCATGTAAGCCAGCGTTGAGTGTTGAAACTCGGCCACCTCGTTGCCACTTAGGTATTACTTTTACTTGGCGTAGTGGATGGTTTTGATAAGTTTTTGCACCTATTTTGGCTGCTTGATAAGTCTCAATATTTTGGCTTGCACCATCTACAACTAATAATATTTCAATATTTGCTGGGTAAACTTGTTCAATTAAAGTGTCAATAGTGGAGCGTATCGCATGGCCTTCACTGTAACAGGTCACGATAACACTAATATTTGGATAGTAACTTGATTGCGTTTGAGCTTGTCGCTGAGTGAAAGCCCAACGAATGACACCTGTGATCACTAGTAAGCTAAGTGGTAACTCAATGATAATAAACATAGGAAATAATACCATCCAGACCATCAGATTGTCTGACAATGGCTCGATGATGCTCAACCATAAAAAATATAATTTATTCATACTCTATCTCGTTCAATCGACTTTGCAGCCAAGAGTGAGCATCATTATTTAATTCCGTATTCGGTAAACTCCAAGAATATACTTTCAAGATGAAGTCTTGCTCTTCCATGGCTTGTGCTATTTGTACGATTTTATTTTGTAATACAGATAAAGATTTTAGTGGTGTCATAGGCATGAATATGAAAATTAAATCTTCACGATATTGGCAGCATAAATCAGTACTGCGTAAAACGCCGTTTAACCTTTCATTTAATTGTTCATTCAAAGCCATTGCTTTACGAAAGCTTATTTTCTGTTTGACGTCGTTTAACTTCGGAAGGTGTAAAGACATTAATAAATGTGTTTGTTCATGGCGTATCGCTAATTTATTTAACCAAGGTAATAAGCTATGCAAGGTGTTGATGTCCGTGTCACCTTGTAAATTCAGTGGTGGGAGTGATAAAAAACCTTTCTCAAGGATAATATGATCCAACATATTTCCCATACGATATTGATGATGTTGGCTAACGCTTAGCTCATTGATATCGTTCGGGAGGTCGCAATTGAAGCATCGTGCAATAGTATGAGAATCAATGAATTGAGCATGACATTGATTACATTGGTGAGTTTCTAATGGACGATCATAATCAACACCAATATGCCTTAATTGAGATAAACATTTTGGGCATTCTAGTTTGTTATTACGTTCAAACATGTTTTGAGCAGCAACATGACCACAGGTAAAGCAGTGCAAGAATAATTGATTGTTGATATCTACACTTTGGCACGTAGGACAAGTTTCAACATAATTTAAATGACCACTATGGCACGAACGGCAGTGACGAGTTCGATCGATAAGTTTTTCTTGTTCTAAGATATTTTGCTTCGTCTTGGTGTCAATAAAATTTGTTGTTGAAGTTAGAGTTGGATAGTAGCAGTTGAGTAAAGGGTAGCTATATAACTGTCCATCATGAGAGCGTACCGGTGTAAGTCGTCTGTCAGGATTGAGCCAGAGCCAGATAAACATTGGATTGAGATCCACTTTATCAATAAATACTAAACGTTCTTGAAATTGCTCCCACAGCGTAGCCCATTCACTTTCCGGCCAAATACCATCTGAGAGTACTTTTGATAAAAGACTTTCTTGTAATACATAGATTTGCCAGTTGTAAAAACGACCAGATTGGTGAAGTTGTTTAAGTATGGTATCTAATTCATCGGTAGGAAAATCAATAATACAAACGCCAGGAGCATAATTTGCTAATGCTTCGATACTATCAACTTGTTGCATGGTTTCATTGTTAACCATAGTTTGCGTGTGGTGAGTGAATAACAGTGGTAACGTTTGCATCCTTGACCTCTTTTTTTTGTTATATTTCACATGGATGTCATTTTTTGTTCGATGAAAATATACAGATTGGCAGGGAGTTTTGTCTTTTGGTTAATAATAGTTTTTTCTATTAATCTTAAAAATAAGAATAGTACACAGTTTAAATTTACGAGATATAAATATAGTTAACGATTACTTTTTCAGCAGCTATTATTGACATAATGAAAAACCATTAGAAAAAATAATGATTTATTTGAAAAAATTCACTTTAAGAACCTATCCTTAAGTGGTAGGTTCGCGCCCGCTGCGAATCTAACTTGTGGGCATATAAGGAAAACAATTATGAAAAAAAGATATGTTGCCATCATCGTTTTAATCGGTGTGGTAATTGGCTGGATTACATTTGGGGGAACCCAAGCGGTACTTCATGCCACCTCAACCACTGAATTTTGTGTCTCTTGCCACACTATGGAAAAACCTTTTCATGAGTATCAAGGTTCAGTTCACTTCAGTAATAGTAAAGGTGTGAGAGCTGAATGTGCCGATTGTCATATTCCAACTCATAATACTGTTGACTACCTTTGGACGAAAATTCGTGCATCTAAAGATATCTATCACGAGTTTGTCACTGGCAAAATTGATACCGACGAAAAATACGAAGAACACCGCTTAGAAATGGCGCAAACGGTCTGGGATCAATTAAAAGCGAATGACTCTGCGACTTGTCGTTCATGTCACAGCTTTGATGCGATGGAAGTATACGACCAACCACAAGGTGCGCGCGAAATGCACATGGCTGCGCAAAAAGATGGCCAAACGTGTATTGATTGTCACAAAGGTGTTGCTCATATGGCCCCACAAATGAAGTTAGATACTTCTGAGTTTGACCACCTAATTGACCTTGCGAAGAAAACACCAGCTGAAACCAAAGAAGTGTATACATTAAATGCAGTTAAAATGGGTGACTTAGCGACAATCAACCCTACAACCGCGCTTAATGTAGAGAAAGCGGATGGCGCTAAACGTTCAGTGAAGCTTTCTGGTTACCAAATGAAAGGTGCAGAGCAAATCTTGTACTTCGATAATGGTAAACGTGCCATTTTGGCAAGCTTGACTGAAAACGGTCAAAAAGCCTTGAAAGTCGGTGAGTACGAAAAAGATCACTATGGTAACGAATGGCGCAGTGCAACTTTAACGGGTGAAATTGAGAGTCCGGTTCTTGCTTCTCGTGAGCCTATTTGGAAATACGCGAAAGACCTAGATAACGTTTATTGTTCAACCTGTCACGCTAAGATCCCAACCAATCACTTTACTGTGAATGCTTGGCCATCAGTTATTAAAACGATGGGCTCTCGTACTGATATTTCAGCGGCGAACTTAGAAATTTTAACTAAATACTTCCAATATCATGCGAAAGATATGAAGGGACAGGAGTAAGAATAATGAGCAATATGAATATCTCCCGTCGTGGGTTTTTAAAAGGGGCAAGTGCGTCTGCTGGTGCATTAGCCATTAGCAGCATTGTGCCGCTTCCTGCTTCAGCGAATACCAATATTAGTGACCGTGGTTATGTTATCACTGCTGGTCGTATGGGTATTTTGAAAGCCAAAGTAGAAGATGGAAAATTAGTAGAAACCACCAATGCATTACCGCAAACCGTGGTTAATCACCTGCAATCGACTGGTCCTTCTCAGGTTTACACTCAAGCTCGTATTAAATACCCAATGGTGCGTAAAGGCTTTTTAGAAAACCCAGAAAACCCAACCGGCGTACGTGGTCAAGATGAATACGTTCGTGTTTCTTGGGATGAAGCTTTAAAACTGGCTAACGAACAGCATATGCGTATTCGTAATACATACGGAGCAGAAGCGATCTATGCAGGTTCATACGGTTGGCGTTCAAGTGGCGTACTGCACGATGCACGTACATTGCTACAACGTTACATGAGCTTGGCTGGTGGCTATGTTGGCTATCTTGGTGACTACTCGACAGGTGCGGCTCAGGTGATCATGCCGTATGTTGTCGGTTCGATTGAAGTTTATGAGCAACAGACAACTTACCCAGTTGTTATGGAGCATTCTGATGTGGTTGTGCTTTGGGGCATGAACCCAATGAACACACTTGAAATCGCGTGGACAGCAAATGATGGCCAAGGTTTAGAGTTCTTCCATCAGTTGAAAAAATCAGGCAAGACCATTATTGCTATTGACCCGATTCGTTCTGAAACGATTAATTTCTTCGGTGAAAATGCACAATGGATCGCACCAAACCCAATGACCGATGTGGCATTGGCGATGGGTATTGCGCATACATTAGTGAAAAACAAGCAACATGATGAGAAGTTCTTAAGCAAGTACGCTCAAGGCTTTGAACAATTCAATCAGTACCTACAAGGTGAAACTGACGGCGTTGCAAAAGATTCTGTATGGGCGGAAAAAATCACTGGCGTACCGGCAAAACAAATTGAAGTATTAGCGGATATCTTCTCTAAAAATCGCACCATGTTAATGGCCGGTTGGGGTATTCAGCGTCAGCAATTTGGCGAACAACGTCACTGGATGATCACAACACTTGCGGCAATGCTAGGCCAAATTGGTCTACCTGGCGGTGGTTTTGGTTTCTCTTACCATTACTCAAACGGTGGTAACCCTGCGCGTGATGCGGGTGTATTACCGGCTATGACGGCCACAATTGATGAAAACTTTACTGCTGGCCTCAACGTAGGCAGTGTGGTGGAAGCTTTCCCAGTTGCTCGTATTGTTGAAGCAATGGAAAACCCAGGCAAGCAATACCAGCACAATGGCCAAACTCGTACTTTCCCGCATGTTCGTATGCTTTGGACTGCTGGCGGTGCTAACTTTACGCAGCATCAAGATACCAACCGTTTAGTGAAAGCGTGGAACAAGCTGGATGTTGTTGTGATCAATGAGATCTACTGGACAGCTGCGGCGAAACACGCGGATATCGTATTCCCTATCACCACTAGCTTTGAACGTAACGACATGGCGATGGTTGGGGATTACAGTAACCAGTTCATTACACCAATGAGACAAGCCGTTGAACCTGAAGGTGAAGCGAAGAGCGACTTTGAAGTGTTTGCTTCTTTGTCTGAGCACCTATTTAAAGGTGGTCGTCGCGTTTATACCGAAGATCGTGAAGAAATGGATTGGCTACGTGACTTCTATAAGAAAGCACAAAAAGGTGGCCGTAACGCTCGTGTTCCAATGCCTAACTTTAGTAAGTTCTGGGAAGCGAACGAATACTTGGAAATGAAGTGGAATGAAGAATCGGCTAAATTTGTTCGTTTCGCTGACTTCCGTAAAGATCCTGTGCTTAACCCACTAGGTACTCCAAGTGGTAAAATTGAAATTTACTCCAAAACCCTAGAAGGCTATGGCCTAAAAGACTGTCCAGCACACCCAACATGGTTAGAGCCTACCGAATACACAGGTTCTGCTAAAGAAGGTGAGCTACAGTTAATGACTGCGCACTCAGCCTACCGTTTACACAGTCAGTTCAACTATGCTGACATCCGTAAAGAGTATGCGATTGCCGGTAAAGAGCCTATCTTGATCAACAAAGAAGATGCGGCAAAACGCGGCATTAAAGCAGGCGACATTGTTCGTGTGTTTAACCAACGTGGTCAAGTTCTAGCGGGTGCTGATGTCACTGACGGCATTAAGCAAGGTTCGGTATGTATCCATGAAGGTGCATGGCCAGACTTTGATCCTAAATTAGGTATTTGTCGTAACGGTGGTCCAAACGTACTGACGTTGGATATTCCAACTTCTCGTCTTGCTAATGGCTGTGCAGCAAACTCAGCGTTAGTAAAAATTGAGAAGTGGATAGGCGATGCGCTTGAAACACAAGCCTTCTTACCGCCAAAAGGTGCAGATGCTTAATCGCTAAGTTTAGATCTTAATAATACTAAGTTCCGAATAATAAAAATCCGAGTCAAATGGCTCGGATTTTTTTATGTCCTTAAAACAGAACCCCAAGCTCTTTTAAGTCTTTTTCACACTGTTCTGCAGTTAGAAATTGGATCGCATACATACCAACATTTTCTGCTCCCTTCACATTGTTTGGCATATCATCAAGAAATACGGTTTCTTTTGCCTGTAAAGAATATTGATTCAATAGGGAATGGTAGATTTCAGCTTGTGGTTTTAATACACCGAGCTCGGCCGAGACTATTGTGCCATCAAATTCAGACCAGAAAGAGTAGGTAGATTTTAAGTGTTCGACAATATCGGTTACGTTATCGGTCAATGCGTAAACGTTATAGCCGGCACCTTTAACTCGGTTGAGTAAATCAATTGAGCCATACAATAAGATTTGAGTTTGTTTTACGTAGTAGAAGAGTCGCTCACACTCTAATTCGGAAAGCGCAATAGACTGCTGGTAGAGTGATTTAGCCTCTTGCTCCGTGATTTTTCCTTTATTTAAATCTAGCCAAATTTCACTTTGAAAAATTGAATTACAGCGCGGTTGAAGATCATTAACCTCGCCAAAAGTAAGGCGAGTAATTTCTAATGGCGACCAGCGAACGATGACATTACCGATATCAAATACGACATTTTTGATGTTTTTGGATTGCATTGACTTTCCTCTTTCACGACGATCTGTTGGCATTTAGTTTAGCCAAAGCGCAGCAAAGTATTGTCAATAAAATCTAACTGTTTCGATGGCTATCTTGTTTTTGTTTATAAAAATAATACCCACCAATTAATGCCGCCATAGCACTACTTAGTGCACCTAAAGCGAGTGACCATCTTGGGCCGTAATGATCGGCTATCCAACCAACAATCGGCGCTCCAATTGGCGTACACCCCATTGCAATAGCCATACGTATCGCTATTACTCTGCCCCGCATGCTTGGTTCGGTAGTCAGCTGTAATAAGCTATTGCTGGATGTGTTAAAAGTTTGAACTGAAATGCCGATTAACATAAGTGTTGCGCCAAATAACCAATAGTTGGGGCTAATCGCTGCTACCGCAAACCCTATGGTGAGTACCGTACAGCCGACGACTAAAGATCGCATATTTGGCCCTTCACTTCTGGCTGAAAATAATGCCCCAGCAACCGAGCCTACTGCCATTAATGTGGTTAACAAACCAAAATGCCCAACTCCAACATCAAATACTTTCACTGCCATAGTTGAAATGAAAATTGGGAAGTTAAGCGCAAAGGTGCCAATCATAAATAGCATAAAGAAAATGGTGCGTAGGTCAGGGCGATTCCATGAATATTGGAAGCCTTTTAGTAATGCACCTGGCCCTTTAGCACTACGTGTACTTGGGTGTAATTCATCAAGTTTGAAATGAAAGAGTGAAAAGATCACGCCGATAAATGAAAGTGCATTGACGATAAATACCCAGCCAGTGCCAATGCCTGCGATAAGTAACGCCGCCAGAGAAGGGCCGATCATGCGAGCTGAGTTAAATGAGGTCGAGTTGAGTGCAACCGCGTTAGATAGATCTTTATCACTGACGAGTTCTGTCACAAAGGTTTGTCTGACCGGCGCATCAATCGCGGTAGTACAGCCTAAAATGAAAGCAAAAATATACACATGCCAAAGTTCAATATGGCCAGTTAAGGTAAGAATGCCGAGTAATAGCGGTAATAGAGCCAATAATGATTGAGTGATGATCAGCACTTTTCTACGGTCAAACTGATCGGCAATGTAACCTGAAAATGGCAGTAATAAGGCATGCGGGCCAAATTGCAAAGACATTACAATACCGACAGCGGTGGCATTATGCTGAGTCAGTTCTGTCAGTACCAACCAATCTTGAGCGGTACGCTGCATCCACGTACCAATGTTAGAGACCAATGCACCGATGGCCCACAGGCGGTAGTTAAAGAACCTTAAAGAGCGAAACGTGGCTTTAAATGCCGAAGCCATAACAGACCTTATTGAAAAGTGAGTGTGTGAAGAAGTTCACAAAAGGAGGGATATGTTACTCCGATAGACAGAGAAGCCCAAATTCCAAAAACATCTTAAAATAGGCATCATTATGACGAAAGGGCACTAAGATAGATTAATCTTAATGAAGCTGCGATGACCCGAGGAAAAAAGTCACGCTCAAGTGCTTTCAAGGGTAGAATGCCCTATATTTTTAATAAGTTATTTCAATTAAAGGAATTGATCCCTATGAAACCCATTGATGAAGCCTCTCGCGTGTTTGTGAATAACATGGTCGAGTCTGCCATCCGTATCGGTTTGATCTTTATTTTGGTGTGGGGCACGTACCACATTGTTCAACCTTTTATATTACCGGTACTTTGGGGTGCAGTTATTGCTGTGGCGCTGAACCCTGTTGTTAATATCTTAACCACTCGCATAAAAAGTAATCGTACCGTTGCTGCAACTATCGTAACCGTCGTTAGTATTTTGATTTTGATTGTTCCTTTCGCGCTGATCTCGACTTCTATTTATGATGGTTTGATGTATTTGACCAATATGGTGACATCCGGTGAATTAAAAGCATGGACACCAAATGTCGCAATCAAAGAATGGCCTCTAGTTGGAGAGCGAATTTTTGATGGGTTAACCTATTTAACGTTGCACATTAAAGAGCTGGTGGTTGAGTTTCTACCACAGATAAAAATGGTGCTAACGAAAATGCTATCGACCTTTGGTAGCGGACTAGGTAGCTTGATCATGTTCTTATTATCACTGGTGATTGCGGGTGTCTTCATGGCCGCTAGCGAGCCGATTTCGAATGTGGTGACTCAAGTTTTTGAGCGTAGTGCTGGAGATCATGGTAAGCATTGGGCGAATATGTTGGCAAACATTATACGTAGCGTGTTGGTTGGTGTTATCGGGGTAGCGTTTATTCAAAGTGCGATTATCAGTGCCGCATTGTTTACCTTCCATATTCCCGCGGCTGGACTGATTAGCTTATTGGTATTGGTGCTGTGTATTGCTCAACTACCTGCGATTTTACCGTTATTGCCATTGTTTGGTTATATGTACTTCACCGCAGATTTAACCTCATTTATCATTTTTACCGTGTGGGGTTTACTGGCAGGCTTGGCGGATAACGTACTTAAACCACTGCTAATGGGACGTGGCTCTATGGTGCCAATGCCGATTGTCGTGATTGGCTCATTAGGCGGAATGATGTTTGCCGGTATTATTGGTTTATTCCTAGGGGCTGTCGTGTTGTCACTATGGTGGGGCGTATTCACGGTATGGCTCAACACGGAAAAAGCCGAGAGCGAGAGCCTATAAATTAGCTTGAATAGTTCAAGTTTAATCTAAGAAATTAGAATAAACTGCCACTGGTCCCAACTTGGTATCAGTGGCTTTTTAGTTGTAGTAATGAGATAAACCACGGTGAAGTAGATACATCTATAACCGTTTGATTATATTGTGCGCACTTAAACAGAAATGTGCATAAAAGGGCTTTTTTTTTCTCTCGGTTGTGGCATAGTAACTCCCGTCTTCCAAAGACAGCTTACCCAGTAAGCGTGCGTCGTATAATGGCTATTACCTCAGCCTTCCAAGCTGATGATGCGGGTTCGATTCCCGCCGCACGCTCCAAATCTTCTAGCGACACCTTTCAAAAGCTACAGCATTCCAATATAAAGATTTGATAAATAACACTCTTTGTTGAGTGGTTTTGTGTTTCTGTCATTTTGGATTTATTCCCTCCAAATACTTCAGTGGCTAATGGGGCGATCTACTCTCTTTTGGCGTTAAATAAACAGACACTCCCCAATAAACAAAAAAGCCAATAACGACACCGTTATTGGCTTTTGAACTATACCTTAAATGGTTTTACTTTTTAAATGACGTTAACTCAAGTTTAGAGAAAGTCACGCTGTTGTAGTCACCATTTTTCACGTCAGTCGCGAAGTCACCAGTACCTGCACAGCCAGGAGACCAGAAACCATCATCGTCTTTCACGCTACATTGACCGTATGCGCCAGCTTTAAAGTAGAATGAATCTTCTGCGTAGCCACGTGGGTTATCTTTCTCATCTACAGTGCCGTCAGGCTTTAAGTTTTTAGATAGGTCGATTTTATATTCAACCGTCTTGTGGTTTTTCGAAGTGAAGGTTAAGTGCATGATGTTACCTTCAACATCAATAACATAGCTAAACTCTTCACCAAGTGCTAAACCAGCATCTTTAGGATCTTCTTTGTTTTCCCAAGTATTGCCCCAAACTGGGTAGGCAATATCAGTACGGTTTGGATCGTTCTTCTCTAAGTTACGTTCGTAGTTAAAGAATACAGAACCATTTTCATGTCCTGGCCATTTTTTGTAGAAGATTTTTAATGGCTCATTGCCGTAACCAAAGCCAGTTTTAGCTTCGATCATTTTTGGATCTTTGTTCGCGTGAATTTGACCTACCACAACAGAGTAAGCAGGGTATTTATCAGGCTGGTTAGCATGAGTCGCAACATGGTTTACTTTTAATGTTGCTTCAAGTTTGCCGCCAACTGCTGCGTATTTGTCAGCATCAGGGTGAGCAGCAATAGCAAAGTTATTTTCAGGGGCTTTTACGTGAATATCTAAGTTAGTGCCACGTAGCATTTGACGAAGTTCAGAGCGCGCATTCGATGAGCCAGATGTAGTGATGGCTTTATTTTGTACTTGGAAAACCATGTTGCCATCATCATCTAAAAAGAAATAGTCAGGGTTTGAATAGCTAAACATTGCTACCCCTTCAATTTCGTCAATTTTACCGTTTTTATCCCTGTCTTCTGGAACGGTAATTTTCCAGTTCATCATGTCAAACTTGTCAGCAGGTACAGGATCGGCTTGCGCCATCGCGTTTGCTGAACAACCTAGGATAACCGACATGCAGAGGAATTTTTTTAACATTTTCTATCCTTATTTAACGTTATGTTTTAATTGTTTTTTATACTTGGGTACAGATATCTAATTAACGTCTAGATAGTAAAATCTTATAATAATACAAAAGGTGGGGTGGTGAGTTTTGTCACATATTACGGAAGGGAAAATAGCGCAAGATCACTTTTTAAAACTTTTTATTCTCCCTAGCTTACATTTAACTAGGGAGAATAATTTTAATGATGGGATATCTTTATAACCCTCTAATTATTAATGAATTAAACCAAAGAATTTTGGTAAGAATAAGCTTAATGCTGGAATGAAGGTAATCAGCAATAAGGTAATAATTAGCACGCCACAGAATGGCAGAATGGCTCGAATAACTTTTTCAATTTTGACACCACTGACACTACAACCTACGAATAAAGCCGTACCAACTGGTGGGGTGGCAATACCAATACATAAGTTAAAGATAATCATCATGGCAAAATGAATCGGGTCCATACCAAGCTGTGCCGCGATTGGCATAAAGATTGGGGTGAAAATGAGCAGTGCAGGGGTTAAATCCATGAACATGCCGACGATTAATAAAATAAGATTCATTAATAGGAAAATAATGATCGGATTATCAGAAATAGATAACATCCAATCACTAATCATTCCCGGTAGGCCAGTAAACGCCATTGCCCAAGACATGATGGTAGAAGCACCGATAATAAACAGCATGATGCCAGTGATTTCAGTAGTTTCAATGCTGATTTGTTTAATATCTTGCCAGCTGATCGTTCGATAACACAGCGACAAAATAAAAGAATAAAGTACTGCGATACAAGCGCCTTCGGTTGCAGTAAATACCCCACCAATAATGCCGCCGATAACCACGAAGATTAAACCTAAGCTCGGTACGGCTTGCCATACAATAGAGGCCACTTGTCTTAAAGTATGACGCTCGACCGCGTGTTTATCGTAACCTTTACGTTTCGCAATAATGTAAGCCACAACCATGCAGCTTAAGCCCATTAATATGCCTGGAACGTAACCGGCAATAAATAAGGCCGCAACTGAAGTACCACCACTGACCACGGAAAAAACAATCAATGAATTACTTGGTGGAATAAGTAGGCCTGCAGGGCAAGAAGCGACGTTAACCGCCGTTGAGTAAGCCTTGTCGTAACCTTCTTTTTTCATTTCAGGTGCAAGGGTTTTACCTACCGCTGCCGCCGCCGCAACTGCCGAGCCAGATACCGCACCAAACATCATATTGGATAAAATATTAACGTGGGCAAGAGAGCCAGGAAGACGGCCAACTAACAATTTTGCAAAGTTAATCAACCTGCCAGCAATACCGCCTCGGTTCATTATATTGCCTGCCAGAATAAAGAATGGAATAGCAAGCAAACTAAAGCTATCGACCCCGGTGACAATCTTTTGTCCAGCAGTCATTGAAGCAACATCAAAAGGGAGAATGGTGTACATGATCACCAGTGAAGACATCGCAATTGCAATCGCAATCGGCACACTGAGCGCAACCATGGTTAAAAACAGGCATAACAGCCAAAAACCAACAGAAATATCCATATTCGCGGGACCTTAGTGAGATTCTTTAATAAAAGGTTCTAAAATGTTGAGTATTAAATAGAAAACAATTAGAACGCCGGACAAGGGTAAAATAAAATACACGTAGGCCATTGGGATTTGTAAAGCAGGGGAGAATTGCTGCATAGTACGCCCAATTAATGCCCAGCCACCTTTTAACATGGCAAGAGAAACAAAAGATAAAGCAAGGAAGTTAATAAAGAGTTGAAGGGCAGTGTTCCATTTAGGTGGAATATTATCAGCCAATAAAGTAATCGCTAAATGGCCTCTTTTACCAAATAAGTAACTGGCGCCCAGTAGGCCTAACCAAATCATTAAATAACGTGACAATTCATCAGTAAATGAACTTGGATCATTTAAAATATACCGACTAAATACTTGCCAAGTTACTGTGACAACTAAAGCCAGTAATGCAAAACCGCAAAAAATTAATATGGATTTATCTAGGTAGGATCTTATATTTTTAAGCAGAACAAACATGTGCGTTCCTTAATACTATCAAAAGCTGTTTACCCTTAGCCTACGAAGTTGAAACTGCAGATAAGTTGACAGTGTTTTTCACTTATCGCCTCACTGCAGTTCCAATTTTTTGGCTATATTGTTGTCAAAACTTCAATAGAGCAAACATGATAAAAGTACGATGTTGAATTATTGAATCGCTTGGATTTTATCGATGAAGTAGCTAAGTTTTGGATCTTTCTTCGCGTCATCCAGCATAGGTTTTACCTTCTCTTGGAATTTAGCTTTATCCACTTCAACAAACGTTACGCCCATTTTCTTCGCTTTTTCAACGTTAGCATTTTCAGTTTGATCCCAGATTTTAATTTCTTCTTCTAAAGATTCCGCTGCGGCTTCTTTCATGATCTTACGCTCTTCTTCACTTAGATTTGCCCAAGTGTTTTCAGAGATAATGATCAAATCAGGACTCATAGTGTGTTGGTCCATTGAGTAAAATTTAGCAACTTCACTGTGACGCATTTCAACTAAGCTCGACACGTTGTTTTCCGCTGCATCGATAACACCCTGTTGTAAGCCGGTATACACTTCTGTAAATGGAAGTGGCGTAGCTTTAGCACCAAGTAAGCTGATCATTTTCATCATGGTTGGAGATTCTGGAACACGAATTTTCAAACCAGCAAGATCTTCTGGGGTTTTAATTGGTTTTTTCGCATAGAAGCTACGTGAGCCTGAATCATAAAACGTTAAGCCAATGAAACCTTTACCTTTACTTGATTGAAGTAATTCTTCAGCAGAGTCACTACGCATGAATGAACGCATGTGCTCTGGGCTATTAAATAGGAATGGAATCGAGATAACTTTAAAGGTTGGTTCGAATGATTCTGCTAATGAACCATTGATTTTTGCCATATCAATCGCACCCGTCACAACTTGTTCTGCTTGATCACGCTCTGAACCAAGTTGCGCATTTGGGAAGATTTTGACCGTAAGATCCCCGTTCGATTTTTCTTTTACTTTGTCAGCAAAGATAACCATGCCTTTATGGGCTGCGTTGTCTAATGACATTGCATGGCCAAGAGTTAAGGTTTTTGCTGAGGCAGAAAAGTTAGTAAAGAGGGCCGCGATAGCAAGAGGTAAAATCAGCTTTTTCATGTAACGTCCTTATTATGTTGTTGTTTGATATTCAGTCTAGTTATGTAATTTTGTAATACAATAAATAAGGGTTCAGAATTTGACCGGCATCTTACATTTAGTCACATTTGTGATCTGAGTGGAATTAGTACTGAAATACATAAAACCACAATAAATGTATTGTTTATTATTGAGTTAAAAATAGTGTTTAAGTGATGGTTGTCACAACATTTTTATATTTCAATCGAATGACGTCTATTATTGATAGATTTAATTTGTAGTATTAAATTATTTAAAATGTGATCTCGATATGAACAAGTTTATGATTGGCTGCTATTTTATTTGAGCAGGCCAAAATGAGTATGTATCAAAAACTGGCTTGTATCCCTGCTTTACTAAAAGACGTGCTTTGCTAAAAGAAAGCATACTTTTCAAAAGACATGTTGATTCATAAGATATTTTTATTGAGGAAATATTCAGTTGAAAGGGCAGGGGTTAAATATTGATGGACCAATATTTAAGTAGTAATTGAAATATCAATATTCACAATAATTTTAATAAATGGTGAATAGAATGAAGTCATTTGGAAAAACAGCAAAAATAAGCTCATTAGCAGCATTAATTTCGCTTAGCTCAGCTGCCAATGCGGCACAATTAAATATCGTTGAAGCCTCAGACTGGGGTGGCGCTCATAGTAATTATCCAGCGTCTAAAGCGATTGATGGCACAACTCAATGGGAGTCGCGGTGGGCGGCTTATGATTCCGGCAGTGATGTTAACTTGGTGCTGGATCTAGGTGAGGTGAAGAACCTTAACTACATAAAAGTTGCTTGGGGTCGAGGCGACCAATTAAGTAACCGATTTGAGATTCGTACACTTGCCGATGGTTCAAGTAATACTTGGACTAAAGTGTATTCGGGAAATAGCTCAGGTTCATCGGCACAATTAGAAACCTATGATTTTGATGATATTCAAGCTCGTTGGGTTCGCATTAAAGTGTTTGATAATACCGCTGGCAGTGATTGGACCAATATTATGGAGGTTCAGGCCTTTGGTGATGATAGCTCGTCAGGCTCAGGCGGCTCGGGGTCAGGATCTAACTCAGGTGGTACGGACTTTGATCTAGATGCAAGTAAAGCACCTTCTAGCAATTTTGACTTACTAGATTGGTATCTAAGTATTCCTTTAGATGAAGGTGACGGTTACGCAACATCAATTAAAGAAAATGAATTAGCCGCAAGCTATGAAGATGACTTTTTCTACACAGGTTCAGATGGTGGAATGGTCTTCTATACGCCAGTGAAAGGCTATAAAACATCCGAAAACACTAAGTATGTTCGTACAGAACTACGTGAAATGTTGCGTCGTGGTGATACCTCTAAATCGACCAGTGGTGCAGAAAATAACTGGGCGTTCTCAAGCATTTCAAGTAGTGACCAAGGCGACTTTGCTGGTATCGATGGAACATTAAAAGCCACGTTAGCGGTGAACCATGTAACGACAACTTCATCAAACAATGAACAAGTTGGTCGTATTGTGGTTGGGCAGATCCATGCTCAGAATAATGAACCGATTCGCCTGTACTACCATAAGTTGCCGAACAACAGTAAAGGGGCGATCTACTTTGCTCACGAAACATCAAAATCAGATGGTGGCGATGAAACCTGGTACAACTTACTTGGTTCAATGGTGAGCTCTAGTGGTAGCTTAAATTCAACCAGCAATCCATCAGATGGTATTGAGTTGGATGAAACCTTCTCATACGACATTACGGTCAACGGTGACGATTTAATTGTGACGATTAGCCAAAATGGTTCACAGCTCGCACAGAAAACGGTCGATATGTCGGGCAGTGGTTATGATGATGCAAGTAACTACATGTACTTCAAAGCAGGTATTTACTTACAAGATAACACCAGTGAAGACGATGATTATGCGAAAGTCACTTTCTACGAGTTAAGCAATACTCACGACAATTACAGTCATTAATAGAATAGACAAATCTTAAGATAATAAGAGCTTACTTATCGGTAGGCTCTTATTTTTTTATCCGTCTAATGCTGAGAAAGATCACAAAAATGAACTTATTTGTATGATTAATCTTTGTAGGGTTGATTGTGCTGATGCTAGACGAAACAAGGCTTTAACGGCTTTTCGATATTAACTTCCTTGCCTTTTCAGTTGCTTGTAGTTGAATGAAAAGATTATAAATCTACCCACCTCACATTAAGTAATACAATATTAAGTTATAGTTTTTTGCATTAGAGACGCAGTTATTATCTGAATTAGGGAATGTATCTAAAATGAAAAAAGTATATTTAGGATTGGTTGTTGCAGGTCTATTAGCGGGTTGTTCGACAGCAGAACAATCAAACTCTACATCGACAGCCATGGCAGCTCCGACTGCAACCCAAGCAGAGTTAATCAAACAGCTTGATGTCAATAAAGCGCCTGCTGAAAACTTTGACTTATCTAAATGGAAAATTAACTTACCGTACCCAGATGATAAACCAGGGCGTCAAGGTAAGACCATGGAATTATCAAAAGAACAGTTAAACAACCATGTTCCTCCATTCTCACATCCAGATTGGTTCTTTACTGACCCAGAATCTGGCGCGATGGTATTTAGTGTTCCAAACCATGCGGTAACGACGCCAAATAGTAAAAATGCTCGTACTGAGTTACGTGCAATGCTAGGAACAGAATATAAAGCACCAGATAACAACTTTGCGATCGCAGCTAATGACAATGCTGATGAATACGGTTCAGTGGGTGGCCACTTATCTGCAGTCTTAAAAGTAGATTGGGTGAGCACCAGTGGTAATGATTCAAAATCTGGCGCACATGCGGTGGTTATTGGTCAAATCCATGGCTCAAACAACGAACCATTGAAGATCATTTACCGCAAACTACCTAACCACGATCTAGGTTCACTTTCTTGGAACTATGAAACAAACCCAGAAAACAAAGCTGACCGTAAAGACATCAAACACGATGTATTTGGGAAAAATCGCTTAAAGCAATCTGATGCATCACCAGAAGATGGTATCGCACTAGGGGAAGTTTTCTCTTACGATGTCAATGTTGAAGATAACGTTATGCACCTAACATTCAAAAAGAATATTGGTGAGCCGACTGAAATCGTTAAAACCTTTGATATTGATTTAAGCAAGCCGTACCCAGGTGAAGCGAAAGATACTAGCTACGCACAAGATTGGATGTACTTTAAAGCGGGTGCATACAACCAATGTAATACTGGCTCATCTCAATGTACCAACAATGGGATAGAAGCGGGTGATTACACAAAAGTAAGTTTCTACAAGTTAACGCTTGATCAATAGAAGATTTTTAATCCTATGCTCCACTGATTTGCTCTTATAGGTTGAAGTACTTTGCCCCACATTATCGTGGGGCTTTTTTTGCTTATGATTTATCTTGGATGCTAGTTCAAATCTAACCAACGATCATTTTTACGAATGTGGTCGATAATTTGTTGGTACTCCGCGCCTTCTTTAAAACCTTGATACGGTTCTACGTTTTCGCCTTGTAAATCCAGCACTAATTGCTTAGCTAAGTGAGTCCAACTTCTTTGGGTATCATCTTCGATTTTAGGCAGTTCATCCGCAATATGTTGAGGCAATTCAACTTCTACCCATTCTTTGTTTTCACCCCATAGATACAGTGGGCCATTACCATAGTGACCTTTAATGTAAATCGAGCCTTTGCTGCCGTGGAAAACAATATGATCTTCATTAAAGCGTGGAGTTAAGCCACCATGTTTGAATAGAACAGAAACCGGTTGAGCGGCAGGCAGTCGGCTTTCAATCTTGATTAATACCGTATAAGACCACTCTACATTACAATCTTTCCATTCTAGGCTTGGATCATTGATGTCTTTTGGAATGAAATTTCGACGCTCAGTAAAGTTATGTACCCCTGAAACCACAGGCGCTTTTGGCATATCGTTACGGACTTCACCTTGTACCGCTAAAATGTTTTCACCTACTACCGATGTGACAATCGACACCAAGTGAGTGAAGTTATTATTTAAACGACCGCCGCCATTTTCGATGGTATGTGACCAGCCAAAAGGAATGTAAGGGTCGAGATTAAAGTGCGAAATACACTCAACTTCACGAGGTTCACCAATATAGCCTTGAGCCACTAATTCTTTAGCTTGCATGATGTGTGGCATATAACGGAAGCTTGCCGCAAAAGCTGTTTTCACTTGTTTTTCTTCGGCCAATCGATACAACTCTTGCGCCGAATCACCACCTTCGGTTAATGGCTTATCACAAAAAACATGGCAGCCAAATTGGATAGCTTGCTTGATAGGCTCCACATGAGCGCCACCTGGCGTTGCAATCGATACAATATCCGGTTGGCAAGTTTCTAATGCTTGTTGCCAATCGGTACCAAAATAAGGAACGTTAATTTTTTTCGCGACTTCTTCAACGATGTTTGGGGTACGACCCACAATGCCTACCACTTCAGCGCCAGCATCACGAAATGCTTGTGCATGGCCTTGTCCGGCAAAGCCTGTTCCATATACCAATACTTTCAGTTTGCTTGTCATGGAATTCTCCTTAATTCTATTTAAATGCTTGATTACCAGTGCCACAAGGTGCCATCTTCTAAACGGCTTACTGGCAGATATGAACGCTTATAAGGAAACTCTGCGGCTTTGGTTTCATCAAACTCGACACCGAGTCCCGGTGCATCACTAATGATCACCATGCCATTTTCTAGCGTCATGCCATGTTTAAAGATGGTTTTAGATTCTTCATTACCAAACCCAACGAACTCTTGAATGCCAAAGTTATGGGTCGAAATATTTAAGTGCATGTGCGCGGCGAAACAAATTGGAGAAAGATCCGGTGCGCCATGAGGAGCAGTACGAACATTGTAAACGGCGGCAAAGTCAGAGATCTTTTTCACTCCGGTAATCCCACCTGCATGAGTTGCTGCGACGCGAATATAATCAATCAACTGGTTTTGCAGCAGATCTTTACAATCCCATATCGTGTTATAAGTTTCACCTAATGCTAAAGGCGTGGTGGTGTGATGACGAATAAGTTTGTAGTTTTCTTGGTTTTCGGCAATCGACGCATCTTCTAAGAATAACAAGTTATATTCTTCTAACATCTTGCCTAATTTAGCGGATTCGATAGGGGTGAGGCGACTATGGACATCATGTAAGAAGTGAACTTGGTCGCCAAAACGTTCGCGAGCTTTTTTGAATAATTCCGGGACAAGTTTGAAATATTTTGCCGTTGACCATTCTTGCTCGGGCGGTAGTGGACGGTTGCCTTGTAGCTCGAAGTAATCTTTTTTATCGCCTAATACTCCGTAAGTTTCAGATAACCCAGGAATAGCCGATTGCAGTCTGACAGCTTTAAAGCCTTGGTCGATACATTCTTGGACTTTATCCAATGTATCGTCAATATTTTCGCCATTGGCATGAGCATACAAACTGACACCAGTACGGCATTTACCACCTAGTAGTTGATAAACCGGTAGGCCAGCGACTTTACCTTTAATATCCCATAAAGCCATATCAATTGCGGCAATGGCAGCCATAGTGATTGGTCCACGACGCCAATACACACCTTGATATAGGTATTGCCAAATATCTTCAATACTGTGCGCATCACGGCCAATTAAGCAAGGAACAACGTGTTCTTCTAAGTAGGTGGCCACGGCTAACTCGCGTCCATTGACCGTCGCATCGCCTAAACCGTAAGTACCATCTTCTGTGATGACCTTAACGGTGACGAAGTTTCTTCCCGGACTGCAAACGAATACTTTTATGTCTTGAATTTTCATTACTTACCTCGTGAATGATGACGGTAACAGAAGATATTTTGTATTTTACCAAATCGATTTAGTAAATCGGTTTACTTGATTAGAATAAAGGATCCAGATAGGATGTCAAATAACCAAGTTGATCCAGTTAACAAAAAATAATAATGACTAAAATTAG
Organism: Vibrio sp. CK2-1; assembly: GCF_021726515.1. GTDB lineage: Bacteria > Pseudomonadota > Gammaproteobacteria > Enterobacterales > Vibrionaceae > Vibrio. The sequence continues at coordinate 44,103 of NZ_JAKKCJ010000001.1, read as the reverse complement.
AATGATTGATGTGGCAAATCATGCCAACGTATCGAAAAGTACGGTTTCCCAATACTTTAATGGCCGCTATAGCCACATGTCTGAAACGACAAAAGAAAAGATCCGTATTGCGGTGGAAGCGCTGAACTATGTGCCGAATCCAATTGCACGAAGTTTAAAAAGCGATAAAACCAAAACGATTGGTGTGATAGTGCGAGATATTACCGGCTTTAATACCAGCCGGATCTTACGAGGCATTGATGATTTCTGTAAGCAAGCGGGCTACAACGTTTTAATCTATAACACCGACTTTGATGAAGAAATTGAAAAACGCTCGTTAATGGCATTAAAGCAAATGTGTGTCGATGGCATTATTATTACTTCAACGGGCAAAAATGCCGATTTGATCAATCAATACACTGCCAGTGACTACCCAGTCGTTCAATTCCAATTAGAGTACCAACATTGCCAAACCGATATTGTGCTATCTGATTTTAAACAAGCGGCTAGGAAAGCCACAGAACATTTGATTGCATTAGGTCATAAACGAATTGGCTTTATGACTCAGGACTTTGAATCAAGCATCTCAAGAAAAGAACGCTACTTGGGCTATGTAGAAGCTTTGAAGGCACATCAAATTCCTTTTGATAAGGATTTGCTTAGCATCTGGGATCGAGAATCTGGCTTTGAGGTTTCTCCGGTTGAGCAACTGCATACTAGCAATCCGCCAACCGCATTTTTTACTCAACATTTGGCGATTACTGTCGATTTACTGAAAGCACTCGATGAGCATCAAATTGAGATTCCACAACAGGTTTCTGTATTGGGGTTTGATGAAATTCCGATGGTCGATATGTTTAAAGTGCCAGTTAGTGTCATTCAACAAGACTCTTATCAACTCGGTGTTGAATCGGCGAGCTTATTATTAAATCGATTAAATGAATCATCTGATTCGGTGGGCTATAAAAAAGTGGTGGTGCCATGCCGATTAGTCGAAAGAGCTTCTATTCAAAAGAATTAGGCACTTTGAAGCTAGTGGCTATAAAACTAGTTATCAATAGATAAAAAAAAGCCCTGACAGGGGAGTCAGGGCAAAAAAATCATTCGGGGTGAGAATGATAAGATTTTGTACTTAGGAAATACAATTACTTTATACCCAAGTGTCTTGGGCAACTTTAAACTAGTTTACTTTTGCTACTGCATCTTTAACTAATGCACCTAACTCATCCCATTGCTCGTTATCAATAAGAGAAGTTGGAACCATCCAAGTGCCGCCACAAGCAAGTACCGCTGGGATAGATAGGTAGTCATCAATGTTTGATAAGCTTACGCCGCCAGTTGGCATAAATTTCACTGGGTAAACAGCGGTTAATGCTTTCAACATGCCAACGCCACCAGATGGCTCTGCTGGGAAGAACTTAACGGTTTTAAGACCTAATTCCATTGCTTGCTCAACTAGGCTTGGGTTGTTAACACCCGGAACAATTGGCATGTTCTTTTGTTGACAGTATTTAACCGTCGTTGGGTTCAAGCCTGGGCTTACGATGAAATCAACGCCAGCTTCAATAGCTTGATCAACTTGCTCAGGTGTCAAAATTGTACCCGCGCCAATCAGCATCTCAGGGTACGCTTCACGCATTGCTTTGATTGAACCTACAGCAGCTTCGGTACGGAAAGTAATTTCTGCACAAGGCATGCCGTTTTCCATTAATGCTTTCGCAAGCGGAAGGGCGTGTTCAACTTTATTCAGTGCAATCACTGGAATGACTTTTAAGTCAGCAAGTTGTTGATCTAAGTTAGACATTTTTAAATCCTTAAATTTTATAAACTGGTCGTTAATCGACCAGCTTTTAGAAGCTAATATTTACAAGCCAATGTCAGGCATGGCTTCACTTGGAATAATCGCGCCTTGATGTTGGATAACAGTGCCAGCTACTTTGTGACCTGATAGGGCAGAGTCTTTCGCGCTGTGACCATTTAAACGTCTAGCTAAATAACCCGCACTGAATGAGTCACCTGCGGCAGTCGTGTCGACTACGTTATCAACCGGTTTAGTTGCAACGTATTGAATGCTGTCTTCTTCTACAACAACACAATCTTTGCTGCCACGTTTAATCGCAATCTCTTTAACGCCTTGGCCTTGAGTACGAGCAATACATTGTTCGATATTGTCGTCACCAAAGAGGTCTTGTTCATCATCGAATGTCAGCAAGGCAATATCACAGAATGATAGTGTTTTAAGATACGCTTGTTGCGCTTCTTCAACCGATTCCCACAATTTTGGACGGAAGTTATTATCAAAAATCACTTTGCTGCCATTGGCTTTCAATTTACCAAGTAGTGTGAACAACTGCTCACGACCTTGCTCAGTCAAAATAGCTAATGTGATACCACTTAAATAAACCGCATCGAAGGTTGATAATGTTTCGATCAGTTGAGCGCTCTCAGCTTGATCAAACATGTATTTCGCAGCGGCATCATTACGCCAGTAGTAGAAGCTACGCTCACCAGTGTCATCGGTTTCGATGTAGTACATACCGGGTTGCTTGTTTTCAAAACGAAGGATGTGTTGAGTATCAATCGCTTCTTTTGACCAGCTATCAATCATGTTTTGGCTAAAGCCTTCACGACCAAGTGCGGTAATGTAGCTTGTTTTAATAGCAGTATGTTTGGTTAGGCGAGCAAGATACAACGCAGTATTAAGCGTATCACCACCAAATTTTTGCGTTAGGAATTCGCCTGATTTTTGCAGTTCAATCATACATTCGCCAATTACTGCAATATTGAATGTTGTCATTTGTTCACCTAATCCAAGCTGTTATTTTAAGAAATCTTCACGTACTGGAGAGAATACATCCAGTAATACGCTGCCTTCTTCAAGAGCAACTGCGCCGTGCATAAAGTGTTTACGAGCAAGGTATGCATCGCCTTTTTTCAGCACTTGTTTAACACCGTCGATTTCTGCTTCAAAGCTGCCTTCAGCAACATAACCAATTTGGTCATGGATATCATGGCTATGAGGTTCACCAACGGCACCTTTTTCGAAGTGAACGTAAACGGCCATAAGGTCATCAGTATAGCCAACAATCTTACGCTTAATACCGCCGCCTAAAACTTCCCATTCGTTTTCGTCAAATTTAAAAAAGTTGCTTGAGAATATGCTCATGTGTCCTCTCCAATGTATTTTTTTATTCATTTCGATTTCAATTGATAGATACATCATAGCGTAAAAATCAATTTGTAATACAATAAGCCTAGCTGTTCGTGACCTAAGTCAAATAAATTCTTATAATTCTACTATCAACAATGAGGCTTATGCATGAATTATCAAGGTTTGAGGCTAGATAGCCTACAGTGTTATCGTTGTTTATTAATGTGACTCATATCTTCGTTTAGTAAAAACAAAGATGAAATTCAAGCCTTATTGTATTACTTTTAACGTAATTAGTTTAATTAGATTTTGTATTGTCGCTTGAGGTTTAAGATGAAAAATGAAGTATCAGCTGTACTGCTTAACACTGCAGAAGTGAAAGCGTTGCAGAAAGAAGTGGGCCGTGACAGTTTGATGGGTAAAACCATTGCGACCATTAAAAAAGATGTCGATGCCTTTATGGCTCTGGGTTACGACGTACCTGGACATGGTGAAGCGGGTGGTTATGAACACAATCGCCATAAGCAAAACTATAACTTTATGAACCTTGCAGGTCGTCTTTATCTCGTAACGAAAGAAGAAAAATACGCTCGCTTTGTGGCTGAGCTTTTAACTATTTATGCCGACAAATATCTGCAATTTGATTTTCATGTACAAAAAAACACCAATCCAACCGGTCGTTTATTCCATCAGATCTTAAACGAACACATGTGGCTAATGTATTCTAGCTTGGCGTATTCTTGCGTGAAAGGCTTTATGTCGCTGACAGAGCGCAATCACGTTGAAAGCAATTTATTCCAGCCTATGCTTGAAATGTTTACTGTGAAATATGGCCATGACTTTGACCGTATTCATAACCACGGTATGTGGGCGGTTGCTGCGGTCGGGATTTGTGGCTTAGCGATTGATAAACGTGAATACCTAGAAATGGCCGTGTTTGGTTTAGATAACTATAATGCTGGCAAAAAAGAAATGGGCGAGTGTGGCTTTTTAGCACAAATCTCTAAATTGTTTGCACCTTCTGGTTATTACATGGAAGGCCCTTACTACCACCGCTTTGCGATCCGTCCTTTATGTGTATTTGCAGAAGTTCTGCACCGTCACATGCCTGAGTTAGACATTTATAACTTTAAAGATAAAGTGATTGGCAATACGGTTCAAACGCTACTTGCCACCGCTTATCCAAATGGTGAATTCCCAGCATTGAATGACTCATCTCATACCATGGGTATTACTGATATGGGCGTACAAGTTGCGGTGAGCTTATACAGCAAGCACTACGGCCTAGATGATAACTTGCTTGGTATGGCAAAAATTCAAAACCAAGTATGGATGCATGCTTGTGGTCTAGAGTTATCTCGCGCCTTTGAAAAAGCACAAAATGAGCGCCCGAACGATATTGGTTTGCCATTCTTCCCAAGCGTGGAGTTAAACGAAGGCCCAGAAGGTCACAATGGCGCGCAAGGTTTTATTCGCATGCAAGATCAAACCAAAGATGTGTTCCAACTAGTCATGAACTATGGTCAACATGGTATGGATCACGGTCACTTTGATACTTTAGGTATTAGTTACTTCAACCGTGGCCAAGAAGTATTACGTGAATATGGTTTCTGTCGTTGGGTGAATGTTGAGCCTAAGTTTGGTGGCCGTTACCTTGACGAGAATAAATCGTATGCCCGTCAAACGATTGCACACAATGCCGTAACGATTGATGAGCAATGCCAGAATAACTTCTCAATTGATGAAGCGGATATGGTTCATGGCTTGCCGCACTTCTTTAAAGTAGAAGACGCAAAAGTAAATGGCATGAGTGCGTTTGCTAATGATCATTACCAAGGTTTTGACATGCAACGTAGTGTATTCATGCTAAAACTCGATGAGTTAGAAGCGCCGTTGTTACTCGATCTATACCGTTTAACATCGGAAGACGACAAGGCACATCAATTTGATTACTCACACCAATATGACGGTCAAATTGTTCGCACTAACTTTGAATATCAAGCCAACCAAGAATTAGACACACTAGGTGAAAACTTCGGTTATCAGCACCTATGGAATGTGGCAAGTGGTGAAGTGAAAGGCAGCGCTTTAGTGAGCTGGCTACAAAATAATACTTACTACACTTGGTTAGGCACTAGCTCCAACAATGATGGCGAAGTGATCTTCACACGCACAGGTGCCAATGATCCAAGCTTCAACTTGCGCAGTGAGCCTGCCTTTATCTTACGTGCTAAAGGTCAATCAAGCTTATTTGCATCTGTATTAGAAACGCATGGTTACTTTAACGAAGAGTTTGAACAATCGGTGAATGCTCGTGGTCAAGTTCAAGACGTACGTGTGGTTGCCCATAACGAAGTTGGCTCTGTGGTAGAAATTGAAACGCAACAATCGGTGGTTACTTTTATGGTAAGCAATCAATTGGCTGCGACAGATACCACTGCGCATCAAGTTTCAGTCGATGACAAAACTTATCAATGGAATGGTTTCTATTCATTAGAAGTACAAGGTAAATAATACCAATCCAAGTCATCTATCTAGATTTAAGAAGTAGGAAAGAAGAATGAATTACCAACCACTATTAATGAATTTTGAAGAAGCGGCTGAACTAGCGAAAGAGTTAGGTAAAGATACTCTGCTAGGTAATGCACTGGCTCGCGATATTGCTCAAACCGATGCGTATATGGCAGATGTGGGTATTGAAGTTCCAGGGCACGGTGAAGGTGGTGGTTACGAGCATAACCGTCACAAGCAAAACTACATTCACATGGATCTTGCGGGTCGTTTATTCTTGATCACTGGTGAGCAAAAATACCGTGACTACATTGTTGAACTACTCACCGCGTACGCGACGGTTTACCCAACACTAGAAAGCAATGTTAGCCGTGACAGTAATCCTCCGGGCAAACTGTTCCACCAAACATTGAATGAAAACATGTGGATGCTGTACTCATCGTGTGCCTATAGCTGTGTTTACCACACACTTGAAGAGTCGCAAAAACGCCAGATTGAAGATGACTTGTTCAAACACATGATCCACATGTTTGTTGTAACTTACGGCCATGACTTCGACATCGTACATAACCACGGTCTTTGGGCTGTTGCGGCAGTGGGTATCTGTGGTTACGCAATCAATGACCAAGAATCAGTAGACAAAGCTCTATATGGCTTAAAAATGGACAAAGTAAGCGGTGGTTTCTTAGCTCAGCTTGATCAATTGTTCTCGCCAGATGGCTACTACATGGAAGGTCCGTATTACCACCGTTTCTCATTGCGTCCAATTTACTTGTTTGCCGAAGCGATTGAGCGTCGTCAACCAGAGTTAGGCATTTATGAATTTAACGATTCAGTAATCAAAACCACCTCATACGCCGTATTTAAAACCGCTTTCCCAGACGGAACGCTACCAGCGCTAAACGATTCATCGAAAACCATCAGCATTAACGATGAAGGCGTGATCATGGCAACGTCTGTGTGTTATCACCGTTATGAGCAAACTGAAGTATTGCTAGGCATGGCGAACCACCAACAAAATGTTTGGGTACATAAAGCCGGTTTGACTCTATCTCAAGCCGTTGAAGCTGCCGATGAAATTAAACCTTTCAGCTGGGGCAGCTTGTTTATGACAGATGGCCCACAAGGTGAGAAAGGCGGTGTGAGTATTCTTCGTCACCGTGATGCAAAAGATGATGACACCATGGCACTGATCTGGTTTGGTCAACATGGCTCAGATCACCAATATCACTCCGCGTTAGATCATGGTCACTACGATGGTTTACACCTAAGTGTATTTAACCGTGGTAATGAAGTGCTGCATGACTATGGTTTTGGCCGTTGGGTAAACGTGGAGCCTAAATTTGGCGGTCGTTATATTCCAGAAAATAAATCTTACTGTAAGCAAACTGTGGCACACAACACAGTAGTGGTAGATCAAAAAACGCAAAATAACTTCAATACGGCATTAGCAGAATCGAAGTTCGGTCAGAAACACTTTTTCTTAACCGAAGATGAAAAATTCCAAGCCATGAGCGGTACCATTTCTGAGTACTACGACGGTGTGGATATGCAACGTAGCGTATTACTGCCTGAGCTAGAAGAATTTGAAAAACCACTTGTGGTTGATGTGTACCGCATTACTGCGGATGCTGAGCATGAATACGATCTACCATACCATCATAAAGGCCAAATCATTCGCACCGATTTTGACTACCAAACGGAAAGCAAGTTGCGTCCATTAGGTGATTCCGATGGTTATCAGCATTTGTGGAACGTGGCTTCAGGTAGTGTAGAAGGTAGCTCATTAGTTAGCTGGTTACATGACTCTAGCTACTACAGTTTAGTTTCTAGCGCACCGACAGGCAGCCAAGTGATCTTTGCTCGCACGGGTGCCAATGATCCTGATTTCAACTTACGTTCAGAGCCTACTTTGATTTTGCGTCAAAAAGCCAAAGATCATGTGTTTGCTTCGGTACTTGAAACCCACGGTTACTTTAATGAGTCTATTGAAGCCTCAGTCGGTGCTCGTGGATTGGTTGAAGCGGTGCAAGTGATTGGTCATAACGCGACAGGCACTATCGTTGAAATCAGTTTAACCACCGGTAAGAAATACGTATTTGCGATTTCTAATAAACCGAATCCAGAAGGTGAACACAAAGTTGAATTCAATGGCGTGCAATACCAATGGACGGGAGCAACGGCTCAGCTATAAGTTGTTCTTAAGGGCTGCTGAGCTCTAACCAACCTACTTAAGCCGGAATGTCTATATACCTTGGTCTCTGGGTATTGGGTATTCCGGTTTTTTCTGTTTACTGTGAGGTACTTGTAGACAATGGATAGTTTAGATATTTCCATCATTGCTGGCTATTTTGTTTTTATTATCGTTGCTGCTTTTATCTTTAAACGCTTTGCTAAAACTTCCTCTGGCTTTATTCGCGGTGGCGGTGCCATGATGTGGTGGATGGCAGGGGCGACCGCCTTTATGACGCAATTCTCTGCTTGGACATTCACTGGCGCGGCGGCCAAAGCGTATGAAGATGGCTTAGCGGTGTTGTTTTTATTTTGGGGTAATGCTTTAGGCTTTTTTGTGGCCGCCATGTACTTTGCATCTCGCTATCGCAAATTACGTGTGGATACCGCAATGGAAGTGATACGTAAGCGTTTTGGTAAAACCTCGGAACAAGTATTCACTTGGCTACAATTTCCTTTAACCACTATTTCAGCTGCGATTTGGCTTAATGGCTTGGCAATCTTTGTTGCAGCGGTTTTTCACATTGATTTATATATCACCATTATTGGCGTTGGCATATTAGTGACCTTTATTGCTGTAAGTGGTGGCTCTTGGACTGTTTCTGCAACCAATGTGATTCAATTGGTGTTGCTGATGGCGATTACCTTAACCGTGGGCGCTTACGCATTAATTTATATTGGTGGCCCTGTTCAGTTAATTGAAAAATCAGAAATTCCATCTTTCATGGGAACCGATATCAACTACTGGCAGATCTTTGTGGTGTGGGTAGTGTTTATCATGGCTAAACAAACCATGGGCACCAACAATGCGATGTCTTGCTATCGTTTCCTCGTCACCGTGAATGAAAAAGAAGCCAGAAAAGCAGCGTGGGTAGCAGGTTTAATGTTTGTGATTGGCCCAATCATGTGGTTTATCCCACCTTGGGTGACCGCAACTATGCATGTCGATTTACAAACCTTTTATCCAAACCTAGGCGCAAGTGCGAACAATGCCGCCTATTTATTCTTTATTCAAAACTACATGCCGCAAGGAGTACTTGGCTTAGTGCTCGCCGCCATGATTGCCGCGACGATTGCGCCAATGACCACAGCATTGAACCGTAATGCGGGAATTTTCGTACGTAATGTGTATCAGTCGGTGATTAATCCCGAGGCGACAGAAACTCAGCAAATGCGTATGAGTAAGATCTCGACCTTATTTAATGGGGTGATTTCGATTGCTGCGGCCTTGTTGTTTGCGTCGATAAAAGAATACAGCTTCTTTGATTTGATGATGCTATTTGGCGCGTTACTGCAAATGCCTTTGGTGATCCCATCATTGCTGGCGTTAGTGTTTGTTAAAACGCCAGATTGGTCTGCGTGGGCAACCTTGATTGTCGGGCTGTTAGTGTCTTGCTTTATGCAGTTTGTGTTTGATGTGAATTGGTTATTGCCGTTATTTGGTGCAGATGCCTTTACTCATCGTGAAAGTGTTGATTTAACCGTTGTGGCGATGCTGGTGGCACAAATTGTGATTTCTGGTGGTTTCTTTGCTTTATCTTCACTGTTCTATAAAGAGCCTCAAGGTGTGCGTAAGCAAGAATTAGAAATCTTCTATCACAACCTTGCCACACCAATTAGTGCGCAAGAAGAAGCCTTAGTGGATGGCAAACAAGGTGCTTACTTAGGTCGTTTATCGCAAGTGTTAGGGGCGTTGATTATCTTAGTCGGGGTTATATTTGAAACCGGTTACGATATGCTTACTTTCATAGTGATAGGGGGCTTGATCTTATGGGCAGGCAATCACCTGTATAAAAGCCGTTTGGCGATAAGACAAGTGACGGAAGAGAGCATTATTTCGAACGGGCAGTAAATTTCTGTTGGGAAGTTAGCTCTTAAAAACGAGAGATTGTAAATACTAAAAAGCTCATTTCATGTCAGTGTGAAATGAGCTTTTTTAATGGGTACTTAACTTAGGAAATTAAATTGAACGCTTAAAACGGTAAAGAGTCGTCTACGCAGGGTTGAGCGACAGCAACTCATGGTTGTTTTTCAATAAGATATTAGAGGCCATTCTGGCGGCTTCTGGGTCTTTATCCATAATCGCTTGATAAACCGCGCGATGCTCTTTAATACAAAAATGTCCTCGTACAGAAGTATGGTTAAAGAAACATTGGTAAACCGTCGTTAACACATTACCAAAAGGGGTAAAGAAGTCATTTGAAGTCGATTGAAAAATCAAAGCATGAAAATTCAGATCTGCCAACGTCCAAGCATCGGCATCTTTATTTTTGCTCGCTTTCTCCATTGCATTGAAATGGGTAGTTAAACGCTGGCGTTGTTCTTCAGTGGCAAACTCAGCACTAAACGCACAAGCGGCCGGTTCAATCGATTTACGTAACCCTAAGAATTGTTTTAAAAAATGCTGAGGATCTTCACTGTCTTTTAGCCATTCCAGTAATTGGCGATCTAAAAACTGCCAGTACTTACGAGGTTGGATAAAAGTACCCACTTTAGGCTTAGAGGTAATTAAACCTTTAGATGCTAATAACTTGATCGACTCTCTTAAAGCGGTACGACTGACACCAAATCGTTGGCATAAATCTAATTCATTAGGCAACTTTGAGCCGACAGGCAGTTGGCCACAGATAATTTGGCTAGCAATTTGTTGAGCGATATAGACATTAAGCCGATAGGTCATAGGGGTGAAACTGAAACTTTCTTCGGTCATTAGGTCTCTCTCAAAATGGAAAAAAGCCAGTAAAGCACTGGCTATAAAGCGAATTCCAACGTGTCAAATTACTCGAGCGATAAAAACTATCACCACTTTAAAAGTAAAAGACAAATAAAGTAGGCATCTTGAGAACAACGCTAGGAACGTATGACTAAATTAAAGCGAGTATTTAGTCACTCAAGAGTATTAATAATACAATATTACTAAATTGCGTCAAATTATGAGGCGTTTATTTGTCTATTATTGGCGAATAATGTGAGCTCGATCTAAACAGGCGGAAGGACAATATTTTGAGAATAGGGGCACTATCTATAAATAAGTGACACATATCACCTAAACCTTGTTTTTAAATACTGGAGCAGGGACGTTATAGTGATACAATGTCCATAAATAAGACAAGAATCTATATAAGAAGAATTATGATGACGAATGAATTTAATTCAATTTCAGGCTCTAAGCGTAGTTTGCATGTGCAAGTGGCACGTGAAATCGCACGCGGCATTTTGTCTGGTAAATTACCGCAAGGCTCAATTATTCCTGGTGAAATGGCTTTGTGTGAGCAGTTTGGCGTGAGCCGCACCGCACTTCGTGAAGCGGTCAAGCTACTTACTTCAAAATGCTTATTAGAGTCGCGCCCTAAGATTGGTACTCGTGTGGTTGCACGTGCCAATTGGAACTTTCTTGATCCTCAATTAATTGAGTGGATGGATGGCCTTATTGATAACGATACTTTCTTTCATCAGTTTTTAGGTTTGCGTCGTGCGATTGAGCCAGAAGCCTGTGCACTTGCCGCGCAAAATGCCACTGTAGAGCAACGCATTGAGTTATCAGAAACCTTCCAAAGAATGTGCGATGTTGCGGCTAAAAAAGAAGAAGAGTTTTTTGATCAAGCAGAATGGACAGCAGCCGATATGCATTTCCATAACTTGATTTTTAACTCAACCGGTAACGATTTCTACCTACCATTTGGCAATATCTTGATGACTATGTACAAAAACTTCATTGTGCATTCATCGCAAAAAGGTGGGTTATGTTTGCAAGAACACCGTGATATTTACGAAGCCATCATGGCGGGTAATGCAGATAAAGCGAGAGCTTGTTCCGCAAACCACTTGCAAGAATCTAAGCACCGTTTGCCAGAGTTAAACTAAGCAATTCGTGTTTTATTGATACTCAAAGTTATAGAGTTCAAAGTTTTACCATTTAAGCAGCGGAAGTTGATTCCGCTGCTTTTTTTATAGGTATACAATTAAATATTACAATAATATAAAATCGAGGATGTCTATGAATGACTCACTTCTTGCCAATATAGAACAATATATATCGACCATAGAGCCTTTTAATAACTTATTGAAAGAGGATATTCGAGAGCTCGCGAGTATTGTTCAAATTACTTATGTCAGCTGTGGTGAAGTCATTGACCCATGTGGCGATCTAACGGAAAAATACCTCTACATTGTGCGAACCGGCGCGATGGAACAGAGAAAACTCGATGGTCAGTTACGCTCCCGTTTAGGTCGAGATGACATCTTTGGTTTTACCTTCCTAGGCGAAACCACAAGCGAAGATAACCGTTATACCGCCGCCGCAATAGAAAACTCATTACTCTACTTAATTCCCCATTCAGCATTATTGCGTTTGTTTGAACGTAAACCTGAATACGCAGAATACTTTGCTTCTCAAGCGGATGTACGTTTAACTACTGCTCATGATGTCGTATGGTCGAACAAAGATAAAGGCTTGTTTATCAAACGTGTAGGGGATGTAGCAAGCGGTGTGATTGCTGTGGTTAACGCCAACATGTCGATTAAAGATGTGGCCCATGAAATGCGAATCGTAAAGCGTTGTTCGTGTGCGGTTGTGTATGAAAATGGCAGCATTGTGGGTTTGATTACCGACCGTGATATGACCAAGCGTGTGATTGCTTTAGAAGCGCCACTGCAAGATCCAATCAAAACAGTCATGACACCAAATCCATTAGTGTTAAGTCCAGATGCTTTGATTCTAGAGGCGGCATCAATGATGATGGAATACAACATACGTAATATTCCAGTGGTGAAAGATGGCCAAGCAGTTGGCTTATTGACGACGACCCACTTGGTGCAAAATCACCGCATGCAAGCCATCTTCTTAATTGAAAAGATCAAATACACCAACAGCGTGACTGAGTTATCTCAGCTCACACTGGAACGCCAAGCGATTTTTGAAGCCTTAGTGGAAGGGAAAGTGTCTTCTGAAATCATTGGCAAAGTGATGTCGATGATCATGGATGCTTATACACGCCGCTTAATTCAAATCGCCATTGATAAGTTGGGCAAACCGCCTTGTGATTTCAACTGGATCAGTGCCGGTTCTCATGCTCGTAATGAATTGAATATCACATCTGACCAAGATACCGCTTTAGTGCTCTCTGATGACGCGACTGATAGCGATAAGATTTACTTCAGACATTTAGGCGCTTATGTGTCAAACGGTCTAGATCGCTGTGGCTATCCGTTATGTACTGGTAAATATATGGCAGCTACGCCGAAGTGGTGCCAACCCTTATCGGTATGGAAGGAATATTATAAGAAGTGGGTGAGTAACCCTGAATATGAATGCTTATTGAATATCAGTGTGTTTTTAGAAATACGTTCTATTTATGGTAATGGCGAATTTACCAAAACACTACGCGATGAAATGCATAAGAATATTAAACAAAATAATAGCTTCTTGCCGGCATTGGTTCGTGATGCGGTGAATACCAATCCACCGTTAGGTATTTTTAATAGCTTTGTATTAGAAAAAAATGGTGAACAAACCAAGGTGCTGAATATTAAAAAGTATGCGATTAATTTAATTATCGATTTAGCGCGTATTTATGGTTTAGCGGTTGAGTGTGATTCATCTAATACTGAAAGCCGTTTTGCCGCTGCCAAAGAAGCGGGAATTTTAAGTGAAGATGCTTATAAGAATATTATCGGCTCTTACCATTTTATCGCTCAGTTCCGTTATAACCACCAATTACAGCAGCTAAAACATGGTGTCGCACCCGATAGTTACATCGACCCGAATAACTTCGGTAGCTTTGAACGCCAGCACTTAAAAGATGCCTTTAGAATCATCGCCGACTTGCAAGACGCCGCAAAACTGCGCTTTGGTTCGGTAGGGTACTAAATCAAAAATAGTTAACCTCAACTGCGGATAAGAGTGGTTTACTTATTGGTAGTTGAGGTGATTAATTTGAGAGTAAATATGAGGTATTAAAAAAGGACGCTGGGGAGCGTCCTTTTTGGTTGAGCTAATTTATATTATTAGAATAAATCAGATTTAATGTTATCGAAGTAGGCTTTGGTTCCAGTACTGCCGTTATCACCAGTATATAAAGTTAATTGTGTTGGTAATGTGGATGATAGACCTGTTTCTGATTGACTCATACTATGCTCTAATGTTCCATTAACAGAGACATCAACCATACCATTTTCCCAAGACAAAGTTATTGTATTCCATGAATCTACAGGTACCACACTTTGTAGTTTTACATCTGGATCTATTTCTTCATCAGAATTCTCAGGGATATATTTATCACCGGCTTCAAGGTATAAGCTTCCACTTGAAAGTCTCATTTCAAAATAACGTTTTGAATCTGATTTGTCTGTTCCAATATTAATATAAACACCTTTATTATTTGAGCTAGGTACAAATACATCTAAAGAAACCGAACCAGATGTTGCAGCGCCAGCGCTAAAATCTCTAACGACATAAGGTTTACTACCATCTAAATCTTCAATAAGTAAGGAATTATTATCAGTAGTAGATTGGTCCGAAGAAACCATTGCAATTGAAGTATATGCTGCAGAATCATCAAAAATTGTATTATATGATTTCCAAGGCGAACCGGTATCTTCGATATGTGTTCCAACGTTATATGAATCAAAACCTTCGGTTATAACCGAGCCGCTGTCAGTTTCACCACCGGTGTCAGTGCCGTTATCTGTTTCGCCACCGGTATCAGTACCGTTGTCAGTTTCACCACCGGTGTCAGTGCCGTTATCTGTTTCGCCACCGGTATCAGTACCGTTGTCAGTTTCACCACCGGTGTCAGTGCCGTTGTCAGTTTCGCCACCGGTATCAGTGCCGTTGTCAGTTTCACCACCAGTGTCAGTCCCATTATCTGTTTCACCACCAGTATCTGTTGAATCGTCTGAACTGCTTGTGCTTTCATTGATAACTGTGGCTTCGAAGCTGCTTCCATTGTATGGATTTTCAGATAATTCATGACCTTCTTCATAGCCTTCAAAATTATCAGTGAATTTTTCAGAGTTATTTGAATAAAGTTTAAGATTATCAATTAGCAATTCATACGGTGTTGTTTTTGATGTATCCCCCAATTTAATGGCAAATACAGAAACTCCACCATTAGGGTTATAACTTTGAATCGCATATTCTGTACCATTAATTTTGAGCGTAGCATCAGATGCTGACCAAGAGATTTCTACCTCAAGTTTTTCCCCCTCATTGAATGAACCATCAACAGGTAATTTATCATCTATTATCCTGTATTCCATCTCACCCTTATTTAAGATTATTTCAGTGTGTAAATCGTTACTGCTTGTGTTTCCGCCTGGATTAAAGAGTGAAATATAAACACTATCACCACTATCAGTAGCGTCTTGAATAGTATCTTCATCTAACTGATACGTTAGGTCGAAGCTAACTTTACCTGAAACAATAGTTTCTACACCTACATCAGTTGATGAATCAGCAAATTTAATGCGCAGTTCACCAGAATCCACGGTTGTTGTATCTAGTAGCTGGGCAACTTTATTACCAAAAGAAATTCCAGCTTCTTTATTCGCTGCACCTATTGCACTTTCGATGCTGGAATCATCAGATTTATCTGAAGCTGATAGAACACCAAAACTACCACCGGTATCAATTGTAAGGATGCCATCTGAAACTTGGTATTCACCATCAACTTCAGTCGAAGTATTATCATGGTAATGAGTAAATCGAAGTGTGGCAGCTTCGGCATTTTGCTCAAGAGCATGTGTTGTTACCGTATATGTTCCAAAGTCAGCATCATCATCGTAGTAATATTGTTTATCGCCATCAAAAACATGCACGTTTGGTAAATCTTCTGAATAAGTTGATACACCACTTAACGTTGCTGCATTGCCACCAATATTCCAGTAAGCATCAGAAGATAATGTTGTTGGGACAGTGCCACTTCCGCCATCATCTGCCTCACTTTCATCACTTGAACCATCAAAATTACAGCCTGTAAGCGTGGCAGCAAATATCAATGACATCAGAGGTACAATTGGTTTTAATTTCATAATTATCATCCTAATAGTTAGTCGAACCTTTTTGTTGTCCCGGTTCTTTGAAATAGTTTTTCGGAATCGTTTACGTAATGCGTTAAGTCATGTTTGTGTCAAAAATGTTTTCTCTATCCTTGAGATCATCACTTATTGATTAATGTGTTTATAATTTTGGGTGTTATAATTTAATAATACAATTGTTTATTGAGATTGATGTTGGATTCGTGATCTAGATTGAAGATAAATAAATTTACAAGGTGAAATAATATAAATGTGAGGATGGTTATTTTCATTTAACTTTATGTATTTAAAGTTTTATTTTATTTTGTGGTGATCTGGATCAAACATTTATTGGTGTGGTTATAAGCGTGGTTAATATTGATCTTTATGTTATTAATATCACACTATTGCGATCTTTTTGTATGATTAATGGTGGCTTTGAAAGATTATTATTGAATGTTAATTAGAATAATCACTAATGGCTGTAGCGGCATGTTTAGTGTGATCTTTCATTAAGGAAATATCAATGAAGCCATGGATGAAAAAAACAACGTTAGTGCTGTCAATATCCGCTATTTTAGCAGGGTGTGGCGGGGGATCATCTTCATCTGATTCGGATGAGGCAAGCTCTGATAAAGGAAATGCTGATACCGCTTCATTGGTATCACCATCTACTAGCTTTAATTTAGATCCTATGTTGCCACCATCAATGAACTTTGATTTAACTAAATGGTATCTAGGAGCACCAATTGATATAGATGAACCATATGGAAAATCTGACAGCATTTATGAAGAAAAGTTAAATAATGGTTATGAACTAAAAGATTATTTTTATACATCTGAAAGTGATGGCGGCATGGTATTTAAAGTCGAAGTTGAAGCTCCTAAAACCTCTGAAAATACCAGTTATACCCGAACGGAGTTACGTGGAATGCTTCGCCAAGGTAATACCAATATTAAAACGCAAGGTGTGAATAAAAATAACTGGGTATTTTCTTCTGCACCGATATCAGAACAAGCTAAAGCGGGTGGGGTAGATGGGGTTTTAAATGCCACGTTAGCCGTTAACCATGTCACAACAGGCGGTAAAGGTTACCAAATTGGGCGAGTGATTATTGGTCAAATTCATGCAAATGATGATGAGCCGGTTCGTTTGTATTACCGTAAACTGCCTAATAATTCTAAAGGCTCAATATATTTTGCCCATGAAACTCGCAATGGTAGTGAATATTGGCATGAGATTATTGGTAGTAAGGATGATGATGCGAGTAATCCATCAAATGGTATCGCATTAAATGAAAAGTTCAGCTATCAAATTAAAGTGGTCGGAGATAAATTAACCGTTACTATTGTGCGTTTAGATAATACTTATGTGAGCAAAACGATTGATATGCACGGCAGTGGTTATGCTGATGCTGGTCAGTATATGTACTTTAAAGCTGGCGTTTACAATCAAAATAACACCAGTTTTGACAGCGATTATGTCCAAGCGACTTTCTATTCGTTGTCTACTCAACATAATTAAGAATAATACCTCAAATTAAGCGTACGATATTTTATTCGTGCGCTTAATTTATCCCCACCTTTGAAGTGTTTTAGTTAACCATTCGCAACCTTTCCCAATCTTTCCCTGAATTCAACTCTGAACGCTTCATTCTATTAGTAGTTGACCATTAATTTATAAAAAGATACTGGTAAAGGGAAGGGCTTTCTTTGGTGTGGTTGTTTCTCTAATGTTACTAATTAATCGATAAACTTACTATGCATTAGATACTAAAAAGCCAGACTATAAGCCTGGCTTTAAATATTGTGTAGTATCTAAAAATGATTAGAAGCTATAAGTGATACCTACACGGCTACGTAATTGACGCTTGTCAGTTGAGCTACTTTCACTTACGTTACCGAACTCAACATACGGACGCCAGTTTGAGTCATTCTTGTAACCGATTTTTAGGTTGTAATCGTAGTTCCAAGTATCATTATCATATAAAGTCCAAATATCTTCATGAGCTTTTTCATAGTTAGCTTCAAAACCAAATTGGATCATATTGTTCCAAGTATAATCTAGGTTCGCGGTAACTTTACTTTTCTGCCATGTATCACCATTGTATTTTGAATCATCAGTGTAATCACGGAACTCATGACGGTAGCGTAGTTTAGTTGTGATTCCAGAATCAAAATCATAACCAATACGTAGCTGTGGTTTATAAGTTACGCGCTCTTCACCAAAGGTGATTGGCATACCAGGCTGTACATAGAACTTGTCAGTTATGTAATGTTTAAATTCGTATACAAACTCTGAATCACCGCGCTCTAAATCCTGATAACCGTAGCTTTCTGATTTACCGTTAAATTTCATTTCTACTGAGTAGTAATGCGTACCTAACTCAACTTTGGTGCTACCACCAATTTTAATGCGATCCCCGTTTGATTCCGTACCGTGTTTGTATTCGTGACGGTAATCAACAGAAGCAGCGTTTACATTAACCGCTGTTGTAGCAAGTAGAGCGGCAGTAGTAGCAAGTAAAACTTTATTTAATTTGAACATATCCAACGTCCTGTGTAGTTATGGTTTCTAATTGTGTAACTGTGAAATGAGCCAGCAAAGTTATTGCAAAAGGAACAACATTCTCATTTCTTTAATTTGTGTTATTGAACTTAAATAATACAAATGAAATATAAATAAGTTATGGGTCGATGTATGTGAAACAGATCTACTTATTCTAAATAGTTCATATTTTTAAGCTGGTTAGATCGAAAAGTGTGATCTCAATAAACAAATTAATGGTTTTCTTTTGATGAAAATAAGGCTCTACAATTTAATTTCTAGTTGTATAGCCTTGATTCTATAAGGCTTTATCGAAGGTTAATCGATGGTCATTTAGTGAGATAATTATTTTTTGGTGATTTTGAATTCATCCACACGAACTTCTGTTTGCTTACCAATGTCACCATTTTTATCAATTTGGCTTGGATCGGTGATTGACATATATAAGAAGACTTGTGCATTTGTATTACTACCGGAATTGAAATCTAGGGTAGTTAACTTAAAACCACTTTTTACGCTGCCCGATGGATTTTGTGCTACATCACGAGCATGAACGGTTTTAGAAGCAATATCTTTACCCGTTGAATCTTTTAAACCAAATTCAACTTCACTGATAGAGTTAGTGCCTTTGTTGTCGTAATAATAGAAAGAAAGGCTGTAGTCGGTGTTTTGCTCTAAACCTGTTACTTGTTGTGTTAAGCCAGGCGTTGCAGAAAAGTCATCATTTGCACTCATAAAGCGTATACGAGCTGAGCCTTCATCATCAAAAGCAGTGTCTTTTGAACTACCTACATCACCAAGGCCTGCACTTTTGTCTGCGTGTTTTACCCAAACATCACTACTACCACTGTTCGCTCTAAAGTCTGTTAGTTGACCATCTTGAATTAAGCTACCAGTTTGAGCGGCGGTTGTTGCACTCGGTGTCGCGTCGTCAGAAGTAGATGCACAACCCATTAATAATGAACTGACCGCTAAACCTAATACTATCTTTTTCATATTAATACTCCCTTATTAAGTTGCTAATAAAGTAATCTATTATTGTATGACTTAATGTGAAGCGGTAGAAATTTTTATTATTCGATAACGTTGTGAGCTATCCAATTTAAAAAAGTGTGCTCTCGATCATTTTAAAGATATTGCATGATATTTAATCGTTGATGTTATGAGTTGATACTTTTTCTTGTTTCTAAATTGTTATATTTAAAGGCTAATATTTCATAAGGTTAAGCTTAAAGGGGGAAGAGCTAACTTATATATAGAAGGCGTTTTTAATTTTGCTGGCGAGAAATGTGTCTATTTGTAAGTAAGGATGAAATGATTTTATTGACTCAGATCACTTGTCATACAAAATCGGAGGGGTGAAAGTCGATGAAGGTCACGCAATGGCAATATTGTACTACAAATAGAATTTTTGTTGGTTATATTGTTCTGGAAATCAAAATTACAAAAAAAGGATATCACGATGGAACTTGATTTAAATACTGCCATTGTCGGAATCTACTTCCTCTTCTTAATCGCAATTGGATGGATGTTCCGCACATTTACTAGTAACACCAGTGACTACTTCCGTGGGGGCGGTAACATGCTCTGGTGGATGGTTGGTGCTACGGCATTTATGACACAGTTTAGTGCATGGACCTTTACGGGTGCAGCAGGTAAAGCTTATAACGATGGTTTTGCAGTAGCAATTATCTTTATTGCCAACGCATTTGGCTACTTGATGAACTACGTTTACTTCGCTCCGAAATTCCGTCAATTACGCGTTATTACGGTAATTGAAGCCATTCGTATGCGTTTTGGTCGTGGTAATGAGCAAGTATTTACTTGGTCAAGCATGCCTAACAGTGTTATCTCGGCAGGTATTTGGTTGAATGGTCTAGCGATCATTGCTTCTGGTATCTTCGGCTTTGATATGAACACGACAATCATCCTAACGGGTCTGGTTGTACTGGTAATGTCAGTAACAGGTGGTTCTTGGGCGGTTATCGCATCTGACTTCATGCAAATGGTTATTATCATGGCAGTAACGGTTACGGCTGCGGTTGTTGCAATGATTCAAGGTGGCGGTGTGACTAACATCGTAAACAACTTCCCAACTGAATCGTTCATGACAGGTGGTGACCTTAACTATGTAAGCATCTTCGGTATCTGGGCATTCTTCATCTTCGTGAAGCAGTTCAGCATTACTAACAACATGCTTAACTCTTACCGTTACCTTGCTGCAAAAGATTCTAAAAACGCACGTAAAGCGGCGCTTCTAGCGTGTATCTTGATGACTATGGGCCCAATCATTTGGTTCATGCCTAGCTGGTTCATCGCAGGTCAAGGTGTTGACTTAGCCGCGCATTACCCAGAAGCGGGTAGTAAAGCAGCTGACTTCGCTTACCTATACTTCGTACAAGAGTACATGCCTATCGGTATGGTTGGTCTACTGATTGCTGCAATGTTTGCTGCAACTATGTCTTCTATGGACTCAGGCTTGAACCGTAACTCAGGTATCTTTGTTAAGAACTTCTACCAAGCTGTATTGCGTCAAAATGCGACTGAAAAAGAATTAGTACTTGTGTCTAAAATCACATCTACCTTCTTCGGTCTAGCTATCATCATGGTTGCATTGTTCATCAACTCACTGAAAGGTCTGAGCTTGTTTGACACAATGATGTACGTTGGTGCGTTAATCGGCTTCCCAATGACTATTCCAGCATTCCTTGGCTTCTTCATCCGTAAGACTCCAGACTGGGCAGGTTGGGGTACGCTAGTTGTCGGTGGCTTCGTTTCTTACTACGTAGGTTTCGTTATCACTGCAGACCACGTATCAGCATGGTTCGGCCTAGAAGAGCTAACTAAGCGTGAATGGTCTGACTTGAAAGTTGCGATTGGTCTAGTTGCTCACATCGTCTTCACTGGTGGTTTCTTCATGCTATCAACGCTGTTCTATAAGAAACTTGCTCCACACCGTGAGAAAGACGTTGACCTATTCTTTACTAACCTTGCAACACCGTTAGTAAACGAAAGTGCTGAACAACAAAACCTAGATAACAAACAGCGTCGTATGCTAGGCACACTAATCAGTGTTGCAGGTATCGGTGTAATGGCAATGTTCGTTATTCCAAATCCACTATGGGGACGCTTCGTGTTTGTTC
This sequence comes from Vibrio sp. CK2-1, assembly GCF_021726515.1. Taxonomy (GTDB): domain Bacteria; phylum Pseudomonadota; class Gammaproteobacteria; order Enterobacterales; family Vibrionaceae; genus Vibrio. The sequence continues at coordinate 22,523 of NZ_JAKKCJ010000001.1, read as the reverse complement.
TTTGTGGTGCGATTGTACTAGGTGTTGGTCTATTACTTGTGAAAGCGGTAGACAACAAAGTAGAAGATGCTCAAATTGAAGCGGATTCTAAATCGTAAGCTACTGCTCTAAGCGATAAAGAAAGTCACATTTCTTTATAACAATCAAAAGCCAGCGAATTGACTCGCTGGCTTTTTGTTCGTTTAATGAAGATGAATATTTTTATAATTAGGTAAGGTAAATAGATGTTTGAGCATATAAAGTCGCAGTTATTTGGTCATCCTCTGACCAAAATTGAAGATGCCCGCAAACGTATTTCTATTAATGACCAATGGCCCGATGGCTTGCGACAGTTACTTTCTTATCCTGCTCCCAAGTTGGGCACTCCGGTAGATTCTTTACACTTTCTAGCTTTAGATTTTGAAACCACAGGGTTGAACCCATTGAAATGTTCGATTCTTAGTATTGGTACCGTTCCAATGGTTAAGTCGAAGATTGATGTGGAAATGGCAAGGCATGTTTATCTTAACCGTTCGGAAGGGATTAATTCAGAAAGTGCCATCATTAACCATATCGTGCCTGAAATGCTTGAAGATGGGCATGAACTTGACCAAACCATGGACAAGCTTTTTGAAATGATGCGTGGCAAAGTAGTGTTGGTTCATGGCGCTGTGGTAGAAAAGCAATTTATTGATCACTATGTGCAACAAAAATTTGGCATTGATCAACTACCTGTCGTGTGGATTGATACTTTAAAAATCGAAAAATGTTTAACTTACATTCAGCACCCTGAAACCTGTAGCTATCAGTTAACCGATGTTCGATTAAAACACCATTTACCGGCGTATCCTGCTCATAATGCTTTAATTGATTCAATATCTTGTGCGGAGCTTTTCCTAGCTCAAATGGTGAATATTTTCGGTAATCAAGAGCAGGAAATTAAAATTGAAGATATTTTCAACAAGCATACTGCACCAGTATCTAAAAATGTCTTTGGTTAATGTCTAAACCCACTCATATTTATACCCACTGAAATGCATAAAAATTACGAATGAATAGTGAGAGAATCATTTGTTTTATCATTATTTAAATGGTGGGTTTACTGGCTGAGTTTGTGCTTTGTCTCATCATTTTTTCTTCTCTAAAAAGCCATCTCTTTTCTTTGGTTATCAATTTTAAGATCTCATCCAAAATTTTAAGTTTAAATCGATTGCAATAGCTGATCTTGGTCTCGTTTTTATATTTAGACTCTTATTTGTATTATAAGAGTATGAAAGAATGGCCTTGTTTGATTCATTTAGTAAATAAAATTTTAACTGATAAACCTTTGATTTTTTAACCTCATTTTATAGGTGATGTAGAGATGAAACATATTTTTCTAAAAAGCTTGCTGGCTTCATCTGTTGTATTAGCAATGGGCTGTTCATCTAATGGCGCCGATGCTCAAAAAGCCGCTGAAATGGCAGCAAAACAAGAGGGACCTCGTGTTGCTGTTTTGACTCCAACCGCGATTGATGCAAGCAGCCATGATGGTAATGGTCCAGACCGTATGTTTGACCAAGATCTAACGACTCGTTGGTCTGCAAATGGTGACGGCGAATGGGCAACCTTTGATTACGGTTCAGTACATGAATTTGATGCAGTGCGCGCAGCTTTCAGTAAAGGTAATGAGCGTGTAAGCAAATTTGATGTGCTTGTCAGTGTTGATGGTAAAACTTGGACACCTGTTCTAGAAGGTCAAGAAAGTTCAGGTCGCGTTATTGGTTTAGAACGTTTTGACTTTGAACCAGTACAAGCTCGCTATGTTAAATATGTTGGTCACGGTAACACCGGCAATGATTGGAACAGTGTGACAGAGTTTGCCGCAATCAACTGTTCATTAAACTCTTGCCCAACGTCAGAAGTGATTACTGATGATGTTGTTAAAGCTGAACAAGCAATGATCGCTCAAATGGCGGCAGAAGCAGCAGCACAAAAAGAAGCGCGTAAAGACCTACGTAAAGGTAACTTCGGCGCACCAGCAGTTTACCCATGTGATACTAGCGTTAAATGTGACACAAGAAGTGCACTACCTGCGGTAACTGGTTTGCCAGCAACGCCAAAAGCGGGCAATAAGCCAAGCGAAAACTTTGACCTAACAGAATGGTACTTATCTCAACCATTTGACCACGATGGTAACAACCGTCCTGATGATGTTTCAGAATGGAACCTAGCAAACGGTTATGAACACCCAGATGTATTCTACACTGCTGATGACGGTGGTTTAGTCTTTAAAACTTTCATTAAAGGTGTTCGTACTTCGAAAAACACTAAGTACGCACGTACTGAAATGCGTGAAATGCTACGTAAAGGTGATGAGTCGATCTCAACGAAAGGTGTAAACAAAAACAACTGGGTATTTGGCTCAGCACCGGTTGAAGATCTAAAAGCAGCTGGCGGAGTTGATGGTGTTCTTGAAGCAACATTGAAAGTTGACCACACGACAACGACAGGTGAAGCAGGCCAAGTAGGTCGTTTCATTATCGGCCAGATCCATGACCAAGATGACGAACCAATCCGTTTGTACTACCGTAAACTACCAAACCAAAATACAGGTACGGTTTACTTTGCTCACGAAAACACATTAAAAGGCACAGATGCGTTCTATGACCTTGTTGGTGGCATGACGGGCGAAATCGGCGATGATGGTATTGCTCTAGGTGAGAAATTCACTTACCGCATTGAAGTTAAAGGTAATACTCTAACGGTTACTGTTAAGCGTGATGGTAAAGAAGATGTACAACAAGTGGTTGATATGAGTGAAAGTGGCTATGACGTTGGCGGCAAGTACATGTACTTTAAAGCTGGCGTATACAACCAAAACATCTCTGGCGACTTAGATGATTATGTTCAAGCGACATTCTATAAACTAGAAAAATCGCACGGCACATACACAGGTAAATAATCCAGTTACTGACTGATTAATACCCCCCTAAAATTCAATGGCACTGTTCGGTTACGTTCAGTGCCTTTTTTACGTCTATACCCTTCGTACTTGAAGCTGCAGCTTTGTTGACCGCGCTCATTCACTTGTCGCCTCACTGCAACTCCAATTACTTTGGGTATATACTATTCGCGATAATAAGGCTTAATAAAAAGTGTTAATGAAAATAGTGACTTAAACTCAAGGGAACCTGCATCTTGAGCAACTAGGTTATATAGGGAAATCAAATGAACAAGTTAATCAAAGAACGTTTTGATGAATATCCTGAAAGTGCTCGAATTCGATTAGAAGCGTTGAGAAGCCTGATCTTTAAAGTGGCTAATGACCTAGAGTTAGGCGAAGTGGAGGAGTCGCTTAAATGGGGCGAACCGAGCTACTGTACCAAGATGGGAACGCCAATAAGAATGGACTGGAAACTGAAATCACCCAATCATTATTATCTTTTCTTTCATTGCCAAACTAAGTTACTTGATACCTTTCGAGAGTTGTATGGTGAAGAATTAGAGTTTCAGGGGAACCGAGCCATCGTGTTGTCGTTATCAAAACCATTGCCTGAAGCCGCCATTCAACATTGCTTAGCGCTAGCATTAACTTATCAACAACGTAAGCATCTACCTTTACTTGGTGCATAAAAAAGCTGCAATATAATCGCTTATATTGCAGCTTAACTTTGTTATCAAGTAATAGGTTATTTAATGATTACTTTTTCAAACCCATGAAGTAATCAAAGATAACTGGTACATCGTTTTGGCCAAGACCAGCATCAACTGCTGCTTGTAGGCTTGTAGAAGTACCTTGAGCGATTAGAGACTCAGTACCTAACTCTTCACATAGTGCAAGGAAGTAACCAAGGTCTTTGTTTGCGTTTGCAACAGAGAAACCTAGTTTTTCTTCGCCGTCTACAGCGTAGAACTTACAGAATTGCATGAACGGAGAGTTAGAAGGACCAGCAGACATGATGTCGAATAATTGCTGACCGTCAACGCCTGCTAGTTTTGCAACTGCGAATGCTTGAGACATAGTCGCAACAGTTGTCATACCCATGAAGTTGTTCACAAGCTTAGTTACGTGACCAGAACCTAGAGCACCTAGGTGGAATACGTTTTCGCCTTGGTCATCAAGAACTGGTTTAACTTTGTTGAAAGTTTCCATGTCGCCAGCTGCCATGATGTTTAGCAGACCATCTTTAGCGTGAGCTGGAGTACGACCAAGAGGAGCATCGATCATACCTGCGCCTTTAGCAGCAAGGTCAGCACCAATCTTCTTAGTAGAAGCTGGGATAGAAGTACCGAAGTCGATTAGCGTTTTGCCTTCAGACATACCCGCTAGGATACCTGTTTCACCGTATACTACTTTCTCTACAACTTCAGACGTTGTTAGACAAAGCATTACGATGTCGCTTTTTTCAGCCAGTTCTTTACCAGATGATGCTTCTGCTGCGTTGCCACGAGCTAGAACAGCTGCAACAGCGTCTTTATTAAGATCCATTACATTTACTTGGTAGCCACGAGTTTGTAGGTTTTCTACCATGTTGCCGCCCATAAGGCCTAGGCCGATAAAACCAATAACAGGTTTAGTCATCATATCTCTCCAATTGTATTATTATATAGCTAAGTGAGGTGATTCTATAGGTATGGATTTGGTTTAGCAATCAAATGAAGGAAGATAAAGTTGCTTTCTGTGACTTAAGCAACATAGATCACGAAATTGACACTAATAATAGAGTGGAATTCACTCAGTATTGCCTTTTGTACTATGAGGAAACCTTATGCGCTGCGCCCAAAGCCTGCCAGTGTTAGGTTTCAATATAATGATGCATGGATGACGTTTTAAAGTAGGAAATGTGCCTTTTCTAGTCAACCTGATACTTGGCTGAGATCTCATTTTTGATCTTTCTGTGATAAATAAAATTGAAAATCACCGTATTTGTCATACAATAAGATCAACTATTTTGGTGATGAATGTTGTTCACCGAGCAAAATTTATAAATGGATGATTAAAGAGAGAATGACTATGTCTAAAAAAATTGCTTTTATTTCTGGCGCAACTGGCGGTATTGGTTTTCAAGTTGCAAAACGTCTTGGTACTGATGGTTACACGGTTGTACTTAACGGTATCGAAGATGATAAAGGTGCTGAGCGCGTAGCAGAATTAAAAGAACTAGGCATTGAAGCTGAGTACTATGGTTTTGATGTAACTGATGATAAAGCGGTTACTGAAAACATCACTGCAATTGGTGAAAAATACGGCAAGCTTGATGTTGTTGTTAACAATGCTGGTGGTCTAGGTGGTCGTAGCCCAATGGAAGAAATGACAACCGATTTCTACCGTTTCGTTATGGCACTTAACCTTGATAGCGCATTCTTTGTTTCTCGCGCTGCTATTCCATTCTTGAAGAAAGCAGAAGGTGGTTCAATCATCAACTTCACTTCAAATGCAGGCTGGAATGCTGGTGGCCCAGGTGCTGGTATCTACGGTGTTTCTAAAGGCGCGGTTCATACTTTAACTCGCGCACTGGCTAAAGAGCTTGCTCCTGCTGGCATCCGTGTAAATGCGGTTTCTCCAGGTACAATCGACACACCATTCCACGCTCAAATTAAAGCAACTAAGCCAGAAGTTTTCGCTTCTTGGAAAGACAGCATTATGCTTGGTCGTTTAGGTCAACCAGAAGAAGTAGCATCAGTGATTGCATTCCTAGTAAGCGAAGATGCATCATTCATCACTGCTGAAACGATTCAAATCGGTGGCGGACAAGCGTTAGGTATTTAATCCGGTTTTTAGAAGCCAGTTAAACAAAACACCGGCCAAATCATGAAATAACCCCCAATAGCTTTATAACTATTGGGGGTTATTTATGTCTAAATACACCAGAAAATTAAAGCATGTATTGATGGTGAATATTCAATAAATCTTGGAAAGATGCCTCTATTTATTACGCTAAAGCTTCTTTAACGAATGCTTTAATTTCATCATCTTGGCAGTTGTCGAAGAAACATTGTTGGAAGCGTTCGCCGGTTACGGCAGTTTTCACCAGTTCAGGAGCGATAGCACGTAGTATATCTAGGTAGTTCTCTTTACAAACCGCAGCTTTTACTTCATTGAGAATACCGGCGTTCCGAACTTGTGGTTCTTTACGCTCAACTGGGTAACCTTCACCTCGTGGGCCAGTGAATGCTTTTTCGAAGATGTAACGAGCATTAAGTTCAGCTGCCCAACCAAAGCCTTTCGCAAATGCTAAAGCAAGTGCGTTACCGTTGTTGATTTGGTTGAATAGGAAAGCATCTGATGGATCTAGGCAGTAACCACAAGCCACACCTGGGTGTAGGTTCAGTGACATCATTGCACCTTGACCAGTACCACAACCCGCAATTACAAAATCAACCGCTTTAGAGTTAAGTAGGATGCTTGCTTGAATACCAAGGTGAATATACGTTAGCTGATGATCGTTTTCATCACTCATACCTACGTTAGCAACCGTGTGACCTAGTGGCTCAACAACGCTTGTTAGTTCGTTAAGAATGGTTGCGTTTTTGCTTGCTTGGCTGTTTTCCATCATTAGTGCGATTTTCATTGATATTCTCCGATAGGAATTGAGTAAATTATTTTAATGCTATTAACGTGCTAACCAACCGCCATCAACAGCAACCGTATAACCATTGATGTAATTTGCAGCATCAGATGCTAAGAATACACAAGGTCCAGCTACATCTTCTGGCTTGCCCCAGCGATTCGCGGGAATACGCTCAAGAATAGCGGTATTGCGTTCCTCGTCGTCACGTAGCGCAGCAGTATTGTTAGTGGCCATGTAACCTGGGGCAATTGCGTTTACATTGATGTTGTATTTTGCCCATTCATTTGCCATTGCACGCGTAACTCCCATAAGTGCACTTTTGGAAGCGGTATAAGAAGGCACTCGAATTCCACCTTGGAAAGACAGCATAGAAGCGATGTTGATGATCTTGCCACCATTACCTTGAGCGATGAATTGCTTAGCTACCGCTTGAGACATAAAGAAGACCGTTTTAGAGTTGATGTTCATAACGTCATCCCAGTTCTGCTCAGAGAATTCGATAGCATCTTCACGACGAATGATACCGGCGTTGTTGACTAAGATGTCAATTTGACCGAATTCAGCCAGTGCTTTTTCAATAATAGTAGGGATGTCATCTTGAGTTAATAAGTTTGCTCGGACATCAAGAAAGTTATGACATTCTGCTTTCATTAGCTCTATGGTTTCTTCAGGTGCGCTACGATTAACACCAACTACCTTACAACCTGCTTGTGCTAGGCCTAACGCCATACTCTGACCAAGACCTGTGTTGCAGCCAGTCACTATGGCTACTTTACCTTCTAAATTAAATGCATTAAGAATCATAGCTATTTCCTTTGTTGCTTATGGGCAGTTATCTAATACAGTGTAGTGGTGATGATTAAACCTATCCTAGCAATTTCAAAGTGTCACATCAAATTAAAATAAAACATGGTTTTGAAAAAGCGCAAACGCCACTTCATTTAAAGTAATGGTATTTATTATTCATGTTTTAAAAAATCACAATAAGGGTAGAATGAGCGAATAGGAATATTTTAAGGTATAAAAATATGGAAAAAGCGAAACAACCAGATGTAGTATCATCAGTAATGAAAGTTTTTGTTATTATACAATCACTTAGTGAGCAAAAAGAAATTGGTGTTACTGAATTGTCACAGCGTTTAATGATGTCGAAAAGTACTACGTACCGTTTTTTGCAAACGATGAAAGTGTTGGGGTATGTAGAGCAGGAAGGTGAAGCTGATAAGTATTCGTTAACCTTAAAGTTATTTGAAGTGGGTGCAAAATCTTTAGAGTATGTGGATATTATTTCACTTGCTGATAAAGAGATGAGAGTGATTTCTGAAAAAACCAATGAAGCTTTGCACTTAGGGGCTTTAGATGTCGATCATATTATCTACACTCATAAAATCGACTCTGGTTATAACTTGCGTATGCAATCTCGAGTAGGGCGTCGAAACCCTCTTTATAGTACAGCCATTGGTAAAGTGTTATTGGCTGATAGAGATACAGAATTTGTGCGTAAAACTCTCAAAGATGTTGATTTTATTAAGCATACAGAAAAAACGCATGAAGATGTTGATCAATTATTAGCTGAGCTCGTCACTGTGAAACAGCAAGGGTATGCTGAAGATAATGAAGAACAAGAGCCAGGCTTATATTGTATCGGTGCACCGGTTTATGACCGTTTTGGCCACGTGGTTGCGGGCTTATCTATTTCGTTCCCAACGATTCGTTTTGATGAAAATCGTAAAGCAGAATATGTTGCTATGCTTCAAAACGCTTGTAAGAACATCTCCGAACATTTGGGTTACCACGAATACCCAATGTAAGAAGTATCGTAATGGTTTGAGAGCGAATGAAAAACGCTGCTATCGAGTTTGATAGCAGCGTTTTTATTTATGACGTTATAAGAAATCCAACGTATTCCTGAGTTCGATATTTTCTTCAGTCTTGTGGTAATAAATCCCTAATAATGGGAGATATTTCCTATAAATTTCGTTAAAATGGCAGGAATTATGACCAATGTATTTTAGTTAACTATAATTTGGCTTAAACGACTGGTTTGTTAACAATTTCATCGCGTGTGAAAGGGAATATAATATGAGAAAAATTTACTTAGCTTTAGCTATTGCAGGGGTGCTTGCTGGATGCTCTTCTAACTCGGATAAAGCGCCTGTAAATACTACACCGGTACCCGCTATGGGCAAAGTCGCTGATGGTGCATTTACTCGTTTTGCTTTAAATGGCAACAGCAGTGGTGCTTGGTTGGTGCATGCTACGCCAGAGTTAGGTTTGGGTGCGGTTGAAGCAACGAATATTACCGCTTCTGGTGATCCGGGTTCTCTACGTTTGTTTTACCCTTCAATCAATGAAAGCTCAACATTACAATCGGGGCCTGGTGTAAGCCAAATCATTCCTAACATTGAACCCGATACTGATTACCTTTTAACGGTGTACTACCGTGATGAAAAAGGTGATGAGTCACCAAATGTACTTGAGTTGGGTGTGAAAGATATGGGGGTTGGTTCTTTAGCGGGCAATACCGTAAGAACAAAGACATTCACCAATGATGATATCGATTCTGATGGCGATGATACGAATGGTTTCCGTAAAGTGGAATTAGCCTTTAATTCAGGCAGTAACACAACGTTAGAAGTTTATGCGCTAACCCACCTTAACAGCACTGAAAATATCGACATGAATGGTGATGTAGCCTTCCAAACAGAAGTGTTTATTGATGATGTCGTGTTAGAGTCTGATGATTAATCGCAGGCTCTAATCATTAGAACTATAGAAGTTAACGCCAGAAAACCTCCTGATATTTTCTATCAGGGGGGTTTCTTTTTATGGTTATTTGTCAGCGTTTTTATGACCGTTTAATTCTAGCTTATCGGTAATGAACCCTTGGAAGCGTCGAATATCAAGCTCAACTAATTGATCAATTTGTTTTAAATTCTCTACATGAGTTGCAATCATGCCAATGTCTAAGTTTTTGGCGATGCGAGTCATAGAAGCGAGAAGGTCATATTTAGCTGGATCATCCAATTGGCTCGTATACGTAAAATCTAATTTGACATAGGTCGGCTGTACTTGATGTAAGTAATCAATAGAGCTGAAACTATGACCAAAGTTATCAATACCAAACTTAAACGAATGCTGAAGGAGTAATTGAGTAATGACTTTGGTTTCTTCAAGGTGTTTAGTGAAGCAAACCTCAGGAAATTCAAACACTAGCGTTTCTCTGAGCTGAGGGTTGGCTTTTAGCATTTGAGTTAAGAAGACAACAAATTGGCTATTATGAAGACTATCTTTACTTATATTAACGGTAATCGGTGACTTGCTAGGGTTAGCAGCCAATTGCTTACTCACAAGCGTTAATACATGATTATCGAATTGATAGGCCACATCACTATCTTCTAGCGCAGTAATAAAATGATTGGCTGTGTAGATAATATTATCCACTTCAATATAGGCAAAGGCCTCATAGTGCAAGATTTGTTGCTCTTTATTAATCGCCGGTTGAAGTCGAATTTTGACTTGTTGATTCTCAATACCTTGTTTAACAAAGTTCTGCCATTCAATTTTACCCTTAGTAAACTCAGGCAAAATAGTATTCTCATTATATAAAAATGCTTTTAAGCCGCTTTGTTGACGAGCTTGAGTTAAGGCGCTATCAAGTTGGGTGAAAACTGTTCTCATGTCGGTTTGATGATGTAAAACCATCATCCCAATAGAGGCTGAGTTATCTTCAATTAATTCGTTCGGTTGCCATTCATTAACGAGATTAAGTGCGGTCTCTGATACTTGTTCTAAATACTCATAATGGCAATGAGGGACCAGTAAAATAAACTCAGAACGACTAAAGCGAGAAAAGGTACTTCTTCCGTCAACAAATGAACTTAATTTCTGAGCAAGTTCTTTAACCATGCTATCGGCTTTCTCAAATTCTTTGTTTTCATACGCATCTTCAATGGCATCGACTTTCATTAACCACAGACCACAATGATCATGGGTGTTAGAAGTTAGCCATGGTTCAAGCTGAGTGATGAAATATTCACGATTACTTAACTCAGAAACAGGATCTTGGTAAGCGCGCATACGTAGGCGTTTAACTTCATTTGCCGATTGTACGTAATGAGCTTCAATATGCTTACTCATGTAATTAATCGCTTGTATTACATCAGAGAGTTCACGAGTATTGACTTGAGGTATAGGGTCACCAAACTTATTTAAGCTAATTTCATTCGCACGCTTTTGTATGTCCTTTAATGGTTTGAACATGACTCGAAGTATGATGATCATCGAGATTGCAGCAAGTAATGAATTAATAATAAATGCGGTGAGTAAGCGTAGAGTCAGCGCCCATAATTGGTCATAACCTGTTGCCGTATTATTGGTGACAGTTAAGGTTGCGGCTTGCATCCAACCATCCATTAATACGCGAGATTCTGTTAGCTTTTCAAAAGGCGCGATTTTTTGAAACCATTCAGGTGAGTCAGAATTTTGATTAAGATTCTTACGTTGAATTTGGGTATTACTATCATTTATTTTGAGTGTGATAGAACCGTAGAAGCCACTATCAAAAGAGGCATTAATGACGGACTCTAAACCCACTTTATCTTTTTGATGAATGAACGGAGTTAGCGCAATATTCAATGCGCTGATCATGTTCGTCATCTCAATCTTTTGCTGAGTCTTCAGGTAAGTATGGCTAGAGTGAAGTAGTAGGCCAAAAACCGATGTCGTCAATATTAAGAAGGTTATCGATAACCAAATTTGGAATTTATTATATAGACTCATAGCATCATTGATCCAAGTTTATAATAGGGTGATGAGTGTCATGCTGACTTCGTTTACGTAATTTTTGCCACATACTTAAATTGGAGACATTACCGGCCGGCACTGATTGGCTTCCAGCTGCACCTCCTTTTGTGATCCATAAGTTAGTGGCGTTAAAACTATAGACAGGAACGAGATCGCTTCTTTGACTGGCCGGTTTTATTTCGCCATCAATATTATCTAAAATTAAAGGCATTGAACTTGGCGTTTCATAATAGGCAACGACCATATGAAATTGGTTTAATGTCAGTGATTTTACGTAGATTAAGCGCAATTTCTCGTCATCTACCCCTAATTCTCGCAGGGTATAATATTTGGCAATACTAAAATCTTCACAGTCTCCACCGCCAGCATTAAGAAACTGCACCGGTGTTGCCCAATAATCATCTTCACCCCATAACTTTATATCATCAATAAATACTAATTGATTAAAAAAGTTATTCACTTCGGATAATTGTAGAGAGAGGGAGTGATTCTGTAAGCTATGGGTGAGCTCTAGCCATGCTTTGATTCGTAAGCCAGCACGTTGTCCAAAATGCTCATGACTGAAGGTAATGATTTGTTGTTCAACAGCAGTGAGAGCCGAAGCTCTCACTGAAATGATTAACAAGATTAAGAAGAGACAGGCGGTAAGCGAAAAAGAGAGGAAAGGTCTCTTAGTCTTTACGTTGATCATAGATAGTCCAGCTTTCTACTACGCTGCTATCCATCCCTACCACTGAGGCGGTAACACGACGGCTTAATGTCATAGTTTCTTCTCTCGATGTTGCTTGAATTGGATCGCTGTCACCGTAACCTACGGTTTCAATACGTTTAGGACTGACGCCAGCGGCAACCAAGGCTTTATAGACATTCGCTGCACGATGTATCGAGAGGTACTTGTTGTGCTCTGCCGGGCCTACTGGACTAGCATAACCGTTAAGTACAATATGAGTTTGTGGATATTTATCTAAGAAACTACTCATATTCTTAATGTGCTTATCATAAGCTGCAGGAATCACGGTTGAATCGTTAGCAAATAAAATGTGTAGTTTATTTTCTTCTTCTGAATGGACAACAGTAGGGCAACCATTGTTATCAATCACGGCGTTTTTACGAGTATTAGCACATAAATCACGTGCGTTAATCACTCCGTCATTATCTGAATCGCTTAAATCTTTTGAATGAAAGGCGATTGGCGGTGGATCGGATTCTAGGTTTGAACATGCACCCAATAGTAAAACCAATAAAGAAAGAGTTAATGCTTTCATAATATTTCCTTATTTAGACGAACGAGCCCATTCATCAGGGATGGCAACACGTAATTCATTCAGAAGTAGGCCTGTTGAATTCAATAAGCGATAATCAGCAACAATGCCAGAATAGTGCGCGGCTAAATAAGCCTTACGAGATTCAAATAATTCATTTTCGGTGTTTAATAGATCCAATAAGGTTCGTTTACCGATTTTGTATTGCTTCTCATAGGCAATGATGGTTTTTGCTGCAGAATCTACGTGTTGTTGAAGGAACTTTTCTTGTGATTCAGCCAGTTCTTTGGCGCTCCAAGATAAACGGGTGCTTTCTTCTAATAGGCGGTAGGCGTTATCACGAATGTTTTTCGCTTTGCTTATTTGGCTGGCAGCTGAACGACTGTCTGCTGCATCACTACCACCGTTGTATAGGTTGTAGTTCATTTTAAGCATTACTTTAAGCTCATCGGTGTCGCCATCAGATGCGTCTAGTTCATCACCATATTTCTGTGAACCTTCGACAGTAAATGTCGGTAACATTGTGCCTTTGGTTTGTTCGTATTGATACTGAGCGGCTTGTACGTCATGGTAAGCCAAATACATCGTTGGGTTATTGGCTTTGGCTTTCTCAAGCGCATCATTTAGAGACTTAGCGACGTAAGTATCATCAATTTTAGGTTTTCTTAAATCTTGAGGATAAGAGCCAACTACTTTTACAAAAGCAGTAATTTTGTCATTAAGGTTACTTTGAGCTGAAAGTAGGTTGGTATTGGCTTGTGCAACACGACCCTCAACCTGAATGAGGTCGGCTGTTGAACTTAAACCTGAATCTGTACGTCTTTTGATATCACGGTAGATGCGCATGTGCACATCATGGTTAGCTTGAGATAGGGTAACCACTTCTTGAGCCTGAATGACATCAATATAAGCTTCAACAGTGGATAATGCCATGTCTTGGGCATCAGCGAGTAATTGATAGCGTTGAGATTCAGCTTCTGCTTTAGTTCTTTTTATATCGTTATAAGTGCTTGAACCATCCCAGATTAGCTGACGAATACTGATTTGAGCGTAACGAGGGTTATACTCGCCTTGAGAGCCGGCGCTGTTGTCATAATCTTCATAGCCTACACCCGCTTCAAGATCGACCGACGGTAAGTATTTACCTGTTGAGGCTCGGCTGGTTTCTTTTTGGCTGATAAATTCATTGTAGGTCGATTGAATATTTGGATTCGTTGCTAATGCAGTGGCAATCGCTTGTTCAAGAGATTGCGCGTATGTTGGCAGTGCGATTAATTGGCAACCAAGGAAAACGGCTAATTTATTTATCTTTGGAGTTCTTATCATCATCCTCTTAATGCTAAATAATTAAGCGTTAAGGAAAGGGGTACATAAAGCCGAAAACGGACAAAAATTTAGATTTACACGATCTTACAGGGTATTTATAACAAATTATATACCGTTTCACTGATAGACGGTGTCAAATATATAAATTTAAACGCATGATTTCGTTTGAATCTTATCAGTCTAGACGAAATCATGCGAATAAATTAGTTGTATATTTGTTAAATCGGTCTTGTTTGAATGGTTGGCTTATTCTGATTCGTTGCCGTTGCTTGTTTGGCAGCTGTAGTTGATGCTGGTTTAGCATCAGTATTACTTGCTGCTTTCGCCTTAGCTGCACTTGGCTCTGAAGCAGAAGGCGCTGTATCACTTGGTTTAGCCGCTGGAGTTGGGGCTTTTTTAGCAACAGTCGGTGCTGATTTCTGTGATTTTCCAGAGCGAAGCGCTTGCAATACTTTATCTCTAGGGCCATCGGCAATGATTTGACCTTGTTCCATTACTATTAAACGATCAACTAAGTCTAGCATGCCGGTTTTATGAGTAATTAAGATCAGGGTCTCATCTTTACTAAAGTTACGTAATTGGCGCTTGATGAACATTTCAGTACGGTTATCCATACTACTGGTTGGTTCATCCATGATCATAACAGGCGGCTTACCTAATAATGCACGTGCAATCGCAATTGCTTGACGTTGACCACCAGATAACGCGGCACCACCTTCACCGACTTGTTTCTCTAAACCAGCGCTGTCTTTTTGCGTAAAGCTTGTTACCCCAGCGCGTTCAGCAGCAAGAATGATATCTTTATCACTGGCAAGAGGGCGGCCAAGTGCAATGTTGTCACGGATGCTACCGTAGAACAGAGTGATATCTTGCGGTACACAGCCTAAATTACGGCGTATATCGATCTGGTGTAACTGCTTAATATCCGTATCATCGATTAAAACGGTACCTGAAGTCGGTTGGTATAATCCCATTAAAATACGTTCTAACGTTGTTTTACCTGAACCAATACGGCCGATAATACCAACACGCTCACCTGGATTAATCGTTAGGTTAATATTTCTCAACGAAGGCGAGGTTGCATTCGGGTAGGTGAAGTTCACATTATCAAATTGGATCTTACCTTTGATAATAGGGCGGTGGATATAACGCTTACCCGGCTCTTGTTCAGTCGGCATTTGCATTAAGTTATCGATAATACCCATCGCAGATTTCGCTTGGTTATAGCGAGTCGATAGCATTGCCACTTGGATCATCGGGCCAACTGCACGTCCACTCAACATGGTTGCTGCAATCAAACCACCCATGGTTAGGTCGCCATTCCCAATTAAGTAAACACCGACAACGATCATTGCTACGTTCAAAAATTGCTGAACAAAACCCGCGGCATTTTGCAGTGAATCTGTGAGGCGACGAGACTTTAAGCTCCAGTTTGCCATGTGGGCAACCGCTTCTTCCCAACGATATTGATACTGACTTTCTGCACCAAACATTTTCAGTGTTTCAAGACCAGATAAGCTCTCAATAAGGTTTGAGTTTTTTTGTGAAGCTAAGCGAGAACCTTCTTCAATGGTACGTCGTAATGGCTTTTGTACGATAAAACTGTAGCTGATCAGAATGATCACACCAATTAAAGGAACGATTGCGAGTGGTCCTGCAATAATGTAAATCACTAACATGAAGAACAAAGCAAAAGGCAAGTCGATCAAGGTTGTGATACTCGCTGATGTAAAAAAGTCACGAATAGATTCAAACTCTTGCATGTGTCTGGCAAAAGCACCAACCGAAGGCGGTTTAGATTCTAGGCGCGTGCCCATTACATGGCTAAAGATCTTAGATGAGATTAAGATATCTGATTTTTTACCTGCAACATCTAAGAAGTAACTGCGCATCATCTTTAAAACAAAATCGAAAATGAAGATGATAAATACACCTACTGCTAAAACCCAAAGTGAGTCATAGGCTAGGTTAGGAACAATTTTGTCATACACTAAACGTGAGAATAGTGGGGCGCTTACGGCAAAGATATTAATTAAGATCGAAGCAATGAATACGTCACGGTAAATTTTACGTGACTGCCACAGTGTGCTCCAGAACCAATGGCCATCGTTATTTTTCAGAACTTCAGGTGAGCGTTCATCGTAACGGAAGCTCTTTTTAACTAAGAATAATTGGCCGGTGTATTGCTTATTAAGTTCTTCTAAACGAATCCATTCTTGAGTGCTGTCATCATTTTGCGACAAGATCACTTCGGCTTCGTTTTTCTCGTAATCGACAGACAAGATAACGCACGCGTCACCATTTTTAAGCAGCGCAACTACCGGTAAAAGTAGTGGCGGTAAATCATTGAGTGGTAATTGTTCAAGCTTTGCATTTAAGCCCGCGGTTGCTGCCGCGCGAGGGAATAAATGTACTGTGAGTAAACCATCTTTGAGTGGTAAACCTGCAACGAGCGCGTCAGGTGAATTGGCCTGGCCGTAATAACGACTGATATAAGCGAGCGAATTTAATAGTGGATCTTTTATTGTATTCATTATGCCTGACCTTCAGTGACATTATTAATTTGCTCAGTAACAAAACCTTGGAAACCACCAAGTTCGAGCTCGATCAGTTTGTTTTTCTGTTCCATTGTTTCTACGCGAGAAGCAATAGTAGTGATTGATAAGTTGGCGGCAGTACGTGCAATGGAGAACACCACATCTGCTTTTTCGTTATCATCTATTTGAGTTGTGTAGGCAAAATCCAATTTGACATAAGCAGGGCGGTAGGCATTGAGATAGCCAATCGAACCAAAGTTATGACCAAAGTTATCGATACCAAAACTGTATTTGTGTGAAGTGATGATGTTACACAGTAGCTTGGTATTATCTGGCTGTTTAATAAAGCAAATTTCAGGAATTTCAAAGAATACACGATTGGCATATTCAGGATTGGTTTCCATTTTTTGGCTTAACCAGCGCATAAAGCCAGTATCATTAACACTGCTTTGAGTCAGGTTAACTGCAATTGGATATTTCGGATCGTACATATCGACTTGTTCGAATACGGCGTCGATGATGTGCATATCAAAGTCTTGGCCTTTATCCAGGCTTTCAAGTGCACTTAGGAAGTTACCTGCCGAGTAGCGCGTATCGTCTTTTTGTATGGCAGCAAACACTTCTTGGTGCATCATTTGATTATTGCTGTCGATGGCTTTTTGATAGCTAAGTGTAAATTGTTTATTTGCGATCGCTTCATCAACAATGGCTTTCCATTGCTGCTTACCAAAACTTGGTTGGTTTGCATTACTATCTGCAGGAACTAAGAATATTGGCTCTTCACGGTTAGCGCGAGCTTGAACAAGTCCGTTATCGGCACGAGCAAGGAGTTCTGAAATACTGTCGTCAGTGTGCTTCATAATTAAAGCTACTGCAGCTTGAAGAGGGGCGACATCGAGCGGATCATTTTGTAGCGCGGCAACGCGATTTAGCATTGCACGGCCAAGCTCTAACATGTCTTCATCTGAAGTATTTGGCGCAAGTAGCATAAACTCAGAATTGTTTAAGCGAGCAATGTTGAACTCATCAGAAGAAATTTCCATTAATGATGCGGCAAAACTACGAGTTAGCTCATCACCTTGTGTATAACCTTCTTTTTCATAGACTTCATCAAGTTGATCGACCTTGAGAAGGGCAATACCACCGGTTGCTCCACCTTCAATCCAAGATTCAAGTTGAGTCATCATGTATTTGCGATTAGCCAACCCAGATACTGGATCTTGATACGCACGAACACGTAGTTTGTCTGCTTCTTCTGACTGTTGTTCAAAGTGTGCGCGAAGTTGCTTGGTCATTTGATTAAACGCTGAAACGACATCGTTTAATTCTTGGTATTTAGAGGATTCTAATACTTCATCAAATTTATTGTTAGCAAGATTTTGAGCACTCACCTGGATAACCTGTAGCGGTACTAAAATTCGACGGAAGATAAGCGATAATCCTGCAATCAGAATCACACCACAAAATGTTAGAGCAAAAAGAATAGATTTCGTGTTATTCCATAGCTTCTCATAAACAAAAGTAGGGCGACCGGTTACTTTTAGGTTGGCTAATGGCTGCCAATTAGAGGTGATTTGTACCGTTTTTTGCGCAGGTTCGATATTCGACAATGTCATAAACCAACCCGGTGCCACATCTTTTGGTTCTTTGAAGTCGAGATTAACCGCTTCACCCGATGTAATGGATACAAGAGTGGCGGATTGATAGTTATGGTTATCAAATATTTTTTTGATAATAGCTTGAGCTTCTTTAGTATCTTCGCCTTGCAGATAAGGTGAAAGTGCAAAAGTGGCAGCATCTAATGTGTCATTGAATCGCACTGCTTGTTGTTCGATTAAATCGTTACGCGCGTGATGGAATTCAAGAGCAAATAAAACTACGGATATAGCGATGAAAATCCCCATACTCCAAGTTAATAGCTGTTTATACAATGTCATATCATTTCTCATTAAATAATTATTGCAATTGACCAAGAGAGACAAGCTGATTTTATTGGCTCAAACCAGCTTGCAGTAGTCGTTATGACGACTTGATGATGCTTATTGCTCTCTTAGTGCAGAATCGGTGGCTTTTAGAACCGGTTTTAATAGGTAACCCATTACAGTGCGTTTGCCGGTAATAATATCGGCTGAGGCAGTCATACCAGGAATAATAGGTAGGGATGTGCCGTCTTTACTGGTTAAAGCACTTTCATCCGTTCGAATTTTAACTTGGTAGAAGCTATTGCCTTCTTCGTCTTGAATGGTGTCTGCACTGATTGTTTCAACCGTACCATCAAGACCACCGTAGGTAGAGAAATTGTAGGCGGTAAATTTAATCAATGCTGGTAAGCCAGGGTGTAAGAAACCGATATCTTGAGGCGCAATTTTCGCTTCAATGAGTAACGTATCTTCTGTTGGGACGATTTCGATTAGATCCATACCCGGCTGGATAACACCACCGATAGTATTGATATAAATCTTTTGAATCGTGCCGGTAACAGGAGAGGTAACGACGGTGCGATTTACTTTATCTTGCAAGCCAACTTGAGATTCGCTTTGGCTAGATAATTGAGCACTGACCTTATTCAATTCGTTCTGGTTATCACTACGATACTTCAGAGCAATGTCTAGGTATTTTAGGATCGCTTCGTGCACTGCAGATTCAGCAACTGGAATCTGCATTTTAGTTGAAGTCAAATCACGACGAGTATCAATTAATTGACGACGTAATTTTAATAATTCAATTTCAGGAACCACACCATCTTTTGCTAAAGGCTCTGTCATATTAAATTCGTGATTTGCTACATTATAGCTACTTTGTAGGTTGCTATAGCGAGATCGGTTTTCATCTAGTTCACGTTGCTTTTGTGTGACTTGTTGTCTAGCAACCGATAATTGGTTTTCTAGATTAGAGACGTTACCTTGATACTCGTTTAATTGGCGGGCAACTAAGATTGGGTGCTTTTTCGCAAAATCTTCATCAAAAGCAGGAACAAGAGATTCGTCAACAATTACGCTATCTTCCCAACTGTTAGTTTGCTTTGCTTTTTGCTTATCAATTTTCACGGCAGCAATTTGTGCTTTTAGGCGAAATTGATCCGCTTGCATGTTGGCAATGTCAGAAGCTTTACCCTGAAAGTCAGAGCGAGCTTGTGTGTCATCAATTAAAAGTAGGCGTTGGCCTTTTTTAACCGGTTGCCCTTCACGAACGAGTACTTGTTTAACAATACCGCCTTCAAGGTTTTGTATCACTTGCATCTGAGTGGATGGAATAACTTTACCTGTCCCTGTGGTGACTTTATCAAGCTTAGTCAGGGATGCCCAAATGACCGCAATGATAAAAAAGGCCACGATTGTCCAGAGCATAATTCTGGTGGTGTAGGCGGTGCTGAGCATTAATGCTGACGACTTGTCATCGACGAAATCGAGTTGTTCGGATGTGAGTTTTTTTTTCATTGAATTACCAAGAGCAAGCGCAATTTGTTAACCATTAGATGGCATTGAGTTAATTTTATGTTGATAACTAACTGTTTTTACCATTAATTTTGCAAGGCAAATTACTGCGATGAATTGATGGCATTTGTTTAAATATATTATATAGGAATTATGTTTTAAGTCACCTGCATTGATGGTTGAACGAGTTATTGAGTTGCATAATTTTAAATCAATTTGTTCTACATCAAAGTATGGTGTCTTGTAGTGGCTCAACTGTGAATAAATTGAATGGAACTATACTGAGTGGTATAATTTTAAATAGTTTTACTTATATATAACAGAGCTATTATTCGGTGCTTTTACATAATGTCACGGAATGTGTTTTTAGTTTTGTCTAAGCTTGTTATTGCTGCTTTAAAATCAAATTCCTATAAATATAAGATTGGCTTTTCCTAGTGACTTAGGGAAACAATCAATTAACAGATTGAGTTATCTATGGAAAATAATATTCCTTCTTCAAATGTCACCAACGTTAACGTTGAAAGTGGTTCAGTTTTTGTCATTAAAGCTGGTCAGGGAGCGGTGTTGGTTACAGGAAGTTATCAATTGAAACCTGATGAGGTTTTATTGGTAACTCCAGGGGCGAACGCAACCGTCTCAGGGCAAGGACAGCAAGTACATATCCATGATACTCAATCGACGGTTTCTATTGTGCCAAATGCAACTGGACCAGTGGCGACTACATTGGGTCCACAAGTTCAAATTAATGCTGAAAATGCACAAAATGCGAATTTTACTGAATCGGATATTGCGAATATCCAACGCTCGGTAATGAACCAGCAAGATCCTAGTCAGGCTATTATGAATCCTGGCAATTCGGATGAACAAGATTCTCAATCAAATCAAACTGATGATATTGCAGCTATTCAACAAAGCATTTTGGCAGGACAAGATCCAACTCAAGAAGCAGAAGCGCCTGCAGCTGGTGGAGCCGCGGGAGACACCGCCAATAACTCTTTTGTATCGATTGACTACAATTACGACGCTGTTTTAACTCACGCTGGATACGATACTGAAGGTTTTGAACGTGAATACCGTGATGAAGAAGATGAACGAGTTGTTCTTATTGCTGCAGGTGGTGAGAACCTTGCTGTTGAAGTCACAGAAGGCGATTTAGACAGTGGTGTAGGTTATCCAACCGAAAGTACGGCTTCTGTTGTAGTTGAAAAGGGTACTTATGCTCTAGATCCGGATTCGTTTTATATCCCGCAAGAAAGCGTAGATTCTTTACTGAGTGAACTAAATGCCGAGATTACATCAGGTGGTGAACCTGTTGAATTTAGTTACGATGCAGAAACCAATACTTTCACTGGTATGCAAGATGGTGAACCAGTCGTTTCATTTGATGTTGATTTCGTTGCCCTACCGAATGGTGATTTAACCGTTTCTATTACTACAACCGTTAATCAACCTATCGACCATATTTCAGGTGATACTACGGGTATGGTGAGCAATCAAGGGGATGATATTCATATTGAGTTCCCAGTTTCAGGTACGGATATTAATGGCAATGAAATCAAAGAACCGATTAATATTGGAATTGATGTTAATGATGGTGCTAATGAACAATTTGGTACCGATTCCGGCACTACGATTAATGAAACTGATGATCGTGATGTAGTTGTAGATGGCCAAGTGCCACTGGATCTTGGTAGTGATGAAATTGCCACTATTGTCTTCGATCCAAACCAGCCTTCATTAGATGGGTTAACGAGCAATGGTGAACCAACAGAATATACCGTTGATGGTAATGTTGTAACCGTAACAGATATTAATGGCGAACCTGTTTTAACCGTTGAAGTTCAAACCGATGGTTCTTATACCGTTCAAGTCACTGGTCCTCTTGATCAGGATGCAGATGATATAACAAATCTAGATTTAGGTATTACCGCAACAGATGATGATGGTGATACTGCCAACGGTACAATAGTTATCAATATTGAAGATGGTGAGAATGCTGCTGATGTGAGTGACGCTGTCACAATAACTGAAGGCGATCTGGAAAACCCAGCAGCAGGTAACGAATATCCTGTGCATGGTACGAGTAGCGTTACCATTACTGCAGCAGATGACAACTTAAACCCTGCAACGCTACGCTTAAGTGAAGAAGGCAAGGCGCAACTGGCCTCTGAAGTGGGCGAGATTACGACTAATAATGGTCAGTCGGTTGAATTTACCATGACCACTGATGAAAACGGTGTGGTGACTATTTTAGGGGTAGATGGAGATGGTAAGCCAGTTTTAGACATCACCATGACACCAACTATGTCGGAAAACGGCGATGTCACCGTGGTCACCGATGTAAACCAATACCAACCATTAGACGATATTAATGGTGATGGCACGACAGACGGCCTTATCACCAATAATGGTGATGTGATTTCGATCGACCTACCGTTGGAAATTGATGATACCGATGGTGATACGTCTAAGGTTGATATCACGGTTAATTTTGCAGATGGTGAAGATCCAAGTTTTGGTGACAATACCGAGATTGCTGAAATCACAGAAAACGACGGTGAACAAACGGCCAATGGCAGCATTGAATTTGACCAAGGCAGTGATGAGGTTGACCAAATTGTT